>NZ_GL831080.1:1186346-1195581 GCF_000188255.1 Actinobacillus ureae ATCC 25976
CTCTACCAAGCTCTACCAACCAGTCGGGTAATGGAAATCCGAACCGACCGAAGCGTATAAATCAAACTCTTTTGCCCAACGTGCGATCAATTGGCGTTGATCCGGTGTTTGTCCGCAACCGGCAACCTCAATGCCATCACCGCCGGCTAATTTAAAGTCAGCGATTAAGCGGCGAATCCAGCGTCCGGTTAATTTATAACGCAACGGATGAGCAATACAACTCACACCGCCGGCTTGATGGGTGACTTCAATCGCTTCTTCTAAACTGCACCACATTGGCTTAACGTAAGCCGGCTTACCGCCACCGAGATATTTTTTAAAAGCGTGTTCGATATTTCGCACATAACCGTTCTCGTGTAAAAAACGCCCATAATGCGCACGAGTCACTTCACCATTTGCTAACGCCTTTGCTCCTTCATACGCATTTGGAATACCGGCTTTCGCAAGTTTTTCACCGATTTCGACCGCTCTTTGCTCACGTAATAACGCCTGCTTATCTAACACTGCAACCAATGCAGGATGCGTATCATCGACATTTAATGCGGCAAGATGGATACTTTTACCTTCCCAAACGATAGAAATTTCTACGCCAGCAATCAAGCTAATCGGCTGCCCCTGTGCCGCTTGCTTCGCTTCTTGAATCCCTTCCACGGTATCGTGATCGGTTAAAGCAAGCATTTCGATTTGTTGCTCTAACGCACGCTGAACCAGTTCGGCTGGGCTAAGCATACCGTCCGATGCGGTACTGTGTGAATGTAAATCATATTTCATGCGTTAAACTAATCCTGCTTGAATAAAAAATTGTCGATATGCTTCGATTTTCTTGGATAAACTCAATGGATAAGCCCGAGAAGTAGAAGGCAAACGGTAAAGAAAAAGTTCCCTATCAGCACAGTATGGATAGGGAATCCATTCATTCATTTTCGGTGCTTTTATTTTTTCATTTAATAAACCGAGTAAGGTATCTGTTGCCAAACCGCCGGTGGTAAAAATCCATTTTACATGGGGTAAGGTTGTTAATAATTGCGGCATATCTACCGGATCAACGATTTTTAAATCCTTATCCGAAGCGTTACCCTTTAAGCGAATTGCCGTTTGTGCAGATGAACACAACGCAATGCCTTTTTCTCGTAAAAATGCTTCGATTTTTATGGGATCAAAACGTTTCTCATCACCAACACGGAAATAGTCGGTATCATCATAGAAAACCGCTCCCATAATGCGCCACATATCATTTTGAAAATTTGGGTAATGAAATTCCATACAGCGTTTTTCGCCTGTTGGCGGAAAAGTCCCCATCATCACCACGATAGCTGATTCCGGTAAAACCGGTTGAAACGGGTGATGTTCTAAAGGTTGTTGCATAGTCATTCTCTCCAACTTATTTAATCAGTGCTTTGAGCATTGCTAATTTTGCCGCTTTGTCCACACCTTGTTCCGCCACTTGATTTAAGGCTGAAACCAGCTGTTCATCACTCTGTGCATTAGCGGTATGTTTAACCATTTGAAATTCAGCAATTTGAGCAGCGTAAGCCGTCAAATCTTCCAATAATTTTACCTTTTCCGGATTATCGTGATGAATTTGGAATAAGTTATCAATCGACTCGGCAAATTGAGCCGATTTGGCATCTATTTGCTGATGACAATATTTCTGCCATTTGATTTGCTCGGCTCGACTTAATGTTTCGGGATAATGTCTGGCACGATAGTGAAATAACAATGCCTCTACTCGCTCATCAGCAAACTGTAAGCCGTGATGCTCCAATTCTTGCGGCTGTAACGTTCGCAAGATCGCCATATTATTTTTATCCGCCGGTGAGAAAAAGCCGTCATATAGCGTGGTTTCTACATTTGCCGAAGCTTCAAAGCTCCGTTCTTCCATAAAGATTTCGGTCACTTTCTCTCGTACTAAACTTTTATTTGCTTTCAGTAATTTGAGATTTTCTAAACAACGCTCACGATCAATACCTAAACGAGCCGCATTTTCAGGTAACAACACCTTTGCCGGTGCAATAATTGGACAACGGTTAATATGCACACCTTTTAACGGCACAGGTGCAACATTTTCCGGCAACTCTTCTTTTTTAGTGTATAAATGGGTACGTAATTCCTCTGCCGAGTCCGTCAATAATGCGCTAACATAGCCTGATAAATCGCAACATAATACTTGATTTTGGTTAGTTGGGTGCCATGCAATCGGTGCAATCCAAGCAGTATTGCCTCGTGCGTTGCCAAACATACCGGAAACGTGTACCAACGGGGTCATTTCACCGGTATCAATCATTTTCTTAATTTCTTTCTTACCACGATTTTCAAAGAAAAATTGGAAAAGTTTCGGCTGTTTTTGCTTAATCAATTTCGCCATCGCAATCGTGGCGTAAACGTCCGCCATTGCATCGTGCGCATTTTCATGAGCAATGCCGTTCGCTTTAGTGAGATTCTCTAATTTGAAATTCGGCACACCGTTTTCGTCTGTTACCCATTCAATACCATCCGGACGTAGTGCATAACAAGCTCGAACAAGATCTAACAGATCCCAACGAGAATTACCGTTTTTCCAGCTATATTCATACGGGTCAACGAAATTTCGGAAAAAGGTATAACGGGTCATTTCATCATCATAACGAATATTGTTATAGCCTAAAATACAAGTGTTCGGTTGGCTGAATTCAGCGTGGGTTCGTGCGGCAAATTCCGGTTCCGACACACCTTCAGCGTTACACTGTTGCGGAGTAATGCCCGTCACCATCACCGCCTCAGGCGAAGGTAAATAATCCGGTGTTTGCTTACAATAAAACATCACCGGATCACCGATGATATTAAAATCACTATCGGTACGAATACCGGCAAACTGTGCCGGACGATCTAACGCCGGACTCACACCAAAACTTTCGTAATCATAAAAGAAAAAAGTAAGATTTTTATTCATTGATCGCTTCAATTTAGGAAAAATTAGTCATATTGTAACATAGTTAAGCGGTTAAATTTGCAGGAAATACAAATAAGGGAATTATGGATAGAAAAAAACCCGACACCAAGAAAGCGATGCCGAGGGAGGTCTTACCTAAGGAAATGAAAAAAACTTACATGAATTCTGTTCAGTTAGCGTTAAGTATGACTGGACGGATTTCAGAAAGTTCACAAAAATATTAAAAAATTTAAATTTTTTTGCATTTATTTATTTTTTTCTTATATATCAATAAGTTAGATAAATTCACTGTGTGAGAAATTTATACTGAACTGCATAATATGGCAGATTCTTTGAATTTTTTCTTACATTGCCTTATTTTTGAGCATCAGTAATTTGTAATCTGATTAAAAGCACGAAGAATTTTTAGCAAATTCTTGTTCTAGCAACGAAAATGCAGAAAAAAATCGACAATTCCCTTTATTTCCTTACTTATTCTTGTAAAATACCGAACGATTATTTTTCTATAAAACTCGCAATAAAGATTGAGGTATTCAATGTCTAAATTTCCAACAGTTTCGGAGATCCTATCAGGCAAAGTTGCGGTAGGCGAAGAAGTTGCAGTACGTGGTTGGGTACGTACCCGCCGTGACTCAAAAGCAGGTTTATCATTTTTAGCCGTTTATGACGGTTCTTGTTTTGATCCGATCCAAGCGATCATTAATAAAGATTTAGTAAATTATAACGATGAAGTGTTACGTTTAACCGCAGGTTGTTCGGTTATCGTAACCGGTAAAGTGGTTGAATCTCCGGCAGAAGGTCAAGCGGTTGAATTACACGCAACACAGGTAGAAGTGGTAGGTTGGGTTGAAGATCCTGATACTTATCCGATGGCGGCAAAACGTCACTCTATCGAATATTTACGTGAAGTGGCGCACTTACGTCCTCGTACTAACTTAATCGGTGCAGTCGCACGTGTTCGTCACTGCTTAGCACAAGCAATTCACCGTTTCTTTAATGAGCAAGGTTTCTACTGGGTAGCAACTCCGCTTATTACTGCATCGGATACCGAAGGCGCGGGCGAAATGTTCCGTGTTTCAACATTAGATTTAGAAAACTTACTACGCACAGACGAAGGCAAAGTTGATTTCAGCCAAGATTTCTTCGGTAAAGAGTCTTTCTTAACCGTATCAGGTCAGTTAAACGGTGAAACTTACGCTTGTGCATTAAGCAAAGTTTATACGTTCGGCCCGACATTCCGCGCGGAAAACTCAAATACCACTCGCCACTTAGCAGAGTTCTGGATGGTTGAACCTGAATTTGCATTCGCAACCTTAGCGGACAATGCAAAATTAGCGAAAGATATGCTGAAATATGTATTTAAAGCGGTACTTGAAGAGCGTAAAGACGATATGCAATTCTTCGCAAAACACATTGATAAGGATGTTATTACTCGCTTAGAAAACTTTATTGCTTCGTCGTTCGCACAAGTTGATTACACCGACGCGATTGAAATTTTATTAAAATCAGGTAAAGAATTTGAGTTCCCAGTTTCTTGGGGTATCGATCTTTCTTCTGAACACGAGCGTTTCTTAGCGGAAGAATATTTCAAATCGCCGGTAGTTGTGAAAAACTATCCGAAAGACATTAAAGCATTCTATATGCGCTTAAATGATGACGGTAAAACCGTGGCGGCAATGGACGTATTAGCACCGGGAATCGGTGAGATTATCGGTGGTTCACAACGTGAAGAACGTTTAGACGTATTAGACGCTCGCATGGTTGAAATGGGCTTAAATCCTGAAGATTACTGGTGGTATCGTGATTTACGTAAATACGGTACAGTTCCACATTCTGGCTTCGGCTTAGGTTTTGAACGTTTAATCGTTTATGTAACTGGTTTACAAAATATCCGTGAAGTAATTCCATTCCCACGTGCACCACGTAATGCGAATTTCTAATCGAGACTAACAAAAAAGGGCGAATAATCTTATTCGCCCTTTTGCATATAAGCGGTCAAAATTTGCAAAAAATCAGCAAAACTTAACCGCTTGTTGAACTACCCTATCCCATCAATGTTTTATTTGGCTCTCTCGCAATTTCTCTAGCTAATTTCGGTACTAAATAACCCGAACTAATTCGTTGCAATTCTTTATAAATTTCTGCTGCTTGTTGATCCTCAATAAAGAAATGACTCGCCCCTTCCACTCTATCCAACAAATGTAAATAATACGGCAGTACACCGCTATCAAATAATTTATCACTTAATACTTTCAATGTTTGCGCATTATCATTAATCCCCTTCAATAAAACGGATTGATTGAGTAACACAACATTTGCTTGGCGCAATTGATTCAGTCTATCGACTAAGACTTCATCCACTTCGTTAGGGTGATTAATATGGGTTACTATCACGACTTTTAAACGAGATTTTGATAATCGGTTACATAATTGCTCGGTAATGCGGCTCGGAATCACCACCGGCAAACGGGTATGAATACGCAATGTTTTGATATGCGGAATCTGTTCCAAAGCGGAAATCAGCCAGTTTAATTCACTGTCTTTTGCCATGAGCGGATCGCCGCCGGAGAAAATCACTTCTTCTAATTCTGTATGTGCCGCAATATAGTCTAATCCTTGCTGCCAAACCGCTTTACCGCTTTTTACTTCATCATAAGGGAAATGACGGCGAAAACAATAACGACAATTGATCGCACAACTGTTCTTAATCATAAACAGCAAACGATTATGGTATTTATGCAAAATATTGGGGGCAGGGCTATGCTGTTCTTCCAAGGGATCTTTCACAAAGCCTTGCATCTGTAAAAACTCTTCCGCCGCCGACATTGCTTGTAAAAAAAGCGGATCATTTTTATCGCCTTTTCGCATTTTTCCGACAAACGGGCGAGGCACACGCAACGCGAATAACTTACGTGCCGTTATCGCCGTTTCAAACTCTTTCGGATTAAGCTCCAGATGTTCTAATAAAGCGATAGGATCATTGAATGCTTGTGCTAAATCAATAAGCCATTGGGGTTTGGAAGATTCAATTTGGACTAGTTGCATAATTCATAGAGGCGTGCTACGTACGCCCTAAATATTGATAGAAAAACAAAAAGGGCGTAATACTACGCCCCTCCGCAAAATAAGAAATTATTGTACTAAATTACACGCAAGTGGTGAACCGTTTGGATTAACCATTACAACAGGTGCAGATGGACTACCTTGTGCTGCAATTAAATACTGCACGCCAGAAATACAATAACGACGGTACCCATCAGTTTTCTCTACTAAGAACGGATCAATTTGACCACCAATGCTCTTAAACGTTGCCACTGTAGCCGGTACACTATTTGCAATATTTTTTGCATTTTCGACCTCTTGCGGTCGCGCTGCCGTTGCTGCTTGCTGTGTTTGAGCCTGAGCCGCTGTCGGTGCAAGCATTTCACTTAATACATAACCTGCTGCCGCACCTGTTGCAAAGCTCGCTAAACGGTTTCCACCATTTGCTTGAGGCTGTTGATTCGGGATCGCACGATTTTGCGTATTATCAAATGTCGCATCTTTTTGCGCATTTGAATGAATAGATTGTGTTTTTTGTGCCGCAATCGGTTTACCTGTTACCGAACGAGATAAACTACCACGCTTTGCTTCCGCAACCGTTGCAATCGATAAAGCAATGATTGCAGAAAGAGTAATAACTTTTTTCATTGAGTTTCCCTTATATCATAAGATTTTTAAACTATAGCGTAAAAACTTTTAGAGATCTTTCGCTAATTACTATATTATATGGGTCTTTTTGACAAATCCAATAGTGGGTTTTCAAATTTTGTTAATTTATTGTTAAATAATTGAGGAAACAATGGCTAGTTACAGCACTAATGACTTCAAACTGGGTTTAAAATTCATCCAAGATGGCGAACCTTGTGTAATCGTTGAAAACGAATTCGTTAAACCGGGTAAAGGTCAAGCATTTACCCGTACTAAAATCCGTAAATTAATCTCTGGCAAAGTATTAGAGATCAACTTCAAATCAGGTACTTCTGTTGAAGCAGCGGATGTTGTAGATTACAACTACACTTACTCATACAAAGACGAAGATTTCTGGTACTTTATGCACCCTGAAACATTCGAACAAATCTCTGTAGACCAAAAAGCATTAGGCGACAACGACAAATGGTTAGTTGACCAAGCTGAATGTATCATCACGTTATGGAACGGTTCTGCGATTTCTGTAACTCCACCAAACTTCGTTGAATTAGAAGTTGTTGAAACAGATCCAGGCTTAAAAGGTGATACAGCAGGTACTGGTGGTAAACCGGCGACATTAAGCACAGGTGCAGTTGTTCGTGTACCATTATTCGTACAAATCGGCGAAGTAATCCGTGTTGATACTCGTTCAAGCGAATACGTTTCACGTGTAAAATAATCTCTGATAAGAGTACAAGCGGTCGAATTTCTTGCAAATTTTGCAAACAATTCGACCGCTTTTTTATTTCTCACCGTTTGCTGCTTTATGAAGCTCACAATACAGTGTAGAATACCCTGTTATTTTTATTTAAAGGCAACAGAGAACAATTATGACAGAAGAAATTTTAGAAAATGCGCCGGAAACCCGTGCGAATTTTATTACCCATATTATTGATGAAGATTTAAAAAGCGGTAAACACAATAACGTTTACACTCGTTTCCCACCTGAGCCGAACGGCTACTTACATATCGGTCACGCAAAATCTATCTGCTTAAACTTCGGTATTGCCCAAGAATATAAAGGCTTATGTAACCTTCGTTTTGATGATACGAATCCGGTAAAAGAAGATGTTGAATACGTTGATTCAATCAAACAAGACGTAAAATGGTTAGGTTTTAAATGGGAAGGCGAACCGCGTTATGCATCTGACTATTTTGATCAACTTTACGGCTATGCAATTGAGTTAATCAACAAAGGTTTAGCTTATGTTGATGAACTTTCGCCGGATGAAATGCGTGAATATCGTGGTACGTTAACTGAGCCGGGCAAAAACAGCCCATACCGTGACCGTAGCGTGGAAGAAAACTTAGCGTTATTTGAAAAAATGAAAAACGGTGAGTTTGAAGAAGGCAAAGCGTGTTTACGTGCCAAAATTGATATGGCATCACCGTTTATCGTAATGCGTGACCCTGTAATCTACCGTGTCAAATTTGCTCACCATCACCAAACTGGTGATAAATGGTGCATCTATCCGATGTACGATTTTACACACTGTATTTCGGATGCGATTGAGCGCATTACTCACTCGTTATGTACGCTTGAATTCCAAGATAACCGCCGTTTATACGATTGGGTACTTGAAAATATTTCTATCGAGCGTCCATTACCGCACCAATATGAATTTTCTCGTTTGAACTTAGAAGGTACACTCACTTCTAAACGTAAATTATTGAAATTAGTGACAGACGGCACGGTGGACGGCTGGAATGATCCGCGTATGCCTACTATTTCAGGTTTACGTCGTCGTGGTTATACTCCGGCTTCATTACGTGAATTCTGCCGCCGTATAGGTGTAACAAAACAAGATAACGTTGTGGAATATTCAGCGCTTGAAACGTGTATCCGTGAAGATTTAAACGAAAACGCACCACGCGCAATGGCAGTAATCAACCCTGTTCGTGTTGTGATTGAAAACTTTGGCGATAAAGAAATCTTAAAAGCACCGAATCACCCGAATCGTCCGGAATTGGGCGAGCGTGATTTACCGTTTACTCGTGAACTTTATATCGATGAAGCGGACTTCCGTGAAGAAGCAAACAAGCAATACAAACGTTTAGTATTAGGCAAAGAAGTGCGCTTACGTAATGCTTATGTAATTAAAGCTGAGCGTGTAGAAAAAGACGAAAACGGTAAAATCACTACCATTTTCTGTACTTACGATCCGGAAACTTTAGGTAAAAATCCTGCTGATGGTCGCAAAGTGAAAGGGGTAATTCACTGGGTATCAGCGGAAGATAACAAACCGGCTGAATTCCGTATTTACAACCGTTTATTCACGGTAGCAAACCCAGGCGCGGAAGATGATATTAATGCGGTATTAAACCCGGAATCATTGGTAATCAAACACGGCTTCGTTGAGCCGATCCTCGTTAATGCAAAAGCGGAACAAGGCTACCAATTCGAACGTGAAGGCTATTACTGTTTAGACAGTAAAGACGGTTCGGCTGAAAACTTAGTATTTAACTTAACTGTAAGTTTAAAAGAAGGTTTTACAGCTTAATTTTAATGATAAGCGGTCAAATATGATCTGACCCCAAAAAGTTAGATTGTTTAATTTAAGGACTGAGTTCTGTATT
>NZ_GL831080.1:1195664-1202416 GCF_000188255.1 Actinobacillus ureae ATCC 25976
CAAAATAGGGCCGCTTTTTTACATACTCGAGGACAGATATGGAAAAAGTTATCTTCTTAGTAGCAAGCATTTTAGTGAACAGTGCTTGTTCTCAGTCTAAAAATGTTTATTTTAATGGCACTGAAGGGTCTAATTCAGGTATTAAATACGAATCAACCAGTAAAGAATTTTCATTAAACTAACAGTTTCATATATAAACAAGCGGTTAAATTTTCAGAAGATTTTGCAAAAAATCCGAAGAATTTAACCGCTTGTTTTATTAGTATAAGAAATTAATCAGCTAATTAGTATTGCTTCTGCCATTCCTCTTTATAAAACATTTTTTTGCTTGTTTTACCCTGTAACATTTGATAGTAATAATCATAAGTTACTACATTTTGCACATAACCTCTCGTTTCATAAAACAGAATTGAAGCAATAAATTCATCCATCGTTAATGTGCCATTACTTCGTGCCAACCACTTCTCTACTCGACTTGCGCCGGCATTATAAGCTGCAGCAATTAAAATACGATTATTTGGATACTTCACATTTAACTCATTTAAATGCGCTGTACCTAACATAATATTTCTAAGCGGATCAAACAAATCTTTATCGTTCTCAAACGGCAATCCCATATTTTTCGCCGTTAATGCTGCTGTACTCGGTAACATCTGCATTAGCCCCATTGCGTTAGCGTGTGACTTAGCTTGGCTACTCCAAGCGCTTTCTTGACGAGCAATTGCCATCGCAAAACTTTTAGACATGCCTTTCTCAGTAAGATTTAAATCAAACCATTGTGCATAAGCATTCGGTAGGCGTAGATCGATATAATCCCATGCTTTTGCCTGAATCGTGGCCTCAACGGCTAAATCATACCATTCTTGCTGCTTGGCATATTCACTTAATCCAAGTTGCTCCTCAAACGGTAGCATCTTCAGCCATTCAACCCATAATCCTTTAGCGGACTCGAAACGATTAAGCGCACGCCATTCTTTAATACGCATAAATTGCGGGGTAAATTGCGCTATCTGCTCATCTGTTAACGGTTTAACTTCAGGCTGATTAAACTGATAATTCGAACCTAACTGCTGAGCAGCTAACATCGGATAAAAACCACGCTCTTTCGCCAAACTTGTAAGCTGTTGAACACGCTTTTGTGGATCTTTTTCTGTTTTCGCTAACCAATAACGCCATTCTGCTTTTTGTTTAGCCTCATCCGATAATAACACAAGCCAAGTATCCAACTTCTCTTTTTTCCATAGTGCCATACGTATGCGTCGCTCGGTCAGATTATCCGCTTTTAATGTTTGAAGCTCATTATCACGCCAAATTTGCCATTCTCCTGACTGATTATCAAAAAAGCGGCTGATAAACGTTGTTTTCCATTCTTTTAGCTCAGCCGGTGTTAATTGCCATTTTTCTGCCCAAGTTTGGTAAGGCGCAAAATTAGGTGATGGAATATCTTCAGCTAATGATTTCAACAACTTAGGAAAAGTGTGCATAATCAATGCTTTATAGTGTTCAGTAAGCGGTTGATTTTGAACAAAATTTTGCAAATAATTTACGTTACTCTGTAATTTACTTACTTCGCTAAGCCACAAAGTAAGTTCTGAATCTTGAGTATTTAAACTCAAAGTTTCTAAGCCTTTAGCTGCATTTTGTTTAAATAATTCAACTGCTTTTAAACGGATTTTATCCGCTGTTTTACCGCCTTGATCACGCCAATAAGCTTCAATATCGGTACAACTTTGCGGTAATTCAGCCGTTTTTAACCAAAACTTTTCAAACTGTCCGAGTAAATCAGTTATTACGCTATTTACCGCTGTATCTACCGAGGTATTGCTTTGTGTTGCTTGTTCAGCTTCAGGATTGATCTGAGCTTGACTAGCGAATAACTGATATTGTGCAGAAAACACTCGACACTGATTTTCATTGCCCTCCGGCGTCACTTTTTTGGCATACTCAAGTAACTCTGCCCATTTTGCCGCTTGATATAATTGTTCAAATGTGAGCTGATTTAAGCGCTTCTGATAAATCGAATTCGGATATTTTTCGGAAAACGCTGCAATTTCTTGTTCTGAAACTTGCTTAACTGCAAGCTTGGTCTTCAGTAATTCCCATTCCGCTTCCATTTCCAGCGGATAGCCGGCTAAAACCTTGAGTAACGCATTACTTAGCTGTAATGCATTCGGCGTTAATGTTTTCTTTGTTTGTGCCGCTTTTAAAATTGCATCTAATTGCTCAAAATAAGCTCTTTGCTTAACAAGTTCCGCTGCATCCTGCTGATCTTTTTGCCATTTGTCAGTTAATTTTTTTTCTAATTCGGCTTGGAGCTGAGCAACCTCCGTCTCACTGTATACTTTCGTTTTCTGCTTTGCTTCAACACTTATATTTACTGAAGCTGCAACCAATAAAGCTAGAATTGTTTTTTTCCACATTATTTCTTCCTCCCTTTTCTTTACTTAAGCAAGTTAGGCACAAAAAACCGCTTGAAGTTTCCTGCAAGCGGTTAGTTATATTATTTTGATGGTTTATTCGTCCATCACAACTTTGCCGATAAAATCAAGGTTGCGATATTTTTGAGCATAATCAATGCCATATCCCACTACGAATTCATCCGGAATTGCAAAGCCAGCCCATTCAACCGGTACTTCTACTTCACGACGTGAAGGTTTATCCAATAATGTACAGATTGCTACCGAACGAGGCTCACGTAAATTCAAAATATCACGTACTTTACTTAAAGTAAAACCGGTATCAATAATGTCTTCAACGATTAAAACATCTTTCCCGTGAATCTCACCATCAAGATCTTTTAAGATCTTAACATCACGACTTGATTCCGTACTTGAATCATAGCTAGAAGCCGTCATAAAATCAACTTCAACCGGTACATCAATTAAACGCACTAAATCCGCCATAAACATAAATGAACCACGTAATAGCCCTACAACAACCAAATTCTCGCAATGTGCGTGTGCATAGTGATGATTAATTTCTTTAGCAAGTTCCATAATACGAGATTGAACTTCTTCGCGAGAAATAAGGGTTTCAACGTGATGTTTTTTCATAATGTTTAAGCTCTCTTAATAAAAATAGAGGGTAATGATAATGACAATTAATACTAAAATCAAAATAAATTTGGCATAACACCAAAATGTTATGCCAATTTACTTATTTTAGTTGTCCGAACGCTTGGCGTAAATCCGCTTTTAAATCTTCAACATGTTCCAAGCCAACTGAGAAACGCAGTAAGTTATTGGTAATACCACGTGCAATACGCTCCGCTTCCGGAATATCCATATGTGTTTGGGTTGACGGGTAAGTGATAAAACTTTCCGTACCGCCTAAACTTTCCGCAAAGGTAATCAAATTGATCGCTTTTAAGAATTTCGGCACCCAGTCTTCTTTTTGTAAACGGAATGAAAGCATACCGCTCTTACCTGAATAAAGTACGCTATCAATCTCAGGCTGTTCACTTAAGAACTTCGCTAATTCAGTTGCATTCGATTGGTGGCGCTCCATACGCAACGCAAGTGTTTTTAAACCACGCACAGCAAGGTAAGAATCAAACGGTGAAAGCACCGCACCTGCACAGTTTTGGAAGTAGAATAAACGTTCAGAAAGATTTTGACCGTTTACTTTAGTCGCCTCTGAATCTTTCGCCACAATCAAACCAGCTAATACATCGTTATGCCCAGAAAGATATTTCGTTGCACTATGAATCACGATATCCGCACCGTGTTCAATCGGACGGAATAAAATCGGCGTTAAGAAGGTATTATCCACAATTAACATTAAGTTATGTTTTTTCGCAATTTTAGAAATTGCATCAACATCACACTCTTCCATTAATGGGTTTGATGGTGTTTCAACAAAAATCGCTTTAGTGTTTGGGGTAATTGCCGCTTCAATTGCCTCCAAATCTGCGGTATTTACATAAACCGGTTTTACTGTATTGTGATGTTTATGACTGAAATCAAATAAACGGTAAGAGCCGCCATATACATCACTTGAAATAATCCACACATCCGGTGCTTTGAAAAGCGATATCACTAACTGAATTGCCGCCATACCTGATGCCATTGCAAAACCGGCATCACCGCCTTCTAAATCTGCAATACCTTGCTCTAACACGGCACGGGTTGGGTTTTTAGTACGGGTGTAATCCCAACCGGTCGACTCACCTAAGCCATCACGTCCATAAGCGGTCGATAAAATAATCGGTGTTGCTACCGCACCCGTACGAGGATCAGTACGGTTACCTAACTGTACTAGCGTGGTTTCAATATTGTTGTATTTGGTCATTTTTCATTCCTTTTATTATTCATTTTAAACACACTCTGTGCGTCCCTACATTCAATCTAAACTATAAATTATTCAGATCCAAAACATCCGTCATATCAAACAGACCATTTTGCTTGGTTTGAAGCCATTTAGCAGCACGCACTGCGCCGTTGGCAAACGTCATTCTGCTTGAGGCTTTGTGGGCAATTTCTACACGCTCACCTTCATCGGCAAACCATACCGAGTGTTCGCCAACCACATTGCCGGCACGAATGGTTGCAAAACCGATTTCATCACGTTTACGTTCACCGGTAATGCCTTCTCGAGCAAATACACCGTGTGTTTTTAAATCACGTCCAAGTATTTTTGCGATATGTTCGCCCATTGATAGTGCTGTGCCGGACGGTGCGTCCACTTTATGACGGTGGTGAGCTTCAATCACTTCGATATCGCAATAATCGCCCATCACTTTCGCCGCTTTTTCTAATAATTTGAATACGAGGTTCACACCGACACTATAATTAGAAGCAAACACAATCGAAATTTGCTCTGCCGCCATTTGAATCGCTTGTTTACCTGCAGCATCAAAACCGGTCGTACCGATGACCATTTTTTTACCGTTTGCTACACAAAATTTAATATGCTCAAGAGTACCTTCCGGACGGGTAAAATCAATTAATACGTCAAAATTGGTATTTTGGCTTAAATCATCGCTAATTTTTACCCCTGTTGCACCAATGCCCGCCACTTCACCGGCATCCGCACCGACTAAACTTGAACCTTTACGTTCAAATGCTGCTCCTAACTCCACGCCTTCCGCATTTTGTACCGCAGTAATCAGATTGCGTCCCATACGACCGCCAGCACCGACGATTCCGATTTTTAATGTCATTGTGTCTTCCTCTATAACGTCTTATTCTTGTTAAAATAAGCGGTCTGATTTTGCCATAAATTTGCAAAATTTTGTGAAAATTTTACCGCTTATTTATGTTGGTTTTACTTATTGGGGTTTACGTCCCATTACCGCAATATGTACGGTAATTTCTTCTCTATCGTGATAGAGATGTTTTGCTTGAATTTTAAACCAAAAACCTTGTTTTTCGAGTTCTTCTTCAAGATACGCTAAACATAATTGCGCTTCTTGATAACGTTTTTTCATCGGTAATTTTAAGTTGAAAATCGTTTCTCGACACCAACCGTTAATTAACCATTTACCGATTAATTTGCTGATCCGTATTGGCTGTTCCACCATATCGCACACCAACCAGTCGATAGTTTTACGTTTAGGTGGTTGAAATTTAAAACCGTCTTCCGGACAATGTTCAATACGCCCTGTTTCGTGCAGGCTTGCCGCCATTTTGCCGTGATCGACTGCATACACGAATACACCACGTTTAACCAGTTGATAGGTCCAACCGCCCGGGCAAGCACCTAAATCCACACCGGTCATTTCATCGGTAAAACGTTTTTTCTCTTCCGCTTCCGGAATAAAGGTGAGGATCGCTTCCTCTAATTTTAAGGTCGAACGGCTCGGTGCTTCTGCCGGGAATTTTAAACGGGGAATCCCCATAAAAAATGGCGATTTATTGTCGTTATAAGCATAACCGACATAACAACAGCCTGGACGCACAAATAAAATATGTAAACTAATACTACCTTTCGCTTTTTCTGATTTACCTAACCAGCCTTGCTTTTTTAAGCTATTACGTAGCGGTACGGTAAACTTACGACAAAAGGTTAGTAATTCTTTTGCTTCGTTAGTATCTGGCGTTTCAACAAAAATATCCGAACTGTGGCGCGGATTTAACGCTTGGTATTGTTCTAAAATCGGTGAAATGCGATCCTCGACAGGCAGATCTTGTAGCATATCCCCTACAACAATCATTTGACGGGCAAAAATCAATTGTTCAAATTTTAATTCTTTGGCTAAGCGATTTGCATCACCTGCTTGATAACATTCAAAAATAATATAACCGCTATTTTCTTTTAAATTCACAAAGCCGAACACACCAAGTTGTGCCGCTTTATCGGTAATCTCACCGGCAGTCTCTTTTTCAAAGCCCGCTCGGCAATATAATGCTAGTTTATTCATAGGTTTTCTAATTGGTGAAAAATGTAATTAGTATAGCGTTTTACGCACTATTTTGATAGGAAAAACAAGTAATTGATTAAAAACACAACATGGATATAATAACAGGCATTGTTTTTACAGTGATGTGAAAACAATAGGTGCAGGGAGAATGCAAAAATCCCTGAGGGAACAGGGATTTTGCGTTTGCTCTGCTTGTAATGAATTACAATTAGGAGCTTAAAATGCAACTTTTTATCTCTTTTGGCATAGTAGACAAAAAGGTTGGTGTTTTGCAAAACTATGCCTCTATTGGACAAAAGGGTTGGTAATGATTATTTTTAGATCATCATTACCAACCCTTTTTATTTAAAAAGTCCTGTATAAACAATATCTTATATTTTCTCGTTAAACC
>NZ_GL831080.1:1202466-1217937 GCF_000188255.1 Actinobacillus ureae ATCC 25976
GCCTCTCTTTTGCTGAAGGGAAATAGAATCATTCTAGCGTTGATTTCATTGTTATGTCAATAAATCTGACACCATAAAAAAACAATGTTTTCCGCCTATTCTAACCAATTAGACGGTTTTTTTAGCACGTAAACTTACAAAAATTAACGCAGCCCAGCCAATCATAAAAAATACGCCTCCAAGTGGTGTACTCCACACAAATAATCGCTGTCCAAATAATGCTAACGCATACAAACTTCCACTAAATAACAAAATACCTAATATCCAACTTCCACCGATAATGTTTAAGGCTTTCGCTCTGCAAGCGGGCGGATTTTGTGAGGAATTTACCAATTGGAACAAACCTAAAGCCAATAAAGCTAAGGTATGAAACATTTGGTATTGAAGACCGGTATCAATCCAACCTAACGCTTTTGCCTCTAATATTTTAGCTAGTCCATGAGAAGCAAAAGCACCAAAAGCAATACAGAAAAAACCGCTGATTGCCGCAAATAAGATAAATTTATTTTTCATCATTTCTCCTTAAAAATTTTGCTAACTATAACAGCTATTCTATAACCTCGGGAGAATAATATAGGTAAGCGGTCGATTTTAAGTAATTTTTTGCAACTAATTCAAACGCTTTATCCCAAGAAACACGCATCCATTCATCACGACCACGTAAAGTCGTATCTTTGTTACCTTCTAAGTAACCTTTACGTACCATTGGGTGTTTAACACGGGTTTCACCGTGCACTTGATCAGGGACAACCGTTTGTAGTTCATTCTCGATTGACGAAGGCATCGCAGGACCAAATTTAACCACTTTACCGTTTTCAACAACAACACCTAATACCCCCCAGTGTGCTGCTGTCATCACAGTTTGCATTTCTGCCGCTGCCGCTTCCGTTGAAATCAAGGCATTTACACCACCGCCTGCCAAAGATGTCCCTGCAAGGCCGAGAGAAGTGTTTTTAATAAAACCACGACGACTTGCATTAATTTTTTCTTGAGTTTTCATATGCATACCCCTCTGAAAGTTAAGTTAAATTTGACACCTTTCTAAACACGAGGGGATAGCGCATTTCTTTACTATCTGGTGTGATAAGCGGTCTGATTTTGCAAAAATTTTGTGAATTTTGACCGCTTGCCACAGGCTTGCACACCTTATCTAAGACTTAGGCATACAAGCTCGGTATCATGTAAGTTAAATAAAATTAGTGTGAACTACTCGCAACATCTTTTGCGTTACGTTGTAGATAGTTACCGCACGTACATCATCTGCTGACATTGAAGTACGGTCTTTCATTGAATTTACTACGCCGATCCATTGATTTGCCGTATAGTGATCTGCACCAATCGGCGCATGGCAACCGCTACAATGGGTTTGATTTAAATTGTCACCGAAACGATTAAGTGCCTGAATATCGGCAGTTAACGCTGTTTTTGGTAATGTCACTTCAGCCCTCACTTCCTTCCAATCTGAATTGGTTACATTGTCATGAACTGTTTGATGAACAGTGAGTTTGTCTTTTGCTTCATCTGCCACTAAGCCCGCCATAATACGCTGACCTAGCCCCATATAAATGATGCTTTCCGCCCCCACTTGCTGCCAACCTTTAATTGTGCCGGCAACCTTATCACCGGACTCTTTCCATTGTGAGACTTCTGCAAACGGTAATAAACGAATTTCACCGCCTTGTGCGACTTGTGACGGCGCCATCGCTAAGTTATACAATGTTTTGTCACTCGCACTAAATTGTCCGGCGTGTTTAGTTAATTCACCTAATGCCGCACTGTTATCTACTTGCATTTCCGGCATAAAGTGTGCAATACCTTTATGGCAGTCAATACAAGTTTGATTGGTTTCTTGTGCCAATTTATGCATTTTTTGCGCTGTTTCTTTTTGTTCACTGATGATCATTGCATCAAAACTGTGGCAGCTACGGCAAGTTGCCGAATCGGTTTCTTTCATTTCAGCCCAAACACGTTGCGCCATCTCTAAACGATTCGCTTCATAAGCCTCTTGATCTGGCAATTTATTGGTGACAAAGGTATGCCACACATCTTTTAATGCAACAACTTTAGCTTTTACATAATGCAAACCATCTTGAGGAACATGACAATCTGAACATTCGGCACGAATCCCTTTGCGATTAGAAAAATGGACACTACCTTCCCATTCCGCTTGCGGATGGCTCATAGAATGACAACTTACGCAAAATTCCGTAGAACTGGTCGCTTTCATTGCTGACTGTACGCCAAACAATGCTGCAGCACCTAACACAACACATAACACTCCGCTTACTAGCGATAATTTAAATTTGGACATTTTTACCCCACACACTTATAAATAAAAAATACTCCTTTAGGAGTAGTGTAAAGATTTCCATACCTCCAAATGATTGGCTTGCACCAAATCAATTTTTGTCAGCTTTGTATGTAAATTTAGCCATCTGAATGCAATACCACTTTCTAACTATTGCGAAAAACCTCTCCGACCTCTATAATAACTTATATTTATCAACAGACTCCGAGCTTGTGAACCTAACTTCTTATCTGATCCGCTTTGCAAATTTTTTGCTAAATTTAACCGCTTGTCTGTAAGAATATGGTAGCAATGCCTGTAATTAGCTTATACGTAGCTAATTCAAGGGAATTTCAAGAAATTGTTGTTCCTCTCGTGTTTAGAAAGGTGTCCAATGCAATCCATTCCAATTAAAAACATTGGAGCGGATAATGTTTCTCAGCTTATTGATCGCTTTGAACGACAATATGTTTATTTACGTTTATCCGTTACTGATGTCTGCAATTTTCGCTGTAATTATTGTCTGCCGGACGGCTATAAACCGCCTTCCCATAAGCAGCAATTTTTAAGCGTATCTGAAATTCAACGCATTGTGCGTGCTTTTGCCGATCTTGGTACTGAGAAAGTGCGTATTACCGGTGGTGAACCAACTTTACGTAAAGATTTTTTAGAGATCGCACATACTATTTCGCAAACGAACGGCATTAAAAAAGTGGCGTTAACCACTAATGGTTATCGTATGGAACGTGATATCGATTTATGGCAACAAGCCGGTATTACCGATATTAACGTCAGTGTGGATAGCCTTGACACACGCCAATTTCAGCTAATCACCGGCGAAAATAAGTTGCAATCGATCCTAAAAGGCATTGATAGAGCGTTTGAAATCGGTTACCGCAAAATCAAAGTGAATGCGGTGTTAATGAAGCAATACACTGCTCCCGAATTGGATAAATTCCTTGCTTGGATTAAAGATAAACCGATTCAAATGCGTTTTATCGAGCTAATGGAAACCGGTGAAATGGACAGTTTTTTCAAAGCACAGCATTTATCCGGTCAGTCGGTAATGCAACGCTTGTTACAAGAAGGCTGGCAATTACAACCAAAAGCGTTATCAGACGGTCCGGCAAAAGTGCTTTCGCACCCCGACTACCAAGGCGAAATCGGCTTAATTATGCCGTATGAGAAAAATTTCTGTGCCAGCTGCAACCGCCTACGTGTTTCGGCACTCGGTAAATTGCACCTTTGCTTATTCGGTGAGGAAGGCATCGATTTGCGAGATTTACTCTCGGAAGATACCCAACAAGCGCAATTGGAAGCACGTTTAAAAGCCGCATTACAAGGCAAACGGGAGCATCACTATTTGCATATCGGTGATAGTGGCGTTCGAAATAACCTCGCCTCAATCGGCGGCTAGTTTCTCTGTTACTTTTCTTTGCGTTGCCAAAGAAAAGTAACCAAAAGAAAGGCAACCCTACTTCACCGCTGTTCTTCACTTAGTTGAAATTTGCTTAACGGAACATTTTAGATTCGCCTACGGCTCAAGAAAAATGTTCCTACAAATTGCAACACGCTCAGGCGGTTCAGAAGGGAACCCAAGCGGTTATTTTTATTAAGTTCTTTGCAAAACACTTTTCGATAAAGCAAAGAAAGTGACAGAAAAAGTTTGATATTAAGCTCAATATTAATTTACACGAAAAATTAAACAGACCTATTTATGAACCAATTTACTCATATCAATACCAACGGCGAAGCCAATATGGTCGATGTTTCGATGAAACAAGAAACCGTCCGTGTTGCACGTGCCGAAGCATTCGTTTCGATGAATGCCGAAACATTACAAATGATCATCTCTGGTAACCATCACAAAGGTGATGTATTTGCTACCGCTCGTATTGCCGGTATTCAAGCAGCAAAAAGAACGTGGGAACTTATTCCGCTTTGCCATCCTCTTCTCCTGTCAAAAGTTGAAGTACAACTTGAAGCTCTACCGGAAACCAATCAAGTACGCATCGAATCACTGTGCAAATTAACCGGTAAAACCGGCGTAGAAATGGAGGCACTCACTGCTGCCAGCGTGGCAGCGCTCACGATTTACGATATGTGTAAAGCGGTACAAAAAGATATGGTGATTGAAAACGTTCGTTTACTACACAAGAGTGGTGGTAAATCGGGTGAATTTAATGCGGAATAAGAATTAAATTTAGGAATAAATATGATTAACGTTTTATTTTTTGCACAGGTACGCGAATTGGTTGGCGTTGATGCTTTAACTGTTCCAGCCGAGTTTGAAACCGCCGAACAGTTGCGTGAACATTTAAGCCAACAAGGTAAAAAATGGCAATTAGCATTAGAAAAAGGCAAGTTATTAGTGGCAATTAACCAAAGCATTTCACCGTTGGAAAGTGCGATCAAAGATGGCGATGAAGTAGCATTCTTCCCACCGGTGACTGGGGGTTAAATGCACACGACGTTAATCGAAGTTCAACAAGAAACCTTTGATCAAAATACGATTTATTGTTGGTTAAGCGAACAGCATAGCGTGGGAGCAACCACGCTTTTTGTCGGCAAAGTACGAGAAATGAACTTAGGCGATAATGTATCCGGTTTATATCTGGAACATTACCCAGCGATGACTAAAAAAGCACTCCTAGAAATTGTAGATGAGGCTCGTAGCCGCTGGGATTTACAACGTGTAGCGGTAATTCATCGTATTGGGCAACTTCATACCGGTGATGAAATTGTGTTGGTTGGGGTAAGTTCCGCTCACCGAGGCGATGCTTATCATGCGAACGAATTTATCATGGATTACCTTAAAACCCGTGCGCCGTTTTGGAAACGTGAAACCACACAAGATGGTGATCGCTGGATAGAAGGCAGAGAAAGTGACCAACTTGAAGCGGATAAATGGCAATAAGTCACGCCCTTAGATTCACGGAATGTGTCGGAAGGTTTATAATATTCGACAACATTCCGTTTTTTTATATATTGAGAATTTATGACAACACCAATTATTGATTTACAGATTGCTGCTGAAAACAGTGAAAATCTTCCGTCTTTAGAACAATTTACCCAATGGGTGCAACGTGCGTTAGCGCACAAAGCGCAAACTGAAGATTTCCCTGAAACGGAAATCACGATTCGTATCGTGGATGAAGCGGAAAGTCACGAATTAAACTTAACCTATCGTGGTAAAGACAAACCGACCAATGTGCTTTCGTTTCCGTTTGAAGTGCCGGAAGGCATTGAATTACCGTTATTAGGTGATCTGATTATTTGCCGTCACGTGGTAGAAAAAGAAGCACAAGAGCAACAAATTTCATTGGAATCACACTGGGCACACTTAGCGATTCACGGCACGTTACATTTACTCGGTTATGACCATATTGAAGATGCGGAAGCGGAAGAAATGGAAGGTTTAGAAACCGAAATTATGCAAAGTTTAGGTTTTGAAGATCCGTATATTTCAGAAAAAGTGATTGAAGAATAATGCGTAAACTGGTGATTTTAGCCGAAATGCCTCCGCTTGACGGGGGCATTGTTATTCATAGTGGCAATCTCTCCCAAGCCAAACAGTATTTGGGGCAAGAACACCCCTACGCCATTTATGATATGCGTGCTGAAGACGGCGTATGTCTTAACTTAGATGCATTAGCAATTATTGCCGGCACGATTCAGGCACAAGGCACGCTCTACCTTATTTGCCCGAACTGGGATACGCTCGAACAGCAACTTGATTTTGACTCACAACGCTGGAATAGCGGTAAAGTAATTGCTACGCCGAATTTCTATCGCTACTTTAAGGCATTGATACAAAAATTCGGCTTTCAATTTCAAATACTGGCAGAAACCAATTTTAGTCTGCCTCAATATCAGAACCTGTCCACCGAGAGTCTTACGCCACAACAGCAAGAAATCTTTGAAAAATTACCGCTTGATTCGTCAGCTATTCACTTGGTTACCGCATCTCGTGGGCGAGGCAAATCGACCCTCGCCGGTAAATTAGCCCAGCAGTTAGCCCAAACGGAATCGGTACTAATTACCGCAAGAAGTCACTCAGTCTTACCTAGTTTTTGGAAGTCTGCTGCGCAGAATATCCTTTTTTTGCACCCGATCATCTGTTACAAAAAATTGCGGCAAACCAAATTGCAGCAAAGAGTTGGCTATTTATTGATGAAGCGGCAAGTTTACCGTTGCCGATGTTACATCAGCTCTGTGAGTATTTCGACAAAGTGGTGTTAACCACGACCACACATAATTATGAAGGCACTGGGCGAGGCTTCAGCCTGAAACTCCCTCAACAGCTCACAAAGCCGTACCGAGAATGGCAACTGACTAAACCGCTACGTTGGGACGAACATGATCCGTTGGAACAATTTATTGATGAATTATTGATTATGTCGCCACCAAGCGAAACCAATCAATATGCTGAATTTTATCATTTACTGGCGGAAGCACATTACAAAACCACACCGAGCGATTTACGCCGATTATTTGATGCACAAGATCAGTTACTACATTCTTTCTCCGCGCATCAGCGTTTAGTCGGCGGCATTTGGGCTGTACCTGAAGGTGGTTTGGAGCCTGAAGTAGCTGAAGCTATTTGGCGGGGAGAACGTCGCCCACAAGGCAATTTAGTCGCACAATACCTTTGCTTCCAAGGTAACTTACTCGAAGCCTGTCAATTGCGTTCAGTGAGAATTTCACGTATTGCGGTGCAACCCGAATTACAACAGCAAGGAATTGGCAAGCGGTTAATTTCTGACTTTATTTTGCAAAAAATTCAGCAAAATCGACCGCTTGTGGACTATGTTTCGGTTAGCTTCGGACTCACGGAACATCTGTTGCATTTTTGGCAACAATGCGGTTTTCAGTTAGTGCAAATTACCCCAACTAAAGAAGCCAGTAGTGGCTATCATAGTGCGATGATGCTCTACCCGATTTCGGAGCAAGGTCAGAGATTTGTACAACAAGCTACTGATCAATTTGAGCGAGATTTAGCGCTACAGCCTTTTTATGCAGAATTGCAAAATATTTTGCCAATTCGATCGCTTGTTCAAACACAAATGAACGCACAAGATTGGCGTAACATAGAAGGTTTTGCATTGGCACAACGATCTCTAGCGGCAAGTTATG
The DNA here is from genome assembly GCF_000188255.1 of Actinobacillus ureae ATCC 25976. Classification (GTDB taxonomy): domain Bacteria; phylum Pseudomonadota; class Gammaproteobacteria; order Enterobacterales; family Pasteurellaceae; genus Actinobacillus; species Actinobacillus ureae. The sequence continues at coordinate 1,209,890 of NZ_GL831080.1, forward strand.
TCAGCCTAGCACGTCTTTACTGGCAAGATCCTCGCAATCATGGCGTGTTAGCAAATCTCTGGCAACAATTCGAGAGTATTCAAGGCAAAAAAGAATGGTTGGAGAAATTGCGTAGCCTAGTTGCTAAATACTTACAATATGCACGCTAATTCGTTGCAAATCGCTATAAAAAAACCACCGCTTGTTACGGTGGTTTTATGTTTAAGAGATCTTATTTTTTACGTTCTAGCCATTTACCGTCCAGATAATCCACAATCCATTTCGTCGCTTTACCGTCTTTTTCAGAAGTCACATATTGACGTTTTTCTTTACGGCTAAAGCGGATAATCGCTTCATTTCCTTCCGGATCTTGCTGAGGTGCATAGGCAAGATATTGTAATTTTTCCGGTAAACGATCACGGTATTGTGCTAATTCAGCAACTTTCGGCGCACGTGTTTCACGTGATTTCGGGAAATTGTGCGCTGACATAAACACACCGCTTGCGCCGTCACGTAATACGAAATACGCATCCGATTTCTCACATTTAAGTTCTGGGAAATGAGTCGGCTCTTCGCGCGGCGGAGCCACTTCACCGTTTTTCAGAATCTTACGGGTGTTATCACAAGCGGTACAACCCATGTATTTACCGAAACGACCAAGTTTGAGGTGCATCTCCGCACCGCATTTATCACATTCAACGATCGGACCGTCATAGCCTTTAATTTTGAATGAACCTTGTTCTAATACGTAACCGTCACAATTCGGATTATTACCACAAATATGTAATTTACGTTGCGGATCAATCACATAGCTATCCATTGCCGAATCACATTTCGGGCAACGCTTACGAGCTAATAAGGCTTTTGCTTCCGATTCTTCATCCAACACATTGAGTAATTCTACTTCCGGAATCAGATTCATCGTAGTTTTACAACGCTCTTTCGGCGGTAACGCATAACCGGTACAACCTAAGAATACGCCGGTAGAAGCGGTACGAATTGCCATTTTTCTTGCGCAAGTCGGACAGTCAATTTCCGTTGGCACAAGGCTATTCGGCTTCATCCCACCTTCTAACTCATCTAATTCGGCTTTGGTAAGCTGCTCAGAGAAATCCTTGAAGAAATTATTAAGCGCTTCTTTCCAGTTTTTATTACCTTCCGCAATTTGGTCGAGTGTTTCTTCCATATTGGCGGTAAAGTCGTAATTCATTAAATCGCTAAATGATTCATCTAAACGATCAGTGACGATTTCCCCCATTTTTTCTGCATAGAAACGGCGATTTTCAGTACGCACGTAACCACGCTCTTGAATGGTTGAAATAATTGCTGCGTAAGTAGACGGACGACCGATACCACGTTTTTCCAGTTCTTTTACTAATGCCGCTTCAGAGAAACGTGCCGGCGGTTTAGTAAAGTGCTGGCTAGGTAATACTTCTTCTAACGCTAATTTTTCATTGAGTACGACTTCCGGTAACACTTGGTCTTCAGCCGTTTTACCTTGTACCGGTAATGCTTTCGTCCAGCCGTCAAAACGTAATACACGCCCCTTCGCTTTTAATTCATAGTCGCCTGCCGTAACAGTAAGGCTGGTTGAATCATAACGAGCCGGTGTCATCTGGCAAGCTAAGAAACGACGCCAAATAAGGTCATACAGACGCTCGGCATCTTTTTCCATACCTTTTAAATCAGACATTTTTACATTCACGTCTGACGGGCGAATCGCTTCATGCGCTTCTTGCGCACCTTCTTTACTTGAATAGAAATTCGGTTTAGCCGGTAGGTACTCGGCTCCGAATTGATTTTCAATATAACCGCGTGCCATCGCTAATGCGTCTTGGCTTAAATTGGTTGAGTCGGTACGCATATAGGTAATATAACCCGCTTCATACAAACGTTGCGCCAACATCATCGTTTTCTTCACACCAAAGCCCAAACGGGTACTTGCCGTTTGTTGTAATGTCGAAGTAATAAATGGCGGGCTTGCTTTCGAAGAAGTCGGCTTTTTATCAATCTCTGAAACAACAAATTTGCTACCTTGTAACGCTTTTACCGCTTCATCCGCTTGTTTTTGATTTTTTGCCGAGAATTCTTTACCCCTATAGCCGATTAAGTCTAACGGCAATTTTCCTTTAGCTGTCAGTGTATTGGCTAAAATCTCCCAATACTCTTCCGGTTGGAATGCCTTAATTTCACGCTCACGCTCAACTAACAGTTTAACTGCAACTGACTGTACACGTCCTGCAGATAAGCCTCGTGCGACTTTTTTCCAAAGTAACGGCGATACCATAAAGCCGACCACACGGTCTAAAAAGCGGCGTGTTTGTTGGGCATTTACACGGTCTAAATTTAAATGATCCGGCTTTTCAAATGCTTTTTGAATAGCATTTTTGGTAATTTCATTAAACACCACTCGGCTAAAACGATCGTCATCACCACCGATAACTTCTCGTAAATGCCAAGCAATTGCTTCCCCCTCTCTATCCAAGTCGGTTGCGAGATAAATATGATCTGCTTTTTTAGCTAAGGATTTTAATTCGGAAACAACTTTTTCTTTATCCGGAAGCACTTGGTAATTCGCTTTCCAATCATGGTAAGGATCGATACCCATACGTTTGACTAATGCGGCACGATCTTTTTCTGCTTTTAATTTTGCTTTTTGTTCTGCAGTCATGCCTTTGGTGGAAATCGGTTTTGCTTTCTCGTTTTTTTCGCTTTCACTACCGCTTTTAGGTAAATCACGAATATGACCGACACTCGATTTAACCACATAATCGCTACCTAAATATTTATTGATTGTCTTAGCTTTCGCCGGTGACTCCACAATAACCAATGATTTTCCCATTAATAACTACCTAAAATGTAAATAATTAAAGAAATATATTATCGTTTATTTCTTTCTAGTTGATATTTGATACTAATTGACCCAAAATATGCTGACAATAGCAAGCCTGATAGTAAAAAACAATATCTAGAGAAAGAAATTATGGACAAACTCAACGCAATTAATCTTTTCTGCCGAGTGATAGAAACACAAAGTTTCACTCAAGCCGCTCAGCTTGAACAAATTTCGTTGGCAATGGCAAGCAAGCTTATTGCTCAGCTTGAGGAGCATCTTAATGTCAGATTACTTTATCGTACAACTCGTAAGATCACTCCAACAGAAGCCGGATTATTTTATTACCAGCGTTGCCTACCTATCCTTAACGAATTAAAAGATGCGGAGAATAGTGTAAGCAATATTACCTCTACATTACAAGGGAAAATCACAATTTCCCTACCGATGGACTTCGGTTCGCGCTTTGTTGCGCCTTATTTAGGTCAATTTATAGCTACTTATCCCAATATTCAGCTTAATATTGAATTTAGTGATCGCCGTGTTGATGTGGTTGCGGAAGGCTATGACCTAGTATTAAGAATTGGTTCGCTTGAAGATAGTTCAATTGTAGCAAAACGTATTGCACAATCAGAACTTATACTACTTGCATCGCCGGAATATTTAGATAAACACGGTACACCAGAAATACTTGAGCAATTAGCTCAGCACTCTTGCTTACTTTATGAAAACCACCAACAGTGGTTATTTGTCGATAATGATCAAAAAATAAAATTTAAACCGACACCACATATCCTCTCAAATAACGGCTATGCACTCTTACAGATGGCAAAAGCCGGGCAAGGTATTGTCAATTTACCGCTCTTTTTAGCCAAAGATGATCTGACTGCCGGTAACTTGGTGGAAGTTTTACCACAGTATAAACAGAATTCCATTGATATCAGTATCTTATATCCACATCGACGCTATTTATCACCTAAGGTAAAAGTATTGATTGAGTTTTTGAGTAAACTTATGCAAGAAAGACAGCAATATTTAACGAAGTAACAAGCGGTCAAATTTATACAATATTTTGCAAAATTGATGCTATCTACACCAGCCGGCACAAGTGCCTTTACTCGTACCTTTGCCATTTTTGAGGAGATAAAATGGCACGAGGAGAACTCTCGCACCTTCATTATATTGGTCATATATTCAATCGCTATTGGTTAAGCTCTAAAATCAAAATCTTTGACATTCTTTGGTAATTGTAATGTTCTCGTTTCTCTTTCGGTAAATCTTCCGTACCGGATACCACAAAGCCTCGCTCTTGGAACCACTGTGTTGTGCGAGTGGTTAAGACAAATAATTTCTCGACCTGTAATTTATAAGCTCTACGTTTAATCGCTTCTAATAACACATCACCTCGTGATGAATCTCGATAATCAGGATGTACCGCCACACACGCCATTTCTGCCATTTTTTCTTCCGGATAATGATTCAGTGCCGCACAAGCAATCACAATACCGTCACGCTCAATAATCGTATAGCTACTGATCTCCATTTCCAGCTGTTCGCGAGAACGCTTAACCAAAATCCCTTGTTCTTCAAGCGGACGAATCAGATTTAACAAACCGGGAATATCAAACGAAGTAGCCAAACGAATATTTTCTGAACTCTCTTCCGATAACTGTGTCCCGATACCGTCACGAGAGAACAACTCTTGAAGTAATGAGCCGTCTTCTTTATAACTCAGCAAATGCGAACGTTTAATGCCGGCATGGCAGGCTTCGATTGCTGCTTGTAAAAAACGCGCAGCGGAATTGTGGTATTGTCCGGACTCAATAAATTGCGTTAAATAACGTTTGGCTTCACGTGGGTGTAAATCCGACAATACATTGCCGCTTTGATCCAAGATCCCTTGTTGATCACAGAAACCGATTAACTTATCGGCTTTTAGCTTGATTGCAATTTGCGTTGCGATCTCCTCAAACGGTAAATTAAACATTTCACCGGTCACTGAAGGAGCTATCGGACCGATAACCACTATCGAATCCTGTGCTAATTGTTGCTGAATCCCTTCGATATTAATCCGACGAATCTTACCGCTTAAACCGTAATCCACACCATCAATTACACCTAACGGCTGTGCTAACACTGCATTGCTACTCACCACATTTAAGACCGGAGAGTTAGGCAGACGCAATGACAAACGAGAAAAAATATCATAATGTAATCCGCCAACCGCTTGCTTCACTACTTCTAATGTTTTGCTATCGGTAATACGAATGTTATTATGATAATCGGAACTCATCTGATTTTTTGCCAACAGCTCATCAATTTGGCAACGAGCCCCAAACACGATCACTAACTTGATACCTAAGCTATGGAGTAAACCAATATCGTTGGTGATATTAATAAAATTCGGGTGAGCAATCGCATTACCGTCTAACATAATCACAAAGGTTTTCTCTCTGTGCATATTTACGTAAGGTGTGGATTGTCTAAACCACTGGACTAATTCTGTGTCACGCATAATTTCCTCATTATTCTTTATTTCTAGTAAATTTATACCAAATTGAATATTTATGCAATTTAAATGAATTAAAGTTTACATCCATACATAAAAAAGCGGTTAAGTTTGCAAATTTTTTCACAAATTTAACCGCTTATGATCGCTTTATGTTCTTTCCGACAACTTCTCAAATTCACTGAAATAGGTCGGGAATGTTTTTGCCGTGCATTTCGGATCTAAAATCGTCACCGGTGTATCAGACAACGCAATCAACGAGAAACACATCGCCATACGATGATCATTATAAGTGGCAATTTCTGCGTGTTGGAATTGAGTTAACGGCAAAGGTTGAATACGAATAAAATCTTCACCTTCTTCCACGCTCGCTCCCACTTTACGCAATTCGGTTGCCATCGCTGCTAAACGATCGGTTTCTTTGACACGCCAGTTATAAATATTGCGAATCACGGTTTCGCCTTCTGCAAATAATGCAGTGGCCGCAATCGTCATTGCAGCATCCGGAATATGGTTCATATCCATATCTACACCTTTAAGCTCCCCCTGCTCCGCTTGGATAAAATTGTCACCCCAAGTAATTTTAGCCCCCGTTGCTTCCAGTACATTCGCAAACAAGCGGTCACCTTGGATAGAATTTTTACCAATGCCAGTGACTTTCACTTTACCTTTAATTGCACCGGCGGCTAAAAAATAAGACGCAGATGAGGCATCTCCTTCCACTAAGTATTTCTCCGGCGAAATATAGCTTTGGTTACCTTTTACCACAAAAGTCTGATAATTTTGGTTCTCAACATTTACCCCAAAATCTTTCATCATCGCTAAGGTAATATCAATATATGGTTTTGATACCAGTTCACCGATAATTTCAATTTCCATATCACCTTCGGCAAGCGGTGCCGCCATCAGTAAAGCGGTTAAAAATTGGCTGGAAATTGAACCGTCAATTTGTACTTTTCCGCCCTTTAAGCCACTGTTTCGGATCGCTACCGGCGGATAACCTTCATTTTCCAAATATTGAACGCTTGCACCAGCTTGGCGAAGTACATCAACCAAGTGTTTGATCGGACGCTCTTTCATACGAGGTTCACCGGTTAAAATAACTTCCGCTTCAGCCGTACCTTTTAAACATAATGCGGCGGTTAACGGACGCATTGCCGTACCTGCATTACCTAAAAATAACGATAAGCCGTTTTGCCAGTTAAATACACCGCCAATACCTTCAACGGTACAAATCGTTTTATCTTCCGATAATGAATAATTCACCCCTAATGCTCTTAGCGCATTGAGCATATGACGAATATCATCACTATCCAATAAATTGGTAACTTTAGTCGTGCCTTTCGCTAATGCGGCTAATAATAACGCTCGATTTGAAAGGCTTTTTGAACCGGGTAAATTAATCTCGCCTTCAACACGGCTGATCGGTGCTAATGTAATTTTTTCCATCTGTATTCTCTTAAATTAGCCTAATACTTTTACTAATGCGGCAAACAAGCGGTCATTTTCTTGCGGTAAACCGATACTGATACGTAAATGACTCGGCATACCATAACCTGCAATCGGACGAACAATTACGCCTTCACGTAACAAGGCTTCATAAATCGGTGCCGCCGGACATTTGAAATCAATCGTAATAAAGTTGCCTTTGGAAGGAATATAGTCCAAACCTTGTGCTTGGCAGAAAGCTTCGTAACGTTGCATTTCTTGGCGATTATTTTCCGCGACTTTTTCCACAAAAGCATCATCATTCATCACCGCAATCGCTGAAGCCAATGCAAGGCTATTGCAGTTAAACGGCTGACGTACACGGTTTAATAAATCGGCAATTTCCGCATTAGAAACCGCATAACCGATACGGAGTCCGGCAAGTCCATAAGCTTTTGAAAGTGAGCGAGACACAATTAAATTCGGATATTTTGCCAATAAAACGAATGAATCGACACGCTCGCAAGCGTCTGTAAATTCAGTATAGGCTTCATCGAGAACTACCAACACATTTGCCGGTACTTTCGCTAAAAACGCATCAATTTTCGCCTCGGTTAAGAAATTGCCGGTCGGATTATTCGGATTGGCAATAAAAATTAGTTTTGTTTTTTCATTGATTGCAGCAAGAAACGCATCTAAATCGTGCCCCCAGTTTTTCGCCGGAATTTCACGTGCCACCGCATTAATCGCTTTAGTGACTAATGGATAAACGATAAAGGCGTATTGCGAATAGATGATTTCATCTTGCTCACCAACAAAAGTATGCGCAAATAATTCTAATAAATCATTTGAACCGTTACCTAAGGTAATTTGATTCACTTGTACGCCGAATTTTTTTGAAATAGCCGCTTTTAATTCAAAGCCGTTTGCATCCGGATAACGAGTGAGATCATTTAATTGATTAATAATTGCTTGTTTTGCACTTTCCGGAAATCCGAACGGATTTTCATTAGAAGCCAGTTTAATAATATTGCTGATACCAAGCTCACGTTCCAATTCTTCAATCGGTTTACCGGCTTGGTAAGGAGAAAGGGATTTCACGCCCTGATTGGCGATGTTGAGAAATTGCATTTTTACCTCTGTAACATTATTTTTATTGAAGTTATTATTGGATTGTATTAGAGAATTCCAATCTTTACCAGTAAAAAATACGTTACAACCGGAAAGATATTAATACACGATTAATTCTTCAGCTAGCTGGCGTAAAATCATATCCATATAAAAAAGGCTATCCAATCT
>NZ_GL831080.1:1217987-1222965 GCF_000188255.1 Actinobacillus ureae ATCC 25976
AACAATGAGCGTATTCAAGTAAATTAAAAGGACTCAGCCCTGTACAATACAGAACTCGGTCCTTAAATTAAACAGTCTAACTTTTGGGGTCAGATCAATCGGATAGCCCTTATTATTTTTTGAAAATTATGCATTCTCTTTTGCAAATTTATCCATAAACTGGATTAATGCTTCTACACCTTCAATCGGCATCGCATTATAGATAGAGGCACGCATACCACCTAACACTTTGTGTCCTTTTAAGGTATGCAAGCCACAAGCAGTCGCTTCTGCTACAAATTTTGCATTTAATTCATCATTATCTGTACTAAATGTCACATTCATTACCGAACGATTCGCTTCCGCAATATAATTGCGATAGAAAGAACTGTTGTTCAAGTAATTATAAAGTAATGCCGCTTTTACCGCATTACGTTTTTCAACTGCGCCCAAACCGCCTTCTTTGATTAAATGCTTAAATACCAATGAGCATAAATACCAAGCGAATGTAGGCGGAGTGTTGATCATCGAGTCCGTATTAACTTGCGTTTCGTAATTCCAAATTGAAGGGGTTGCTGTGCGAGCTTTACCAATCAGATCTTCACGTACAATCACAATCGTAATACCTGCCGGCCCCAGATTTTTTTGCGCACCTGCATAAATTAAACCGAATTTGCTGATATCAATTTGCGTCGAAAGAATATCAGATGACATATCCGCTACTAAAACCGCATTGCCCACATTTGGGATCTGCTTAATTTGTACACCGGTGATCGTCTCATTAGTACAATAGTGAACATAATCATATTGTTCAGCAATGTCGCTAAAATCGGTACGGGTTACCGCAATCACGCCATTTTGATCTTTTTCAAAGATGTTGATCTCATCAATTTCACAGAAATTACGTGCTTCTTTCGCAGCCATACCCGACCAATGACCGCTATTTAGATAAAGTGCTTTACCCTTTGCTCCAATTAAGTTCATTGGCACTGCAGCAAATTGCCCACGTGCACCGCCTTGCAAAAACAGAATTTTATAATTTTGCGGAATGTTATAAACCTCACGAAAATCTTGCTCAGATTGCGTTGCAAGTTCCATAAAAAACTTACCGCGATGGCTAACCTCCATTACCGAAGTACCTTGGTTTTGCCAATTTAATAGTTCTTGTTGCGCTTGTTCTAACACGGCTTTTGGCATCATTGCCGGACCTGCACTGAAATTATAAACTTGTGTCATTGTGTTTGCCTCTTATGTTTCTTTAAAACGGATTCGATCATTCTAGCGAAAACATTTGTCATTTTGAAAGCACTTTTTTAGATAAAAAAATAAAGCGGCTAAATTTGCAAAAAATTCTGCAAATTTAACCGCTTGTAAACCCCAAATTATCGACCGTGAACACGTTGTTCCAAAATTACATCCAACGTTTTTTGTTTTTGTTGAATTGATTTTTCCGGCTCCGCTTTAACTAATAAAGCGTAAATAAGATCTAAAACGAATAATTGTGACATTTTAGTGCCAATAGAATCGCCTTGCATATGTCCTTGGCGATTGCCGTTAATCAATACATAATCGGCAACATTGGTAATGGGTGAACGAATGTAATGAGTAATCGCCACAGTCTTCGCATTATTTTTACGTGCGATACGCAACGAGCTAATTACCTCATCTGAATAACCCGAATGACTGATCCCAATCACCACATCGCCTTCACGTAATAATGACGCTTGCATATACATAAAGTGGTTATTGGTTACCGCATCGGTCTGTAAGCCGATACGCATCAATTTATGTTTTGCGTCTTCTGCGGTTAACCCCGAAGAACCTACACCGAATAAGAAAATACGCTGCGCCTTTTGCAATTCTTTCACCACATTTTCTAATTCTTGAAAATCGAGCAAATTGATTGTTTCGGCAATCACGTTATTCAAACTGCTTTGCAATTTAATTGCAATTTCTTTCGGTGTATCGGTTTCCGACACATCCGTATCAAAAATCGAATTACTTTGTTTCTCTTGGGTCGCCAATTCAATCGCTAAATCCAATTTAAAATCGGTATAGCCTTTAAAACCTAAAGTACGACAAAATCGGATAAATGTCGCTTCACCGACATCAAGTTGTTTCGCTACTTCAGATAATGAGTTCTGACTGAGGATCTCCGGTTGAGCCAAAATCGCCGAGGCAATTTTCTTCTCTGTTTTGGTTAAACTAGTTTGTAATGCACCGATAGTATCTAATATTTTTCCTCGAGCAGACATAACTGCCTCCTACAAATAACTGACAGGGACTTTAACAACTAATTTTTTCAATAATTTATTTTGACCGTTTACTGCATTGCCCGGTTTATGCGGTTCATAAGGTAAAAAGATAGCAAACATATTTGGCTGTAGTACAAGCTCATTTTTATACTCAATCGCTTCCGTTAACTGATAATCGTCTTCGTCACGATATTCATCAAATTTCGCTAAATTAGGTTCGCCTAAGCCATACTCAATCATTTCTTCACCTGAAATTAATAATTGAATATCGATAAATTTGCGATGCATTTCCGCTTTCTTTTCTTCAGCCGGACTGGTTTCAAATTCCATCACGTTCATGCGAACGCCCTCTTCAAGGTCTTGCCAACCTAACGGAAGATTAACCAAATCCAATGTCTTCAATTTTTCGCATAAACGCACAAATACGGGCGGTAATGATTTAGCGTAGTCCGCTCGAGATAAATCACCTAATAACATATCGCTCCCTTACAATAATAAATTTATCAATGCTGTTTTGGTTCAACAGCCACTCCATAAATGAAGATATACTCCAGTATGTATAGCGTAAAGATTTATCCGCTAAATAACAAGCGGGAAAATAAGAAAATGAGAACTAGATCAAATTTTATAAAGCTGAAGGCACAGACCAATTAGGCTGTGCCTTCACAATGCTACTTATTCCATTTTTAATGTTAAATCCAGCTGAACCAAACATTTTTGCTCTTCTTCCAGTTCCGCCAAAATCAATGGATTTTGTCTTAAAAAGCTAGCTTCAAACTGCAATAACCATTCATTATTTGTTACGGTTAATTTTACCGATTTCGGCTCAACCGTCGCTTGTCGAGGACGATTCAGCAATACCGCTAAACGAAATAAACGCAATAATGTCATAATATCGCGATGCTGATAACGGTTAGTACTGCGAATTTCACTCCGTTTGAAGCTCTTCAAATGAAAACGCATCAGCATCGCCAATAAATTCTGTTGCTCGGAATCAAAACCCGGTAAATCGCTATGCGCAATAATGTAAGCGGAATGGCGATGCACACTATTGTGATTAATCACAATACCGATCTCATGCAGTAAGCTCGCCCACTTTAACATACTACGTAGCTCAGGGATTTGGCGGCGATTGCGCCAACTTTTCACCTGTTCAAATAGCATCAGTGCTGTGTGTTCCACTCTATTGGCTTGTTGCTGATCAATATTAAATTGCTCTGCTAGTGCTTCTGCCGTTCTTTGGCGAATATCCCCGACTTGGAAGCTCTTTTCTAAGCCATACATAACACCTTCACGAATCGCCCCGTTTGAATAACGCATCGATTCAATTCTAAAGGTATGAAATAGCGCTAATAAAATCGCCAAGCCAGGGATCAGCACATCCGCTCGCTCTTCAATTAAACCTTTTAACTGAATCTCGTTTAAGGAATTAAATTGCAAGCAAATATCAATTAAATTCTGTAAACGTTCTTCCGTAATCAACCCGTCTCGATACCCGTTGGCAATCAACACTTTTTGCACGGTTTTAATCGTTCCCGAAGATCCCAATACATTTTGCCAACCTAACTGACGGTATTCCCAAGCAAGATCCTCAATTTTTTCCATCGCCGTTTGGTAAGCATTATCAAATCGCTCAATCGTCAATTCACCACGAGGGAAGAAACGATTTGCAAAGCTCACACAGCCCATATGACGGCTCTCCGCTCTTAATGGTGTGAAATCATCACCGATCGTCATTTCCGTTGAGCCGCCGCCAATATCAACCACTAGTTTTCGACCTTTTTCCGGCTGAGTATGGCTCACACCGGAATAGATCAAACGAGCTTCTTCTTGTCCGGAAATAATTTGAATCGGGTAAGGAAACACTTGCGCTGCTTGTTTTAAAAACTCATCGTTATTGATCGCTCGACGCAAGGTATAAGTTCCGACCACTTTCACATTTTCCGCCGAAAAACCTTGTAAACGGTCGGCAAATAACGCTAAACATTCCACGCCTCTCGTAATAGCCTCTTGGCTCAAGATTCGGTGTTCATTTAAACCGTCCGCCAAGCGTACTCGACGTTTCAAACGAGAAAGTATTTGGATCGAGCCATTTACAATACGCGCAACAATCATATGAAAGCTGTTCGAGCCCAAATCAATAGCGGCAAATTCTCTAGGCGCAGACTGTTTTACTGACGATTGCATTGAAGATGACATAAAATATCCTTATAAACCGAGCGAATAAATATCAAGATATTATCACTTTTAATACAAATCTATCGACAAATTCTTCATTATTTTAAAAATTTTGATGTTTATTTATGCAAATAAACAAACCCTTGAGAAACATTTTGACGAATTTGTTTAAAAGGTCTAGGATTTATACAGATTTATTTTCACTAACCAAGAGGGTTCTCAAATGGCTGATGTAAAAAAACAAGCGTTCCAAGATATGTTGGATTATGTTCATCTTTACCGTTTAAAAAATAAATTACATCGTGAAACTGCGGATAATGATCGTAAAATCCGTGATAACCAAAAACGTGTATTGTTATTAGATAACTTAAATCAATACATCAATGATTCAATGACCGTTGAAGAGATCCGAGCAATTATCGCGAATATGCGTGACGACTACGAAAACCGTGTTGATGATTATATGATCCGCAATGCGGAACTATCAAAACAACGCCGTGAAATTCGTCAAAAAATGGCTGCACATAAAAGTTCCGCTCCGGTAAAAGACGAGAAATAATTAGGGG
>NZ_GL831080.1:1223115-1236920 GCF_000188255.1 Actinobacillus ureae ATCC 25976
ACTACAGCCCCTTTATTTTTTATCTAAAATTATCCTCAAATTAGCCCATTCCTTAAGCATTCTTTCCATTCAGAATAAATATCGTTTGACACCCCTCTAATAAAAGGGTATTTCTATACAAACTTTTCAGCTTTTGAAAAGAAGTAATGAATTTATTCATTGCGGGAGAGGCGCAACACTCAGGCAGTTTAATTCAAGGCAACTAGGGCCGTTTGAGGATTAAATGATGGGAGTGCTTGCCGAGGTGTGAATTCACTAGACTGGAATGAACATCGGCTGAGTCAGGTTGAATCCTATCAGCTGTCATTTAACACAAGTTTAAATGGAGTGCTCTGATTAATTGGTTCCTAAATCAAACCGCCTAATCTACTCAATTTCCTTTCGAATATCCACTACACAACGTCATCTATTATTTTTTGATTTATAGGAAATTCTTATTATGTCTCATCTTTCGGTTGCTAAATTTGGTGGCACTAGCGTAGCTAATTTTGAAGCAATGACTTCTTGTGCAAACATCGTAACAGCGGACGCTAATACACGTGTTGTGGTACTTTCTGCATCAGCTGGCGTAACTAATTATTTAGTAGAATTGGCAAACGGTTGCGAAAAAGAACGCCGTGACGAAATTTTAAATGCAGTGCGTACAATTCAATATAACATTATTGAAAAACTACAAAGTCAAAGCGAAATTTCTGCTGAGATTGACAAATTATTACAGCACATCAGCGCATTAGCCGAATCCGCGAGCCTTGCGACATCTAACGCTTTAACCGATGAATTAATCTGTCACGGTGAAATGATGTCGACCAAAATTTTCACTCAACTTTTAAAAGAACGTAATTTCCCAGCAGTATGGGTGGATGTGCGTGACGTTGTAGCGACAAATAGTAATTATGGAAAAGCTGCTCCAAATGATGAGAAGACCCAACAACAATCTGACGAAGTAATTAAGCCGTTAATCGCTGCAGGTAACGTAGTGATCACCCAAGGCTTTATCGGTCGAGATGATGAAGGTAAAACAACCACATTAGGTCGTGGCGGTTCAGACTACTCTGCAGCACTATTAGCAGAAGTGCTAAATGCAAATGATGTTTTAATTTGGACGGACGTACTGGGCATTTACACAACCGATCCTCGTGTCGTACCAAATGCACAACGCATTGATACCATGGCATTTAATGAAGCGGCGGAAATGGCAACATTCGGTGCAAAAGTTCTACATCCTGCGACCTTATTACCGGCTGTACGTAGCAACATTCCGGTATATGTCGGTTCAAGTAAAGCGCCGGAACAAGGCGGTACTTGGGTAACGCGTGATCCACAACCTCGCCCGACTTTCCGTGCAATTGCGTTACGTCGTAACCAAACTTTATTAACGCTTTCTAGCCTTTCAATGCTCCACGCTCAAGGCTTTTTAGCTAACGTGTTCGCTATTTTAGCAAAACACAAAATTTCGGTAGATGTGATTACTACATCGGAAGTCAGCGTTGCACTAACTTTAGATAAGACTGGTTCTGCATCATCCGGTGCAGATATGTTATCCAAAGAGTTACTGGATGAATTAAACGCTTATTGCCACGTACAAGTAGAAAACAATCTGGCGCTTGTTGCTATTATCGGTAACAACTTGCATACCCAAGTAGGTGTGGCGAAACAGTTATTCCATACGATTGAAAACTTCAATATCCGTTTAATTAGCTACGGTGCAAGCACAAATAACGTATGTACTCTAGTGAAAAATGAAGAAGCGGATGAAGTAGTTCGTTCACTGCACGCTGGTTTATTCGAATAATCCCAACTAAACAAGCGGTTAAATTTGCAAAATTTTTTACAAATTCGACCGCTTGTATCCATGTTATAAAAAATGCCACAACAAATATTGTGGCATTTTTACTACTCTCTGAGTTTTTCAATTTCTTGGGTAAACTCTTCAATATCATCAAAGCTAAGGTAAACCGAAGCAAAGCGAATATAAGCGACCTTATCCAACTGTTTTAAGGCATCCATTGCGAGATTCCCCACTAATTTACTCGGAACTTCTCGTTCGCCGGTCGATTGCAGCTGAATAATAATTTTGCTGATTGCTTTTTCAAGATCATCGGCACTTACCGGACGCTTTTCTAACGCACGGCTTAGACTGACTCGTAACTTATTCGCATCAAACGGCACTCGGTTACCGTTATTTTTCACAATATAAGGCACAACCAATTCAGCCGATTCAAAAGTCGTAAAACGCTCTTTACAGCTAATACATTCTCGACGGCGGCGAATTTGGTAGCCGTCCGCCGCTAAACGTGAATCAACAACTTTTGTATCCTCTGCGGCACAAAACGGACAACGCATTACGCTTCTCCTCTATTTTGTTCAAGAAATGTTTTTAACAAATTCTCCGGTGGCGGTGGCATTTGTAAGAAAAAGCCCTGTGTTTGGATCGCTTGCAAAACTTCTTCGTTTTTTGACCACTTGAGTTGCTTCTCACCATTTAAATTAAATAGCATCACAAATTGCGGCTTACCAAACATTTGTCGTAATGTTTCAGGTACGCTATCAAATTGATCGCGCTTTGCTACATAAAGAAACATTCCTTCTCTTTTTAGGCTTTTATAAATTGCACAAAGATTAGTACTCATCGTCATAGGCTCCGCCTGTATAGTTATCAAATCTTGAATATTGACCTTGGAAAGTTAAACGAACTCGTCCAATCGGACCGTTACGTTGTTTACCGATAATAATTTCGGCAATCCCTTTTAAATCGGAATTATCGTTATACACCTCATCACGATAAATAAACATAATTAAGTCCGCATCTTGCTCAATAGATCCGGATTCACGTAAGTCCGAGTTTACCGGGCGTTTATCGGCACGTTGTTCCAAGCTTCGGTTTAACTGCGAAAGCGCCACAACCGGCACTTGTAATTCCTTTGCCAATGCCTTCAGAGAACGGGAAATCTCAGCAATTTCAAGCGTTCGGTTATCGGAAAATGCCGGCGCACGCATTAACTGCAAATAATCCACCATGATCATACTTAACCCGCCATTCTCTCGATATACTCGTCTTGCACGCGAACGTAACTCGGTTGGTGTTAAACCGGAACTGTCATCGATATAGATATTTTTGCGCTCTTGCAAAATTGCCATCGTGCTGGATATTTTCGCCCAATCTTCATCATCATGAATCTGCCCAGTTCGGATCTTAGTTTGATCTACGCGAGAAAGCGAAGCCAACATACGCATCATAATTTGGTCTGCTGGCATCTCAAGACTGAAAATCAATACCGGTTTAGCCGGCTTCTTACGAGGGTTACCGTATTCATCCAAATCATTCGGATCTTCCACATCAACTAGCGAGGCATTTTCGCATAAGTTCATCGCAAAAGTAGTTTTACCCATAGACGGACGTGCTGCAACAATAATTAAATCCGAAGGTTGTAAACCTGAGGTCTTTTTATTTAAATCAATGAAACCGGTTGAAACGCCAGTTACCCCACCATTGTTGCGGTTTTTTGAAAGCATCTCAATACGAGCAAGCGTATTAATTAAAATGTCATCAATTTTTTGCGGGCCTTCATTACTGGTATTACGTTTTTCGGCAATTTCAAATACGATACGTTCCGCTTCATCTAAGACTTCTTTTGCATTTCTGCCTTTCGTATGGTACGCCATCTCCGCAATTTGATTACCGGCGGTAATCACGCCACGTAAATCAGAACGATCACGCACAATATCCGCATAAGCAAGAATATTCGCTGCGCTAGGTGTATTTTTAGAAAGCTCGGCTAAATAAGCGAAACCACCAACATCTTGCAGTACGCCTTTATCTTTTAAAGCTTGATCTAGGGTGATGATATCAATTGGCTGATTATTACGTACCAGCTCTACCATTTGCTCAAAAATAGTTCGATGTGCGTAGTTATAAAAATCTGTCGGTTGTACACGCTCGGCAACGTTATCCCAATGATCGTTGCTTAGCATAATACCACCTAATACCGCTTGTTCCGCTTCAATAGAATGAGGCGATATGGCAATTTGCTCGACTTGTTTATCTCTTACGTTTTCTTTATTTGATGGTGTGTACTCAGCCATGTGTAAAAATTCTAGGTAACAAATAATATAAATATAATTGATTAGTTTAGCGGAAATTTGTCCAAATTGAAATTTGCAATTTTTAATCAAATTCAAGCATATTAAAGTCTTTTGACATCATTGAAAATACTGTTAAAATCATTGGGAATAATTTTCATTTACGGTATATATTTTTAAACAGGAAGGATCTATGTTAAAAAAAGCATTCTTTACTTTAACTCTTGCGGCAACATTAAGCACATCAGCATTTGCAAAAGATGTGACAATTCCAACCGCTCGAGGTGAAGTGATCTTTACTCAAACACCTAATAAGGTCGCAGTTTTCGATGCTGCTGCCATTGATGTTTTACAACACTTAGGCGTAGCCGTTGCCGGTTCCCCCGATGTAGCCAAAACATTACCACACTTAAAACCAGCAGTAGCACAAGCGGCTAATATCGGTACGGTTTTTGAGCCTAACCTAGAAGCATTAAACAGCTTAAAACCGGATTTAATTATTGTTGCAACACGCTCTGCAAAAAAATTAGATGACGTTAAAACAATTGCTAATGCCATTGATTTAACGCCGAATCCTGAATTGAATACCATTGAAGCCGGTTTAGCAAACTTAGATAGCTTAGGCAAATTATTTGCTAAACAAGAGAAAGCTCACGAATATAAAGCGGAAATTGAAACGTTATTAAAAGAGACCCAAGCTGCAGTTAAAGGTAAAGGTAACGGCTTGATTATCATTGTTAACGGTGGAAAAATGTCAGCGTTCGGTGATAAAGGACGTTTAGGTTGGGTACACTCAGCACTTGGAATTCCACTTGCAAAGGCCGATGTACATAAAAAAGGTACAAGCCATGGTGAACCAATTTCACATGAATTTTTACAAAAAATCAATCCTGACTGGTTATTTGTACTTGACCGCACGGCCGCGATTGGTCAAGAAGGTAAAACAGCACAAGAAATTTTAGATAATGAACTGGTACATCAAACTAAAGCTTGGAAAAACGGCCAAATTGTTTATTTAAGCAGTGCGGCTTACTTAGCAGCTGGTGGTATTGAACAAATGCGTACAGATTTAATCAATATTAAAAAAGCATTTTCTAAATAAGTTCACACGCCCTCACATTAGTGGGGGCAATAATTTTAACTAATCTATGTTTTCACTTACTCAATTTAGTTTTTTTTCGCTTTTAATTCTCAGTTTACTGAGTATGTCTGTGGGTGTAGCCGACTTTCATTGGTCGGCTTTATTATCTGATCCAGAACAAACACAACTGTTTTTTATCAGTCGTCTTCCTCGTACTCTTGCCATTATATTAGTAGGTGCAACCTTGAGTGTTGCCGGCATGGTATTACAAATCGTTTTAAAAAATCGCTTTATTGAACCGAGTATGATTGGTGCAAGCCAAAGTGCCGCTCTTGGTGTATTAGCTATCAGTCTGATTTTTCCTGCCGCTCCGCTTGTAGCGAAAATGTCGTTTGCCACTTGTTGCGCATTAATCGGTATGGGCATTTTTATGCTGTTACTACGTAATCTTCCCCCTCATCAAAAACTCATAGTGCCACTAATCGGTATTGTATTCGGCAATATTATTGAAGCTATTACCACCTTTATTGCGTACGAAACCGATTCACTACAACTCTTATCCGTTTGGTTTGCCGGTGATTTTTCAGGCGTTTTAGCCGGTCGTTATGAATTATTATGGCTTACCGCTGCGCTTGCTGTGGTCATTTATATTATGGCGGATCAATTAAGTATCACCGGCCTCGGACAAAATATCAGCACTAACCTCGGCATTAATTATCGCCGAATGACATGGCTTGCCTTGGTTACCGTTGCACTTATTACCGCTGTGGTCGTAGTTACTATCGGACAAATTCCATTTATTGGTTTAGTCGTACCGAATATTGTCTCTCGTTTAGCCGGTGACCGCTTACGTAAAAACCTCCCAGCCGTGGTATTACTAGGTGCAAATCTCGTTTTAGTTTGTGACATTATCGGCCGACTTATCAATGTACCTTATGAAGTACCAATTTCCACCATCTTCGGCATTTGCGGAACTGTCGTATTCCTCTCCTTATTATTCAGGGGGAAACGCTATGCGTAAGTCAACCTATTTGCTTATCCTATTAGGTATGTTCTTAGCTGCAAGCGCACTATTTTTTATGACATTTAATGCAAACGGTAATTGGGATTTTATTCTGCCGTTTAGAGGCAAAAAGCTTTTATTACTATTAACGATTGCTTATACGATCGGAATATCAACATTATTATTCCAAACATTGACAAATAATCCGATTCTAACGCCAAGCATTCTAGGATTTGATTCGCTCTATTTGCTTACGCAAACCGTGTTAATTTTTATCTTCGGCGGTATTGGATTCACACAATTAGATATTGCTAATAAATTTGTGTTCGAAAGCATACTGATGTTATGCGGCTCACTTTTACTATTTAAAACACTCACTAAAGAAAATGCTGATCTGGCTCGTATGATTTTAGTCGGTGTGGTTTTTGGCGTGTTATTTAGAAGTTTGAATAACTTGCTACAACGAATGATTGATCCTGAAGAATTTGCCGTTGCACAAGGTTCGTCTTTTGCCAGCTTTAATAGTGTCAATCCGACATTACTATGGATTGGCATAACCATCGCTGTACTTAGTAGTTTATGGATTTGGCAACAACGTCATAAACTTGATGTGCTACTGCTGGGCCGAAATCGTGCGATCAATCTAGGGATCAATTACCATACATTTTCTCGCCAACTACTTATCTGTTGTGCATTGTTGGTATCGGTTTCTACCGCATTAGTCGGTCCAATTCTGTTTTTAGGCTTGTTGGTATGTGCGCTCGTTAATGCACTTAGCCCAGTGATTGCACACAGCGTACGTATTCCAATGACGTTTTTTATCTCTGCAACTACGTTAGTATTAGGGCAAGCCATATTCGAACAACTGCTAGGAATGCAAGGGGTACTTAGCGTAGTCATCGAGTTTTTCGGCGGTATAGTATTTATTTATTTGATTTTGAAACAACAGAAGAAATAACGATGATCGATATTAAAAATATTTCTCATAAAATTGGTAATACGACTATTTTAAATAATATTAACTTACATATTCCTAATGGTGGTACTACCGCTCTTATCGGCGCAAACGGAGCGGGTAAATCTACGTTACTTTCCTTGATTGCCCGTTTGCAAAATATACAAAGCGGTCAAATTTGGTTAAATAATTACAATATTGCAGAGGCAGATTCACGCAAAATTGCTCAACATTTAGCGATTTTGACGCAAGATAACGTGATTCATAGCCGAATTACCGTGCAAGACTTATTAATGTTCGGTCGTTATCCGCATCACCAAGGGAAAATCAGTGAGCATGATAGACAAGTTGTCGAAAAAGCGTTACAACGTTTCGAACTTGACCAACTAAAAGATCGTTTTTTAAATGAACTTTCCGGCGGGCAACGCCAAAGAGCTTTAATTGCAATGACATTCTGTCAACAAACACAGCACGTTTTACTTGATGAGCCATTAAATAATTTGGACATGTTTTATGCAAGAGAATTAATGCGCTTACTACGCAAACTCACTGTTGAATTACAATTGACCACAGTAATGGTTGTACATGATATTAACATGGCGGCAGCTTATGCCGATACTATCGTGGCAATGAAGAACGGTGAGATTATTATGACCGGTTCACCGGAGGAAATTATCACTCCTGAGAATTTAAAAACCGTGTTTAACTTAGATGCGGAAGTGCTTGAGCATAATGGCAAACGCCTTGTTGTTCATCATATTTAATTGACTAAATTTGAACAAATATATTTCAAGCGGTTTAATTGGTAAAAAATCTTACAAATTAGACCGCTTATTTTTCTATTTTCCAGTGATCTTTTAGCTTGTATAAAGTAAAATAAAGGAGATTTTGTCTTGTACAAAATTGAGTAAATTTAATCACAATGGAGATATCCCTATGGCAATGAATAACATTTTAGGTTTATTCGCACAATCGCCACTTAAACCACTACAAAAACTGTCTGTAAAAGTGACTGAATGTAGTGAGCTTCTCGAACCGTTCTTTGCAGCCACCTTCCAAAAAGATTGGGACAAAGCTGCTGAAGTCCGTGAGCAAATTATTGATTTAGAGCGTCGTGCAGATGCTTTAAAACGTGAAATTCGTTTGAAACTTCCTCGCGGTTTGTTCTTACCGGTAGAAAGAACCGACCTGTTAGAGTTAGTAACTCAATTAGATAAAGTAGCAAATTATTCAAGAGATATTTCTGGCCGTATTATCGGTCGTCAATTAGTGATTCCTGAGCCGATGCAAGAACCTTTCAAACAGTTTCTTTCTCGTAGCCTTGATTCCACTCGCCAAGTTCGTAAAGTACTTGCCGAACTTGATGAATTATTGGAAACAGGCTTCCGCGGTCGTGAATTAAAATTTGTAAACAATATGATTTTAGAACTTGATCAAATTGAAGACGATACCGATCAGCTTCAAATCGTATTGCGTCGTACATTAAGAACTGTTGAGAATGAGCTCAACCCGATTGATGTAATGTTTTTATATAAATGTATTGAACGAGTTAGCATTTTAGCTGACCAAGCTCAACGTGTAGGATCGCGTATCGAGCTAATGCTGGCCAAAGCATAATATTAAGGAGATTTAATGGAATTACTTCAAGAATATGGTTCTACGTTAGTCATTATTACTGCCCTTTTTGGTTTTTTTATGGCATTTGGTATTGGTGCCAACGACGTATCTAACGCAATGGGTACGTCTGTAGGTTCAGGTACGATCACTGCACGCCAAGCAATTATTATTGCAATGGTCTTTGAATTTGCCGGTGCTTACCTTGCTGGCGGTGAGGTAACCGAAACAATTAAAAGCGGTATTATTGACGTTTCACTTTTTGCCGATAAGCCAGATGTTTTAGTATTAGGTATGATGTCTGCGCTTTTTGCTGCCGGTTTTTGGTTATTAATCGCATCGAAAATGGGTTGGCCGGTATCTACTACCCATGCAATCATCGGTGCAATTATCGGTTTCGGTTGCTTAACCGTAGGTAGTGAGGCTGTACAATGGGGACAATTAGGTGGAATCGTAGGTAGCTGGTTTATTACACCAGTTATTGCTGGTATCGTTGCTTACTGGATTTTCACCAGTACACAGCAGTTAATCTTCGATACGGCTGAACCAATGAAAAATGCACAAAAATACGGTCCTTTCTATATGGCGTTAACCGCTTTTATTTTAAGTATCGTTACCATGACTAAAGGTCTGAAGCACGTTGGTTTACACCTAACCACTACGGAAACCGTGTTAATCTCTTCAGCTATCGCTGCGGTTGCCGTTGTTACTTGTTACTTCTACTTCCGTAGCGAAGCATTTGCAAAGCGTGCTCAAGGTGCGGCATTCGGTGGTGTAGAAAAAGTATTTAGTATCTTAATGCTATTAACTGCTTGTTCAATGGCATTTGCGCATGGCTCGAATGACGTAGCAAACGCTGTAGGTCCTCTTTCTGCAGTAGTATCAATTGTAGAAAGTGGCGGTATGGTAAGCGATAAAGCGGCATTAGCACCTTGGATTTTACCTTTAGGTGCGGCTGGTATTGCTGCAGGTATGCTTATCATGGGCTACAAAGTAATGGGTACAATGGGTACCGGTATTACAGACTTAACACCAAGCCGTGGATTCTCAGCTGAATTTGCTTGCGCAACTACTGTGGTTATCGCATCTGGTACCGGCTTACCGATTTCAACTACACAGACAATTGTTGGTGCAATTTTAGGTGTGGGCTTTGCTCGCGGTATTGCAGCATTAAACTTAGGTATTATTCGTAATATCGTTGCTTCGTGGGTAATTACATTACCTGTCGGCGCAATTATCGCTATTGTGATTTATGAAATTCTACTAGCGATTTTCTATTAATTTTTTAACTCTGGGAAAAGTACATCGTTGTGCTTTTCCTTTTTACTGACTAAAAGGAACATCGATTATGCTAAAACGAAAGTCGCCCCTACTCGCTTGTTTATTACTCGGAACCTCTCTTCCTGCTTTTTCGGCAGATTATATTACTGAAAATCTCAGTACTTATATGCGTAAAGGGGCTGGCGATCAATATAAAATCTCAGGTGCTATTCAAGCAGGAGAAAAAGTAACGGTGTTAGACCGTAAAGATCGCTTTGTTCTTATTCGTGATAGCAAAAATCGTGAAGGCTGGGTACTTGCTTCAGAAATTTCTCAAACAACAAGTCCAAAGGATTTAATCCCACAACTACAGCAACAAGTGCAGGATTTAAGCGCCAAATTAGGTAAGATTGACAGCGATTGGCAGCAACGTACCGTTGAGATGCAACGTCGTAGTCAACAAGCTGAGCAGCAAAGTAGTGAATTACTTGATCAAAATGCGCAACTTAAACGTGAATTGGAAGTATTGAAGAATAAAAATCGTGACTTAGAGACCATGCACGATTCTGAGAAACGTGAAATTGTTATTCAATGGTTCATCTACGGCGGTTCTGTATTAGCAGCGGGGTTATTACTCGGTCTACTGATTCCATTTATTTTGCCTCGCCGCAGCCGTAATAACGGCTGGTCATAGCTGGTCATGAAAGGGATGAGTTATTAAAAAACAAGCGGTCTGTTTTGGTAAAAATTTTACAAAAACGAACCGCTTATTTTTTTATCGTAATAACTTGCCTTGCCCCGTCATTCTGACAACCCAACCACTGATATCCATATTGTTCACGCAGCAACGCAAAATCATCCGCACTACTCTCCATATTGAGATAAATTACCAAAGTGGCATGCTGAGGTAATTGCGCTAATGCCTTTTTTACCATTAATAGCGGTAATGGGCAACTATATGCCGTTAAGTCTAATTGATATAGATTCATTTAGCTTCTATGGCGATATTTTTCGGCGATCCGCCATGACTTTTCCCATCTTCTCCAATTCTAATTGTGCTAAATGAGAACGTCCTAATTCGAAAAGCGGCTCTTCAATCGCAATGTGAACATCATATCCTGCGATAAAACGTGCAATAGGTTCCAGATCTACTTCATTACGCTCACCAGCCACTAACGCTTCTAATTACAACGAAAGTAATGCCCAATTCCGATGTAATAACTCGTGTTGGTTTTCTAACTCATCAACCGCTGCTTGTGCTTGCGGTTGAACTTGAAGTAATGTAGGGAAAAAATCACACTCTTCATCTTCATGATGCAACGGAGCGGAAAGATTAAAATAATTAAGAATTTGCTGTACATCATTTTTAACCGCTTGATTTACCCCGTTTTTCGCCAAATATTCGGGTAGAATTTGTAGCTGTTTGCAAAAACGCTTTACCTTGCTATGACAAGCGTACAACATATCTATCGGTTCCGCCCAACTTGCGAATTGTTGTGGTTCCAACTGTTGCATAATCTCCTCTATGCAATAAATAGTCGAGAAAAAGGCACAAGCCTAAACTTGTGCCGTAATAAATTTGAATTACTTATTCACATCCGATTGTAACGGTGGAACTTCTTTACCAATTTTGGCATAAAATTCAACCACAAAATCATCAAAGCGATCTTCTTCAATCGCTTGGCGAATCTGTGCCATTAAACGTTGATAATAACGTAAATTGTGAATAGTATTTAAACGCGCACCTAAAATTTCACCGCATTTATCTAAGTGATATAAATACGCTTTCGTATAGTTTTTACAGGTATAGCAATCACATTCCGGATCTAGTGCAGTAGTATCGGTTTTGTATTTCGCATTACGAATTTTCACAATACCATTGCTGACAAATAAATGACCGTTACGTGCATTACGTGTCGGCATTACGCAGTCGAACATATCGATACCACGGCGTACACCTTCAACTAAATCTTCCGGTTTACCTACACCCATTAAGTAACGCGGTTTATCTTGCGGTAATAATGGTGTCGTAAATTCAAGAATACGGTGCATTTCTTCTTTCGGTTCGCCTACCGCCAAACCGCCGACCGCATAACCGTCAAAGCCGATATTCACCAAACCTTCAACTGAAATCTTACGCAATTCTTCGTAAGTACCACCCTGTACAATACCAAATAACGCACGTGGATTTTGTAACTCATCAAAACGATCACGACTACGTTTCGCCCAACGTAACGACATTTCCATTGAGTTTTTTGCGTAATCAAAAGTAGCCGGATACGGGGTACATTCATCAAAGATCATCACGATATCCGGACCAAGATCGTATTGGATTTCCATCGATTTTTCCGGAGAGAGGAAAATTTTCTCGCCGCTAATCGGGTTTTGGAAAGTTACGCCTTCTTCTTTGATTTTACGTAATTTGCCTAAGCTAAATACTTGGAAACCGCCTGAGTCGGTTAAAATCGGACCGTGCCATTGCATGAAATCGTGTAAATCACCGTGTGATTTCATCACTTCTTGCCCTGGGCGTAACCATAAATGGAAAGTATTGCCCAATAAAATTTGCGCACCGGTTGCCGCTACCTCTTCCGGCGTCATCCCTTTTACCGTGCCGTATGTACCAACCGGCATAAATGCCGGTGTTTCCACCACATATTCGCCTTTCGGGCGAGAAAAGGTCAAACGACCACGACGAGCGTTGCCACTCGTAGTTTTTAATTCATATTTCATCAAAATTCCTTATAGATAAACAGTCTATAAACACATCAACAAGCGGTCATATTCCACTTATTATTTGCAAATTAAAAACGGATCCCCGTTCCTAAACTGAAACCCGTACCAACACCATTTGAACCGCCACCAACACTTGCGCTACCGCCAACCGCACAACTAGCTAAAGCAAAAGCGCAGAGGCAAATGATAATTTTTTTAATCATTTTGTTTCCTTCATTGAACGGAATTGTTATAGTCCGAACCAAACTAAAAGAGTATTATTCTACTCTTTTTCAATTAACAAAACTAGAATAAGCTATCTTTAACAGAAGGAAGTATGATGAAAAAAGCGTTTAAATATTTACTCACTGGTACATTATTGCTGCTATCGCTTATCAGTAATGTACAAGCATTCAGCATTAGCCAGCAAGAAATTAACCAATATCTCGAAACACGTTTAGCCGAAAAAATTCCGTTAAAGGATAAAGTCGGTATTCCGGGTCTCTTTCAATTAGACTATCACCTTTACAACCTTGCTACCCAAATCGGGCAAACTGATGAGAGAAAGGTCGCAGTTTCCGGCATCATTGACGGTATCTTGCAAGCGAAAGGTAAAAAATACGATGCGAAAATTTATTTGAATATGGATACGACTCCCTTTTACGATCCGCAAAAAGGCGCTCTATATTTAAAAGACGTTCGATTACTGAACTATTCCGCTGCTCCGGAAAAGTACCAAGATGACTTACAAATTTTCCTGCCGATGTTAATGGATGGTTTAGCGAATATTCTAAATAACACGCCGGTTTACACCTTAGATGAAAGCAAAGCTAAAGAAGCGTTAGTGAAAAAATTTGGTAAAGCGATCGTAGTACAAAAAGGCGTATTAAAGCTAGAAACCTCTGTCTTTTAAGAAATTTTGTGATCTAGTGCTAATTTTTGAAGATTGCTCGTTGCTCCTATGACATTTTTAACTAAAATTTACGATGTATTATTAACGCCATAGGACAGGAGATTATTATTATGGAAATTGGCATCGTGAAATGGTTCAACAATACAAAAGGTTTTGGGTTTATTACTTGCGAAGGGGCTGTAGT
>NZ_GL831080.1:1236970-1256369 GCF_000188255.1 Actinobacillus ureae ATCC 25976
CCCCCTTGCGAATCTTTTGAAGGAGATATTTTTGCCCATTTTTCAGAAATTCAGAGTGAAGGTTACCGTTCACTCAAAGTGGGGCAAAAGTACAATTTGAGCTCATTAACGGTGAACGTGGTGCATCAGCGGCCAAAATTAGTTTAGTCGAGTAAACAACAGAATTACCGAAAGTGGTTGAATTTGCAAAAAATCTTGTAAATTCAACCGCTTTTTTATTTTGTTTAGCTTTATGCTAGAATACCTAACAATTTGATAACAATATTAAGGAACATGATGAAACAAATTGAACAACTGTTTACCAATAATCATGCTTGGGCAACTCGGATGAAGGATGAGCAATCGGATTACTTTAAACAGCTTGCCGAACACCAAAAACCGGCTTACCTTTGGATTGGCTGTTCAGACAGCCGTGTTCCCGCAGAAAAATTAACTGGCTTAGGCCCCGGTGAACTCTTCGTTCACCGTAATGTAGCAAACTTAGTTATTCATACCGACCTAAATTGCCTTTCTGTCGTGCAGTATGCGGTCGATGTATTAGATATCGAACATATCATTATTTGCGGCCATACCAATTGCGGCGGTATTAAAGCGGCGATGGGAACCGTTGAAGATTATGGTTTAATTAGCAATTGGCTCTTGCACATCCGTGATCTCTGGTTCAAACACAGTTATTTACTCGGTAATTTGCCGGCGGAACAGCGAGCTAATATGCTTACCCGCTTAAATGTTGCCGAACAAGTTTACAATTTAGGACGCAGCTCGATTGTGACGGCTGCTTGGAATCGAGGTAAGAAACTGTCGATTCACGGCTGGGTATATGATGTCAACGATGGTTTCTTAAATGATCAAGGCGTGATGGCAACGAGCACAGAAACGCTTGAGATTACCTACCGCAATGCGATTGCCAAACTCACCACTGAAGTGGAAGAAATGATTGCTAATAAACAACCTGAACAAGCAGTTTCTCTCGAAAATGCCTACTTTGATTAAATGAGAAAAATAGTGTGACATATTCACACTATTTTTTTGTCCTACCTATTCTGAGTATTTTTACTTTTCTTCACAAAAAAGATTTAATTCTTCTCATTTTATAAAATTTGGTTAAAAATATTATTTAATCAAAAAAAATGCCATTTAATTTTATAAAATTCCAAATATCCAAAAAAAAACGCAGCATATAAAACTAAACAAAGCATCATTAGGACACTTTGCCACCTCTAGACAAATATTTTATTTTTTAGCAAAATCACCGACACATATAAAGCAAACACAATATTTCACTTAAAAAATCGTTGGAGGATTCAATGAAAAAACTTTCTGGTGCAGAAATGGTTGTTCAGTCCTTGAAAGACGAAGGCGTAGAATACGTTTTCGGCTATCCGGGTGGTTCAGTATTAGATATTTATGATGCCATTCATACGCTTGATAATATCAATCATGTACTTGTACGCCATGAACAAGCTGCGGTACATATGGCGGACGGTTACGCTCGCTCAACAGGTAAAGTCGGTTGTGTGTTAGTAACATCCGGCCCTGGTGCAACCAATGCAATTACAGGTATTGCTACCGCTTATGCCGATTCTGTTCCGCTTGTGATCTTAACCGGTCAAGTACCTTCCAGTTTAATCGGTAGCGATGCTTTCCAAGAATGCGATATGCTAGGCATTTCACGTCCTGTAGTTAAGCACAGCTTTATGATCAAAAATCCGGAAGATATTCCTTCAACCATCAAAAAAGCCTTTTATATTGCTTCAACCGGCCGCCTAGGTCCAGTATTGATTGATATCCCGAAAGATATGGTAAATCCTGCAAATAAATTTACCTATGAATATCCGAAAGAGGTTTCGTTACGTTCATATAACCCGACCGTACAAGGTCATAAAGGGCAAATTAAAAAAGCGTTAAAAGCCTTATTAGTCGCCAAAAAACCGGTGTTATATATCGGTGGTGGGGTTATTTCTGCTGAATGTGCAACGCAGCTGACCGATTTTGCCACCAAATTAAACTTACCGGTTACCAGTTCATTAATGGGTTTAGGCGCTTTCCCTGCATCAAACAAACAATTCTTAGGGATGCTCGGTATGCACGGCACTTATGAAGCGAATAATACGATGCACGAGAGTGATTTAATTCTTGGTATTGGTGTACGTTTTGATGACCGTACTACGAATAATCTGGCAAAATATTGCCCAAATGCAAAAGTCATTCATGTTGATATCGATCCGGCTTCTATTTCAAAAACCGTACCGGCTTATATTCCGATCGTAGGTAGTGCGAAAAATGTATTAGAAGAATTCCTCAGTTTGTTGGAAGAAGAAAATCTTGCAAAAAATCAGGCAGATTTGACCGCTTGGTGGCAACAAATTAATGAATGGAAAGCACGCCAATGTTTAAACTTTGAAGAAAGTAATGATGTAATCAAGCCGCAACAAGTGATCCGATTAATTCATCAAATCACCAAAGGTGATGCCTATGTTGCTTCAGATGTTGGTCAACACCAAATGTTGGCCGCTCTTCACTACCCGTTTGAACAACCTCGCCGTTGGATTAATTCAGGTGGTGCCGGCACAATGGGATTCGGCTTACCGGCTGCAATCGGTGTAAAATTTGCCCATCCGGAAGCGACTGTTGTGTGCGTCACCGGTGACGGTTCAATCCAAATGAATATCCAAGAACTTTCAACCGCAAAACAATATGGCACACCGGTTGTGATTGTGAGTTTAAATAACC
This sequence comes from Actinobacillus ureae ATCC 25976, assembly GCF_000188255.1. Lineage (GTDB taxonomy): Bacteria > Pseudomonadota > Gammaproteobacteria > Enterobacterales > Pasteurellaceae > Actinobacillus > Actinobacillus ureae. Next base: position 1,239,704 of record NZ_GL831080.1, read on the forward strand.
GCTTCTTAGGTATGGTAAAACAGTGGCAAGACTTGATTTATTCAGGTCGACATTCACAAGTTTATATGAATTCATTACCTGATTTCGCAAAATTAGCTGAAGCTTACGGTCATATCGGTATTACGATTGATCACCCTAGCGAATTGGAAGAAAAACTCACCCAAGCTTTTGCCATCAAAGACAAATTAGTGTTTGTCGATGTAAAAGTAGATGAAACCGAACACGTTTACCCAATGCAAATTCGTGGCGGTGCAATGAATGAGATGATTTTAAGCAAAACGGAGAGAACAGATGCGTAGAACATTATCAGTATTACTCGAAAACGAATCGGGTGCATTATCCCGTGTGGTAGGTCTTTTTTCTCAACGTGGGTTTAATATCGAAAGTTTAACCGTTGCACCGACTGACGATGAAACACTTTCTCGTATGACGATTGTTGCTCAAGGAGACGAAAACGTGCTTGAGCAGATCGAAAAACAATTACATAAACTGATTGATGTGTTCAAGGTATCAAATTTAAGTCCTACCGAACACATTGAACGTGAAGTGTTATTGTTGAAAGTGAGAGCAACAGGTTCAGCTCGTGACGAATTAAAACGTATGGCGGATATTTTCCGAGGACAAATCGTGGATATTACGCCGAAGCTCTACACCATTCAATTATCCGGTACTAGTGAAAAGCTGAATGCCTTTATTGAAGCGGTAAAACAAGAAACGACCGTAGTTGAAATTGTACGCTCAGGCGTTATTAGTCTTTCTCGTGGCGATAAGAACTGTTTATAATTTTTTACAAGGCGAACAAAAGTTCGCCTTTTCTTTTGCTTGTAATACAAGCGGTCAAATTTGTCAAAATTTTTACAAAATTTAACATAAAAAAATAGCTAGCCCTTACGGACTAGCTATTTTGACCTAACGAATTTACTTTTACCCTAATTGCTTTATAACTTCATATGACAATAAAGTTATTTAGCAGTGTTACATTACCCTAAAATGTAACAGGGTCTATTGTAGGTAATAGCCCCGTTAATGTCAATAAGAATTATTCTCAAATAATGTAAATTTTTTATTCGCCGGAAATTTTCATCTTATCTAATAAAATCGAACCGGTTTGAATATTAGAGCGATGCTCAATATCATCAGCAACTGCGACTAAATTTTTATACATTTCTTGTAACTGACCGGCAATGGTAATTTCCGCCACCGGATACTGAATCTCGCCATTTTCAACCCAAAAACCTGCCGCTCCGCGTGAATACTCGCCGGTTACCGCATTAATCGCTGATCCTAAAAATTCAGTCACTAATAAACCGGTTCCCATCTCTTTTAGAAGCGTGTCTAAACCGCCTGTTCGGTTTGGTTTGACTAACCAGTTATGAATACCGCCTGCGTGTCCAGTCGTTTTTAAGCCCATCTTACGTGCCGAATAGCTGGTCATCAGATAAGTTTGCAATACACCATCAGTAATAATTTCTCTATCTTGGGTAATAACCCCTTCACTGTCGAAAGCGGATGAAGCTAATTGGCGTAATAAATGTGGGCGTTCAGAAATTGCAAACCAACTTGGTAAAATTTGTGTACCTAACTTATCTAATAAGAAACTTGATTTACGATATAAGGCTCCACCGCTAATGGCACCGGCCAAATGCCCGACTAAACCGGTTGCTACATCGTTATAGAAAATCACGGGTACTTCACAAGTTTTGATCTTTTGTGGATTTAAGCGATCAACCGCTTTAAACGCGGCTTGGCGACCGACCCATTCCGGCGATTGTAACTTGTCGAACTCACGTGAAATCGTATATTCATAATCACGTTCCAATTGATCTTCATAGGCAGAAATCACACTACAAGAAAGCGAATAGCGACTTGAAAGATAGCTTTGCAACATACCGTGCGTGTTACCATATACGCGCACACCACTATGCGAATTAAAAGTTGCCCCTTCACTATTCACAATTTTCTCATCTGCATTTAAAGCATGGTGTTCCGCTTCTAAGGCCAATTCAACCGCTTGTTCTACCGAAATATCCGCTTGGTGATAAAGCTCTAAATCCGGCGCATCAAATGCCATCATCTCTTTATCAGCTAAACCGGCACATTCATCTTCCGAGGTATATTTGGCAATCGCCAGTGCAGATTCGACTGCACGTTGAATCGATTGTGGTTGTAAATCCGAAGTTGACGCATTTCCCTTACGTTTCCCTACATATACCGAAATGCCGAGCGAACCATCATTATTAAATTCGATATTCTCTGTTTGTTCTAAACGAGTTGAAACCGATAACCCGGCAACTTTTGTTACCCCGACTTCCGCTTCTGCACCTGATTTTTTTGCAAAATTAAGGGCAAATTCAACCGCTTGACGAAGTTCTTGCTCTTGTTTTTGGAGATCTTGTTTTGTTGTTAATGACATGATTTGTTAGCTTAAAATTGATAATTAAAAATGGCTGAGTACGATGCATATATTCTACCTTAAATTTCTGTTAAAATATGGTATTTTTTACGATTGAAGGAATAACAATGGCTAAAAAACGTAGCAAAAATGAAATTGATTGGACGGATGAGGAAGAAGAAATCATCTGGGTGAGTAAAAGCGAAATTAAACGAGATTCAGAACATCTAAAAAAACTCGGAGCAGAATTAATTGAATTAACCCTGCAAAACCTCGAAAAGATCCCACTTGACGAAGATTTAAAAGATGCCATTCGTCAAGCACAAGGTTTTAAACTTGAAGCTCGCCGCCGTCAAATCCAGTTTATCGGTAAATTATTGCGTAATCGTGATCCGGAGCCGATCCAAGAAGCGTTGGATAAAGTAAAAAACCGCCATAACCAACAGCAAGCGTTACTACACAAGCTGGAATTAGTGCGTGATCAACTAGTCAATATGGGCGATGCGTCTTTAAATCATTTACTGAACGAGTATCCGCAATTAGATCGCCAACATTTACGCAACTTGATTCGTGGTGCGCAAAAAGAACGTGAGGCGAATAAACCGGCTAAAAACTATCGTGAGATTTTCCAATATTTAAAAACTGAAATTGCAGAATAATTGACAATTTTGACCGCTTATTTTTTTATTTAATCTAGGAGTGATTATGGAATTTTTTCCTCAATTAGTGTTAGCCCATGTAGGCTTTGCCTATATCAGCTTGATCTTGTTACTAACACGTGGCGTACTCGCGTCAAAAATGGTGGACTGGCGTCAATATAAAATTTTACGTATTACTCCACACCTGATTGATACGCTATTACTTGTTTCAGGTATCATTCTACTCGTGATTTTGCTTTCAAACGGTATCTATGCTCTAAATGAAATGCAATGGCTTATCCCTAAGATTGCGTTTTTAGTGCTTTATATCGTATTCAGTGCTAAAGCATTTAAAAAATCACAACCATTCTCGCTTAAAAACTTTATCTTAGCTGTGGTAAGCTTTATGTTAACCATGTTGGTAGCAACCTTACGCTAATCTTATAAGCGGTCAAAATTTGCAATTTTTTTGCAAAATTCGACCGCTTTTTTAGTTACTTATGAAACAACGAATTATTATTGGTATTAGTGGCGCAAGCGGCTTTCAATACGGCTATAAAGCACTTGAATTACTTAAATCGCTTGATGTGGAAACCCATTTAGTACTCACTAAAGGGGCAGAAATGACTCGCTCATTAGAAACAAATATTGAGCGAGAACAGCTTCTGGATTTAGCTTCACAAGTACATTCTATTCATAATGTCGGCGCTAGTATTGCCAGCGGTTCTTTCAAAACCCTAGGCATGTTAGTCGCCCCTTGTTCTATTCGCACGCTTTCAGCGATTGCGCTCGGCTTTAGCGATAATCTTTTAACTCGAGCGGCAGATGTCGTATTAAAAGAACGTCGTAAATTGGTATTAATGGTACGAGAAACCCCACTTAACTTAGCTCATATTGATAATATGCGACGAGTCACGGAAATGGGCGGCATCATTTTCCCTCCGGTACCCGCTTTCTATCAAAACCCAACTACGATAGATGAGCTGGTAACACACAGTGTTTCTAAAGCATTAGATCTATTTGATTTTAATTTGCCAATGCCTCGCTGGGGCGAAGCGAACAATAAGGAGTAAATATGCTTGTAGGTCCTTATGTCAATGGTGCAGCCGTATTAATCGGTGGACTTATCGGTGCATTCTTAGGTGCAAAATTACCCGAGCGAGTGAAAAGTAACTTACCTCCGCTATTTGGGCTTTGCTCAATGGGCTTGGGCATTATGTTGATTATCGGCGCAAAAAATATGTCTGTCGTGGTATTGGCATTAATTGTTGGAACAATTATCGGCGAGTTAATTTGTTTAGAAAAAGGTATCGGTAGCTTAGCCGGTAAAATGCGAGGTACGGTGGATAAAATTTTCCCACCATCCGGTGTTTCACATCAAGAATTCTTAAATCAATTCGTTGCGATTCTTATTCTATTTTGTGCCAGCGGCATGGGCGTATTCGGCTCAATGAAAGAAGGCATGACCGGAGACCCTTTCGTATTGTTTATTAAAGCGATTTTAGATTTCTTCACTGCCTGCATTTTTGCCGCTACTTTGGGTTATGCGGTTTCAAGCATTGCCGTGCCATTGATTCTCGTGCAAGTCAGCTTAGCATTATTAGTCAGCTTGATTATGCCACTAACCACACCAAATATGTTAGCTGACTTTTCAACTGCCGGCGGTTTTATTATGCTCGCAACCGGCTTACGTATCTGCGGTATCAAACATTTTGCCGTTGCCAATATGCTACCGGCACTGATTTTAGTGATGCCTTTCTCTTATTTTTGGCAAATGTTTGTAGCTTAATAGATGCAATATCCCACTATTCTGGCGGGATATTCTAAAAAAGAATATATGATGCAGAATCTTCCCTCCCATATCAGCCGTTTTATCCACCAAAATCATGTCGTGAGTTTTGCTATCTATGGCGAAAATGACTTTTGGGCGGCAAACTGTTTTTATTCTTTCGATAGCGAACAAGTTCGCTTAATCATTCTTACCGATAAAAACACTCGCCACGGTCTGCTGATGCAAAAAAACTCACATGTTGTAGGCACAATTGCCGCTCAAGTTGAAACGCTTACCGACATTGAAGGTGTTCAATTCTCAGCGCATTGCAACTGTTTAATTGATTCAACAGCTCGCCAAGAGGCTTTAGATTGCTATTATACTCGCCATCCAATCGCCCGCTTAAAACCGAGTGATGTATGGGAAATTCGCTTTGATATGATTAAACATACTGGGAATAAATTGGTTTTCGCAAAGAAAACCATTTGGGAAAGAGAAAAAATCTAGCTTTTCTAAGAAACAAGCGGTTAAATTTCACTAATTTTTTGCAAAAATTTAGCCAAATTTAACCGCTTGTATAATGATGATTAACCACCGGCAAGTTTTACTTTGAAGCCTTTGTGTTCCAAGATTTGTTTCAGTAAGTCTCGGTTATCACCTTGAATCTCAATCAATCCATCTTTTACTGAGCCGCCAACACCACTGCGTTTTTTCAGTTCTGCCGCTAATAATTTGAGTTCAACATCATCCAAATCTAATCCGCTGATCACACTCACGCCTTTACCTTTTCTGCCACTAGTTTGGCGCTGAATGCGCACAATTCCGTCACCTTTCGGACGCTCCGCTTTTACTTTCTCTGGCACAATGCGCCCACTTTCTGTTGAATATACTAATGTCATCAGTAAAAAATCCTAAAAATTTAACCGCTTAAAATAAAAAAGGTGGACATACAGCCCACCTTAGACAATCAATCATCAATTAACGAATAGAAGCATTAATTGATTTTAATACCGCTAATGGGTCTTGAGCTTGGGTAATCGGTCGACCAATCACTAAATAGTCTGAACCAGTATCAATTGCTTGTTTTGGTGCCATTACACGACGCTGATCACCGAAATCCGAACCTTCCGGGCGAATACCCGGTGTGACTAATTTAAAGTCTTTACCACAATGTGTACGAAGCACTTCTACTTCTTGTGAAGAACAAACCACACCGTCTAAACCGGCACGTTGTGCAAGATGCGCTAAACGAATAACTTGTTCCATCGGTGAAGCGTTGATTCCAATTTGTAACAAGTCCAAATCTTCCATACTAGTTAATACTGTTACTGCAATTAATAACGGCGCATCTTTACCATACGGCTCTAAGATTTTTTTCGCTTCTTCCATCATGGTTAAACCACCTGAAGCGTGCAAATCGACCATCCAAACACCTAAATCGGCAGCAGAACGAACCGCACGTGCAACAGTATTCGGAATGTCGTGATATTTTAAATCGAGGAAAACATCAAATTTACGTTCATGTAATTGTTTAACAAAATTTGTTCCTAAGGTGGTAAACATTTCTTTGCCAACTTTTAAACGGCAAAGAGACGGATCGACTTGATCCACAAAGCTTAAGGCTTCATGTTCCGTTTCATAATCTAAGGCAACAATAATTTTATTATCCATATCGGACTCCTCAATTTTCAGTTTATAAATATACTTGCGTGTTTATGTATCAATACTGTGAATCGGTTTAATTTGTTCCCATTGGCGACAAGAAGGACAATACCAACTTAGACGATAACTTTGGTAACCACAGTTTAAGCAGCGATATTGGAAGCCTTTTTTAATACGATCGCCAACCATGTTATGTAAAAGTACCAAACTGTCTTTTGCTTTTCCGACCTCCGCTTCATTAATCTGATAATGGATAAAACGATGAAAGGTCAACATATTAGGATACTGACTCAATTGCTGATAAAGCTTTGAATGTGCCGCTGTGATGCCATCTTTTTGTTCAATAAATTCAGTTAACGCAATATCTACACTACTGTTATGCTTTATCTGATTAGCTCGAATAAGGAATAACTCATAATTAACTAAATCATTAAGCGCAATATAACAAGCCTTAATTTTATTTAACACTTCACTGATATAACTCGGGTCTTGTACCACCAAATGTTCAAAATGCACTAAAGCTTGTTTAAATTGGTATTGTTCTAAATAATAATCGCCTAATAAAATCGACGCTCTCGCACAAAGTGGAGAATATTCCAAGGCTTTTTTCAAAGCATTTAAATGTTCTTCAACATTTTCCGTTTTTATTGTTTGAGCATATTCACAATAATAATGTGCTAATGGTACTTTATCTGTATCCGGCTCAATTTTTAACAGCTTTTCGGAAACATTGATCGCCTTTTTCCATTCTTTAGTTTTCTGATAAATTACCATTAATTGTGTTAACGAATTAACAGCAAACTCAGACTCATCAAGTAATAAAATATAGTAATTTTCAGCACGATCATAAAAACCGGCAGCCATAAAGTCTTTTGCCAATTGCTGTTTAGCAAGTAATTTTTTTTCTATGGAATAATGTGGACTCGCATCAAGCGCTTGGTGAATACGTAAAGCACGATCAACCTCACCACGGGAACGAAATAAATTCCCGAGTGTAAGTTCAGCTTCAAATTGAGATTCGGTAGTGATCTGATTTTCAGATTCTTGTTTTTGGAGCATCGACAGAAAAAGATCAACTGCCTTTTCCTGCTGATTAGATAAAAGAAAATTTAATCCCGTAACATAATCACGGGAAAATTTATTATTGACAGATTCTTGATCCCTTTTTGCACTTCGTTGTCCCATATACCACCCATAAAGGGCGGCAATTGGCAATAAAAGGAACAGTAGTTCAAGCATTACTCAGCCTTTGGCGTAGTGGTCGTTAATTCTGTAATTTGCTGCGCCTGTCTTTTCACTCGGCGATTGAGTGTAATATTTTGTAATTTAAGACGTAAATAAAATACACCTGTAATTAACCAACCTAAAATTAAGCCAAAACCAAATAAAATGGCAACGAGGCTAGATAAACGTAATTCGCTCTGAGCAAGGACATAATTGAAAGTGATCAATTGATCGTTATTTGCACCAATGGTCACCGCAACCATAATTACCGCTAAGGTAATTAAAATACCTAAAATATATTTCATCGTCTCTTTCCTCTATTTAGATAGGTAAAACAAATAGTTATGATACAACTATTTATGCTAAATCAACACGCTCTTTTAAATCTTTTCCAGCTTTAAAATGAGGAACGTATTTCGCATCTAATTTAACACTTTCACCTGTTTTAGGATTACGACCTAGACGAGGCTGGCGATAATGTAAAGAAAAACTACCAAATCCTCTTACTTCAACTCGTTCACCCTGTTCTAAAGACAACATAATTTGCTCTAAAAGCTCTTTTACGCCATCTTCTACAGATTTTACTTGTAATGTCGGATTAAGTGATACTAAATTGTCAATAAGTTCTGATTTAGTCATAGTTTCTCCTGATTATTTAAATCAAAGCGGATATGCTTTCACATACCCGCTTTCAATTAGAAAGACGCTAATTATTCGCCTTTAGCTGCTTGGAAAGCTGCTGCCATTGCGTTTGGCATCTCAACTTCTTGTTGTTTGTTCACTTGAGCGATTGCTGCTGATTCTTCAGCTTCATCTTTCGCACGAACAGATAAGTTAACAACGCGAGATTTACGATCAACGCCAGTGTATTTCGCTTTGATTGAATCACCAGCAGAAATTACTGTAGTGATATCTTCAACGCGATCACGAGTTGCTTCGTTAGCACGGATGAACGCTTCCACGCCACCTGCTAACTCAACTTTAACACCTTTAGCATCAATTTCTACAACTTTACCAGTCACGATAGCACCTTTTTTAGTGCTGTCTACGAAGTTTGTGAACGGATCTGATTCTAATTGTTTGATACCTAAAGAAATACGCTCTTTCACTGCATCAACTTGTAATACAACTGCTTCTACTTCGTCACCTTTTTTGTAGCTACGAACAGCTTCTTCACCTGAAACATTCCAAGAAATATCAGATAAGTGAACTAAACCGTCGATACCACCTTCAAGACCGATGAAGATACCGAAATCAGTGATAGATTTGATTTTACCTGTCACTTTATCGTTTTTGTTGTGAGTTGCTGCGAAGTGTTCCCAAGGGTTTGCTTTACATTGTTTTAAACCTAATGAGATACGACGACGTTCTTCATCAACTTCAAGTACCATTACTTCAACTACATCACCTACGCTAACAACTTTAGATGGGTGGATGTTTTTGTTTGTCCAATCCATTTCTGAAACGTGAACTAAACCTTCAACACCGTCTAAAATTTCAACGAAACAACCGTAGTCTGTTAAGTTAGTTACTTTACCAGTTAATTTGCTGTTTACTGGGTGATTTTGAGCGATTGCTGCCCATGGATCTTGACCTAATTGTTTTAAGCCTAATGATACACGAGTACGGTCTTTGTCAAATTTTAATACTTTAACAGTTACTTCATCACCTACATTAACAACTTCGCTTGGGTGTTTAACACGTTTCCAAGCCATATCGGTGATGTGTAATAAACCGTCAACGCCACCTAAATCAACGAATGCACCGTAGTCAGTTAAGTTTTTAACTGTACCTTTAACTACAGAACCTTCAACTAAGTTCGCTAATACTTCATCACGATCTTGGTTGCTTTCTGATTCGATTACTGCACGACGAGAAACAACTACGTTGTTACGTTTTTGGTCAAGTTTGATTACTTTGAATTCTAACTCTTTACCTTCTAAGTTTAAAGAATCACGAACTGGGCGAGTATCAACTAATGAACCTGGCAAGAATGCGCGAACACCGTTTAACTCAACAGTGAAACCGCCTTTCACTTTACCGTTAACAAAACCGATAACTGTAGCTTGTTCTTCAAATGCTTTCTCTAAAGCAATCCAAGCTTCGTTACGTTTTGCATCACCACGAGAAACTACTGTTTCACCGAAGCCATCTTCAACTGCTTTAAGAACCACGTCTACTTGGTCGCCAACTTGAACTTCAAGTTCGCCTTGAGCATTTGTGAATTCTTCAGCTGGGATTGATGATTCAGATTTGAAACCTGTATCAACGATTACATAGCCTTTTTGGATAGCTACTACAGTACCTTTAACTACAGAACCTAAACGAGCTTCTGTTGCTAGGAATTCTTCAAGTAGTTGAGCAAAATTTTCTGACATAATTTTCTTCTTAAATAAAAATGAACATCCATCCAACATCCTGTTAAACGGGGTTAGTAATAATCACCAAACACATCCTATGTTTAGCAAAATAAACATTAAATTGTTCTGAATTTAGCAATATGCTCTAATGCTTGAGCAATTACCTCTTCAATCGACAGGGTTGTCGAATCTAACAATAACGCATCTTTAGCCGGAACTAAAGGCGCAACAGGGCGATTTCTATCGCGAAAGTCTCGTTCTTTAATCTCGGCTAAAATCTCTTCAAAGTTAGCATTAAATCCCTTTTCTTGCAACTGTTTTACACGTCTTTTTGTGCGTTCTTCAGCACTTGCATCAAGAAATAATTTAACTTGTGCTTCAGGGAAGACAACAGTTCCCATGTCTCGTCCATCTGCAATTAAACCTTTCGGAGAACTGAAATCACGCTGGCGTTGTAATAATGCTTCTCTTACTTTAGGGAACACTGCCACTTTCGAAGCATTTTGTCCAGCTTCAGCAGTACGAATTTGATCACCGACATTCTCATTGTCTAATATAACTTTGATCTCGCCATTTTCAGGAATAAACTTCACATTGAGGTGACGACCTACTTCAGCGATACGTTCTTCATCATCTAATGCAACACCCGCTTTTAATGCTGCTAATGCGGTAATGCGATAAATTGCGCCTGAATCTAAAAAATCAAACCCCAATTTATCTGCTAATGCATGACATAATGTACCTTTGCCAGCACCACTAGGGCCATCAACAGTAATAATAAAATTGCTCATTCTTTGTTCCTACCTAAAGTGACAAAAGCATTATAATTCTGGGAATTCGCCGATAATTACATTTACTTCCATAACCTGTCCGCTACGTAAAACTTGTACTTTAACTTGCGTACCCGGCTTTATATTGGCAAGTAAATCTATCATTTGGGTTGGCGATTCTGCATCTACATCACCCACTTTCAAGATACGATCATTCTCTTCAATCCCCGCTTGTGCTGCTGGACCATTTTCCGCAACACCGGTAATTAACACCCCTTTAGTCTTTTCCTGACTAGCAGCAGAATAAAGCGAACTATTTACACCAAAGTAACCTCGAATAACCCGACCATCTTTGATAATTTTATCCATAATTTGCTTTGCCAAATTAATGGGGATAGCAAAATTTAATCCTTCCGCTAATTCATCACTGGTTTTTCCTAGACTTAAGGTATTGATTCCAACTAATTCACCGGCTGAATTTATCAATGCACCACCTGAATTACCTCGATTTACCGAAGCATCCGTTTGAATAAAGTTCTGGCGTCCACCATCAGTTAACGCATTACGCCCTGTCGCACTAATAATGCCCTGTGTAATACTCTGACCTAAGTTAAATGGATTACCTATTGCAAATACTATATCACCAATACGAATTGGACGTTCATCATTCTGAGGGATCGTCGGCAAATTTTCTGCCTTAATTTTCAATACGGCTAAATCGGTAAGTGTATCATCGCCAACCAATGTTGCATCTGAAATTTTCCCCGTTTGTAATGCAACTATAATCTGTGCGGCATTTTGGATAACGTGCTTATTCGTTAAGATATAGCCATCCGCAGTCATAATTACACCAGACCCAAGATTTTTAACTTCAAAAGTATCCCCATTTTGGCTTGGAGAACGGTTGTAAACATTTACTACCGCTGGAGAAGCCAATTTCACCGCATCATGATAACTGGCGATAGCAATATTCGATTGCCCTACAGCATGAATCTTATTATTGACTAAAGGAGCGATATAGAGAATTAAAAACGCACAAAAAAGTCCGAAACCCACCGCCTGTATTGCTTTTTTCTTCATTCTCAATCCTTTAATTTTCCTAACATAATGAGCTTGACATTATATAAGAATTTTTTTCTTTAGAACAGGTCATTCCTTATCTTTATCCGACATTATCTTCCTTCTGTATAAAGATAAGTCTAATTATATTTGCTAGTTTTGTGTACTTTTAATTGTTTATTCCTAAAAAAATCGTTATAATGGTGCGCCCTCCCAAGAGGTCTGATCAGTTATTAAACCATAATAAATTTAATGTTGTTCTTTTTTTGGGGAGTATATGACAATTCTCCTTGGTCTTACTTAACAATATATAAAAAATAACAAATGTATCGGAGCTGTAATGCGAACATTTATAACGACTTTATTAACGATGGGCTGTGCGGCAATTAGCTATGTGGCAGAAGGATGAAGTTCCATTACTTTCGGCTGGGCTGCATTTACTTTAGGTTTATTGAGCATTTTATTTGCACTTACTCGCAAAGGTGAGAAATTAGTTGAGGAAGTGGAAGATAATCAACCAATTTAGAAAATTGTGATATACCTATATACAAAAATAGCCTGTGATAAGCAGGCTATTTTTTTAGGGTATAAAAAACCTAATCTTCCGATTAGGTTTCTAATTTTGGTGCTCTGGGCGAGACTCGAACTCGCACATCCTATGGACACTACCCCCTCAAGATAGCGTGTCTACCAATTCCACCACCAGAGCTTTAATTCTGTTCCCAAAACTATTGAGGAATATCGTTATTTTGGGTTTCTACTTTTGCAGGCTGTTCAACCTTTTGTTGTACACCGCTTAAATCTTCGAATTGACTTTTTGGTGCTACTTGGTGTGAATTCAAATAACCAATAAGTAAGCTAATACCAAAAAAGATAACTGCTAAAATCGCTGTCGTTCTTGATAAGAAGTTTGCTGAACCTGCTGAACCGAAAACAGTTCCGGCAGCACCTGCTCCAAAAGAAGCACCGGCATCAGCACCTTTACCTTGCTGCATTAAAATAAAACCGATTAATGCAATTGCAACAACGAGATAAATAATTGTTAGTACGTTTAACATTTAAACTCTCTATTTTTCCGCGATAAATTTCAGATTTTTAAATTAAAATCAACTTGCGATGGCGAGCATAATATAGATTTAACCTGCCGCTTGCAAGTAATTTTTTTATTCCAACTATACATTTGCCTTATTTTTCAGCAGTTTGTAAATTTTTCTTAAAATTTGACCGCTTACGATAAGAGGCTGGCGGTTGGATTCGACTTAAATTTTGCAATTTCTGTCTTTCCGTATGTAACAATTCAGGAAGCTTGCCGGTTAACGTTGCCATAAATTGCTGATAACTCGCTTGCTTTTTACTGATGTCGGTCAATTGCATTTCCCAATGTGCTGTCATATCCGGCTGAGTTGCTTCATCCGGCAACGCACTAATTAAAATTCGACCTGCTTCCGTGCTATGGATATTACGTCCTTTTTTGACTAAAAACCCTCGTTTGAACAGTAATTCGATGATCCCAGCACGGGTAGCTTCCGTTCCTAAACCGTCCGTTTCACGTAATACCTTTTTAAGCTGTTTATCTTGCACAAAACGCGTAATACCGGTCATCGCCGATAATAAACTTGCATCGGTAAAATGACGAGGCGGCTGAGTTTTCTTACTGACAATCTCGCCCTTTTCACAATGTAACTGCTGTCCTTTCTTCACAATCGGTAACAATGGTTCTAACACTTCATCACTGTCTTCTTTACCTAGTAATGCTTTCCAACCGGCGACAATCAAGTTTCGGGCTTGTGCATTAAAAACACCACCGGCGATATCCAATACAATTTTACCTTTACGATATTCCGCATCCGGACAAAATTGCATTAAGTATTGACGGGCAATCAGTTGATAAATACACTTTTCGTTTTCTGTTAGTTGTACCGAGCCTTGACGAGCTGTCGGGATAATTGCGTGGTGCGCTTCAACCTTTTTATCATTCCAACAACGGTTACGGATTTCCGGATTAACCACTTCAGGCTTTTCTTTATATTCGTCTAAGTGATGAGCGATTGCCGCCATTACCTTAAAACGGTCGGCATAATGCTCATTCGGTAAATAACGGTTATCCGAACGAGGATAAGTAATCAACTTATGTGTTTCATACAACTTCTGACAAATATCCAACACCGCCTGTGCCGACAGCCCATAACGACGTGCCGCATCAATTTGTAACACCGATAATGAATAAGGTAATGGAGCGGTTTCGGTTTCAATTTTATCCTGATAGTCCGTTACCAATGCAGCTTGGTCGGTAATGCGTTTAACCACATTTTCCGCCAAACTTTTGGATAACACACGACCGTCTTCATCTTGGTAATCTTCGCAAGCCTTACTCGGTTGCCATTGCGCGGTAAAACGTTCTTGGGTTTCCGGTACAACGATATGGGCTAATACTTCAAAATAGTCTTTAGGGACAAAATGTTCAATTTCCAAATCTCGGCGCACAATCAAACCCAATACTGGAGTTTGTACCCGCCCGACCGATAATACGCCCTGATAGCCTGCCCAACGCCCTTGTAAAGTATAAGCGCGCGTCATATTAATGCCGTATAGCCAATCCGCTCTTGCACGTGCTAATGCAGAGGTTGCAAGCGGTATAAAATCACGATTATTTTGCAATTTATCAATCGCTTTTTTTACTGCACTCGGATTGAGATCACTGACTAAACAACGTTGAATCTGGTTACGTTTTTCTGCCGGTACATTTAGATAGCTGAACACTTCATCAACGAGCAGCTGCCCTTCTCTGTCCGGGTCACCGGCGTTTACCAATACATCTGCTTTTTTTACCAATTTTTCGACTGCTTGTAGCTGCTTCAATGTTTCTTTTTTGGGCACTAATTTCCATTGTTGCGGAATAATCGGCAAATGTTCCATACGCCACATTTTAAAACGCTCATCATAAGCGTCCGGCTCAGCCTGTTCTAACAAATGGCCGATACACCAAGTTACCACATCATGTTCACCACATTGAATATAACCATCACCACGGGTATGCGGCTTAGGCAAGACGTCTGCGATTGCCCTTGCTAAACTTGGTTTTTCCGCTAAAAATACTCTCAAAGTTCTTTTCTCTAACATCATTCTGCTTTTATTGGGCAAAATTGTCTGATTTTTCTTTTTAAAAAGCAATAGGTTGGACAAGATCTGTATCTGGCCCCCTTGTTCTCAAATTGCCATATTTCCTCAGTAAACTTCACGCCGAATTATATAGCAACCTTAAGGAGTTTTTTTATGAAGCTATCAAAAATCGCTTTTATTTTTATTGCAGCAAGTACTTTCCAGCAAAGTGCAATCGCACAAGCGGAACAAGCACAACCTAAATCTGCAAAGAATGTGATTTTATTGATCAGTGACGGTGCCGGTATTAATACTTGGAAAGCGGCAAGCTATTTCCGCCATGGAGCATTAGGTAAAGAAGTTTACGATAAATTTGATGTAAAATTATTTACTTCAACCTATCCGCTTAACACTTCAACCAAGCCTACCCATTCACTTAAAAACTCTGTTAAATTCGATCCGAAAAGTCTTTGGAATAAAGATAAATCCGCTTATCAGCACAAAGGTAATCTCACTAACTACACCAGCTATTTCAGTGGGTATGAATATGCTCAAACCGATTTTACCGATAGTGCTGCCGCAGCGACTGCACTCGCTAGCGGACAAAAAACCTATAATAATGCAATTAACTGGTCGAACAATGATACTCGTATAAAAAATATTGGTGAATACGTGGTGGAATCAGGTCGTTCTCTTGGGGTAATCAGCTCGGTACAATGGAGCCACGCGACACCGGCAGGATTCTTATCGCATAATGTAAACCGCAATAATTACGCTGAGATCGCTCAAGAAGCGGTTAAATCCGGACGAGCATCCGTCATTATGGGTGCCGGTCACCCTTATTTCGATCAAAATGGTAAAGCTATTCAACCTAAATCTGAAAAAGACTTCCGCTTTGTTGGCGGTAAAGAAACTTGGGAAAATTTAGTCGCCGGCAGAACCGATTACAAATTGATTGACAGCAAAGCCGATTTTGCTGCACTTGCTGAAGGTAAATTAGATTTTAACGGTAAACAAAAAATTCTCGGCACAGTACCGAATAATGCTACATTACAATTTAATCGAAGACGGGGTCACTGCGGGAAATTTACTTGAAAATCAACCGGACTTAGCCACGATGACTCTTGGTGCATTAAATGTGGTCAGTAAGAATGATAAAGGCTTCTTCTTAATGGTGGAAGGTGGTGCGGTGGACTAGGCGGCACACGCTAATAATCTACCTCGTTTAGTCGAAGAGCAAATCAGTTTTAACCTTGCTGTCGAAGCAGCTGTTAAGTGGGTTGAGAACAATAGTTCTTGGGATGAGACGTTATTAATTGTAACCACCGACCATGGTAACGGCTTCTTACAAGGTCCCGACTCAAATGACAAATTCTACTCTGAAATCATTAATCAAGGTGCAGGCGCACTACCGCTGGTACGTTGGTATTCAGATAATCACACGAGAGAATTAGTACCGGTATTTGCTAAAGGTTTTGGTGCGAAACACTTCTTGGACATTGCAAAACCAGAGGCTGGTTTAGGCACTTACTATAAAGCTGCGCCGGAAAGCCAATTCTTTGTCGATAACACGGATATTTTCCGTACCATGCTCAAAGCTTTTGCGATTAAAGCGGAATAATCGTTAAAAGCGATAGCTAGAAAAAACGCACCTTAGCATTTTAAGGTGCGTTTTTTATTGGGGCTGTAGT
>NZ_GL831080.1:1256419-1267379 GCF_000188255.1 Actinobacillus ureae ATCC 25976
CCCCTTTTTATTAATTAAGTCCTTGCGATGAAAGAATCATCTGACATTGAACCGGAGGTGTCGGTAACACTTTCGGTTTGGATGCGGTTGAACCTGCCGGTGCCGGCTCAAACCAAGAATAAAGCTCTGAACCACAACCATCGCCTGCCGGAATTAGAGCTTGGTTTTCACAATTCGGCGCATTTTGCGGGCAACTTAAACGCACGTGCATATGCGAATCGTGTCCGTACCAAGGACGCACTTTGCGTAACCAATTTCTGTCTGAACCGGCGGTATTGCATAATTTCACTTTAATCGCCGGGTTAACAAAGATTCTATCCACTCGAATATCTTGCGCCGCTAATTTCACCATCATTGCGTGTTGTGATGTCCATACTCGCTCATCAACTACCTGCACATCACGATTTACCATTAATGTTGCTAAACCTGCCGGATTCTTCGCCGTTTCTGCATCCATTGGACCAAATCTAAACCAAATATCCGCATCTAAGCCGGTTTGGTGACTTGCATGACCGGAAGAAAAACGTCCGCCCGCTGGCATTCCCATATCGCCGATTAAGATCGGAGGTAAACCTGCGTTCTTCGTATTTTTAGCTAAACGTTGTAAAAATGATAGTAGGTCAGGATGTCCGTAAAAACGGTTACGTGCCGAGCGAATAACTTGATATCCCTCGCCTTTTAAAGCTAATGGTTGTGCTCCGATAATACATCCGTTGCTATAACCACCAATCGCTTGCGGTTGTCCGGCAACCGGCGTGCGAATTTGCTCCCAAAGTGTCGCCTGAGCTGAAGCAGCTAAACTAAGGAACCCCGATAACCAAACAGTTTTAAATTTTTTCATAAATGCTTTCTATAAAGAGTATTTTTCTAAAAATTGTCTTTTAATAAATAAAGTACAAGCGGTCATTTTTGCAAAAAATCTTGCAAATCAGACCGCTTGTTTTAATTATAACCGACTTAACGGCATTGTGCCTTAAATCTAAGTAAATGATCCAATAAAATAATCGCTGTCATCGCCTCGGCAATCGGCACTGCACGAATACCAACGCAAGGATCATGGCGTCCTTTGGTAACCAGTTCGACTTGTTCATTATTTAAATTCACCGAGCGTCCCGGTACCATAATACTGGATGTCGGTTTTAATGCGATATGTGCAATAATCGGTTGGCCGGAGCTGATCCCTCCTAAAATGCCGCCGGCATGATTTGAGACAAAACCTTCCGGTGTCATTTCATCTCGATGCTCGCTACCACGTTGCTCAACAACAGCAAAACCGTCACCAATTTCAACCGCTTTTACTGCATTAATTGACATGAGTGCGTGAGCCAGATCCGCATCTAAGCGATCAAACACTGGCTCCCCCAATCCAACCGGTACATTTTCCGCCACTACGGTAAGTTTTGCACCAATAGAATCGCCGTCTTTTTTCAATTCACGAATTAACTCGTCAAACCCCTCCATGGCAACCGGATCCGGACAGAAAAACGGATTACTTTCTACTTGTTGCCAGTCGATTTTAGTGATATCCGCCACAGTTTCCGGATTGATTTTTACATTTCCAATTTGTGATAAATAACCACGTACTTCAATGCCGAATTGCTCGCGTAAATATTTTTTTGCAATCGCACCAGCTGCAACACGCATTGCCGTTTCACGCGCTGAAGAACGGCCACCGCCACGATAATCACGAATGCCGTATTTTTGCTGATAGGTATAATCCGCATGTCCCGGACGGAATTTATCAGCAATATCGCCGTAATCTTTCGAACGTTGATCACCGTTCTTAATGATTAAACTGATACTGGTACCAGTTGTTTTGCCTTCAAATACGCCGGACAGAATTTGTACTTCGTCATCTTCTCTACGAGGTGTGGTATAGCGTGAAGTCCCCGGTTTACGGCGATCTAAGTCGGGCTGAATATCCGCCTCCGACAGTTCCATATTCGGCGGAACGCCATCCACGATACAACC
Organism: Actinobacillus ureae ATCC 25976; assembly: GCF_000188255.1. Classification (GTDB taxonomy): domain Bacteria; phylum Pseudomonadota; class Gammaproteobacteria; order Enterobacterales; family Pasteurellaceae; genus Actinobacillus; species Actinobacillus ureae. The sequence goes on from NZ_GL831080.1 coordinate 1,258,391, forward strand.
TAATGCAATACCATGCGATTCACCGAATGTGGTTACTTTAAATAATTGTCCAATGCTGTTGCCTGCCATAATGCTTCCTTCTTATTTTGCTAAGTATTCACTAAATTTGACCGCTTGTTGTTCTTCTATTGCCGTATGCATATTGACATCCAGCTGTTTGAAAGCGAAGCGAATTTGATTTTGTCTTAATAATTCAACAATCCGATAATGTAAGAATGTTAGGGTCTCCGAACGGTCGCCTAACTCTCCGACAAACACTTCAATTTCATGTTCTAGCGCATTATCGTGAAAACGCAGAATATTGATTGCCGGTTTCGGTTCAGACACTACTTTAGGGGCTTCTGCAATTGCTTGCAAGATTAATTCCCTTGCTTTTTGCAGATTGTCTTCTAAGTGTACATTCAAGAAGAACTGTAAACGGGTAATCGTATTATTTAATGTCCAGTTAATAAAACGATCCGTAACAAATGCTTGGTTCGGTAATACCACTTCCATATTATCCGAATTGAGTAATGTGGTAGAACGCAAGCGGATCTTAGTAATCACACCTGTATGTTGTCCTACGGTCACTTTGTCGCCGACACGAATCGGGCGCTCGAATAATAAAATTGAACCCGATACCACACTACCGAAAATTTCGCGAACCCCGAAGCCAAGACCCACTGATAGCGCCGTGAAAATCCATTGAATTTTCGTCCACGAAATACCTAACGCCGAGAATGCCGATACCCCACCGATAACCACAATCGTATAAATAAAAACGGTAGTAATCGTTTGTGGCGTACCTTTAGATAATTTGATCCGTGAGAACAGAATTACTTCTAAAATACCGGCAATATTTTTGACCAACGCATAAGTCACTACCACATACAAGAAAGCTCGCATGAGGTTTAATAAAGTGATCGCCTCAACTTTATCTCCATCATTACTTTCGAATAAAATTACACCATCTAAATAATATGCGATACTGATTAAGTCCGACCAAACCACATAGAGCAAACCAAATAAAACCACCCAGCCAATGAGATCGGTAATCCGGAAAATTTGTTGGTTAACCACCGAAAGTTTTATCGACTCCTCTTCTTTTACTTCATCCTTATTTGCCGGATCCACTGCTTGTTCACGGATCTTTTGACGTTTTTCCTGCAAACGGCGGTAAGCTAAACGGCGTGCCGAAATAGTTACCGCACGATAAGCAAAATAACGTCCGAATACCCAAATCAGAATCACAAAATAGCTATTCAGTAAATGAGTAATCAAATAAATTGCCGTATAGTAATAACCGAATACAATCAACACAATTAATGAGATCGGTACAACAATCAATACCAAGCGCAATAACTTAAATAAGCTCACATTGCGAATTGTGCCGTCTTCAGTTTTTGCATTCTGGTATTCGGTAATCCCTCTATCCAATAATGGACGCACGACAAACAGACATAGTGCAAGAGCAACAATAGACATTACCTGCCCAATTACATCGTTTGGATAGCCGATCATCTCAATTTGAGACGGAATCGAAGAGATCAATAATAAGCCGATAATCCAAATTGATTGTTTGATGATGCGTTGGAAAATACGATTACTTTCTTGCGGCATACCGAAATGGCGATAAGCCAGTCCATTCGGGCGTAATAGCGATAAAGCCGTTGCAAAGAACCACCAATATAAAGTTAAACACACACCCCAACGCCATGCGGAAATCGGATCATCAAAGAATAAAAAGGCGATAAGGTTATAAGCAGTAAAAAACATTAAGGCACTTGGTAGCGCAAGCAACAATGTCCAAAACATTGCTTCCGGTGTGTACCAATGACTATCATTTTTTAATGTATTAACTTGGCTTGCAATCTTTGACAAGCGGTCTTTTATCGCTTTCTTTTTCCAATTCAACAAAAATGAAATCAACAAAAAGAAACCGGTAAATAATGCCGTAGGTAACAGATTCTTACTGACATTACTAAAGCTCATGTACTTCGTTAATTCCGCTATTTCAGAAAATGCTAATTTAGGAAAAGCCTTAATCCAATCCAGCCCCATCGGATTATTACTGTTTACCCAGAAACTTTGTTGTTGTAATTTACGTTGCAACGTACTGCTAATCGCATCAATTTGTTTTTGGTTATTTTCGATATTAATGGAAACGTTTAGCTGGCTGTTTAATGACTTAATAATATCATCAAGCAATTTTTGGCGTTCTTTCAATAGCTTAGTCAACGCCAAGTTTTCTTCATAAGTCAGCGGTTCTTCAAGCGCTAATGTAATATTTCGCACATACTCATCAAGATTATATAGTTGATCTCGTTGCTGCGAATATTCAAAAATATGCACACGCACATTCGCAATTGAGGTAGCTAAGTCATTATTCAATTTCGCTGTCGGCAATGCCTGCATTTGCTGATTAATCACCTTAGAAAGCACTAATGTACCTTGCAATGCACTAATCTGCTCTTCAATATTACGCTGCGCTTGTGCCAAGCCTTCCAATACATTTTTTGTGCGCAAATCATCTTGCGATAACGCATTTAACGCTTGTGTCTGTCTAACCCAGAATTGACTTAATTCTCGGTTATGCTCCAATTCATCTTGAATTAAGAAATTTTGAATACCACTCGTGACCTGTTGGCTTTCAACTTGTAATGCTTTTTGCTCTGACTCTTGTAACCGCTTAGCATTTAAGGCATCTTGCAAAATGGCCAATTGCTTCTGTAGAAGTTGCTGCTGAGCAGTCGCTTCACTTCTTTTCTCCTCATCTAATTCAATCAATTTTTCCACATTAGTTGTGAGTAGTGCATTAAATTTATTATTTGCATCAATATAATCAAGCTCAGCTTTCCATCTATCCATCATAGGCTTGCTCGCTTGATTATTATTTTTTAAGCGAGTGATTTCCTGCACTCTCACTACATTTTCTTCAGTGGTCTTTTGATTATTCAACAAAAGATTACGCCCATTAGATATACGACTATCCAATTCACTCAATGTCACTTGTACCGCTTGTAGTTGTGCCTGAATCTCCACCTGCTTTTGGCTTAATTTATCCAAAGACAACCCGTTGAACTCACTATTTTTTAATGAGTCCGTGGCATCTTTATAATCTTTGATACGAGCTTCAATTTCCAATAACTCTTGGGGAAGTTTTTGGATTTGTTTTTCCAACGCAACTAAATCACTTTTTTGCTTTTTAGTCTGCTCAATAAACTGCAATGTTGCACTTAACGTTTGCGAGTCGGCAGAACTAGGCTCCGTATCAAGCGTGCCGGTTTGCAACGCACTAATTTGATTACGGACGCTTGCTTCAACCGCTTGTTGCTGGGTTTCCGCCCAAAGTAAAGACGGAAACAGACCTCCAAGTAATACTAATTGCCAGGCTTTCTTAAACATCATAAGTAAGCTTTATACCTCTAATTCTTATCGTTAAATTTTTCCGTTGCCCATTTCACTTCTTCATTGGTCGCTTGATCTTTAATAAAGATATCCAATTGATTAAAGGCAATTTCAATATTATGCTCAGCAAACAATTGATTGATACGTCGATTTAATTCGTCAACCGTGCGCATCCTATCTGAAATCTGTCCAACGTGTACTCGTAATTCATGATCTAATGTACTCGCACCAAACGCTAAGAAATAAGCCACTGGAGCAGGATCTTTTAGTACACTTGGATTCTCTTCCGCCGCTTGTAATAACAAACGCTTAACTAAATCCAGATCCGAACCATACGCAACCCCCACACTAATCACTAAACGTGTCATAGAGGTAGTCAACGCCCAGTTAACTATACGCTCGGTAATAAATGCCTTGTTTGGTACGATAACCTCTTTACTATCATTATCAATTAATGTCGTTGCACGAATACGGATCTTAGAAACCGTACCGTTAAACGTGCCGATAGTAATCATATCGCCAATACGTACCGGACGTTCAAACAAAATAATGATCCCCGATACAAAGTTTGCAAAAATTTCTTGCATACCAAAGCCTAAACCAACCGATAATGCGGTAAATAACCATTGCAATTTAGACCATGACATTCCCAACGTTGCAAACGCAAGTGTCGCACCAAGTACAATCAATAAATAAGTTAATAATGTTGTGACCGTATAAGGTGTCCCTTGCGAAAGCTTTAAATTAGAAAACACTAAAGCCTCTAATAAACCGCTCAAGTTACGAATTAACACGTAAGTCACAAACAGAATACCGAATGCCACTAACAGATTTAGTAATGTAATCGATTCCATTACTACACCTGTAGCCGTATCGGTTTCTTGCTGCCAAAGTGTCACACCGTTTAAATAATAAGCTACGGTGACTAAATCCGACCAAACCCAATACAGTAATCCGAACAACGACGCCCAGAGTAAAAGATCGGTCAGCTTCAACATTTGGTCTTTAATTTCACTTACAGCTAACGTGTCATCGTGTAATTCAAATGAAATATCACCTTCAGATTGTACGATTTGCTGCTCAGTATTCGTTACCTTCGCTAATGCTTGTTCTCGTTTTTCTTGTAAACGACGGAAAGCTAAACGACGCGATGCCACATTAAACGTACGGTAGAACACATTACGCAGAATAATCCAAGTAATGACTGCAAAATAAGTGGATACTAAATGTTCTATAATAATTAAGGAGGTATAGTAGTAACCTAAACCGATTAACACCACTAATGCAATTGGTGCTAAAAATAACACCGTACGAGCAATATTTAATAATAGATTACGAGGGCTTTCTTCATCGGCCGCAACATTTTGATAGGTTGATATCGCCTGTCTAAACCCCGGTGCAACAATAAAAATAATGCTGATTAACACTATAATGGTAAATACTTGCCCAAGCACATCATAGGCAATTCCCATTTCGTTAATATTGCTAAATACCGCTGTATTTAACATTAAACCGATTACCCAAACCGAACGTTTTAAAATATCACGGAACACAGCATTACTTTTTTGCGGCATATTGAAATGTCGATAGCCAATCCCATTTGGGCGCAGCATCGCTACCATAAATGCAAAATAGAGCCAATACCCGGACATTCTTAATCCCCAAGGCCATACTTCTGTCGGATCTTGGAAACAAATGTAGGTGATTAAAATAAATACCATCAAAAAGATAAAGGTACTTGGTAAACAGAGAATCAAGGTCCAAAAAATCACAAGCGGCGTATTCCACTGACTATCTGTTGCCACCGTTTTCATACTGTTATTAATTTGGGTTAGGCGCTGTTTGATTTGCTCTTTGCGGCGAGAAATAATAAATACGCCTAGTGCAAGTAAAATCTCAAAGATACTTGCAGGAATAATATTGTCTTTCCAATTGGAAAAATCGAATTTTTTAGCTAGATCGTTTAACTGAAAACTTGCTACCGCTAAAAAGCTCTTAAACCAATCCAAATCAATCGGGCTATTACTTTTTACCCAAAAACTTTGTTGCTCTAATTTCTTTTGTAGCGTATCACTAATCGTTTGAACCTGTTGCTGATTTAATTCGATATTGATCGATAAATTAAGCTGATTATTCAGAGACTTAATCATTTCAGCTAAGATTTTTGAACGCTCCGCCAAGATATTTTTGAGTTGGTCTTTCTCTTTAGCCGTCAGTTCGGTTTTTTCATCTTTCTCTAATTTCGCAATATAGACGTTCGGATCAGAGATACTGTCTTTAAATTCGGTAAGATCAAAAACACGCACCCTTAAATCGGCAATTTGCTTGGATAAACCTTTCACCATCTGATCTTGGGGTAATGACTGTCTTTGTTTATTGATAATACGCGAAAGTACCAATGTTCCTTGCAAAGAGCTAATTTGCTCTTCAATGTTACGCTGCGTTTGTTGCAAATTATCAAGCACGCCTTTAATCCGCAGATTATCCTGTGATAACTGGGTGAGATCTGTTGTTTGCTTCAGTAATTCTTCACTAATACGTGTATTAAGATCTAATTGCTTAATAATAAGCGGATTTGTATTTGAAGTTGTACCTTCTTGCTGTGATTGTGCCGCCTGCTCCACCTTGTTTTTAGATTCTTCCACTAATTTAGTATTAATTGCATTTTGCAGCTGACTCAACTCATTTTGTATATTTTGTTGTACTAACTTCTTCTCTTCTAACTGGCTATTATAGAGTGCCGCCAATTCATCACTGCCACGCAGCAATAGCTGGTTGTAGGCATTTTGCAGATCAAGTAACGCTAATTCGGTTTCTAATTTGGCTCTCTCCGTTTGTGAGGTATTTACATTACCGAGCAAAGTACTAATTTCTTGCTTACGAGTTGCGTTAGTCGTTAACACCGTTTGTGCTTTGGTTGGCGCAGAGTTTTGCGCCACTAATTTGCCGTTAATGGTAGTTAGATCTTGTTGTACTGTTTGGCTACTTGACTGAGCGGCAGCAAGGCGATTTTGCAGCTCATCAAGTGAATATTTAGCCAGTGACTCTAATGTAACTTGAGGTGTATGCTGTAATTTAGCAATATCCGTTTTACTGACTTGTAACGCCGCCTGAGCACCTTTAATCTCTTTTTCTAATGCGGAATTATCACTTTTTTGTTGTGTGATTTGTGTTAAAAGTGCTTGTGTATCTTCCAAGCTTTTGATTAAAGACTTATTGACTTCATTCTGTTCAAGTTTTTTCGTCTCATCGATTTGGGTTTGGATATCTTTTTCCGTCGATAATTCTGCAGCCCAAAGCGCATGACTACTAAGCACTAAAGTCAGGCTAAATAAGAAAGGGTTAAACAGACGTTTGATCATGATAATTTCCTAATAATTGAGTTAATGTGTTTTGTAGTTGTACACGTGAAACTTTTATGCTGCCTTGTGTAGGAGGCTGCACACGCTCAAGCGGATAATAAGCGATAGGTTGTTTAAATTTTTCGAGCTTATCGCCAAGCCAATCGGTTAAATTTTCACAATTTTTTGCAAAATCAGGTGAAATAAATTGCACCACTGCGACAGGTCGTTGACCAAATTCCACATCTTCGACAGGTAAAATAAAGACTTGATTCACCAAACCGGATTGATAGATGACTTTTTCGACATCCTCCGGCTGAATATTTTCACCACCGGAAATAAACATATTATCCAATCGCCCTTTCATCACTAATTTAGCGGCAGAGTCCCATTCGCCCCGATCTTTGGTGAGTAGCCACCCTTCCTCATTGACAAGCGGTCTAATTTCACCATTTTTTTGCAAATAACCGAGTGCTAAACCACTACCTCGAACCCAAATTTCATCGTTAACTAATTTAACTTCCCGCCCTTTAAGTGGATAACCGACATTATCCAATTCATTTTCAACCGCACAAATAGTAGATGCCATTTCCGTCATTCCATAGCCGGAATAACACGTAATGCCTCGCTGCTGCGCTTGCGCTACCAATGCTTTGGGAATCTCAGTACCACCTAATAAGAATTTCTTTGCCTCGGTGATTTTTTCTGTTCTAGTTTGTAAATAACGCTGTAACTGGGTCGGCACTAATGAGGCGTGCGAGACACGATCCAAACAAGCAAAGAAGTGATCTTTCTGCTCATTCACGACCAAGGTTGCCCCTTGCGCCAACCATCGCCACACTATGCCCTGACCGGACACATGAAACAATGGCAAACTCAGTAACCAAGAATTGGTTTGGCAAAATTGCATTAATTCACACACACCTTCAGCATTTTCTAAATGGTTTTGTACAGAATGAACTACCGCCTTCGGTATTCCAGAAGAACCTGAAGTTAGCGTAAGCGTCGCCGGCTCAGTTGCATCCCAATTCGAAAAAGGATAAGCGGTCTGATTTTGCTGAAAATTTGCAAAGTGTTGATCGGTAATCAAAATATCAATCGAATATTCTGCAAGGATCGTTTGGCGCTGACTTTCACTTAATGCCGGATTTAACATCAAAATACGTGCGCCCATTGCAATCGCTGCACAATAACAAAGCAATCCGGTTAACCGATTCGTGCCGGAATAAGCAATAACTTGGTCGGTTCTCACGCCTTTAGTAATGAGTAGATTTGCCGTTTGTGAAACTAAGTGATGAAACTCCGCCCAACTAAGTGAGGAGGAAAGAAAGGGAAAATAATCGGTATTTCCCTTTTCCCACACAATAGCTTGCCTCTGCGCAGCATTCACTGTCCAATAAGCGGTCGGGAAAAAGGAAAAATTTACCATAAATGACGATTAAGAAAATAAGATACGAATACGTTCAATTAAGTGTTTTGGCAACTCCATAGATTCCATTACACTGGTAAGAATCAAACCTTTACGTACGGTATTATTATTCGTTACCACCCAAAACGGCGAATCTGGGATCTGCTTCGCTTTTACGCTGCTACCATGACTCAATAATGTCGCTTCACTTGTACCGAAATAAGTACGTTCCGTCCCCGTCACCACTTCTGTTGCTTGAGCAAAGCCCTGTGCATTCGCATGATATAGCGCCGAAAGTAACATTAAAAAGCGTGCAACATTTTTATTTTCGTTTACAAACGAATCTGATTTCAAAACTTTCTCAACTTTTTGTACCGCTTTTTCAATTAACTCTTCCTTTTTCGCCTTCGCTTTCGGTTTCGCTAATTCTTTCAGCTCATCAATTGTGTTTTGTTGAACCAGTACAAAAGGTTGTGGTGATGAAGGTAAACGCAACAGACGACGTAAAATATCTGACGCACTTTCGCCAATTGCTTGGGTTCTACTTGCAATGTAATGATATAATTCATCATCGACTTCGATCGTTTTCATCTTAACCTCTTGATATTTTTGTTTTGATTTACTTGATTAGAAAAAAATTCTAGGCATTATAATACAGATTCAAGATCTTTTTACAGGATCTTAACCAAACATTTGAATAAAAAATAAGGGGCTGTAGTAGATTAGCAAGAATGCTATACTACAAAAATGAAGATAACCCATTGTAAATTAAAGAAATCTATACAAAGAAGATTGCTTGAATTTTTTGTTGCAGAAGTGACAGCCAGAACAGCTGCAGATTTATTACGGCATT
>NZ_GL831080.1:1267731-1270404 GCF_000188255.1 Actinobacillus ureae ATCC 25976
CCCCCAAAATAATAACTTATGACAGAAAATACTTATCTTAATTATCAATTCCAACCGGCAAGAGAAAAAGCCGATTCACAAACCATGGTTTTTTTGCACGGATTATTCGGCGATATGAATAATTTGGGCATTATTGCCCGCCAATTTAGTGAGCAATTTAATATCTTACGCGTGGATCTACGTAACCACGGTCAATCTTTTCATTCCGATAAAATGAATTACCAATTAATGGCGCAAGATCTACAAGCATTGTTAGAGCATTTAGATTTAGCGGACAATATTGTGATCGGTCATTCGATGGGCGGCAAAACTGCAATGACTTTAGCCGATATTGCACCTGCTCTAGTCGAAAAATTAGTCGTGATTGATATTGCGCCAACTGCCAATCCAACTCATCGTCATAACAATAATTTTGCTGGTTTATTTGCCGTTAAATCCGCTCAACCGGCAACCCGCCAGCAAGCCAAAACCGTGCTAGCGCAATATGTGAAAGACGAAGGCGAGCAACAATTTATGTTAAAAGCATTCGATCCGCAAAAACCGGATTATTTCCGCTTCAATTTAACCTCAATTAAAGCAAACTATGAAAATTTGATGGGCTGGAACGAGGTCTTTTTTGATAAACCGACTTTATTTATCAAAGGCGGTGCGTCCGATTATATTCAAGCGAAAGACACCGACACGATTCTGAAGCAATTTCCACAAGCGAAATCATTTGTCGTTGCCAATGCACAGCATTGGGTACACGCTGAAAAACCGGAAACGGTCGCACGTGCCATTCAAAAATTTTTAGACAAGGAATAACAAGATATGAGTAGTAAAGATAGGATTTTTTCCGCACCAATTGAAAAACTTGGTGATTTTACTTTTGATGAATCGGTTGCCGAAGTGTTTCCTGATATGATCCAGCGTTCCGTGCCAGGCTATTCGAATATTATTACGGCAATTGGTATGTTGGCGCAGCGTTTCGTAACCGAAGGATCACAAGTCTATGATTTAGGTTGTTCTCGTGGTACCGGCATTTTATCGATTCGCCGTAATCTACAAACCAATCAAGTAAAAATTATTGGCGTAGATAATTCTCAACCGATGGTGGAACGCTGCCGCTCGCATATTAATGCTTATCACTCTGAAGTACCGGTAGAGATCCTTTGTGACGATATTCGCCATATCGAGATCAAAAATGCTTCGATGGTAGTACTAAACTTTACCCTGCAATTCTTACCTCGCGCAGATCGCCTTGAATTGCTGACTAAAATTTATCACGGCTTAAACCCGAACGGTATTTTGGTATTATCTGAAAAATTTACCTTTGCCAATGAAACAATGAATGAATTACTCATTGACCTACACCACACCTTTAAACGTGCCAACGGTTATAGCGAACTTGAAGTCAGCCAAAAACGTACCGCTCTCGAAAATGTGATGCTAACCGATAGCATTGAAACCCATAAAGATCGCTTAAAACAAGCCGGTTTTTCTCAAATCGAACTTTGGTTCCAATGTTTCAACTTCGGTTCAATGATTGCGATCAAATAAATTAAGCGGTCAAATTCATCAAAAATTTTGCAAAAAACTGCTCGGATCAGACCGCTTACTACGAATGAAATCTCAGGAAATTTGCGCAAGCGGTCGTTTTTTCGGTATAATCTGCAAAATTTCGTAGGGGCGTATCGCATACGCCCTTTGTTTTATATGAAGTAAGCGTAAACCACGCTTCGATAATGTTCAAAAGGAATCCAGCATGAGCTTTTTAACAGGTAAACGCATTTTAGTAACGGGTCTTGCAAGTAACCGTTCTATCGCATACGGCATTGCTAAAGCAATGAAAGCACAAGGCGCAGAACTTGCGTTCACTTATTTAAATGATAAATTACAACCACGTGTTGAAGAGTTTGCGAAAGAATTCGGTTCAGATATCGTATTACCATTAGATGTAGCAACAGACGAATCAATCCAAAACTGCTTTACCCAATTAAGCAAAAAGTGGGAAAAATTTGACGGTTTCGTACACGCAATTGCATTCGCACCGGGCGATCAATTAGACGGTGATTATGTAAACGCAGCAACACGTGAAGGCTACCGTATCGCACACGATATCAGTGCATACAGCTTCGTTGCAATGGCACAAGCGGCGCGTCCATACTTAAATGAAAATGCAGCACTTTTAACCTTAAGCTACTTAGGTGCGGAACGTGCGATTCCTAACTACAACGTAATGTGTCTAGCAAAAGCTTCATTAGAAGCAGCAACTCGTGTAATGGCGGCAGATTTAGGTAAAGACGGTATCCGTGTCAATGCAATCTCTGCAGGTCCAATCCGTACACTTGCGGCATCAGGTATCAAAAACTTCAAGAAAATGCTTTCTGCATTCGAGAAAACTGCAGCGTTACGCCGTACCGTAACAATCGATGATGTAGGTAACTCAGCAGCGTTCTTATGTTCAGACTTAGCTTCAGGTGTAACCGGTGAAGTATTACACGTTGATGCAGGTTTCAGCATTACCGCAATGGGCGAGTTAGGCGAAGAATAATTCGACTATCAATAAACAAAAACGGACGCAATTTAGCGTCCGTTTTTTATTTCTGCGATCTTGAGCGAAGAATCAGAATTTTAGCCAGTCTTTCTCTGCTGTATTTTGCTATGCTATCCAATAAATTAAGGGGCTGTAGT
>NZ_GL831080.1:1270454-1275559 GCF_000188255.1 Actinobacillus ureae ATCC 25976
CCCCTAAATTAATGTAGTTACAAAAAATTATTTTAGCGTCTGATTTTAACGTGATAATGTAGAGGCAAAGCATGAAGCTAGAATACGATGAACAAAAAAGCCTACGTAACGAGCAAGAAAGAGGTTTACCTTTTTCGGTTGTAGAACAATTTGATTTTGAAACTGCTTATATTCGGCAAGATACTCGTTTTGAATATCCGGAGCCTAGATTCAAAGCATTGGGGCTAGAGAATGGAAGAGTCCATACTCTTGTCTTCTGTACACGAGGAAAATTCTTAAGAGTTATTAGCTTCCGTAAAGCCAATTCAAGAGAGGTAAAAGTATATGAAATTAATCGACGTTGAAGATCCTCGCTATATTGACGATGAAAATCCTGAATGGACACAGGAAGATATTGATAACGCCCTCACTTTCGAACAAATGCCCCCTGCATTACAAGCATTGGTAATTGAAAGTCGTGAGCGGAAACGTGGTCGCCCTGTTGCACAAACCAAGAAAGTAAGTGTGACCATTCGTTACTCGCAATCCGTGATTGATGCTTTTAAGTCCACTAGAAAAGGCTGGCAAAGCCGAATGAATCAAGTGCTAGAAGATTATGTTTCGAAAGCATTATAAAATTATCCAAGCGGTTAGATTTAATGGATTTTTTACAAAAAACAACCAACCGCAACCGTTTGCGCAAAATTCAATTTTACAACTTTGTAAAACACCTGTATAATTCGCTCGCAATAATTTCTACACAGCAATTTTATTTTTTAAGGAACTATTGCAAATGGCATTACGAATCAAACAAGAAGGCCTTACCTTTGATGATGTTTTACTCGTCCCAGCACATTCTACCGTGCTTCCAAATACCGCAGATCTTTCAACTCAACTTACCAAAACGATTCGTTTGAATATCCCAATGCTTTCAGCTGCAATGGATACCGTTACCGAAACCAAATTAGCGATTTCTTTAGCGCAAGAAGGTGGTATTGGCTTTATTCACAAAAATATGTCCATCGAACGCCAAGCTGATCGTGTGCGTAAAGTGAAAAAATTTGAAAGCGGTATCGTTTCTGAGCCTGTTACCGTATCACCGGATCTTACCCTTGCCGAACTTGCCGAATTAGTAAAGAAAAACGGTTTTGCCGGCTACCCTGTTGTCGATGGTGAAGATAATTTAGTCGGTATCATTACTGGTCGTGATACTCGTTTTGTGAAAGACTTAAGCAAACCTGTCTCTAAATTAATGACACCTAAAGAGCGTCTTGTGACCGTAAAAGAAAATGCAACTCGTGACAAGATCTTAGAATTAATGCACGATCGCCGTGTTGAGAAAGTGCTTGTTGTTGATGATAACTTCAAACTAAAAGGCATGATTACCGTTAAAGACTTCCAAAAAGCAGAACAAAAACCAAATGCGTGTAAAGATGAATTTGGTCGTTTACGTGTTGGTGCTGCAGTTGGAGCGGGTGCAGGCAATGAAGAACGTATTGACGCATTAGTGAAAGCTGGTGTAGATGTATTGTTAATCGATTCTTCACACGGTCACTCAGAAGGCGTATTACAACGCGTGCGTGAAACTCGAGCGAAATATCCAAACCTACCTATCGTTGCGGGTAACGTAGCAACGGCTGAAGGTGCAATCGCATTAGCAGATGCAGGAGCTAGTGCAGTGAAAGTGGGAATCGGGCCTGGTTCAATTTGCACTACACGTATCGTAACAGGCGTAGGCGTGCCACAAATCACCGCTATCGCAGATGCAGCGGCGGCATTAAAAGATCGTGGTATTCCAGTTATTGCTGACGGTGGTATCCGTTTCTCTGGCGATATTGCAAAAGCCATCGCAGCAGGCGCAAGCTGTGTAATGGTTGGCTCTATGTTTGCTGGTACTGAAGAAGCACCAGGCGAAATCGAACTTTACCAAGGGCGTGCATTTAAATCTTACCGTGGTATGGGTTCATTAGGTGCTATGGCGAAAGGTTCATCAGACCGATATTTCCAATCTGATAACGCTGCAGACAAACTTGTACCAGAAGGTATCGAAGGTCGTATTCCATATAAAGGTTACTTAAAAGAAATCATCCACCAACAAATGGGTGGCTTACGTTCTTGCATGGGTTTAACTGGCTGTGCAACTATTGATGAACTACGCACCAAAGCGGAATTTGTTCGCATTAGCGGTGCAGGTATCAAAGAATCACACGTTCATGACGTAACGATTACTAAAGAAGCTCCGAACTATCGTATGGGTTAATTCTTAGGTTATCTTGTGCAGCACAACCCACGGCTTATGCCGTGGGTTACGCATAATTCAGCTCCTCCAGAGCTGAGCATTACAAATAAACAAGAGCTACAGAGTAGCTCAACTATGCGTAACCTAGGGCGGCTCGCCCTAGGTTTTTATGAAAAAGAGAACAAAATGAACAACATTCACAATCATAAAATTTTAATTTTGGACTTCGGTTCACAATACACGCAATTAATCGCACGTCGTGTGCGTGAAATTGGGGTTTACTGCGAGCTTTGGGCGTGGGACGTAACCGAAGAACAAATCCGTGAATTTAACCCGACTGGAATTATTCTTTCAGGTGGTCCTGAAAGTACCACTGAAGAAAACAGCCCTCGTGCGCCGGAATATGTATTTAACGCAGGTGTGCCTGTGCTTGGCATTTGCTATGGTATGCAAACCATGGCGATGCAATTAGGCGGTTTAACTGAAACTTCTGATCACCGTGAATTCGGCTATGCTTCAGTTGATTTACAAGCAGCCGATGCGTTATTTGCAAAATTAAACGATAATTTGACCACTTCTGAGCCGAAATTAGACGTTTGGATGAGCCACGGCGATAAAGTAACTCGTTTACCGCAAGGTTTCCAAATCACTGGTGTAACACCAACCTGCCCGATTGCAGCAATGTCAGACGAAAGCCGTCGTTTCTACGGTGTACAATTCCACCCGGAAGTAACTCACACGAAAAGCGGTTTAGAGCTATTAACTAACTTCGTGGTAAGTATTTGTGGCTGTGAATGTAAATGGACGGCAGAAAATATTATCGAAGACGCTGTCGCTCGTATTAAAGAGCAAGTGGGCGATGACGAAGTGATTTTAGGCTTATCAGGTGGCGTGGATTCATCAGTAACTGCACTTCTTCTACATCGTGCAATCGGCAAAAACTTACACTGTGTATTCGTAGATAACGGTTTACTTCGTTTAAATGAAGGCGATCAAGTAATGGAAATGTTCGGCGATAAATTCGGTTTAAACATCATTCGTGTAAATGCCGAAGATCGTTTCTTAGATGCATTAAAAGGTATTGATGAGCCAGAAGCAAAACGTAAAACCATTGGTAAAGTGTTTGTGGACGTATTCGATGATGAGTCGAAAAAACTCACTTCAGTAAAATGGTTAGCACAAGGCACAATCTACCCTGACGTTATCGAATCGGCAGCAAGTAAAACCGGTAAAGCACACGTGATTAAATCTCACCACAACGTAGGCGGCTTACCGGATTATATGAAACTCGGTTTAGTTGAGCCATTACGTGAATTATTTAAAGATGAAGTACGTAAAATCGGTTTAGCACTTGGTTTACCGGCAGAAATGTTGAATCGCCACCCATTCCCAGGCCCAGGTTTAGGCGTGCGTGTATTAGGCGAAATCAAAAAAGAATATTGCGATTTACTCCGTAAAGCGGACGCAATCTTTATTGAAGAACTCTACAAAGCGGATTGGTATTACAAAGTAAGCCAAGCATTCACTGTATTCCTACCAGTGAAATCGGTGGGTGTAATGGGCGATGGTCGTAAATACGACTGGGTCGTTTCACTCCGTGCGGTAAAAACTATCGACTTTATGACTGCACATTGGGCACATTTACCATACGATTTACTTGGTAAAATCTCAAACCGTATTATCAATGAAGTAAACGGCATTTCCCGCGTGGTATATGATGTTTCAGGTAAACCACCTGCAACGATTGAATGGGAATAAAATCTCTACTTTTCACGCCTTTTCAATTCATTTCAAAAATAGCTTAAAGCCTTGTGAAAACAAGGCTTTTCTCACACCATTTCATAGCATTTCATGTTAGTTTATTTTTCTGACGATATTTTTGGCGGTATAGTATTGCCAATACAACAAAAAAGACCGAAAATACCGTCAATTCGATAACGGTAAAAATGACGTAATATGCTAACAGACACAAAAATCAAATCTCTTAAACCCAAAGACAAAATTTATAAAATCACGAAATAGGTTAAATGATGTACCAAGAAATGGAGCTAGGTTATACGCCTAATAATTTAAAAGCTATAAGAAAAGCTCATCATCTTACCCAAGCCGATGTAGCCAAAATCGTTGGTACAAGTCAACGCATGGTTATAAGATGGGAAACGGATGTAAACAACACATCCGCTCATTCAGACATGTCATACGCAAAATGGCTTGTATTGCTAACCCATATAGAGAAATAAGCCTCCGTTTTGATCTGCCCCCCAAAAGTTGGACTAACCTCTAACAGATTAAGGTGCAGATTTTTTTATGACTAAATATAACCAACAACTCAAACAACAAGTCATCGAGTTTTATCTTCAAAATGACAAAAACCGTTTATTCACTCAACGACATTTTCAATTATCCAAGAAAACCTTAACTCGATGGATTGCTCAATTTAATCATAATGGAATCAATAGGCTAGCGGTGATGGGTAAGAAGCAAAAATATTCCCCCGAATTCAAATTAACCGTCATACAAGCGGTCAAAAAAGGACAATTTTCTGCAGAAAGCGCCTTCATTTTGGTATTGCTAATTCAGGTTCGATTAGCCAATGGTTGCATATCTTTGAAGAACAAGGTATAAACGGCTTATTACCCAAGCCCAAAGGTCGTCCGACAATGAAACCGAAATACCCCCAAATGCCTCCTCCACCTAAAACCGAGGAAGAACGTCTGCGTTATCGTATTTTAGAGCTGGAAGCGGAGGTAGCTTACCTAAAAAAGTTGCGAGAATACAACCAACAAAAAATGCGGCAAAAGCAGCCATCGTAAAAACGTTGCGGGTGGATTTCCCCTAGACATCCTCCTCCCTTTGACTGGTTTAAAACGTAGTACGTTCGTTTATC
>NZ_GL831080.1:1275746-1345048 GCF_000188255.1 Actinobacillus ureae ATCC 25976
TTGTCTACTATGCCCTTTTTTTACGTACAATTTGCAAAAATAACCCCCAAAGCAAAACACTTTGGGGGTTTTTATTTAGTTTAGATTAAATATCTAACTGTGCATATAACGCATTGCTTTCGATAAAGTCACGACGAGGTTCGACTTCATCGCCCATTAAGGTGCTAAACAATTTGTCTGCTGCAATCGCATCGGTGATATTTACTTGTAACATCTTACGTGCCACCGGATCCATTGTGGTTTCCCATAATTGTTCCGGATTCATTTCACCTAATCCTTTATAGCGTTGAATAGTTAAACCTTTACGTGATTCACGTACTAACCAATCTAATGCTTCAGCAAAGCTGCTCACTTCTTGACGGCGTTCGCCACGCATTACATAAGCACTTGGTGATAATAAGTCATTTAACTGGTTGCCTAACGCGGTAATTTTTGCGTATTCGTTACTGCTGATAAAGTTAAAATCAAGACGATAAGTCGTATCCATACCGTGAGTCGTTACCACAATTTCCGGCTCATACACTTGACGCTCGGTATTGAAGAACACTTCACTACGGTAGAAACTACCACCGGTTTCTTTTTCCATTAACTTCGCCACAAACTGCTTATTCCAAGCGGTCACTTTTGCCTGATCTTTTGCAAATTCAGCCGAAAGCGCCGGGCTATAAATCAATTCGTTTAATAACGCAACCGGATAACGGCGGCTTAAGCGATCAAATAATTTTTGCACGCCATTATATTGTGAAATGAGGCTTTCAAGTGCCACACCGCTTAATGCTGGCGCACCTTCGATCACAAATAAACCTGCGCCTTCCAACGCAATATCAATCTCATATTGCGACATTTCATCATTATCTTGAATATAACGCTCTTGTTTGCCTTTCTTCACTTTATAAAGTGGCGGCTGAGCGATATAAATATAACCGTTCTCAATTAATTCCGGCATTTGACGGTAGAAGAAGGTTAATAGCAATGTGCGAATATGCGCACCATCCACGTCCGCATCGGTCATGATAATGATTTTGTGATAACGTAATTTCTCAATATTGTAATCATCACGACCAATACCTGTACCTAACGCCGTAATCAAGGTTGCGACTTCTTGTGAAGAAAGCATTTTGTCGAAACGTGCTTTTTCAACGTTTAAGATTTTACCTTTTAACGGCAGAATCGCTTGGTTTTTACGATCACGACCTTGTTTTGCCGAGCCACCCGCAGAGTCACCCTCCACTAAGTAAAGTTCTGATAACGCTGGGTCTTTTTCTTGGCAGTCCGCTAATTTACCCAGTAAACCGCCTAAATCCAACGCGCCTTTACGACGTGTCATTTCACGCGCTTTACGCGCTGCTTCACGCGCACGCGCCGCATCAATGATTTTGGTTACGATATTTTTCGCATCGTCCGGATTTTCCGCTAAGTACTCCGCTAACGCTTCGTTCATTGAACTTTCAACCGCGCCACGCACTTCCGATGAAACTAATTTATCTTTCGTTTGTGATGAGAATTTCGGATCCGGTACTTTTACCGAAATTACCGCCACTAAGCCTTCACGAGCATCGTCACCTGACGCATCAATGTTCGCATCCGCTTTCTTCACCACACCGCTGTTATCCATATAGTTTTTTAACGCACGGGTTAATGCACCACGGAAACCGGCTAAGTGCGTACCGCCATCACGTTGCGGAATATTGTTAGTAAAGCAGTAAACATTTTCGTTATAGCTGTCGTTCCACTGTAATGACACTTCAACACCGATGCCATCTTTCTCGGTTGAAAGATAGAACGGCGTGTTATGAATATGGGTTTTACCTTCGTTTAAATACTCAACGTACGCTTTAATACCGCCTTCATATTTGAAGTGTTCTTCTTTGCCATCACGCTCATCCACTAAACGGATCGACACGCCTGAGTTTAAGAAAGAAAGCTCACGTAAACGTTTTGACAGAATTTTATATTCGAATTCGGTTTTATTTTTGAAGATATCTAAGCTTGGCCAAAAACGCACCATCGTACCGGTTTTGTCGGTATCGCCAATGATTGTTAATGGCGCATCCGGCTCACCTAAGCTATAAAATTGCTCGTAAACATGACCTTCACGGCGAATGGTTAGCTGTAATTTTGATGAAAGCGCATTTACCACCGATACGCCCACACCGTGTAAACCACCCGATACTTTATATGAGTTATCGTCAAATTTACCGCCGGCATGCAATACCGTCATAATCACTTCCGCTGCAGATACACCTTCTTCCGGGTGAATACCAACCGGAATACCACGGCCGTCATCTTGTACAGAAACCGAATTATCTGAATGAATGGTTACAATAATATCTTTACAGTGTCCTGCTAACGCTTCATCGATCGCATTATCTACAACCTCAAACACCATATGGTGTAAACCTGTACCATCATCGGTATCACCGATATACATACCCGGACGTTTACGTACCGCATCTAAGCCACGTAAGACTTTAATGCTCGAAGAATCATAACTATTTGTTTGATTTTGTTCAGACATTCGTTATTCCTATACTTTATCAAATGGAAAAAGGCTCTATTTCTCATCAAAAAATTTAAAGCCAAAAAATTGTGGAGATTATAGCAGAAAAATGCGGAAAAGTATTGAAAACAAGCGGTTAAAAAACGGGAAAATTTTGTAAACCTAGCGAAAGAAAAGATTCGCTTGATGAATATAAAAGCGGCTAAATTTTCTGGTAAAAAGATCCGAAAATTTAACCGCTTGTATAAGCTACTACATTAGGCATAAATCCCGACTAAAATCGCTAAAAATACGCCTAAACCAAAATAGTGATTATTCAAAAATGCTTTAAAGCATTGTTCTCTGACTCGCTGCTTGGTCAGCCAACATTGATAACTAAACAAACAAGCACTCAAGCCAAGTACGACAAAATAGCCCCAGTGATATTCACTTATCCAGCCAAAAACAACTAACAGCACTAACGCAATAAATTGCAATAAGGCAATGATTTTATTGTCATATTGCGCAAATAAAATTGCCGTGGACTTTACTCCGATACGCAGATCATCATCACGATCAACCATTGCATATTGCGTATCGTAAGCGACTGTCCAGAAAATATTGGCAAAAAATAACAGCCAACATTCCAATGGCAACGATTCACTTACCGCGCCATACGCCATCGGAATTGCCCAACCGAACGCCATTCCCAGCACCACTTGCGGCAAATGAGTAAAGCGTTTCATAAACGGATAAATAATCGCTAACGCTACCGCAACAAACGACAATAAAAAAGTATATCGGTTAAGCAATAAATCCAAAACGAATGCGATACACAGTAATAACCCAAACAGTATTTTTGCTTCCATGGTCGTCACCCGTCCGGTAGCAAGCGGGCGCTGAGAAGTACGTTTTACTTCACCGTCAATATGACGATCGGCATAATCATTAATCACACAGCCTGCCGCTCGCATAACGATTACGCCTAATACAAAAATCACTAGCACAGACAAGGGTGGAACACCGCCGGCTGCAGCAAATAGCGCCCATAATGTCGGGTGAAGTAAAAGTAAAGTACCGATTGGCTTATCAAAACGCATTAATTGCGCATATGCCAGCCATTTATTCCGAGAAAAATGTTGTTGAAAAAAAATTGTCATTAATTACCGCAGATTTGTACTGCCACTTTGGTTGAGACTAATCGTTGTTGTAATTCTAGCGGTAACGGCAAATCTGTAAACAAATAATTTATTTCAGCAATATCGCCTAGGCGAACAATTGCACTGCGGCTGAATTTTGAATGATCGGTTACCAAAATTACTTGGCGCGAACTCTGCATTAATGCTCGCTTCACTTGTACTTCATGATAATCATAATCGAGCATTGAACCATCACTATCAATCGCACTAATGCCCAAAATGCCGAAATCTAAACGGAATTGGCTAATAAAATTCACGGTTGCTTCACCAATTAAACCGCCATCAGTCCGTAAATTACCGCCGGCTACCGTAATGTGAAAATCTTCCTTCTGCATTAAAATATGTGCCGCATTCAAATTATTGGTCACAATACGTAAATTTTGGTGAGATAACAATGCATAGGCTACCGCCTCAGAAGTAGTGCCGATATCTAAAAACAACGAAGTACCATTCGGGATCATTGCCGCTACGTGACGTGCAATTTCATTTTTTTGTTCTGAGAAAAACTGCTTACGTTCGCTATAATTGCTATTTTCACTATTAGACGGCATACCTGCACCACCGTGATGGCGGCGAATCAAATTCTTTTCGGATAATTCATTTAAGTCACGGCGAATCGTCTGGGAACTGACATTTAACTGAGCAACTAATTCTTCTGTACTGACATACCCTAACTGATTAACCAGTTCAATAATTTTATTGTGGCGAATAGATTGTTTCATTTGCTTATTCCTCCGCAAAGTTTTAAAAAAAATGACCGCTCACAAGCGGTCATTTTCAACTCAGATTTTACAATTTCTCAACAAGTTCTACCGCATAACCGATGTAGCTTGCCGGTGTCATTTCTTTTAAGCGGGCTTTTTCTTCTGCCGGAATCTCAAGTTTCTCAATAAACTCACGCATTGCGACTCCATCTACACGCTTACCACGAGTTAATTCCTTGAGTTTCTCGTATGGTTTTTCGATACCATAACGGCGCATTACGGTTTGAATCGGCTCTGCTAATACTTCCCAGTTTTGATTTAACTCATCACGTAAATGCTGCTCGTTAACTTCTAACTTACTTACGCCTTTTAAGGTTGCCGCATAAGCAATTAAACAGTAACCTAAACCGACACCTAAGTTACGCAATACAGTTGAGTCGGTTAAGTCACGCTGCCAACGAGAAATCGGTAATTTTTGACCTAAATGATTCATCACCGCATTCGCTAAGCCAAGGTTACCTTCCGAGTTTTCAAAGTCAATCGGGTTAACTTTGTGCGGCATAGTTGATGAACCGATTTCACCGGCAATCGTGCGTTGTTTGAAGTGATTTAACGCAATATAGCCCCACATATCACGGTCAAAATCAATCACGATCGTATTAAAACGTGCCACACAATCAAAGAATTCCGCAATGTAATCATGCGGTTCAATTTGCGTGGTGTACGGGTTCCAAGTTACGCCTAGCGATTCTACAAACTCTTGGCTGAACGTATGCCAATCCACATCAGGATAAGCCGATAAATGCGCATTATAGTTACCTACCGCACCATTGATTTTCGCAAGAATTTCTAAATTTTCGAGTTGTTTGTATTGGCGTTTGAGACGATATGCCACGTTTGCCATCTCTTTACCAATGGTTGTCGGGCTTGCCGGCTGACCGTGCGTACGAGAAAGTAACGGAATATGTTGATAACGTTTTGCAAGTTCTACTACCGCATCAATCACTTTTTTCCATTCCGGCAATAATACTTCTTCACGTGCCGTTTTTAGCATTAATGCATGTGAAGTATTGTTAATATCTTCCGAGGTACAAGCAAAATGAATAAATTCATTTACTGCTTGTAATTCAGGTAACGCTTCACATTTTTCTTTTAAGAAATATTCCACCGATTTTACGTCGTGGTTAGTGGTACGTTCAATCATTTTGATACGGTTTGCATCTTCAATTGAGAAATTTGCGACGATCTGATTTAAGTAATCGTTTGCTTTTTCAGAAAAAGCTGGAACTTCTTTGATTTGTGCCTGAGAAGCCAATTTTTGTAACCAACGAACCTCTACCGTCACACGGAATTTTAGTAAACCGAATTCACTAAAAATCGGACGTAATGCGGCAGCTTTGTCTTGGTAACGACCATCGATTGGGGATAATGCTGTTAAAGCGGTAAGTTCCATTGTTTTCTCCAAATAAATGTTCGGAACAGGTTCTCCATTACGGAGGACTTATTTAAATACTTTTGTAAAACTGTTGTGCTTGATTAAGAATCTTTCTACGGAAAAATAAAAATTGCCAGCGAGTTCCGCCTACTTGTTGCCATAAGATACCGGCACGAATACCGGCTAATAAACTTGCTCTGATTTTTTGCTGAATATCAGGGCGCACTAGGTAGTGTTGTAAACCTAATACGTGGATTTTTGAACCGAGCGGACTAATCACATCGCTGTAAATCGCCGCTAAATTCGCAATCATTTGATCCGCCATAATATCATTTTCATAGAGCGGTAATTGACGTTCAATTTGCTGTAAACGCTCTGCCAATTTTGCTTTGGCTTCAGGATTTTTATTTAGCTTTTGACTTAAGGCGAGGACGTTAATCCAATAACGACCAATTTCGGTATCCAATTTACCGTTTGGACTACCCATTTGCGCTTGAACTGTTTCCAAACCGGTTTTTAAGTGGCTAAGTTGATCGCCAAATACCGCTAATGTGGATTCTGGCTGAGTGACGAGTAGGCTTTTAATTGAATGGCTAAAAACATCGCGATCCGCACTGCCTCGGTGGGCAAATTGTTGAACTAAGCTAACCGCTTGGCAAACACCGGCGAAAGCGAGCGTAATATCGTGATAATTTGTAGACATAATAGACAATTATTTAAACCAACCAAAATTGGTTCTCAATATAACATTTTTTACATCTGTTTTGAATGGCAAAGCACAATTTATCTTGCTGAAAACAAAAAAGGAAATCTCGCTAAGATTTCCTTTTGCTAAAAATACTAGGTAATTTTCACAAATTCCGCCTTAAAATAGCCGATCGGTTGAGCCATTACTTCACGCCAATCAAGCTGAAAATAATGCCAATATATCGAACGGTAATACAGTTGCGGTACATCATGCCATGGTTTTATTTCACCGGTAAAATGGTAAACCAATGGCTCGCCATAAGCAATTGCGGGGTTATACATATGCATACATTGGTAATTATATGCCATAGGGAGCGCTTGCCATTGCTTACCAACTACTGCATTTAAAACATCTTGATCACCAAAACGTAGTGCCGATTGATGCTCGAGAGTAAAAGCAATTAATTTAGCTTCCATTCCCTTCCAATGCTCTGCATTGATATACAGAACCCCTGCATTAAAATAATCACCTTGCATAAATGGGTGGCTTGCAAGGTTCATCACATAAGGATCTCGTATAGCTAGCAGCATATTTTGCGAAAATGCTTCCATTTCAAACGGCTCCCCTAAATAGCCGTTAACAATTGTATCCGAATCCAAATATAACCACTTATTTCCGTTTCCATAAGGAAAGAGGCGTTCTATGTAGTAACATAGATAGGTACTGTTTGAAATATAGTCATTGCCTTTAAACGCTTGTAACATCTCTGCCGAAACATTTGCCAGTGTGACTTTAATTCCTCTCGCTCCCACAATTTGATTTAATTGCTCTACCCAAGTATGCGAGACCTGATCCGCATGCAACACAAAAATATTCATATTCTGGTGATGGGCAACCAGTGATTTTATCGTCACCTCCGCATGTACTAAATAATTGCTATCCGTTGCAAGTACAATATTCATATTTCACCTTAAATGAAGCGCCCGTTATCAATATGATAGCGCGTATCAAATTTATCTAAGCCATGTAGGCGGTGTGTAATCATCAATAACGTTCGATTTTGGCAATGAGTGAAAATAAGCGCCAAAATTTGTTGTTCGGTTTCTCGATCCAGTCCTTCGGTCGGTTCGTCTAATAACACAATTTCTGCTTGGCTTACTAATAAACGTGCTAAGCCTAAACGGCGTTGTTCACCACCGGAAAGCGGACGCCCGCCCTCACCTAGCCATAAATCCAACCCCTGTTCATCTAATAAATAGCTTAATCCAACTTGATCCAACACATTAGCTAATTGAGGATCTGTTGCTTGATCATTACCAAGTAACAAGTTATCACGTAAGCTGCTGTTAAAAATATGGACTCGCTGACTGAGTATCACAATATGCTGGCGTAAGCTTGATTCTGTATAATCGGCAATATTGCAAGAATTTAGCCAAATTTGACCGCTTGTCGGGCCATAGTTGCGATTAATCAGTTGGAAAATCGTACTCTTACCACTACCGGTTTTACCTAAAATCGCCACTTTTTGTCCGGCAAAGATCTCAAATGAGATATTCTGCAACACCGGCTCAACACGATTTGGATAAGCGAAGGTCACCGAGTCGAATTTAACAAGCGGTCGATTTTGATCCGTTTTTTGCCAATCGTTTTTATTGCCGAAATTCACCAATGGTTGCTGCTCGGTAATTTCATTTAAGCGTTCCGCTGCGGTAATCACTTGCCCTAAATGTAAAAATGCCAAGCCAATCGGCATTAAAATCTCTGCCGATGCCATCACACAAAATACCACAAGCGCAATTAACGCTTCGGGATAATCGGCAGAAGGAACATTAATTGCGGTGGAAGCTAAGTAAATCACCACACAAACCAATATACCGTTCGCAAAAGTCAATAAAGCATTGGATAAACCGGTTAACTGGCTTTCTTTACTTTGTGCATTGAGCCACTCTTTTTCCGTTTGATTCAGTTTATTACTTGCTTGAGCGACTACACCGAATAATAAAAACTCGGCGTGCATTTGGATCCATTCAATAAATTGACTGCGATAGTTTGCTCTAGCTTGAATCACTTTTGCGCCGGATTTTCGCCCTAAACGGTAAAACAAGGCTGGGAAAATCATTAATAAAGCGGTTAATGCGCCACAAATAATGAGCGCAAGCAATGGTGAAACAAAAGATAAACCGATGCCCATAAATGCAATCAGCATAATAGCACTGATAAATGGGGAAATCAGATTTAAATATAGCGTATCCAAAGTATCAACATCCGCCACTAAGCGATTGAGTAACTCGCTGTTTCTAAAGCGATTTAAACCGCTCGGGCTCAGCGGAATCAATTTACGGAATACGGTAACACGTAAATTCGCCAATACACGGAACGTAGCATCATGGGTGACTAAACGTTCAAAATAACGAGAAATGGTACGCCCAATTGCTAAGCCTCTTACCCCTGATGACGGATAAAAGAAATTAAACACGATTGCCGAACCAGCTAAAAAAGATGCCGATAAAAACCAACCGGATAAACTTAATAAACCAATGCTAGCGGTTAAACTGGTAATTGCTAACACAATACCTAGTAGCAAATGCCCCCAATGGGTACGATAAAGAGAAAGAAAAGGAAAAATTGATTTCATGTATCACCCATTAGTGTTGTTGTAATTCTGCAAAATAACCTTCTTTTTCGACCGCTTCAAAGCAACCTTTTTGCACAATTTCACCTTGTTTCATCACCCAAATTTCATCACATTGTTTGAGATCTTCAATACTGTGCGTGATCATCAAGGTGGTTTGTGTTTTGCTCAAATGCTGTAATGCGTTCAATACTTGTTGCTCAGATTGCATATCTAAACTCGCAGTCGGCTCATCTAACAGAAGCAATTTATACTCTCGCAATAATGCACGCGCAATTGCAATACGTTGCGCTTGTCCGCCAGAAATCCCGGCATTTGCATCTTGTACTTGGCTGTCTAAACCTAAGCGGTACACAAATTCATCCGCTTTTGATAAAGCTAACGCTTGTTCGAGTTGTGCTTCCGTTGCATTCGGATTACCCAATAAAATATTTTCTTTCAGCGATCCTTTAATCAGCTGCGGATTCTGCCCTACCCATGCGAGTTTTTGGCGATATTGCACTAAATTGAGCTCACGCAATTCCACGCCATTTACCGTAACCGAACCTTGATAAGGTAAGAAACCTAATAACATATTCATCAACGAAGTCTTGCCTGCACCGCTTTGTCCGACTAAAGCGATATGTTGGCGAGCAGCAAGAGTAAAGTTTAACGGTTTGGTTAACGCTTTGCCTTGTGGCGAAAGAATGACACAATCTTTTGCAACGATTTCAAGCGGTCGATTTGGCAAATCTTTTTGCAAATCGGTTTGTACTTGCGTTACTTGTTGATTTAAAAAAGATTCTATGCCATCTGCCGCACCGATTGCTGCTGCTTTATCATGATAAAACACGCCTAACTCACGCAGCGGTTGATAAAATTCCGGCGCTAACATTAAACAAAAGAAACCGATAAACAGGCTTACACCCGTTCCGTAATAACCGAAATCTAATTCACCTAAATAGATAAAACCGAAATAAACCGCCATCACTGCAATAGAAATGGCGGTAAAAAATTCCAATACTGCCGAGGAAAGAAACGCCATTTTCAGTACGTCCATCGTACTTAAACGAAACTCTTCGGTACTTTGATAAATTTGTTCGGTTTGCTTTTCCGTTTGACCAAATAAACGAATCGTTTCTAGGCCTCTTAGCTTATCTAAAAACTGACCGCTGATACGAGAAAGCACACTAATATTGCGTTGGTTCGCTTCCACCGCTTTAATGCCGGCTAACGCCATAAAGACCGGTAACAACGGTAAGGTTGCAAATAAAATAGCCCCTGCCGCCCAGTTAATTGGGAACACAAAACAGAGAATAATCATCGGCACTAACAACGATAAAAATTGCTGCGGCAGATAACGCGCGTAGAAATTATGTAAATTCTCCACTTGTTCTAACATTAATGTCGCCCAACTTCCCGCAGGCTTTTGTTGCATACTCATCGGCCCGATTTCAGCGAGTTTCGCCATAATCTGTTTACGTAAATGTAAACGCAATGTCTGCCCTACCTTAAAGCCTGTGCGCTCACGCAACCAAATTAGCAATGCACGTCCGCTAAAACAGGCAAGTAATAAGCCAAGCTCAAATAAGAAGGTTTGTGGGCTTTGATGCTCAATAATCATTTTATGTAGCATCTTTGCCAATAATGCCATTTGTCCGATCATTAATACGGCGCTTAGACTACCGAGCAAGACATTCAAGTACATCCATTTTTTAATGATTTTTTGCTGCCCTCTAAGCCATTTTTGCAACTGTTTTTGTCGTTGTTTTTCCATGTTTGTTCAATTTCTGTTTAATTTAGATAACACTTTGAATTAAATTGAATTTTAGCACGTTATCCGCCACTATTGGGCAGAATTTATAGAAAAAATAAGCGGTCTATTTTGCAAAAAAATTCACAAAATAGACCACTTGCTTACAAGTTTTGATGAAAATTATTCAAACATTTCATCAAATTCAAAACGATACATCAAATCCACCGCTTGATTTACACTTGATACCCATTGTAAATAAAGTCTTGGCGCTAAATTATAGCGTAGGGTTAATTCGGTAAGTGCTGCAAAAATACCTACCCCATATTTCACTTTAAATTTAGGGGTTAAACTCGCACTCACTTCTACTTTCGTGTTATCGCCAATACCGGCAGTTGTCACATTTAAATCATTCAGACCAAAGGTGCTGCCTACTGCGCCAACCGTTTTACTACTTTTCGATAAACTCATACCGATTAATGCCGCTGCCATAGAGTTACTCGAGCCGGTATCGCCACTATTGTCGAGCGATCGTCCGGTTAGCACGTATGAAAGCGTTTCATTCTGCGACATAGACGGTTCGGAAAACACTTTGACTTCAGGGCTATCGGCTAAACCAATTACTTTTACCCCTGCGGTAATACTTGGGTCTTCCATCGCTTCAGGGTTACGAATCGCTTCAATGTTTAGCGTAGGCTGTGACGGCAATCCAGCAAAGCTGATCACCCCTTTACGAATCAGTAGATCCTGTCCAAACGAAGCATAGCGACCGTTTTTCAAGTTTACTTGCCCGTATAAGCCTAATCCCTGTTTACCCTGACGTACTGCAATTGTGCCATTGATATGGCTTTTCAAACCATAAGCATTAATACTCACATCATTACCGATGTTGATATTAATATTTGACTTAATCGCCATACCGCTTGCAGTCTTTTGTGGAATTTGGCGTTGAGCTAACGGCACTTTTTGTTTTACAGAACCGTCCATAATCACTTCATCACTGCTCACACTCACCGCACTTTCCGGCAATGATTCAACCGCAATTCGAGCCCAAGGAATATCAATATTACCGCCTAAAATGAGTTCTATCGGCGTTGCTGTAACTTCAATATTCGGACTAAATTCTACTTTTGCCATATTCGGCACATTCACTCGGAAGCGGTTCGCTTGTGCATGTACTCTGGTTTTCCACGCATCTAAACGGCGCCAATCGGCATCACCGTCCAAACGCAATTCGCTTTCCGTAGTTTCCACACGGCCGGTAAGCGTTGAGGTTGCGCCATGGAAATTCAGCGCTAACTGACCACCGGTAACATCAAACGGCATAGCTGTCGCTTTAGCACGCAATTCGGTAAGATTTAAAGTTCCGTGTAATAATGGGGCTGTTACTGCGCCACCTACTGTAAGGCGTGCATTGATATTACCGTCAACCGCCTCACCACCACTTAATAACGGTTTGATCAACTTAAGCGTCAATTGATCAATTTGAATATTACCAGATAACTTACGAGCATTCGCCACATCATTCATCACTAAATCCGTACTAAGGCGACCGTTATTTTCTACCTTAATATCAGTTTTCAGCTTTAAATTATTATCCGCTAAAGTCGCATTCACGCTAACCGGTGCTAACATTGATGGAAAACTGTTACCACCCTCTAATTTTTGCACCAATTTTAATGCTTTTGAATCAAGCTCAACATTCACTTGTGGTTGTTTGTTTTTAAACCAAGCAGCATCACCCTTTGCGTTTACAATACCTGATAATTGCGTATTTTTATCTAAAAACTGCTGAACTGCTGCTAAATCAAATTGCTTAATTTCAAATGGCACTTTGCCTTCTTGTCCAGCATTAAATGCCTGTGGGAAACACAAATTAACGTTAGGATTGTGCCAACAATGAGCAGAAACATTCGCATTAATTTGCTTGTTATCGTAACTGATATTCACTGCTTGGTTAGTTTTAAATGACCCGAACTCTTTGCTATCAATCGCAACTTGGCTTAATTGACCTCGCCAAACTTGTTGCAAGCGGTCAAATTTTCCAGAAAGTTGCAAATTAGCACCGATAGGATTGCCTTTCGCGGTCAGTTTTAAACTATGATTAGCCTCACTGCCACTTGCCACAAGGCTCGCATTTTCCACTTTAACATCACCATAAGCTAACTGTGCTAGGCTGATATCCACATTACCTTGAATTGTTTTTTCCGTGGTTACCTTACCTTTTGCGATTAAGTTTTGCAGATTGAGCTGATCATAACTTAGGCTTTTAGCGGTTAAATCCAGATCTAAGTTAGGTTCAGCGACTTTGCCGGTCAACTTCACATTTCCTTGAATATTTGCCGCCAATTTAGGTAATAAACCGGTTAAATTCGGTGCATTAATTTGCGCAGAGAAATCCGATTTATCACTAAAGATCCCCTTAAGCGCAATATTATTTTCGCCATAAATCAGCGTTGCGGAAGGCACATCTAATAAGGTGTGATTATTTGATTTAATCTCACCTTTAAGTTGTAAATTTTTTTGCAACAGCGAACCGTTTAGATCTAAATTCGCAACTTCAACATGCCAATCTGAACCGTTTTCACCTCGCCCCACATAGCCTTTCGATTGCAAACCACCGGAAAGCACTGCCGCCCATTCCGGTGCAAGTGATTTGGTATTAAGCGTATTCAGCTCAGTTTTCGCATCCCATGCAACACCGTTTTCCCAATTTACATTCCCGTTTAGATTTGCTTTCCCTTCTAAAGCATTGAGCGCAAGTTGCTCAATATTAAATTGGGTCAGTTCACCCTGTCCTTTTAAATGCGCACGACTCGCCGGAATGCCCATCCCTGCCGCACTCACTTGCGTATCTAACAGATAATTGAGTAAATCACCGCGAAGCGATAGATCAATTTGCTCTAATTTCAGCGGTTCTTGACCCTTTTCCGGTATAAATGGATAAGAAATCGCATCACTGGTTAAATGCAGATTCAATGGTGTTTTCGGCTCGGCAAGCTGAACTTCACCCTTTAAATTTGCTTTCACTGCACCGCTTGTTTGAATATCCAGCGAGGTTTTACCGAATAATTCACCTTTTAGCTCTGCTTTTAGTTGACTCGCCGGAATTTTTAGATCCGCCAATAAAGGTGATTTTGCATTTACTGACCACTGAAGCGGATAATTTTCTGCGAGTGTTAACAAGCCACTGCCATTGACATTGCCTCGATCACTTTTCAATGATAATTGCGATAATTCGACCGATTGTTGATCCGCCTTGGCTTGTAATAAAAGCGATTCCACCTTCACAATAGATTGAGGTGTAATAAATTTTCCATCTTTATCTTTAACTTTCTGCTCAATGCGAATATTTTTGGCTTCCAATTGTGGAATTGCCGCATCTAAAGGCAATTTAATCGGTGCTTGTTTAGTCAATAACGGCTGCGCTAACTTCTCTTTAATTTTCGTCCAGTTAATGGTAGAAGCGGTCTGTTTTGCTGATTTTTTTGCAATTTCTTGTGCTTTTTCGACAGCTTGTTCCGCACTTGCCGGTGCAAGTGAAAGAGTTAAGCCGTCCAATTCTGTCGGTGCTAAATTCACCGCTCTACCTTTACCTGAAATGCCTGAATGGAAATGCGTTAAGGCAATATCCATCTCATCGACTTTAACTTGGATATTGTCTAAAGCAATCTTTTTAGCCGATATGCCTAACGGTAAATTCAATTCGGTAAAAGGCTCGCTTTGCTTATCCGATTGAGAAGGGGGTAATTTGGCAGTATCCACCACAGCGGTTGTATCCTTTAATGCGAGATTTTCGATACAGGTTTCTCGATCCAATAAACAACTAAAGCCAATATGTAAATCCGCTTGTCCGACAGAAACATCCACGCCATCCATTACAAATTTAGTATCGGATAAAGTTAATCCGTCTTGCAGGCTGCCTGT
Source organism: Actinobacillus ureae ATCC 25976 (assembly GCF_000188255.1). Classification (GTDB taxonomy): domain Bacteria; phylum Pseudomonadota; class Gammaproteobacteria; order Enterobacterales; family Pasteurellaceae; genus Actinobacillus; species Actinobacillus ureae. The sequence continues at coordinate 1,290,543 of NZ_GL831080.1, forward strand.
CACACTGCCAATAGTTAATGGTTCGAGAAATTTATCTGCCAGTTCAAAAGCGGTTCGTTGCCCTTTTCCCGTCATTAAAAACACAATAGAAATTAAAATTAGGTATAACAAACCACAACCGACATAATGAAACCAATGCCATTTGCGCTTTTTAATGGTTGTTTGTGTTTGTTGTTCCGATTGAACACTTTCTATTTGTTGCTTATGCTGTTCACTCATGGCAATCCCATTTATCCAATACAAATAAAGCGGATAAATTTATCCGCTTAAATCATTATAATTCTGAACCTAAACCAATATAAAATTGTACACCTTTGTCATTATTTGGTGCTCTTACCGGTGTAGCTAAATCAAATTTGATTGCACCGATTGGCGAAGCCCAACGTACACCAATCCCCGCACCGGAATGCAGATCTTTTGCTTTAAATTTATTCGATGCTAAGCCCGTATCATAAAATAGCGCAGCCCACCAATCCAGATAAACTTGGTATTGATATTCAACCGTTGCGGTAGCAAGGTGGGATGCACCGAGCAACTTACCGTTTTTAGGATCTCTCGGTGAAATATCCTTATAACCAAATCCACGTATACTCATATCACCACCGGCAAAATAACGTAATGCCGGAGGAATGCGAGTGAAGTCCTTTGAATGAATATAACCGACTTCACCACGTAAGAAGAAACGGTGATGATCAAAATAAGTTCTTACCCAAGCGCTCGATGCCTTCCAACTATAGAAATTTACATCGGAGGCTAATGCTTTCGCTCCCCAGTTAACTGTCAATTTTTGGCTATCGCCCCAAAGTGGGAAACGATTACCATCCGAACGAGTACGGTTTAATGAAGTGGTCGGATAAACTAACAGGGTACGATGAGACTCATTCGCTTGTGTAAATGAGTCGTAACGCGCTTTTACTCCAGCAGAAAAAGACCAGCCGGTTTCATGTGTCCAAAAGCGCTGAAAGCCTAATGTTGCAGCGGTTGACTTTGTATCATTTTGATCTTCGTTTTCTAATGCGCCTGAGAACTGATAATAATAATGGAGCGGATCTTCTCTTAACGGAATATTATAACCGAATTCAAAACGTTGCTCCGGCGCGGAAATATAGGTACGAGATTCAATACTGTGTCCACGGCTATTAATCCACGGCTTTTTCCAGTTTAACTGAAAACGAGGCCCCACATCGGTTGCGAAACCAATACCGACTTCCACGTCATTTTTCTTTTTAGGCTGAAATAGCACATTTAAATCAACTACTTTCTCTTTTTCATTTAAATGAGGCTCAACCAATACCGAGGTAAACCAATCGCTTGAAGAGTAATCCGAAGTCATTTGTGAAAGATCATTGGCATAATAAGGCTCACCGGACTTCACTTTTAAGATATTACGCAAATATTCTTCTTTAATTTGATTATAGGTAAACGTAATTTCGCCATAACGATAACGAATACCACTGTCATAACCTAAACGCCAATCCGCCGAATGTTCTTTCGGATAAATTTCTAAACGATGATACAACCAATGCCCGTCAAAATACCCTTTCTTAAACGCTAAGCTTTCAATATTACTTTTAAAGCCATCATATTGTTCATGGTCTAAATTCGTGTTTTTTTTCGGTACGGATTCAACTAATTTCGTAAAGTCTTCATCTTTACCTGCTTCGCCAATAATCCGAATATCCGTTTCGTCAATTTTTACTTTTTGACTATCAAGTTCAACATTTAACGTAAGTAAAGGTTTTTTACCTGCACGAGGCGTTTGAACAAATTGATATTGCGTATTGTAATAACCTTTTGCTCTCAAGGCCTTATCAACAGCAGTTTGCACCAGATATTGATGTCGCTCGGAACCATCCGCATACTCCTTTGCAATTTGCCCGAGGTATACCTTCACATTCGCCCAAGCATCTTTATCTTTTTTCTCAATACCTTTTACTTCAAGATCAACTAACGCTTCCTCTTTTTCCGAAGCCTCCGCATACTCAGCAGACTGTTCTTCAGGTGAATCAGCCTCAGAAACTTGCGGCTCAGTCGTTTCTGCTAAAGTAAATTGAGTAAAAGCAAGCAAACAGCTTGTCGTTAATAGACCTAATTTAAAATTCACTTCGTTATTATCCTAAACATTTAATCTTTCGGAATGCCTCTTAACAAAGGAACCGCATTAAACGGCGCAATTGAAGTCGGTGCCGGAGGATTATCAAATACCATAATTAATGTTCTTTCTGGTACTACCGTTTCATTTCGCCACAAGCTTCCCATGCTCACAAGTTGAATATCTTGAGGTAAATTAGCAATTCCTTGCTCAAGAACAGCAACGCTATTCTTTCTTGGGTGTCCAATTAAAATCGCACTACCGTGCTTACGAGCATATTCAATTGCGGCATTAAATTGGCGCTGAACATCACTTAGCGCATCACTGTCATCTAAAAATAAATTTCGTTCTAATGCTTTTACCCCGTATTCCCTTGCCACTTTAGCCGCCACACTCGGACCGGTTTTACTGTCTAGAAAGAACAACTGTTGCTGCGCCATCACTTTCATCAAATGACTCATCGTGGTTCTATCTGCCGTTGCTCCACTGCCCATATGGTTATTCAGCCCGATTGCATAAGGTACTTGATTACGTGCTGCCTGTATAAGCTGAGCAACTTTCACCTCACTAGCCCCAATCATCAATGCGCCCGACTCTATCGGTTGCTGCTTATTCTTCGGCTGCATCGGTAAATGAATCAGCACATCTCGTTTTTGCTCATAAGCTTTCTTTGCACGCGCTGTTGCGTAAGGCGCAACAGGAATAATAGCAACACTCACTTCTTTCGGCAATGCATAAATCGCGTTATCTTTTTTCATTCGATAACCGATATCATCAATCACAATCGCTAATTTTCCTGCATGGGCAAGCGGTGTAATTAGCAGTAAACTTTGCAAAAAAATCGCTAAAATAGACCGCTTATTTCCAAATAAATTCCACATTATTTCACCCAACCCATTGGATTTTTCGGATTTCCCTTGCGACGAATTTCAAAATACAGCGCTGAGCGATTTTGTCCGCCCGAATTACCAACACTCGCAATCTGCTGACCGGCTGAGACACGGCTGCCTTTACGAACGGAAACAGATTGGTTATATCCGTATAACGACATATCACCATTACCATGATCCACCACCACAACTTGCCCATAACCTTGTAGCCAGTCCGCCAAAATTACTCGCCCACCGGCAATTGCTCGTACCGGTGAGCCTGCGCTTGCTGCAATTACTACACCATGCCAAGTGACTTCGCCCATTTGACGAGAACCAAAACTATTCACCACTTTACCCGCCACCGGCATATTAAATTGTTTGTTCGGTGCACCTAAACCGCTACCGGCTCTAACTTGTTGTTTTTCTTGCTCGGTCGCCTTACGCTTCTCTTCATTATTTTTTTTCTGTTCTAATTTAGCAATTTCTTGTTTTTCTTGTCGTTCCGACTCTGCTGCAGCCTTAGCTAATTTATTACGTAATGCCGATTCATTACTTTTTAATGCTTCTAAACGACTTTCATCTTTTTCTAAAGTTTTATTGATTGAGAGTAAAGTTTTTTCACGTTCATTCTGAACTTTCTTTAAATCTTTTTCTTGTTTCTTTTGTTCTGTTAATTGTGTCTGTTGCCCTTTTTGTTGATCTCTTAGCTCATCACGACGATCTTTTAATTCCTTTTGGATACGTCTTAATTCATTAATTGCATCAATACGCACCCGATTAATATGTTCATAATAAGCCGTCATACGACCTGCATTTTTTGCATTCTCCGACATTAAATGTTCCAATACTGAAGGATGAATCCCTGAACGATAAGCCGAATCTAGTTGTTCTTTTAATTTCTCTTTTTGCTCTTTTTCTTGTTTTTCTAAACGTTGAATTTCTTGTTCTGTTCTTTTAATTGCTTGACGTGTTTCAGTTAAAGACATCTGTGTTTCCTTCAATTTATCAAGCACTTTTCCCATTTCAACTTCTTGTGTTTTTAATGTGGACTGAAGTGTATTACGCTTTTGGCGCTGTTCATTAATTTTGCTTTGTTGCTGCTTAATTTTTTGCTGAATATTTGACAATTCCGTAGCCATCACAGACGGAAAAGAAAAAGAGGCAACGCCCAAAAAGGTTAGCGTTAAATAAAGAGGTCGGAGCGCTTTCACAAAAATATACCTATATTCAAGAAACAATTGTCAATTACAAAATGGCTTATTCTAATAAAATATTTGAGTAAAATCAGCTTTTCTGTGCCTTTTGTAAAAAGAAATCATCTAACTATTTCAAAGTAAGCCGATTTTTGCTATAAATACCGCGTTTTCAAATCAACTTAAAAACATAGGAGTCTTTATGGAATTAGTATTTATTCGCCACGGTTTCAGTGAGTGGAATGCTAAAAACTTATTTACAGGTTGGCGTGATGTTAACTTAACAGAACGTGGTATTGAAGAAGCAAAAGCTGCAGGTCAAAAATTAAAAGCAGCTGGTTATGAGTTCGATATCGCTTTCACTTCTGTTTTAACTCGTGCAATCAAAACTTGTAACATCGTATTAGAAGAGTCTAATCAATTATGGATTCCACAAGTTAAAAACTGGCGTTTAAACGAGCGTCACTACGGTGCGTTACAAGGTTTAGACAAAAAAGCAACCGCTGAACAATACGGTGACGAACAAGTTCACATTTGGCGCCGTTCTTACGACATTTCTCCACCGGATTTAGATGCAGCAGATCCAAATTCTGCACATAACGACCGTCGTTATGCTCACTTACCAAAAGATGTGATTCCAAATGCAGAAAACCTCAAAATCACTTTAGAACGTGTTTTACCATTCTGGGAAGATCAAATTGCACCAGCATTATTATCTGGTAAGCGTGTACTTGTAACTGCACACGGTAACTCTCTTCGTGCACTAGCAAAACATATCATCGGTATTTCTGATGAAGAGATCATGGATTTCGAAATCCCTACCGGTCAACCGTTAGTATTAAAATTAGATGACAAATTAAATTTCGTAGAAAAATTCTACTTATAATTTAGTTTGTTACTCAAAACAAAAACGCTCGGGAAATCCCGAGCGTTTCTTTTTTTCAAAAACTTCTGTAAATTTAACCGCTTACCAAGCAAAGATTTGCTTAGCTAACTGGAAAGCGTATAGTACCAAACTTATCGCAACCACATACATAGTCACACCAGTAATAAAATCCAAGATTTGCCATGTCCTACGCTTTTCAAAATAAGGTGAAAGAAAACCTGCGCCATAACCCACGCCGAAAAACCATAAAAAAGAACAGCTTAGCGCTCCGGCAAGAAACTCCATTTTACCGATAAAGTCCACATTTCCACCGATTCCACCTAAAATCACCACCGTATCAATATAAACGTGTGGATTTAAAAAGGTAATCGCAAAAGTAATCATTAAAGCTTTTTTCAAACTTGTCGCATTTTCATTACTGGCTGTTAAGGCTTCACTACTCTTAAAAATACTAATAAACGAACGACTACCATAGGTAAATAGAAAAAATGCCCCGAGTAATGAAATGACTAAGCTTAAAGTAGGCAAATTCGCCACAATAGAACCTAGCCCTAACACACCTAATGTCATTAAAAATACATCACCTAAAAAGCAAAGTGATGCTACCCAAAAAACGTGTTGCTTTAAGATTCCTTGTTTAAGTAGAAAAGCGTTTTGTGCACCGATTGACACGATCAATCCGAAACAAACAATGAATCCCTGAATAAAAATTTCCATTTTTCCCTCAAATTAAGTCAATATGCAGTCAATTATACGCAAATTTTTACAAAAATGCGGTATAATCTCCCGAATTTTTTGTCCCTTTCTTAACGAATAGTATTTAGGAACCGATTATGTCTGAAACAATTGAAAACCAAGCTTGCATTGTCATTGCAATTGCCGGCGCTTCCGCTTCCGGAAAAAGCCTTATTGCATCAACTATCTATAAAGAATTAAAAGAAGAATTAGGTTCGGATGACATCGGTATAATTTCTGAAGATGCGTATTATAAAGACCAAACGCATTTAACCATGGATGAGCGTATCAAAACTAACTATGACCATCCTAACTCCATAGATCACCATTTACTGGTAGAACACTTACGTCAGCTCAAACAAGGTCAAGCGATTGAAATTCCGGAATACGACTACGCAGAACATAACCGTAAAACGACAACTAAACACTTTGCGCCGAAAAAAATTATTATTTTAGAAGGTATTTTGCTGTTAACCGACGAAGAGATTCGTAACGAAATCAACGTTTCTATTTTCGTGGATGCGCCGTTAGATATTTGTTTTATTCGCCGTTTACAGCGTGATTTGGTGGAACGTGGGCGTTCAATGGAATCGGTAATTACCCAATATCGTAAAACTGTGCGTCCAATGTTCTTACAATTTATTGAGCCGTCAAAACAGTATGCTGATATTATCGTACCGAAAGGCGGTAAAAACCGTATTGCGATCAATATCTTAAAAGCGCAAATTAAACAATTATTGGCGGTAAAAAAATAGGATAAACAACTATGCGTTTATGTGACACAGATATAGAACGTTATTTAGATGAAGGCAAAATTGCGATTGAGCCTCGTCCATCAAATGATAAAATCTCAGGGGCGACTGTTGATGTTCGCTTAGGTAATTCATTCCGTGTATTTCGTGAACACGCAACGCCTTATATTGATTTAAGCGGCCCTCGTGAACAAGTCACCGCCCAACTGAATAAAGTGATGAGCGATGAAATTATTATCGCTGATGGTGATGCGTTTTTCCTGCACCCTAGCGAACTCGCACTTGCGACGACATTAGAGTCGGTTACCTTACCGGATAATATTGTAGGCTGGCTAGACGGGCGCTCTTCTTTAGCTCGCTTAGGCTTGATGGTACACGTAACCGCCCACCGAATCGATCCGGGTTGGCACGGCAAAATCGTATTAGAATTTTTCAATGCTGGTAAATTGCCGCTTGCTTTACGCCCTAATATGGCAATCGGTGCATTAAGTTTCGAAGTGTTAAGCGACCATGCGGCAAAACCTTATAATACCCGTAAAGACGCAAAATATAAAAATCAACAAAGTGCGGTTTGTAGCCGTATCAATCAAGACGATTAATGCGATAAGCGGTCAAAATCTCCAATTTTTGCAAAAGATTAACGAAATTTAACCGTTTGTAAACTTATCAAGCATAAAAAAGAGATCCGAAGATCTCTTTTTTTATTATCGCTAGATTAGCTATTTAATGCTCTCAAAATGTCATCCACACGCTCTTTCGCATCACCGAATAACATTTGGGTATTTTCTTTAAAGAAAAGAGGGTTTTGAACGCCTGCGTAACCAACCGCCATTGAACGTTTGAATACGATAACGTTTTGTGCTTTCCACACTTCTAATACCGGCATACCTGCGATTGGGCTTGACGGATCATCTAATGCCGCTGGGTTTACCGTGTCATTTGCACCGATAACCAATACAACATCGGTTTCTTCGAAATCATCATTGATTTCATCCATTTCAAGCACGACATCGTAAGGTACTTTCGCTTCTGCAAGTAATACGTTCATATGACCCGGTAAACGACCCGCAACAGGGTGAATACCAAAGCGTACATTCACACCTTTCTCACGTAATTTCGCGGTAATTTCCGCAACCGGATATTGTGCTTGTGCCACTGCCATACCGTATCCCGGTGTGATGATCACAGAACTTGCATTTTTCAGCATTTCTGCCACTTCTTCTGCTGTTGTTTCACGGTGTTCGCCTTGTTCTTCATCACCTGAGCTTGCTTTAACTTCTGTACCGAAGCCACCTGCAATCACACTGATAAATGAACGGTTCATTGCTTTACACATGATGTAAGACAGAATCGCACCTGATGAACCGACTAACGCACCGGTTACAATGAGTAAGTCATTGCTTAACATAAAACCGGCTGCCGCTGCTGCCCAACCTGAATACGAGTTCAGCATTGAAACCACTACCGGCATATCCGCACCACCGATAGATGATACTAAGTGCCAACCGAATACTAATGCGATTACCGTCATAATCAACACAGGGAAAATATTGTGCGGATTATTTAGGAATACCACCATTAATAACGCAGAAACGATTAATGCCGCTAAGTTCCATTTGTGTTTGTGCGGGATATTTAATGCCGCCGAAGACACTTTACGACCGAATAGTTTGCCGCTTAATTTACCGAATGCTACTAATGAACCAGAGAAAGTCACCGCACCGATAAAGATACCAAGGAACACTTCAACGTTATGAATGTTAGCTAGTATTGCTTGTTCTGCGTGGAATGCCGCTAATGCAATTTCATCTAAATTTGCCGGCGGAATCGCATCTACGTGTAAACCGTAGCTGTTAAAACCAACTAATACCGCAGCTAAACCTACAAAGCTATGCAGAATCGCCACTAACTCCGGCATTTCCGTCATTTCAACTTTTAACGCTTTTTTGACACCGATAAAGCCACCGATTGCCATTGCGATTAAGATCCAAAGCGTGCCGTGTGATTGTGGACCGAAGATAGTTGCGACTAACGCAATCGCCATACCGGCAATACCGTACCAACAACCTGCTTTTGCCGTTTCGTGTTTAGAAAGTCCTGCTAAACTCATAATAAAGAGAATCGCAGCAATAATATATGCAGCTGTTACAAATCCAAAAGACATGAGTTTCTCCTTAACCTTTTCTAAACATTGCAAGCATACGTTGCGTGACTTTGAAACCACCGAAGATATTAATGCTTGCCACTAAAATCGCAATAAACGCAAGAATATCCACGAAGAAATTACCGGTCGGTTGCGCAATTTGTAATACCGCACCCACAATGATAATGCCCGAAACCGCATTGGTTACAGCCATTAATGGGGTGTGTAATGCGTGGCTGACGTTCCAAACCACATAATAACCCACCACACAGGCTAAGACGAATACAGTGAAGTGAGATAAGAATGCTGCCGGTGCAACAGAAGCTAACCATAAGAATAACGCACCGATACCTGCCATTACGCCGTATTTAATACGTGGATCAGTCAGTTTTTCTTCTTTTTTCTCAACCGGTGCCGCAGTCGCTTGTTTTTGCGGTTGAGCCGAAACTTGAATCGGCGGAGCCGGCCAAGTTAACTCGCCGTCACGAACTACAGTTACACCACGTAAAACCACATCTTCAAAATTGATATCAATTTGACCGTCTTTATTCGGTGCAAGTAACTTGAGTAAGTTAACTAAGTTTGTACCGTAAAGTTGTGAAGATTGGGTTGGTAAACGTGCTGGGAAATCCGTATAACCAATCACTTTTACTTGATTCTCGGTGATAACTACTTCGCCCGCTTTAGTGTAATCACAGTTACCGCCGGTTGCCGCCGCTAAGTCAACAATCACAGAACCCGGTTTCATTGAATCAACCATTTCTTTAGTGATTAAACGAGGTGCAGGTTTACCCGGAATCGCAGCCGTGGTGATAATAATATCCACTTCTTTTGCTTGTTCAGCATAAAGTTCCATCGCACGACGGTTAAACTCCTCCGACATCACTTTCGCATAACCGTCGCCTGAGCCACCTTCTTCTTCAAAATCGATTTCTAAGAAGTCTGCCCCCATAGATTTAACTTGTTCTTTTACTTCCGGACGTGAGTCAAACGCACGAACAATCGCACCTAAGCTGTTTGCCGCACCGATTGCCGCTAAACCGGCAACACCCGCACCGATAACCAGCACTTTCGCTGGAGGCACTTTACCTGCCGCAGTAATTTGACCGGTAAAGAAGCTACCGAAAGCATTAGCTGCTTCGATAACTGCTCGATAGCCTGAAATATTCGCCATTGAGCTTAACGCATCGAGCGCCTGTGCTCGAGAAATACGAGGCACTGCATCCATTGCTAACACATTGATCTTTTTAGCGGCCAATTTTTCCATTAATTGTGGATTTTGCGCTGGCCAAATAAAACTCACTAGCGTTGCGCCTTCTTTCATTAATGCAATTTCTGCTTCTGTCGGCGCATTTACTTTAAAAATAATGTCCGCATTCCAAATTTCTTGTTGAGAACCAACATTTGCACCCGCATTCAAAAATGCATTATCTTCAAAACTTGCTTTAAAGCCTGCACCGTTTTCTACGAGCACTTCAAAGCCAAGTTTTTTGATCTGTTCAACGGTTTTTGGCGTTGCCGCCACACGTGTTTCGCCGTCTAACAGCTCTCTTGGTACACCAATAAGCATAAAGACTCCTGTATGGTTAATGTTTATATATTTGCTAAAAATAGCCTATTTCAAAAAAATAGGACTAGGCGTAATGTACCATTAAATAAGTAGAATTTGTAAAAAAATTACGCCTCATAAATCAATTAATTGCAAATTCTCAGTTTGCGACAAATCTGTTAAAATCTAGCACAACAAAAATGTCACAAATAAAACAAAAATGAATAGCTTAGACCAAATCCAAATTATCCTAATTGAAACTTCCCTCCCCGCCAATATTGGCTCTGCCGCTCGTGCAATGAAAACGATGGGACTTTCCAATTTACGTTTAGTTTCCCCACTTAATCCGATTGACGAACAAGCCCAAGCCCTTGCTGCCGGTGCAAAAGATGTGCTGGATAACGCCCAAATTTTTGACTCATTTGAACAAGCGATTGCCGATTGCCAATTAGTGATCGGCACCAGTGCCAGATTACGCCATTTGCAAAATAGTCTAATTGAGCCGAGAGATTGCGGTAAATTGGCGGTTGAACGTGCCGAGCAAGGTAAAGTGGCGATTGTATTCGGTCGGGAACGAGTCGGACTAACAAATGAAGAATTACTAAAATGCCATTATCACTTAAACTTTCCGACCAATCCTGACTACGGTTCATTAAATTTAGCGATGGCGGTGCAATTGGCAAGTTACGAAGTGCGTATGGCATGGTTGGAGTTGCAAAAAAATCCGCAAATTCGACCGCTTGTTGAGGAAAAAGATTATCCGAATACTGAAGCTTTGGAACATTTCTTTAATCACACCGAGCGATTGTATAAACAATTAGGTTTTATCCGTAATGATGCGGTCATGCTCAAACTCCGCCGTTTATACCAACGTGCTGAACTTGAAACCAATGAACTGAATTTATTGCGAGGAATGCTGACTTCGGTTGAGAAGCAAATAGGAAATAAATAGCAAAAAGCCCCAAAGCATCCTTATAGATCTCTTGGGGCGTTTTCTTATTGTCTTGCCATTCTTAAGTTTTGCGGAATAGACTCAAAATTTGAACGGAACGGATTGATATCCAAACCGCCTCGACGGGTATAACGGGCATAGACCGTCAGTTTTTTCGGCTGTGCAAATTGCATAAGGTCGGTAAAAATACGCTCTACGCATTGTTCGTGGAACTCGTTATGCTCACGGAACGAGACTAAATAGCGTAATAATTTTTCTCGATTTAATTTTTTACCGACATAGTGAATTTGCACACTACCCCAGTCCGGTTGTGAAGTAATCAAACAATTTGATTTCAGCAAATGACTAACTAAGGTTTCTTCAACTACTTCGCCTTCTGCCACGCCTGCTAAATACTCGTTAGAAAATTCGTAACTGTTAATTTGAATATCCTGTTCATCAATGCACTCACCGGCAAAATCTACAATCGGTTGCTGGGTGTAGGTAGATAATTTGTAAACTTTTACCGAAACTTGATCGCTTGCACATTGACTTAAATCTTTCACCAATGTTTGTTCCACTTGTTCCAGTGAGGCAAATTTAGTTTGGTTAAAGCTGTTTAAATAGAGTTTAAAACTTTTTGACTCGATCAAATTTTCACTGCGAAAATCAATCGCTACATCGGCAATCGCCACTTGCGGTAAACCGTTTTCGTTTAACCAAGACAATTCATAACAGGTCCAAACATCCGCACCACGATCAAACGGTTGCTGTTCAGTAATCCCCAAACCGTCACGGTTTAATTTACGGGGAACAGGTTGCAAAAGCGTAGGATCATATTCGCTTTTATATTCGGTTTTTTGCCCTAATTTCAGGGCAGATAATGATTTATCGTTGTAGTTCATCTTTTTAAACTTTTGATTCTATAAAATAATTAATACATTGAAGTGATTACTTAATATAACGGACTAAATCCACTAAGCTGTCTAATACCAAATCGGCTTTCGCTTCGCCTTCTGCGGTAACTGCTTTACCGGTACGCACCAACACTTTGGTTTTCACACCAGCAGCTTCAGCGGCTAACAGATCTTCTAATTTATCGCCAACCATATACGACTGAGCCGGATCAATATCCAAATCGGCAATCGCTTGAGTAAACATTCCTGCTTTCGGTTTGCGACAATCGCAATCTTCTTTATATTCGCCTTTGCCTTCCGGATGATGCGGGCAATAATAGATACCATCTAACACAACGCCATAATCTTCATCAAGCGACCAATCCATCCATTCCGTTAATTGATTAAATTGTGCTTCGCTAAAATAACCGCGCGCAATACCGGATTGATTGGTGACCAATACTAAAAGATAGCCTTTATCCTGTAACTGCTTTAATGCTTTGCCGACACCCTCAATAAATTGGAAATCGTCAATTTGATGTACATAACCGTGATCAATATTGATCGTGCCATCACGATCTAAAAATATCGCTTTATTCGCCATTATTTCGTTCCTTTTACAAAATCGACTACCATTTGATGATGCTCACCGGTTTTGAATTTATCGAATACCTGTTCAATCACGCCCTGTTCATTCACTAAAAAGCTGATGCGGTGAATGCCGTCATAGGTTCTGCCCATAAATTTTTTCTCGCCCCATACACCGAATGCTTCGGCAACTTGGTGATCCGCATCAGACAATAGCGTGAAATTCAGTGCTTTTTTCTCGACAAATTGCGCTAATTTTTTCGGTAAGTCCGGGCTAATACCTAACACCACTACATTTAATTCCTCTAATTCCAACTTACTGTCACGCAAACCGCAAGCTTGTGTAGTGCAGCCTAGGGTTAAGGCTTTCGGATAAAAATAAACCAGCACTTTTTTACCAACAAATTGGCTAAGCGAAACCGGTTGTTCGTGCTGATCTAATAAAGTAAATTGAGGTGCTTGATCGCCTGCTTTAAGTGCATTCATTGTAAAAATTCCTAAAAAAAGACTGCTTGTATTCTACTACAAGCGGTCAAATCTTTGAATTTTTTTGCAAATTAACGTGGATAAAGTCGTTTTCCATGCATTATCGTGATAATAATGATGTTTTGTTCCGTCTCTTTATATACCACCCGATAACGCCTTGGATAAATTTCTCGCGTACCTTTTACTATTCCCTGTACGCCCATTTCAGGAAATTCCGCTAATAAATTAACCGATTTACGAATATAACCTATCACTTTTATTGCGCTTTCCAAACCGGCAAAATCAACAATATTATGTGCGATTTCAATTAAATTTCTTTGAGCTTGTGGCGTATAGATAATAGTTTTAGGCAACATCAGATAAATCAAATAAGGCTTTTATTACAGACTCATATACCTCATTCTCTGATAACCATTCTCCCCTTTCATATTCCAAAGATCCTTGTGCAACCGAAGTCTCAAGTTTTCTTATATATTCATCACTGACCTGATTAAAATCATTCTCTGCGACTACTCGGTAAATATTTTTCGAAACTTGTTCTCTTACTTCATCCTCTGAAAAACAACTCCCATTTTCAAATTCTGCATACGCCGTTTTAATCTTATCCTTGAGATATTGTTGATATTCTTCTCTCATACGACCTCCTGTTGTTTATTTATACAGAATGTAGTCTTTTGGTTAAAATTTGTCAAATTATTCTAAAAAACCTTCCAATAATTCATTTAAAAATAGCTTACCGTGCTGGGTGATTTGCCAATATTTTTCGGTTTCCGTGATGTAATTTTTGCTTAATGCCCAATCCAGCGTTGGACGCACAATTTCACGATCTAGTCCCGTATAAAACTCAAATTCTTGTTTCGGAGTCGCTTCGAATAAGCGGAGACGATTCATAAAAAATTCAAACGGACGATCAGCAAGCTCAATCAAATCTTGGCTGTAACGATACTCACCTCGCATATAGCCTTTCGGATGTTTGGTTTTGCTAAAACGGTAAATTTCACCAGTCGGATAACTAATCTTACCGTGCGCTCCACAACCAATTGCCAAATAGTCGCCAAAACGCCAATAATTGAGGTTATGACGGCATTGATAACCTTTTTTCGCATACGCCGAGGTTTCATACTGCTCATAGCCGGCAGCAGTGAGTAGCTGATGACCCTGCTCAAAAATATCCCATAGCTCATCGTCATCCGGTAAAGTCGGCTGGCGATAATAGAACATCGTGTTCGGCTCAATGGTTAATTGATACCATGACAAATGTGGTGGTGCGAGCGCAATCCCCTGTCGTAAATCGTCCAGTGCTTGCGCCACCGATTGATTCGGTAAGCCGTGCATTAAGTCGATATTAAAACTTTGCAAACCGGATTTTGCAGAATTTTGTGCAAAAATGACCGCTTGTTTTGCCTCATTCGAGTCGTGAATGCGTCCAAGTTTGAGCAGTTTTTCTGGCTCGAAACTTTGGATCCCCATCGAAATACGTGTTACACCGCCCTGTGCATAGCCAAGAAAACGTTCCGCTTCCGCCGTACCGGGATTCGCCTCTAGGGTAATTTCGATATGCTCTTCAAACGGAATACGCTTTTCGACTTCTGCCAACAGATAAGCAATCCCCTCTGCCGCAAACAGACTTGGTGTACCGCCGCCAATAAAAATCGAATGAATTTTACGCTCACCGATTGCCTCCTGATAAGCGGTTAAATCTTTCGATAAATCTGCAAGTAGATGTTGAATATATTCCGCTTCCGGAATCACACCTTTTTGCGCATGTGAATTGAAATCGCAGTACGGACATTTTTGTACACACCACGGAATATGGATATAAAGACTTAAGGGAGGAAGGGCTAAATTCACGTTCTAACTACTATCATTAAATAGAAATGATGATAACGAAAACTCTTCATGCTGAAAAGCAAAGTTTTCTGTGAGAGAGATCACAAATCTAATATTCTTACCTTTACCGTCGGAACTAAACTGTTATGATTAATTCAATCCATTTTTACAAATAAATTTGATAAATTCACTTCATAGAAGTTTGTAAAAAAGAATTTCCGTGATCGTTCGGCGAAAAGTTTTGCCGAACAATTTAATTATCCTACTACTAACGAGGTGTTTTATGGCTTCTCATTTTGATAATAGTGAATCTCGCCGCCATTTTATGAAACTCATGGCTGGAGTTGGGGCCGGTTTTGCGTTTTCCGGTACATTAGGCACTTTTTCAAATAGCGCTTTTGCTGCTACAGGTAAAAGTATTGAAGCGGGAATCGCTTATCCGATTTCTACTGGATTCGATCCTCTCACATCAAGTGGTGCATCATCATTAGCGGCTAATTTACATATTTTCGAAGGCTTAGTGGATTTACATCCGGCAACTCGCCAGCCTTATTTAGCTTTAGCGGCAAAAGAACCTGAACAGAAAGATGAGGTAACTTATCACATTACGTTACGTGAAGGTGCGACTTTCCACGATGGTAAACCAGTCACCACCGAAGATGTGGTTTACTCTTTCGAACGCGTATTAGATCCGGCTAAAGCCTCACTATTTGCCCAATTTATTCCGTTTATCGCTTCAGTAAAAGCGCTTGACGATAAAGTGGTTGAATTCAAATTAAAATATCCGTTTGCCTTATTTAAAGAACGTTTAACCATTGTCAAAATCGTACCGAAACATATCGTAGAAGCCGGTCAATCTGCGTTTGATGCTAAACCTATCGGCTCCGGCCCTTATAAATTTGTTTCCGCAACCAAAGATGACCGTATTGTCTTTGAAGCCAATATCGCTTATAACGGTATTTATCCGGCTAAAGTAGATAAAATGACCTGGTTCTTATTATCAGACGATGCAGCTCGTGTGACCGCACAAGAATCCGGACGCGTACAAGCGATTGAATCCGTGCCATATCTTGATGCGGAACGCCTAAAACGTAAAGGAAAAGTGGAATCGGTGCAATCATTCGGATTACTGTTCTTAATGTTTAACTGTGAAAAAGCACCGTTTGATAATCCGAAAGTACGCCAAGCGTTACATTATGGCTTAGATACACAAAAATTAATCGATATTGTGTTCTTAGGCAATGCCAAAGCAGCAAGTTCTTATGTCCAAGACACTCATCCTGATTATGTAAAAGCCGCCAGCCAATATGATTTTGATAAAGCGAAAGCCGAAGCGCTTCTAGCTGAAGCCGGTATAACCTCATTAACCTTCGAATTACTGGCAACTGACCACGCTTGGGTGAAAGAATGCGCGCCACTTATTCTTGAGTCTTGGAATGCGTTAAAAGGGGTAAAAGTCAGCCTGAAACACCTACAATCCGGTGCGCTTTATGGTGCTCATGTGGATAAAGGTGCATTTGAAGTGGTTATCGCACCGGGCGATCCGTCTGTGTTCGGTAATGACTTAGATTTATTACTCAGCTGGTGGTACCGTGGTGATGTTTGGCCGAAACGCCGTTTCCGTTGGGCGAATACACCGGAATATGCAGAAGTGCAAAAATTACTAGATGATGCCGTCCGCGCCAATACGTCACTTGATGCAAAAGCCGCATGGGAAAAAGCGATCAATATTATTGCACAACAAGTGCCGCTTTACCCGATTGTACACCGTAAATTACCGACCGCATGGAGCGATAAATCTCTCACCGGTTTCCAACCGTTACCGACCACGGGCTTATCGTTCCTTGGCGTAGAACGTAAATAACACTGACTTATTGCGGCAACGAGTGTTGCCGCCTTCCTCTTAGATTTAAGCGATTGGTAAAAAAATGCTTAAATTTAACCGCTTGTACCCTCTCTAATAAAAACGGAGAATAAAATGGAAATTGTACTTCGCCTTTTACTGCGCCGTTTAATGGCATTGCCTATCATGATTTTAGGTGTTACCGCCTTAGTTTTTTTAGTCTTACAATTCACCCCCGGCGATCCCGCCACAGTTGCCTTAGGTGAAAGTGCAACCGAAGCTGCCAAAGAGATCTATCGAGAACAACACGGTTTAAATGATCCGGTGATTGTTCAATATTTCCGTTTTCTCGGGAATTTGTTAGTACTGGATTTCGGTATGACTACGCCACCGGAACAGCCGATTATTAATATGATTGCCAAAGCATTTCCACTCACGCTACAGCTCACTTTTATCGGGGTATTTTTAGCAGCAATCGTCTCTTTTTCTTTAGGTATTCTTGCCGCACTTTATCGTGATCGTTGGATAGACCAAGTAATTCGCCTAGTTTCGGTTGCTGCGGTTGCCACACCGTCTTTCTGGCTTGGTATCTTATTGATTCAATACTTTTCTTTAAAACTGGATTGGTTACCGTCCGGCGGTTTTGTATCGTTCAGTGAGGATCCGAACGAGTATTTCCGTTCGATGATTTTACCGTCACTTGCGCTTGCCGTGCCGGTTTGTGCTTCATTAATTCGAGTCGTTCGTACTACGATGGTGGAAGAAATGGATAAAGATTACGTGCGTACCGCAATTGGTAACGGCGTGCCTTACTCGACCGTACTTCGTCACAATGTCTTACGAAACGCATTAATCACTCCGGTGACCGTACTTGGTTTACGAGTCGGCTATTTACTCGGCGGTGCGGTAGTGATTGAACAAATCTTCGATCTTCCGGGTATGGGTAAACTTATCTTTAACGGTATCGTGAACCACGACTTACACTTAGTGCAAGGTGTGGTGCTTACTATCGCCTTTACCTTCGTATTAGTTAATATCATTGTTGATATTCTCTATTTACTCATCAATCCAAAAATTCGGAGTCTATAATGTTTCGTCAAGGATTAGCCGCTCGACTAGCTAACAGTCGCGCTAGATTTAGAGCATTATCAACCAGTTCAAAAATTGCATTGATCTTCATTTTATTTGTGGCTTGCATTGCAATTTTAGCCCCGCTTGTCGCCCCGTATGATCCATTACAAACGCTTCGCCCGGTACAAGCACCAAGCGGTGACTATCTATTCGGTACAGACCGTTTAGGGCGTGATATTTTCTCTCGTATGGTTTGGGGGGCGAGAACTTCACTCTTTATCGGTTTAGGCGCGGTAGGTGTCGCCATCTTGTTTGGTGGGATTTTAGGTGCAACCGCCGCAACCGCAGACAAATTCGGTAACGAAGTGATCATGCGTTTAATGGATATTTTGATGGCATTCCCGGGCATTGCTCTTGCCGCAGTATTACTTGCGACCTTTGGTAACTCCGTTCCGGTGATTATCATTACGATAGCGGTCGTTTATACACCGCAACTTGCAAGGGTGGTACGTGCGAATGTCGTATCCCAATGGGAAGAAGATTATGTGCGTGCCGAACGCGTGTTAGGCGGTAGCCGTACTTATATTTTAGTTAAACACGTTATACGTAATACTGCCGCACCGGTGTTAGTGTTTGCCACGGTAATGGTGGCGGATGCCATCGTATTTGAAGCGTCTCTTTCATTCTTAGGTGCAGGTGTACAACCGCCATTCCCGTCTTGGGGCAATATCTTATCGGAAGGGCGTAACCTCGTCTTAAGCGGTTTTTGGTGGGCGACAACCTTTGCTGGTATTATGATTTTACTTACCGTATTAGCATTAAATATCTTGGCGGAAGGTTTAACCGATGCGTTAGTGAATCCAAAACTTAAAACATCACCAAAAACCAAAGAAGATGTCGCAAAACCGCTTTCTACCGATGTGCAAGAAGCGATGGCAGAAACGCTAGCCTTAAAACGTTATTTACTGAAATTACATGAAAAAGAAACCACTCGTACTGACCGTATGCAATTAAATGCCAATGCGAAACCGATTTTACAGGTGAAAAATTTATCAATTCGCTTCCCGAATCGTTACGGTGAAATTCCGCTGATTGATAACATCAGCTTTACCGTACATGAAGGCGAAACCATGGGCTTAGTAGGGGAATCCGGTTGTGGTAAATCAATCACCGCCTTCTCTATTATGGGTTTATTACCGAAAACCGCCCAGATCACCGGTGAAATCTTATTTACCGATCGTAGCGGTAAACAGCATGATTTACTTAAATCTGATCAATTAAATGAGCTTCGAGGTCATGAAATTTCAATGATTTACCAAGATGCGTTAAGTGCACTTAACCCGTCTATGCGAATCAAAGATCAAATGGCACAGTTAATTAGCCGTGGTGGAAAGCAAAGCGCAGAAACTTTATTGCAATGGGTAAAACTCGATCCGGAAAAAACGCTTAACCGTTATCCGCACGAGCTTTCAGGCGGACAGCGTCAGCGAGTCTTAATTGCCATGGCACTCGCTCGTGAGCCTAAATTATTAATCGCCGATGAACCGACCACTGCGCTCGATGTTGTAGTACAAGCCGAAGTGATCAAACTCTTAAATGAATTACGTGAAAAACTCGGTTTTGCGATGGTATTCGTCAGCCACGATCTCGCACTTGTGGCACAAATGGCACACCACATCACAGTAATGTATGCCGGTCAAGTAGTTGAAGCCGCACCGACTACACCGCTCTTAGCCAATCCGACCCACGAATATACCCGTGGTTTACTTGGTTCGGTTCTGTCAACCGAATTACGTGCCGAACGCTTATATCAAATTCCGGGTAGCGTACCGTCACCATTCGACTTTGCGAAAGGTGACCGCTTCGCCAGCCGTTCATTACGTCCGGAAGCGGATCCGGAGCAACATTTACAACTGGTTGCCACCGATGATCACCCGCAACATTTTTGGGCATCACATTTAGCAACACAAGAAAAACGCGTGGAGGGATAAAGCATGAGTATGAAAATATTAAAAGAACAACCGATTCTTGAATTATCCGATATTGTGATGCAATTTGCTTCTCGAGATGGGACTTTGTTTAATCCGAAAAAATTCACAGCAGTAGATAATGTCAGTTTATCGATCTATGCAGGGGAAACGGTCGGGTTAGTCGGTCAATCCGGCTGCGGTAAATCAACCTTAGCCAGTATTATGATCGGTTTGCAAAAACCGACTTCCGGCACGGTCAAATTTAACGGCTTACAAATGAAATACGGCAGCACCGAGGCCCGTAAACAGTTCGGTCGTCAAGTTTCAGTCATTTTCCAAGATCCGGCAACTGCTCTCAATCCTCGTATGCGAGTGTTGGATATTTTAAAAGATCCGATGGATATCCATAACGTATTGCAACCGCACGAACGAGAAAAACGAGTGTATGAATTACTCTCTCGAGTTGGTTTGCCTCGTTCCGCCGCTTTAGTCGAGCCGACACGTTTATCCGGTGGGCAAAAACAGCGGGTGGCAATCGCTAGAGCTTTAGCACTCAACCCGAAACTGATTGTTGCCGATGAACCGACTTCTGCACTTGACGTATCGGTACGGGCGCAAGTATTAAATTTACTTGCTGATCTTAAAAAAGAGCTGAATCTTGCAATGGTGTTTATCTCCCACGATTTACAAACAGTACATCAAGTTTCGGATCGCATTGTCGTGATGAACGGTGGAAAAGTGGTGGAAACCGGTAGTTCAAGCGAAGTATTTAATTCGCCGAAAGAAGAATACACTCGTACGCTGATTAATGCTGCACCGTCATTGTTATAATTTATCTCATGTTCAGGGCAGGTTTATCCTGCCCTTTTATCTATACTGATTATGCTCTCGATTCAAATTACTCAAACGATTTATACGGATTTACTTATTGTCGGTTCAGGTATCGCCGGGCTTGCTGCTGCGGTTGAAGCGGAACGACTTGGGCTGAAAACCACGTTAATCAGCAAAATGCCTATTGGTTCAGGTGCAAGTTTCTTTCCGTTAAAAGCCACATTGGGCATTCAAGTGACCGGTGAAAATGACTCGGAAAAATTCCAACAGGATATTGAACGTGTCGGTAAAGGCAGAACCAACCCGAAAGTAGTCAAAGCCTATATCGAAGATTCGCCCCAAGCGATTGAATTACTCGAACAAATCGGCTTTAAGCCTTGGCTACGCAACGACAATCGCCCAGCCTGTTTCGCTGAGTATCCCCGCCCTATTTATCTAATCAATAATTGGCGAGAAGCCGCTCAACGGGCAAAACAAATTCTTGGCAACCAATCTACCGACGTTTATGAACAAGCGACCTTACTGCATATTGTTACCGAACAAAATCAAGTGCAAGGAGCGGTATTTAGCCTGAATACAAGCGGTCAAATTTGCTATATTTTTTGCAAAACTAACCAAATCATTTTAGCAAGCGGTGGCATTGCCGGCTTGTATAAAGACAATCTTTATCCGGCGGATATTATCGGCTCTACGCATTTCATTGCTCAACAAGCCGGTGCAAAATTGACCAATCTCGCCTTTATTCAATTTATTCCCTCTTTTGTCGAACCGAAATATAAAGTGCTATTTGGCGAACATACGCTGAAATACGTCACTAAAATTACTGATGAAAACGGGCAAGATCTGTTTCCGCATTTAAGCGAAACACAATTTCAACAGATGATGTTAGCCCGTAGCCATTATGCACCGTTTAGTGTGGATTTCCCTTGTGTCGAATTTGATTTGGTGATGATGAAGCATTTATTGACTAACCCGCAACAAAAAGGCATTTACCTGCACTATAGCCCTGAGCTTTATCAAGATAAACAAGAGTTTTATACGGTTTATCTTAACTGGTTACGCCAAGAAGTCGGGATAGATTTGGTTAAAGATAAGATTGCGATTGCACCGTTTGCACACAGCTGTAACGGTGGAATTGAGATTGATAAATATGGAAAATCTTGTGTCGTCGGATTATGTGCGATTGGTGAAATAGCCCATTGTATTGAGGGAGCAAACCGCTTAGGTGGCAATTCGGTCGGTGGTGGCGTAGTATTCGCCAAACGGGCTGTGGCACAAGCGGTCAAAAATTTGCAAAAAATTACCAAAATTCAACCGCTTGCAAATACTGAAACTTATCGTTTACAGACTGAAAAAGTGCTTAATCAGTTAAACAATCCAAACGGCGATAATTCCCTGCTTGCCAGTGAAGTACTCAAACAAATTCGTGAACAAATGGCTCGTTTTGCTAATGTGTATCGCACCAAAGCCAACTTAACCTTACTGTTGAACGAACTTCAACAGCTCGAAAATCGTTTTAATCCGATTGCTCATCATCAGCAACAAGGCATCGAAATCTTTTATGCACTAAAAACCGCACAGCTTGTCGTTTCGCAGATGCTAAACGAACCGCACAGTTTAGGCGCACATTACTTAGCCGATGAGCAGTAAAACAAAATACAAAAATAAAGGGCAAGATTTTATCTTGCCCTTTTGATCATCCGTTTAATGATTATTTGCCCCAAACTTCTTCGCTGATTTCACGAATAAAGTTCAGTTTTGCCCATTGTTGTTCTTCCGTCAGAATATTACCTTCTTCGGTTGACGCAAAGCCACATTGAGGACTTAAACAAAGCTGGTTGATGTTCACATATTGTGCAGCTTCTTGGATACGAGTAATCACTTCATCACGATTTTCTAATTGACCGTCTTTTGAAGTAATTAAACCTAATACTACTTGCTGATCTTTGATAAAACGTAATGGTTTGAAATCACCCGAACGATCGGAATCATACTCTAAGAAGAAACCGTCAATTCGGCACGTACCGAATAAAGTTTCCGCCACCGGTTCATAACCACCTGCTGAGAACCATGTTGAACGGAAGTTACCACGGCAAATATGCATCGTAATGGCAATATCATCCGCCGGTTTCGCATCAACGATTTTATTAACCATATACACGTAATCTTTGGCAATTTGGTCTAAATCTAAACCACGTGCTTTATAGGCTGCACGCTTGTCCTCGGCACAAAATTCGCCCCAGCTGGTATCATCTAATTGTAAATTACGGCAACCTAATTTATAGAACACGTTCATCGCTTTGATATACGCATCGGCAATATCGTCTAACAATAGCTGGTTGTTATTTTCATAACGTGCAATCGGCTGATAATCCTCCGCACGTACATTGGTAATTAAATGTAACATTGATGGCGAAGGAATCGTGAATTTCACTTCCGTTTCACCGGCAATTTTTTGTAACGAACGAAAATGTTCTACAAACGGATGTGATTCCGAAAAATCCACTTTATCGACAATCTTAATGGTTTTCGGACGTACGCTGTGGTGTTTAAATTGTACCGAGAACTTCTCTGCGTCTACTTCCTGAATACCGTCTAATGCGGCTAAGAAATCCATATGCCAGAACGTACGGCGAAATTCGCCATCAGTTACCGCATGTAAGCCTACTGCTTTTTGATGTTCAACTAATTTTGCAATTTCCGCATCTTCTACTTGGGTTAAATCTGCACAAGAAATATCGCCACATGAACATTGCTGACGAGCTTGTTTAATCGGATCCGTACGTAAAAAACTACCAACAATATCAAAACGGTAAGGCGCAGAAGTACGTTGCGTTGCAGTAGGGAATAATTGATACATTGTGTTTCCTTGTAATCATTAAAATATAAACTTCACTAAATTCTAACAAATTTTATTTTTTAATCATCTGAAAAAATTTTGAGATGATTATGAATAATATTCATATTGCGTTTAATGTGTCGTGACCTAACAAGCGGTCAAATTTGCATAAAAATTTGCAAATCATCCCTTGATTATTCCGCTAATGTGACGGAATAAAACGAAGTGTAACCAAACGGGCTTTGTACAAAACCTTGCACACGCTTACTAACCGGCACATAGTTAATTGCATGCGCAATCGGAATTATCGGTGTATTTTTTTGGAAAATTTCGACCGCTTGTTGATATAACTGCTGACGTTCAGTGGCATTTTGCGTTTGTACCACTTTTTGTAATAAGCCGTCAAATTCGTTATCCGTCCAACGGGAATAATTGGTGCCCGGAATATTTTCTTTGCTTAATAGCGGAAACAGAAAGTTGTCCGGATCACCGTTACGGCTTGTCCAGCCGTAAGTGCCAGCTGAAAATTCGCCTTCACGGGTTCGTTTATTAAAATCCGCCCATTCGTGGCTGACTAATTTCGCTTTTACCCCAATTTTCGCCCAATCTGCTTGAATAATTTCTGCAGTACGTCTTGGATTCGGATTTGACGGGCGCACCACCGGTTGTACCCAGATTTCGGTTTCAAAACCGTTCGGATAACCTGCTTCTGCCAATAGTTTTTTCGCTTTTGCCAAATCAAATTCATACTGAGCTAAGTTTTCATTATAGCCAAGCACTGAATTTGGGAACGGATTAGTCGCCACCGTACCGCCGCCTTGGAACACCGTATCGACAATCGCTTTTTTATCGGTAGCGTGTTGTAGTGCTTGGCGCACCTTCACATTATCTAATGCTGCTTTTTTGGTGTTTAATCCAAGATATGCCAGATTTAAACCTTCACGCTCAAATAAAGTCACTTTCTGATCCTGTTTCATTTGTGCAATATCAGCGATATTTGGGAAATCAATTACATCACACTCACCGGCTTTCAATTTAGCATAACGTGTACCAGCATCGGGTGTAATCGCAAAAATGAGCCGCTCAAACTTTGCTTTACCCTGCCAATAATTCGGATTAGCTTTATAACGTACCGCTTGGTCAGTTTGATAAACCTGAAATTCAAACGGTCCCGTACCAATCGGCTGTTGATCCAATAATTCCGGCTTGCCTTCCGCTAATAATTTATCCGCATATTCTTTTGAATAAATCGATAAGAAATCAATTGCCACTGTTGTAAGAAACAGACTATTCGGCTGATTTAGTGTCATTTTCACCGTATGTTCATCCACTTTCTCAACCGATTTTAAAATTTTCGGCAGCTTCATCCATTGATAATAGAAATAAGTGCCGCCGGAAACATTGTAGTAAGGGTGACTTTTATCCGCCTGACGCTGAAACGAAAATACCACATCATCCGCATTTAAGTTGCGACTTGGGGTAAATAACTTGTTACTGTGAAACGATACGTCTTTACGTAGATGGAAAGTGTAAGTTAAACCGTCTTCGCTCACTTCCCACTTTTCCGCCAAACTTGGCTCGACCTCAATTTTGCCGGCTTTAAATGCAAATAAACGATCATAAAGATATGCCTTTTCATTACGATTTCTTACCTCGTCATGAAAACGGAATGATTTTAAAAGCCTTCGAAGGTGACACGTTATTATTCGAAAAAACGTTCTATTCTATCGGTGGCGGTTTTATTGTTGATGATGAAAACTTTGATAACCAAGCCAACAATACTGTATCTGTGCCGTTCCCTTATAAAAATGCAGAAGACTTACTCAAGCACTGTAAAGAACAAGGTTTACCGCTTTCCAGTTTAGTGTGGAAAAACGAAGCGGCCCTGCGCCCTAAGCAAGAAATCTCAGATTATCTGGCAAAAATTTGGAAAACGATGGAAGACTGTATCCAACACGGTTTACATACGGAAGGTTTATTACCCGGCCCATTAAAAGTAGTACGCCGTGCACCGTCTTTACGCAGAACATTAGAAGCAACCGGCAAATTTAATACTGACCCAATGCAAATTATTGGTTGGGTAAATATGTTTGCGCTTGCGGTGAATGAAGAAAATGCGGCAGGCGGATGTGTTGTCACTGCGCCGACTAACTGTGCTTGCGGTATTGTGCCAGCAGTATTAGCTTACTATCAGCAATTTATCGCACCGCTTAATCAAGAAACGATTGAGCGTTATTTACTAGCTTGTAGCGTTGTCGGTACACTGTACAAAATGAATGCATCTATTTCTGGTGCGGAAGTAGGCTGTCAGGGCGAAGTTGGTGTAGCTTGTTCGATGGCAGCAGCCGGTTTAACCGAAATTATGGGCGGAAGTCCGGATCAAGTTTGTATCGCGGCTGAAATCGCAATGGAACACAACCTTGGCTTAACCTGTGACCCTGTAGGCGGTCAAGTGCAAGTACCTTGTATCGAACGTAATGCGATTGCTTCGGTTAAGGCGATCAATGCAAGTCGTATGGCTTTACGTCTTACCTCACAACCTCGAGTGACTTTAGATAAAGTGATCGAAACAATGTACGAAACCGGTAAAGATATGAATGCTAAATACCGTGAAACTTCAACCGGCGATTTAGCAATTAAAATTTTACCTTGTGACTAAGCATTGTATTTGACAACAAGTGATTAACCACTTATGATTTGAAGAACTGAGTGGTTCAACCGCTCAGTTGAGTTATTTATTATTAGTAAGCTGGCAGGCTCAAGGCTAACAAGAAAATAACTAGGATAATGTATTTAAACATTTGGTTATCCTCTTCAAAGTTGGTGGGATTAAAGGTCGCCACCAGCTCGTTTTAGCTTTATTGCTAAAACACGTAAATTATAGTAAAGACTGTATGTTTTTACAACCAACAAAAAACCTCGAATATCATTATTCGAGGTTTTGTTTTTTTAGCTATTCTACTTTTGAGCCTTTCAACAATTTTCGTATCCAAGTACGATTTGGGCTAAGTACATGCCAAATATCTTCGCTAATTGGTAACGGTTCATCACAGATCAAACTCGCCAGCATTTCGCCTAATAGCGGTACGGTGGTTAAACCCCGCGAGGCTAAGCCATTTACCATATATAAATTTGCAAAATTTTCCGCATTTTCAACCGCTTGTTTACGGCGTAGCTGATTATACAAATTCTGATATTGTACTTTTTGAGCGCTAAAATTCGGCAATTGTCCAACCATCGGCACACGATCTCGCAGTGCTGCTCTCACCCCTTGTTTGGCTAAATTTTGCGAAAGATCGATATTGCCCGTCCAATCACAAGCGGTCAAATTTTGCTGAAGTTTTGCTACATTCTCGTGATGTTCTTCCAAAGAGAAATGTGTTTCGGCATTATCACGCACATGGCTGGCACCAATACAATGGGTATTCGCTTTAGAAACCGGCGTCAAATAACCGTCATAACACACCACACATTTTAGCTGTTGTAAAGCCGGTGTGGTCGGAATCTGGCTCACTTGCCCACGCACTGGATACAGCGGAATCCCTTGAGCTTGCTGGAATTGCGTGATAGTATGTCCATTTGCCAACACTAAAATCTGATGACTGAACGTTTCACCATTGTGCTGCCAATGCCACTTTCCTTCACTAAATTGCGGATCTTTCACTTCGTGATTTAGCACAATCTGTAATCCTTTCGTTTCTAAATAAGCAAACGTACCCTGTACAAATTGTATCGGTGATAACCAACCGCTTTGCGGCATAAATGCACCGCCGTTCGGCACTTTAAGCCCAATTTTTTCGCTTAACTCAGCTGCATCACATAGCTTAAACAAACTATCATCATTGGTTTGCAAAGCCATTTTTTCCAATTTCTTCGCCGTTTTATCGTTATAGGCATATAACGCCACACCGGTTAAAGCGTGTTCAAATGCGACAATCGGTTCAATTTGCGCCAAACGTTGCAACGCATAATCGAAACAATGCACATAAAAACGGATATTACGCTCGTCATCGTCACTCAGTTGAGGGTAAATCGCGCCTTGCAAATTGCCGGAAGCATTTTGTGCTAGAGCATTGTCTTTACAATAAAGCGTGACTTTTTTGCCTTTTTCAAGCAGTGATAACGCGACAAACAAACTGGCGACACCGCCACCGACAATCGCAATATCCTCTGCTTCTGTTTGTGGCTCGCTATAAAAATACGGATAATTTACCGGTATAGTTTCGCTTTGTTGCGTTTTTTCGCCCCATAGCATTTCTCGTTTTTTGCCAAAGCCTTTGCGTTTTTTGACCTCAAATCCGACCGCTTGTAAGCCCTTTCTCACTGCACTTGCAGCAGTAAAGGTCGCAAAGCTACCGCTATTTTTCGTTAAACGAAACATTTGGCGATAAAGCGTTTCATTCCACATTTCCGGATTTTTATCCGGTGAAAAACCGTCTAAAAACCACGCATCAATTCGATTGCTATATAAATCACCTAATTGCGGTAAGTTCTCCAACATATCGCCGAACCATACATCAAGATAGATTTGCTCAAAATGATAACGCTGACAACCGGTTTGGCGAGGTTGCCAACAAGCGGTCATTTTCTGCGAAAGTTTTGCAAATTGTGGGTAGTAGGTGTGAACGGTCGCCAATTGCTCAGAAGTGAGGGGAAATTTTTCAAACGAAATAAAATATAAACGCTTAAGTTTACTATTGGGGAACTCACTTAAAAACTGCTGAAATTTATCGGCAACAGCTAAAAAATTCAGTCCGGTACCAAAACCGGTTTCGGCAATCACAAAAGATTCGGCATTGTGTGTTTGCCATTTTTGCCAAAGCTGATTACCTTCTTGGAAAACATAATAGCTTTCTTCAAGACCGTCTTGGGTGGAGAAGTAAATATCGTCGAATTGTTCGGAAACGGGGGTATTATTTGAATTGAAAGAAAGAGATGCAAAACTGAGTTTGTTCATAACATTTACCACAAAATAGACAGAAAGCACGGAAGTTACTGATAACATTCTGTGCTTTCCGTGCTTTTCCGCAGTAACAGATTAGAAGATATTGTAAGCGAAAACTACGATCATACCTAATGCCGCTACAACAGTCATCATTGAATAACCTAAAGTACCCATATTGTCCTCTCTTTGTTAAACATTATTGATCAAAGCCTATCACACTTCTTAGACTTTGAGAATTTTCTCTGCACAAGCGGTGATTTTTGCTAAATCTTTTACGCCTTTATGTTGTTCTACACCGGAATTGAGATCGACACCTAAACAACCTTGCGCGAGTGCCTGCTCGATATTTTCAACCGAAATCCCACCGGCAAGCATTGCTTTTTGTTTTAATTCGCTTGGAATTAGCTGCCAATTAAATACTTTGCCAGTACCACCTTGCTGCGTACCGTTTTTGCTATCAAGAATATAACGTGCCACTAACGGATTATCGTGATACTCAACCGTTTCCGCTTGAAGATCTACCGGAATTGCCTGCCAGATTTGCGTTTTTCCAGCTAATTTTGCTGAAAGCTCAGCAATGTAGGCCTCATCTTCCGAACCGTGTAATTGTACCACATATAACTCAAGCTGTTTTGCTATTTTTTCGACAAATTCGACCGCTTGATTTTGGAATACGCCGACATAACGCAATGGTGCATTCACCACTAATTCCTGCGCTTGACGTAATGATAACTGACGAGGCGAATTTTCAGCAAAAATCAATCCGCCATATAAAAAGCCGTTTTCATACACCGCTTTTGCATCTTGTGGGCGAGTTAACCCGCATACTTTATTTTCACCGAAAATCACTAAACGTACCGCATTATTTAAATCCGTACTGCCCATCAAACTGCTACCGATCAAAAATGCGTGTGCAAATGGTTTGATGGCTTTCACTTGCATATGATCATAAATACCTGATTCTGAAATCAAACGGACATCTGCCGGAATTTGATTCTTATATTTTTCCACTAAACGCACAATGCGATTCATATCCACCGTCAGCGTATGCAAATCACGGTTATTCACGCCAATCACTTTTGCGCCCAATGCTAGCGCTCGCTCAAATTCTTGCTCAGTACTGGTTTCGGTTAAAACGCCCATACCTAAAGAATGTGCTAAGTCCGCCAATCTGCGATAAGTTTCGTCATCTAATACCGAAAGCATCAGCAAAATTGCATCGGCATTTGAATAACGAGCCAAATACACCTGATACGGTGAAATCATAAAATCTTTGCATAAAATCGGTTGCGTTGTTTGGCGTTTGACTTGATCGATATAACGAAAATCACCTTGGAAATATTGTTCGTCGGTCAGCACAGAAATGACGGAAGCATAATGTTTATAGACTTGTGCAATCGCATCCAAATCAAACTCGGCACGAATTAATCCCTTGGACGGCGAGGCTTTTTTACATTCCAAAATATAAGCAGGCACTTGATGAGAAGCTGTCGCTAATGCCGCATAAAAATCTCGATCAGCAGTAACAATTTGCTGTTGGAATTGTGAAAGTGGAAATGTTTTTTGTTTGTTTTCGACCCAAACGACCTTATCTTGTACGATTTTTTGCAGAATAGTTGGCTGATTTTGCATATTTTCTCTTTTTATTATGAATTGGTGGATAACACAGATAATGGTAGAATACGGCACTTATTTTGATTTATCAATAAATTCACTATGCTTATTACCAAACTTCATAAAATGCGTACTTTGCTTGATAAGCATCGCCCCCTTAATATCGCTATAATGAAAAACATTCAAGCGGATTTAATGCTGAAATATAATCAGCAATCCAATGCGATAGAAGGAAATACATTAGATATTTTTGAAACTCGTGTGCTACTTGAAAGCGGTATTACCGCTAACGGTAAACCATTTAAAGATCATTTAGATATTATTAACCACCAAGAGGCGATTGATTATTTAACCGATCTCATAAAAGAAAATGCACCGCTGACAGAAGTGACAATAAAAAATTTCCACTATTTGTTACTACAAAAAACTGATAACGCTCAAGAAGCCGGGCAATATCGCAATATACCGGTAGCCATTAACGGTGCGGAACATCAACCGCCACAACCTTTTTTAGTTCATCCGCAAATGGAAAAATTAATGCATTGGAACCAAGAAAATCTCAATATATTGGAACCGATAGAACGCATTGCGATGCTACATAACAAATTTGTGGCAATTCACCCTTTTATTGATGGTAATGGACGTACTGGACGTTTATTGATGAATTTAGAATTAATGAAAGCCGGTTTCCAAGTGACGATTTTAAAAGCGGAGAATCGAGCTGACTATTATCGTGCATTGGCGTTAGGTGATTTAGGCAATTATCAACCGATCACCGAATTTATCGCAAAAGCCGTTTATGAAACAATGGAACGCACCTTAAACCTTATTTACCCAAACTGGATTAACGAACTCAATTAAATATGAAAACAAAAGTTAGACAACATTTAACCGATTTAGAAATTGCATTACGCACACATAAGCAATGGGATGCGGTTGCACCTAGTTTGGAAGATTTAGCGAATGATCAACCGTTTTGTATCGGAACGCTTAGCCCAACTCAATGGTTACAATGGATTTTTATTCCTCGGATGCACGCACTTTTAGACGCTGGTGCGGATTTACCCCGCAACTTTTCGATTACGCCCTACTTGGAAGAAGCCCTAAAAGACGAAAGCTATTTAAAAGCGATTCATCAGCCAGTGTTATTGATTGAATTATTATTAAAGGACTAAATGGAACTGGAAATTTTATACCGTGATGATGAACTGATTGCGATTAATAAACCGGCTGGAATGTTAGTTCACCGTTCATGGCTAGATAAACACGAAACGCAGTTTGCAATGCAAACCTTGCGTGATCAAATCGGTCAACATGTTTTCCCGATTCATCGCTTAGATCGCCCCACTTCAGGTGTTTTATTATTTGCACTGAATAGTGAAATGGCTCGTTTAATGAGCGAGCAATTTGAACAGCATCAAATGGAAAAAGGCTATTTGGCGGTAGTGCGAGGCTATCTGCTCGACAAAGGCGAGATCGATTATCCGCTAAAAGTGATTTTAGACAAGATTGCCGATAAGTTTTCTCAACCGAAAGAAGCACAACAAGCGGTCACTTTTTCCCAAAATCTTGCAAGTGTCGAAATGCCTTATCCGGCAGGCAAACACCAAACGGCACGTTACAGTTTGGTTGAATTATTACCGAAAACTGGGCGTAAACATCAATTGCGCCGCCATATGAAGCATTTATTTCATCCAATTATGGGCGATACAAAATACGGTGACTTACACCAAAATCGTACTCTAACTGAGAAAACCGGTTGCGACCGATTAATGCTACATTCGCATTTTTTGAAATTTACGCATCCGAAAACAGCGCAAAAAATCGAAATTTTTGCACCGCTTGATGAACAATGGCAAAATTTATTTATTACATTTAACTGGAACTTCCCAAATTTTTTTCAATCTGATAAGAGCAAATATGGATAACGCATTACTTTCTTTAACACACGAGCGGCAACAAGCTGCTGTCGAACAAATTCAAGAACTGATGACACAAGGCGTGAGCAGCGGCGAAGCGATTCAAATTATTGCTAATCGTCTAAGAGAAGCACATCAGAAAAGTACATCGGAGAACAATTCATGAAAAAATTATTTGCACTTGCGCTCACGGCTGTGAGCGTTTCAAGCTATGCGGAAACCAAACCGGCAGTTAACACTCAACCAATGCTCAGAATGCAAGTTTTAGATATGAGCAGTAACGTGCCAAACCCAGTGGCGAACAATCAGCTTTCACTCAGCAAAAAACACCAACTTTGTTGGGTTGCATTTAATATGCCATTTAAAGCATCTAACCAAGTGGTTGAAGTTTTACAAGCCCCTTCAACCTTAAAAGTAACGTCTGAAGACGGTAATGTAGTTTCAACATCTGATCAACAAACTCACCGCATTACTACATTATAAAAAAGTTCGAATAACGAACGCTTAGATAAATGTTGGGGCTTTGAAAAGACTGACCCAACGGGGAAATATAGCCTCACGATTCAAGTGAACGATGTAGTATTCCCTCCACAACCGTTTGAAGTTGTAAAATAAACTAAACGCCACTTAATGTAGTGGCGTTCTTTTTTAGTTTTTAGCTAAACGTTGTTCGATTTTCGCTAGATTTTCTTCAAAATAAGTTTTACCAGTTAAATATTGTTGCGCCTCCGCCCAACTGTTTAGTTGCAAACCTGCCAATTGATTAAAATAATCCAATACTTCTAAATCTTGTTCAACGGTACGAATATAATCCGCTAATTGTTGCAGTAAGTCCTCACCGGAACTACTCTCGATCTCTTTGGTAATTTGTTGCTTAAATTTAACCGCTTGCCCAACCAAATAGCCTCGCTGCGCTTTGCTTAAATTACTAAACCACATACCGTCTTTACGTGGCATTTGCATTAATAACAACAAGATATCATTTAGGCTGCCGCTTTTAAGTTCCAACTCTAATTCACAAATCGCTTCCTCGCCAAAACCATTTTTAATCATACCTTGATCCAATGCCACTTCAATTTGCGATTGATTGCACTGTACTAACCACTTACGGCGAGTAAAATCGGTACTAAAAGTCGGCGTAAGTTGCTGCGCAATTTGTTCCGCTTGCGGGATTTGCAAATTAAAGTGTGAATTTAACCGCTTGAAATCCGGCTGATTGCTGTCTAACGGCAAATTATATTCCGGACGAATATGCAGACCATCGACAATTTCACCTTTAGTTTTTAAAGTCATCTCGTATTTTTGATTATGGTTACGCACACGTAATCCCATTTTTTGCTGAGCAAAAAACTGCTCCGGCGTATCAAAATAAGTGTTCCCTAATATATCGGTCGCTTGCGACAAAACATTTTGTTGCGTAAACCAATCCGCCAATACTTCTACATTCTCCGCTTTTAGCATGATTTTTAGTTCGATTTCATTTTCCATTAAGGTATCCCATTTATTTAGTTGTATAATTAATTTTATTTTAACAATTTACAGCATATTCGAGAAATGTTTAACAAAATCCAAAGTAAACTGCACAAATTTGTGCAACGTGGTTTAGATAATCATCTTCGCCTTGCCGTGACCGGTTTAAGTCGTAGCGGCAAAACCGCCTTTATTACCAGTTTTGTCGATCAGCTATTGCATATCAATAAAGACAGCCATGCACACGTCAATTTATTTGGTGCAGCACGCAATGGGCAAATTATCTCGGTGAAACGAGTTGAACAAGGCAATTTAACCATTCCTCGTTTTGAATACGATAAAAACCGTCAATGTTTGGAAAATGATCCGCCGGTATGGGCGCCTTCCACAACCGGTATCAGCGAAATTCGCTTAGCGATCCGCTACCAACGTCAAGACGGTTTAATCAAACATTTAAAAGAAACCGGTACGCTCTACTTGGATATTTTCGATTATCCGGGCGAATGGTTGTTGGACTTACCGCTACTCTCGCAGTCTTTCAAACAATGGTCGCAAGCACAGCAATTAGTACATAAAGGCAAGCGTGCGGAACTGGCACAGCCTTGGTTACAAGTGGTCAAAAAATTAGATCTTTTTGCCAAAGCGGACGAAAACCAACTTGCCGAATTAAGCGAGATTTATACCACTTATTTATTGGAATGTAAGCAAGCCGGTATGCAATATATTCAGCCTGGACGATTTGTCTTACCGACTGAAAATTCAAAAGGTGCGCCGGTTTTTCAATTCTTCCCGTTATTAGATTCAAGCGAAACCGATTGGGAAAAACTGGAAACCGCACCGGCAAACAGTACATTTCAAATGCTGAAAAAGCGTTATACGCAATATCAGCAAAAGATTGTCAAACCGTTTTATGAAGACTATTTTTCGCAATTTGACCGCCAAGTGATTCTTGCCGATTGTTTAACGCCGTTAAACCTCAGCTTAGAGGCATTTTTAGAAATGAAAATCGGCTTGCAACAATTATTCAAGCATTTTCATTACGGCAACCGTTCGCTGTTTCGTCGCCTGTTTTCATCCAATATCGATAAGCTATTATTTGTCGCAACCAAAGCAGATCATATCACCAGCGATCAGCTACCAAATTTAGAAAGCTTGATGCGCCAGTTAGTGCAAGAAGGCGGACGACACGCTGCTTTTGATGGTATTGAAACCGGCTATCACTCAATTTCGGCGATCCGAGCGACCGATCCCGTGGTTGTTACCCAAAACGGTACGCAAATTAAAGCGATTCGAGGCATTCGTTCGACCGATAAAAAACAAGTCACGCTCTACCCTGGCACAGTGCCGAGCCGTTTGCCCAATACAAATTATTGGCAGTTTAACCGCTTTGAGTTCGACCAATTCGAGCCTAAACCGCTCGCCTACGGCGAACCTATTCCCCATTTGCGTATGGATGCAGTATTACAATTCTTATTGGCGGATATGTTGGAATAAACCAATTCCGTTTAGAATAAAAAAGCACATAGCTAACTGAATAGATATGTGCTTTCTAATTGCTAATTACTTTTTACTTCGCTTGTAAACTAACCATCCTATCGGTATCCCAATAAGTCCCAATCCAAAATTTTTCCAATCATAACTAAAGATCTCATGTCCTGGGTAGCAAAAAGTAATAATAGAAAACTGTACTAAATGAATAAAAATACCCGTGAAATAGATATAAAGCACTAAAGAAAGCTTTATTTTCCACCATTGTAACTGTTTTCTACAAGCTAAAAATAGATAAATAACAAATATCCAAGTTATAAATGACACAGAAATATACTGACCAAAAACCGCTAAGAATAGATAGTATGTCGCAAAATATAAATATAGAAAGAGCGAATAGAAAAGCCAAATAATCCCCAAAATCATACTTTTATCCTTTAAGTTTATAAAACGCTGTAAGCTCGATGAATTGAATAAGTGTTAAAAAAGCTATACTCGCTATAGTATATATAAAAACATTTGCTCAAAATGCGAACAACACCGCAATTTAGGATAATTCTTATCCATTATGTAAAATTTTTCGCAAATTTAACCGCTTGTTGCTTGATTTTAAACGGTTACTGTTCACTGTTAGGCGGCTTTGCGGTAGAATCTTATAAATTTTTCTCAATCTTTTTAAATTATGGCAAAAAAACCAAAAGTAGCTTCGAATACGATTGCACTAAATAAACGTGCTCGTCACGAATATTTTATCGAAGAAGAAATTGAAGCCGGCTTAGAATTACAAGGCTGGGAAGTAAAATCGCTGCGTGCCGGTAAGGCGAATATCGGCGATAGTTACGTGACATTTCGTAACGGCGAAGCATTTCTATTCGGTGCAACCATTACCCCATTGAATATGGCTTCCACTCACATTGTTTGTGACCCAGCTCGTACCCGTAAATTGTTATTGAATAAACGTGAGCTGGATTCGCTATTCGGTAAAGTAAATCGAGACGGCATGACGGTTGTGGCATTATCGCTCTACTGGAAAAATGCGTGGG
Source organism: Actinobacillus ureae ATCC 25976 (assembly GCF_000188255.1). Lineage (GTDB taxonomy): Bacteria > Pseudomonadota > Gammaproteobacteria > Enterobacterales > Pasteurellaceae > Actinobacillus > Actinobacillus ureae. Next base: position 1,326,529 of record NZ_GL831080.1, read on the forward strand.
CGAAAGTGAAAGTCGGCGTAGCAAAAGGTAAAAAACTACACGATAAACGTGAAGACATTAAAGACCGTGAATGGCAAGTAGCAAAACAACGTATTATGAAAAACGCAAATCGTGGCTAATTTCAAAACTACGGATAACAGCAAGCACGGAAAAAGCGGTCAAATTTGACCCGTTTTTTACATCTCCGAGCCATCTGTGCCGTCCGTAGTCACAATTAAAAATTAAGGAATAAAAAATGATCGACCAAAATCTTCTTCGTACTAATTTAGACGATGTTGCAAATGCGCTTAAAGTTAAACGTGGTTTTACCCTTGATGTAGAGCGTGTGAAAACATTGGAAGAACAACGCAAAACACTTCAAGTAAAAACCGAAACTCTACAAGCAGAACGTAACACACGTTCGAAAAACATCGGTGTGGCAAAAGCACGTGGCGAAGATATTTCTGCATTATTAGCGGAAGTAGATAACATGGGTAACGAATTAAATGAAGCGAAAGTCGCTTTAGACCAAGTACAAGCAGAAATTCGTGAGTTACTCTTATCTGTGCCGAACTTACCAGCTGACGAAGTGCCGCTAGGTAAAGACGACACCGAAAACTTAGAAGTATCACGTTGGGGCGAACCTCGTCAATTTGATTTTGAAGTCAAAGATCACGTGGCATTAGGTGAAGCGTTAAACGGTTTAGATTTTGCTGCCGGCGTAAAATTAACTGCTAGCCGTTTTGTCGTGATGAAAGGCAAACTTGCTCGTCTACACCGTGCTTTATCACAATTTATGTTAGATCTTCACACTGAACAACACGGCTATGTCGAAACAAACGTACCGTTCTTAGTCAACCACGATACATTATTCGGTACCGGTCAATTACCAAAATTCGGCGAAGATTTATTCCATACTCAACCATTAACAGGTCAAGATCCGAACGAAACACAACGTCCGTTTAGCTTAATTCCAACCGCAGAAGTACCGGTAACTAACTTAGTACGTGACGAAATCATTGATGAAGATACATTACCATTACGCTGTACCGCACATACACCGTGTTTCCGTTCTGAAGCCGGTTCTTACGGTCGTGATACACGTGGTTTAATCCGTATGCACCAATTTGAAAAAGTAGAAATGGTACAAATCGTTGCTCCGGAAAAATCAATGGAAGCATTAGAAGAATTAACCGGTCATGCTGAAAAAGTATTACAACTTTTAGGCTTACCATACCGTAAAGTTTTATTATGTACCGGTGATATGGGCTTCGGGTCGGCAAAAACTTATGATTTAGAAGTTTGGTTACCGGCACAAAATACTTACCGTGAGATTTCTTCTTGCTCAAATATGTGGGATTTCCAAGCTCGTCGTATGTCTGCGCGTTGCAAAGCAAAAGGCGATAAGAAAACTCGCTTAGTTCACACCTTAAACGGCTCAGGTTTAGCGGTGGGTCGTACTTTAGTTGCAGTACTTGAAAACTACCAAAACGCTGACGGCTCGATCACTGTTCCAGAAGTATTACGTCCATATATGGGCGGAGTGGAAGCGATTACGGCTTAATCGCTCTACTGAAATAAACACAAGCGGTCTGAATTTGTTAATTTTTTGCAAATTCAGACCGCTTATTTTTTTATTGTTACATTACAGCATAAACAACGCTAAAAATAATGTTGCTAAAATCATACCCGGTGCGGTACGTTTTACCATTTCGATCGGACTGACCATCGCAAGCCCCGTACGAACAATCGTTACCCCAGCAATCGGTGACATTGTACGACCGATAGCACCAGCAATCGCTGCCGCCATCCCTAAATTCACATGGGTATAGCCTAATTCCACTGCATGAGGTGTTACTGCAGTATTAAACGCAATTGCCGCCGCATCACCCGAGCCGGTGACAATTCCCATTAAAAATGGCCCGATAGTTGCTCCCCAACGTACAAATTCATTTGAATGTTTAAGGAATTCAATTGCCGAATCCACTGCACCGGTTGCTTTTAGGCCGGAGACAAACACACTTGCGGCAATAATAATACCAAGAACATTAGCATACAAATTCCCCATACCGTTGAAAAATTCTTCGGTAATTTTGACCGGCGAAATACGAGTGACGATAATTGCATAAATCGCACCGATTAACATCGCTTGCGGCACCCCCATTTGGGTCCATTCTAAGCCCGGTGTCTTTTGTAATTCCGTACCGCCAATAACAAGAATAATTAACGGTAATAACGGTGCAAGTGAATATAACGGATTAACGCCGCTAAATTTATTTTCTGCATTTTGTTGTTCAGCTAAATAGGCTTTACGGTGTTCCTCACCATAATCTTTCAAAATAATTGCCATGACCGTCAAAGCAATCGCTCCGATAACACCGGCAATCGTTGTATAAGGTGCATGGGCTAAATTCACTTCGGTAATGGTTAAATTTGACATTTCACTTAACATTGCCGAATGAGAAGAACCCGGACTCATCATTGAACCAAACGTACCGGCTAGAATTGCCGCCCCTGTGGTTGCCGGACGTACACCTGCGCTTTTTAATACTGGAATTAAAGTTGCCCCTACCGCTGCCGCACAGCCCGCTGCGGATGGAATTGCAATATTGATAAAGAAAGTCAGAATCGTTGCAATCGGAATCAAAAAGAATTTCAAACCGCTTAACAGTTTAGTAAGCAAATGCACCAAATGCGTATCGCATTGGGTATATTTCATCACATAGGGCAAAACCCATACTGGCACAAATCGCCATAATCAGACCGCTTGAAGTCATTGATTTAGCAAAAGCATCTAATGCTCCCATCGGATTAAGCGTTACAACCGACATAATCAAACCGATACCGATTAGCACGGTTCTTGTTTCATATTTTTTTATCAGTAGGTAAACTGTGACTAAAATGCCGATAATGGCAACAAAAGGTTTAAGTTCATCCATAACAAATTCCTTAGTAATTAAATGTTGAATTAACTGCTTTTCTGACAAGCTGCATTTTTTCACTAAAACAGAGAATATCTTGCTCACCGAGTACGGTCGTTTGTTCACCTTGAATATGTAATGCTGTCCCTTCCGGCAAGGCATAAACCTTAGCTTGAGGGTTAACAACCAAAAATTCTTCTAAACGTTCTTCTCGACTTTCTCCGTTATGTCCTTGCATTTTGCCGGAAATAAAATGCGGGTTGATTTGGTGAGGGAAGAGATTTAATGCGTTAAAAGAAGGTGGGTAAGTGATTGGTATATCATTAGTGGTCATAATCGAGCTGCCTGCGACATTCGCACCGGCACTCCAACCGAAATAAGGTGTACCACGATTTACTTTGGATCGGATAACCTCCAGTAAATTGTGTTCATACATTTGCTTCAATAAGCAGAAAGTATTACCGCCACCAACGGCAATCACATCCGCCTGTTCGATAAGATCACGATGTTGTTTACCTCGATGTACCGATACGATTTCAACCTCTAAAGATTGTAAGGCGTTTTTTACGGTTGCTTCATATTCATCAAACGAACGACGTACGCCTGCATAAGGAACAAAAGCAACTTTCTTACCCTTATAATCAGCTAAAAATTGTGCCAGCCAAGGCAAAGTATGCACTAAATAAGCTGTTTCTTTATATTTTGAACCGCTCATCAACAGCATATTTTTCATATGTGATTCTCCTTTTGCTAGATCTCTTGCCTCATTATCTTGTGATAGAAATAAAAAGCAAAAATAAGATATTACTTTTTTGACGCTTATCACAAAATGACTTGAGATTTCGTTATGTAAATAATTTTTTGTATAAAAAACACACCTCACAAAAAGTTCTGTAAAGTTACATAAATTAATTGATTTAAATCAATATTTATAATATAAAAACAAGATAGACTTTTATCGCTGTCAAGGCGGAGGTCTTACCTTAAGGAAGTAAAATAATTTTAATTTATACCTCCTGCGCCAAAAACTGAGAAATTCCGACTTAATAAATATAATTATTTCCATTGTTTTTGGCGCTTATTTTATTTTTTTAGCTTATATAGGAATTAATAATGCTTTCACTTATTTTGTTTGTCGGAACATTTTGGTACGCGTGGTACTATGTTTCTCAATCACTACAAACAAAAGGTAAAAATAAACTTATTAGTCATGCTTGTGGTGGTTTATTTGGGTTTTGTATGGCAAGTTTGTCGTTATTTACAAGCGGACCGGAAAAATCTGAGTCTGAAAATCCGCAGATTCTACCAACCGTTCCTCGCGCTATGGTGTATACACCGACATCGGCACAATCTCTTATTCAAGAAAACCCAACTCAAGCCTATTTAAGTAATAGCTTTGCAACTCCGTTACCTAAAATGAAAGAAACGGAAGATGAAGCCCATATCACAATTCGGTCATCCTATTCTCCAAAACATCTAGAAAAAATTAATAAAGAGCAGTTTGTTTCTCGTTTAGCTGCACATAGTTCAGAGAAGGTCAGACAAAAAGAACAATACTCAAAATATGAAAAAACAAAAGAAAAATAACAAAAAAGTTCTCCGTTCAAAACCACCTAAAATATTAAAAAAAACAAGAAAAAGAAATAAATATTCGCCTTTCTAGCGTAATAAATATCTTTTACGTCATTATAGTTTAGATAGAGACCATGATGGTGTCCCTTGTGAGAATTTATGCGGCTAATTAGCTTTTATCATTAGAAAACATAACATAAATTATTGGGAACTTTTCTCATTAATTTGTTGTTAAAAAATAAGCATAGTGCATTTTCTATGTCGAAAAAAACCGCTATCTCTTCAATAAATTTATTACCGCATTATGAAGATGTTATTTCTATTCACCTATACTTATAGGAAATTTCAATGTGTTAGTTCTTGATTTTATGTTTTTAGGTGCGCTGAGCTACTGTATCTATTTAACAATAAGCCATTAAATAATTTCTGCTTTCGAATGTTTTGCCTAAAGCAGAATATTACGAAATCAAAAATTAATAAGACAATGCCTTTTTGGTTTTCCTAAAAGGCATTATTTTTATACAAACTTGCAAAAAATCCCTAAAATCCTACCGCTTTCCATTCAAAAAAAGGCATTTTTACGGTATGCTAGACCTAGACGCAATTTTTTTCGATAAGTTTTAAAGGTCAAAATTTATGCAACAACAATATAACCCAAGTGCAATTGAGCCTAAAGTTCAGCAATTCTGGGCAGAAAATAAAGTTTTTAAAGCGGTTAAAGATGTAACAAAAGAGAAATACTATTGCCTTTCAATGTTGCCGTATCCATCAGGTAAATTGCATATGGGCCACGTGCGTAACTACACAATCGGTGATGTGGTTTCTCGTTATCAACGTATGATCGGTAAAAACGTATTACAACCAATGGGTTGGGACGCTTTCGGTTTACCGGCAGAAGGTGCTGCAGTAAAAAATAACACTGCACCGGCAAAATGGACTTATGAAAACATTGAGTATATGAAAGGTCAGCTTAAAATGTTGGGCTTTTCTTACGACTGGGATCGTGAAGTAACCACTTGCCGTCCGGAATACTATAAGTGGGAACAATGGTTCTTCACTAAACTTTATAAAAAAGGTTTAGTGTATAAAAAAACCTCAACAGTAAACTGGTGTCCGAATGATGAAACCGTGCTTGCAAACGAGCAAGTTCACGAAGGTTGCTGTTGGCGTTGCGATACGCCTGTGGAACAGCGTGAAATCCCACAATGGTTTATCAAAATTACAGACTACGCAGAAGAATTATTAAATCACTTAGATAATCTTCCGCAATGGCCTGATCAAGTAAAAACAATGCAACGTAACTGGATCGGTCGTTCTGAAGGGGTTGAAATTACCTTCAAAATCGCCGGTTCAAATGCTGAATTACCGGTTTACACTACTCGTCCGGATACGTTCTTCGGCGTAAGCTATGTAGCGGTTGCTGCAGCTCACCCATTAGCCGAAATGGCAGCAGAAAATAATCCAGCACTAGCTGAATTTATTCGTGAAGCAAAAAACACCAAAGTTGCCGAAGCAGAATTAGCAACAATGGAGAAAAAAGGTATGGCGACAGGCCTGTTCGCTATCCACCCACTAACAGGTAAAGAAGTACCGGTTTGGGTTGCTAACTTCGTATTAATGCACTACGGTACCGGTGCGGTAATGGCCGTACCAGCTCACGATGAACGTGATTTTGAATTTGCAAAAAAATACGATTTGCAAATTAATCAAGTAATTCAACCGCTTGACGGTGCTGAATGGGACTTCTCAAAAGCGGCTTACACCGAACACGGCAAGCTCATCAATTCAATGGAATTTGACGGCTTGGACTTCAACGGTGCATTCAATGCGATTGCCGATAAATTAGAAGCAATGGGCGTAGGTAAACGCCAAGTAAACTTCCGTCTGCGTGACTGGGGTGTGTCTCGTCAGCGTTACTGGGGTGCTCCAATCCCAATGATGACTACTGAAGACGGCGAAGTGGTTACCGTACCGATGCAAGATTTACCGGTAATTCTGCCTGAAGATGTGGTAATGAACGGCGTACAAAGCCCGATTAAAGCTGATCCTGAGTGGGCAAAAACCACTTACAACGGCAAACCTGCGTTAAAAGAAACCGATACATTCGATACCTTTATGGAATCATCTTGGTATTACGCACGTTATACTTGCCCACAATATCATGAAGGTATGTTAGATTCGGATGAAGCGAATTACTGGTTACCAGTAGATCAATATATCGGTGGTATAGAGCACGCAACCATGCACTTGCTCTACTTCCGTTTCTTCCACAAATTGTTGCGTGATGTGGGTATTTTAAATTCTGACGAACCAGTAACTAAACTTTTATGCCAAGGTATGGTGCTTGCGGATGCGTTCTACTACACTAGCCCGACTAACGAGCGTATTTGGGTTAGCCCAACACAAGTGACGTTAGAACGTGATGAAAAAGGTCGTATCATCAAAGCGACTGATCCGGAAGGTCGTGAGTTAGTTCACAGCGGTATGACCAAAATGTCGAAATCGAAAAACAACGGTATCGACCCGCAAGAAATGGTAGAAAAATATGGTGCGGACACGGTACGTTTATTTATGATGTTCGCTTCACCGGCAGAAATGACGCTTGAATGGCAAGAATCTGGTGTTGAAGGGGCAAAACGCTTCTTAGGTCGTGTGTGGAACTTAGTGTATGAATACAGCCAAAACTCTGCAACAGCGGCATTAGACGTGACAGCATTAAACAAAGCACAAAAAGAACTTCGCCGTGACGTACACAAAACCATTGCGAAAGTGTCTGATGACATCGGTCGCCGTCAAACATTCAATACCGCAATCGCTGCGATTATGGAATTAATGAACAAGTTGACTAAAGCTCCGCTTGAAAACGAACAAGATAAAGCGGTAATGGCGGAAGCATTAAGTGCTGTTGTACGCATGCTTTACCCAATCACGCCACATATCTGTTTCGAGTTATGGCAAGCATTAGGTAACAACAATACGATTGACTTTGCACCATGGGTGGTTGCAGATGAATCAGCAATGGTTGAAGACGAGAAATTAGTTGTGGTACAGGTAAACGGTAAAGTACGTGGTAAAGTCACCGTTTCAGCAACAGCAACCGAAGATGAAGTCAAAGAGATTGCGAAAGCGGATGCCAACGTAGCAAAATTCTTAGAAGGCGTAGAAATCGTGAAAGAAATCTATGTACCGTATAAGATGTTAAGTTTTGCGGTAAAAGCCTAATAATAGGGGTGAACTATGTTCGCCCTTTATTTGTATTATGATGGAAAAGGGCGTACTAGTACCTCCTACAAACCAATTTAAACGGGAGTTCCCAATGTTAAAAAAACTCACGCTGTTAGCCATTCTCGGTTTAACCGCTTGCGGTTGGCACTTCAAAAACAATGAAGTTTTACCACAAGATTTGCGTACACTGACATTTGAAAGTGCTGACCAACATAGCGATATGTCACGTACATTACGCCATCAGTTACAGCTTAACGATGTGGAATTAGTTTCTGCTACAGAAGGCGTCGCTAAATTACGTCTTGTTGGTGCTTCAAGCGGCAGTAAAGTCGTTTCGGTGTTTCAACAAGCACGTGAAGCGGAAAAATTACTTACGTTAAATGTACAAGCAATCGTGGATGTACCGAAAAAAGGTGCATATCCGTTAGAAGTTTCTGTTCATCGTACTTTCTTTGATGATTCTCGTGCTGCATTGGCAAAATCGGCAGAGCAAGAAATGATTATGAAAAATATGTACGAACAGGCATCTCGTCAGCTTATTATCAAAATGGCTGGCTTACACAAAGAATTAAATCAAACGAAATAATTCATTAACCACTGATAACACGGATTTCATGCAAACAAGCGGTGGAATTTTTGCGATTTTTTGCAAATTCTACCAATCCGTGTTTATCCGTGTAATCCGTGGTTTTCAATATGCAAAAAGTTTTTCCTGAAGGACTTCCTAATATTTTATCTAAAAGCCTATCTCCTTTCTATCTTTTGACTGGAAATGATCTTTTATTACTGAATGAAAGTAAAGATCAGGTTGTGCACGCCGCTCGTTTAGCCGATTTCGATGAGAAGCAAGAAGTCAGTATTGCAAATGACACAAAATGGGAAGATCTGTTTGAGGCGGCACAGTCAAACGGCTTGTTTTTTAATCGCCAAATTATTATTCTGAACCTACCGGAAGCGCCAACCGCATCCCAAATGAAAAATGTGGCGGAGTTATGCCGTTTTAGCCATGCGGATTTATTGCTTATCCTTTGCTTACCCAAATTCAGTAAGGCAATGGAGAAGCAAGCATGGTTCACTCAAATTGAAGCCCAAACCATACAAGTCAATTGCCAAACGCCAGAAATAGCTAAATTACCGACTTGGCTTTCACATAGAGCCAAGGCGATGGAATTACAGATTGAGCCGGAAGCTGTGCAACTACTCTGTTATAGTTATGAAGGGAATTTATTAGCGTTAAAACAAGTATTACAAATGTTACAGCTTCGCTTTAATGACGGTAAAATTTCACTGGCCCGCGCTAAAGAAGTGGTAGAACAAGCCGCCCAATTCTCGCCATTTCAATGGATTGATGCCTTATTAGAAGGCAAAATTACTCGTGCGGAACGTATTTTAAAACACCTACAAAACGAAGAAGTTCAACCGGTTGTCTTGTTACGTATTATTCAAAAAGAGCTACTGGTGCTACTGGAAATTACTCGTTCTCCGCAACCAGTGCAAAATAGCAATCAGCCGTTATATATGGGTAATTTACGTGCGGAATTCGACCGCTTGAAGGTCTGGCAAAATCGCCGTCCTTTTTATCAAACTGCATTGCAACGCTTAACGTATAAAAAATTGTATCAACTTATTCAACGCTTAGCGGAATTGGAAAAGCAAGTAAAACAAGAATTTAGTGATGAAATTTGGCTGGAATTAGAGCGTTTTTCCGCCTATTTTGAATAGAAAAGTGAGTACGGAAGCTACTACAAGCGGTTAAATTTTATGATAAATTTGCAATAGCTTCCGTCATAGTTATTGGTTAGTAATGCCCTTCTAAATCCGAAGTCATCACATCATTCTCAACTGCCGCAATACGCTTTTCTTCATTTGCCCATTCACCCAAATCGATCAATTGACAACGTTCGCTACAAAACGGGCGATATTTACTTTCCGGCTTCCAAATCACTTCTTGATGACAAGTCGGACAATTTACGATAGTTTCTGACATTCGCTTTCCTTATCTTTTGCTAAATCTAAATACTGTTGGTGTAAGGTAAAGACTTGTGTTTTTATACGCTCAAGCCCCTGTTCCAACGGCAAATTATTTTCAATCACATCATCGGCATAACGCAGTCGCTCTGTTTGGCTAACTTGTGATGCCATAATGCTTTTAATCGTTTCAACCTTACTTTGATCTCGCTTGGTTGCTCGTTCCAGCTGAATGGCTGGCTCTACATCAATGACGATTACTCGGTCACAAAATTCAGTAAGGTTATTTTCAATCAATAACGGCACTACAAATAATAAATATGGTGCGGGACAGGCTTGTATTTGGCTTACCATCTCTTGACGAATAGCCGGATGCAACAAGTTATTTAACCATATTTTCTCTTGTTCTTGATGAAAAATAACTTGACGTAACTTGGCTCGATCCAGTTCACCTTGAGAGGTTAGAATCTCATCGCCAAAATGCTCGGCAATTTTGCTCAATAGCGGAGCCCCCTTTTCAACCACTTGGCGAGCAACAATATCCGCATCAATTAACGGCACCCCGAGTTCGGCAAATAAGTTTGCGACTGTCGTTTTGCCACTTCCGATTCCGCCGGTTAAACCAACTACATAGGTCATTTTTAATTCCCATACTAATAATTAGACATAGATTTTATCAATAATTAGTACGAAAGTCGAAAAGCTAATAAAAGGAATAAAGGGTAATTTTGCTAAAGTATGCTTCATTATCGCTCGATAGCCAAAATAATAAATACAACCAGAAACACAAGCCAGTAAGATTAGCTTCAACATATCATCAATATTAAACAAAGGCGAAATTGAGCTAATCACTAAGCTATCGCCTATACCAAATGCTTCTTTCTTCCAGAACCACAAAATTCCGTAATGAAGGCAGGTAAAAAATAATATACAACCCAATAAGGTCTCTATATGTGCAGCCATTGGTTCATAGACCAGAGCCAAAACGAATATCGCAATAACATAACGAATATCCGTTAAATAGTAACAAGAATCCAACACACTCAAAAACAGCAAAATCATCAATAAAAATGCGAGTGTCATTGAGGGAATATGAAATGTAAGTAATGGAAAAGCCCAGAAGAAAAAATTAGCCAAATAACTTTGTTTGGGTTGTAATTTTGAATGCTGACTAAAATAGTCATAACTATGTATAGGAGGCAATAAGCTACTGTATTCTTGATATACTTGTTGATTAATATGATTAGCAAATAACTTGATGGCTCGTTTACACCAAAATGCAAATAAAAATGCTATCAGCGTCGCAAAAAATTGATTAAATTCAACCGCTTCCATTATACGAGAATCCCCAAATCAAAAATCGGCAAATAAAGCCCAATTAAAACCGTGCCAATAATAATCCCCATAAGTAGCATTAAAATCGGCTCAAGTAATTGTGAAAGCAAATCTATTTGATAATCTAATTTCAGCTGATAAATATCGCTAATCTGCGTACACATCACCGCTAAATTAGCGCTTTTCTCCCCTATCGTGATCATTTGTACCATTTGTGGAGTGAATACTGCCGGGTTTAATCCTTCCGAAAATTTATACCCTTGTTGTAATAAAGATAACGTAAGTCGTACTTGTTCCTGTAAAAGTCGATCGTGCATTTTCTCAGATAAAAAAGCTTTTAGAGCCACTTCTAAATGCAGATGGGCACTTAACATTAGTGCAAGATTCTGGGTAAAGAAGATAATTCTCGTGTAACGAATAACTTGATTAAAGTAGGGGATATAAGACAACAGATGCATCTGACAAGCGGTTAAATTTCCGAATTTTTTTGCAAAACAGAGCAACACTCCCATCACTACTATACTGCCACAACATAGAAATATCCCATTCTGTCGTAAAAACGCAGAGAGAGAAAATAATAATGACGTTAACCATGGCAAATTCTGTGCCTTATCCATATACAAATCGGCAAATTGAGGCACAATAAAAACTAACAACCCAAGCGTCAATACACACGAAATGACTAAGACAATCAGCGGATAAAATGTAATTTTTCTAACTTTCTTCGCCAATTTATCTGCTTGATTACGTGTTTTAGCAATATTTTCCAAAACCACACCTAATTTACCACTTTGTTCGCCCATCCGAATTAATTGGATTTCCTGCTTAGAAAGATAAAGATTCAATTTCGCTAAACTCGCAGAAAAACTATATCCTGAGCTTATCGAAGCATTTAAAGCTAATAGCCATTGATATAACTTAATATTCGTACAATTTTCCTGCTGCATCATTAACGCTTGTTTAAAAGGAATGGAAGCATTAATCAATAATGCTAATTGCGCAAGAAATTGAGTAACTTCATCTGCTTTAGGCTGTCGAGAAAAAGTAAAATTGCGTTGAATATGAATATATTGATAACCTTTTGCCAAGAGCTTTTGTTCTGCCTCAGCATGATTTTGGGCTAATAAAATACCACTTTGTTTTTGTTGAAAACGATTCTTCGCTTTCCAGTGAAATTCAAAAATACTAACCATCACCTAACACCCGCTTTACTTCGTCTACTGTTGTTATGTTAGCCGCTAACTTTTGTTCAGCACTGGCTCGTAAATTGTCATAATCCAAATAAGCGGTCGATTTTTCAAAAAATTTACCTTGTTTTGCAAGTAATTGGTAAATTCCCGTTCGCCCTTTATAACCGTGATAACAGTTATCACATCCTTTTCCGCCACATTGCGGACAACGTTTACGTAATAAACGCTGTGCAATAATCAGTTGCAGCGAATTCTTAATCTCATACTCTTTAATCCCTAATTGTAGTAAGCGCTCAATTGCAGACGGCGCATCATTCGTATGTAATGTAGAAAGCACTAGATGCCCTGTTTGTGCTGCTCTTAATGCAATTTCAGCACTTTCTTGATCACGAATTTCTCCTAACATAATAATGTCCGGATCTTGTCGTAAAAATGTTCTGAGTAATTGGCTAAAGTCTAATTGAATTGCACGATTTACTTGAGTTTGGATAATCCCTTCTATCTCAATTTCAATCGGGTCTTCTGCAGTCAGAATATGCCGTTCGCTATTATTTAAATAATTTAACGCACTATATAACGTAATACTTTTACCACTGCCTGTTGGTCCTGTCACTAGAATCAGCCCTTGTGGTTGATGTAATGCCGTAAGTAGTAATTGTTTTTGTTCCGGTGAAAAACCTAATTCCAAAAAATCGAAATGAGTAGGTTTATTCTTTTGTAAACGTAAAACGATTTTTTCACCAAAGCTCGTGGGTAAACTGGATACACGAAAATCTAATATTTCAGCCGTTACCGTCTTAAAATTAAATTGGCCGTCTTGTGGTAAACGTGTTTCACTAATATCTAATTTAGCTAACAATTTAAGCCTTGTGATAATACGATTGGCTAAGCTAAACGATAAACTTTTATAGATACGCAATACCCCATCAATACGCAATCTAATCTGTAGCTTCTCTTTTTGCGGTTCAAAGTGAATGTCCGAAGCATTTTGCTTTAAGCAAAATTTAAATAAATTATCTAAAATCTGAATAATAGGGTCATTTTGATTGAGTAGTTCTAAATTATCCGGCGATTGATAATTTAACTCGGTTTCTTCATATACGGATTGTTGTTCCGGCGAAAGTTGATTAAGTAAATACTTCAATTCATCGGAGGAAATCAAAACAGGTTCAATTGTTTTATGCGCAATAAATGCAAAAATTTCACAAGCACTCAAATTATTCATATCATCAATTGCAAGCCATAGCGTATCGTCATTTTCTTGAATCGGCATAGCCAAATAACGTAATAAAACATGTTTTTCATCACAATTTTTTTGCCACAAGGATTCAGAGATATCAAATACCTGCTGGCTATTCATATCACAAACGGAATACTGCATTTGATTTCCTCCTTATATTATTATTCCGAGCAAAATGCTGCGGGGAATAAACTTTTATCCTCTCCTGAACAGGTTGTTTTCCACGTCAGTGTTTTACTTGAATAATCCGGTGTAAGTGTATAACCATATCCCGCTACGCTGCCCTTGCCATTCACGGTTATAGTACCAGCAGTTACAGAAACTGAATCTAAATACTTAGAATTTTTAAGATCATCGCCATTCTTAATGCCATTGGCTCCACTAGAACAGCTATTGGTAGCTCCAGTGTTATAAATACAAATTTCTACATCCGTTTTATATGCAGAAGATGCCGCTAACAGTTCGGATAATGCCGCTTTTTTGGTGTAGTTGTTATAAGAAGGAATCGCCACAGTTGCTAAAATTGCAATGATTGCAATCACAATCATTAATTCAATCAGGGTAAATGCCTGTTGTATCGGTTTAATTATGTGTTTCATCTATAAGTTCCTTTTTTGTCCACGCTTATTGCGCTCTATTAGTTTGCAAGCTGTTTTAAATCAATGCGATAACCGAACATCAAATTCTCGATCAGGATCGCAAAAACAAATTCTTACCTGTTTATTTACTCAGTGCTTTTTGCTATGATTTTATCGGTTTAAATCAAATAGAGGTCAAAATGGCAAAAGCACCGAAAACGGCTTACGTATGTAATGATTGTGGCGCAGAATATTCTCGCTGGATGGGTCAATGCAAAGAGTGCAAAGCATGGAATACGATTAGTGAAGTTCGCTTAATCTCTAGTAAAGAATCAAGCAAAAATGACCGCTTCAGTGGCTATGCTGGAGAGACTTCAGGCAAGGTACAAACACTTTCCGAAATCAGCTTACAAGAAGTGCCTCGTTTTAGTAGTGGGTTTAATGAGCTTGATCGCGTACTCGGCGGTGGTGCTGTGCCCGGTTCTGCTATTCTCATCGGGGGGCATCCTGGTGCGGGAAAATCAACCCTATTACTGCAAGTAATGTGTTGCTTATCAAAAATGCTACCGACGCTCTATGTCACTGGTGAAGAATCATTACAACAGGTTGCAATGCGTGCTAATCGTTTAGGGCTACCAACTGATAACCTGAAAATGCTTTCGGAAACATCTGTCGAACATATTTGCAATATTGCCGATCAAGAAAAGCCCAAATTGATGGTGATTGACTCCATTCAAGTAATGCATTTATCCGATATTCAATCATCACCTGGATCCGTTGCTCAAGTACGAGAATGTGCGTCATTTCTTACCCGCTATGCCAAAACACGCCAAGTAGCAATTATTATGGTCGGTCACGTCACCAAAGACGGTACGCTTGCCGGCCCAAAAGTGTTGGAACACGCTATTGATGCCTCATTATTGCTAGAAGGTGAATCTGATTCACGTTTCAGAACATTACGAAGCCAAAAAAACCGATTCGGCGCGGTAAATGAACTTGGTGTGTTTGCTATGACTGAACAAGGTTTACGAGAAGTTAAAAATCCATCCGCTATTTTTTTAAGCCGTAGTGATGAATTAGTTTCAGGCAGTTCTGTTATGGTTCTTTGGGAAGGAACTCGCCCATTATTAGTCGAAATCCAAGCGCTGGTTGATCATTCTATGTTAGCTAATCCACGCCGTGTGGCGGTCGGTTTAGATCATAATCGCTTATCGCTCTTACTTGCAGTGCTTCATCGCCATGGCGGACTGCAAATGTCTGACCAAGATGTTTTTGTTAACGTTGTTGGGGGCGTAAAAGTCACAGAAACCAGTGCCGATCTTGCTTTAATTTTGGCACTGATCTCAAGTTTTAGAAATCGCCCGTTACCACAGGACTTAGTAATTTTTGGTGAAGTAGGACTTGCCGGCGAAATTCGTCCGGTACCGAGTGGTCAAGAACGTATTAGCGAAGCGGCAAAACACGGTTTTAAACGAGCAATCGTGCCATTTGGTAATATGCCGAAAAAACCGATAAAATATATGGAAGTGATTGGGGTTAAAAAATTAAGTGATGCGCTAGATACGCTTGGTAGTTTATAATCTTGTTAATTTAAATTTAGCTACGATATAAAAACTTTCATTCAATAGGAATCTTATTTATGGCAATGCAAATCACATTATCGAAACAAGCCGCTCCGGAGCAATGGGGCAAAAATGCAATTCTGTCAGCCAATGAACAAGGTATGACAATTCACCTACAAAAAGATCCGTTAACGACTATTCAACGTGCTGCTCGTAAAATTAAAAATCAAGGCATTTTGGATACTGTGCTTACCGGTTCTGATTGGGCCTTAGAACAATGCTGGGCATTCCATCAAGGTTTTGTGAGTGTTCGTAATTCAGGAACCGTAAGTTATCCCGACTTAGCCGGACAACAAGCGGAATTTGATGCGCGAGTACACTGCTCTAGCTTTACACGCTCTTTAATTAACGAATCTTCCGAAACACTTACCCCTGAGTGTTTAGCGCAAAAATCGGCGGAGTTTATTACCAAACAGTCTGAGCAATATCTCGGTAAAAATGCGGTATCCGCTGAAATTATTTGCGGTGAAGAACTGAAAAAACAGGGTTATCACGGCATTTGGACAGTGGGTAAAGGCTCGGCAAATAAACCGGCATTGCTCAAATTGGATTTCAATCCAAGCGGTGATATTAATGCACCTGTGCTTGCTTGTTTAGTCGGTAAAGGCATTACCTTCGATACCGGTGGTTATAGCATTAAACTGAGTGACTCAATGAGTACCATGCGTACCGATATGGGCGGTGCAGCCTTATTAACTGGTGCATTAGGCTTTGCAATCAGTCGTGGCTTAACACAACGTGTAAAACTCTACTTATGCTGTGCGGAAAATATGGTAAGTAGTACTGCATTTAAATTAGGCGATATTATCGAATATCGCAATGGCGTTAGTGCAGAAGTGTTGAATACCGATGCGGAAGGTCGCTTAGTGTTAGCGGATGGCCTAATTGAAGCAAGTGAGCAAAATGCAAAATTTATCATTGATGCAGCAACCTTAACCGGTGCCGCAAAAGTGGCGGTCGGTAATGACTACCATTCGGTACTTTCTATGGATGATGAATTAACCGCTCGCCTATTTAATGCAGCAAAAGCGGAAAACGAACCGTTCTGGCGTTTACCGTTTGAAGAATTTCATCGCTCACAAATTTCGTCATCATTTGCCGATATTGCCAATATCGGAATGGTGCCGGTTGGTGCAGGTGCAAGCACGGCAACCGCATTTTTATCGTACTTTGTGAAAGATTACTCACAAAATTGGCTTCATATTGATGCCTCAGCCACTTTCCGTAAAACAGCAAGTGATTTATGGGCAGCCGGTGCAACCGGTTTAGGGATGAAGACCCTAGCGAATCTGCTTTTATCTCAATAAGCTTTTAGTAAAATTTCTGGAAAATTTAACCGCTTGTTCCGCTAAAGTTAGCGTAAAACAAGCAGTTTTATTTTGCTTTGTGTATAATATTACGAATTGACTTCTATTTTGCCATTTAGGAACAAATATGAATTACTTAGCGAGCGCAAACGAAACTCTCAGCCTTTATACCCAAGCAATTAACCAGCTTAATCAGCGTTTAGACGGTACATTTAATCAAGCGATCGAAATGATTTTAAACTGTGAAGGCCGTGTCGTGGTTACGGGTATCGGTAAATCCGGTTTAGTCGGGCAAAAAATGGTAGCGACGTTTGCTTCAACCGGCACACCGAGTTTTTATTTACATCCGACCGAAGCGTTCCATGGCGATTTAGGGATGTTAAAACCGATTGATGTGGTGATTCTTATTTCCAACAGCGGTGAAACTGATGATGTGATTAAATTATTACCAAGCCTAAAAAGCTTTGGTAATACAATTATTGCGATGACCGGAAATCCGCATTCGACACTGGCTCAATATGCCAATTTAACTCTCAATATCGGTGTTGAACGAGAGGCCTGCCCAAATAATCTTGCCCCAACTACATCAACACTAGTGACTATGGCGCTAGGCGATGCGCTAGCGATTGCATTAATCAATGCTCGAGGTTTTAAAACGGAAGATTTTGCTCGCTTCCACCCGGGCGGTAGTTTAGGGCGTAAATTACTCAATCGCGTGAAAGATGTGATGCAAACCAAGTTACCTATTGCGCAACCAAATGCAGATTTCAGTACGATTTTAAGTGTGATGAATGAAGGCAGAATGGGAGTTGCACTGATTATGCAAAATGAAGATTTACAGGGCATTATTACTGATGGTGATATTCGCCGTACGCTCGCTCAATTCGGTGCTGGAAGCCTAACGAAAACAGCGGAACAAATTATGTCTAAAAATCCGAAAACCATTTCGGATAATACTTATTTAGCGAAGGCGGAAGAAATGATGAAAGAATTGCATATCCATTCGCTTATTGCGCTGAATGACGAGGGTAAAGTGTCCGGTATTATGGAATTCTCAAATTAAGGATATTTTGTGGCGAAATCAAATTATATTACGCGTAGCGGATGGCAAACCTTAGATCAAGAGCTTAAATTTTTATGGAAAGATGAGCGTCCGAAAGTAACACAAGCGGTTTCAGAAGCGGCGGCTTTAGATGATCGTAGCGAGAATGCCGAATATATCTATGGTAAACGTCGTTTACGTGAAATTGACCGCCGAGTTCGTTTTTTATCCAAACGTTTAGAAGTGTTACAAATCGTGGATTATCATCCGAAACAAGAAGGCAAAGTGTTTTTTCGCGCTTGGGTTGAGCTTGAAAATGAGCAAGGTGAAACTAAGCAATATCGGATTGTCGGTTGTGATGAATTTGATCCGGCTAAGAATTGGATCTCGATTGATTCGCCGGTAGCTCGATCGTTAATCGGTAAAGAAGTGGATGATGAAATTAAGGTGGATACGCCACTTGGCAAAAGCTTACTATATATCAACAAAATCTGGTACGAGAAAGAAGGTCTTTACTAGACATAAAGGCATAGTAGACAAA
>NZ_GL831080.1:1345098-1350805 GCF_000188255.1 Actinobacillus ureae ATCC 25976
AAAAAGGACAAGTTTTTATTCATATTTTAAAAAAGTGGGTTAAAGCCTTGGAATATAAGGCTTTAACCCACTTTTTACCAACCTTTTTGTCTACTATGCCAATTAAACAGTCTAACTTTTTGGGGTCAGATCATAATTACAGGGCTTTTCTATTTCTCATCATTTCATAGCATTTCGTAGTAGTTTATTTTTCTTTCGGTAAATTTGACGGTATAGCCTTGCTGTTGTCGATAGAAGAACGCAAATACCGTCAAATCCATGACGGTAGAATACTACTGCTTCCCAACACTTTCTTTTCCCAACTCATAATACTCTTTTATTGGAGTACCGTAGCCATCTTTAGTTATTGTGACATTTTGGGCAAATTTGATTGCGTTGCCGATGCCTTTGAGGTGTGCGGCGAATAGAAGTCCTGTTTTATGTGCGGCACTGCCTTGATAAACGCCTTTTGTTTCCATTGTGCGAGCATTGCGGTTCATCAGTTTAATAACAGCATCATCTTGAATCATTTTTGAATTCAAAAAGGCAGACTTTCCGCCGGCTAATACCCAATTCTCTGCGTTTGCTAGAAAAGCGCTGTGCTGAACAGCATTTGCACCACTGCAATACCCGATTTTGTCTTAATTGCTGCTGCATATTTATCTTTTTGAATCAAACCAACATCTACCTGCACCGAATTGGTAAGCACCTAAATAGCCATAGCTATTTTCTGCCGTATAATCTTCTCCGCTCTCACGCTTGGCTAGTGCTTGTAATAACATTTTGGTTTGATTCAAAGTGAGTCCTTGTGCCATATTCCTTTTTCCAATTGATTTTAAAGCTAAATCAGCAATTTGTTTTGCCATTTTAATTAAACTCATTTTTACCAACTTTTTGAGATTAATAATGCTTTTGGGCAATCAATCTATAATTGGGTTCAGTTTTTGTCTTTTCCTTAAATAATTGACACAAAAAAAGCGAACCATTCGGTTCGCTCTTAAACGTATTATCTACTAATTAATTATTAGCAATCTTGCTTGCCATATTGCTCTTGGCGTAATAATTCACGTACGCTTTCATCGAATTGGCTTAATACTTTATCTGCATCTGCCGCATCTTTACCTTTTGCATCTAAGTAGAACTTAATTTTCGGTTCTGTACCTGACGGACGTGTAATTAAACGGCTACCGTTTTCTAATACGAATACAAGAATGTCGCTTTGACGATCTGTTTTCGTATGGTCAATTAGTTGAGCCACGCTGAAACCACCGATTGCACTTGGTGGGTTGTTGCGTAATGCAGTCATTAATTTACCGATTTCAGATAAATCGCTTACACGAATTGAAATTTGACCGCTTACATAAGCGCCGAATTCATTATTGAAATCGTTGATTGCGTCTTGTAACGTTTTACCTTGTGCTTTTAAGTTACAAATAAAGTCTAAGAACACAATAGCCGCTGAAATACCGTCTTTATCACGTACTTTATCAGGGTCAACTAAATAGCCTAACGCCTCTTCGAAACCGAACAATAAACCATCTACTTTACTGATATATTTAAAACCGGTTAAGGTTTCTTCTGATTGTAAACCGTATTTTTTCGCAATCTCAGCCAATGCAGGTGAAGATACTAATGAACAAGCTAATACGCCTTGTTTACCTTGTGCGTGATACTGCTTAGCTAAATACCAACCTAATAAGCAGCCTACAACGTTACCATGTAAACCTTTCCAGTTGCCTTGCGCATCCGGCATTGCCACCGCTAAACGGTCTGCGTCTGGGTCGTTCGCAATGATAAATTCCGCATTTTTCTCTTTCGCTAATTTAATTGCCAAGTCTAATGCACCTTTTTCTTCCGGATTTGGGAAATTCACGGTTGGGAAAGAACCGTCCGGTTGAATTTGTTCTGCCACTAAATGCGGTTGTGGTAAGCCGGCCTTTTCTAACGTTTTACTTAACACTTCATAACCGACACCGTGCATTGCGGTATAAACATAGTTAATCTCTGCTGCCGGCTCTTTCGCTAATGCAGCTGTTTTTGCGATATATGCTTCTACGATTTTATCATCTAATACCGTAAAGTCTTGGCTACGTGGTAGATCCGCAATATTACCTGCCGCAACTTTATCAATTAATGCCGCAATATCTTTATCCGCTGGTGAAACAATTTGACCACCGTTGTTTGCTTTACCTAAATACACTTTATAACCGTTATCTTCCGGTGGGTTGTGACTTGCTGTCACCATAACGCCCGCTGTAGTATCAAAATATTTAATTGCATATGCAAGTACAGGCGTTGGCAATTTACGAGGTAATAAGTAAGCTTTGATCCCTGCACCCACCATAATTTCCGCGGTGTCACGTGCAAACACGTCTGAGTTTTTACGGCCGTCATAACCAATAACGATTGAAGGTTCTTTATCATAGCCTTTCAAGTAATCCGCCAAACCGCCGGCAGCTTGAGCCACTAATACTCGGTTCATCCCCATAGAACCTGCTCGTAAACGACCACGTAAACCTGCCGTACCAAACTGTAAACGGCCGTCAAAACGTGCTGTTAACTCTGCTAACGCTTTTTCGTCACCTGCTTGTGCAGCTTCAATCAGTTGAGCTAATTCAGCACGAGTTTCTTGATCTGGGTCTTGTGCTAACCAGGTTTGTGCAATAGTAAAAATTGTACTCATAGCAATTCCTTAAACTAAAAAATAATGAATGAAAACATGTATAGCCTATCTGAAAACAGCGTAAATAAAAATGATTTACTTCATCTTTTTAGCAAGTTTGTGATCTATTTCTCAAATAAAAACCAAGCAAACGGTTGCGACTATCTAAATGAAAAATAAGCATTTTTCGTATTAATCAGATTTTATACAGTCGAAGGGGGAATCTGCTTATTATGCCATTTTTTTACACGAAAAGACATTCGCTATCGCCCTAAACAAGCGGTTAAATTTTAGCTAGATTTTGCAAATTTTTCACAAAAAACGACCGCTTATTCTCTGACACGAATCCTGATTGTAAACTTTTTAAAATTAATAGATAAATTTTTCGGATAAGGTCAGAATGCGCATTTTTCTAGTTATTTTGAAATTTTCTTTCAGTTTAAGATGTTAACGACTATGTTTACTTTTATCCAAAAAGCAGTCAACAAATCGCTGCGTAAAATCATTAATACAAAAAATCGCCAAGCTTTACAAAATCACTCGATGTCAGTAGTTTCTATTAATTGCAACGGCGCATTTATCTTGCATGAATTAGGTGAACAATTCCGTTCGCCGTTTGTTAATTTATACCTTTCACCGACCGATTTTTTAAAATATTTAAAAAATATGTCGCATTATATGCAAGCAAAACTCACTTTCTTGGCTACGGAAAAAAATTATCCGGTGGGTAAGCTAGATAATCTTACGATCCATTTTATGCACTACCATTCAGAGCAAGAAGCAGCAAGCAAATGGGAAGAACGAACCAAACGCATTAATTTGGATAATTTATTTGTAATGATGACCGACCGTGATGGCTGCACTTACCAAGATTTGCAAGAATTTGACCGCTTACCGTTTAAAAATAAAGTGCTATTTACTCACAAGCCTTACCCAGAATTAAAATCAACTTTATATGT
The DNA here is from genome assembly GCF_000188255.1 of Actinobacillus ureae ATCC 25976. GTDB lineage: Bacteria > Pseudomonadota > Gammaproteobacteria > Enterobacterales > Pasteurellaceae > Actinobacillus > Actinobacillus ureae. Next base: position 1,348,699 of record NZ_GL831080.1, read on the forward strand.
GAAAGGGTTTGAAGATAAAACACAAGTCGGTGATTTGTTTGAGTTTTCTGGTTGGAACGGCAAGAAATATTACGATCAACTGAATTATGTGAATTGGTTTAATGGCAAAGGATTCTAAAATTATGTTTAAGGTGTATGGTCTAACGGTAGATAACCAGACACGCTGTCAGCATTATCATTCTGTGCTGGATATTATCGCTATTAAGTTCAAATGTTGTGATAAGTTTTACCCGTGTTATCAATGCCACCAAACCTGTGAAACTCACGCTATTGAACGTTGGCAAGTAACTGAATTTGATCAGCCGGCGATTTTATGCGGTAACTGCCAACAAACTTTGACCATTCAGCAATATATGCAGGTTACACATTGTCCTTATTGCCGAGCACAATTCAATAGTGGCTGTCAGAAACATTATTCGATCTATTTTGAAGTATGAGTTTAAAGCTCGAAATAGTTCGCACATAAATAGAAATAAGCGGTCGAATTTGCAGAAAATTTTGCAAATCCGGCCGCTTGTTACATATGTATTGAGTAACTAAGAACTATTTTTTCTTAGTTGGGCGCTGCCAGCCTTGGATATGGCGTTGTGGTACACGACTAATCACTAGCTCATTTTCCGCCACATCTTTGGTAATAGTTGCACCCGCACCGATAGTTGCACCGTCTGCGATAGTAACCGGTGCGACTAATTGGCTATCTGAGCCAACAAACACATTGTTGCCGATAACCGTTTTGAATTTGTTTGCACCATCGTAGTTACAAGTGATTACACCTGCACCGATATTACAATTGCTACCTACTTCCGTATCACCGACATAGGTTAAATGGTTTACTTTAGAACCTTTACCTACTTGAGCATTTTTAATCTCAACGAAGTTACCAACATGGGTTTCTTCCGCAAGATTTGCGCCCGGACGTAAACGAGAGAACGGACCGATTTGCGCCGCTTTACCCACTACTGCATCTTCAAGCACAGAATATGGTTTGATTTCTACATCATCACCAATTTCGCAGTTTTTAAGTACACAACCTGCACCGATACAAACACGATTACCTAGTTTTACTTCACCTTCGATAATTACGTTTACATCAATTTCAACATCTTTACCGTGTGTTAAGCTACCACGAATATCAAAACGAGCAGGATCAATTAAACGCACACCGGCTAATAGTAATTTTTCTGCTTGTGTTTTTTGGTAGAAGCGCTCTAATGCGGCAAGTTGTAAACGGTTATTCGCCCCTTCAACTTCCATAAATTCACTTGCTTGTACCGCTTGAACTTTATAGCCATCTTGGTTTGCCATTGCGATTACATCTGTAATATAGTATTCGCCTTGTGCATTGTTGTTATTTAAATTACCTAGCCATTTTTTGAAGCTTGCGCCGCTTGCAACCATTACACCCGTATTCACTTCACGGATTTTTAATTGTTCCTCATTCGCATCTTTTTGCTCTACGATCGCAACTACAGATCCGTTTTCACGAATAATACGTCCATAACCTGTTGGGTTATCCAACTCAACGGTTAACAGCGCAATACCATTTTCTGGTTTTGCTGCAATTAGACGTTCTAAAGTTTCTTTAGTGATTAACGGCGCATCACCGTAAAGCATTAAGATATTCTCATCATCCGCAAAGAATGGCGCTGTCTGTTGCATTGCATGACCTGTACCTAATTGCTCTGCTTGTAATACCCAGTTTACCGGCTCAGAACTTAAGCGTTGTTGTAATAATTCACCACCGTGGCCATAAATTAAATGAATTTGTTTTGCATCGATTTGCTTCGCTGTATCAATAACATGTTTAACCATTGGCTTTCCTGCAACGGTGTGAAGCACTTTGGGTAAATCAGAATACATACGAGTACCTTTACCCGCAGCTAAAATTACTACGCTTAATTGAGTCATTGTGTAATCCCTTAATGAATTAAATAAATACTATAATATTGTAATAGAAAAATGTAATAAACAGAATGGGCGATATTAATTAGAGCTTATTTTGCTTCGTTTACTTTTATTGGATACGAATTCATCCAATTAGTTCGAATCTCTTTGCAATATTTTATAAATTATAAAATATAGATAAAAAGCTCCGACCAATGATCTG
>NZ_GL831080.1:1351240-1361248 GCF_000188255.1 Actinobacillus ureae ATCC 25976
CTATCCCAAAAATTTCAAAACAAGATTGACACTGTTTTTTTAATCAGTGAAATAACCTGTATAAACATACAGTTTAGATAGAGGATATAAAAATGGCTTCAATTCGACCGCTTACACGTGAATTACCATATCAACCGCTACCAATGTACCGTGATATGAATAGCGAGCGTTCAATTAAATTGGATCTTAATTCACTTTGCATTAAACGCCCAACTGAAACCTTTTTTATACAGGTTAAAAATCCTAACCTATAATCGCTTGGGGAATCGAACTGGATGATTTACTGATCGTTGAGCAATCGGCTCAATATTTAGTAAACGATCTGCTTGTAATTGAGAAAAATGGCGAATATAAGTTTTACCAGTTCTTTAAAGAAATTGAAAATAATGAAGATATAAACGAAATTATTCTTTTTTCACTAGATGTTAGCGAACTGAATTTACGTATTCAAAACTGGCAAGAAGTGAAAGTTGCCGACATAATCACCAATGTGGTACACCAAATGCGCCACCGTTTTGCACAAGTTAGCGAGAGAAAATATGCCGCATAAATAAAAAGATCGCTAACTTATAGCCTAGCGACCTTTGTATTACATTACTCGGCGAGATTGCGTATAGTTTCTAGCCCAATAACGCTCTGAAAGTGAACTTGTTGTGATGCCTTGGCTTGTGCTGGCATGAACAAATTTACCGCCACCAATATATACCCCTACGTGATTATTGCGGCGAAAGAACACTAAATCGCTCGGGCGTAATTCTGATTTTGAAATTGAACGACCTGAATAACGTTGCTCTGCGGTTGAACGAGGCAAATCAATATTAAATGCACCAAGCATTGTTTTCTGTACAAAAGCGGAACAGTCAATGCCATTATGCCCTTCTCCACCTAAACGATAACGAGTACCGGCCCACTTACGATAAATCTTATTTACTTTTTGAGTAGCTGAATTTACTGATGAATTATCTGTTGCAGATTTTGCTTTTGCGGAAGCTTTATAAGCAAGTTGTGCTTTAATTTGATCAGCGGTTGCTGCTTTAGCAACAATTTTGATTTGGTTTGGAGTGGCAGGGGTACTACTTAAACTCGCAGAAGCCATTGATGAATAGTTTGCAATCGTTGCAAACAATATAGTGGTGAATAACGGCTTAAGCCTAGTAAAAGTAGAATGTTGTTTAATCATAATTTGTCTCGCCAGAACAACTACAGCGGTTGATTCCTATATCTAAAAATAACGTTTCACATTAAAAAGGCTTATCCACTGATAAGCCTTAAGTTATAAGCTAAGCCAGTATAGTCGATTATTTTGCCAATGTTCGCAAAAATTTTATCTCATCTGCCCAAATTTCAGGCTGAATTGTTTCTAAAATAAGCGGAATATCATCAAAACGGTCATCTTGCATGATAAATTTGCAAAAATCTGTGCCGATTGTGCCTTCTCTCAATGTGTGATGACGGTCTACTCGACTACCCAATGGCGTTTTTGAGCCATTTAAGTGCATTCCCCGTAAATATTGAAAGCCAACAATCCGTTCAAATTCGGTAAATGTCCGCTCACAGGCTTGTAACGAGCTGATATCATAACCGGCTGAGAACAAGTGACAGGTATCTAAACAGACACCAACTCGGCTTTTATCTTCCACTTGGTCAATAATTTCAGCTAAATGTTCAAAACGATAGCCAAGGTTAGAACCCTGACCAGCTGTATTTTCAATTACCGCAACCACATTCGGTACTTTTTCTACCGCAATATTAATCGACTCGGCAATGCGTGCTAAACATTCACTTTCCGAAATTTTATTTAAATGTGCACCGGGGTGGAAATTCAGTAGCTTTAATCCTAACTGATTTGCCCGTTCCATTTCATCAATAAAAGCTTCTCGTGATTTTGCTAAATTTTCCGCTTCCGGATTGCCTAAATTAATTAAATAACTGTCATGCGGTAAAATATGATCCGGTGAGAACTGATACGCCTTACAAAAGCGTTTAAATTTCTCAATCGTATCCGCTTTTAGAGCTGGCGCTTTCCATTGACGTTGGTTTTTAGTAAATAAAGCAAAAGCATTTGCGCCAATTTCAACCGCTCTTAACACAGCATTCTCGACACCACCCGAAGCACTCACGTGCGCACCAATATATTTCATCTTCTTATCCTATTCGTGTAAAATGGCTAACTTCTTAACCTTTATAAATCATTACTTATGAGCGAAACAACCATTAACGATTTTTCACTATTGTGCCGTTTATTCGGCAACTTATTCTACCGTTCCCCAACTGATCCGATTCTTGCCGGCACCTTTGCTTGGCTTGCACAAGGCGGTTTACGCCAGCAATGGGCGCAATGGGCACTTTCAACCGATGCTCAAAGCGAATTAGCTTTAACAACGTTAGAAAAAAATGCTAACCCTACTCAATTACAAGCAAGCTATCAAGCACTTTTTGGCGAGGAAGGAGCTATTGCTACAACAATTTCTGCCTATAAAATTGCGGTTGAAGACTTTATCAATTTCCGCCAAACACGCGCAATGCCGGAATTAGACAAACCTGATCACGTTGCACTTTTATTACTTACCGCCTCTTGGATTGAAGATAATTTAGATTCAAGTGCCGCACAACAAGCCTTTTTTGAGCAGTTTTTATTGCCGTGTGCTGCTAAGTTCTTAGGACAAATTGAAGCGCATGATAGCGGTTTCTATAAAGCGCTTGCTCAACTTTGTCGTGATGCACTCAGTGCAATGGCTGACGAATTAGAAGAATTATCCGAACAAGAAAGCGAATAATTTGTATGACTAAAAGCTCTTTGAGTGATAAACTCTAAGTGCTTAATTTTTAGCATAATCATTTGGAGGCTAATATGAAAAAGTGTATTCAGATAACGCCTGTCTTGTTCTCATTATTGCTTTCTGCTTGTGCTTTAACGCCACAGCAACAAGCAACCAGACAGGCCCAACAACTTAAGGCACATCATGCCTTATCGGTAGCATTAGCTAAGCAGTGTGATGTAGAAACTGCCGAATTAATGGCGCAATTATATGATCCGCCGGTGGCTCAGACCGAAAAAGAAAAAGCCGCTTTTGCCAAGCGCTACCAGAAAAAAGCCAATGATCCGCTGTTCCAATCTTGCTATAAACTCGCGTGGGATAACTATAAACACCAAGCGGAATTAGAGGAAATACAACGTTACTATGATTTTGAGCGTACTCGTTTCCGCCCTTGGCATTATTGTTACGCTTGTTGGTAAAAAAACGGACACTTTACAGTGTCCGTTTTTGTAAAATTTAAGCCACATTAGACCGCTTGTTCAGCACGATTACAGCATAATAAGTAGTAAATGACAGAGGCCGCCAAGGTACAAATAGCCATTGTATATAGTATCGGGCGCTCACTTGTTAGCGTAATATGCGATAACATTGCACCAACTACCGAAGCAATACCAAAACGTGCTGTTCCGGCTAAACCGTTTGCTGTCCCCGCCATTTGCGGATAACGATCTAAAATCGCTGCCGTTGCATTACTACCGATGGTCGAAAGCATACCCACATAAGACGGAATACCTAATGCCATCGCCCAAAAGCCTAATTGGAAGACAGCGACACACACAAGCCAAATACCAGCTAATAACTGGACAAGTAAGCCAATTCTCAACATTTTCTCCGAACCGACTTTAACTACAATGCGCCCATTTAGTGCAGTCATTGCGACCATCACAATCATATTTAAACCGAAGAAATAGCCGAAATATTCTTGCGATACACCGTAAATCCCGATATAGACCAATGAGCCTGAGGTTAAAAAGCAGAATAAACCGGCAAAGGTCAATCCCCCAACTAACACATAACCTAATACGCTTTTATCCGATAACAATTTCCAGAAATTTTTAAACACAATACCAAAACGTAGCGGTTGGAGTTTTTCTTGTACTAATGTTTCAGGAATTTTCCAGCTGATCAAGAACACACAACTGACGCCCATAAATACTAAGGTATAGAAAATCGAATGCCAGTGAAAATATTTTGTGATATATCCACCCAAGATCGGCGCTAATAGCGGGGCAAGCATTGAAATGATCATAATCACCGACATCATTTGGGCGAAACGATTACGATCAAACAAATCTCGAACTAAAGCACCCAGTACTACGGCTGGAGCTGCTGCACAAAGTCCTTGAATTAATCGTAGTAGATAAAAGTTCTCGATTGTCATCACCGCTGTAAGGAAATAAGCGGCAATCGCCGAACCGGAAAGACCAAATAAAATAATCGGTTTGCGCCCAAAACTATCCGCCATCGGCCCCCAAAATAGCTGCCCAACAGCAAAGCCGAAAGTAAATACCGCTAATGTAGTTTGTACTTTTTCCTGCGAAACCTGTAGATCTCGTGCAATATCAAGGAATGAAGGCAGATACATATCGATCGCAAGCGGTGGCAGCATTGCCATCATTCCTAAAATAATAAAAAAGCACGGATGCGGTCTTTGGGGTGCCATCAAAAGCCCCCTATTTCTTGCTCGGTAAGCAGACGATATTCACCTTCTTCAAGGCTTTCATCTAACACCACATCACCGATACGCCAGCGATGTAACGCCTCTACTTTATTACCTAAAGCGGCAAACATACGTTTTACTTGATGATAACGCCCTTCGCTGATAGTTAAATTCACATTGTAATCATCAATAATTTCCATTTGTGCCGGTAAACAAGGCTCACGTTCACCACGTAATAAAATACCTTCCGCAAGTTTTTCTACATAAAAATCTTCCACCGGATCGGCAAGCGTCACCAAATAGGTCTTTTCACAATGGTGTTTCGGCGAAGTAATACGGTGCGACCATTTACCGTCATCCGTCAATAAAACCAAACCGGTTGTGTCCACATCTAAACGCCCAGCGGTATGCAATTTAGTCATCAGTGGATAGTCAAAAAATTGGAAGACTGTCGGATATTCACCGTCATCATGCGAACACACATAGCCCTGCGGCTTATACAGCATAAAATACTGACCTTCATCAACCCATTCTAAACATTCGCCTTCATAACAAATTTCATCTGTTTCACTAATTTTTGCTGAACCACTTTTTTCGATTTTGCCATTCACCGTCACTAAACCGCTTTTTAATGCTTTTCCTGCTTGAGAACGAGTTAACCCCGTATTTTCGGCAATAAATTTATCTAAACGCATAATTTTCTCTTGAATATTAAAGGAGAGATTCAATTTTTATTGAATAAAAAGTAGGAAGCGGTCAGAAATGCTTCATTTTTTGCAAATTTTTCTCTGTTTTTGACCGCTTATAGAGTGGGGATTATAGCATAATTTCTTGCACAAACGGACTATCTAAGTCAGAAATTGGCAAGATTGAATGTTTCCAAGGTCTGATTAGCTGATATTGCATCAGATCTAACGTATCTAAACCCGGTGTTGTTTCAGGTGTATATTGTTGTGCTAAACGGGCAAGCTGAGTTAGGCCTAAACTCGACTCAATGCTAGAACTAATCACTGCACTTAGTCCTTGTTGATGAGCTTGCTCAATTAAACGAATACACTTTTGTAACGAGCCAACTAAGGTCGGTTTAATCACAATAGCGGTCACATTCGGTTCGTTTTTTACTACGAAATTCGGCTCTCGTACAGTTTCATCCCAAGCAATCTCAATGCCGGAGACTTGAGCAAATTGGCGGGAAAGTTCCGGCGTTTTGCACGGTTCTTCAATAAATTGAATACGACTTTTGTTTTCATTTGCAATTTTTTCGGCAAATTTAACCGCTTTCTCAAGCGTCCAGCCTCGATTCGCATCTAAACGTAATTGTAAATCGGGTAAAGCTTTAAGCAACATATTGGCAATTAAACCGTCACGATTAGCCTCATACAGCCCGACTTTCATTTTGCCGATTTTTTCACCTTCTAATGCGTTTAGCTCAGCATATAGCTCATCTGGATCACCATAGCAAAGCACTGCTGCACGATAATTTCCTTGCTCTGTTAGTTCTCCGTTTAATTCCGCTAATGCACAACTTAAACCGAATGCCACGGAAGGCACATAACTGTCTAAATTATCTTGTTGCCCGGCGAGCCATTTCGCAAGCCATTGTTCTGTTTGTTGCTGAGCAAGCGAAAGATCTTCTTGGCTAAATTCAGGTAGCGGGGCGATTTCACCCCAACCGACTTGGTTCTCTTCAGTTAATTTAACAATTAAACCTTCACGCTGTTTTAACCGACGATGACGTAAAATAACACCGGTTTCCACCGGAATTTGGTAACGATACAATTGTGCCTTACGCATAATAAATCCTTAAAATTGCAAAATTTTCGGCTTATTTTACCGCTATTTGTCATCTGATTCTCAGCAAAAAGAAGAAAATTTTCAGCAATTATTTAGAAATTTTGTACGATATGCTATAGAAATAATCAATTGACGAAATTTTAATATTATTTCTTTATTTTCGCCATAATACTTTTTGATATAAAGCATAGCCTGCTTCTTGTACATTTTGATTTATCAGTAGTTTAGTTTCTCTTTTCCATTTTATTATTCTTGTGCGTAAAAAACGCTTAGGCAGGAAATATCTTAACAACGGTATTTTTGCAACCATATTTCCGATCGGTTCATTCTTTAGTATTGTGGACATTTGGAAGCGTAAAAACATATTTTCCGACTGCAACAAAATGCCTTCTTTTTGAATTTCAAAATCACTATATTGTTTTCCATTCCAAATAAGCTGTTTAAAAGATTGCTTTCCTCTCCACTCTTTCCAAATAATCGTATGATTTTCTGATAAGAACCGCCCCCAATATAGTTCCGAAACTGCGAGTTCCCAAGGCGCAAAATTCATTTCAAGCATTTCAGCATAGCACAATCCTTGGTACTCTTTATCTTGAAAGCTTACATGAAAATGTCCTTTCGGCGTATGGCAATGCCAATTCACATACTGGGTCTAGTTATAAACTAAAGTCGATTTAACTTCGGACAAATGCGGAATCCAATAAGCTGAAAAATTTAAACGGGAATGTGTAATGGAACGATCTATCTGTTTTAACCTAAATAAACTACTTTTTTCAAATTGTTGACCGTTTTTACTATTAAATAGAATAGAAGAATAAGGAATTTTAATTCCCCATAACATCAACTCTGCAAAATAAATAATAAATGCGTTTCCTTGTTTATCGACTCCATCATAATAATGTTTTTTTAAATAAAACATTTGCCCTCCTTCTATAATTTTTGTTATAGAATCATTTTATAAGCGTTTTACAAAATAACTACATTCTTTACAAAAAGAATTCCGCTAAGTTTTACGTAAAGTAAGCGAATAAGTGGTTCATTTCAGATACGCTCTAGAAAAAAAGCCCTTTTTCCGCTACAATTTACATAATTTTGTAACAAATTCAGAGAGATCACTCATGTCAAACCAAAAACGAAAAATGCTGGTTACCTGTGCCTTACCCTATGCCAACGGTGCAATCCATTTAGGGCATATGCTTGAACATATCCAAGCGGATATTTGGGTACGCTTCCAGCGTATGCGTGGTAACGAGATCCACTTTGTCTGTGCGGATGATGCGCATGGTACGCCGATTATGCTTAATGCGGCAAAACAAGGCATTACTCCGGAACAATTAATTGAAAAAGCAAAAACTGATCACGTAGCGGATTTCAAGGGCTTCAATATCAGTTTTGATAACTATCATTCAACTCACAGTGAAGAAAACCGTGAACTTACTACGGAAATGTATAAAAAATTACGTGCTAACGGTTTTATCAAAAGTCGTGTGATTTCTCAGTTATTTGACCCTGAAAAACAAATGTTTCTTCCGGATCGTTTTGTAAAAGGTACTTGCCCGAAATGTAAAGCGGAAGATCAATACGGTGATAACTGTGAAGTGTGCGCGTCAACGTATAGCCCGATGGATTTAATTAATCCTCGTTCTGCGGTTTCCGGTGCAACACCAATCGTAAAAGAATCCAAACACTTTTTCTTCGATTTACCAAGCTTTGAAGGTATGTTGAAAGAGTGGACACGTTCAGGTTCACTGCAATCAGAAATTGCCAACAAAATGCAAGAATGGTTTGAAAGCGGTTTACAACAATGGGACATCAGTCGTGACGCACCTTACTTCGGTTTCCCAATTCCGGATGCGGAAAATAAATTCTTCTACGTATGGCTTGATGCACCTATCGGCTATATGGCGTCATTCAAAAATTTATGTGATCGCAGCGGCTTAAACTTTGACGAATTCTGGAAAAAAGATTCAGAAACCGAGCTTTATCACTTTATTGGTAAAGATATCGTTTACTTCCACAGCCTTTTCTGGCCGGCAATGTTAGACGGTTGTGAATTACGTAAGCCAACCAATGTATTTGCGCACGGCTACGTTACAGTTGATGGTGTGAAAATGTCAAAATCACGCGGTACCTTTATTCAAGCAAGTACTTATTTAAAACATATCGATCCGGAATGTTTACGTTATTACTATGCGGCAAAATTGAACGAACGTATTGAGGACTTGGATTTAAGCCTTGAAGATTTCGTCCAACGTGTAAACAGCGATATAGTTAATAAATTGGTGAACCTTGCTTCACGTAATGCAAGTTTTATTGCCAAACGTTTTGAAGGTAAATTGGCTGAAAAATTAGAAGACGAAGCACTTTTCGCCGAATTTATTGCACAATCAGAGCAGATCGCAACACATTACGAAAATCGTGAATTTAACAAAGCAATTCGTTTAATTATGGATCTTTGTGATAAAGCGAATAAATATGTCGATGATAAAGCGCCTTGGGTGATTGCAAAACAAGAAGGGCGTGAAGCGGAATTACAAGCGGTTTGTTCAATGGGTATTGAATTATTCCGTGTGCTAATGAGTTACTTAAAACCTGTATTACCACAGTTAGCGGAACGTGCCGAAGCTTTCTTACAAGCTGAATTAACGTGGGATAATATTCACCAACCATTATTAGGTAAAAACGTTGCACCGTTTAAATCATTGTTCTCTCGTCTTGAGAAAAAACAAATTGATGCGGTGATTGAAGAAACCAAAGCACTGTTTGCAGAGCAAAATAAAGCAGAAGATAAAAAAGGAAAACAAAAAGTGGAAAATACTGAAAATACGGCTGTTGAGCCTATCGCAGCGGAAATCACGATCGATGATTTCGCGAAATTAGATTTACGTGTGGCAAAAGTGATTAGCTGTGAAGCCGTACCAGAATCAAACAAATTATTAAAATTCCAATTAGATTTAGGCGATCACCAACGTCAAGTATTATCAGGAATCAAAGCAGCATATAACAATCCGGAAGAATTAGTCGGTCGTTTCGTGATTATGGTAGCAAACCTTGCACCACGTAAAATGAAATTCGGCGTATCGGAAGGTATGATCTTATCGGCTGGCACAGGTGGTGCAGATTTATTCTTACTTTCAGCTGATGAAGGTATCCGCCCGGGTATGCAAGTAAAATAAAAGCAATAACAAGCGGTGAGATTCACCGCTTTTTTTGCGAATTAAGGAGAAACGATGATCCAACAAACGCTTTGTTTAATTAAACCCGATGCAACAAAACGCAATCTAATCGGTAAAATTCTTAGCTATTTAGAAGAAGCGGGCTTAACCGTTAAAGCGCTCAAAAAAGTACAACTAACCCAAGAACAAGCAGAAGGCTTCTATGCCGAACATCAAGGTAAAGAATTCTTTGCGCCGTTAGTGGAATTTATGATTTCTGCACCGATTGTTGCGGTGGTACTTGAAGGTGAAGACGCTATCGCTCACTACCGTGAATTAATGGGCGCAACGAATCCGGAGCAACGTAAAGCCAGCACAATTCGATCGCTCTACGCTATCAGCGGTCGTGAAAACTCGGTTCACGGTTCGGATTCTGAAGAATCTGCAAAACGTGAAATCGCCTACTTCTTCACACCAAATGAAATTATTTAAGCAAGACTAAAAAGAAAGCCGTTTGTTTTAAACAAACGGCTTTTTTAGCTCTACAAGCGGTCGAATTTCCGCAAAATTTTGGGGATAG
>NZ_GL831080.1:1361644-1387183 GCF_000188255.1 Actinobacillus ureae ATCC 25976
GCAAGAAACAGACCGCTTGTTCATATTATTAACGAATAATCAATAGCTTACTTGAGCTTTCAATAATACTCGCCAAATCAGTATTTTCTTTTAATTGCACTTCATCCATTGGCTCGATATGCCAAATATCTCGTTCGTAATCTAATACCGATCGATCTGATGGGAAATAGCCCATATTGGCAATATTGATAATTGCCGAACGCGCCCAAGCTTTCTTATTGCGATAAGCGGCTGCAACTCGTTCTTGCGCTTCAACATAGCTACGGAAATCCGCACAGGCTTGGTAATAGTCACCTGAATTTAGAATCAGATCTTGATAGCGATACGGATCATCCGGTGAGAATTTACCGTTTAAGATTTGCGAAACCGCCTCATTTAATTCACCGTCCGTTTCATAATAATGATACGGCGAATAACCATTACGACACAGCTCTTCCACCTGTTCTACGGTATTACCGAAAATAAAGATGTTATCTTTACCGACGTGATCTAAAATTTCTACATTCGCACCGTCTAACGTACCGATAGTTAATGCACCGTTTAAGGCAAACTTCATATTAGACGTACCTGATGCCTCAGTACCCGCCAATGAAATTTGTTCGGACACATCCGCCGCAGGAATGATCATCTGTGCCAGTGATACACCATAATTTGGAATAAACACCACCTTGATCAAATCACGTACTCGTTCATCATTATTGATTACATTTGCAACATCGTTAATCAAACGAATGACTTTCTTCGCCGCATAATAAGCACTTGCCGCTTTACCGGCAAAGATAAACACTCGCGGTGTCCAATCCGCATTCGGATTTTTTAAGATACGGTTATATAACGTAATAATATGTAATACGTTTAACTGTTGGCGTTTATATTTGTGAATACGTTTAACCTGTACGTCAAAAATCGCTTCCGGATTCAGTTTGATACCTAAATTTTTCTCAATATAATCCGCCAACTTACGTTTATTCTCATATTTCACCGCAGCAATTTCAGCTTGAACATCCGCATCGTCTACAAACACATTAAATTTCTCTAATTCGCTGAGATCGATTAACCAACCTTTACCAATACGTTTATCTAAAATATTGGCTAAACCCGGGTTGGCAATTTTAATCCAACGGCGAGGTGTTACCCCATTGGTGACATTGGTGAAGCGATCCGGATAAATACGAGCAAAGTCGGCAAAAATGGATTCCACCATTAAATCCGAGTGAATCTTCGCAACACCATTTACTTTAGTTGAAGCGACTACCGCCACTCACGCCATACGCACTCGGCGATCGCCGTGTTCGTCAATCAGTGATACACGTTGTACTAAATCTTCTTCACCCGGGAATTTTTCACGTACTTCATTTAAGAACCATTCATTGATCTCAAAAATAATGCCTAAGTGACGTGGTAAAATACGACCTAGCATTTCCACCGGCCAAGTTTCCAATGCTTCGCTCATTAAGGTGTGGTTAGTATAGTAGAAAATTTTGCGGGTCATATTCCACGCCTGATCCCAACTATACCCTTTCTCATCAATCAGAATACGCATTAATTACGGCACTGCGAGCGTTGGGTGGGTATCGTTTAAATGAATCGCAACGGTTAAAGTCTGCTAAGCCAAAACCTTTCCCCGAAGCGTGCGCCGACCATAAACGTAAGCTATTGGTTGCGGTAGTTTCATAACCGGGAATTAATTGATCATGAGCTTGAGCGATAATTTCTTCATCCGGCTGCCATACGTTTTTTTTGCCTTCTTGCCAAATGCGTCCGCCAAAGCGAATCGGGAAACGTTTACTTGAACGCAAATACGGCCATACAAATTCATTTTCTAACCATTGGTCTGGCTGCTCCACTTGTTCGCCGTGACGAATTTCTTGGCGTAACATCCCGTACTCATATTGAATACCGTAGCCAATCGCTGGGATTTTCATTGCAGCAAGACTATCTATATAACAAGCGGCTAAACGCCCTAAACCGCCGTTACCTAAACCCAGATCGCCTTCTTCGTTAATAATCTCTTCAATATTTTGTCCGAGTTCTTTTAATGCGGCATCGACTAGCTCATACACACCTTCCGCAATCATTGCGTTTGAAAATGTTCTCCCCATTAAAAATTCCATTGAAAGGTAATACACTCGGCGGCTAGCGTTTGCCACTTGGCTACGGCGAGTTTGTAACCTCGATTCGGTAGAAAGATCTCGCACTACACGTAACGCGGCATTTAACCAGTTGCGTTTACTTGCTTCACGAGGTTCTACCCCTAGCGCATAAACCAATTTATATAAAATGGCATCTTTTACATGTTGAATATTTTCGGGACTTAAAATTTTATTGCCCATGAATAACTCCTAACTAACAAATAAAGTAACAAACGGAAATCGAGTAAAAAAAGCACAACAATTTTATTATGAATGCCGTAAAAATCGCTGGAGAATTACACAGATTTTGTTTTATTGATACTGTTTACAAAATAAGCGGTAGGATTTTGCAATTTTTTTGCAAATTCCGACCGCTTGTGAAAAGTGAGGTTATACAATCTCTTGATAAATCGCCTGATAAGCTGCCGCCGCTCTTGCCCAACCGAAATCTTGCGCTAACGCATTTTGACGCACGCTAGACCATAGCTTTTGCTTTTTCCAAAGATTTACCGCACGTTGGAATGCGTCAAAGAAATCATCACAGCTTGGGGATTTGAATACAAATCCGGTTGCATTACGTTGTTCGATGCTGTCTTTATTGCTATCTACTACCGCATCGGCTAAGCCGCCGGTTTGGCGAACTAACGGTAATGTCCCGTATTTCAAACCGTATAATTGCGTTAAACCGCACGGTTCAAAACGGCTCGGCACGAGGATAACATCACCGCCGGCAATAATTTGATGAGACAGCGTCTCGTTATAGCCGATATACAAACCGATTTGTTCTGGATAACGGCTACGAGCCTCGTTTAACAGATATTCCAAATGCGGAGAACCGCTACCCAAGACAATTAATTGCACGTGCTGCTGCATTATGTCATCAATTCTATCCAGTAAGAAATCCGCCCCTTTTTGCTCCGTTAAGCTAGTTACCATGACCATAAGCATTGCATCTTTATCTTCTGGTAAGTTAAACATACGTTGTAACTCGGCTTTGTTTTTCGCCTTACCGTGCATATAACTCGGTTTGTATGTCGCTACAATATTTTCATCGTTTTCCGGATTCCATACATTATCATCCACACCGTTTAACACGCCGTGTAAACGCCCTTGCGCTTTACGTGTTTGTAGCAAGCCGTGCATTCCGCCACCGGCAATTTGTTCGGTAATTTCCACCGCATAAGTCGGGCTTACCGTAGTGATGCGATCCGCATAGTACAATCCGGCTTTCAGATATGAGATTTCACCATAAAATTCCATACCTTCTGCTTGGAAGAAATCCCATGAGAAACCCAACTCCGGTAAATGATGCGGCTGGAAGCGCCCCGGATAGGCAATATTGTGAATTGTGAAAACGCTTTTCACCGGGCTATGCCAACTTTTCAGGTAAGCACAAGCCAAACCGCCTTGCCAATCATGCGCATGTAAAATATCCGCTTTACCCCACCAATGATCTAGCCCTTCCGATAGCTGAGCACCTAAATAGCCTAAAATAGCAAAGCGCTTATAGTTATCCGGATAATCTGCATAACCAGAATCGTGATAAGGATTACCAGAACGCTGAAATAAGTGCGGCGCATCAATCAGATAAATGCCCAAACCATTGAAATAAGTAAAACGAATCGTCACTAAACCAGCAAAAGTACCTAAAGTGACTACTTCGTTTGTTTCCCCAATTTTTTCCGCTACTTGAGGATAGAGCGGTAGCAAAACTCGGACATCATTGCCAGCTTGCTGCTGTGCATAAGGCAAAGCCCCCATCACATCCGCAAGTCCACCGGTTTTAATTAACGGATACATCTCCGAGCAAATATATAGAATTTTCATTTTGTTACCGTTTAATTTGTAAAATAAAGAGAAAATTAGACCGCTTGTAAAAGCGCTAAAGGTGGGCTAAACACCCACCTGTATCAGATTAAATTGTATGATGGAATTTTATACTGGATTGATAACCGCTTAATGAATCAAGCATTTTCTGAGTCACCAAAACGATCCCACCTTTGCTGACACGGAAACGTTTTGCGTCTTCTTCCAAATTCACACCGATCTCCAATCCATCAGGAATGGTACAGTGGCGATCAATCACCGCACGTTTGATCACGCAGTTCTTCCCAATCGTTACCTGCGGTAAAATTACCGTATGCTCAATTACGGTTTCAGCGTCCACTTTTACTTTAGCAAACAAGACCGAATTACTGATTTCCGCATCGGTTACCACACAGCCGCCGGCAATTAATGAGTTATCCAAAGTGTGCTGACGTGCTTTTTTATAGAAGAAACGTGCCGGAGCAGTTTGTTGCGGTCGCCCATGGATCGGTCAAGACTCATCATATAAATCAAGCTGCGGCTCTTCCGAAACTAAATCCATATGTGCCGCCCAATAGC
Organism: Actinobacillus ureae ATCC 25976; assembly: GCF_000188255.1. Lineage (GTDB taxonomy): Bacteria > Pseudomonadota > Gammaproteobacteria > Enterobacterales > Pasteurellaceae > Actinobacillus > Actinobacillus ureae. The sequence goes on from NZ_GL831080.1 coordinate 1,366,162, forward strand.
TGTCAATCGTACCGACATCTCGCCAATAAATCGAACCGCTTGCATTACGACCTTTACATGAACGTTCAAACGGATGCGCATATAGCACGCCCTCTTCTACCGCTTTTGGAATGATATCTTTACCAAAGTCGTGTGAAGTTCCCGGAATAGAGGCTTCACGTTCTAATACGTCATATAAATAATCCGCATTAAATACGTAAATCCCCATGGAAGCTAATGATGAATTCGGCTTATCAGGCATTGCCGGCGGATTTGACGGTTTTTCCACAGATTCTTTCACTTTTAATTTATCGTTAACCGCCATCACACCAAATTCAACCGCTTGCTCACGAGGCACTTCAATACAGCCTACCGTGCATTTTGCGCCGTTTTCTACGTGATCACGCAGCATTTGGGTGTAATCCATTTTATAAATGTGGTCGCCGGCTAAAATCACCACATATTTCGGGCGATAATGCGATTTCATCATCGCCATATTTTGATATACCGCATCGGCGGTTCCACGATACCAAGTGTTTTCGTCCAACTGCTGGCGAGCCGGTAGCATATCAATATATTGATTACGTTCATAAGGTAGGAATGACCAACCACGCTGTAAGTGACGTAGTAATGAGTGAGCGGCATATTGAGTAATTACCCCCACTTTAAGTAAATTAGAATTAATACAGTTCGAAAGCGCAAAGTCGATAATGCGGCGGCTACCACCAAAATACACAGCTGGTTTTGCTCGTCTGTCAATTAACTCATAGAGACGTGAACCACGACCACCCGCTAAAATAAGCACTAACGTATCGTTAGTAATATCGTTTCTGGTTAAATCGTTTTTTTCTTGTGTAAGCATACTTTGTTTCTCCGATGTTGTGTGTCATTTATCACGCTAATGTGAGCCTAATTTTCTTTGAAGCACACATACTCCCATCTGTTCCAGCTGAAGAGTAACCGCCTGCGCATCCGCTATCAAAGTTGCCGTTTCTTTCCCAAGGTAAAATGCCATTTACCTTGAGGTAAGAAAAATTGTTGCTTATCTTTTTTAGCATTAATTAAGATAAGACATTGTTCTTGAAGAAGAATTTGTAATGCTTTAAGTGAGTGGTTATGCCAATCGTCCACTTGCATAATCTCACCGTATGCGGAAAACCATTGCACGTCATTTTCTGTCCACCAATGACTTTGGTGGGAAAGTAACGAAATTTGTTTACGTAAATCAATCCACTTAGCAACATAAGCAATACGCTTATCATTTGCTTGCTGCCAATTAATCCAAGTTGTTTCATTATCTTGACAATAACTGTTATTGTTGCCTTTTTGCGAATGTCCCAACTCATCGCCGGCACGCAGCATCGGTACGCCATTTGAGAGAAACAGTGCCGCAAGCAAACTACAAGCGGTCTGATCTCGCAAAATATTTACCAATTCGTTATCCGTATCCCCTTCCACACCGTGATTATTACTATAATTATGTTCATCACCGTCTCGATTTTGCTCGCTATTCTCCTGATTATGTTTTTTGTTATAACTCACGAGATCTTGCAAAGTAAAACCGTCATGAGAGGCGAAGTAGTTAATACTTTTAGAAGGCACATATTGCCAATATAAGTCGTCACTCCCTGCTAAACGACGGGCAAATTCGGCTAAATTGCCGCTTTCACGTAAGAAAAAGCTACGCATTGTGGTACGGTATTTATCGTTCCATTCGGCAAATCCTGCCGGAAAGTGCCCGACTTGATAGCCCTCCGGGCCGATATCCCAAGGTTCTGCAATTAATTTAATCTGCTGCAATGCCGGTGTTTGTTTGATTTTTTCAAACAGTGGTGCAACATTTGAGAAATCAGGCGTTTGCCCTAATGTTGTCGCCAAATCAAAACGGAAACCATCAATATGGAATTCTTCCACCCAGTAAACTAAGCTATCGATAGCCCATTGGCATACCATCGGATGAGCTAAATTTAATGCGTTGCCACAGCCTGTCCAATTGCGATATTCGCCTTGTTCATCCAGCCAATAATAGCTTTGGTTATCAATCCCTCTTTGGCAAAGCATCATTCCGTCTTTGCCGGCTTCCACCGTATGGTTATAAACCACGTCTAAAATCACTTCGAAGCCATTTTGGTGTAAGGTTTTAACCAAATATTTAAATTCGGAAAGCGGATCTTCTTGGTCCCAGGCTAAGCAAGGATCAATTGCCTAATGCGCTAAAACGTTATATCCCCAATAATTGGTTAGCCCTAATCGCTGTAAATGCACTTCATCCGCATGGTAGCTCACCGGCTGCAGTTCAATCGTCGTCACGCCTAACCGTTTTAAATGTGCGATCGATGCCGGATGCGCCATACCTGCATAAGTTCCACGTAACGGCTCCGGAATATTATGATTTAAACGACTAAAGCCTTTTACATGTGCTTCGTAAATAATCGTTTCCGCCCATGAATAATGCGGACGTTTTTCACCAGTCCAATCAAAATCATCGGTTACCACAACAGATTTAGGTGCAAGATGAGCATTATCTTGCGAGTCATTCCAAATGAAATAACTTAACGCCTGCTCATCATGCGCATCGGGTAGCCCAACTACTCGTTTAGCATACGGATCAAGCAACAATTTATTCGGGTTAAATAATGCGCCTTTTTGCTCATCAACATTGCCTGAAACTCTAAAGCCATATAAGGTGCCCCACTCCCAACGCCGTAAACGAACAGATGCCAAATATCGCCGCTACGCTGCATCGGATAACGCTGCTCGCCCTTATCATCAAAAATACACAACTCAATAGCGGTCGCATTTGCTGAAAAAATTGCAAAATTCGTGCCTTTTTTACCCGCTTGTGCACCAAGAGGGAACGGCTCTCCCACTGATATTTTCATCTGCTACTTCTTACTTTTTCTTTTTTTCTTAACGTTTTTCGTTTTTTAAATGCGCTTTCTACCTTTTTAATCAGCTCTTGTTCCTGTTCCGGTTTTGCTGTGCGCACAATAAAAATCGTAGCTAACGGCGGTAATGAAACGCTAAGAGAATAAGGCTTGCCATGTGACGGTTCTTCCTCGCATAGAATCTTACCGTAATTACCAACATTACTGCCGGCATAATAAGCCGCATCCGAATTAAGGATCTCTTTATAAATCCCATCTTGTGCAACGCCAATACGGTAGTTATGGTGCACAATCGGCGTGAAATTACTGATGACAATCACACTTGAACCGTCTTTCGCTTTACGTTCAAAAGCAAATACCGATTGTTGCCAGTCATCTACCACCAACCACTCAAAACCGCTAGGCCCATGATCAAGTTGATAAAGCGCCGCATATTGCTGATAAACTCGGTTCAGATCTCGAACCCAATTCAACATACCTTTATGCCAATTTCCACCTTCTTCACCAAGCAAGAACCAGTCCAAGCTTTCGTTAAAGTTCCATTCTCGTCCTTGAGCGAATTCATTGCCCATAAACAGTAATTTTTTTGCCCGGATAGCCCCACATATAGCCATAATAAGCACGCAAATTCGCAAATTTTTGCCAACAATCGCCCGGCATTTTTCCAATTAAGGAACCTTTACCATGCACCACTTCATCATGTGAAAGCGGCAAAATAAATTTTTCGCTATATTGATAAATCATGCCGAATGTCATCCAGTCATGATGATATTTACGGTGAATCGGATCTAACGCCATATAACGGAGCGTGTCATTCATCCAACCCATATTCCATTTATAATCAAAACCGATGCCCTGTTGGCTTACTGCATGCGTAATACCGCTAAATGAAGTCGATTCTTCTGCGATCGTTACCGCAGCATGACCTTCTTGCTCAAGCATTTGATTGGTGCGGCGTAAAAAATCTAACGCTTCTAAATTCTCACGTCCGCCATATTGGTTTGGAATCCATTCACCGTCTTTACGTGAGTAATCTCGGTAAATCATTGAAGAAACCGCGTCCACACGTAGACCATCAATGCCAAAACGTTCCGTCCAATACAACGCATTGCCGGAGAGATAATTGAAAACTTCATTACGTCCGTAATTAAAAATTAACGTATTCCAGTCTTGGTGATAGCCCTCTCTCGGATCTTCGTGCTCATATAAATGCGAACCGTCAAATTGTGCTAAACCGTGTGAATCGGTTGGAAAATGTCCGACCACCCAATCTAAGATAACGGCAATGCCTGCGGCATGCGCTTTACGAATAAATGTGTGGAGATCATTTGGCGAACCGAAGCGGCTAGTTGGAGCATAAAGTCCGGTTGGCTGATAGCCCCAAGAGCCGTCAAACGGATATTCGGTAATAGGAAGTAATTCAATATGAGTAAATCCCATATCTTTTACATAAGGAATGAGTTCATTGGCAATTTCATCATAATTCAGCCAATAGTTATTTTCTAAATTGCGGCGCCAAGAACCTAGATGAACTTCATAAATTGAAATCGGTTGTTCAATATTATTTGCTCGACGAAGTTTTTCCTCAACCTCAACAATCTCCGGTAATCCGGTAACAATTGAAGCCGTTTCAGGGCGAAGCTGTGAAGCAAAGGCGTAAGGGTCTGATTTCAAACGCTGCTGACCATGGCTATCTAATAATTCAAATTTATATAATGATCCTGCATCAATATTCGGAATAAATATATCCCAAATACCGCTTTCTGCGTGAAAACGCATACTATGAATTCGACCGTCCTAATAATTAAAATCGCCGACAACAGAAACACGTTTTGCATTTGGCGCCCAAACACTAAAACGTACACCGGCAATATTTTCTTGGATTTCAAAATGAGCGCCTAATTTTTCATAAGGACGAAGATGAGTGCCTTCAGATAATAACCAGTTATCTAATTCGAATAGGGAGGATTTAAAGCGGCATGGGTCTTCAATATCAATTTCACCCAAAGGATAAGTAACGCGTAAACGGTAATAGAAATGAGGGTCGGAACAATCAAGCACAGCGACAAAAACGCCGCAATCATCAATTTTTAGCGTGTCGGATAAACATCGCCCCTTTTCATCAACAATCTTAACGGCATCAGCTTCAGGTAAATAAATCCTTATCACACAATGTCCATTTTCAAAATGACTGCCCAAATAGGGAAACGGGTCTTTACAATACCCACCGGAAAGCTGCTCAATAAAAGACGAATCTTGTTCTGAATAATTATAAGTTGTCATTATTTGCTTCCTCATTTTTTTACACTCTAAATTATTTTTCTTTTCTGACGAAAACGTTTGCATTTTAACATTAAAATAAAAAACCTCGCCGAAAAACTATGCGCTTTTGTAATTTACATCATATTTTTCTCGCAATATATGCGAACTAGTTCACACTTTTTGACATTTTTTTTAATCAGCTAGAACGATTTAGCAGATTATGGGGGTACAATATGTAGCAATATTTTTATTTTTAAAATTAAATCCAATAAGGAGCTCAGATGCTAAATTTATCGGCACAAAATATCCGTTTAAATGGTACTGCTAGCAACAAAGAAGAAGCGATTACGCTTGTTGCTGCTGGCCTTGTAGCAAATGGTAACGTTGCGGAAGGTTACGAAGCGGGAATGTTAGCCCGTGAAACGCAAACCTCAACTTTCCTTGGTAATGGTATTGCCATTCCTCACGGCACATTAGATACTCGCCACTTCGTACAAAATACCGGTGTACAAATTTATCAATTCCCACAAGGTGTGGAATGGGGTGAAGGCAATAAAGCCTATGTCGTGATTGGTATTGCGGCAAAATCTGATGAGCATTTAGCTCTCCTTCGTCAATTAACTGGTGTATTAAGTGATGAAGAAGCGGTGGCAACACTGGCAAAAACACAAGATGTTGAAGAATTTGCAGCGGTGCTAAGCGGTAAAAAATCACTTCCTGTTATTTCAGAAGAGACGATTTCATTAAATATCGATTCTTCCAGCCTCATTACACTTTCTGCAATTAATGCAGCAAAACTTCAAGAAAAAGGCTATGTCACACAAGCATTTATTAGCGATGTGGTGGCAAGCACTCCTCTAAACTTAGGCGACAATCTTTTTGTAGCAGATTCTGCAAATGGTAACCAAGCGAACGGTTTTGCAGTAGCACGTAGCCAACAAGGACAGACTTTAGTTACTATCGCTGCGGCAGATGATAATCTTTCTGCGCTTATCGCTCGTTTATTAAATGCCGATATTCGCAAACAATTAACCACAGCGTCAGCAGCGCAAATCGTTGCACTCTTTGGTGCAAATGAAAATGTAACCTCAGTAGCAAGCTCAACGGCAACAGAACAAACTAGCCAACAAGTTATCGGCACCTTTACCGTGTGCAACGATAACGGCTTACACGCTAGCCCAAGTGCGGTATTAGTACAAACCTTAAAACCGTTTGCGGCAAAAGTGACTGTGGAGAACTTAGATCGTGGCACGGCTCCGGCAAATGCGAAAAGCACCATGAAAGTGGTGGCATTAGGAGCAAGCCAAGCACATCGCTTACGTTTTGTCGCTGAAGGTGAAGATGCTCAACAAGCGATCGAAGCGTTAGCAAAAGCATTCGTAGAAGGCTTAGGAGAAAGTGTGTCATTTGTCCCTGCGGTTGAAGATACGATTGAAGGCGCAGCACAACCACAAGCGGTTGAATCTGCAAAAAATTTTGCAAATCCGACCGCTGCCGAGCAACCGGCTGCAGGTCAGGTTATCGGTACTTTCACCGTACGTAACGACAACGGCTTACACGCTCGCCCTAGTGCGGTATTAGTACAAACGTTGAAACCGTTTGCGGCAAAAGTCACTGTTGAGAACTTAGATCGTGGTACTGCACCGGAGAATGCAAAAAGCACAATGAAAGTGGTGGCATTAGGCGCAAGCCGAGCACACCGCTTACGATTTGTGGCGGAAGGTGAAGACGCTCAACAAGCGATCGAAGCATTAGCAAAAGCATTCGTAGAAGGTTTAGGCGAAAGCGTGTCATTTGTCCCTTCGGTTGAAGATACGATTGAAGGCGCAGCACAACTACAAGCGGTTGAATCTGCAAAAAATTCTGCAAATCCGATCGCTTCTGAACCCGCAGTAGAAGGTCAAGTAGAAGGCACATTCGTAATTCAAAACGAACACGGCTTACACGCTCGTCCAAGTGCGGTATTAGTTAACGAAGTTAAAAAATATAATGCGAATATTGTTGTACAAAACTTAGATCGAGACAGCCAATTAGTCAGTGCGAAAATCTTAATGAAAATTGTGGCATTAGGTGTAGTAAAAGGTCACCGCTTACGCTTCGTGGCAACCGGTGATGACGCTCAAAAAGCAATTGACGGTATCGGTGCGGCGATTGCTGCAGGTTTAGGCGAGTAATTGAGGAATAAACAATGACACAACAATTACGTATTGCAACCGTAACCTTAAATCCGGCATTTGACTTGGTTGGACGACTACAACGCATTGAAGTGGGCGAAGTAAACACCGTTGAAACCTTAGGTTTATACCCTGCCGGTAAAGGAATTAACGTTGCGAAAGTATTAGCGGATCTTGGCGTTAAATTAGCGGTTAGCGGTTTTTTAGGTGCAGAAAATCAGGGCGATTTCGTTCAATCGTTTAAACAAAACGGTGTGGACGATCAATTCTATCGTATTGACGGTAAAACCCGTATTAACGTGAAAATTACCGAAACCGAAGCGGACGTGACCGACTTGAACTTCTTAGGTTTTGAAATTAGTGCCGAAGATTGGGCAAACTTTACCGCTCAATCACAGCAATGGGCAAAAGCGTTTGATTTGGTGGTGGTATCCGGTTCACTCCCTCTTGGTGTAACGGCGCAACAATTCTCACAATGGTTGGAATCACTTCACCAACAAGGCTTAAAAGTGGTGTTAGACAGCAGCAATGCGGCATTAACTGAAGGTTTAAAAGCCCATCCGTGGTTAGTGAAACCAAACCGTCGTGAGTTAGAAGTTTGGGCGAATCGTCCGTTAAACAGCTTAGAAGAAGTGATTGCAGCGGCACAAGAATTGCGTGCCGGCGGTATTGAGAACGTGATTATTTCAATGGGCGCAGACGGTTCCGTATGGCTTAACAGCGAAGACGTGGTTCAAGCTCAACCGCCTCGCTGCCAAAATGTTGTGAGTACGGTCGGAGCCGGCGATTCGATGGTGGCAGGCTTAATTTATGGGCTTGCTCAAGGTTGGGATAAAGCGAAAACTCTCGCTTTCGCAAGCGGTACATCAGCATTGGCAGTATCACAAAACAATGTGGGTATCAGCGACCGAAATGCCCTAGATGAAATCGTGGCACAGGTGAAATTAACCCAATTAAGTTAATAATTTGTCGTCAAATCTCCCCCTACCCCTCTTTACTAAAGAGGGGAGAATAAATTTTCTCAAACTTATAAGGATCTCAAAATGAATATTTCCTTTGTATTCCCTCAATCATTAGGTAAAGCCCGTGCTTTCCTCGTGAATGAAGTATTATCAGCGGCAGCTAAGCAACAAGGTCATCAAGTTGTAAACGCTGAACAAGCTGATTTTATCGTGTTATTTAACGATGAAATTCCGACTATTGCTGCCGGTAAACAAGGTGCGGTGGTGAATTTAGATCAAGCTTTCGCACAGCCGGAAGCGACGCTTAAACAAGCGGTCGAAAATGCAAAAACTTTTGCAAATGCAACCGTTTCTAGCGTATCAAATTCAGGTGTGAAAAACATCGTAGCAGTAACCGCTTGCCCGACTGGTGTGGCACATACCTTTATGTCTGCGGAAGCTATCGAAAACTATGCCAAAGCGCAAGGTTGGAACGTTAAAGTTGAAACTCGTGGTCAGGTTGGTGCGGGTAACCCGATTTCTGCGGAAGAAATTTCAGCAGCAGACTTAGTCTTCGTGGCAGCGGATATTGACGTGGATTTAGACAAATTCAAAGGCAAACCGATGTACCGTACCTCAACCGGTTTAGCGTTGAAGAAAACGGCACAAGAATTTGAAAAAGCATTTGCGCAAGCAACCGTTTATCAAGGTGGCACAACGGCTGCACAACAAGCTAAAGGTTCAGCAAGCGGTGAGAAAAAAGGTTTATATAAACACTTAATGACCGGTGTTTCACATATGTTACCGTTAGTGGTTGCCGGTAGTTTATTAATTGCAATTTCATTTATGTTCGGTATTGAAGCGTTCAAAGATGAAACAATCGCAGGCGGCTTACCGAAAGCGTTAATGGATATCGGTGGCGGTGCGGCATTCCACTTAATGATCGCCGTATTTGCCGGTTATGTCGCCTTCTCTATCGCAGACCGTCCGGGGTTAGCAGTCGGTTTAATCGGCGGTATGTTAGCCACGACAGCCGGTGCGGGGATTTTAGGCGGTATCGTAGCCGGTTTCCTTGCGGGTTATACCGTGAAATTCTTAAACGGCGTGATTCAATTACCGGCAAGTTTAACTTCGCTTAAACCGATTTTGATTCTACCGTTATTAGGTTCTGCAATTGTTGGCTTAGCGATGATTTACCTCATCAACCCACCGGTAAAAGGCATCATGGATGCTTTAGTTGAATGGTTAAATTCAATGGGTCAAGCAAATGCGATTATCTTAGGTGCAATCCTTGGTGCAATGATGTGTATCGATATGGGTGGCCCGGTAAATAAAGCGGCATATACGTTCGGTGTCGGTTTAATCGCCTCGCAACAATATACGCCAATGGCAGCAGTTATGGCGGCGGGTATGGTTCCACCTATCGGTATGGCGATTGCAACTTTAATCGCACGTAATAAATTCACGACTAACCAACGTGATGCAGGTAAAGCTTCATTCGTATTAGGGTTATGCTTTATTTCTGAAGGTGCATTACCGTTTGTTGCGGCAGATCCGGTGCGTGTAATTATTAGTTCTGTGTTAGGTGGTGCAACAGCCGGTGCTATCTCAATGGCATTTGCGATCACACTTCAAGCACCGCACGGCGGCTTATTTGTGATTCCATTTGTTTCACAACCGTTAATGTACTTAGCAGCAATTGTTATCGGTTCAGTCGTAACTGGTGTGATTTACGCAGCAATCAAACAAAAAGCATCAGAATAATTCTTTTGATGATAAAAAAACGGAGCTTTTTAGCTCCGTTTTTATTTAGTAGTAATGCCTAATAAATGATGATAATAAACTAACGTAGTATTACGATAATTTGTCCTTAGAATATTTTCATTTTGTTCCTGTACCGCTTTAATATACTTTTTCACAAATTTCTCAAATTCTTGAATGATATGCTTTTGTGCATTATTAATTTTATTAAACTCTTGGCGCTCTTTTAAATAATACCTATCACCAATGTATTTTGTTTTATCCGTAATACAAATTGCTTTCAGATAATCCAATCCGTGTTTAATACCTGTTTCTTGGTTGATCCCTAATATAAATCCTTTTTTAATATTAGAATGAAGAGGTATTGCAAAATCACAGCCTAAAATTTTAACGAGAATAACCCGTAGCCTCTCCCCCCTTTATTAAATAAAATTTGCGTATTATCTTTATTATCAACATAAAATTGTTCTGTTAGTTTACAAAATTCTATTGCCTTTGGCATCGTAGCCTCCTATACGAAAACACCCACTATAAAAGTGGGTGTGATTTCATTTGGCCTTTTAGTTTTTTACGTGGGGCGAACCTACCGCCACAAATTTTCAATCGAGCTTTTAGTTTTTTACGCGAGGCGTCTCTACCACCACGAGGAAAGATTATCCGATACTGGTCATTTATGCAAGTAATTTATGTTTCTATCTGAAAACTTTTGTAAGTTTGCTAGGAAATTCGACCGCTTACCTATAAGATCCGCCCGTTTTTTTAACCTTAAATAGGACTTTTTAATATGAAGAAAATTTTTTGGATCTTAGTAATTGCCGTACTTGCAGTCGGCGGTTTCTCTTTAACGAAATATAACGACTTAATGCGTGCGGAAGAAGATATCAACTCAGTATGGGGTAATGTGGAATCTGCTTACCAACGTCGTGCAGATTTAATCCCTAACTTGGTGAACACGGTAAAAGGCCAAGCAAACTTTGAAAAAGAAACCTTAACCTCTGTTATTGAAGCTCGTGCCAAAGCGACTGCGGTGACCATTGATCCAAACAATGCCACTGATGAACAAATGGCGAAATTCCAAGAAGCGCAACAAGGCGTAAATTCTGCCCTTTCTCGTTTATTAGTTTCAGTTGAAAAATACCCTGAATTAAAAGCGTACGAAGGTTTCTTAAATCTTCAGGCTCAGTTAGAAGGTACGGAAAACCGTATCAATGTTGAGCGTAATAACTTCAACGCTGCGGTGAAAGAATACAACAAACAAGTGCGTGAGTTCCCAACCAAAATCGCTGCGATGATTATGGGCTTTAAAGCTAAACCACAATTCAAAGCTGAAGCTGGTTCAGAAAAAGCACCGACAGTAAACTTTAATTAATTTTTTACAAAAAACACGGAATACTTAAAAATATTCCGTGTTTTTTGTGAATTTAGTGATAACTCTATGAAATTATTTTCTTTTCTTTCAAATAAATTGCCTGTTGATACTCAGCGTATCGAACAGGCAATTTCACATTTAGAATATCAAACATCTGCCGAATTACGCGTAGTCGTTGAACGTAAAACCAAAGAAAAAATCGATGCGATGGCTCGTGCCAATCAACTTTTCGATGAATTAAAGATGCGAGAAACGGCAGATCGTAACGGCGTACTAATTTACCTCTCGTTCAAACCACACAATTTAGCGATTGTTGGTGATAAGGCGATTCACGAAAAAGTCGGTCAAGTTTTTTGGCAATCAGTTTATGATGCGATGAAACAACAATGTCAACAAGCGGATTATACTCAAGCAATTTGTGACGGCATTAAACAAGTAGAAGCACAGTTAGTTGCTTATTTTCCTCGTCGTGATGATGATACGAATGAATTGTCAAATGAGGTGGTGATTAAATGATAAAAGCGTTCTTTAAGCCGATTTGGTTTATCCTGTTGGCATTTTTCACATTAAAAGCCACTGCTGCGGATAACTATCCTGCTGCACCGAATCCTTTTTATTATGTGACCGATTACACCAAAACATTAACTCAACAAGAATGGCGAACCTTAGAAGATGCGCTAATTGCCAACCGTGCTAAAACCAGCTCGCAAATTATTGTGGTAATTGTGCCGTCAACCAATGGCGAGGATGTCGCAAGTTATTCGCATAACTTATTTAATAAATGGGGCATCGGTCGCACCAAAAATAATGAAAATAACGGCATATTATTACTGATTGCCAAAAACGATCGAAAACTGTTTATTGCAACCGGCAGAGGCTTAGAAGGTGTATTGCCCGATGCGATTGCTTCAACCATTATTCGTCATAACATTACGCCGTACTTCAAACAAAACTTATATGCGGAAGGAATTGCTAGTGGTTTATCGGCGATTATGGCGGCAATTAACGGCGAATATGCGGCTTATGATAGTTATGGCGAAGACGTAGGCGAAGAATCTTTAGAGCAAATTGGCGGTTTACTATTCTTCCTCGTTGCCGGCATTGTAATTTTCTTAATCTTCCGACCGGGCAGAAATAATCAATACATCAGCCCAAGTGCCGTAGATCAATTAGGCAGAATCATCATTAATTCATCTCGTCGTAGAGGTGGTTTTGGGGGCGGCTTTGGAGGCGGTTCTTCCGGTGGATTTGGCGGAGGCTTCGGCGGTGGAAGTCGAGGTAGTGGCGATAGCTTCGGCGGCGGTTCTTCCGGCGGTGGCGGCGCAGGCGGTAGCTGGTAAACGCGCCTTTCAAACTCATTACAAGCGGTTAAATTTTGGGAAAAATTTGCAAAAAATTTCCTAAATTTAACCGTTTGTTATTTAAGCATCATGCTTAACTCAAAAATATAATTCACGAAGCTTAAAAAAGATGCTTAGAAAATAATAATATTGATAAATGATTGATTTTAAAGGTAATTAATGGCACGCCCTAAAGGATTCGAACCTTTGACCCACGCCTTAGAAGGGCGTTGCTCTATCCAGCTGAGCTAAGGGCGCAAGTGAGATAAATATAAGAAAGAAATATTTATGAAAGATAAAGTGGTCGGCGAGATAGGATTTGAACCTACGACCCACTGGTCCCAAACCAGTTGCGCTACCAAGCTGCGCTACTCGCCGACTGATAAGTGATATTTATTATAGACTTATCTAAAAGCTCGTCAATCCCTTTTTTGACAACCGCAGTTCGATTGATTGAACTTTGTTCGCGACTGTAAACAATAAATTAACTCATCTCTCGCTTGCAAATCACCTTTTTTCTGACAGAATAGAAATGTTTTGATTCATTCACATCTACACAGGAGAAACTATGACCGCACAAATTATTTCAGGTACCGCAGTAGCCAAGCAAGTTAAAGCGAATATTGCCGAACAAATTCAAGCCTATACCGCACAAGGTAAACGCAAACCGGGATTGGCAGTGATTTTGGTGGGAATGGATCCTGCCTCTCAAGTATATGTGAATAGTAAACGTAAAAGCTGCGCTGAAATCGGTATTGAATCGAAATCTTACGACCTTCCAGCAGAAACAAGCGAAACCGAATTATTGGCAATTATCGAGCAATTAAATCATGATGATTCGGTCGATGGCATTCTGGTACAATTACCGCTACCGAAGCAAATTGATGCGACTAAAGTCACTGAAGCGATTGTGCCGCATAAAGATGTGGACGGTTTCCACCCTTATAACGTTGGGCGTTTATGCCAAAAAATTCCCACTTTACGTTCTTGCACCCCATACGGCGTAATGAAATTATTAGAAAGTACCGGTGTGAATCTTGCCGGTTTACACGCTGTTGTTGTCGGTGCATCAAATATCGTGGGTCGTCCAATGGCAATGGAATTACTGCTTACCGGCTGTACCGTAACCGTTACCCATAGCCGTACCAAAGATTTAGCTTATCACGTCTCGCAAGCAGATATCGTGATTGCAGGTGTAGGCAAACCGAATTTTGTAAAAGGTGAATGGATTAAAGACGGTGCAATTGTGATTGATGTCGGTATTAATCGTGTGGACGGAAAATTAGTTGGTGATGTCGAATATGTTACAACGGAACCAAAAGTGAGCTTTATCACGCCGGTACCCGGTGGCGTTGGTCCAATGACGGTTGCCATGTTGATGCAAAATACGTTACAAGCTTACGAAGTACACTTACAAGTGGTCTAATTTTCTATAAATTCAGCATTCAAAGCCTCTTTCAACCAAGAGGCTTTTTTTGTTACTAATTTATTTGCGCAAACGTTTGCGCAAATAAAATTTAATGTTATACTAATGTTAAATCATTGTTAATACAAGTTGGAGTCTCCATGTCATTTTTAGATCGTGAAAAGACGATTGCGCCTTTGCAGTTTAATCGCTGGCTTATTCCCCCAGCCGCACTTGCCGTACATTTATCAATTGGGCAAATTTACGCCTATTCGGTGTTCAATGCGCCACTAACCAAGGTAATCGGCATCACTCAATCAGCTGCGGATGACTGGAAACTCACAACGATCGGTTGGGTATTTAGTATCGCCCTTGCCGTGTTAGGCACTTCAGCTACGTTATTTGGCACTTGGATGGAACGTGTCGGTCCTCGTAAGGCGATGTTTGTCGCAACTATCTGCTTTAGCTTAGGTTTTCTAGTTGCTGCCTTTGGCGTACACACTCACAATCTGTGGCTGTTATATTTTGGGAACGGTGTACTAGGTGGTATTGGCTTGGGACTCGGTTACATTGGCCCAGTATCTACTTTAATGAAATGGTTTCCGGATAAACCAGGCATGGCAACCGGTTTAGCAATTATGGGCTTTGGCGGTGGCGCTATGCTCGCTTCGCCGATTTCGGTTGCATTAATGGATTTCTTCAGCAGCCCAACCTCGGTCGGTATTGTTGAAACCTTTATCGTATTAGGTGTGTTCTATTTCATTTTTATGATGTTTGGTGTCTTTACTATTCGTCTACCACATCCCGAATGGAAACCAAAAGGTTTTGTTGATAATAAACCTAAAAATAAATTAGTCAGCCCGCACAATGTCGGCGTGAATAAAGCGATGATAACACCACAATTTTGGTTACTGTTTTGGATTTTATGTCTAAATGTAACGGCGGGTATCGGAGTACTTGGTCAAGCGTCAGTAATGATTCAGGAATTATTCTCTGAAATCTCTGTCGGCAAACAAGCGGCAATCAGCACCTTAGCGGCAGCTGGATTTGTAGGCTTACTCAGCTTATTTAATATGGGGGGACGTTTCTTTTGGTCGAGTATTTCGGACAAAATCGGACGTAAAAACTTATACTCTATTTTTTTCTTATTGGGATCGGTACTTTATTTTGCCGTTCCGTCATTAGGCGAAAGTGGTAATAAAGCATTATTTGTGGTTGGTTTCTGTGTGATCATTTCCATGTATGGCGGCGGTTTTGCAGCAATCCCAGCTTATCTGCGTGATTTATTCGGTACTTACCAAGTCGGTGCAATCCACGGACGAGTTCTGCTCGCATGGTCAACGGCCGCAGTGGCAGGCCCAGTGTTAGTGAACTATATCCGCCAAATGCAAATTGACAGCGGCGTACCGGCAGCACAAGCGTACAGCATTACTATGTATATTATGGCGGCGTTATTAATTGTCGGTTTCTTCTGTAATTTAAGTGTGAAAGCCGTGCACGAAAAACATTATGAATTGCCGATTAAAGAGGCTGCACATAGTGCTAAGCCGAGTGATGAAACGGTGATCTCAGATACTTATCTTGTGGCTGAAGAAGTTTCTCACGGCGGTTGTATAGTGTGGCTACGTTGGATTATTGTGACCGTGCCGCTCACTTATGGTGTTATTATGGTATTTGCCAAAGTGGTAGAGCTGTTCTAAACGGTTTTTGTCATTTTGAAGATAAAACTCGATGACTTGTTGTTTGAGTTGTTGGTTATATTTAGTCATAAAAAATCTGCACCTTAATCCGTTGGAGGTTTAGTCCAACTTTTGGGGTGCAGATCATCACTACGGGGCTTTTTATTTAGTATAAATACAAGCGGTTAAATTAAACCGGCTTTTTGCAAGGCTGCTAATACGGCTGGTTGAGCGCCTTCCGATAAAGTAGTCAATGGCAAGCGTAAATTCGGTTCACTGATTAAACCTAATTTATAAGCTGCCCATTTAACCGGAATCGGGTTTGCTTCAATAAATAAATCGTGATGCAATGCCATTAAACGTTGGTTAATAACTTCCGCTTCATCAAATTTACCGGCTAATGCAAGTTCGCACATTTTTGCCATATCTGCTGCCGCAACGTTGTTTGTTACCGAAATCACGCCTTGACCACCAAGTTTCATTGATTCTAAACCTGTCGCATCGTCACCGCTTAAGAAAATAAAATCTTCGCCGGCTAATTGCTTGATTAAAGGTAAACGAGTTAAATCACCTGTTGCTTCTTTCACACCAACAATATTCGGAATTTCAGCTAAACGACCGATAGTTTCCGGTTTTAAATCGCTACCGGTACGGCCTGGTACGTTATATAAAATTTGTGGTAAATCGGTACTTTCAGCAATTGCTTTATAGTGTAAATACATGCCTTCTTGAGTCGGTTTATTGTAATAAGGAACCACACTTAAACAGCCTACAACACCACTATTGGTTAACAATTTGGTTAAAATAATTGCTTCGCTGGTTGCATTCGAACCAGTACCTGCAATCACAGGGATTCGGCCATCCGCAAATTCCACAGTTTTCTTGATAACCTTCACATTCTCATCGATGCTTAATGTGGTTGATTCACCTGTTGTTCCTACCGATACAATCCCGTGTGTACCGGCTTGAACATGATATTCAACCAATTTTTTTAATTCTTCATAATTTACTTCGTCATGAGTCATTGGTGTGACAAGTGCAACAATACTGCCGTGAAATAAAGGGGTCGCCATAATCATCTCCTGTACTTTTTTGTTATGTGCAATGTTTATTTGTTAGATTGCAAAATTCGCTTTAAATATGCAAGTACTTTTTGCGAATAACCACTAAAAAATTTATTTAAATCACCCTATTAAAAATAAATCCGACACTATAAGTATAAATATCGGGTTTATTTTAATCATATAAACTTTTATCCGCTTCTTGAGGGCGTGTTTTAAACCGTCTATGTAACCACATATATTGGCTTACTGATTTAAGAATCTCCGCTTCCACAACCTTGTTCATTTTCGTTGCGGTATCCAGTTCATTTTCACATTCGCTAAAATCGACCGCTGGACTAATCTTTACCGTATATCCGGAAAAGTCATCATTTCGAATCGGGCTAAACGGTACTACCACCGTATTCGGTGCAGAACGCAATAACATTCGAGAGCCAGCAGTGGTACAAACTTCCGGCACAGCAAAAAACGGAACGAACACACTATTCTTACGCCCATAATCATGATCCGGTGCATACCAAATCGTTTCACCCGCTTTTAATGCACGAATCATACCGCGTAAGTCTTTACGATCAAGCATTGCCTTATTTGAACGCACTCTGCCTCGAAACTGAATCCAATCTAATAACGGATTATCATTCGGTCGATAAACGCCCACGCCTTGGTGATGAAGCCCTACAATGCGAGCCCCCATTTCTAACGTAAGAAAATGCACGCCAACAAATAAAATGCCCGCACCTTCCGGCTGATTTTTAAGATGTTCTAAGCCTTTAATCTTAGACCACTTTAGGATACGTTTGTCCGACCAAAACCACGCCATACCGGTTTCGATGATCGCCATACCGACCGATTCAATATTTTTATCTAGAATAGTTTGAATTTGTTCCGCTGAATACTGAGGAAAACAAAGTTCTAAATTACGGCGAGCAATACGCATTCTACGCTTACCGAAACAAAGTTTGGCAAATAGTTTTCCAAGCCCTTTGCCCACTACAACTAAGGCTGGATAAGGTAAACACAAAATTAATTTAAATAGGCCCAATCCAAGCCAAAGCCCCCAATATCTAAGGTGTAAAAACCGCCATTCAAATGGAGGAAATTTTTGGGTATCCGTCATTTTTCGTCATCCTTATGTTTCGGATAGATTATAATCAAAAACACAGAAAAAGTGTTAACTAGATCAAATTTTTAAATTTTGCTTCATTTTTTGACTTGATATTTTGGAGTAAAAGTCATATTTTGAAATCAACTTAATAACCCCTTCACAAAGAGGAAAATACTATGACAATCAATATTTCAAGTAAACAAATGGACATCACTCCTGCAATCCGTGCCCATATTGAAGAACGCTTAGCGAAACTCGAAAAATGGCAAACTCAATTAATTAACCCGCACTTTATGATTCATAAATTGCCGAACGGTTATGAGGTTGAGGCATCGATTGGCACTCCAGTTGGAGAACTTTTTGCGAAGGCTGATAACGAAGATTTATACAAAGCGATTAACGAAGTTGAAACAAAACTTGAAACGCAATTAAATAAATTAGTACATAAAAATGAAGCTCGTCGCACAGACAATACGTTAAAAAGCGTACAATAACGACTCAATAAATCGTGACTAACTTTAAAGCCAAATCAAATTTTGATTTGGCTTTTTTTATTAATTATCCGTAAGAAATAACGGGCCTAATGCCGTTTTAGGGATACCGAAATGCTCAGGGTAATGCACATCCACCAAATAGAGTCCTTCCGCTTTTGCGGTCGGCGCCGCCAACGTACGATCTCGTTGAGCTAATAACCATTGAATCCATTCCACCGGCTGTCTGCCCTGCCCGACTTCAATCAGGCTTCCAACAATATTCCGAACCATATGATGCACAAAAGCATTCGCTTGAATATCCACCACAATATAATTGCCTAATCGGCTAACATTCAGATGATGAATATTACGCCAAGGGGTATGCGATTCGCATTTTGCGGCACGGAATGAGCTAAAATCATTCTCTCCTAATAAGAACTGACCTGCCTCGTGCATTTTTTGATGATCTAACTCATGGTGATAATGTGAAACACCTTTCGGCAAAATTGCCGAACGCAGTTTGTTATTAAAAATAATATAGCGATAACGTCTTGCCGTAGCACTAAAACGAGCGTGAAAATCTTCACTCACCTCAACAGCCCATTTTACCGCAATATCGTTCGGCAAATTCGCATTGGTACCAAAACACCAACTTTGTAGTGGGCGCACCGTTTCCGTTTCAAAATGCACCACTTGTCCCGTGCCGTGTACGCCGGAGTCTGTACGCCCCGCACAGAAAGCTTCTACCGGTGCATTTGCCACAACCGACAATGCTTCTTCTAACTTTTGTTGCACGCTTTCTACTTCGTCTTGACGCTGCCAACCGAAATAACGGCTTCCGTCATATTCAATGCCTAACGCTATTTTCATTTGTAAAATTTCTCGTTTTTTTGACCGCTTGTTACGGTCTCCTTGCTCTATTCTATATAGCAAAAATGGGCTTTCGCCCACTGATTATTTATTGATTAAGCCCAAAAATTCTCTGCGTGTTTCTCGGTCTTCTAAGAAAGCGCCGCCAAATGCCGATGTTACCGTATAGCTATTAGTATCTTTCACTCCACGGCATTTCACGCAGAAATGCGTTGCTTTTACATAAACTGCAACATCTTCGGTTTCTAAAATGGTTTGGAATGCGGTTAGAATTTGCTCAGTAAAACGTTCTTGCACTTGTGGGCGCTGTGCAAAGAATTGCACCACACGGTTAATTTTAGATAACCCGATCACCCATTTTTTCGGGTAATACGCTACCGCCACTTTACCGTCAATCGTGACAAAATGATGTTCACAAGTAGAAGTTAGGGTAATATCGTCCACTAGCACCATTTCGCTGACTTTCATACGATTTTCAATATTGGTAATTTTTGGGAAAGTCGCATAATCTAAGCCGCTAAAAATTTCATCCACATACATCTTCGCCAAGCGGTGCGGTGTCTCTTCCAAACTATCATCTTGTAAATCTAAACCGAGTAGTTCCATCACCGAACGCATATGCTGTTGAATTTCTGCACGACGGGAATCTTTATCTTTAGTTAATTGAATGGTTGGGGTTTCAATGCCTTTCGCAATTAAGGCTTCACGCACTTTTTGGGCTTCTTCGGAGATAATGCTCATTGGGTTTCCTCTAAAAATTAAGGCAGGAATTTTAACAAATTGACATCAAAAAAAATAGCACTAAAATTTAACTTAATGATAACCAATCTAAATAACTTGTATGATTTTTACCACTTTAATGCCAAACTTGTCCCTCACACACAAATGGAAACACTAAAAACGTTACTTAACTGCAAAAATTTTGCTGATTCTGACCGCTTGTTAGGTTCATCCAAAGGCAGAGGCATTACTTGGTTTCTAAACACGCAAGCTGAATTGGGTGTAAATGTGGTGCTTCGTCATTACTATCGAGGTGGGCTATTCGGCAAAATCGTCAAAGATCAGTATCTATTTAATTGGTTGGAAAACACCCGAGCGTTTCAAGAATTTTCCTTATTGGAAAAATTGCACGAATGGCATTTACCCGTCCCCCGCCCTGTTGCATTAAAAGTAGAAAAAAACTGTTGTTGGTATCGTGCTGACATCATGCTGGAAAAAATTGAAGGGACGCAAGATTTGAGTAAATATCTCCAAACTCATGCGCTTTCCGACACGCAATATCAGCAAATCGGTAAACTGATTCGCCAATTACACGATCATCAAGTACATCATTCGGATTTGAATATCCATAATATTTTGCTTGAGCCAACAAGCGGTCAATTTTTCTTAATTGATTTCGATAAATGTGGCATTTCACAAACTAATGATTGGAAATCGGAAAACTTAGCCCGCTTACTACGTTCGTTTAAAAAGGAGCAAACTCGTTTAAATATTCGATTTAACGAGCAAAATTGGCAAGCCTTACTCGCGAGTTACCATAAATAATGCTATTAATAAAAAAAGAAGAAAGTTTTGTGATCTGACCCCAAAAAGTTAGACTGTTTAATTTAGGGACTGAGTTCTGTATTGTACAGGGCTCAGTCCTTTTAATTTCACTTGAATACGCTTATGGTTAATCGCACCAAAAAAATCACGTAACTTTAACGTAATACGAC
>NZ_GL831080.1:1387233-1396902 GCF_000188255.1 Actinobacillus ureae ATCC 25976
TGGCTAATCGAACCTGAATTAGCAATGCCAAAATGAAGGGAGGCGCTTTCTGCAGAAAATTGTCCTTTTTTGACCGCTTGTATGACGGTTAATTTGAATTCGGGGGAATATTTTTGCTTCTTACCCATCACCGCTAGCCCATTGATTCCGTTATGATTAAATTGAGCAATCCATCGAGTTAAGGTTTTCTTGGATAATTGAAAATATCGTTGAGTGAATAAACGGTTTTTGTCATTTTGAATGATAAAACTCGATGACTTGTTGTTTGAATAGCGAGTTATATTTAGTCATAAAAAATCTGCACCTTAATCCGTTGGATGGTTAGTCCAACTTTTGGGGTGCAGATCATTGAAAGGCTTTCTTCTTTAGCTATTTGAAATATACAAAGTTCACGTATTATGGTTAATGCTCAAAATAGACCTTTATACTCCCCTTCCCTAACGCTTCTTTTAATCCCTTCACATTATGAATTTTACCAATGTTAGTATAATGATAAGGGATATCAAAACTCTCATAAAAAATCACTAATGTATTTCCTTGCCAAAGCAAAATATCACCGGTTTGAATTGAGCCAACTGCGTGATCATAAGCGGTCAAATTTTTAGGTAATTCTGCAAATTTTTCATTGCGTAGGTGGTCCTGCATTTCCAATGTTAAAGGTAACAATTCTGTAAGTTGCTGTACATCCCCAGTATCGGCTAATCCTGCTTCGAAAATTTGTTGTCCTATCGTAATTTGCATCGTTTTCCCCTGTAAAAACGGACTAAAACATAAACTGAAAATCAACCCAATCAGAAGCCTAATTTTCATTGCTAACCTCATCAATTATTTTAACGATTTTAGCCGGTACACCGGCAACAATCGTATTTGCCGGCACATCTTTAGTAACTACACTACCAGCCGCAACAATCGCATTTTCACCAACCGTAACGCCAGATAAAATCGTAGCTCCAGCACCAATCCAAGCATTTTGCTTAATTATTACAGGTTTGACGATCACACCACGACGAGTTTTCGGATCCGTTGGGTGGTTAACCGTAATAATATTTACTCTCGGGGCAAGCAAAACATTATCTTCAAGTGTAATCCCTCCCAAGTCGGTAAACACACAAGCGGTATTAATAAATACATTTTTACCAATGCGAAGATGACGACCGAAATCACTATATAACGGTAAATTAACGTGCAAAGTTTCGTCAATTTGCGATTGGGTAATTTCGCTCAATAGACGTTGGATTTCAGCTTATGTTTGAAACTTTCCTGATAATTCGGCAATTTTCGGGGCATTTTCTGCTACAATTTGATGAATATCTTCAAAAATTTGATTACCCTTAGCAATCAAACTATTCATAGGTAAATCAACAGCGTATTGCATTTTTGTTCTCCGGTTTTCAAAAAGATAATCGGTCAAAGTCCTCTCATTTTTTGCGAAAATTTAGAGAAACTTGACCGCTTGTTATTATTTCAAGTTAGCTTTAAAGAACTGTTCAAATTTATCGTATGGAATTTTACCTGCAACGTTATCATACAAATCCGTATGCGTTGCATTTGGTACAATCACTAATTCACGCAGGTAACCAGCTTTTTCAAACTGCTGAACAAACATTTTCTAAACTCGATCACGAATTAGCAATGCTAGAGCATTACCGCCAAACTCCGTTTGGACAGGTACGAATCACAGCCTCACAATATACTCTTGATAAAGTGTTATTACCTAAACTCGCTAAATTTCAAACACGATATCCTGAGATTCAACTCGAATTAATCAGCGATACTGCATTTTCCGATATTATTTCCGAGCAGTTTGATGCTGGCGTTCGCTTTGGAGATTTAGTTGCTGAAGGAATGATTGCGGTAAGAATTAGCAACGACGAAGAAATGGCGGTTATTGGCTCACCTGATTATTTTCATACTCACGGGTTTCCAAAAACACCTTCTGATTTAGTTCATCATCAATGCTTAAATTATCGTTACGCCAGTGGAGCAATGTACCATTGGGACTTCATCGTCAATCACGAGCATATTCAGGTCAAAACACAAGGACAATGGACATTTTCTAATGATTATTCGATTAGAAATGCAGCGAAATTAGGATTAGGACTAGGCTATATCTGTAAAGATTTGGTTCAGAAAGAGTTGGAAAAAGGCGAATTGATTCAAGTGCTAAGCGAATTTAGCTATACCTTTACAGGCTTTCATCTTTATTACCCTCATCGGAATACTTCGCCTGCGCTGAAGTGCGTGATTGATGCGTTAAGGGAATAAAATAAGCGGTTGGATTTGCTACTTTTTTTGCAAATCCAACCGCTTATAGTATTCTTCATTTCCTGTTTTATTTCAGCAAAAAACGATTAGTGGCAATTAGATGTAAAGTCATTAAGATTAACGCTAAAATAACTACCGACCCCACAATGAACATTGTCATACCAAGCATTGCAATCGGTTTAACTGATAATTCGTGGTAGAAATGAAGCCCAACACCTGCCATTGAGGCAGAACCGAATGAGAAAGCCCAAAGCCCCATAGACAAGCCGTTTTGCATAACCCATGGCAATAATTTGGCTAATAATAAGAATTGTAAAAGCCCATAGCCGATAAGCAAATACACAAAACTATCTATTTTGCCACCATTTAAGCTAAGGTAAGCCGAGCAGCAAACGAAAGCAGGAGCAAACTGGATACCAAATACAGGGCGAATTGTTGGCGGAACAGGATCTAAATTACGTAAACGTTGTTGTACTGTGGGTTCTAAACAAAGCCAAGAAAAAACACCTGCACCAAGAAAAAGCATACCAAGTTCATTCTGCCCTATCATACCTAAAGCATTAGCGCTGACAAAATTCGCTGCAACCAATGGCAAATATAACACGGGAGTGGTAGCTTCGGTCGGGTGATTACCTTGCCACAGTTTACCAATACGTAACATAGCAAAGATAAGCTGGCCAATGATGCCTAGCACTAGCAAAATATCACTCACAAAAGTACTATACGGCTGAATAGCGATAGCAATTAACAACGAGGTAATCATAATTAGGCTGACAAAACAGCCCATTATCGGGTGGATAAGCTCTGCTCTGGCTAATTGCGGATAACTAAACCATTTATAGCCATATACGATGATTAAACTTATCCAAATCAAAAAGGCTATCGTTAAAACTGACTCCCCAATGAGATGGGAAACTGGCAAAATACCAGCCGCATAGCGCCAAGCTAAGCCAATTCCAGCAAGCCCCAATACCATACCTAGGTAATTAACTGGAATAGGAAATACTGTTTTTGTTATCATACTCTCTAAAACTAAAATAGGTTTCACACAGAAACCTATTTTAGCTCTTTTACTATATTGCTTCAATTTGCCACATTATTTGATGTGATAATTACCAACCTTTTACCATTCCGCCCTTGAATACTTCATTCGCTTTATTAAAAACGTCATCCGTTTGGTATGCTTTTACAAAGTCTTGCACAGCTGCCGAATCTTTATTGTCTTCACGAGCAACGATGATATTCACATAAGGCGAATCTTTATCTTCAACAAACAAACCGTCTTTTGTTGGCGTTAAACCTATTTGCCCTGCATAAGTTGTATTAATCACTGAAAATGCCACATCATCTAGCGTTCTTGGTAACAATGGAGCCTCAATTTCTTTAATTACTAACTGGCGGGGATTTTCAATAATATCAATGCTTGTCGCTTTTAAACCGGCTTCCGGTTTTAATTTAATTAAGCCTTGTTTCTCTAATAAAATTAATGCACGAGCAAGATTAGTTGGGTCATTCGGTAATGCAATCGTTGCACCATCTTGCAATTCGTCCAATGATTTAATTTTCTTAGAATACGCTGCAATCGGATAGACGAATGAATTACCGACCGAAACTAATTTATAACCTTTATCATGAATTTGATTATCTAGATAAGGCTTATGTTGAAACGCATTTAAATCTAAATCGCCTTTATTTAAGGCTTCATTCGGCGTGGCATAATCAGTGAACACCACTAATTCAACCTCTCGCTGATATCTTTCTTTAGCGACTTTTACCGCCACTTCCATAACTTGATGTTCCGGTCCTGAAATTACACCCACTTTTAATTTTTCTTGTTTTTCATTACAAGCGGTTAAGAATACCGAACAAATTGCAACTGCACTTAATACATTTTTTAATTTCATTTTATTCTCCTTCATTTAGAAAAAAGCGATAATTTTTTGCAAAAAATTCACAAAATCTTACCGCTTATCATGAATTACCAGCCTTTTACAATACCGCCTGAGAAGTGTTTAAGCGCTTCTTGGTACACTTCTTCAGTTTGGAATGCTTTGACAAAGTCTTTGATTGCCGGATTGTCTTTGTTGTCTTCACGAGAAACGATCAAATTCACATATGGAGAATCTTTCGCTTCCACAATCACACCATCTTTTTCCGGTGTTAAACCTGCTTGACCTGCATAGTTATTATTAATGATTGCAAGATCTACATCATCTAATGCACGTGTTAATAATGCCGTATCAATTTGGCTAATTTTGACATTTTTAGGATTTTCAACAATATCTACTTCCGTTGCATAAAGATTTGTCGGATCTTTTAATTTGATCACACCGTTTGCTTGCAACAAGAGTAACGAACGTCCTGCCGTACTTAACTCGTTAGAAATCGCAATTTTTGCGCCTTCTTTTAAATCGGCAATCGCTTTAACCGTTTTAGAATAGCCTGCAATTGGGAACACAAACGTGTTTGCTTGCGCGACAAATTTATAGCCTTTCTCTTTCATTTCACGCTCAAAGAACGGTACTGATTGGAAGACATTTATATCCAAATCACCGTGGCTTAATGCGTAGTTCGGTTGAGTATATTCACTAAATTCAACCAACTTTACATCTAAGTTATATTTTTCTTTGGCGATACGAGCCGCTACTTCGTTTACTTGCGCTTCAGGGCCTTGCATCACACCAACCGTTAATGTTCTTGCTTCTACTTTTGCCGTATCTGCCACTTTCTCTTCTTTACAACCGGTTAATGTTAAAGCTGAAACAACGGCTAAACCAAATAATTTTTTGATATTCATAGAGTAATCCTCTCAATCTAGATAAAAAATAAGCGGTGAAATCCTCTCATTTTTTGCAAAATTTAGATAAAATCTCACCGTTTGTTTAAGTAACAATTGGAATCAATAAATGACTACCAACCTTTTACTACACCATCTTTAAAGTGTTTTTGCGCTTCGCCAAACACTTCTTCAGTTTGGAATGCATTCACAAAGTTTTTCACCGCTTCGCTGTCTTTGTTGTCTTTACGTGCCACAATAATATTTACATACGGAGAATCTTTATCTTCTACAAAAATACCGTCATTCGCACTTAAACCGACCTGACCTGTATAAGTATTGTTTACTACCGCTAAATCTACATCATCTAACGCTTTTGCCGCCACCGAAGTATCCACTTCTTTGATGTTTAATTTTTTCGGATTTTCAACAATATCTAATGTGGTTGAGAATAAATTTGTGTTGTCTTTTAATTTGATTAAGCCTTGTTTCTCTAAAAGAATTAATGCACGAGCAAGGTTTGAAGGGTCGTTAGGCACTGCTACTACAGCTCCTTCTGCTAACTCAGCAACGTTTTTAACTTTTTTAGAATAACCCGCAAGTGGGAATACAAAGGTATTACCTACGATTTCAAGGTTAGTTAAGCCTTTTGATTGGCTGTCTTTATCTAAATACGGTTTGTGCTGGAAAGCGTTCGCATCTAAATCACCTTTACTTACCGCCGTATTTGGTAACGCATAGTCATTGAATAATACGAATTCCACTTCTAAACCGTATTTTTGTTTCGCCACTTGTGCCGCTTTTTCCGCCACAGTATGTTCCGGGCCAGACATCACGCCGACTTTAATTTTTGACGTTGCTTGTGCAACATCCGCTTTCTTCTCTTCGTTACAGCCGGTTAATGCTAAAGCAGACACTAACGCCACGCCTAATACTTTCTTGAAATTCATAGGAAAACTCCTTTTTAATGTTGTGTTTAACGATGATCGTAACGTTTTGCAAGGTTATCGCCGATTTTTTGGCTGACCATTACAATCGCTACAATAATAATTGTTGAGATCCATTTTACATAGACCATGTTACGGTGTTCACCGTAACTGATAGCAAGGTTACCCAAACCGCCGCCGCCAACGGCCCCCGCCATTGCAGAGTAGCCGATTAAAGCCACTAAGGTTAACGTGATACCGTTGATTAAAATCGGAAGTGATTCTGGTAAATAGAATTTACGAACCACCTGCCAATTGGTTGCTCCCATTGATTTCGCCGCTTCGGTTAAACCGGCTGGGATTTCTAATAACGCATTTGAAGTTAAACGCGCAAAAAACGGAATTGCCGAGACACTTAACGGCACAATCGCTGCCGTTGTACCTAACGTTGTCCCTACCAATAAACGGGTAAAAGGTAACAACACCACTAATAAAATAATAAACGGAACAGAGCGACCGATATTGATAACAACATCTAATACCTGATGTAAACGTGGGTTCTCTAAAATCTCACCTTTGCCGGTTAAAAACGCTAAGAAACCGATTGGTAAACCGACTACCACGGCAAGTAGCGTCGCTGCAAAGCCCATATAGAGCGTTTCAATCGTTGAAGTACCGACTAAGCCCCACATTTGAGGTGTGAGTTCTTGCATAAAACTATCCCACATAACCTAACACCTCCACTTTTACATTATTATCAATTAAATAGAATTTTGCTTCTGCAATCGAATCGTTATTACCGGTAACTTCCGCAATCACAAAACCGAATTTAACACCGCCCGCATAATCAATTTGCGACATTAAGATACTGAAATCAATGCCGAATTTTTTCGATGCAATAGAAAGTAACGGTGCATCCACCGAACGGCCAGTAAATTCAAATTTAATAATCGGTTTCCCGTTTGGCGTTTGATGGTCAAAAAGCTGATCGGTATATTCCGCTGGCAATTCGTAATGGAATGTCGATTGAATAAACTTCTGTGCCAATTCCGTTTTCGGATTAGAGAAAATCTCACTGACCGAACCGGTTTCAATTAATTGACCTTTATCGATCACCGCCACTCGATCACAAATACGTTTTACCACTTCCATTTCATGGGTAATCAATAAAATGGTTAAACCTAAACGCTTATTAATGTCTTTTAATAATTGTAAAATCGATTGTGTTGTCGCCGGATCTAATGCACTTGTCGCTTCATCACATAATAAAACGTGCGGATCACTAGCAAGCGCACGTGCGATTGCAACACGTTGTTTCTGACCGCCGGATAAATTGCTCGGATAAACGTCTTTACGCTCGGTTAAGCCGACCAATTCAATCAATTCATTTACTTTCTTCTCAATCTGATCTTTCGGCGTATTGCTTAAAGTTAACGGTAATGCAATATTTTCATATACCGTATGTGACGCCAACAAATTAAAATGCTGGAAAATCATCGCAATATTACGGCGAGCTAAAATCAACTCTTTTTCCGACATTGCGGTCAAATCCTGCCCGTCCACAATCACACTACCGATCGTTGGACGTTCAAGTAAATTCACACAGCGAATAAGCGTACTTTTACCCGCACCACTCGCCCCGATAACACCATAAATTGTCCCCTTCGGCACCTCAAGGTTTACATTGTCTAAGGCGGTAATCTTTTTACCCTTTACCTCAAACTGCTTACTGATATTTTTCAGCTGAATCATAACAATATATCCATACTATAAATCAATTAAATCAGCTAGTTATTCTAGACGTCTAGAATGCTATGTCAATTCACTAAACCAGTTTTTTTATATCAAAAAGGAATAAAAGAACATTCAATCATTCTAAGAGCGAAAAAAGCGGTTGAATTTGCAAAATTTTTTACAAATTACTCATTCTTTATACATAAGGATTTAATTGTCGAATATATGGATTTTTTTGCTATAAATTCATAATGTGAAACAGATCACACATACACACTTTATATATTGCTATTATCCATTTGCATATTAAAGCACATGCCTATTTATCAAGCAGAAATGTTATTTAATAGTTACATTTAACTTTAGGAGTTTTATATGAAAACTAGCAAAAGAACTTTTTTAAAATCACTTTTAGCAGTTTCTATTCTTGCTATCAGTGGCTTACATTCAGGTTTTACCTATGCTAAATCTACAGATAACCTTAAATTAGGTTTCTTAGTAAAACAGCCTGAAGAACCATGGTTCCAAACTGAATGGCGTTTTGCTGATAAAGCCGCTCAAGATTTAGGGGATGTTGAAATCATAAAAATTGCGGTACCTGATGGAGAAAAAACATTAAATGCTATAGATAATTTAGCTGCCAATGGAGCAAAAGGATTTGTAATTTGTACACCAAATCCAAAACTTGGCCCAGCAATTATGCAAAAGCTAGATCTTATGATTTAAAAGTCATTATTGTTGATGATCAATTTTTAAATGCAGCTGGCGAACCAATGACTAATGTGCCTTTAATTATGATGGCTGCAACCGAAATCGGTGAACGTCAAGGTCAAGAGCTTTATAAAGAAATGCAAAAACGCAGTTGGGACGTAAAAGATACGGCAGTACTCACTATTACAGCTGATGAATTAGATACAGCTCGCCGTCGTACTGAAGGTTCCATTGATGCACTCATAAAAGCTGGATTCCCTGCGGAAAAAATCTACAAATCTCCAACAAAAAGTAATGATATTCCGAGAGCTTTAGATGCGGCAAATTCAATGTTGGTGCAACACCCAGAAGTAAAAAATTGGCTGATTGTAGGTATGAATGATAATACGGTTTTAGGTGGTGTTCGAGCAACTGAAGGACAAGGCTTTAAACCTGAGAATGTGATTGGTATTGGAATTAATGGCACTGATGCGGTTAATGAACTTTCTAAACCGAAAGTAACCGGTTTCATTGGTTCTTTACTACCTAGCTCGGATGTTCACGGTTATCGTAGTACGGAAATGTTATACAAATGGGTGAAAGAAGGTGTAGAACCGCCAAAATACACTCCTATTGGTGATCAAGTATTACTTAATCGTGAAAACTTTAAAGTGTAACTGGATAAAAAAGGTCTTTAACTTTAGATAAAGTAACAAGAATTCAGTAAGGAGGATATATGGTCGCATATTTAGAATTTGATAATATTCATAAAGAATTTCCCGGCGTTAAAGCTTTAAAAGGCGTTTCATTTAAATGTTACGAAGGAAAAGTACATGCATTAACGGGGAAAATAGGGCAGGAAAATCCACTTTACTGAAAATATTAAGTGGCAACTATCCCGCAACTCAAGGGAAATTACACATTGGCGGTAGAACGGTAAATTTCCGTAATACCAAAGATGCTTTGTTAGTCGGTGTTGCCATTATTTATCAGGAATTAAATATTGTTCCTGAAATGACGGTTGCCGAAAACCTTTGCTTAGGGCAATTTCCACATTCTCTTGGCATCGTGAACCAAAAGAAACTGGAAGAAAATGCTCAATTTTATTTAGATAAACTTGAACTGAATATTTCACCATCCACTAAGCTTAAAGATTTATCTATCGGTCAATGGCAGATGATTGAAATTGCCAAAGCATTAAGCCGAGGAGCAAAAGTAATTGCTTTTGACGAGCCAACCAGTAGTTTATCCGCGCCTGAAATTGAAAAATTATTGGGG
>NZ_GL831080.1:1396952-1425538 GCF_000188255.1 Actinobacillus ureae ATCC 25976
ACTACAGCCCCTTAAATAATGAATCTCATCTAGCCGAAGTTAATTTTATTACAACTTTAGCAGGCTATGTCCATTGGCAATTAACCGGAGAGAAAGTTCTTGGTATCGGTGATGCTTCAGGAATGTTTCCTATTGATTTAGCCAGTAAAAATCACCATCCGCATATGTTAAATCAATTCGATAAAAAAATCGCAAATAAAGGCTTTAATTGGTCTATTTCACACATTTTACCTAAAGTGTTGGTTGCAGGAGAAAAGGCGGGAGTTTTAACTGAACAAGGGGCATTATTACTTGATCCTACAGGTAGATTACAAGCCGGTTCTACACTTTGTCCTCCAGAAGGCGATGCCAGAACGGGAATGGTTGCAACAAATAGTATCACTGAAAAAACAGGAAATATTTCAGCCGGTACATCCGCCTTTGCGATGATTGTATTGCAACAAGAACTCTCTAAGGTATATGAAGAATTAGATATGGTTACCACACCAACCGGCAAACTGGTTGCCATGGCGCATTCCAATAACTATTCCTCAGATATTAATGCTTGGGTTGGTTTATTTAAAGAAATACTTACTGCA
This sequence comes from Actinobacillus ureae ATCC 25976, assembly GCF_000188255.1. GTDB lineage: Bacteria > Pseudomonadota > Gammaproteobacteria > Enterobacterales > Pasteurellaceae > Actinobacillus > Actinobacillus ureae. The sequence continues at coordinate 1,397,531 of NZ_GL831080.1, forward strand.
CTAAACCTACCCTGCGATACCGATGCTCTATATCAAACGCTATTTTTAAAAGCGTTAGAAGCTGCTCCTGATTGCGGTAAATTACTCTCTTACGGGTTCTATTCGGGTGAGCACATTGTCGGTTTATCTGAAGGTTGCCCTACTTTCATGCATCCTGCCGATGCCCATTTCAATTTAGCTAATTTTATGAGAGTTCATCTCTATACCGCCTTTGCCGCTATGAAAATCGGTATGGATATTTTAATGAAGCAAGAAAAAGTCGAAATTACTCAAATTCTTGGTCATGGCGGCATTTTTAAAACAGAAAATGTGGCTCAAAAGATCTTAGCATCCGCTTTAAATGTACCGATTGCCACCATGCAAACCGCAGGTGAAGGTGGTGCTTGGGGAATTGCTTTACTTGCCAATTATCTAAACGAATACAAAAAAGGTTATTCACTAGATGATTACCTGAATCAACAAATTTTTAATTCGACATCAATTTCGGTTGCAGAACCCGATGTAGAAATATCTAAAGGATATGAAGCATTTATGCAGCGTTATAGAAAAGGAATCGAGGTCGTTAAAGAAGCCGTTTTAGCATTCAAAGCATAAGGAGTTTTTATGGAATTTATCAAATCACTTGAAGCCTGGTTTATTGTTGGAAGCCAACACTTATACGGACCGGAAGCGTTGAAACAAGTCGAAACCGATGCAAAAGAAATTGTAAATTATCTAAATCAACAAAACCCGTTTGTAAAAATTAAATTAAAACCTGTTGCTACTACACCGGAAGAAGTATTCTCAGTATGTAAGGAAGCCAATAATCAAGAAAACTGTATTGACATGATTGCATGGATGCACACTTTCTCACCGGCTAAAATGTGGATTACTGGTTTACAAGCATTTTCTAAACCACTAGTTCAGTTCCATACTCAATTTAATCGTCATATTCCATGGAATACCATTGATATGGACTATATGAATTTACATCAAACCGCACATGGTGATCGTGAATTCGGTTTTTTAGTATCTCACTTACGTTTACCAAGAACTATTGTTGTAGGTCATTGGCAAGATAAAAGCGTAATAGAAAAATTAGATCGCTGGATGCGAGTTGCTGTTGCAATTTATGATCATAAACAACTCAAAATCGCTCGTTTTGGCGATAATATGCGTAAAGTTGCAGTGACTGAAGGTGACAAAGTAGAAGCTCAAAGAGTCTTCGGTTACAGCGTAAACGGGTATGGTGTTTACGAACTTGCCGAAGCGATTAATGCCGTTTCTGATGATGATGTTAGTAAATTATTAGCAGAATATGACCGCTTGTATCAAGTTGAAGAAGCATTGCAAGCAAATGGTTCGGCAAGAGAATCCCTTGCCTATTCCGCACGTATTGAAGTCGGTTTAAAAACTTTCTTAGATAACGGTGGATTTAAAGCATTTACTGATAATTTCCAAAACCTAAACGGTATTAAACAATTACCGGGCTTAGCGGTACAACGTTTAATGGAACAAGGTTACGGTTTTGGCGGAGAGGGTGATTGGAAAACAGCCGCACTCGTGCGTGCAGTTAAGGTTATGGTTTACCAAATGGTTCTTCATTTATGGAAGATTATACTTATGATTTAGATGAGCAGAATCAAGTTGTGCTAGGAGCTCATATGTTAGAAGTTTGCCCTTCTATCGCTCAAAATAAAGCTAAATTAGCTATTCGCCCATTAGGTATTGGCGGTAAAGCAGATCCTGTTCGTTTAATCTTTAGTGGAAAAGCAGGAAAAGCCGTAAATGCGACAGTTGTTGATATGGGAGAGCGTTTCAGAATGGTCGTAGCCGATCTTGATGCTATCGATCCGCCAAATCAAATGCCGAATTTACCGGTTGGGCACGCATTTTGGAAACTACAGCCGAATTTTGACATAGGAACTCAAGCATGGATCCTTGCTGGAGGTGCACATCACAGTGCATTCAGTTTAGATATTGACGCTGAAATGTTGCGTACGTTTGCCGAGTATTTCGGTATTGAATTTATCCATATCAATCAAACTACCGAATTAGCTCAACTAAAAAATGAATTACGTTGGAATGATTTAGCTTATAAATTTGCTAAATAAATATAAAATATCCCCCATTCTATTTTCATCAAATGGGGGATTAATTTTTACGCCTTACGCCACATTGTGCCGTTTGGAGTGTCTTCCAGCACGATATTCATTGCTTTCAGTTTATCACGTACTTCATCAGCTACCGCCCAGTTTTTCGCGGCTTTGGCTTCGTTGCGTTGTTTGATTAACGCTTCAATTTCTGCGACTTCATCGTTATTCGCATCGCCTTGTAAAAATGCTTCCGGATCTTGATAAAGCAAGCCTAATACGCCGGCTAATTCTTTTAAACGCACCGCTAAACCGTTCGCTTTTGCCATATCTTCTGTTTTGAGTTTATTCACTTCACGTGCGATTTCAAATAACACCGCTAATGCGCCCGGTGTATTGAAATCATCATCCATTGCCGCTTTAAACGCTTCGACATACTGTTCACTGCCGGCAACTTGAACCGATAAATCGCAACCGCGTAATGAAGTGTATAAACGCTCTAACGCCGAGCGTGCCAAATCTAAATTATCTAGGCTGTAATTTAGTAAGCTACGATAGTGCGCGGTTAAGAAGAAATAACGTAAAGTTTCCGACTCATATTTTTCTAACATGGTGCGAATGGTAAAGAAATTGCCGAGCGATTTTGACATTTTCTCATCGTCAATCGTTAGCATACCAGTGTGTAACCAGTAATTCACATAATCGCCGCTGTGAGCACAGCAAGATTGTGCGATTTCGTTTTCGTGGTGTGGGAACATTAAGTCCGAACCGCCGCCGTGAATATCAAAATGTTCGCCTAATTCTTTACTGTTCATTGCCGAACATTCGATATGCCAACCCGGGCGACCGTTACCCCAAGGGCTTTGCCAACTCGGTTCGCCCTCTTTCGACATTTTCCATAACACGAAATCCATCGGATTTTTCTTAACCGATTTAATTTCAACACGTGCGCCAGCTTGTAATTGCTCTAAATTTTGGCGAGATAACGCACCGTATTTTTTGAAACTCTCCACATCAAACATTACATCGTCATCTGCCGCTACGTAAGCGTGACCGTTTGCGATCAGTTTTTCCACCATCGCTACAATTTCCGGAATATGTTTGGTCGCACGAGGCTCAACATCAGGACGAAGAATATTTAAATCATCAAAATCTTTATGCATTTCAGCGATCATACGATCGACTAATTGATCGCACGTTTCGTTATTTTCTAACGCGCGTTTGATGATTTTATCGTCCACATCGGTAATGTTACGCACATAGCGTAAGTTATAGCCTAAATAACGTAAATAACGGGCAATCACGTCAAATGATACAAAAGTACGTCCATGCCCAAAGTGACAGAGATCGTAAACCGTAACACCGCAGACATACATACCAACTTGGTTCGGGTTAATCGGTTTAAATTCTTCTTTTTCACGTTTTAAAGTGTTATAAATTTTGAGCATAGCATCCTCTGTACTGATTTGTTATTGCAATGCCTAGAAGTATAGCGAATAAGCGGTCTAATTTTGAGATTTTTTTGCAATTTCCCGCAAACTTTTTAATAATAACGCACCAAACTCCCTTTTCTCTCTTATAAGGAAATCTAAATGATTACATTACATACGAATTTCGGTGACATTAAAATCGAACTTAACTTTGAAAAAGCACCGGTAACCGCAAAAAACTTTGAAGATTACTGCAAAGAAGGCTTTTATAACGGTACAATTTTCCACCGTGTTATCGATGGTTTTATGATTCAAGGCGGCGGTATGACTTCAGACTTAATTGAAAAAGCAACCAAAGCGCCGATTCAAAACGAAGCGAACAACCGTTTAAGCAACAAACGCGGCACACTAGCAATGGCTCGTACTTCTGATCCACATTCAGCAAGTTCACAATTCTTTATCAACGTAGCGGACAATACTTTCTTAGATTACCGTTCAAAAGAAATGTTTGGTCGTGAAGTGGTGCAAGAATGGGGCTATGCGGTATTCGGTGAAGTGGTTGAGGGTATGGACGTGGTTGATAAAATCAAAGGCGTGAAAACCGGCAACAAAGGCTTCCACCAAGATGTACCGGTTGAAGATGTCGTGATTGAATCAGTAACCGTTGCATAATCGCAAAATAAGTTAGAAATTTGACCGCTTGCACTCAACACAAGCGGTCAAATTTTTTTATAATTCTGCAAAATGGAATCCTCTTTCATAAAAGTAACAACACTATGCAAATTTATCTTGTTGGCGGCGCAGTCCGTGATCAGTTATTAAACTTACCGGTAAAAGATCGGGATTATCTGGTGGTCGGCGCAACGCCCGAACAATTATTAGCACAAGGCTATCAGCAAGTCGGCAATGACTTCCCCGTTTTTTTACATCCAAAAACTAAAGAAGAATATGCGTTAGCCCGCCAAGAACGTAAAAACGGAGTCGGCTATAACGGCTTTCTCTGCGACTTCTCACCCGATGTTACTTTAGAACAAGATCTTATCCGCCGAGATTTAACCATTAATGCGATTGCCCAAGACGCAAGCGGTCAAATTTTTGACCCATACGGCGGTAAACAAGATTTAGCCAATCACCTGCTTCGCCATATTTCACCAGCATTTAGTGAAGATCCGCTGCGGGTTTTAAGAGTAGCTCGTTTTTCCGCCCGTTTCCATTCCCTTGGCTTTAAGATCGCCCCTGAAACGGTAAAATTAATGCAAGAAATGACCGCTTGTGGTGAATTGGCTCACTTAACTGCCGAGCGTGTTTGGTTAGAAACCCAAAAAGCGTTTGCGACCGATAATCCGCAAATCTATTTTGAAGTATTACGAGAAATCGGTGCATTATCCGTATTATTTCCGGAATTAGACCGCTTATTCGGTGTGCCTCAGCCTCCACAACATCATCCTGAAATTGATAGCGGGATTCATAGCTTACTTGTCATCGAACAAGCTAAACGACTTGCAAAAAATGCGAAAAATCCGACCGCTTTACTTTGGGCAGCCTTTTGCCACGATTTAGGTAAAGGCTTAACCGAAAAAGAGATTCTTCCCCACCACTACGGACACGAAGTGAAAGGCATCAAACCGGCTCGAGAGTTATCCAATCGTTTAAAAGTGCCAACAGACGTAAAAGATTTCGCTATTTTAGTCACTGAATATCACACTCACTGCCACAAAATGGCAGAACTGCGTCCGGAAACCGTATTAAAAGTATTTAATGCACTTGATGTATGGCGTAAACCGCAACGTTTCTTTGATTTTTTACTTGCTTGTGAGGCGGATGCTCGAGGCAGATTAGGTTTTGAAGAGAGAGAATATCCGCAAGCGGAACTTGCCAAACGTTATTTTGAAGCAGCAAACCAAGTCGATGTACAGCAGGTAATTGCGGACGGTTTTGAAAAACAAGCGATTAGAGATGAACTGAATAAACGCCGAGCAAATGCGATCGCAATGCTAAAGAAAAAAATAGATTACACATTATATTTTCTTCTCACCCTCTATAAACCATAAAAATTTAATGGATTTTTGTTATTTCCACTATTTTTTACGGTTTATTCATTTTATAATGCGCTCTCTTAATTATTCTTATTAGATAAAAGGGAAAAACAATGAAGAAAAATGCCATTACATTGGCTCTCTTTACGTTATTAAGTCTAACGGCTCAGGCAGAAGAACGTATTGAATTAGAGGAAGTGAAGGTTAATGCACAGAGCAAACTGGGAGATTCAGCTCTCAACAATGCTAACAATATCAGCGATCAGGTCGTTGATAAATCACAGTTAAAACATCGGTCGGCAACCCTAGGTAATGCTTTAGCAGGCGAGCTAGGTATACATTCCAATCCGTTTGGCGGTGGTGCGAGTAAGCCGATTATTCGAGGGCAAGACGGCGTACGCATTAAGATCTTGCAAAACGGTACCGATGTGATTGATATGTCCTCACTCTCCCCCGACCATGTTGTTGCAACGGATACCTTGCTCGCCAGCCAAGTTGAAATTGTCCGAGGTGCAAATACGCTTTTATATAGCACCGCTTCACCTGCCGGTGTAGTAAATGTGGTGGACGGACGAATTCCTACCCAAATGCCTGCCGGTGCGATCCTTCCAAATTTAGAAGGCGAAGCGCTCGTTCGCTATAACACTGCCAGTAAAGAAGTGGTGAATACTGCCGGTATTACATTTGGACTTGGCAATCATTTTGCTCTACGCCTTGAAGGCTTAAAACGTAATGCCGATAACTATCGTGTGCCTAAATTCCAAGCAGAATCGGAACAGCTACACTACTTACCCGGCAGTGATAATAAATCGAATGTTGGTACTATCGGGCTTTCCTATATTCATGACAAAGGCTATTTAGGCGCATCTTACAGCCGACGAAAAGACCACTACAGCATTCCGGGGCATATTCATTGTAACAGTGATAAAGAACATTTCACCCAGTGGTATGGTTCCGGACGTTATTACCTCTCTATTTATCCACATCTAATGGGTGATGAAGATATTTCTGACAATCCACATACCCATTGTCTGCATAATCACAATGCCCCAAGTGAAAGTAACCCGACCGGTACACCGGTAAATCATTTACATGATAACCCTTATATTTTAATGAATACCAAGCGATATGATGTGCGTGGAGAATTATTACAACCGTTTAAATGGTTAGATAAAGCGAAATTGAGTCTTACTTTTGCCGATTATTATCATGACGAACGTGATCCGGGTAATCCGCAAAGCGCAAGCAATCCGAAAAGTATCGAGCGTGATCCGACTGTTGATAAAGGCAGTGAAAATGCGATTTTTAAAAATAAAGGCTTTAATAGCCGTTTAGAACTTCATCATACGCCGACCAAACATTTTAAAGGAATGTTCGGTTTGCAATATCAAACACAAAAAGCTAGCGCCGGTGAGGTATTGCTACCAAGCTATTTTGAATCACCTGAAGCCTATACTAAAGCATTACACAATAACGTGAATAGTTACCGTCCTTATTTACTTGTACCACATACAAATAAAAGCGTTAGTTTATTTGGCCTGGAACAATTTAATTTAGGTAAATTTAGTTTAGATACTGCCGTGCGTTATGAGAAACAGAGAACGCCAGTACATTATGAGCAAAAATTGCTGGATCATGCGCTGAATAATTTCCAAAAAGATCCGTCCAGACCTCAGGTATATTCACCGATTAAACCTGATTTAACTCCATATAAGCAAAATGCATTCTCTTATGCAACAACCGCTTCTTGGAACTTCACACCGGAGAATCGTTTATCATTTAGTTATTCACATAACGAACGTATTCCATCACCAATGGAATTGTATTATCAGGGAAAACACCTAGCGACCAGCTCTTTTGAGCATGGTAATAAAGATTTAACCAAAGAAAAATCGGATAACTATGAATTAGCCTTTAGACACAGCGGCGATAAACTATTCTATAAAACCAGCGGTTATTACAACAATTTCGATAACTATATTTTTAATGAAAACGTAGAAAAAGAGGGGAATTTATACTTACGCCGTTATAACCAAACCACCGCAAAATTCTATGGATTAGAAGCAGAGGTAAGTTATCAATTCCACCCAGATCACAGTATTACTTTATTCGGTGATATTGTACGTGGACGTATTGGAAAATTATCGCCGGTGATTGGTAAGACTTTCTATGATAAAGATCCTATCTTAGACAAGAAAAATATCAACGCCGATTGTTTACTTGGTGGCGGAAATTTAAGCCAATGCGTAGGTTTTACTAATAAAGATGAATTAGTTGCGCCACCAATTGTTTCTTTAGACCCAGAGTGTTCGAAAGATGACATTGAAGAAGATCCGGAATACTGTGTATTGACGTATCCGGGTAAAATCGGCACGGACAAACTTGAACGCCCTGCGACTAACGCACCACGTGTTCCACCTATTCGCTTAGGTTTCCGTTGGCAAGGCTATTTCAATCAGAACTGGTCTGCAAACGTAGAATATATACGTATGTTTACCCAAAAACGTGTATCTACTTCAACCATTGCAATTAAGCCGAGACTGCATACTCCGGAAGGTTGTTCTCGAGGTGACGGCGACTGCAAAATTAAAGATTATGTGAATAACGATCTGCGGATGATTGCCCGCAAAGTAACGGAAAATAAAACCCAAGGCTACAACTTGCTGAATTTAGGTATTGATTACAATCGCATTATCAAAAATGTCGATTACACCTTCTCTTTACGTGCAAATAACGTATTGAATGAGCAAATTTATATCCATAACTCATTCTTACCTTATGTACCGCAAATCGGACGTAATTTTACCTTTGCAGTAAATGTGAAATTCTAACCAATGAAAAAGGGCGATGCGATTATCTCGCACTGCCCTATTTATTTCTTTAAGCAATCAACTATTCGTATTCTTCTAGCCAAATAGTTAAAATCGCTTCTAAAATATGCTCGTTTGACGCTTCCGGATCATCATCAAAATCTTCCATTGCGCAGATCCATTTATGCATATCAGTAAAACGAACCTTTGTCGGATCTAAATCCGGATTCATATCATAAAGATTTTCCGCAATCATGCGGGTATCTGACCATTTCATTAGTGTGCCGCCTCATTTGCGTGATTTAAGTTATATTTCGGAATCTCTACCACTAAGTCTTCTTCACCAACTACACATTGGCAACTTAAACGGCTATCCATTTCCAGACCCCATGCTTTATCTAGCATATCTTCTTCTTGATCGGTTGTTTCATTTAATGAATCGAACCCTTCACGAATCACCACATGGCAAGTGGTACAAGCGCAAGAACCGTCACAAGCATGGTGGATTTCAACACCCGCATTGTGCGCTAACTCTAATAAATTGTCGCCGGTTTGCGCTTCAATCACCATACCTTCCGGACAAAACTCTTCATGCGGAAGAAAAACAACTTTTGGCATAATATCCTCTCTTTGATTTACCCTAGAAAGACACGGAAATCATTTATGCAAGCGGTCGAATTTTGCCGATTCTTTGCAAATACTATCTTCCGAGTATTCCGTGCTTTCAGTGATAAAAACTAAATAATCTCATCAACGGCTTTACCCGCTAATGCTTTTTGGATTGATAAATTCATTCGCTTCGCAGCAAATGTTTGTGTCGCGAGATCTAAATCTTTCACCCCTTGGGCAATTGCTTGTCGATCCGTACCTTGTTTTAATTGAATCAGTTTTGCGATTTCCGCTTCAATTAACTTAAACTCTTCAACGCTTAATACTTCCGCACCGTCTTGTTGCAATGCTGAAATGACCGTATCAATCGTTCTATCCGCTTCAACACGCTGTTCGGCAAGCTGACGGGCTTCCATATCTTGTTTGGCATTGGTCATCGAAGATTTAATCATTTGCGTAACTTCTTCATCGGTTAAACCGTAAGACGGCTTAATTTGAATCGAAGCCTGTACGTTGGTCGATTTTTCCGTTGCCGTAACACTGAGCAAACCGTCCGCATCTACTTGGTAAGTGACACGAATCGTTGCCGCACCGGCAACCATTGGCGGAATGCCTCGTAACGTAAAGCGACCAAGTGAGCGACAATCTTCGACTAACTCACGTTCACCTTGTAACACGTGTACACTCATTGCGGTTTGACCGTCTTTAGCGGTAGTAAATTCTTGCGCACGCGCAACCGGAATCGTAGTGTTACGCGGAATAATTTTCTCAACTAAACCACCCATCGTTTCAATACCGAGTGAAAGCGGTACGACGTCTAATAGCAACATTTCACTATCCGGTTTATTACCGACCAAAATATCCGCCTGAATCGCCGCACCCAATGCCACCACTTTATCCGGATCAATTGAGGTTAACGGATTCTTCTCGAAAAATTCGCCGACTTGCTCACGCACAAACGGCACACGGGTTGATCCGCCAACCATGACCACTTCACGAACTTCTTCGGCCTCCACACCGGCATCTTTTAACGCTCGGCGGCAAGTCATCAATGAACGTTTAACTAATGGCTGAATTAACTCGTTAAATTGTGCACGGCTTACCATACCTTGCCAATTTGCAAATTTCACCTCGGTTTCGACCGCTTGTGAAAGCATCACTTTAGTTTGAGTAGCTAACGTTAATAATTCACGTTGTTCATTGGCATTTTGTGGTTTGTAATTTGCCTGTTCCGCAATCCAATCGGCAAGTAAGTGGTCGAAATCATCACCACCAAGTGAGGTATCGCCACCGGTTGCCAATACCTCAAACACACCACGACTTAAACGCAAAATCGAAATATCGAAAGTACCGCCGCCTAAGTCATATACTGCGATAACGCCTTCTTGTCCGCTATCTAACCCGTAAGCAATCGCTGCTGCTGTCGGTTCATTTAATAAACGTAATACATTTAAATCGGCAAGACGCGCTGCATCTTTGGTGCTTTGACGTTGTGCGTCATCAAAATATGCCGGCACAGTAATCACCACACCGGATAACTCACCGCCTAACCGTTGTTCGGCAAAGCGATTTAAGTGGCTTAGAATATCTGCTGAAACTTCAATCGGGCTTTTATTACCTTGCTTAGTTTGAATGAGTGGCAAGCCGTTATCGCTGGCAATAAATTGATAAGGCAAATCTGGATAACGTGTTTGTACGTCTGCAAGCGAGCGACCGATTAAACGTTTCGCCGAAATAACCGTATTCTGCGGGTCAATGCTTGCCTGTGCAAATGCTTCAACCCCAACTGTTTTTTGTTGTTCGCCGTAGTGAACGACTGACGGCACTAACGCACGTTCCTGATCATCTAACAATACCTGCGTTTGCCCGCTACGTACACTTGCCAGCAATGAATTGGTTGTACCAAGGTCAATACCGACGGCTAAACGATGCTGATGCGGCGCAGCCGTCTGCCCCGGCTCAGCAATTTGAAGTAATGCCATTATTTTTTATCTCTCTTTTAAATTGCTTTTTCACCTTTGTGAACGGGGTGATAAATTACAGTCAAAACGAAGTATTCCTTAACTCTCTCTCCCCTTGTGGGAGAGAGACAGATATTTGCTTGGTCCAGAAGCAAATATCAGAGAGAGGGACTATTCAGATCTAGTGCATAAAAAATAGTATCTAATACACTATCTAATTCCGTATGAATCTCACTATTCCAAAAACGTAATACTTTAAACCCTTGTTGATTTAAATATTTAGTTCGTTGTTCATCATAAGATTGCCGCTCTACATGTTGAATACCATCTAATTCAATAATTAATTTTTTTGAAAAACAAATGAAATCAACAATATAAAATCCTATTACTTGCTGACGTTGAAATTTTATTCCAATAAAACGCTTTGCTCGTAATTCTTGCCAAAGAATATGCTCTTCCTATGTCATTGAAGAACGAAGTTGCTTTGCCCGTTGCAGTAATTTTTCTTTCATATTCCACCTCGCCAAATAATTTAGCGAAAGTAGAAAATGATTTTTCAAATATTTTTGTGATCTCAGTCGAGAAAAGAGAATTTCCCCCCTCTCTCTGCTAAAAATAACCTTACGCTATTTTTAGCTGTCTCTCTCCCACAAGGGGAGAGAGTGATAAAATTATGCTACCGAATAACCCATATTTTCCGGTGCAAATACGCCTTGGTAGTGGCGCTCAATCGGTACTGCGGTTTTACTTTCTAATTCTAATACTTGATGACCTTGTAAATTCGCAATATCCGTTTGCCAGTTTTCCCAGCGTAAGTCTTTATAAAAATCGGCTAAATCGCCGGCTAACGCCCAGCCGAGAAATTCCGAATAACCTAAATTTAACGGTTCCCATTTTTTGGTTTTCGGGTTGTGATAATAAACTTGCCCGACTTTATCGCCTAAGCCGCCGGCATTAATCGCAAAATAACCGCCGATTGCATCGTCCGCCACTAATAAATAGCTCTGTTGTTCGCCCGATTGTTTAAAGGTTTTACCGAAATTCCAGTCGAATAAGCCTCTCGGTAATTTTTCGTTACCTGAGCCTAAAATACGTAACCAACCGTGATCAATAAAAATACCACCGGTTTCATATACGATTGCGCCCATTGGAGAACGAGTCGAAAGCTGCATTCCGACCAATGCCGCACCGGCATCTTCCGGATAACTCGCTAAAATTTCATAATGATTTTTTGCTTGCGTAAACCAGTCTCTTAAAATGAGCCACGCTGATTGCTTATCTAATAATTCTTCTAATGCTTTCATTGCAAAATTTCCTTAAAATTCGACCGCTTATTTTCGGGCTAAGAAATAAATCCCTAATCCACAAGCAACCGTCAATAACCCGATTAATTGATTTAATTGGAAAGGACGTGCCACCATACCAAACAAACCGAAATGATCAATAATCGCTCCCGTCACTAACTGTCCGACAATAATAAAAAACAGCATATTGGTAATGCCGATTTTTGGGGCTAAAAACACCGTGGTAAAGACGAAACCGGCACCTAAAATGCCACCGAGTAATTTCCAAAACGGCTGTGACGGAAGCTGTTGTAACGCACCACTTAAATCCGTTTTCCAAAAACAAAATAGCAGTAACGCAATTGTACCTGTTGCAAACGAAATTGTCGCTGCAACTAACGGCTGACCAAGCATTGCTTGCGCTAAGCGGCTATTGATTGCCGCTTGACTTGCTAGGGCGGATCCGGCGACTAATGCCAACAAAATATAGGGTAAAAACATTTGCAAAATTCTCTTAAAATCCGACCGCTTGTATGCGGCTAATACCACTACATCTCGAAGAATTTTTCTTCGACTTTTTCGATTTGAATAATCAGCTTTTTAAAATAGCGTAGGCGATCTGTCAGGGCATTAGCTTGTTGCCACTGCTGCGCTTCTAGCGTCTGTTGCAATTGCTGCAAAACGGCTTTTTGTTCGGCTTTAATTTGCTTTAAGAAGGCGGTTAATTCGTCTTCATCGTGGCGGTGTTCAATCGTTTCAAGTTTCTCGTGCCATTCCATTTGTTGCATTAAGAACTCAATATCCCGCATACTTTTTTCTTCGAGATTTTTTACTTCACCGGTATGAATTTCAATTATCGCTTCCGCTCGTAAAATCGGATCTTTAAGCGTTTGTAACGCTGCATTCACATCTGCCGATTTTTGTACTGCAGCAAGCTGTTCCACTGAAGAGCTGCTCGCAAAATTATCCGGATGAAGCTGTTTTTGTAATGCCAAATAACGCTCGGAAAGCAAAGTATTATCTAATTCAAATTGAACCGGTAAATCAAATAGTGCAAAAGGATTATTCATTATTTGCCTCTATACGTTAAAACTTTCGCCGCAACCGCAAGAATCTTTTACATTCGGATTGTTATATTTAAAGCCTTCGTTTAAACCTTCTTTAACGAAATCCAATTCCGTGCCGTCTAAATAGGCAAGGCTTTTTTCATCCACGATCACTTTTACGCCGTGTTGTTCGAACACTTGATCATCCTCATTTAACACATCAACAAACTCAAGCACATAAGCCAGTCCCGAACAGCCCGATGTTTTCACTCCTAAACGTAAACCGATCCCTTTACCACGGTTTTCTAAGAATGTACGAACTCGATTTGCTGCTGTTTCTGTCAATGTAATTGCCATAAGTTATCCTTTTTAATCTGTTAAATGAAAACGAGCTTTACCACGGAAAACACGGAAATACCCGAAAACGTTGATTTTGCAAAATTTTGCGAAAAAACAACCGCTTGTTTTCGTGCTTTCCGTGTTATCCGAACTAAATATTACTTAGCTTGTTTTTCTTTGTAGTCTGCGATCGCTGCTTTAATTGCATCTTCCGCAAGAATTGAACAGTGAACTTTCACCGGTGGTAATTCTAATTCTTCTGCGATATCGCTGTTTTTGATTGCGCCCGCTTCTTCTAAAGATTTACCTTTCACCCATTCGGTAATTAAAGAACTTGATGCGATCGCAGAACCACAACCGTAAGCTTTAAAGCGTGCATCTTCAATAATACCCTGATCGTTCACTTTAATTTGTAAACGTAAAATATCACCACAAGCCGGCGCACCTACCATACCGGTACCGATATCCGCCGCTTCTTTATTAAATGTCCCTACGTTACGTGGGTTCTCGTAATGGTCAATTACTTTTTCGCTGTATGCCATTTTGTATTCCTTCTGTTAAATTCTGTTATCAGTAAAATATTGTGTGCAGTTGCTAGGCGAACCGCTGTAGACAGTACAATCAGTACGGCAAGGCGGTTCAACAACGCAAATGCATTGCAATATTTCTACTGATTAGTGGTGATTCCACTCGATTTTTGATAGATCCACACCTTCTTTAAACATTTCCCAAAGCGGAGAAAGTTCACGAAGTTTTACGATTGCTTTTTTCACAAGCTCGATGGTGTAGTCGATTTCTTCTTCGGTTGTCCAACGACCTAAAGTGAAACGAATTGAGCTGTGCGCTAATTCGTCGTCACGACCGATTGCACGTAATACGTATGAAGGCTCTAAACTTGCCGAAGTACACGCTGAACCTGATGAAACCGCAATATCACGTAACGCCATCATTAATGATTCGCCTTCAACGAAGTTGAAGCTGATATTTAAGTTTGAATCTACACGTTTGCCTTCTTCCATCGAACCGTTTACATACACTTCTTCGATATCTTTGAAGCCGTTGTATAAACGGTCACGTAATGCACGTAAGCGAGGCATTTCTGTTGCCATTTCTTCTTTAGCGATACGATATGCTTCGCCCATACCTACGATTTGGTGTACAGGTAATGTACCTGAACGCATACCACGCTCATGACCGCCACCGTGAATAATCGCTTCGATACGAACACGTGGTTTACGGCATACATATAAGCCGCCGATACCTTTTGGTCCGTATAACTTGTGGCTTGAGAAAGACATTAAGTCAACTTTTAACTCTTGTACATCTACCGGAATTTTGCCAACTGATTGCGTTGCATCCACGTGGAAAATAATTTTCTTCGCACGGCAAATTTCACCGATTGCTTTGATGTCTTGAATAACACCCATTTCGTTATTTACGTGCATAACAGAAATTAAAATCGTGTCCGGACGAATCGCCGCTTCTAATTTCGCTAAATCTAATAAACCGTCCTCTTCTGGATCTAAGTAAGTTACTTCAAAACCTTCACGTTCTAACTGACGGCAAGTATCTAATACCGCTTTGTGCTCGGTTTTAACTGTGATGATATGTTTACCTTTGGTTTGGTAGAAGTGTGCAGCACCTTTAATCGCTAAGTTATCAGACTCTGTCGCACCTGAGGTGAATACGATTTCACGGCTATCCGCACCGATTAAATCTGCGATGTGGTTACGTGCAACATCTACCGCTTCTTCCGCTTCCCAACCGAATTTGTGTGAACGTGAAGCCGAGTTACCAAAGATGCCGTCTTTGGTCATATATTGCATCATTTTTTGCGCAACACGCTCGTCCATTGGAGTGGTTGCGGCATAATCTAAATAGATAGGTAATTTAACTGACATTGTTACTCCTAACTCGCTTGAAATAAGCGGTCATTTTTATTGAATTTTTTGCAATTAGTGTTTGTGTGAATGATCGTGGCAATGCTCTTTCTCACAATCGTGATCCGAGTGTTCTTCAACAAGCTCTGCCAAAGTAATCGTATTTAAAAATACACCGATTTGGTCTTCTAAGCGTTCCCATAAATGGTGCGTTAAGCACTGTGAGTTTTTACTACAGTTACCACTACCTTTACATTTAGTGACATCAAGATTTTCATTCACCGCAGCAATAATCATACCCACACTGATTTCCTCAGGCTGCTTACCCAGTTGGTAACCACCACCTGGGCCACGTACACTTTGTACGATACCTTCACGGCGTAGCTGAGCAAATAATTGTTCTAAATACGACAATGAAATCGCTTGGCGCTCTGAAATATCGGTAAGACTTACGGGTAAAGACTTTCCATGTAGCGCAATATCTAAAATTGCGGTTACGGCATAACGCCCTCTTGACGTTAATTTCATAATAATTTCCTCACTTTAGAGCAAAAGTAATGATTTTTAATTAAGTGAATTGTGATATACCCGACTATTTTAGTCAAGAATTTTACACTTATCACATTGAAAGGTTTTACAAATGATTATCGGCATCAATTGCCTTATTTAATAACTAAAAGTTATCAATTTAAAATATTTGAATCAAATCCCTACAATTATAAATGATTTTTGATCTACTTCAAATCATAATCCTGACTAAAACAGTTTGAGTAATCCAATCTTTAGCGATTTTCTCAGGTAATAAGTCAAATAAATTAATAACATGGAAAAACAAGTGTTCACTGGTCAGAACTCCTAGTATTTTAAGTAAAGACGCTTGCTCGCTTGCTAGTGCTACGATTAAAATTCGCGAACTTTAAAAAATTGTGAACACTTGCTCGCTCAAAAATAGCACATAAAGAGATCTTATTCATAGTGAAGGGTATGAGATGAATAACCAATTTAACAAAACGCTTTTAGCGTCACTTCTAACATTTTCAGCTGCCGGCGCTCACGCTGCAGCATTCCAATTAGCGGAAATTTCTACTTCTAGTTTAGGTATGGCTTATGCAGGTAACGCTGCGGTTGCAGACAATGCTTCTGTGGTTGCAACCAACCCAGCATTAATGACTAAATTCAAAAATACAGAAATTTCAGCCGGTGGTATTCTAGTTGATGCTGATGTTCACGTTTCAGGAAAAATGGGCGGTACGTTTGATGCATCTCACAGCAATATTATCCCTAACGCAATTATTCCAAATTTATATGTTGTAGCACCTGTCAATGAGTATTTTTCATTAGGTGGAGGTGTAAACGTAAATTATGGTTTGAAATCTGAATATAACGAACACTTCAATGCGGGTGTTTATGGCGGTAAAACAGAATTAACCGCACTTAATTTTAATTTAAGCGGTGCATATAACTTTGGTAACGGATTAAGTTTCGGTCTTGGTTTAAATGCAATCCATGCAGACGCAGAAGTTCAGCGCCATTTAGGTGTAGGCGGTAAGGCAATAGCTCAGCAATTAGCTGCACGTGCAAGCCAGTTACCTGCAGTACAAGCAACCCAATTAAGCGCAGTTGCGAACCAACTCAGCAATATGCCGGCAAACACTTCTGTATCGCAAATCAAAGGTGATGAATGGTCATTCGGTTGGAATGCAGGTTTAAGCTACGAATTAAATGAAAGCCACCGTTGGGGCTTAGCGTATCATTCTGCGGTAGATGTAAAATTCAAAGGTAAATACTCAAATGATTTCCCTGTAGCTTATAACGCACTACTTGCACAATTAGCAAATTCTGGCGTGAGTTTACCTATCACCCAAGCGACCGGTGGAGAATATGTTCTGGGACGTTTAACGCTTAATTTACCAGCATACTGGGAATTCTCAGGTTTCCATAAATTAACCGAGAAATTAGCATTACAATATAGCTATAAATACACTGAATGGGAGCGCTTGAAAAGCTTAACCGCTTACGGTTCTGCTGGTAATACATTATTCCATAAAGATGAAAGCTTCAGTAACTCATCACGTTACTCAGTCGGTTTCTCTTATGATGTAGATGAAGCGCTAACTTTACGTACCGGTTTTGCTTACGATGAAAATGCGAGTGTAAAACACCCATCAATCTCAATTCCGGATACGGATCGTACATGGTACTCAGTAGGTGCGACTTACCGCTTTACGCCAAATCTTTCTGCCGATGTAGGTTTTGCACATCTTCGTGGTAAAAAAAATAGCTTTAAAGAAGGTCAATCAGCGGTCTTCCAAGTTAGCTCAAAAGCAAACCTTTACGGTTTAAATCTAAACTACAAATTCTAATGCTTGACTCAAAATAGGCAATTACGAATGCTCAAAAGGCGTGTAAACTCATTACACGCCTTTTTTATTTAAAACGGAGTTAATATGTCATCTAATATTCACTATCAATATTACCACTCACCTGTCGGAAACCTATTATTGATTGCCAATGATAACGGACTTCTCGGTATTGAGTTTGAACAAGAACAACTCACCACTGATGCGCAGAAATGGCAAATTGCTACTGAAGCAAGCGGTCAAATTTTCGAAATTTTTTGCAAAACTCGCAACGCTTTAGACCGCTATTTTGCAGGTGAGAAACTGGAATTCCAGCATTTGGATTTTCTGGCGCCACAAGGTACGGAATTCCAAAAATCCGTATGGAAAATTTTATTAACCATTCCTTATGGCAAAACAACAAGCTATGGTGAAATTGCTCAGCAGCTTGGTAAACCGAATGCAATGCGTGCTGTCGGCGGAGCAGTAGGTCGTAATCCGATTTCAATCATCGTGCCTTGCCATCGCGTGTTAGGCAAAAGCCAAACGCTGACCGGCTTCGGTGGCGGCTTGCCGGCGAAACGCTATTTATTGGAATTGGAAGGAATTGATTTTAAAGATAAAGGCATTGAATTCGTCAACCCTAAACATAAAAAATGGGAAAATAAATAACTTATTCTCCCATTCTAAACTACGCTTTCGTTAGTAATTTTCTTTTACCCAATGCTCCGCTAAAGCAAGATCTGCTTGCCATTGCTGTGTAATTTGGAACACCCACTGCGCAATATGCTCTTCCCAAATTTCACCGTTATCCGTTTGGGCATACTGAGCAATTTCCTGCAAGCGCTTTAAGCTAACCGAGGCAAGTGCGCCTTTAATTTTATGCGCCTCATCCGCTGTATTTTTGCGCATTTCCGCAGAATCGGTCGCCTGCCACTCGGTAAGATAGTGTTGTAAATTAGCTAAGTATTCCGGCATAAGCTTAGCAAATAACGCAAAATTAGCTAATACGGCTTTTGCTCCCATTACTTCGATTAATTCGGATAATATCTTACGATCATAAGGTAAATTTAGCGTCTCTTCCATTTCTACAAGCGGTCTAATTTCACCAGTTTTTTCCATAAAATCGCTATTAAAGTAATGATTCAAACATTCGGATAACGCTTCTAACGAAAGCGGTTTACGTAATACGTCATCCATACCTTGTTGCTGATATTCTTGTTTGGTTTGCATAATATTGGCAGTTAGCGCAACTAAAAGCGGCAGGTAATCCACTTCTTCGTTTTCATAGCGCTCACGCAATTGTCTTGCAATATCAAAGCCGGTCATATCCGGTAATTGAATATCAAGTAAAATCAGATCGTAACTGTTCTGCTCGAATAACTCGAACGTCTCATCACCGGTCATCGCCACATCAACATCACAGCCGAATTTTTCTAACATCGCACGGGCAACCACCACATTCACTTCAATATCTTCAACTAACAAGACTTTGAGTGCATGATCATTGATTTTAACTGCTTTTTCCGCTTCAACCGTATCCGCTTGAATCGTTAAGGTAAAGGTTGAGCCTTTGCCTTCTTCACTTTCAAGGGTGAGATCGCCGCCCATTAGCTTAGCAATACGTTTTGAGATAGCTAAACCGATACCACTGCCCTGTGCCTTTTTCTCTTGTGAGTTTTCCGCTTGGTAGAACATTGCAAACACTTTGCGCTGTTCGTTTTTCGGAATACCGATACCTGTATCTCGTAGGCTAAAACTAAAATGATCGTCATCTACTCGTTGCACATCAAGGTAAATATCACCACCTGCTGGGGTGAATTTCACCGCATTGCTGACCAAATTCCATAATACCTGACTTAAACGAGCGTTATCGACTAAAATGAAATTCGGTAAATTATCCGAATAGCTGATATGGAATTTAATTTTACGTTGATCCGCCATTAAATTGGCAAAATTGCTGATGTCGCTGATCAACTGAGAAAACTCAACTTCTTTATTGAATAACTCAATACGGCGACTATCAATTTTCTCTAAATCGATAATGTCGCTAAAAATATGCCCTAATGAAACCGCACTGATATTAATTGTTTTTAAATATTCTCGCTGTTGTTGAGTTAGCTCTCCCTCTAACAGAATTCGGCTTAAGCCGATAATGCCATTGAGCGGTGTACGTAATTCATGGCTAATGGTTGCCATTAATACACTTTTGTCTCGGTTATTTTTTTCAAGTGTGGCATTTAAATGCGCATCCTGCTCACGCAACACACCGAGATCATAAATACTTTGTTCTAGTTGAATACGTGATTTTTCCAGTTTAACAACGATTAAATTGAAAAAATAAATCACAAAAGGGGCGGAAATCAAACCAAAGGAAATCGAACGTAAAATATCACGTGTCTGAATTTCGCCGGTGAATAAATAGGTTAATGCGCCCTGGACGATAATGGCAAAAAATGCCAACACAAAAAAGCCCAGTAAAGCCGCCTTTGTTCGACCTAAGCGTAGCACCCAATTCACATAATTTTGACTACATTGCTTGATTAGCTTCATTCTTCTCCCCTTAAAACGTAAAAATCCTCTCCATCAGCTAATGGAGAGGATTTATTATAGCTCAAACCGCATTATTGGGTAATTTCGATTATTGATTCAAATCGGATTATTTCCAATAAAATAAACAGATAATGGCAATAATCGCAATTAATACACCTAAGTAATTAATTTTATTAATTTTTTCTTTAAACACTAACGCACCGATAAATGTCCCTAAACAAATCACACCGAGATTCATACCGGTAAATACTAAAGTCGGATCATCTTTCATCATTTGGTGTGCTTTAATGTAGAATAAAATATTACAGAAATTCAATACACCTAACACTAAGCCGACAACCACACTCGGCACATGCCATTGCGTACGTTTAAGCAGCAAATAAGCAAACATTAAACAGCCGGCAAAGACAAAGGCAATAAACAACGTTACCGGGAAAGCCGAACCTGATTTGGCAATTTGTTTAAATAGTGTATCTGTCATACCATAACCTAGCCACACACAAGCGAGGCTAATAATCGCAATTTTACCGCCCTTACCCATACCGTGATGCGTTTTCCAAAGTAAGCAACCGAGTGCTACAAAGGCTAATACTAAGGCGATTAATTTATTTTGGGTAATTTGCTCACCGAAAATGGTAAATGCCGCCAAAATCGGTAAAAACAGCGAAAGACGCTGTGCCGCATCGGTACGAATAATGCCGGCAAATTCAAGTGATTTGGCTTGAATCAGGAAAATGGTTGGTAATAAGAAACCTAATGCAAAAAACAGATAAGACGAAGGGTTATTCGCCACAATATCAACCACGGTTTGCCCTTTAAAATCCGGATTCAGTAAAAAATAGGTCATCGAAGTCGTGACGATATAGTTCACTGCGATACTTTGATCAATGGCAATTTGCTTTTGACGTGCGACTTTAATCAACACACCGACAGAGACGCTACATAAAATAGCGATCACAAGTTCTAACATGGAAATTCTCCTTTATAAATAAAGGTTTGCATTCTACAAACTTCCTTATAAGATAGATAGATCAAGCGGTCGGATCTGTGCAAAATTTTGCAAAAATACGACCGCTTGTCATGAGTTATTTACGTTCGAATAAACGTCTTTCCGGACTTTCGATTTTTTCTACTAAAATCAAAATTGCCGCATCACCACCCCACTCTCTTGGTGCTTGGTGTAAAGCAATGATTTTAGGGTGTTGCACCAACCAACGGGGAATTTGATCTTTTAAAGTACGTGTGCCGAAACCGGTCATTATGCTGGCGCAATAGACTTGTTCTCTCTCACACGCCAAAATCAGTGCCGCTAATTCTTTTTTCGCTTGTTCACGAGTTAAACCGTGTAAATCTAAAAAAAGTTCCGGCTGAAAATCACCACGGCGTAGTTGCTTCAAAATATACGGGTCAATGTCCGCACGCAAATATTTGATTTTCTCATTTTCTTCTCGTAATAACGGTTCATATTCATCAGAGAAGAAAAACTCGGTGTCTTTTTGTTCTTGCAACTCTCGTAACTCATTAACTTTTTTACGAGGCGCAGTTTTCGGTACAAAAGTATCCTGTTTAATTTTTTTCGTGCCTTTTACCGCTTCTTGGAAAAGTGCAAAATCTTCGTTATCTAACATTCTTGTTTGTCCATTACTAAAAATTCCGCATTTGGGAAATTATGTTCAATATATTCTCTTAAATAGTTTAGCGTATTTTGCTGAATTATTTCATCCGTTTGCGGATAACTATTATAGATCAAACTGATTAACGGAATCTGTTTTTGTTGGCAAGCCATTAAACTGAGCAAGGTGTGATTAATCGAACCTAATCTGCCGGAAGTGACTAAAATCAGCGGTAATTGCTGCTCTGCAATATAATCAAGTGTGGTATGTTGGTTATCATAAGGCACAGCCAAACCGCCAGCGCCCTCTAACAAAACGTAGTCATATTTTTCGGCTAATAATCGGCTGGCTTCTGCAATTTTGTGCGTATCAATCACGGTATTTTCCATTTCCGCTGCCAAATGTGGCGAACAAGGATAGCGAAAAAGATAAGGACAAGTAATACCGTCTTTATCCTCTTGGGTTAACGGCATATTCTGCATCCGGCGGTGTTGCAGAATATCACTGGAAACGTTTTCACAGCCGGTTTGAATTATTTTTTGCGTAATCACCGAATAGCCTTGTTCCATTAAACGTTTCGCATAAAAGCCGGTAGCGACTGTTTTGCCAATATCAGTATCGATGCCCGATACAAAAATGATTTTGCCCATTATTTTTTCACTCCCAAAATAAAAATTGGTGCGTAAGTCAAATAAACGCCTTGTTCACAGCTAAATTGCGCTTGATATTGTTCACTAAATGCCATCAACTTTTTGCGTATCCACGTTTGTGTACTAATTGCCGTTACCCCCGTTTTCCGCAAATGTTGCAATACGGCAAGCGGTGAAGCAAAGGTTAAACGAATCTGCTGTTGCATAATCTGTAACTGGGTAAAGTCTTTACTTAACCAAGCATGCCAATCTGCTTGGCTTGGATAAGTCAGCCCAACACCCGTTAGTTGACGAATTTCCGCTAAATTTTCCGTTGTAAAACTATTAAATAGCAAAACACCCTTTGGCTGTAACAGATTCGCGGCTTGCGAAACAAAAATTTGCGGTTGTTCAAACCACTGTACTGCGGACGCAGAACTGATCAAATCAAACTGCCCTTCAAAAGCTAAATGTTCTGCATCACCAGCCACAAACTCAAAGGAAACAAGCGGTCGATTTTCGCCAATTTTTTGCAAAACGCGATCTTGATAGACATCACTCAGGTCATTGACGACCAAATGTTCCACTTGATATTCACGCACTAAATGCTGAGTTAAATCACCCGTGCCACAACCGATTTCCAGCACTCGCTGAAAACATTGTTTGTTCGTTTGGGCGAGCAAATTTACCAATTGTCGATTAATCTGTTGTTGAGCGATCGCATGCTTGTCATATTCCGTGATATGGGTAGCAAAACGTTGTGCAATCAGTGGCTTATCTAACTTTGCCATAATTGCTGCCACTCAGAAAAATGTTGCCATAGATAATGTTCGCCTTTAGGTATTTGTGTAATACGTACATTTTTATCTTGCCAAAAAGCGAGTTGATTTTGTGCCGAGAAAATCCGATCTTTCTCACCAATAATGACATTCGTCCAGTGTCGCTTCGGTATAATATGCTTTTCCTCAATTGCAGTATTCAATACCTCAAGTTCATAATGAATTTCGGTAAGGGGACGCTGTTCGGGTAATGCGAGGTAAACATTTAACAACTGTTTATCACCACACATTCGGCGTTCAAACTTTAATCGATTTTCTGCATTTAATGTTTGTAGCGTGCCGTTGAATATCTGTCGCGGAATGCCCCATTCATCGTGTTTCGGAAAAGGCGTACCGTTAATCGCAGTCGCAGAAGCCAAATTAATCTCAGATAATACATTTTCTGCCACCCAAACGCCCATCGACCACGCTACTAAGCGGACGGTTTGGTAACGACTAAAATCAAAAGCAGGAAAGTCTAAATCTCGGTAATCATAACAAATCAATAAGTCATAGCCGTCCGGTAGTGCTAAATGCGAAACGACCGATGCCGGCGTACCCCAACCGGCAAAATAAATCAGCAAATTGGCTTGTTGGGTTGAAATTAATTTGGTTTTCACATGTTTCTCCTTATAAACAAACAATTAAACGTTCTAATTCTTCTGTGGTTAAATCGGCGGTTAAGGATAGGCGGATACGAGCCGTGCCTTTCGGCACTGTCGGTGGGCGAATCGGTAAGCAATAAAAACCTTGTTGTTGCAATGTTTTGGCTTTTTGCACCGCTTGTTCATTTTCTCCCACTACAAACGGAATAATGCAGCTTTGCGTTTGTAGCGGATAACTATTTTTCTGCTGTACCGCTTGTTTTAACTTTTCACTAAGCAATGCCAAATGTTGTCGTTTACGGCGAAATTCTGGTAATTGTTCAAATAAAAAAGCCGTCCAAGCGACATTTAGCGGCGGTAATGCGGTCGAAAAAATCAGCGGACGCATTGTGTTAATTAAGTAATCTTTAATCACTTGATCGCAAACCAAATAAGCCCCCATCGAAGCCAATGCTTTGCCAAAGGTACCGACTAAAAAATCGATCTCATCGATACAGCTTAATACTTCCGCCATACCTAAGCCCTGCTCTCCGTATGCCCCAATTGCGTGTGCTTCATCCACATACAGCATAATGTGACACTGGCTGGCAAAGGCTTTTTTTAATACCACGAGTTCAGTCAAAGGCGCAATATCACCGTCCATACTAAAAATACTTTCGGTAACAATGATAATCCGCTCAAACTGAGTGGCATATTTAGTGAGTAATTGAGTTAAATGTTCGAGGTTATTATGTTGATAGCGATAAAAAGACACACCGGCTAAACGGATACCGTCAATCAAACTGGCGTGTACCAATTTATCGGCAAGAATGAGGGTATTTTTATCCGCTAACGCCGGCAAAATACCGATATTGGCATGATAACCACTGTTAAATAATAAAGCCGCCTCTCTCTGAAAACGGTTAGCAATCAACCTCTCAAAATCTTGGTAAATCGGGAAATTACCGGTCAGTAGCCGAGAAGAAGATGAGGTAAGCGGAATAACAAGCGGTTCATTTTCACTGATTTTTTGCAAAAATTGATGCTGTAAATGCTGATCTGAAGCTAGCCCCAAATAATCATTTGAGGAAAAATTTAACATTCTCCGATTATCAGCAATAATCCACTTTCCATCATGTTGAATCGGCGGCAACGCTCGCTTTAAACCAGCTTGCGTTAATTCCGCTAACTTTTGTTCGAATACATTCATAAAACCTCCAATCAAATGTATTACGTTTTTATTCATTATAAGCTATTTTTAATGCTTGTAATAAGGCGCTAGTGAGTTGGGTTAATTCCGTCTGACTAATAATAAACGGCGGCATAATGTAAACCAGTTTGCCGAAAGGGCGAACCCAAATACCGTGTTTTACAAATAATTTTTGTAGTGATATCAAATCAACCGGCTGTTGCATTTCTAATACACCGATTGCGCCTAATACCCGTACTTCCGTTACCGATTTAAAGTGTTTTGCCGGCGCCAACTCATCAATTAATTGCCGTTCAATACGTTTAATATTGGCTTGCCAATCACTTTCTAATAATAAATTAATCGATTCATAAGCAATCGCACAGGCAAGCGGATTCGCCATAAATGTCGGGCCGTGCATAAAACATTTTGCTTCTCCCTCGCAAATGACCGTTGCGACTTTTTCTGTGGTGATGGTTGCCGATAAAGTCAAATAACCGCCGGTTAACGCTTTGCCCAAGCAAATAATATCCGGTGCTACCTCAGCGTGTTGCAAAGCAAATAATTTACCGGTACGCCCGAAGCCGGTGGCAATTTCATCGAAAATTAACAGAATCCCGAAACGGTCACATAATTCTCTCGCTTTTTGTAAATAAACCGGCGAATAGAAATACATTCCACCTGCTCCCTGTACAACAGGTTCGAGAATTAATGCGGCAATCTCATCGCCATGTTGTTCAAATAACTCTTGCAATGGCAAAATCGCTTCATCTCGCCATGCTTCACCAAATTTCACACTCGGTTGCGGTAAAAAATATTGCACCGGTAAGCTGGAATTGAATAGACCGTGCATACCGGTAACAGGATCACAAACCGACATCGCATGCCAAGTATCGCCGTGATAACCGGAACGAATCGTGGCAAATTTAGTGCGTTTTTTAGCATTTTTTTGACCGCTTGCTTGGGCATATTGCAATGCCATCTTCATGGCAACCTCAACCGCAACCGAGCCACTATCAGCAAAGAAAATTTTATTTAGCTCAAGCGGTAAGATTTCCAATAATTTTTGCGAAAGTTTAGCCGCCGGCTCATGAGTCAAACCACCAAACATGATATGGCTCATTGTGCTTAATTGTTCAGTTGCCGCCTGATTTAAACGAGGATGATTATAACCATGTAGCGCCGCCCACCATGAAGACATTCCGTCAATCAGTTTACGACCGTCTTTTAAAGTGATGATCACGCCGTCTGCTCGTTCTACCGGATAAACAGGAATAGGATTGGTAATGGAAGAATAGGGATGCCAAATGTGTTTTTGGTCTAATTCGATAAGCTGAGTTGTTCTCATTTTTATTTTCCTTTAATTTTGCGGAATTCTAGCGCAAAAAAGCATATCGGTATAGAATAAGCCAATTTTTACTCTTAAAAGGGACAATTATGTTCGAATACAACCTAGAATTATTAGAAGAAATCATAGATTCATCTGCCGCAGATGATTTAAAAACGATTCAAGATATGATGCGCTGGACGTACAGTTACTTTAATGCATCGGATCTATACTATGGTCACGGGTTGGATAACCCTTGGGATGAAGCACACCAACTTGTATTAAGTGCATTAAATTTACCGATTGATGTGCCGGAAGCGATGTATTCCTCTAATCTGACTCATATTGAGAAAGAGCGCATTATCGAGATGGTTCAACAGCGCTTAGGTATGCGTAAACCGGTGGCATATTTAACTAATTCTACATGGTTTTGTGGTGCCGAATATTATGTTGACGAACGTGTAATTGTGCCTCGCTCACCAATTGGTGAATTAATTCAACAAGGTTTTACCGGTATCTTACGAGCCGAACCGAAGCGCATTTTAGATATGTGTACCGGTAGCGGCTGCATTGCGATTGCTTGTGCCGAACGCTTCCCGCATGCGGAAGTTGATGCGGTTGATTTATCGCTTGATGCGTTAGATGTCGCACAAATTAATATTGAGCATCATCAGGTCGCACATCGTGTATTCCCAATCAGCTCGGATTTATTTACCGATATTCCGCAAGATAAATATGATTTGATTGTGACTAATCCGCCGTATGTTGACCAAGAGGATTTGGGCTATATGCCGCAAGAATTCCACCACGAACCGGAATTAGCATTAGGCTCCGGTGTTGACGGTTTAGACATTACCAAACGAATTCTTGCCGAAGCACCGAATTATTTGGCAGATAACGGTGTATTAGTTTGCGAAGTCGGCAACAGTATGGTGCATTTAATGGAACAATTCCCAAGCGTACCATTCCACTGGGTTGAACTCAAAAACGGCGGTCTCGGTGTATTTACCCTCACTCGTGAGGAATTGGTGAAACATCATCATTTATTCCAATAAATATAAAAAAGCGGTCATCTTTCTTCCATTTTTTACAAAATTTTGAAGAAAGATGACCGCTTAAAATTCGCCAATAAATTTACTTGAGTAAGCCTAAATTTAATTTTTCTAATGATACTAATTGTGTTCTAGCTAACCTACGTAATTCTTGCATTCTTTCCTTTTGGCCAACTTGCTTTTCAGGCAAAATCGCATTGTAACTTTCCATATTCGCTAATACTAACAATTCGTTCAAACTTGCCTCATCCCTCATATTCTCTTTCGCCTCGGGATTCTTTGCTCTCCATTGCTTTGCGGTCTGATTAAACAATGCCACATTCAGCAAATCCGCTTCCGAAGCATATTTAAATGAAAGTTGTTCGGTTGTTAAATCAGTCAATAAGTATGTTTTAATCGTTTCGGTATGAATTTTATAATTAATTTTGGGGCTGTAGT
>NZ_GL831080.1:1425588-1439160 GCF_000188255.1 Actinobacillus ureae ATCC 25976
ATAATCTACTACAGCCCCTTAATTTTTGCTATTTCTCTATTTAGATTCCAATTCAATGAAAGCCGAGAATTTTCATCTGATTTTAAGCGTTTGTAATCCTGAATAAGATACAACTTAAATTCCGCTGAAATCCAAGATGCAAACTCCAAAGCAATATCACTATGCGCAAAAGTACCACCATAACGTCCGGACTTAGAAACAATACCAATAGCATGGGTTTTATTTATCCATTGACTCGGAGAAAGCGTAAAAGCATTAGCACCGGCTTCTTTTCTAAACCCGTCGAATTCGACGGGGTTAAAATTTGAATTATGTATACTTTCCCACAGTCCTAAAAATTCAATCGTATCTCGAGTCCTTAACCAATTTCGAATCACATCATTAGGTTCATTACTCTTATACTTTGCAATATCCGTTAAACTGATATAGTCATTTTTGAAATCTTGCGTATAAATGTTAATAGCAAGCCCATTCGCATTAAGTATTTCTTTTTTTCATATCATTCACCTGTATTTAAAAAACAGCTGAATGATATTTTTAATCTGCCGATTTTGAATAGAAACGAATCGTAATTTCTCGATCTATATCGCAAAAATATTTAAGAAGTACAATAAAAAAGCGGCCATATTTCTTCCATTTTTTACAAAATTTTGAAGAAAAATAACCGCTTAACTCTATACGGAATCCAAATTAAATATATTCCACACTAATAATATCGAATTCAACTTTACCGCCCGGAGTTACGATACTGACAGAATCGTCCACTTCTTTGCCGACTAAGCCACGAGCAATCGGTGAGTTTACTGAGATTAAGCCTTCTTTAATATTCGCCTCATCATCACCCACAATACGATAAGTCACTTCTTCATCGGTATCCGCATTCACTAGGCCGACTGTCGCACCGAAAATAACTTTGCCGTTGTTGACCATTTTGGTGACATCAATAATTTGTGCGTTACCTAATTTACCTTCGATTTCTTGAATACGACCTTCACAGAAACCTTGCTGTTCACGTGCCGCATGGTATTCGGCATTCTCTTTTAAGTCACCGTGTTCACGTGCTTCTGCAATCGCATCAATAATTTGTGGGCGGCGAACATTTTTTAGAAATTCTAATTCTTCACGAATCAATTCTGCTCCACGCACCGTCATAGGAATTTGTTTCATTATTTATCCTTTTATAAAAATTTTAAGGTTTACGAATATAAGTGAAAGGGCTATTATTCAACGTCTTGTTAAAAATATCAACTCCCGAATTTATATGCTGTTTAAATCCATCGGCAAACTCTTGCTAAAACTCTCTCTGTTTAGTTTACTTATCCCAAGCATTAGCTATGCGGAAATCAATACTCAAGAACTTTTGACTTATCTTCCTGCCGGAAGTTCTGCTACTTTTATCGCCAAAAACCTAGATACAAACCAAATTATTGCACAATATCAAAGCGATACCTTTATGCTGCCTGCCAGTACTCAAAAAGTATTTACTGCTTTAGCCGCTAAATTAGCATTACCGCAAGATTTCCGTTTTCAAACTGCACTGCTTACCAACGGCAAAGTTGAAAACGGCGTGATAAAAGGCGATTTAATTGCTAAATTTAGTGGCGATCCTGACCTAACAAGCGGTCAGCTTTATCAATTAATTAGCGAATTAAAGAAGCAAGGCATTACTAGAGTTGATGGCAATTTGATCTTGGATACTGCTGTGTTTGCCAGCCATGACAAAGCCGCCGGTTGGATTTGGAATGATTTAACCATGTGTTTTAGTGCGCCACCGGCAGCGGTGAATGTTGATAATAACTGCTTTTACGTAACCTTAGATGCAGACCAAACAGTTGGGAGTTCGCTAAAGTAAATGTCCCTGCCGCCTACCTTGTTCAGGTATTTAGCTCGGCTTATATTGTCGAAAAAGCTCAAGCACCATATTGCCAATTAGATGTGGTAGTAAATGATAACAACCGTTACCAAGTAAAAGGCTGTATGGCTCGCCAAGCAGAGCCCTTCGGGCTAAGTTTCTCGGTACAAGATCCGGCAAGTTACGGTGCGAACCTAATCAAAGCGAATTTGACACGTCTTGGTATCGCTTTTGATGGCAAATTTCAAGAACCACTCAATACACAAAACGGCACATTATTAGCCGAACATTGGTCTGCGCCGTTACCGAAACTTCTGAAGAAAATGATGAAAAAATCTGATAACCACATTGCAGACAGCTTATTTAGAACCATTGCCAATCAGCAGCATCATCGTCCGGCATCCTTTCCTCTGGCAAGTCACGTGGTTCGAAATTTATTAAAAAACAAAGCGGGAATAAAATTCGATAATAGTGTGGTTGTAGATGGTTCAGGTTTATCTCGCCATAATCAAGTCAGTGCGGCAACCATGTTACAAGCATTAGAATATATTGCGAAACATGAGCAAAACTTACAATTATTCGAAACGTTTCCAATTGCTGGTGTGGACGGTACCATTTCTGGCAGAGGCTCTGTTGCCGTCGAGCCATTAGCGAAAAATCTAATTGCCAAAACAGGCTCTTTGAAAGGTGTATATAATTTGGCGGGCTTTATGAAAAACGCTCGAGGCGAACGCATCGCTTTTGTGCAGTTTGTGAATGGCTATTCAACCGGTGAACTTGAAGGTAAAACTAAACGTGCGCCGTTAAGCAATTTTGAACATAAATTTTATATGGCGCTCTATAACGAATAATGACAAAAGGCACTCTGATGAGCGCCTTTTACTTAAGCAATTAAATCCTGATGGCTTCTTTGCATTTTTGCTTCAATATAACTACAACTCGGCTTGATTTTTAGCCCTTTTCCTTGAGCAAATGCAATCAATGCAGCATAAAGCTCACCGGCAATCCCCTTTCCTTGAAAGGCTTCATCCACTTTGGTGGTATAAACATCAATCACATTATCTTTAATATAACGATAACGTAATTTTCCGGCTTTGATTCCCTCTTCAGTTAGATAGCTAAACTCAAAATTGTCTAAATCATGTTTAATCATAACGCCTCCTATATTTTTGCATTCTACGCTTCTTTCTGTTTCCTGCAAGCGGTCATTTTTACAAAAAACTTTGCAAATTCGACCGCTTGCTAATGAAAAAAGCAAACGTTTGCGCTATAATAAAAAGGTATTTATTTAACACTCATTTTAAGGAACTTATAAAAATGGCGATTCAACAGGCGTTATTAAGTGTGTCTGACAAAAAAGGTATTGTAGAATTTGCACAAGGGCTTGTAGCTCGTGGTGTGAAATTACTTTCGACAGGTGGTACGGCAAAACTTTTAGCTGAAGCTGGCTTACCGGTCACAGAAGTATCAGATTACACTGGCTTCCCTGAAATGATGGACGGACGTGTAAAAACCCTGCACCCGAAAGTACACGGCGGTATTCTTGGTCGCCGCGGTACGGATGATGAAGTGATGAACCAACACGGTATCGAACGTATTGATATGGTAGTGGTGAACTTATACCTGTTTGCGGCAACGGTTGCGAATCCAAATTGCACTTTAGCGGATGCAGTTGAAAATATTGATATCGGCGGTCCGACAATGGTTCGTTCTGCGGCGAAAAACCATAAAGATGTGGCGATCGTAGTAAATAATAACGATTTTGATGCAATTCTTGCTGAAATGGATCAAAACCAAAACGAATTAACGCTTGAAACACGTTTCAACCTTGCGATTAAAGCATTTGAACATACTGCACAATATGATTCAATGATTGCGAACTACTTCGGTAAACTTGTTCCGCCATACCAAGGCGCAGAGGAAGAAAATTTAACGCAAGTCTGCGGTCAATTCCCTCGTACATTAAACTTAAATTTCATACGCAAACAAACCATGCGTTACGGTGAAAACTCACATCAAAATGCGGCTTTCTATGTCGAAAACGAAGTGAAAGAAGCTTCTGTTTCAACCGCAAAACAATTACAAGGTAAAGCGCTTTCTTATAACAATATTGCTGATACCGATGCGGCACTTGAGTGTGTAAAAGAATTTGCAGAGCCAGCTTGCGTGATTGTGAAACACGCTAACCCTTGCGGCGTGGCATTAGGTAAAGACATTTTAAAAGCTTATAACCGTGCTTACCAAACTGATCCAACATCAGCATTCGGCGGTATTATTGCATTTAACCGTGAGTTAGACGGTGAAACGGCACAAACGATTGCAGATCGCCAATTTGTGGAAGTGATTATCGCTCCAACTGTTTCAGAAGCGGCAAAAGCAGCGCTTGCGAAGAAGAAAAATGTGCGTGTATTAGAATGTGGTGAATTTACTCAAGCACAAAAACGTTTAGATTTCAAACGTGTAAACGGCGGTTTATTAGTGCAAGATGCGGATCAAGGTTCGGTTTCAATTGACGATTTACAAGTGGTATCTGAGCGTAAACCAAGTAAAGAAGAGCTTGAAGACTTATTATTCTGCTGGAAAGTCGCAAAATATGTAAAATCAAATGCGATTGTTTATGCGAAAAACGGTCAAACTATTGGTATCGGCGCTGGACAAATGAGCCGTGTATATTCAGCGAAAATTGCTGGTATTAAAGCAGAAGACGAAGGCTTGCAAGTTGCAGGCTGTGTAATGGCTTCAGATGCGTTCTTCCCATTCCGTGACGGCATTGATGCGGCAGCTAAAGTCGGCATTACTTGCGTAATCCACCCTGGCGGTTCAATGCGAGATCAAGAAGTGATTGATGCGGCTAACGAACACAGTATGGCAATGGTGTTAACTGGTATGCGCCACTTCCGTCACTAATTATGTCCGAACAAGCGGTCTATTTTCTCTAAATCTTTGCAAACTCTCCTCCTCCGTTCTAATTGAATTGCAAAACATAAAGGAAAATAGATCGCTTTCTTTAGGATGCATCCATAAAAAAAGCGAGATTTCTCGCTTTTGTTTTATATCATTAGTTAATGCCGTATTGCTCTGTATAAGGAATTAAACCTTTCTTCAGCATTTTGCGAACGCCGCTACTATAATTCGTACCGAAGCGCAATTCAAAATTCACCCCGAATTTATTATCGTAATATAAATCCTTGATGGTATCTGGCGCTCCGATTGGCGTTGCAGTCAGCTTACGAGCTACATATACATTAGCACTCCAGCAGCAAGTGTTATAGTTCATAGAGAATTGGCTCTCTACTGGTTTCTTGAGTGCAATATCATGATAATGACTTGCCATAAATGCAATGCGATCTGTTAGCTCCCAACCAACCACCGCACCAACCTGTTTAATATCTTGTCCATACGCATTGCTACGCAAGTTCTGATTAATATAATCTTTACTTGCAAAACGATAATTGAGCTGAACAAGCTTATCTTGGCTTGGTTTATATTGTAATGACGTATTAGCTAACGAGGTTCGGTTTAAACGCGTATCATACTGATAAGCTCCGTGCCAATTCCACTTACGATGGAACTTCCAGTTAGATTCCAATGCCCATGAAGATGATCGACCTGTAGTACGGAAATCATCAGAAATTTTAGACGGACTTAAATAGTACATTTGTCCTGCGCTAAAATTAAACACTTCAGCACCTGTTTTATCGCTATAAAAGCGTGTTGTTCCACCTGCTGTCAGGCGATTTGCTGATCCAATACGATCTAAACCACTAAATGAACGATCATTAAAGAAGCTATAAAAGTCCTGCTGCAATAACGTAGAGTTATAACCAAAACTTACACTTCGATTTAAGCTTGAACCAATATTACTTTGATCTTTATATGGGCGATAAACATATTGGACTCGAGGTTCAAATGTTTGATTGAATCCTTTAAATAATTGTTTATCTGCTTCTAGTACCGTTTGAAGATCAATTTTTACTTGAGGAATAACACGAGTAACATTTTTATCAATTTCACCCGCTTGATTACTGTTACCCTTCTCTTGAATATAATGGGTTGCATAAAGCTTTGTTTCGAAATTTAAGCTACCATAACGGTTTGCAAACGGGAAATTCAGTGTCGGCTCGACATGAAAATGCCACGCTTTCGGCATTAATGGACTATCATTCTCAAAGCGAGCAACTTGTGCGAAAAACTTAAAATTGCTTCCTTTTACTAGATCATCTTTATAGTAATTAAAATCAATTTGCGGTAATACGCGATATGGTCCTACATCCAGCTCATCGAATGTTTGGAATTTTTTACCCGAAATCGATAAATTATAATTTGGTTGATAATAACCTAATTTAAATTGCTGAGTAGCGTAGCCATCTGTACTGCTACCGTATTCCGAATCAAAATCAGAGAAGTAGCGTTTATCACTTACTTTGGTATAGTCCACATATAAACGCCAATCAGTTAAGAAACTCATATTATGGCGCCAGTGCATTAAATAACGCTTGCGGTCATTACCATCCGGCTTATATTCGTCTAAACGATCTTTACCCATATATTCGCCCGCAATAATACCTTCACCTAATTGGGTTAAATAACGGTATTCCGGACTAATTTGCCAGCCTCGGCGTGAATAATAGGTCGGTGTAATCGTTGCATCCATATTCGGCGCAATATTCCAATAAAACGGCTGTGAATAAGTAAAGCCATCTTTGCTAGAACGGCTAAAACTTGGAATCAATAACCCTGAACGACGGCGATCGCCAATTGGAAATTGCAAATATGGAGAATAAAATATCGGCATACCTAGCACTTTAAAACGTGCGTGCCAAATTTCAGCATATTCTTCATCAACATGCTGAATCATTTCGTTGCCTTCAATCGACCACGCATTATCATCCGGCAAACACGCAGTAAAAGTAGCATTTTTTAAAATACGTTTATTCTTACTAAATGACCCACTTTCCGCAGTGCCTCGCCCTTGACGCCCCACTAATTGGAATTCGGTATTCTGTAAGTCTGCCGTTTCGGCACTGAGATCCATTGCCGCATCACGACCTTGCGCTTGAATAAGATTATCTTGATATTGATATTTCCCTTTCAAAAATGCTCGGCGAGACTGTTCACCGTTTTGTTCTACTCGTACTTCATCTGCAAGAATAGAGCGGTTACCTTGTTTAATCGCAACATCACCGGTATAAGTCGCATCTTTAGGCTGATTAATCACTGCGCTATCCGCTTCGATTTCAACCGGTAGCAAGGTTTGATCGCCCTGAATTTCTTCACCTTGAAAATGCGGTACGCCTAATAGACACTGTTCTCTCAAATCCGCTTGCGCATACTGAGCATAAAACGCTGTCATCATTGCAACAGAAAGAACACTATAACGAGTTTTCATAATAGTTCCTTATGTGGATGGACTAACCCATCGTAAATTCTAAAAGTATGTAAACACACCTTTTACTTAAATAATTCTTGAGAATTGCTGTCTTTTCGCAAGCTGTCTTGAATATACGTCAAAACATAAACAAATATTACGAATTAGCAAGCGACCTCTAGGCGAAACCACAATGCTGTTTTCGGTAATTTCTAATAAACCGTCTTTTGCTAATGGCTCAAGTAGCGCTAAGTCTTCGGCAAAATACTGTTTAAAATCAATCTGATATTCAGCCTGCAAGCGGTCGAATTCCAACTTAAAGTTGCAAATCAGTGCTTTGATCACGTCACGGCGAACGCAGTCATCTTTACTTAATGCCAAGCCTTTATGTAACGCAATACCACCTTCTTCTACGTTCGCGTAATATTGTTGTAATTCTTTATGATTTTGTGCGTAAGTATCGCCAAGTAAACTAATCGCAGAGACGCCCATGCCTAACAAATCACATTCTTCTTGAGTAGTATAGCCTTGGAAATTACGGTGTAACACGCCCTGCTGTTGCGCAATGGCAAGCTCATCATCCGGTTTAGCAAAGTGATCCATACCAATGAATTTATAGCCGTTATCACCTAAAAACTCGATCGTTTTTTGTAGAATCGCTAATTTGGTTTCCGGAGGCGGTAACATATCGCCTTTAATTTTGATTTGCGCGGCAAAGCGACTTGGCAAATGCGCATAGTTAAACACACTCATACGATCTGGGTTCAGCTCAATAACACGCTCAAACGTATACATAAAGCTTTCGACATTTTGTTTTGGTAAACCGTAAATCAAATCAATATTGGTGGAAGTGAAACCAAGCTCTTTCGCACGTTTCATTAAAGCAAAAATGAATTCTTCGTCTTGCTCACGATTTACCAATTTTTGTACTTCTTTGTTGAAATCTTGAATCCCCATACTGATACGGTTAAACCCAATGCGACGCAAATGATCTAACATATCCAATTCAATTTCACGCGGATCCATTTCAATACTGATTTCAGCATCATCGCTCACGTTAAAATACTTGCGTAGCATCGCCATTAGACGCTCGGATTGTGCTTCATCCAAATATGTTGGCGTACCACCGCCCCAGTGAATTTGCGTTACCGTACGATTTGTGAAAAGTGGAGCACGCGTTTTAATTTCTTTTTCAAGATAGTCCAAATAAATATCTACTTTATGCTGATGACGAGTAATAATTTTATTACACGCACAGAAATAGCATAATTTATGGCAGAATGGGATATGCACATAAAGTGATAACGGACGATTCGGGTAGCGTTCTGCTGCCGCTTTAAAATCATCATCAGTGTAGCTTTCACTAAACTCTAACGCCGTTGGATACGACGTATAACGAGGACCGGATTGGTTATATTTTTGGATAAGGGCTAAATCCCAAATAATTTCTGACATTGGATTTCCTTCAAAGATAGGAGTCACTCACTATAATGTAATCTTCAACTGTGCGATATCAATGAGTAATTGATGACATTCCGTTTTAATTTGCTCTTCTAACTCGACTTCTTTCGATTGACGAAGTAAATTTTGCTTCATGCGTTCATTACGTTTTAACGCCTTACGCTCGTCTAAAATCGGCATATTTTCGACAACTTGATACAGCGCCCACATTGCTGGATATTGACTTAGTTGTTTGCCTAATACATCAAGTAATGGTTTTAAACGCAAAACGCCTTCCGAAAAATCACATTGTTCGGAAAGCATAGCTCTCGCAATTACATCAATACTGTCAATAATTCGCTCGAAACGTGCTTTCTGAGCCTGTTTTGCTTGTGCAAGTAATGCTTTCTGTTCAGTATTTTGCTTGCGCAATCTCAACATTAAGTAGATCGTATATCCTGCCATTGAAAGTACAACTAATATCGCAAGAATAAGGAGAAAAAATCGAATCATACGCTTTTTTAATTTTATCTAAATTGGTTAATATCCATGGTTTCGAATTGGCGAAGTAACGTATCACCGTTATCTTCATCCTCGCCTTGGATACCTAATTCAGTCATTAATTCGTCAATGCGATCTAAACATTCA
This sequence comes from Actinobacillus ureae ATCC 25976, assembly GCF_000188255.1. Classification (GTDB taxonomy): domain Bacteria; phylum Pseudomonadota; class Gammaproteobacteria; order Enterobacterales; family Pasteurellaceae; genus Actinobacillus; species Actinobacillus ureae. The sequence continues at coordinate 1,434,897 of NZ_GL831080.1, forward strand.
TCCACAAATTTTTGATCTTTAGCCGATAACGTTTTACCCACTTCAATTTCATCTAATAATTGATTTAAGATCTCATTATTCTCTAATTGTTCAAGTTCTAGTTCTGGAGATAAATGCGGTTTATATTCTTCTAACGGCACCGGCTTAATCGTTTGACCTTTCTCCGGTTTATTCACAAATTCGACCATAAGTGGAATTTTCTTACGGCTACCGATACGAAGATCTTTCACCTCTTTCACTACCGTTTTTTTCTGTTCTGCCGGATCTACATTACGTGAACCTGTCGGCAAGCCTTTATGTTTACGCTTTTTCTTTTCTTCACGGGCTTTTGCATCAAGTTCATAACGTGTAGGTTTACGGTTTTTACCGCCACCTAATTTAGGTTGTTCCGGTTTTTTATCTGCCTTTCTAGCAGGCATAATGTCGGTAATACGACGTGTTTTTTTAGTACGGCTCATAATATCTATTCTTTTCTATAAAAAATTAAACGATTATTCTACAAGGAATCTGATTTGCTGAACAGAGATGAAATGAAAATAGCGGTCAGATTCTTGGAGAATTTTGCAAAAATTTCTTTAAATTCGACCGCTATCTATCGTTAAAAGCTTTTAACTAACTGGCTGCCCACAACAAAATAGCGAGTAATTGAGGTAAAATAATACGTAAAAACATCGCTAGCGGGTAAACAGTCGCATAAAAGAAAGCGCTGCCGTACCGTTTCCGTCTTTAATTTCATTAGCGAATGCCAATGTCGGCGGATCTGTCATTGAACCGGCAAGTAAACCACACAATGAAAGATAATTCATCTTGCCATAAATACGCGCAATCAATACCGTTACCATTAATGGAACAAAAGTAATAATAGCACCGTATCCCATCCATGAAAGCCCTTCCGGACTGAGCAAGGTATCAAGGAAATTAGCACCGGTCTTTAACCCCACCACAGATAAAAATAATACAATCCCGATTTCGCGTAATGCCAAGTTCGCACTTGGTGGCATAAACCAATAAAGCTTACCGATACTACCAATTCTCGCTAAAATTAGCGCCACGACCAACGGGCCTCCAGCTAGACCTAATTTTAATGCGACCGGAAAACCCAGCACATAAAGCGGTAAGGAACCTAATAATACGCCTAAGCCAATCCCAACAAAGATCGGTAACATTTGCACCTGCTGTAATTTTTGGTGCGCGTCACCAATAATCACTCGCACCGTTTCGATATCTTCTTGATGACCGACTAAATTCAGTACTTCACCAAACTGCAATGTCATTTCACCATTAGGAATCAGTTCTACCCCTGCTCGATTCAAACGAGAAATCACCACTTCATACTTACCTTTTAGCATTAAATGGCGTATTTTCTTACCGAAGACATTCTCATTAGTCACCACTGCTCGTTCAGAACGATAGCACGCCCTCTTGTCGATAATGAAATATGCGCTTCTTCCCCTAAGATCAGCTGCATTTTATGTAACATAGCTTTCTCGCCAACTAAATGTAGAACATCTCCCAGTTGTAAAACCGTATCTACTTTAGGAACAAGTAGCTCTTCACCGCGTTTTAAGCGGGAATAAATCACTTTATGGCTTTCAAAATCAGGAATTTCTTTTAATTTTAGTCCGCCTAAATTCGGGTTAATTAGGCGAACATTTAAGGTATCAAGTCCCTCTTTTTGTTGATTTTGGCTATTATCAAAATCAGCGGCTTCTTTGTCTATATTGATTTTGAATAGAATTCGTACTAGCCACATCGAAAGCAAAATACCGATAATCCCAAACGGATAAGCAATAGCATAACTCATTCCCATTACAGCGGTGGTATTTTCTCCGCCTAATTCGGCAAACACCTGTTGACCCGCCCCTAAAGACGGTGTATTAGTCACCGCACCGGAGAAAATCCCCAAAATAGCCGGCAAAGGTACATCAAAAATAAGGTGAATTAAGGCAACTAAAATACCACTTAACAGCACAATTAAGATCGCAAAACCGTTTAGCTTTAAGCCGGATTGTCTTAAAGAACCAAAAAAGCCCGGTCCTACCTGAATACCGATTGAGTATACAAATAAAATCAAACCGAACTCTTGAATAAAATGCAAAGTATGCGCATCAATTTTAATACCGTACAATGTGGAAAAATGAGAAATGATTATCCCACCGAATAAAACGCCCCCAATACCCAGTCCCACACCTTTGATCTTTAAGTGCCCAAGCCATAAGCCCAATACGGCGACTAATGATAATAAGCTTACTATAATTGCTATATCACTCATGTTGAGCCTCCACGATAAAATAATGACTAAGGAAATTTTATTAAAACCGAAAAACAAAAAATGCGAACTAATTCAAGAAATAAGCGCTTGTTTACTCAAAAAACTGATCTTCCTCAAAATTTATGTGGATAATTGGATAAGTTTTTCTAATTTTATGAATAATTTTTCTTATCCAACCCCTTTGACAAATCAAAATGTTTGTTCTAGTATCGGGTAATATCTATTTTTAAACATTCATTTAACATTTTAGAGGAGCACCTATGGAACCAATAATTCTTAACGGTTACCACACACTTATTGCTGCTACACTCGTTCTTCTCGTAGGGCGCTTTTTAGTTGGTAAAATTAAATTTCTACAAGACTTTAATATTCCTGAAGCAGTAGCCGGTGGTTTAGTCGCAGCAACCGTTATTTTCTGCCTATATAACTGGACAGGCATTTCTTTCCAATTTGAAAAAAGCTTACAAAACGCATTTATGTTAGCGTTCTTCGCTTCTGTAGGTTTATCGGCAGACTTCTCTCGTTTAAAACAAGGTGGTATGCCCCTTGTGATCTTCCTCATTATCGTAGGTACTTTCATTATTATCCAGAATGCGGTAGGCGTTGGTCTTGCAACAGCATTAGGTTTAGATCCGCTTGTGGGTTTAATTACCGGTTCAATCACTTTAACCGGTGGTCACGGAACAGGTGCGGCATGGGCAAAAATCTTCTCTGAGCAATATGGCATCAGCGGTATTATGGAAATGGCAATAGCATCAGCAACATTCGGTTTAGTTGCAGGTGGTTTAATCGGTGGCCCAGTTGCTCGTCGCTTAGTCAATAAAATGAAAAAAGACCGTAAACAGCATAGTAAAAAAGTGGATGCTTCAGCGGAACAGTACGATAACAGTACTTTTGAAGATGCGGACAGTGTGCGTTTTATTACTGCAATTTCAACCATTGAAACCATGGCGTTATTTGCCGCATGTTTAGCATTCTCATCAGTCATGGCAAATTCTTTCCCTGATTTAGGTTTACCGCAATTCGTATGGGCATTAGGTTTCGGTGTAATTTTACGTAACGTTTTAACTGCCGTATTTAAATTTGATATGTTCGACCGTGCGATTGACGTATTCGGTAATGCATCACTAAGCTTATTCTTAGCGATGGCACTTATGAGCATTAAGCTTTGGGAGTTAGCAGGTCTTGCCGGACCAATGTTAATTATCCTCACCGTACAAACATTAGTGATGATTCTATATGGCTACTTCGTGACCTTCCGTGTAATGGGCAAAGATTACGATTCGGCAATTTTAACTGCCGGTCACTGTGGTTTCGGTTTAGGTGCAACCCCAACCGCGGTAGCTAATATGCAATCTGTAACAGAGACCTTTGGTCCGTCACATAAAGCTTTCTTAATCGTACCATTGGTCGGTGCGTTCTTCGTAGACCTGTTAAACTTAGGTGTAATTACTTGGTTTGTTGAGTTCTTACGTTAATAGTCTATAAAGTAAAGGGCACTTTAATTAGTGCCCTTTCTTTTTTACTGTAACAAGATTAGTGATAAGTTTTGCTAAACTTTTGATAGGCTTTTAAGAAATTTTCAAAATCCTCTAAACCACAAAATGCGATACTTTCTTGATCATAAAACTGGAATCCGTCTTCCATTTGCGATTCATCGAATGCATCATCCAGATTATTTGCTTTCACCATCACTTCATCCGCATCAATAAATAAACTATATTCTCGACCTTCCAAAACATATTCATAAGGATTCGGATAAGTTGCACGACACTTGTCGATTTCCGCTAAAACTTTGTTTATCTCTTGGGAATTCTCCGCAATCTCTGTATTTAACCAACGAGCAAATGCTTCGTGATCCATTGAACATTTTGCGACTACGCCGTGAATTGAATGTGTGAATTGATATTCCATTGCAAACTCCTTGAATGGGTAAATTTGCCTTATTATAGCGGAAAACAAGCGGTTAAATTTACAAAATTTTTGGGATAG
>NZ_GL831080.1:1439210-1476881 GCF_000188255.1 Actinobacillus ureae ATCC 25976
TTTGCAAATTTAACCGCTATCTGACCTTACCCAAAAATTCGCTGCCAAATTTGCGCTACAAAAGCACGCTCTTCGACAAACTCGTCTGGGCTCACCACACTTGGGCTACGCAACAAATTCAAATGGTGAATACGGTTGCGAATCGCCGTATAGCAATGTTTCAGCCTTTCACCGTCAGCGAAAGACAAAATGCCGCATTCCACCGCTGAATCAAAAATACGAACATTATCCGACCAAACCGCCATTTGCGGATACTGGTGAGCATATTCCAACACTAAACACTGTGCGATAAATTCAATGTCGGTAATACCGCCTTTATCTTTTTTCAGATCAAAATGGGCGTTATCACTATGGCTTAAATGTTGATACATTTTATAACGCATTTCATAAATTTCTTGCCGTAATTGACCGCTTGTTCGAGGCATTGCTAAGGTTGCTCGGCGAATCTGTTCAAAGGCTTGCGACAGTTCTTGCGAACCATAAACACAACGAGTACGTACTAACGCTTGTGATTCCCATGTCCACGCCTCGTTTTGCTGATAAGTCTCATAGGCGCTCACCGTGCTGACTAATAAACCTGCTTCGCCTGATGGTCGCAAACGCATATCCACTTCATAAAGCACGCCGGCACTGGTATTTAAGTTAAAAATCGAATTAATTTTTTGCGCTAATTTTAAGTAAAACTGGTGGCTGGAAATCGACTTTCTTGCGCCGGTCGTTTCGCTATCTTGCGGTGCGTTATGCAAAAAGACTAAATCTAAATCCGAATTATAGCCAAGCTCAATGCCGCCTAATTTCCCATAAGCAATCACGGCAAAGCCTTGTTCCGTATCGGTTAAATGATCCGGCACACCAAAACGCTGCGATAAGGATTTCCACGCCATATTCACTACCGCACCGATAATCGCTTCCGCTAAATAAGTAAGGTGATCGCTGATTTTCATCACCGGTAATACGCCTAAAATATCCGCTGCCGCAATATGCAAAATTTGGCTCTGTTTAAATTGACGTAGGGCATCAATCAATGCCTCTTCATCTTCTTCCGGAATCCGAATTAAATAGTCATTCAATGCGGTTTTATACTGTTCTAATGCCAACACTTGCGTAAGACTGTTTTGAATAATGAGTTCGTCCAATAACATCGGATAACGAGCAATTTGCTCGGCAATCATAATCGATTGACTGCACAAGGTAATCAGAAGCGGTAGGATTTGTTCTCTTTCTTGCAAAAGCTCCAAATAAGTGGTTCGCAAGGTAATTTTATCTACGATATTAAGCAGACGAGGCAATACCACTAAATAATCTTCTCTGTTGCACACCATATCTAAAATTTTAGGCATTAACTTGCGCAGTACATTCCGACCTCGTACACCAATCGTGCGTTTCACCCAATCCTGAAACGTGCTGGAAAGCTGTCTAAAAATATCGTTGTAATCACTTTGACTAACCGGATAATCTACCAAAACTGCCGCTAAATCTTCTTCGCTGATTTGATAATGTAAAATATCCTGCCAAACCGCTAATTTTTCATTAAGCGGTGACTCTTCATCATCCTCTTCTTCGCCGATAATCTGATTAAATACTGCTCGCACATTGTGCTGGTGTTGTTCCAGTATCTGTAAAAAATCTTGCCAATTATGAATGTTGTATTCCACCACAAGCGGTTGATTTTCCGCATTTTTTTGCAAATAAGATTGGCAAGCAAACATAACTCTTGCTCGATCTTGCTCATCGGTCGGTAACGTTTGCGTTTGCTTATCATTAATCGCTTGCAGCACGTTTTCGACCTGACGATGGAATATATAAGCATCATATAATTGCTGAGTTTGCTGTTCGGTGAGCAATTTTAATTCGGCAAGGCGAGGCAACACTCGCAATAAACTGCGTTCTTGAAGAATTTTATCTCTGCCGCCACGTACCATTTGGAAAGTTTGCACAATAAATTCAATCTCTCGAATACCACATGCACCTAATTTAATATTATCGGTTAAATTACGGCGAACTACTTCTCGGCTGATTTTCTGCTTCATCTCACGCAACGATTGAATCGCGCTGAAATCCAAATAACGGCGATACATAAACGGACGTAATATTTGGCGCAAATAACGATGGTTAATATTCTGCGGATCTTCGCCTAAAATTTTGGCTTTGATCATCGCATAGCGTTCCCAATCTCGCCCTTGTTCCTGATAGTAATCTTCCATTGCGGTAAAACTTAGCACTAACGCTCCGCTGTCGCCGAACGGACGCAAACGCATATCGGTACGATACACAAAGCCGTCTAATGTAATTTCATCTAACGCTTTAATTAAACGCTGTCCCAAACGAATAAAGAATTTACTATTCTCAATCGGTTTACGCCCGCCGACAGTTTCGCCCGCATCCGGATAAGTAAAAATCAAATCAATATCTGAGGAAAAATTCAGTTCTCGTCCACCTAATTTTCCCATCCCTAAAATCAGCAATTCTTGCTGTTCGCCCAGCGAGTTCATCGGCGTACCATATTCTTCACAACAACGCTGAAACAACCAATCTCTTGCGCCGATAATTATCGTCTCCGCCAAATCGGATAAATGCTCGAACACAAACTCTACGCTGGCAAGTTTATTCGATTGCAGAAAACTGAGCGCCGCCATTTCACGGTGACGAAATAAACGTAGTTCCTGCGATAACTGTGCTTCATCTTTTACCTGCCCTAAAATGGTAGCTAAACGCTCTGCATAATTGCCAGCATTTGCAACAGAAGGATATTCCACTAACCATGTTTGCAAGAATTGCGGTTGCTTTTGTAGCGTCTGCTTCACAAAATTCGACATTCCAATGGCAATAGCAAGCGGTCGGATTTTGTCAGAATTTTGCAAATAAGATTCCGCCACGAGTTCGGAAAGATCGGTTTGAGCAAACATATATGCCTCTTTCAAAAATTGGACGAGAAAAAGGCACAAACGAAATCGCTTGTGCCTATTGAGAAAATGAGATTAAAACACTTTTTTAAATGGTTTGATGATTACATCACCGTAAACGCCAGCTTCTACATAAGGATCTTCAGAAGCCCATACTTGCGCATCCGCTAATGACGCAAATTCAGCAATCACTGTCGAACCTGTTACGCCAGTGCCGTCTTCGGTTGGATTTGGGCCTGCCGTTAATAAACGTCCTTCAACTTGTAATTTTTCTAAACGAGCTAAGTGAGCAGGGCGAACTTCCATACGCTTTTCTAATGTGTTTGGGTTATCTTGTGCAAAGATTACGTAGTACATATAACTTCCTCCGGTTATTATTTTTTAGTTTGCTTCATTAATGAGGCGCTGTTCCAAAATTGCTAACGCTTCATCTAATTCTGGGTTATTTTCTCGTGGAATCGCACGAGATTTACCTTCTTTATCTACTGCAACATAAGTAAATAAAGCTTCTGTTACTCGGAAACGTTCTCGGGCACCTTCATAAACCTGCTTAATAAACACTTCCACTTTCACTTGCATTGAAGAACGGCCTACTTTAACGAGAGTACCGTAGCAACACACAACATCACCAACCGAAATCGGAAGGTGAAAAATCATTTTATCTACCGTTACCGTAACTACTCTGCCTTTAGCCAACTCTTTAGCAAGAATCGCCCCACCTAAGTCCATTTGTGACATAATCCAGCCACCGAAAATATCACCGTTTGCATTCGTATCGGAAGGCATCGCTAAGGTTCTTAAAATCAGTTTTCCTTCCGGCTCTCTGTCATAAGGTTTATTTTTGCTCATTGGTACTCTCCAAGTTTTTAAGGTGAGGATAAAGATAAGCGCCGGTTGCAATTGCAGCAGCTAAACTCAACCCCGTAAATCCGAACGTTTTAAATGTTGCCCATGCATCATCAGAAAAATAATGACTGATCACGATATTCAGCAGCATACAAATAATGAAAAACACTGCCCAACCTAAATTAAGATTATTCCAAACTTGCGTAGGTAACGTGAGTTCTTTACCTAATAGCATCTGAATAATCGGTTTTTTAAACACAAATTGGCTGACTAATAATACAGCGGCAAACAGACCATTAATGATGGTGACTTTCCATTTCAAGAAATTTAAGTCATTGAAATAAGCGGTCAAGATCCCGAAGAAAACCACCGAAATTCCCATAATCCACTGTGATTTTTCTATTTTCTTATAAAGCACTTGTAATGCAATCAATTGAACGACCGTTGCGATCACCAATGTTATTGCAGCTTGCTGCACACCATATAATTTATAAACCGCAAAAAACAAAATTAGCGGGATAAACTCAAGTAATTGTTTCATATTGCCTTACCCTTCTATTGACGATACGCTTGATAAAAACGGAAGCTAAATGCAGTGATGAATAAGGAAAAAAATGAACTGATAAACACAGTTAGCACAAGTCCAGTCACATTATCCCCTAAACGACTCACAAATGACATTAAGATTTGAGGGACAAAATAAGCAATCACACAGAACAGTACTAACGCAATGCCCTTACCTCGGCTTAGTTGCCACGTAAAACGGATTGTATCTCCTACACTTGGTAGCTCTTCTACTAAATAAGCATAAACCGATAAACACAATTTAATAAATAAAAATGCGCCGCTAATAATTAACGGAAAAGCCAACAAGACTAAACCATTTCCAGTTTGTGCACCAAACACTTGAAAAGCCATACCAACTGAGAGGGGCAGAACCATAATAATATTTAACAAAATTACTGGGAATAACTTGGTAAGTGTAGTTGATAGGTTCTGAAAAAAATGACTAAAATTAGCATTGTTAATCGCTTTAATATTTAAAATTAACAATGTTGTAATAAAAATATTGGCTACGCCCATAAATAATAATGGAAATAAATCAGCCAAAGTCATCGTTGCACTTTGAGCTTGAGCATTTCCCGTACGAGGCATAAGAAATAAACTTGCCAGCTGTAAAATACAAAACAAGAGCATTGCATAAAGAGAAAACGTACGTTGATTACGGATAAAATTCCAGCTATCTTGTAATAAGTCAGGAAATTTAATTGGCATTTATCGTTCCTTCTAACAGGTGTAAAAAATTGTTGTAAAGTATAGCAACAGTTCGCCGTTACTGCATTAAAATCTGTGCGTTTTCGATGGATAAAACTTATGCTATGCTGTTTCTATCATTTTTTTGTACACAGTTATCATTATGAATGCAACATTTCAAGCGGGTCAACGTTACCTTAACACTTATCCGAATCAAAAAAAGCTAAGGTTGTTTATGCCGGATTATCGGTTAATCCGATTAGTGAAATTAGCCGCTCGCTTTATGCCTGCTTTTGCTTGTTTTGCTATTTTATGGCAATACTTTTTTGCTGATCCGAGCCAATCTATTCTCGCTAATGCAATTATCACTTCATTATTTGCATTAAGCTTGCCGTATCAAGGCTTATATTGGTTAGGAAAACGTGCGGCTTCTCCATTACCACTTTCACTATTAGGCTGGTATCAAGAATTAAAACAAAAACTGATTAATGAAAATAAAAAAGTCGAAGACCAAGCGATGCCCTCTTATCAAGATTTTGCCAACTTATTGCAACTTGCCGAACAAACGTGGGGCAATGAATATTTTGATAAGCTTTAAAATTACAAAAAAATGCTAAAATTAGACCGCCTGTTTGCTGATAGAGAGTTATCTATCGACAAAAACATCAAATGAAATGCTTGTAAAAAATACTGAAGGCTTTAGTATTGCGGACTTCATTTTTTATCTCATATACCGAACCGAACATTTACTTAAAAATTCACAATTATGAATCAAGATACTCAATCAACGAATACTCAACTAGAAAAAAAGATTGCCTATAATTTCAATAAATTACAAAAACGTTTACGCCGCAATGTCGGTAATGCAATTGCCGATTTTAATATGATTGAAGACGGCGATAAAGTGATGGTTTGCCTATCCGGCGGCAAAGACAGCTATACATTACTGGATATTCTGCTCAACCTCAAACTAAGCGCACCGATTCACTTCGATATTGTGGCGGTAAATTTAGATCAAAAACAACCGGGCTTTCCAGAACACATTTTGCCTGAATATCTAAAATCTATCGGTGTTGAATACAAAATTGTCGAAGAAAATACATACGGCATCGTAAAAGAGAAAATTCCGGAAGGTAAAACGACTTGTTCACTTTGCTCACGTTTACGTCGCGGTATTTTATATCGTACAGCAACCGAACTCGGTGCAACGAAAATTGCGCTTGGTCACCACCGTGACGATATGCTGGAAACCTTATTCTTAAATATGTTTTACGGCGGTAAATTAAAATCTATGCCACCAAAACTTATTTCGGACGATGGTAAACAAATCGTGATTCGTCCGTTAGCGTACTGCAAAGAAAAAGATATCGAAAAATATTCGCAAGCCAAACAGTTCCCGATTATTCCGTGTAACCTATGTGGCTCTCAGCCGAATTTACAACGCCAAGTTGTAAAAGAAATGCTCCAAACTTGGGATCGTCAATACCCCGGACGAATTGAAACGATGTTTAGTGCAATGCAGAACATCACACTCTCTCATCTTTGTGATCCGAGCCTGTTTGATTTTAAAGGGTTAAAACGTGGTCAAATATTAGAAGGTGTGGAAGGCGATATTGCTTTTGATAAAGCGGAAATTCCAAATCAACCGTTAATTCAGGATGAAGACGAGCAAGCTGATTATAATGAAAACGGTATGATTCAATTTAAAGAAGTTCAATAAAAAACAAAGAGCAAACTTTTACGTTTGCTCTTTTCGTTTTTAAGCAGCAACTAATTTACGTCTCGTTAGGTTTTTATAAATACCCATTGCAGAGATTGAAATCCAGAAAATTTCAATCACAAACGAACCTAAATTAAAATGCACACACAAGCTCAGAATAAGTAACACTGCGCCAATGCCGTTTAAAATATTATGCGACAATGAAGTTGGCTTCCAGCGTTCACTTACTACAAACCAAAATGCCAATACGACACACGCCATACCAATAAAACCAACGATATGTGCTGACGTATTCACTATTTCGAGCTGAGATGCGTTAAGCGCACCAAGATTCAACATACCACTCATTTTTCCTCCGTTATTATTGAATTTGCAAAGGCAAATTCCCCTACATTTTTTAGAGAGGGAAACGGAGTATACCCCAGTTTCTGTATGTATAAAATGAAAAATTAGCCTCTTAAACCGCTATTATTCTGCTAGTTTTCACACAATAAAGCCCAAGATATTTTTGGTAATCGTTTGCTCTCCTTTAGCTACGCTAATATGTCTTTTTCAGAAATTTTCTGTTCTTTATTTACCCTATTTATAGAATTAATTCAACCGACCATTTTTTAGTCAATCATCCATTCCACCGCCCCAAAAATTGGTATTTTTTAATCGATTTTCTCTATTAAAATAGACGAATTAGTCGTTTTGTTTATCAAGGCGACCGTTAGTGCTTATAAGGAAAAATCAATTTTATTCATTCTGTAAAAAAATACTCGACAAGTCTATTTTTTACGTTACATTAAAAGACTATTTCCAATTTATTACAAAAAAGGTAAAACACAATGTTCTCTAACGAAGTTGTTATCTCAATTATCGTATTACTTGCTTTGAGTTTACTCAGAATTAACGTAGTAATTGCGCTAATTATTGCTGCCCTTACCTGTGGCGTTATCGGTTTCTATGGTGTTGATGGTATGAGCCTCTTCGAAGCACTCACCAAGACTATCGAAAAATTTACCGGTGGTTTAGGCGGCGGTGCAGAAACGGCAATGAATTATGCGGTTCTTGGTGCATTCGCTGTAGCGCTTTCTAAATCCGGCGTAACCGATTTACTCGCTTATAAAGTGATTTCCGCTTTTGGCAAACAACCGTCCGGTCGCTCGATATTTTGGTTTAAATACATCGTGTTATTTGTGTTAACTGCATTTGCAATGTCATCACAAAACTTAATTCCGATTCATATTGCCTTTATTCCAATTTTATTACCGCCATTATTAAGCGTAATGAATCAATTAAAAATTGACCGTCGTGCAGTAGCGTGCGCATTAACTTTTGGTTTAACTGCAACCTATATGCTAATTCCAGCAGGTTTCGGACAAATTTTTATTGAAAGTATTCTCGTTAAAAATATCAACCAAACCGGTCAAACATTCAATTTAGTTGCCACCACATCAGAAATGACTAAAGCAATGGCAATTCCTGTATCAGGTATGATTTTAGGCTTACTATTTGCCTTTTTTGTTTCTTACCGTAAGCCTCGTACTTATGTAGAAAATGTAAAAGAACCGACCGCTGATGAAGTTGCTGCCCGCGTAGCAAAAGTAAAACCATTCCATATCGGTGTAAGTATTGTTGCTATTATCGCAACTTGTTCGGTGCAATTAGCTACTAACTCAACTGTCATGGGCGGTTTAGTCGGCTTAATTATTTTTGCATTAGGCGGTGTATTTAAACTAAAACAAACCAATGATTTATTCCAAGACGGTTTACGTTTAATGGCGATGATTGGTTTCGTGATGATTGCCGCATCCGGCTTCGCAAGTGTAGTAAACGCAACCGGTGGAGTACCTGAATTAGTTGAAGCATTACGAGGTTCGATTCAAAGTAAAGAAATGGTTGCGTTATTGATGTTAATTGTCGGTTTATTTATTACGATGGGCATCGGCTCATCATTCTCAACTGTGCCGATTATTACCTCTATTTACGTGCCATTATGTGTATCATTCGGTTTTTCTCCATTAGCGACTATGGCTATCGTAGGTGTAGCAGCCGCTTTAGGTGACGCAGGTTCTCCGGCATCTGATTCAACATTAGGTCCAACATCAGGTTTAAATGCTGATGGGAAACATGATCATATCTGGGATTCTGTTGTGCCAACCTTCTTACACTTTAATATTCCGTTACTAGTGTTCGGTTGGATTGCTGCAATGACGCTCTAATTTTTACTTACGCCACGGGTAATGCAAATTTTTGCGAAAAAAATGACCGCTTGTTTGCCTTATCCGTGGTTTCTATTTGGATTTTATTTATGAAGTTTATTTCGTTTAATATTAATGGGTTACGTGCCCGCCCACACCAGCTAGAAGCGCTGATTGAAAAGCATCAGCCGGATGTTATTGGTTTACAAGAAATCAAAGTGGCTGATGAAGATTTCCCTTGGGATTTAGTCAATCATTTAGGCTATCATGTGTTTCATCACGGGCAAAAAGGACACTACGGTGTGGCGCTTTTAACCAAAAAAGAACCGCTTGCCGTGCGTAAAGGTTTCCCAACCGATGATGCTGATGCACAAAAGCGTATGATTATGGCGGATATTGAAACAGAATTTGGTGTACTTACCGTGTTAAACGGCTATTTCCCGCAAGGTGAAAATCGTGCGCATGAAACCAAATTCCCAGCAAAAGAAAAATTTTACGCAGATTTACAGCATTATTTAGAAACTGAACTGACTCCGGAAAATCCGATTGTGATTATGGGTGATATGAATATTAGCCCGACCGATTTAGATATCGGTATCGGTGAGCCAAACCGCAAACGTTGGTTGCGCGACGGTAAATGTTCATTCCTACCGGAAGAACGTGAATGGTTAGATCGTTTATATAACTATGGTTTAGTCGATACATTCCGTGTAATGAACCCACAAGCTAACGACAAATTCTCGTGGTTTGATTATCGTTCGAAAGGATTTGATGATAATCGAGGCCTACGAATCGACTTAGTGTTAGCCTCAAAAGGCCTCGCGGGACATTGTGTTGAAACAGGGATTGATTTAGAAATCCGTGCAATGGAAAAACCATCCGATCACGCACCGGTTTGGGCGGTATTTAAATAAAAAAACAAGCGGTTAAAATTTAGGAAGAAATTTGCAAAAAATTCTTAAAATTTAACCGCTTGTTGTTTTTAGTCTTTCGGTAACAATTCCCAAAATGCTTTAATAATCGGTTCTTGTAACCTTTTCTCTTGTACACAAATTCCTAGCTCAAACGGCGATATCGGTTTAGGCAATTTCAAATAAGAAATTTGATTATTCATCGGACTGTGTTTGATGACTACATCGGGTAACAATGCCACACCACAGCCTAACGCAACCATCGGCACAATCGCTTCATGCCCTGCAACTGTTGCATAAATCTTCGGTTCTTTAATTTTTAATTCTTTAAACCAACGATCAATTCGCTTTCGAACCGGCCCGTCAACCGGCAAAATAAACGGAATATTTTGCCAGTCTATCGGTTGTTGCTGCAAACATTGTGTTGCTGCACATGCCACCCGTGGCGCAATAACCGAAAGATGAATATCATCAATATAATGAAACACAATACTGTTCGGCAGATGCTCCGGCTTACCGGTTAAGGAAATATCCGCTTCAAAAGAATGCACCGTATGCACCGCTTGAGCCGGGTCGCCAGTACTCAGCTTAATCTCTACCTTCGGATGTGCCTGACGAAAATGCTCCAAAATTTGCGGTAAATGGCTATAAGCCGCCGTTACCGAACAGAACACTTTTAATTCGCCTTCTAACTGACCTTGTATCGGTGAAAGCTGATGCTGTAATTGTTGCCAATCAGACCAACTTTGTTTCGCAAATACTAAAAACTTTTCACCCGCTTCCGTTAAGCGAACTTGTCGGTTATCCCGTATAAATAACGGCTGCCCTAGCTCTTCTTCAATCCGCTGAATATGGCGCGTCAATGTAGACGCACTCATATAATTATTTTCAGCCGAACGAATAAAACTTCGGGTTTGCGCAATATCTAAAAACAGTTTAAGGGATTGGAATTCCATTTAGTTTAACCATTCTGGTTTTATCTGATTAAAATCAAGATCATTCACACTTTGCTTAAAGTGTAAAACATAAGTTTCTGCCTTATTATTCGGATGCCAATGAATAAAATTCTGTTCATCCGAACTATAAAAACCAATAATTTTCTTAGATAAACCCGAGGCAATATGTACTGTTGAAGTATCCGGCGAAATCAATATGTCCGAATGATAAATCAGTTCAATCGTATCGAACACAGTTTGCGTGTTTTCATAAACAAAGACATTCTCAAGCTGAGCGGCAATCTGCTTCAATTTAGGTGTCACTTCAGGAAATGTGAGTAAAAGGATGGGCTTTGTGCTAACCTTGCACAGGTAAGTCACTAATTCCATCATTTTCTCATCACTAAAACGGCGAGCTGATCCTGCACCAAATAAATTCAGCGTAATAAAATGCTCAAGCTGATTTTCTGATAAATAATCTTGTACAGCTTTCACACTCTTTTCATCTCTCGGTATATCATACTGGATATCAATATTGGTAAAACCGGCAAGTTCCAGTGCCTGTTTATAGATCTCAGCAAAATGTTGCTGTTCATTCTGTACGTTTAACGTAAAAAGCTTATAGTCTGATTTATCATATCCGATATACATTTTGGCATTGATCGTGCGTAAAAAAAGTAGATCCCGATTACGTAATGTGACAGTAGGATCAATAACAACATCATATTGTTCTTTTGCCAGTTGCTTACCGCAGGCTAAATAATCACCAATATTTTTGGTGCGTACAAAATACAATTGGTCAATATAAGGGCTATGCTCAAATAAATAAGCATTATTACGAGAGCAAACCACCCCGATATGCGTTGCCGGCGATTGTTTTTTTATCTCCCGAAATACAAATGAACTGACGATGTAATCCCCAATTTTCCCATCTTGGCGAAGAAATAAGATTTTTTTGGGAATCGCTTCTAAAGTATTCGATGCTACTTTTTTATCTAGCAACAATTTGCCTAATGCCAATCTAATTCTTCTTAACATTGCTTTCATATTCATTTTTACATACCATACGACTATTTCAATAGCTTATACGGAACATATTATAGAGATGAAATCTTTAGTTATAAAACTTTTTGGTACAAAAAGACTCAAAAATGAATTCAATTTTAACGATATCAACTCAATTTTACTTAAACCTATCGGCGATGCTGTTGGTGATGCAATCGTACACACCTTACATCTAAGACAAATTAAAGAAGCTAACCCACATATCAAAATAGGTGTTTTAGTTACTGAGCGTAATAAGCTAATCTATAAAAATGCTGGATTTATTGACGTTATTTTGGAAGATAATTTTCAGACTTATATTCAGGAAAGGAAGAAATGGGATCTATATCTTGATTTTATGCCTTCATTTACAACTAAAAGTATTATTTTAGATTGGAGTTTATCTCCCAAATTTATTGTAAATTTCGGCAAAGAGCCTAAAAAACATTATCATCTAAATAGTGTGAGAAACTATGACTTTTCGGTTAAGGTGCCCCAATATACTCATATAAAGAATTACTTAAATTATTCCATATTAAAAAACAACCTTAAATCTGATATTTCTTATACCGTACCATTTAATATGGAACATTCCGAAAAAGTAGAAAAATTTTGGAATAAGAATAAATCAATAAGGGTCTTATTGAATCCACAAGGTAGCAAAAGTGAAATTCCTCCACAAGAGTTGAAAATATTACTTGAACAGGTTCCTTCTTCTTACCTTGAGAAGATTGATTTTTTAGTAACAAATACTAATGGCGCTAAAGATTATATTGAACGTTTAAATTTCGATGTAGTATTAAGTCCTAAAACGAATATTTTAGAATACTTTGCTTTCGTAAATTCTGCGGATATTGTAATTTCTGTAGACGGCGGAGGCATTCATGTAGCTTGTGCTTGTGCGAAACCATTGCTAGCGTTCTACGCTAATAGCCCTAAACTAACAAATATGTGGGCACCAGTTGTTAAGAATGGTGTAGATTCTCTAATATTAACTGGTAAAAATATATCTAATAGTGCGAGCGATACTTATGATTTTGATATGGGATCAGCATCTATATGGTTAAATGAACAACTTAAAAAACGAGTATAAAAAAGCTCCCTTTTTATTAAAGGGAGCCTCATTCTATTCAAATTTAATCATATTATTAAGCCGTTCTTGCTCACTTCTCTTTTTCTCTTTCATTCGCTTCCATTTTGTGAGCAATTTATAAATCATATATATTATCCCTTTATTTTCCTGTTTTTTATTATTATTTTCTATTCTTCTTCTATCATATTCCAATTGACTTATTAAGGTCGATTTTTTCTTATTTAACTTATCTTCTTGTATGCAAATTGCAGGCTCTAATTGATAAATATGTAAGTTATTATTTCTAATTAAATCACCAAATAAATATTTATCAATAGCTTTTATAGATTTACCATCTAAGCTTTTGAAATAATCCAGTAAAAATACGGCTGCTTTTCTTGATAAAATATAACCAGCCATACCAAACTCCTCTGAATCAAGTAAAGAAAACTTTCTTTCTAAAACGTTTTCAACCTCTGAACCTACTCTTTTTACAGCGATGCAAGAAGTTTCTAGCCTAATAATTAAATTATCATTTAGAGCAAAACGCTCTTCTAACCAATCATAACTAGAAAAAAGTTTATCAGCATTCTTACCTAAGATAACATCATCTTCAAAAATAGCCATATAATTATTTTTACTATTAGCTAATTTCTCCCATAATGCCATATGGCTCATAAAACAGGCTTTTTCACCTTCTGATAAATTCGCAACCTTTAAACCAGGAAGTGTTGTTGCAATATACTGCTCTAACAATACTGATGGCTGTAAAGCATCAAAAAATTGAAATGGAATATTTCGTTTAGAAAATTCATTATTAATATGACTTCTTCTAACATTGGCATTAACCAAGCTAATCACAAAATTTATATTCATTAATATCATTACCTCAAATAGGTCTTTTATATACAACAAAACCCCGCAAATGCGGGGTTTTATCAATAATTCGGAAATTATTTTGTGCCTGGAATTGAGAAACGTTTGTTGAAACGTTCAACACGACCACCAGTATCAACAACACGTTGTTTACCAGTATAGAATGGGTGGCAGTTGCCGCACACATCAAGATTTAAGTTTTTACCCACTGTTGAGCGAGTTTTGATTACGTTACCGCATGAACATGTTGCAGTAATTTCTGTATATTCTGGGTGAATACCTTGTTTCATTGGAAAACCTCTAATGAAGCCATATCGCCACTTATCTTGTTATACATACGTATATCCGCTGATAAGTACCATATGTGAATAAATAATATGCCGAGCATCTGCTCGACGCCAAAAAGAGTGCGTATTCTATGGTATTTAGTCATTAAGATCAATACTCAGCCTTACCAATTAACATAATTTTCCACAAAATATCCCCATTATGTAACTTAATCAAAACAAATCATTTTCAATCAACTTTTTCTCATATTTTGTGAAGAAGATCACAGATTTCTCTAGAGATTTTTTGAGTATTACTTCAAAAATAGTGTAGAATTAATCTCATTAACTAAATCTATCTATTTATAGAGTTTTTGTCACTTTCTTGTCTAGGAGTAAACACATGGCAGAACGTAAAGTATTAGCGAATGCAATTCGCTTCTTAAGTATGGATGCAGTACAAAAAGCTAACTCTGGTCACCCGGGTGCCCCAATGGGTATGGCAGATATCGCTGAGGTATTATGGCGCGACTTTTTAAAGCACAATCCAACCAATCCTAAATTGGCTGATCGCGACCGTTTCGTACTTTCAAACGGCCATGGTTCAATGTTAATTTATAGCTTATTACACTTAACAGGCTATGATCTTTCAATTGAAGATTTAAAACAATTCCGTCAATTACATTCTAAAACCCCAGGTCACCCAGAATATGGTTATGCTCCAGGCGTTGAAACCACTACTGGTCCATTAGGTCAAGGTATCACCAATGCTGTAGGTATGGCGATTGCAGAAAAAACATTAGCCGCACAATTTAACCGTGAAGGCCACCAAATTGTTGACCACTACACTTATGCATTCTTAGGTGACGGCTGTTTAATGGAAGGTATTTCGCATGAAGCCTGTTCATTAGCCGGTACTTTAGGTTTAGGTAAATTAATCGCTTTCTACGATGACAATAATATTTCAATCGATGGTCATGTAGACGGTTGGTTCTCTGATGACACCGCACAACGCTTTGAAGCTTATGGCTGGCAAGTTATCCGAAATGTAGACGGTCATGATGCGGAACAAATCAAATTTGCGATTGAAAATGCAAAAGCGGAAACAGATCGCCCAACATTAATCATCTGTAAAACTATCATCGGTTACGGCTCTCCAAACAAATCGGCATCACACGACTGCCACGGAGCACCACTTGGTAACGATGAAATTGCGTTAACACGCCAAGCGCTTAATTGGGAATATGCACCATTTGAAATTCCGGCAGAAATCTATGCAGATTGGGATGCTAAAGCACAAGGTGCGGTAGTAGAAAAAGAATGGAATGCTAAATTTGCAGCTTATGAAGCGGCACACCCTGAATTAGCGGCAGAATTTAAACGCCGTATGGCTGGCGATTTACCAGCGAACTGGGAAGCGGAAAGCAAAGCATTTATCGAAAAATTACAAGCTAACCCTGCAGCGATCGCAAGCCGTAAAGCATCACAAAATGCAATTGAAGCTTATGCACATATCTTACCTGAATTCTTAGGTGGTTCTGCAGACTTAGCAAGTTCTAACTTAACTTTATGGTCTGGTTCAAAACCAATCCGTGCAGATCATAACGTGGATGGTAACTACATTAACTATGGTGTGCGTGAATTCGGTATGTCTGCAATTATGAACGGTATTGCATTACACGGTGGTTTTATTCCTTACGGTGCAACCTTCTTAATGTTCTATGAATATGCGCACAACGCAGTTCGTATGGCAGCATTAATGAAACAACGTTCATTATTCGTGTATACACACGATTCTATCGGCTTAGGCGAAGACGGTCCAACTCACCAACCAGTGGAACAAACCGCATCATTACGTTTCATTCCGAACTTAGAAACATGGCGTCCAGCTGATCAAGTAGAATCAGCGGTAGCGTGGAAAACAGCGGTTGAACGTAAAGACGGCCCAAGTGCATTAATTTTCACTCGTCAAAACCTTACTCAACAAGAACGTACTGCTGAACAATTAGCAAATGTAGCACGTGGTGGTTATATCTTACGTGAATGCTGTGAAAAAGGCGGTTGCCCAGATTTAATTCTTATCGCAACAGGTTCCGAAGTTGATTTAGCAATGAAAGCGGCTGATGTATTAGCAGCAGAAGGTACAAAAGTACGTGTGGTTTCAATGCCAAGCACAAATGTGTTTGATAAACAAGATGAAGCATATCGTGAATCTGTGTTACCACGTTCAGTAACAAAACGTGTAGCTATCGAAGCACAATTATCTGACTTCTGGTATAAATACGTTGGCTTTGAAGGTCGTATCGTAGGTATGAATAGCTTCGGTGAATCTGCACCGGCTGATCAGTTATTCAAACTATTCGGCTTCACGGTTGAGAATGTTGTAGCGAAAGCGAAAGAAATTTTATAATTTCACTTAAAAATACAAAAGGCGAGAATAATCTTCTCGCCTTTTTTCTATTAATAAATAAGCGGTCAAATTTGCAAAATTTTTTACCAAAATAACCGCTTATCTCTTATAACTGTTCTGCTTGTTCTAAAATTTTTTGCTGTTCTAGAGCAAGTTTTTCCAAACGACGTTGCTCACGGCGCTGTTCATCCTCTGCTTCCCAAACATCATAAGCCTGTACAATCTTCGCCACCACCGGATGACGGACAATATCATGGCTATCAAAATAATTAAAACTTAAATCAGGCACATCTTTCAACACTTCCATTGCGTGTTTTAAACCTGACTTTTGGCTACGAGGTAAATCTACTTGCGTAACATCCCCTGTAATTACCGCTTTTGAATTAAAACCAATACGAGTTAAGAACATTTTCATCTGCTCCGTCGTAGTATTTTGGCTTTCATCTAAAATAATAAACGCATCGTTTAAGGTACGCCCACGCATATAAGCAAGAGGCGCAATCTCAATCACATTACGTTCCATTAATTTTTGTGCTTTTTCAAAACCTAACATTTCAAATAAAGCATCGTATAAAGGCCTTAAATACGGCTCAATTTTTTGCCCAAGATCGCCGGGTAAAAAACCGAGTTTTTCACCTGCCTCAACTGCCGGACGAGTTAATAAAATTCGGCGAATCTCTTGACGTTCAAGCGATTCTACTGCGGCAGCAACGGCAAGAAATGTTTTTCCTGTGCCAGCTGGTCCAATACCGAAACTAATATCGTAACTAAGAATATTTCTTAAATAAGCTTGCTGATGTTCACCTCTCGGCTTAATCACACCTCGCTTCGTTTTGATTGAAATCTCTCCTTGTCCTCCAACATTCCATTGATTTTGAAGTAACATTCGGCTTTCTTGAATAGCTAAATGAATATCTTCCAAATCCAATTCTTTGATTTTACCTTTAATTGGTGCGGTATCAATGTAAAGCTGTTTTAAGAGCTTTGCCGCATTTTGGATTAATGTCACCGAATAATGGTTCTCGTCATCGGCTTGAATCGAAAAAGAGAAACCGCTACGAGCAATAGTGAGATTAAAACTTTTCTCAATTAAAGTTAAATGTTCATCAAACGCGCCACAAAGCGATTGCAAGCGTGCATTGTCTTGAGGTTCTAAAGTTAAGAGAATTTCGTTCAAAATATATCCTATTTTAGTTCACCAAAATTTTCTGGGATACTTTGTAAAAGTTTGCCCCAAATTTCGCTACTTGATTGACGATTTTGAGCCATTGCATTAGCTGCTTTCTCCGCATCTTTCTCTACACAAGCTTTTAATAATTCTCGGTAAAAAGCAAGAGTAAGTTGACGACAAACCGGATCTGCAAAGAAAATGCTCGCAACTTGGTGGTACATTCCTTTAAAACTGTTTAAAATCAAGGCGTACACAGGTTTATTTGCCGAAAAAGTAAACTGTCTAAATAATGTATAGTCAAATTTGGCAAATGCTTCAGCCGAATCTTGTAAGGAATCTAATTGTGCAAAATACTGAACACATTCTTCTGGATTTAATTTGACGGCTTCGGGGATATAAAACTCTGCCATACGGGTACGTAATGAAACCACGTTAGCAATAATGACGGGTAAATACGATTTGTCTAATTTAATAATCGTACTAATAATATTTGGACCTGCTGTTTCCCAAACATCATTCACACGAGTCGGTTTACCATGTTGAATGTGTAACCAGCCGTCACGGGCTAATCGTTGTAACACTTCTCGTAACGTTGTACGAGTCACCCCGATACGGTCTGCAAGCTCTCGCTCCGCCGGTAAATCTGTTCCTGCAGGGAATTTATTATCCCAAATACTTCTAACTATATATTCTTCTGCAAGAGCAGCTGGACTCTGAGCTTTTAAAATATAAGATCTGTCCATCATGTTTATGCCCCCATAACATAATTTGCGAAAATGGCGCAAAAATAAAGAAACGATTCTTATCCAAAATCAAAAAACACCCACAGAAATATGGAATAAGTGCTATTATCCTTTAATCTAAACTAGATTACAATTAGCTTATATTTTTTTATTTACAAGGAGAACTTTAAATGCATAGCTCGAATGCTATATTTAAAAGCTTTTTAGGTAAAGCGCCGGAATGGTATAAATTAGCTATTTTGGCTTTTTTAGTTATTAATCCTCTTGTCTTTTTCTTTATTAGCCCTTTTGTTGCCGGATGGGTATTAGTTGCCGAGTTTATTTTTACTTTGTCAATGGCGCTAAAATGTTATCCGCTTCAGCCCGGAGGTTTATTAGCGATTGAGGCAGTTATTATCGGCATGACCAGTCCTCACCATGTAAAAGAAGAAATAATGGCAAACTTTGACGTTATTTTATTGTTAATGTTTATGGTTGCCGGCATTTATTTTATGAAGCAATTGTTATTATATGTTTTTACTAAATTACTTATTGCTATTCATTCTAAAAAAGTTCTTTCTCTTGCTTTCTGTCTTAGCGCAACTTTTTTATCTGCATTCTTAGATGCGTTAACGGTTATTGCCGTTATCATTAGTGTTGGTACCGGCTTCTATGGTGTTTACCATAAAGTGGCTTCAGGTAATAGCTTTGAGGATTCTACAGATATTACTAATGACGAAAAAATCGTTACCAATAAACAAATTCTCGAACAATTCCGAGCATTTTTGCGTAGTCTGTTGATGCATGCGGCTGTAGGTAGTGCATTAGGTGGCGTAATGACAATGGTAGGTGAGCCACAGAACTTAATCATTGCAGGTCAAGCCGAATGGGGCTTTGTTGAATTCTTCTTACGTGTTGCACCGGTAAGCTTACCTGTCTTACTTTTCGGTGTCATCACGTGTTTATCATTAGAACACTTTAAATTATTCGGTTACGGTGAGCGTTTACCACGTCGTGTATGGGGTGTTCTCGCACGTTATAATTTATTAAAAGAACAACGTATGACCCAGCAAGACCGTGTAAAAATGGGCATTCAAGCGCTTACCGGTATTTGGTTAATTATCGGGCTTGCATTCCATCTTGCTGATGTTGGTATCATTGGTTTAACGATTATCATCATTTGTACGGCATTCTGTGGCATCATAGATGAACACGTAATCGGTCGTTCATTCCAAGAACCAATGCCGTTTACTGCGTTAATCGTAGTATTCTTTACTGTGGTTGCGGTAATTGTGGATCTTAAATTATTTGAACCGATTATCCAATTCGTACTCTCTGCGGATGCACATTCTCAATTAGCCTTGTTCTATGTATTTAACGGTTTACTTTCTATGGTATCCGATAATGTATTCGTAGGAACGGTTTATATTAACGAAGCAAAAAATGCGCTAACCTCAGGCATTATTGGTCGTGAACAATTCGACTTAATTGCGGTGGCAATTAATACCGGTACGAACTTACCTTCTGTTGCGACACCGAATGGACAAGCAGCATTCTTATTCTTGCTCACTTCACCGTTTGCGCCGTTAATCCGACTCTCATACGGCAGAATGTTGTATATGACATTACCTTATACTATCGTATTGTCGATTGTCGGTTTCTTCACATTGGAATATTTACTTCCTCCGTTTACAGAAATCATGACAAATTGGGGCTGGATTATCAGTCGCTAAACGCTAAAAAATCTCCCTACTTTTAGGGAGATTTTTTACGAAAGCTGAGTAAAATCAGGTACAATGCATATATAATTCAAACTAAAGGAACTCTTATGCTCAGCTATTTCAAACAACTATCATTAAATCGCACAGCATGGCTATTACTTGCTTTTATTGCATTTGCTCTCGAAGCAACTGGTATTTATTTCCAATACGGAATGGAATTAGTTCCTTGTGTCATGTGTGTCTATGAACGTCTTGCGATTTTAGGACTTATCATTGCCGGTTTACTTGCTTCTATCTCCCCTCGCTTTTTTCTTACTCGCTGGCTTGCTTTATTCATTTGGGGCTTCAGTGCCTTTAAAGGGCTTGCATTAGCAGTCAAACACCATGATTATCAAGCAAATCCTTCTCCTTGGAATCAATGTGAGTTTAAACCAGAATTTCCACAAACAATGCCGTTTGATCAATGGTTCCCAAGTATTTTTGCACCTGGCCCGGTAAATTGTAGTGAGAAACAATGGGAAATGCTTGGCTTAGGCATGCCGGAATGGCTTATCGTTGCCTTCGCAATGTTCGCACTTGCTTTTGTTATCGTACTCATCAGCCAATTCAAACGTGCCAAACCACAATATCGTAGCGTATTCAGATAACCTTACAAGCGGTCGAATTTTTGCAAAATTTTGCAGAAATCAGACCGCTTTCTTATAACTACAATAAGGAAACACAATGTCAAATTTCTCTCAACTGGAAACCAAATTTGTCCATGCCGGACGTAAATCTCGTTATACCCAAGGTTCTGTCAATCCTGTCGTTCAACGCGCCTCTTCTTTAGTGTTTGACTCAGTTGCACAAAAAAAGAATGCCACTCGCAATCGCTATAAAGGTGAATTATTTTACGGCAGACGAGGCACGCTTACCCATTTCGCTCTCCAAGATGCAATGTGTGAATTAGAAGGTGGAACAGGCTGTTACCTTTATCCGTGTGGCGCGGCAGCCGTAACCAATTCCATTTTGGCTTTTGTTGCTCAAGGTGATCACGTATTAATGACTGGGGCAGCTTATGAGCCGACCCAAGATTTTTGTAACGTTATCTTAAAAAATATCGGGGTAAGTACCACTTATTACGATCCGCTCATCGGTGAAGGGATTCAAGCCTTAATTCAGCCGAATACTAAAGTTCTATTTTTAGAATCGCCAAGCTCACTAACAATGGAAGTGCCGGATATTCCGACTTTGGTTCGAGTCGCTCGTGAAGTCAATCCAGATATCGTGATTATGATCGATAATACTTGGGCGGGCGGTGTACTTTTCCCGGCACTTGAATTCGGAATTGATATTTCGATTCAAGCCGGCACTAAATATTTGGTCGGTCACTCTGATGTGATGATTGGCACAGCCGTATCTAATGCGCGTTGTTGGGATCAGCTTCGTGAACGTTCATATTTGATGGGGCAAATGGTTGATGCGGATTCCGCTTATACCACAGCACGAGGGTTACGCACGCTCGGTATTCGTTTGAGAGAACACCAAGAACGTTCAATTCAAGTGGCGCAATGGCTGGCACAGCGTCCGGAAGTGAAAGCAGTCTTCCACCCTGTGTTACCAAGCTGCCCGGGGCACGAATTTTTCAAACGAGATTTTAAAGGGGCAAGCGGTCTGTTTTCATTCGAACTTAACCAAAAGTTAAACGATAAACAATTAGCCCACTTTTTAGATCATTTCGAATTATTTACCATGGCATATTCTTGGGGCGGTTTTGAATCACTGATTTTAGCTAACCAACCGGAAGAAATTACTCGCATCCGCTCGGCGATCGAAAGAAAACTCAACGGTACACTGATTCGCATTCACGTTGGTTTAGAAGCGGTTGAAGATCTGATTGCCGATTTAGAAAAAGGCTTTGAGCGTTTAAAATAAGTGTGACAAGCGGTCAAATTTACAGAAAAATTTGCAATTTTTAGTTAAATACAAAAGGCTATCTTTTGATAGCCTTTTTTATATCTCTAGCAGTTAACCAAGTAATTTATTCATACGTTTGATAAATGCTGCCGGATTTTCTAATGAACCACGCTCTGCAAGCAATGCTTGTTCAAACAATAATTCAATCCAATCATTGAATTCTGTTTCATCAGTAAGATCTGCAATTTTCTTAACCATACGATGATCCGGATTTAGCTCAAATGTATATTTCATTTCTGGGGCTTTTTGTCCCATTGCAGCAAACAGTTTTGCCATTTGCGTAGTCATTTCATCACTATCGGTTGAAACCACTGCCGGCGTGTCGGTTAAGCGATGCGTTAATACCACTTTCTTCACACGGTCACCAAAATAGCCTTGCGCACGTTCAAGGAAAGATCCGAATTCCTCTTGTTGCGCTTTTTGGCTTTCTTCTTGTTCCTTATCGGCAAGATCGCCTAAATCCAAATCTGATTTAGTGATACTTTGCAACGGTTTGCCGTCAAATTCAGTTAAATGACCAACTACCCACTCGTCAATACGATCAGATAATAGTAGCACTTCAATGCCTTTCTTATTAAACAGTTCGAGGTGCGGGCTATTTTTCGCTGCCACATAACTATCAGCGGTTAAGAAATAAATCGCTTTCTGGCCTTCTTTCATTCTGCCGATATAATCCGCCAAACTTACTGTTTGTTCGCTAGAATCAGTTTGGGTTGAAGCAAAGCGGAATAATGACGCAATTTGTTGTTTATTAGCAAAATCTTCGCCAACACCTTCTTTTAACACTAAGCCGAACTCATTCCAAAAGGATTGGTATTTGCTTTGGTCGTCTTTGGCTAATTTGTCCAATAATTGCAATGCTCGTTTAGTTAATGCCGAACGTAGTGAAGCGGTAACTTTATTTTCTTGTAAAATCTCACGTGAAACGTTTAACGGCAAGTCATTCGTATCTAATAAACCTCGCATAAAACGTAAGTAATTCGGCATAAACACTTCGGCATCATCCATAATGAATACACGCTGAACGTAAAGTTTTAAGCCGTGTTTTTGCTCACGATTGAACAGATCCCAAGGCGCTTTTGCCGGCACATAAAGTAAGCTGGTATATTCTTGTTTACCTTCCACTTTATTATGCGCCCAAATAAGTGAATCATTGTAATCGTGGCTTAAATGCTTATAGAACTCTTGGTATTCTTCATCTGAAATTTCGGTTTTTGAGCGAGTCCAAAGTGCTTGCGCTTTGTTAATTTTTTCCCATTTTTGACCGCTTGCTTTGCCTTCTTCATCATATTCTGTAGTTTGGATTTCAACCGGTAAACCGATATGATCCGAATATTTCCCAATAATTTCACGTAAACGCCATTCGCTTAAAAATTCTTTTTCATCCTCACGCAGATGTAAAATCACTTCCGTACCACGTGTCACTTTCTCAATATCCGCCACCGTGTAATCGCCTTCACCTGCAGATTCCCACACCACACCTTGGGTTTCACCTGCCGCACGAGTTTTCACCGTCACTTTATCCGCTACAATAAACGCCGAATAAAAACCGACCCCGAATTGACCGATTAATTGGCTGTCTTTCGCTTGATCCGTACCTAAAGCATTTAAAAATTCTTTGGTACCGGATTTAGCAATCGTGCCTAAATGATCGATCACTTGCTCACGGTTCATACCAATACCGTTATCGCTGATCGTCAGCGTTCCTAGCGTTTCATCAAAACTCACTCGGACACGCAATTCACCGTCACCTTCATATAAGGCTGGATTTGAAAGCGCTTTAAAACGCAGTTTATCCGCTGCATCGGACGCATTAGAGATTAATTCACGTAAGAAAATTTCTTTATTTGAATAAAGTGAATGGATCATTAATTGAAGCAGTTGTTTTACTTCTGATTGAAAGCCTCTTGTTTCTTGATTTGTACTCATTTTATCCTCTTTTAATTTGCAAAAAATTAGCGGTATTTCACCGCTTTCAAACGCTTTAATAAATGGGGAAAAGCGATTTACTTTTCAAGCCATAAACTCAAAGTTATTTCCTATTAAAAAATCTAATTTAATCGCTATTTTCTATCAAATTGATAGTTTTACAAAATAAAACCAATCAATAATAATATATCCATACATTAAACCTATTAACATTTCAAGGTAATTATTATGTCTAAATGTCCATTCCATCATACATCATTAACTATGAACAACGGTGCGCCTGTTGTTGATAACCAAAATAGTTTAACTGCCGGCCCTCGCGGTCCGTTACTTGCACAAGACTTATGGTTAAATGAAAAATTAGCCAACTTCGTACGTGAAGTGATTCCTGAGCGTCGTATGCACGCTAAAGGCTCCGGTGCGTTCGGTAAATTCACTGTAACTAACGATATCACTAAATTCACTAAAGCGGCAATCTTCAGCCAAGTAGGTAAAGAAACCGAATTATTCGCACGTTTTACCACTGTAGCCGGTGAACGTGGTGCAGCAGATGCGGAACGCGATATCCGTGGTTTCGCAGTTAAATTCTATACCGAACAAGGTAACTGGGACTTAGTAGGCAACAATACGCCGGTATTCTTCTTACGTGACCCACGCAAATTCCCGGATTTAAACAAAGCAGTTAAACGTGATCCGCGCACCAATATGCGTAGTGCGACAAACAACTGGGACTTCTGGACGTTATTACCGGAAGCATTTCACCAAGTGACGATCGTAATGTCTGAGCGTGGTATTCCGGCTTCATATCGTCATATGCACGGTTTCGGTTCACACACTTATAGTATGATTAACGCTGATAACGAGCGTTTCTGGGTGAAATTCCACTTCCGTACCCAACAAGGTATCAAGAACTTAACCAACGAAGAAGCAGCGGCAATTATCGCTAACGATCGTGAATCACACCAACGTGATTTATACGAAGCAATCGAAAAAGGCGATTTCCCGAAATGGACACTTTATATCCAAGTGATGCCGGAAGCCGATGCGGAAAAAGTACCATATCACCCGTTCGACTTAACCAAAGTATGGCCAAAATCGGATTATCCGTTAATCGAAGTGGGCGTAATGGAATTAAACCGTAACCCTGCAAACTTCTTTGCAGACGTTGAACAATCTGCATTTGCACCGAGCAACTTAGTACCGGGTATCAGCGTATCTCCGGACCGTATGTTACAAGCTCGTTTATTTAACTATGCGGATGCACAACGTTACCGTTTAGGTGTGAACCACCACCAAATTCCAGTAAATGCGCCTCGTTGTCCGGTTCACAGCAATGCGCGTGACGGTCAAGGTCGAGTGGACGGTAACTACGGTTCAACTTTGCATTATGAACCAAACAGCTTCGGTCAATGGCAAGAACAAGCACAATTTGCAGAACCGCCACTCAAAATTAACGGTGATGCGGCACATTGGGATTTCCGCCAAGACGATGCGGATTATTTCAGCCAACCACGTGTGTTACTCAACAATATGACTGACTCAGAAAAAGAAGCGCTATTCAAGAATACCGCTGCTGGTATGGGTGATGCGTTAGACTTTATTAAATATCGCCATATTCGTAACTGCTACTTCTGTGATCCGGCTTACGGGGAAGGCGTTGCAAAAGCATTAGGTATGACCGTTGCCGATGCAATGGAAGCATACAATACTGATCCAGCAATGGGTCAACTGGGTTTATTAAAACCTAACTTCTAATTTAGAAGTCACCAAATTAGCAAATGCAACTGTTCAAAAACCCACGAGATAATCGCACACAGTAGTCCTCCTTACATAAATGCATTTGCTCTATCAAAGCCCTATCTACATGATAGGGCTTTTCTTTTGTTTGAAAAATCAATCTGCGTTACAATTCCCACGTTTTTTATTTTTAAACAAAAAGGAAAGCTTTTGGAATATCGTTATTACATCACTACGGGAATTGCCATTCTTGTTTTGCAATGCCTCGTATTTAACTTTTCTCGTACCGTAGGTTGGCTATTCAACTTATCTACCAAATCACGTAAGATCGTGACATTTATTAGCTATTTAGCTGCAAATGGCTTAGCGATTCTTACCGTCACACGAACATTTAACGGTTTTAGAATTACGGCGCTAATGCTCGCCCTATTGCTATTTGCATTATTCGTTAGCCTTGCTTGTGCGATGATTTACCGCTTATTTAAAGGCAAACAAGCGGTCAATTTTGCCTTAAAAATTACCTATCCTTTCGCATTTTTCGGTATTGTTGGGTTCGCCTTATATAACGCTTACACTCCGAAAGTAGTGCATTATTCCGTTCAGTTGGATAAACCACTTGATCAACCGCTCCGTATTGGGGTGGCAAGTGATCTGCATCTAGGGCAATGGTTCGGTGCAAAGCAATTAGATAAATTAGCGGAGATCTTTAACCAACAAAAAGTAGATCTGATTTTATTACCCGGCGATATTATGGACGATAATACCGATACTTATGTCGCGGAAAATATGCAACCGCACTTTGCAAAACTCAAAGCGCCATTAGGCGTTTATGCCACTTTAGGCAATCATGATTTCTTTGGCGAACAGCTTGCGATTGCCAGTGAAATTCAAAAAGCCGGTATCCAAGTACTATGGGATCAAGCGGTCGAAATTAACGGAAAATTTACCATTATCGGACGTAACGATGACCTCGTAAAAAACCGACCGAGTGCCGCTCAATTATTAACGGCAGTCAATTCGGATTTACCGGTGTTTTTACTTGACCATCGCCCAACGCAAATCGAGCAACATTCACAATTACCGATTGATTTACAGGTGTCCGGACATACGCATAAAGGACAAATTTTTCCGGCAAATTTAATGACTAACGTGATTTATCGACTGCACTATGGCTATGAAAAAATCGGTTTAGGCCATTATTTTGTCACCTCAGGCTATGGCTTTTGGGGTATCCCGATGCGGCTCGGCACCCAATCGGAAGTCTTTATTATTGATGTGAAAGGTAAATAACCTTAATTTTTTTATGCAAACCCCTGAATTGATTTTCAGGGGTTTATTTTTTTACATTTCTCGAATCGTCCTATCTTCAATCACTTATCTTTTGTCAATATCCTTTTACAAAATTTTCTGCTTGCACACTCCCAAATAAAACAATATCTTGTATATAAGAACTTCAAAACCACAACATATAGTGGTTAAGTAATAAGATAAAAGGAGACACATTTTATGCAGAAAACATTGATGGTAACCAAACGTAGCGGGCAACAAGAGCCGTTTGATTTGGACAAAATTCATCGTGTTATTACTTGGGCTGCCGAAGGCTTACAGAATGTATCGCTATCACAAGTGGAACTGAGCGCCCATATTCAGTTTTACCAAGGTATTCGTACTGCTGATATTCACGAGACAATCATCAAAGCTGCCGCTGATTTAATCAGTACCGAAACGCCGGATTATCAATATCTTGCTGCGCGTTTAGCGATGTTTCATCTGCGTAAAAAAGCTTACGGGGACTTCACCCCACCTCATTTATTCACTCATATTAAAAAGCTGGTTGCACTCGGTAAATACGATCAAGCGCTGTTAACCGACTATACTGAACAAGAATGGCAGTTAATGAATGAGTTCCTCGTACACAGCCGAGATATGGATTTTTCTTATGCGGCGGTCAAACAGCTCGAAGGAAAATATTTAGTCCAAAATCGAGTGACCGGAGAGATCTATGAGTCGGCACAATTCTTATATCTGCTAGTGGCAGCCTGCTTGTTTTCGAAATATCCGAAAGCCACGCGTTTAGATTATGTAAAACGTTTTTACGATGCGACTTCAAGCTTCAAAATTTCATTGCCGACCCCAATTATGTCGGGGGTGAGAACACCGACCCGTCAGTTTAGTTCTTGTGTACTGATCGAATGCGGTGATAGTTTGGATTCAATCAATGCCACTTCTGCTGCAATTATTAAATATGTGTCGCAACGTGCGGGCATTGGCATTAACGCCGGTGCAATCCGTGCCTTAGGCAGCCCGATTCGTCAAGGAGAAGCTTTCCATACCGGTTGCATTCCGTTTTATAAACATTTCCAAAGTGCGGTGAAATCTTGCTCGCAAGGCGGTGTGCGTGGTGGCGCTGCAACAGTTTACTACCCGCTATGGCACTTGGAAGTGGAAAGTTTATTGGTGTTAAAAAACAATCGAGGTATAGAAGACAACCGCTGCCGTCATATGGACTACGGGGTACAGCTCAATAAGCTGATGTATCAACGCTTAATTAAGGGTGGCGAAATCACCTTATTCAGCCCGTCTGATGTCGATGGTTTGTATGAAGCGTTTTTTGCTGAGCAAGACAAATTTGAACAACTTTATCTGCAATATGAGCAAGATCCGACTATTCGCAAACGCAGTGTGAAAGCGGTTGAGTTATTTTCACTGCTCATGCAAGAACGCGCTTCAACCGGTCGTATTTATATTCAGAATGTCGATCATTGCAATACGCATTCACCGTTTAATCCACAAGTTGCACCAATCAGACAATCCAATTTGTGTTTAGAAATCGCATTGCCGACCAAACCACTGAACGATATTAACGATGAAAACGGAGAAATCGCACTTTGTACCCTTTCAGCATTTAACTTAGGTACTTTGCAAAATTTAGATGAATTTGAACCGCTTGCCGACTTAGTGGTACGCGCACTAGATGCCTTGTTAGATTATCAAGATTATCCTGTGGAAGCGGCAAAACACGCCGCATTAGCTCGCCGTTCGCTTGGCATCGGGGTAATCAACTACGCTTATTACTTAGCGAAAAACGGCGTGCGTTATTCGGACGGTTCTGCCAATGCGCTTACGCACAGAACCTTTGAAGCAATGCAATATTATTTGCTGAAAGCTTCGCTCAATTTAGCCAAAGAACAGGGGGCTTGTAAGTTATTTGATGAGACGAGCTATGCTCAAGGCATTTTACCTATTGATAACTATAAGAAAGAATTGGATAACCTGACTCAAGAGCCTCTACATTATGATTGGGAAAGTTTGCGTGCGGAGATTCAACAATTCGGCTTACGTAACTCAACCTTAAGCTCATTAATGCCGTCAGAAACTTCCTCGCAAATTTCCAATGCAACCAACGGCATTGAACCGCCGCGTGGTTACGTGAGTGTTAAAGCCTCAAAAGACGGTATCTTAAAACAAGTTGTGCCAGAATATGAAAAGCTCCGTTCACAATACGAACTATTATGGGATATCCCAGATATGAGCGGTTACTTACAGCTGGTCGGTATTATGCAGAAATTCATTGATCAGGCGATTTCGGCAAATACCAATTATGACCCGCAAAAATTTGAAGACGGCAAAGTACCGATGAAACGCTTACTTGCCGATTTACTGACCGCTTATAAATACGGATTAAAAACGCTCTATTACCAAAATACCAGAGACGGAGCGGAAGATTCCCAACAAGATTTAAATGACGGTTGTGCCGGTGGAGCCTGTAAAATTTAGTGTTTAGGTTATTCGTTAGTGGATAAGATAGCAATCGCCTCTTATCCATAGCGACTAGAAACCTTATAATGCCCGCCTCTTTGCTAAAGATGGGGATTTCCTTTAAATATTAAAAAATTATGATATTTCGGACAGTTATAAGCAAAGTCGAGTGTTATCAACAAATCGAATTAAAATAACTACGAAGAACACAGAAACAATCAGAGAATTTTAAGAGCCACAGCGTGGCTCACTCAGCCGAAGGCTGATCCTAACCACGTACGGATTGCCGTGCGTGGGTAATAAGCGGTCGAATTTGTGAAAAATTTTGCAAAGTCGTTACACAGCAAACTTATTAATATTTTCCCCTCTCCCTCATTTTCTTCTGTACGAAGAAAAATCTGTCCCTCTCCCACAAGGGGTGAGGGTAATTATTTAAAAAGGAGATAACATGGCATACACCACTTTCTCACAAAATAAAAATGATCAATTAAAAGAACCGATGTTTTTCGGGCAAAACGTCAATGTCGCCCGTTATGACCAACAAAAATATGAATTATTTGAAAAGTTAATCGAAAAACAACTCTCATTTTTCTGGCGTCCGGAAGAAGTTGATGTCTCGCAAGATCGTATCGACTACCAATCATTGCCGGAACACGAAAAACATATTTTTATCAGTAACTTAAAATATCAAACATTACTTGATTCTATTCAAGGTCGCAGCCCGAACGTGGCATTTTTGCCGTTAGTATCGATTCCGGAGTTGGAAACTTGGATCGAAACCTGGACGTTTTCCGAAACGATCCACTCACGTTCTTATACGCATATTATCCGTAATATCGTGAATGATCCGTCGATTGTGTTTGACGATATCGTGACTAACGAAGAAATTATTAAACGTGCGAAAGATATTTCTTGCTACTACGATGATTTAATTCGAGATTCGCAACTTTATACACTCTACGGAGAAGGTTGTTATACGGTGGACGGCAAGCAATACCAAGTGACCTTACGCAACTTAAAACGCCAACTTTATTTATGCTTAATGAGTGTGAACGTGCTGGAAGCGATTCGTTTTTACGTATCGTTCGCTTGTTCTTTTGCGTTTGCTGAACGGCAGCTAATGGAAGGTAATGCTAAAATTATTAAATTCATCGCACGTGATGAATACCTACATTTAACCGGCACACAAAATATGTTGAACATTATGGCAGCCGGACAAGACGATCCGGAAATGGCGGAAATTGCCGAAGAATGTAAACAAGAAGCTTATGATCTTTTTGTTGCAGCGGCAGAACAAGAAAAAGAATGGGCGGCGTATTTATTTAAAGACGGTTCAATGATTGGTTTAAATGAAGATATTTTGGTGAAATATGTCGAATATATTACTAATATTCGAATGCAAGCGGTCGGATTACCCCGCCCTTTTGCAACTTCTTCAAATCCGATTCCGTGGATTAACGCTTGGTTGGTGTCTGATAACGTACAAGTTGCACCGCAAGAAGTCGAAGTAAGTTCCTATTTGGTTGGGCAAATCGATGCCAAAGTCGATACTAACGATTTTGATAATTTTGAACTTTAAATAAAAACAAGCGGTCGTTTTCCATTATTTTTTGCAAAAAATAGAGAAAATTCAACCGCTTGTTTAACCTATTTATCCGATGCTTTAGGCTCCGAGCCGTTAGTACCTAAAAACTTACCAATTAATGCCTTCCCTAAGTCTGATTGGTTTAATCCTTCCAGCGTTGCAGCAATTTTAGTACCGCCGGTCGAACTGAATAATTCACCCACTCGCTGAATGCCTTTATCCACTTTTTCATCATTAATGATAAATTTCATATCCGAATTTGAAAGCGCTTTCGCTTGTTCAATACCGATCGCCTGATTTGCTTCAATTTGACGAATACTGATCAAGTAGCTTTGATAACCTTCATTACCACCGATTTCTTTCGCTAATTCAATTTGACCGGATACTAATGAAATCTCCAGTTTTTGCTTCGCTTCCGCTTCCGCCGAACCTATTTTCGCAATACCTTGCGCTTCTTTATCTTTTGTTTCAAGCAATGCTTCAACCGCTAAAAACGCTTTTTGTTTTTCACCTTCCGCAACTAAAATTTGATGTTGTTTTTCAGCTTCAGAATCAATAATTAACGCATTTTTATTTGCTTCCGCCTTAATTTCTTGCGTACGTTTTTCCTGATCCGCTTTTACAATTTCAACATCTTTGGCAATTTCCGCTTGTTTTACTTCCGCAACACGTTTGACTTCCATCTCACGTTCTTTGGTAATTTTTTCTTGCTCTTTCACCAACTGTTGCGCTTGTTCGTTAGATACCGCCACTTCTCGTTGATTTTCTACCGTTTTTAAGCCGACTTCTTTTTCCGCTTCTTGGCGTTTTACATCCGCTTCTTTTTTCGCTTCAATTTCCGCAATTTGAGCTTCTTTTGGGTTACGAGAAACTTCGACACGGCTCTCTTTTTCAATAAATGATTTTTTAATTTCCATAATATTGAAAATCACTTTCGAATTGCCGCTGTCACGAATATCCATCAATTCAATATTCTTAACCGGCTCAATCCCCCAATTTTTCAATTGCTCTTTGACCGCTTGGGTAAAATCATCGCCCAATTCCGAACGTACTTGTAAAATATCGTTTAAATTACGGCTTGAAAGAATCGAACGCACCGAACCTTGAATAATATCAACCAATTGAATATTCATATCATGGAAATCCGACACGTGTTGTGCGGCAAGATTTGAATCGGATACACGGAAGAAAGCGGTGATATCTACCACAAAAGGCAAACGTTCTAAATCATATGCTTCGTAATTATCAATTTTGATAGAAAATACCGAAACCGGCAGCACAATCGTACTCACACCAATCACTGGCAACCATGAAGGAAACGCATAATAAACGTTACCATTTCCGGTATCTTTGCCATAAGAGGTGGTTTTCCCACCCTACTGTACAATATGTACTTCATTAGTTTTCACCACTCGGCGAAATAGCAATGCAATTACCAATGAAAGTACTAAAATAGCAATCAGCGCAACACCCACTACGATATAAATAAAATCCATAACTTAGCCTCCTTTTGAAAGAATGAATCCCTATCAATTTACGCCATCAAGCGGTTAAATTCTAGAAATATTTTGCAAAAATTTATTTAACAGGCAATTTCCATTACAATAGGCATATTGTTGTTAATGAAAGAATATCTTATGCGCATTCCAAGAATTTACCATCCTGAATTATTAGCGAATCAAACCCGTTGTATTTTAAGTGAAGATGCAACTAATCACGTCGGGCGTGTATTACGTATGACGGAAGGCGACCAAATTATTTTATTTGACGGCTCAAACCATATTTTCCACGCCACATTACAAGCGGTTGGAAAAAAGCAAATTATTGCAAAAATTGATAGTAGCGAATTGGATAATCGTGAATCCAATTTACCGATTCACTTAGGGCAAGTGATTTCTCGCGGCGATCGGATGGAATTTACTATTCAAAAATCAGTTGAATTAGGCGTAAAAACCATTACGCCGCTTTGTTCTGAACGTTGCGGAGTGAAACTGAACGATGAACGCCAAGACAAAAAACTACAACAATGGCAAAAAATTGCGATTGCCGCTTGCGAGCAATGTGGACGTAATGAAATTCCTGAAATTCGCCCGTTCATGAAACTGACTGACTGGTGTAAAGAACAAGATGACATGCTGAAATTAAATCTGCATCCTCGTGCGAAATACACCATTCGCCAGCTGCCCAATGTGCCTGAAGCCGGCGTACGTTTATTAATCGGTTCGGAAGGCGGCTTATCCGCTGAAGAAATCGCAATGACCGAAACCGAAGGCTTTACCGAAGTATTACTCGGCAAACGTGTACTTCGTACAGAAACCGCCTCACTTACGGCAATTACCGCTCTACAGGTTTGTTTTGGAGATATTTAATTTTCGATCCGGATCGAAGAATTGTATTAAGTCACTTGTAAAAAAAATGCCTATTTTACAATCAGGTATCGGTAATTTAATCAAATAGGGCTTCTATGATCTTCAATCCGTTTCAATCTCCAATAAAAAAATCTATGTTAGAAGTTTGGGCTAAAATGTTAGATGATTTTACTAAAATTGCTATTTTAGCAATGCCTGTTACCGCATATAGTAATGTTGAATTATCAATCAAGTTTTTTAACTTGATATTGCTTTGCATCTGTGTATATTGTTCTACTGTTATTTCAATCAATATTCGAATAGTTTCGAAGATTAGGGGGAAATATGGGACTTACTATCGGTATTCTAATGGTTCTTTGTTTTATTTTAATCATTGGTTACTTAACAAAGGCTCTAAAGCCAAATAGCATTAAGTAACGACTGAAAATAACCATATAAGCGGTCAGAATTGATAAATTTTTTACATTTCTGATCGCTTCTTCTTTAATGAGGATATATGTTAGGAAATTTACAAGGCAAATTTTTGATTGCAACACCGGAAATTGATGACGATTACTTTGATCGCACTGTGGTTTATATCTGCGAAAATAACAATAATGGTGCGATGGGCTTAGTGATTAACACGCCGACCGATTTATCCGTTTTAGAATTGATTACCCGTATGGATTTCCAAATGGCAAATCAACGTAATTATCATAAAGATCAAATGGTCTTAAGCGGCGGGCCGGTCAGCCAAGATCGCGGCTTTATTATTCACACTAAAACTGAGCAAGAATTTTTACATAGTTATCGCGTGACTGATAATATTTTGCTAACGACCTCCGGCGACGTATTAGACAGCCTTGGTAAACTGGAAGCACCGGAAAAATTTATTGTCTGTTTAGGTTGTGCCACCTGGAAACCGGAACAACTCGAGCAAGAAATTGCACGCAATTACTGGTTGGTTTCCGATGCGAACGAAAAAACCTTATTTGAAACCGGTTATTTAGAGCGTTGGGTGGAAGCAAATGAAATGCTTGGTATTTCAGGTGTGTTAGCCCGTGCGGGCAGAGCCTAATGACCACTTAAACAGTGGTCAAAAATAAACAATTCTTTGCAAAAGGATAATATGGCAAGAACAATTCTCGCATTTGATTTCGGCACTTACAGCATCGGTTGTGCCGTTGGGCAAGACATTACCGGCACCGCACAGGGACTCTCCTCTTTTAAAGCGCAAGACGGGATTCCTAACTGGGATCAAATTGAAAAAGTGATCCAAGAATGGCTACCGGAACGGTTGGTGGTCGGCTTACCGCTAAATATGGATGGCACAGAACAACCACTCACTCAACGAGCGAAAAAATTCGCGAATCGCTTAAACGGACGCTTTAATTTGCCGGTTGAGTTACAAGACGAACGCCTCACAACAGTATCAGCGAAAGCGGAAATTTTTGAACGAGGCGGTTACAAAGCCTTAAAGAAAGATAAAGTGGATTCGATTTCCGCCTGCTTAATTTTAGAAAGCTGGTTTGAAGCCCAATAAAAATAGTAAGACCGCTCATTTGAACAACGCAAATAAGCGGTCTAATTTTTGGATTTTTTTGCAAGTCTAAGCCAAATGGTCCGTGCGGTTAAACTCGACTAATTCAGCCTTCCCATTCTCAACGACCGCTTGGTTAATGGCAGTGTTAATCACAAAACTGTGTTTGGTTTCATCACGACATTCCGACCAATGCAAACCTCTCAATACGGCAGTTAATACGGTTAATGTCATACCATGCGCAACAATCAGTACATTTTCATTATCTTGATGTAACTGTGCAATTTGATTAAAGACTTTAATCACACGGTTATAAAGATCTTCATAAGTTTCACCGCCATTGGTTTCCGCACTATATTCCGCCGGTGTTTTTTTCATCGTCCAATATTCATCATTTGAGTGTAAATCAACCGATTTCGTGCCTTCCCAGAGTCCAAAATCAAACTCATTTAAACCGAAATGGTGAAAGTGAGGCGTGTTCTTCTCGTTATTTTCCTCCAAAATATAATTTGCAGTATCTTGCGCACGTTTTTGCATACTGGAATAGGCAGCGGCAAATTTAACCTCTTTTAACGCTCTACCCGCTTTTTTTGCCCCTTCAATCCCCTCTTCAACCAAAGGTGAATCGCCTGAGCCTTGTAAGCGACCTTCTAAATTCCAAACGGTTTTCCCGTGGCGGACTAAATAAATGTTGAGTGCCATATTCAATTCCCTGTTAAAATAGACAAAATTTATCGGAGTATAGCAAAAAATGACTGAAAAATTGACTATTTGCTTCCAACATCACGACTTTGTTGTGATTGATAAACCCGTTGGGGTAAGTGTGCACAAAGACGAGGAAGCAGTCGGATTAACCGAAAAACTCGCCGAACAATTACAAGTGGAACAAGTATGGCTGGTACATCGCTTAGATAAAGTCACCTCAGGCTTATTAATTTTTACCCTAAATAAACAAGCAGCAGTGAACTTTTACCATCTGTTCGAACCACATAAAATCGAAAAAACCTATTGGGCATTAAGCAATCAAAAACCAAAAAAGAAACAAGGTAAAATTATCAGTGATATGCAAAAAAGTCGTAACGGTGCATGGAAGCTCTGCCATAGCAAACAGAATCCT
The DNA here is from genome assembly GCF_000188255.1 of Actinobacillus ureae ATCC 25976. GTDB lineage: Bacteria > Pseudomonadota > Gammaproteobacteria > Enterobacterales > Pasteurellaceae > Actinobacillus > Actinobacillus ureae. The sequence continues at coordinate 1,475,219 of NZ_GL831080.1, forward strand.
GCCGTCACTCAATTTAATTCGCATTCAGTTGAGCCAAATTTACGCCATTTTATTTTGCAACCAAAAACCGGTAAAACGCATCAATTAAGGGTGGCGATGAAAAGTTTAGGCAGTCCAATTCTAGGTGATCAGCTTTATACTGGTTCGGAAGCAGATCGGGTTTACTTACACGCTTATCAGCTAAAATTTGAATATCAAGGTGAATCTTTTTGTATCCAAAGTCCACCGACAAGCGGTCAATTTTGGGCAAAAATTTGCAATGCCGAGTCTGTAAAAAATATTTAATGCTATAATTTTATACATCATAACTTATCAAAAAGAGGATTTTATGAGCTTATTTGAAGCAAGTTTGATTATCTTATTACTGATTATTGCCAGTGCGATTATCTCGTCTTCAGAAATATCTCTTGCCGGTGCAAGAAAGCTGAAATTGCAGGCAATGATTAACAAAGGCGACCTCCGAGCCGAAAAAGTATTAAAGCTCCAAGAACAGCCGGGGCGCTTTATTACCGTAGTACAAATCGGCTTAAATATGGTGGCGATTCTTGGCGGTGTGGTCGGCGAAAGTGCGATAAATCCTTACTTTAGCGAATTGCTTGCAAAATATACGCAAGCAGAATGGGTTGATGGCGCTGCTTCTTGGATTGCCTTTATCATTGTCACTTCGGCATTTGTCCTCTTTGCAGACTTAATGCCGAAACGTATTGCGATGACATACCCGGAAAAAGTAGCAGTACGAACCATCGGCATTATGATGTTTTGTATCGCATTATTTAAGCCGCTCGTGCTGTTTTTTGATTGGATTGCCAACACATTATTTAAGTTATTTCACGTTTCTACTGTTCGTCAAGACAATATGACCTCCGAAGATATTGTTGCAGTAGTTGATGCGGGAGCAAAAGCCGGTATTTTAAAAGCACAAGAACATTATCTCATTGAAAATGTATTCGAAATGCAGGAACGCCGTGTAACATCAACGATGACTACCCGTGAAAATATTGTGTTTTTAAACCGCACAGATAATCGAGAAAAAGTGCTGGAAACACTGGGTGAAGATCCCTATTCCAAAGTGCTGATCTGCGATGACGGATTGGATAAAATTTTAGGTTATATCGAAACGCACGATCTACTGACACAGTACTTAAAAAACGATAACGTGTCGCTAACGGATGCGAAACTACTGAAAAAATCGCTTTTTATTCCGGATACGTTGTCACTTTACGAAGTATTAGAGCTGTTTAAATCCGCCGGTGAAGACTTTGCGGTTATCGTAAACGAATACGCACTAGTTGTGGGCATTCTGACCCTTAATGACGTAATGAGTATCGTGATGGGTGAATTAGTTTCAACCGAAGAAGAACAAATTGTCCGCCGAGATGAAGATTCGTGGTTAATTGACGGTGCTACACCACTCGAAGACGTGATGAAAGCGTTAGAAATCGAAAGTTTCCCGAATGCGGAAAACTATGAAACTATCGGTGGTTTTATGATGTATATGTTACGCAAAATCCCAAAGAAAACCGATTTTGTTCTCTATGATCAGTATAAATTTGAAATTATTGATACTGAGAATTTTAAAATCGACCAATTAATGGTGTCTTTCCGTAAAGATATCGCAAACTAGCATAGTGAAAAAGCTCCGACTTTGATCTGACCCCAAAAG
>NZ_GL831080.1:1476931-1489092 GCF_000188255.1 Actinobacillus ureae ATCC 25976
GGCAGATCAATTAAGAGGCTTCAACATTATTAATTATTTCTTACCTGCAAATGCTTCATAAGGATCCGCATTATCATCTACAATGTAACCTAAAACTTCTTCAGCATTTGGCCCCATAAATTTACCACCATAAGCCGAATGAACATCATAGCCATCAACTTTCGATTTCGCCATTCCAACAAAATGAACGTCTTCCTCTCTGCTACTGATTTGTCTAATACTTGTTTCTAATAAATCAATATCAAATAATGCGTTACCTGTAGACAGTAAGCGGCGATTAGTAATTTCACCACTCACTTTTTTATTCGCAAAGTCAGCATTTAAAGATAATTTACCTTCACTATTCGCACCAAATGAAACACCTGAATAATGATAAACGCCTATTGTCGGCAAGTTCTCAAATTTAGTACTTAAATCAAAGTTACTTATATCATCTGCTGAAGCACGTTCATCAATAACACGCCCATATCGATCTGTTTTAACATTTTTTGGCAAAACATAACCAATAGCAGAATACGTTTGGTTATATCATGCCATTTCCAAGATCCTTTTCAACAACCCCTATATTTTCAGAAGCTAAATCAATAGTTACCCCTTCAACATTTATTTGTTTTAATGCTTTCACTTGCTCTTTTAAATCACGTCTAACTCCAACTAAAGAATTCTACAAATCTGGAGAAGCGCTTTCAGACCTCGTGGAACTTGGCTTTGAATTACTTTTATTTGTCGAAGAAGAGGAACCACCGCCACTACAAGCAGTTAAAGCTAAACCTAAAGTAGTTACTAATAATAATTTTTTCATTTGTATATTTTTCTATAGAAAATACTCTATAATTCTATCATATCTATAAAAGAACAGCCACTACGAATTATGTGATTAACGTCACAAAATATAAAAAAATATTGTTAATTTCTCCTCTATCTACTTGCGAAAATTCAAAGCCTTTATATTCAAATATTGTAGCTTAATTTTTAGTCTTGTAGCCCCTATCTTCCTTAACATTTCCGTTTAAATCTCTCCGTACTTTACGTTATCAAGACATCTGTTATGCTATAGATTAACAATTTTCAATAGGTTTTTTCTCGCTTATTATGGAGATATATCCAGTAAGTGGTTTAGTTAATCTCGCCATTTCAGCCCTTTTAGTTATATGATACATATAACTAAATGTATAACTAAAATTCACGGCTGTAAACGTATGAATACGAAAGAACACGTAAGAAAAAAGAATGAAAAAGGGCGATAAAGCTAGTAGAATCAAGGCTTGAGAGTAAGAATACGTAAAAAACGAAAGAGTAGAAAAGTTAAGTTGGTCCCCCCTACCGGACTTGAACCAGTGACCAAGCGATTATGAGTCGCCTGCTCTAACCGACTGAGCTAAGGGGGGATTAAGAAATGAGGTTGGATTATAGGAAAATTTTGGGTGTTCGTCTAGCGTTAGGCGAACACCCGCATAAAAAATATACTCGCTATAAATTGTGCTTTATTCAGATCGCCAAATGAGACTTGCCATACGTCCTGTCTGCTTATCTCTTCGGTAAGAGAAAAAGCGTTCTTGTTCAGTAAAAGTACAATGCTCTCCACCGGAAATTTCAGTAATACCAAGTTTATTCAATCGCTGTTGAGCAATTTGGTAAAGATTTCCTAAAAATTTACCGCTTGTTGTCGGGTCCGCAATAAATGCCTGCTCGGCTTGCGGATCAAACGCACAGAACTGCTCAATCACTTCTTTGCCGACTTGGAATTTAGTTGGGCCAATTGCCGGCCCAAACCATGCACAAATGTCCGCTGGTGAACAAGCAAATTCAGCAACTGTATTTTCTAATACGCCATCGCATAAACCTCGCCATCCGGCATGAGCGGCAGCCACTTCTTGTCCGTCTTTACTAAAGAAAAGTACCGGCAAACAATCTGCCGTCATCACTAAGCAAACCTGATTCGGTTGGTCGGTATAAACCGCATCTGCTTCTAAATTATCGCCGTCATACGGTAGGCGAATCACACGAGTACTGTGTGTTTGCGTTAAAAAGAGTGGAAAATGTGGTAAGCCAAACGGATCTACCAATAACTGACGATTTTGTTGCACATCCTTAGGATTATCACCGACATGATCACCTAAATTAAAGCTATCAAAAGGAGTTTGGCTGACGCCGCCTGTTCTGACGGTAGTAAAGGCACGAATGTGTTCCGGTGCATGCCAATTTGGCGTAATGTTTTTCATTGCAAAATTTTCTCTAAAAATGACCGCTTATTTGCGTACCGCAATCGCTTCAATCTCTAAACCAACATCTTTTGGTAAACGAGCGACTTCAACACATGAGCGAGTCGGAAATGACGGATGATTATTTTCATGGAAAAATGCTTTATACTCTGCATTCACTGCTGCAAAATCATTTAAGTCTTTCACAAAAACCGTTGTTTTCACGATATCCGCTACGCTTAAACCGGCTTGCTCAATAATTGCCTTAACATTTTCTAATGATTGACGCGCTTGTTGGGTAATCTCGGCAGGGATTTCGCCTGTTTGCGGATTAACCGGAATTTGCCCTGATGTTAAAACAAGATTACCTAAATCAACCGCTTGTACGTATGGGCCAATTGCCGCAGGGGCTTTTTCTGTATGAATAACTTTAGTCATAGTGAATTCCTTCTTTTAGTAATGAAAAATAGTACGTTTAATGATAATATCTCCCACCTTTTATTTCTACCCCTAATCTCAAGAGAAATAGTATGAGCATTAATGTTACTGAAATCGTCCTTCATCAGATTCACCAAACCGAAGGTGAAACACCGGAGTTAAATACGGTACTTCGCGACAATCTACTTGCCATCAGTCCTGAAGTGGAGCAAATGATGTTGCTGCTTCACCAAGCCTATCAAAGTAAAGCAAAGGCTTACGGCGTATTTAAAAATGAATCTATTTTTGCTCAGCAACTTAATCGCTTATTAGAACAGGAAACTGATTTTCTGCCGTTCAGTCATAGTTGTGCCAAAATGCTCTCTAGTGAATTAGCCAAATATCCTTTTGCATCGGGCGGAACCTTTATCCTTTGCCGTTATAACTTTTTAGCCACTGATTATTTATTTATCGCATTGATTGATAGCCGTACCTCAATGTTAGTCGACGATCAATTAGACATAAAACGCACCGAATATTTGGATATTACTCAGTATGATATCGCTTGCCGCATTAATCTGACTGAATTAAAAATCAATGCGCAATCAAACCGCTATCTCACCTTTATTAAAGGGCGAGTTGGACGAAAAATTGCGGACTTCTTTATGGATTTTCTCAGTGCGGAAGAAGGTTTAAATCCCCAGTTACAAAATCAAACGCTTTTACAAGCGGTGAGTGATTATTGTGATCAAGGGGAATTATCTGCACCACAAACTCGTGAAGTAAAAAAACAAGTATTCGAATATTGTAAAGGACAAATTAATAGCGGTGAAGAAATCACATTAAGCGAATTATCCGAAACGCTGCCGACACTAAACGAAGTGAATTTTGCGCAATTTACACAAGAACAAGAATACGGACTCGAAGAAAATATTCCACCGGTACGTAATGCGTTAAAAACCTTAACGAAATACTCAGGGTCAGGTAAAGGAGTAACAATCAGTTTTAATGCGGAATTACTCGGCGAACGTTTAATTTGGGATGAACTAAACGATACATTGACAATCAAAGGTTTACCGGCAAATTTGCGTGATCAATTGGAACGCAATAAGTAATGGAAAATTTTTATTAGTTTGGGTATTATCTATCCAATCATTCTGAACAATTCAAAGGTCAATAAATATTATGAAAATGAAATCTCTTTTAGCTATCGTTTTGCTTGCTGTAGGTGTAACTTCTTGTTCTACCGTAAAAAAAGTTGTGTATCGCATCGATGTTCCACAAGGCAATTATTTAGAACAAGACAAAATTGATCAAGTAAAAATCGGCATGAACAAAACACAAGTGCAATATTTACTCGGTACGCCGCTGCTACAAGACGTATTTGCACAAAACCGCTGGGGTTACGTTTTCATTAAACGTGAAGGTTATAACGATCCTATTCAACATACTCTGTTTGTTTACTTCGATAATCAGGGGTTAGTAAGCGATATCAAATTAGACAAACCAATTGAAGCTACTAAAGCGGAATAATTTAATTAGCCCACATTTTGTGGGCTCTTTTATATCTGAAACCAATCATCAATATTTTTAATCCTTTAGCTTGTCATTAGTTTTTGTACGAAATGATTACCCCTACTATCAAATCGTCAGTTTTAACCTGTTTTTTGCGCATTTTTTCTGTTGGCAATCATAAAAAATCAAACAAAGAACACTTTTTAATCAATTAACCAAATTTTTGTAATTTATTTGATAAATTTTTCTAATTTCACCTTTTCAAATTAAAAAATGCTTGCTAGACTCCAAGACATAGCAAAACACAACTAATTTCTAACCAAATTTCAAATACAACAGGAGTACTTTATGAGCGACTTAAACGCATTGTTCCAAAAAATCAAACAACGTGATCCTAACCAAGCACCATTCCACCAAGCAGTGGAAGAGGTTTTCGGTTCATTAGCACCATTCCTTGCAAAAAATCCACAATATACTCAACAAGGTATCTTAGAACGTATTGTTGAGCCTGAGCGTGTTATTACTTTCCGTGTAACTTGGGTTGATGATAAAGGTCAAGTGCAAGTAAACCGTGGTTACCGTGTTCAAATGAACTCTGCGATTGGTCCTTATAAAGGTGGTATTCGTTTCCATCCGACAGTTGACTTAGGTGTTTTAAAATTCCTCGCATTTGAACAAGTCTTCAAAAATGCATTAACTACATTACCGATGGGTGGTGGTAAAGGCGGTTCGGATTTCGATCCCAAAGGTAAATCAGACGCAGAGGTAATGCGTTTCTGCCAAGCATTTATGACTGAATTATCTCGTCACATTGGTGCAGACACTGACGTACCTGCAGGTGACATCGGTGTAGGTGGTCGTGAAATCGGCTATATGTACGGTCAATACAAAAAATTACGTAATGAATTTACTTCGGTATTAACCGGTAAAAGTCTAACTTGGGGCGGTAGCTTAATTCGTCCGGAAGCAACTGGTTACGGTGCGGTTTACTTTGCAGATGCAATGTTAGCAACCAAATGTCAAGGTTTTGAAGGCAAACGAGTTGTTATTTCAGGCTCAGGTAATGTAGCACAATATGCTGCAGAAAAAGCAATCCAAAAAGGTGCGAAAGTTTTAACCGTATCTGACTCAAACGGTTATGTATTATTCCCTGATTCAGGTATGACTGAAAAACAATTAGCAGATTTATTAGTACTGAAAAACGAACGTCGTGAACGTTTATCAGTGTATGCTAAAGAACAAGGCATCCAATACTTTGAAGGTCAAAAACCATGGGGCGTGAAATGTGATATTGCGCTTCCGTGTGCAACACAAAATGAATTAGACGGTGAAGCAGCAAAAGAATTAGTGAAAAACGGTTGTTTCTGTGTAGCTGAAGGTGCAAATATGCCAACTACACTTGAAGGTGTTGAAGTATTTATCGCTGCGAAAATCCTTTACGCACCAGGTAAAGCGGCAAACGCAGGTGGTGTAGCGACTTCAGGTTTAGAAATGAGCCAAAACGCAATTCGTTTATCTTGGACTCGTGAAGAAGTTGATCAACGTCTCTTCAATATCATGGCAGCAATTCATGAAAACTGTGTAGAAAACGGCACAGAAGCGGACAGTTTCGTAAACTACGTAAATGGCGCAAACATTGCAGGCTTCAAAAAAGTGGCAACTGCAATGTTAGAACAAGGTATCGTATAACGCTCCTTAAAATAAGTCCTCTTCGGAGGGTTTATTTTTTGTGCAAAACAAAAGATTTATGTTATGCTGCGCCAAACAGACATAGGAATAAATACAATGCGAAAAATTTTATTTACCTTGATTTGTGCAGCTTTATGCCACACCAGTTTTGCAAATTCTGCTGAAAATCCGACCGCTTATACGGAATACGCCAAATACAAAATCTCCGCTACCGATATGAAAATCTTGGTTCGCCAGTTAAATAATATTGAACAATGCCTTTTCCCCGATCTTGCAAAACCGAATTACCAACAAATCTATGACAATTGGTCTGTTGCCGAAAGCATGACGATGCTCTATTTCCAGCAAAATTTATTAAAAGAGTTAATTGGCGAACACAATGCTCAATTGATCGAAAAAGACGAATCCTCACGTCTTTACTTTGAGCAAATGCATGAAAAATATAACCACCAAAAAGCTAATGTGGATAAATCTCGCTGCGAAGAGTTCAAACCAATCTACGCTCAAATCAAACAGCAAATTGAATACTCAATACCGCAGTGTATAAATAAGCTTTCTTAGTTATTTCACATAGCTACAATTCGACTCTGGTACACGACTTCGTTAGGAGTCGTATCTCCCTTTTTCATTTCGCAGTGCTATAATAGGGACGCTAAAAAGCCTTGAGCCGTAAGGGTTCAAGGCTTTTTTCTTACTAAAAAATCGCTTTAAAACAGTAAAAGTTGGTTCGAGTTCACCTTTTTTTCTTGCAATTTTTTCTCGCCAACTAGAATTTCCATATTGGCGAATTGTTTTTCAGTAATAGAAATGCAACGAATCGAACCCTCTTCAGGCAAATGTTCTACTAATCTTTTGTGATGTTTTTCCATTGAGTCCCGCCCTCGAATAATTCGGGTGTAAATCGAAAGTTGCAACATTTGGTAACCATCTTTCAGCAAAAACTGCCGAAATTGATTAGCCGCTCGCATTTTGTCTTTGGTTGTTACAGGTAAATCAAATAATACAATCATACGCATAAACACATTCTCACTCATATTGATGCTCCGCAAGCGGTAGAATTTCAGGAAGTTTTAACAAATCTGCATTTCGTTGTATTAGCGCAGATTGGAATGAACTTATGGTTCGCTCAATAGCAGTTAAGGTATTCACTTTTTCTTGTTTAAATAAAAGCTGATAATTCAATACCTTAATTAAGCGATGCTTTAAAATAGGCGATAAATTGAATGTCAACTTATCTTCATTCGCAAGTTGTACCACTAATAAATCTACTAACGGACGAAATGGCTCAATAAAATCATCTGCAAGAGTAAATGCATTCAGTTCACTGCGATGAAATAAACCGATTTGGGGTAGCCAACCATATAATACAAGCGCACGAGCAACCGCAGAACGCATTACGGTATAACCATAATTCAAGGCACTATTGACCATATTCTCATCTTCGGTACGTTTGAACCCTTTACCAAATAGAGTTTGAAAATAAATTACCGCACTTTGTGCTTCCAAGTTCTCTTTATCACCCGACTTCACTTTCTCTGCCATTTTAGACAAGCGGTCGGATTCTGCTTGAAATTTGCAAATATTCAATACTGCCGCTTGATTACGAATTTTCTGTTGCACAATTTTCTGCCAAATCTGCTTCTTTTGTGGCAAGCTAGCTTCTAGATGTAATTTCAAGGTTTTGAGCTGTCGATGATATTGATTAAATGGTAGCCACTGCCCGCAAGGTAAAAACTGTTCATCACAAGTTAAAAACGTAATGCCGTATAAGCCAAAAGCAGATAATAAGGGAACCGTAATCACCGTTTCCCGACTATCCACCACTACAATCGCAATATCTTCCAACGGTACAGTAAATTCATTTCCGTCTTGTTGAATCAGCATCTGATTTTTTTGCAAAGAAAGTTTTCCACCCTTGCTAATTAAAATACTACGCCAAGTCATAATTTCTTCCTTAAATACAAAAAATCCCCACGCTCAAAGAGTGTAGGGATTAAATTAACGTACATGTTGTCGTTTAGTTGGGCGACAAGGACGGATATTTTTACCGAGTTCATCGACTTGGTATTTTTCAAATGACAATGCTAATTTAACACCGACACGGTAGATACCTTGTTTTCCCTTAGATTTCTCTAAATCGTGTTCTTTGATAACAATAGCCCCAGTTGCACGATCTAAACCACCGTAATAACCCCAAAATGCTTCTTTTTTTCAATTTTACTTTTACTAAGTCATTTGCGTACATCGTAAATATAAATTGATAGCTACTATCCATTTCAAGCCAATCAATTTCATCAACCCCCGCTGTTACAGCCTTATTCGGTAAAATCCTTTTCGCTACTTGCCACTTATAAATCGGCACAAGGAAATATTTTCCAGCTTTGGTAAAGACATCAACTCGGACCATTGAAGTATTATCCGCAACGCCATTACCATCACGCACTAGTACACCAGATTTCTGTGTTTGTTCCACCCGAACCGCTTTGACTACCGTACCGCCTTTTTTATGGAACGGTTCGGCAAAAGCTTTTGCTGGATCATTACCAAATTGTTCTAAATGGGCTTTTAAGGATTGGTACAATGCATCTTCACGCTCACGATTAACCATTCGTTCTAAATCGCTCAATTTAAGTTGTGTTAAAGGTACTTTTAAGACACTTAAACCTTCATCTAAACGTTTAGCTGATTTCACAGTTTCCATATGCCCTTTCCCCGTCATTTTGCGAGTTGGCATTCTCGACACAAATAACGGCTGAACAAATTCGTGATTATATTGCGGATACCCCGGCAAGCGATTTTCGAGTCCTAATTTCGGATTTTCACTAAAAATGCGAATTTCCACATTTTCTCTAAAAAATGCCCAAGGGCTTGGGAAATGAAGCGGTTTTAATGAAATTATTAAAATGGCAAAAGATGCGAATAAACCGGTTACACCTGGGGTATATGGACATTTAGGGCTTGTTTTATTAAAGTAAGGGAAAACAGCAGAAGCACAAAATGCCTTTATTCAAGAGCAATAATTGTTCCCTGAAAGCAAAACATTCATGCAATATTTACAACGTAAGAAATAAGGATAAGTAAAATGAAAAAGTTATTAATGTTACTTTCAGGTATTTTGCTCTTATCTGGATGTGCTAATCAACAGATGCCTTCTTATGATTACAGCGCCTTGAAAGAAGGTAAGCCAAAGTCAATATTGGTTGTACTACCTGTAAATAATTCTGTAGATGTTAAGGCAGATACAAGTGTGCTAGCGAGAGCGACTTATCCTTTAGCGGAATTAGGCTATTATATTTATCCTGTATCACTTATGGATGAAGTATTTAAACAAAATGGTTTAACGGACGGTAATGCAATTCGAAGTGCGAATATTAAGAAAATATATGATATTTTCGGTGCCGATAGTATTTTATACATAAATGTGGATAAATACGGTACAAGCTATAAAGTTTTCGATAGTGTTACAGAAGTAGAATTGGAAGGGAAATTAGTTGATCTTAAAACAGGTAAAACACTTTGAGAAGGTACAGGTCGTTTTGCTGAAGGATCTACACATAGTAATGACGGCGCTTTAGTTGCGTTAGTTACAGCAGCTGTTAGTCAAGTGATAGATACAACAAAAGATAAAGGCTATGAAGTTTCAGCTTCCGCAATGAGTTCTTTGATTCATTTAGGAAGAAATGATGGATTATTAGTTGGTCCTCGCCATCCTTCGTATGGAAAACCAGAAGTTAAAAAATAGTTGTATATTATATAAGCTCTTAGTGCACTAAGAGCTTATATTAGCTTAGTCTAACTAAGTTAATACCGATTATTTTTATGCGTACTATTGCATAACACGTCAATATCTTTTAGAATCCAAACGCTTGCCCTCTAATTAATTTAGATTTGGGCTTGATAAATTTTAGTCTTCTGCTCAGCAGTCGATTTCAGAGTAAAACTTACAAGAAGGAATAATACTATTAAACCTGTAAAACGTGTTCAGTCGAATCGCGCACATCGTCTTAATGATGAAATTCGTGGCGTGAAGGAAGTTCGCCTAACTGATGAAAATGGTGAACAAGTTGGTATCGTATCAATTCAAGATGCTTTGGCGAGAGCGGAAGATGCTGAATTAGATTTAGTTGAAATCAGCCCTAATGCAGAACCGCCGGTTTGTCGTATTATGAACTACGGTAAGTTTATCTACGAAAAAGAAAAAGCGGCAAAAGAGCAGAAGAAAAAGCAGAAAGTCGTACAAATTAAGGAAATTAAATTTCGTCCTGGTACAGACGATGGCGATTATCAAATTAAATTACGTAGCATTTTGCGTTTCTTAGAAGACGGCGATAAAGTTAAAATTACCGTTCGTTTCCGTGGTCGTGAAATGGCACACCAAGATATCGGTTTAGATGTTTTAGAACGTGTTAAAACAGATACGGCTGAAGTGGCAGTAGTTGAATCAGCGCCGGGCAAACTTGAAGGCCGCCAAGCGGTAATGGTTATTGCACCGAAGAAAAAATAATTTATTCTTGCATAAAACGGGCGAATCCTATAGAATCCGTCCGTTTTCTCTTTTGTAAAAAGAGAAACAAAAGCGATCTACAGGCACATTTCGCAGCCTGATTTGCTTTTTAAGCTGCAAAGCTTATGAGCGGTAACGCTCTTTCGAGATAATTAGCGCTTTCCAAGTAAAAATATGATTAGCAATAATCGCATTTTTCGCCTAATTGTTGTGTATTATGTAAAACAATGCGGAGTTTATAAAACAATGCCTAAAATTAAAACAGTACGTGGTGCTGCTAAGCGTTTCAAGAAAACAGCTTCAGGCGGTTTCAAACGTAAACAATCTCACTTACGTCATATTTTGACTAAGAAAACCACTAAACGTAAACGTCACTTACGCCACAAATTAATGGTAGCGAAAGCAGACCAAGTATTAGTAGTAGCGTGCTTACCATACGCATAAGCGTTGAGTCAAGTTAAAACGTACTTTAGTGAATTTTAGTTAATTATATACATTAGGAGATTTAATAATGGCTCGTGTAAAACGTGGTGTTATTGCAAGAGCACGCCATAAGAAAGTTCTTAAGGCTGCTAAAGGTTATTATGGTGCGCGTTCACGTGTTTATCGCGTTGCGTTCCAAGCTGTAATTAAAGCTGGTCAATATGCTTACCGTGACCGTCGTCAACGTAAACGTCAATTCCGTCAATTATGGATTGCACGTATCAACGCTGCAGCACGTCAAAACGGTTTATCTTACAGCAAATTCATCAATGGCTTGAAAAAAGCTTCTGTTGAAATCGACCGTAAGATTTTAGCTGACATCGCTGTATTCGACAAAGTTGCATTCGCAGCTTTAGTTGAAAAAGCAAAATCTGCTCTTTAATTTTAAAAAATAGAGATTAGGACGCCTTCGGGCGTCCTTTTTTATATAATGCGTAAATTAATCATTATTCGAGGGCATTCAGGCTCAGGTAAATCGACATTTGCTAAGCAAAAAATAGCGGAGTTTAAGCAGTGCTTTCCGTCCGGTAAAGTTTTTCATATTGAGAATGACCAATTTCTATATGAAAACGGCGAATATATTTGGAAAAAAGAAAGATTCCAATCCGCAAAAATATTAGCTGAACAGAAATTAGCATTGGCTTGGCAGTTTGCAGAAATGTATTTTCAGATGCCGATTTTAATTATAATAAGTAATGTGAATCTGAGTTTGCAAGCGGTCGAAAAATACCAAAATATTGCAAATTCATTACAGATGAAGATAGAAAAGTATCGTTTGATGAATTTCTTTAAGAATCAACATCATGTTGATATTTCTACGGCATTGAGTATGTATTTGGCATTAGAACAGCAGCCGTTAGATAACGAAATTATCATTAAACCAATCAAGAAAATGCCTTATTTGATGCGTATAATATTAGAAAAAATGCGTAAGCGTAGGGATAAAAAAGACATACAAGCGGTCTAATTTTCGCTTATTTTTACAAAGAGGAAAAATAATGAAAAAAGTCATGTTACTTGCGCTGCCTTTCGTTGTAGCGGCTTGTTCGGCACCGGAGCAGCAAAGTACGGTTCCGATGGATATGCAAGCAGTCGCGGAATACCAACAGCGTGTGGCAAGCGGCAATACCGTTTCGGAAAAACAGAAGCGACGTGTTGCTCAGCAAATAGAACCAGACGAACCGCTTAATCAAAGCGATAAGCGTCCGAAAGTAGTCAGACAGGTTGTAAGAGATCCGGTGATTTATCCTAGCATTGGCATTGGTTACGGTTATCACAGACATCGTCATCACTGGTAATAAAAAAGCTCCGATTATGATCTGCCCCCCAAAAGTTGGACTAAACCTCCAACT
>NZ_GL831080.1:1489142-1502707 GCF_000188255.1 Actinobacillus ureae ATCC 25976
CTGAGAAAACATCATATTAAACAAAGTATTTCGAGAAAAGGGAATGGCTTGAGAAAGTGATTCATGCGTACATTCATTATTACAACAATGAGCGTATTCAAGTTAAATTAAAAGGACTCAGCCCTGTACAATACAGAACTCAGTCCTTAAATTAAACAGTCTAACTTTTTGGGGTCAGATCACAAGCGGTCTTTTTAATTAAATATCTTCTTCCTCATCATAGCTGTCATATTCAAAGTCATCATTAGCTAATGAAGCGCAGCCATATTGCTCTAATTTATTTTTGGTAAAGTTAGAACGGAATGCCGAGCTATTGTTATTCAAGCTAATTACACCAATAGTCGCATTATTACATTGGTGCTTATTGATAAAAACGAGGTTGTAGCCAGACTCTCGGATATAACCGGTTTTATTGATTGCCGCATCGAAAATCTCTTCGCGCACTTATGCACTGGTATTTTGCATAAATACGTTACGTTTGCCGGCACGAATATATGCAGCCTTCGTATTAGAGAGTTCTTGGATTTTAGCATTGTTCAGCGAATATTTTGCCAGTTTAACTAAATCCATCGCACTTGATATATTGGTGCTAGATAAACCTGAACTATCGCTAAAACGAGTAGAACGCATACCTAATTGCTGTGCTTTTTGGTTCATCTTTTGGATAAATTGTGAACGGCTCATACCGGCAGAACGAGAAAGCGCATGAGCGGCATAATTATCGGAATGGACTAACATCGCTTTTAATAATTCGCTGCATGCAATCGACGTATATTTTGGCAATTTAGTGCCGGTGCCTTTGATGTAATCGAAATCTTCGTCTGAAATTGAAGCGCTACAGTTTTTATTTTTATTATTTTCTAAAAAAACATTCGCCGTCATGAGCTTAGTAACAGAAGCAATCGGCTGAACATTATTCGCTGAGCGGCTTTCTAAAATTTTATCGTGAGTAAAATCATACACCACGTAAGATTGGGCAATACTAAGGGTTGGAAAAAGGAAAAAAACGGAGAGAAATTTCTTAAACATATTATGATTCATCGAGTTAAAAATTAGCCTGTTATTCTAACAGGCTTTTGTTATGCTCGCTATGGACTAAACAATTCTTAGGAATACCAAATGTTCTTTACAAAAGGCACGATGGTTTTAAGCGCTTCCGAGATCGAAATTAAGCTTAAATTCATTTGTTGTGCTTTTTCTTTCGCTTCAGGCGGCATAAAGGCTAAGTGCTTACCTTCTTCATTGATTGGGCGCCAACGGCGAGGTAACGCAGATAAACGGCTTGGATAAAAACCGATAGTTGCGACATTCAGCGCGCCAGCGATATGCAGCGGCCCGGTTGAACCGGCAATAAACAGATCAGCACAAGCAATCGAACAAGCAAAATCTTGTAAACCGTCATTCTTATCGTACACCACTGCTTTGGCTGCAGTAATTTGTGCGGCTAATTGGTGAGCTTTTTCGCTTTCGCCTTTACCGGCAGTTAGCACGATTTCACAATTGGTTTCACTGGCAATGCTATTAAGCATTTGTGCATATTGTTCAATAGATAAGCTGGTTGCAGATCCGCCGGTAGACGCATGCACAAATAACCATTTACAAGCGGTCGAAATTTGCAGATTTTTTGCTAATTTGGCTTTTTGTTGTGTAATCTGGTCTTCGCTGAATTGTAAGTAAGGCGGCTTAGGCTCAACCACTGCAATATGGTGTTTTTGCAGAAAGGCACGAGCTAAATCTAGATTATATTCGCTTTCCGCTTTTGCCGATTGCGAACGGCGTTGCGTTAAACGTTGGTTATATAGAAATTGAAAGACTTTGGTTGCCGGCGCAAGACGGTGTTTAATGCCACTTTTCCATGTCAATTTGGCATTGTACCAGTCGGAAACAAAGCAGATTACCGCATCAAATTGCGCATTTTTAACCGCTTGTAAAACACGGTTGAACTCAGTTTTGTCTTTTTTATTCGGAGTATCGATAATCACGTTATCAATCGAAGGGCATAGCTCGACAAGCGGGGCGGTATAGCTTGGCATGAGTGCTGTAATTTCGGCATCTGGCATTGACTGTTTCAACATCGCAAATGCCGGAAAACACACCATAAAGTCACCGATTTTATCATTACGAATGACGAGAATTTTTTTCATTATATTTTTAACCTTTTAAAACGAATTACCGACTATTTTAGCATTTTTTAAGTGGAATTTTGGGTAAAAAATTATGAAAAATTGACCGCTTGTTTAGCGTTAAACGTTAGATTAAAAATCATTACGAGATTTCCCTCTAAATTTTAGATGTAATTTTTACAAAATTAAACTAGAATAGACGGAATGACACAAATGCAACCGTTTGCGTCAGTTATCTTTTACGTTTTAAAATTTATAGGAATTCGTATGTCAGCAACAATTTTAGAATCTCTCCCGTTAGGTCAAAAAGTCGGTATCGCATTTTCAGGTGGTTTAGATACTTCAGCTGCATTACTTTGGATGCGCAAAAAAGGTGCTGTACCTTATGCTTACACTGCAAACTTAGGTCAGCCGGATGAAGACGATTACAACGCAATTCCGAAAAAAGCAATGGAATACGGTGCGGAAAATGCATGTTTAATCGATTGTCGTGCGCAATTAGCACACGAGGGTATCGCTGCGATTCAATGCGGTGCGTTCCATATTTCAACCGGTGGTATTCCTTATTTCAACACTACGCCACTTGGTCGTGCGGTAACCGGTACAATGCTTGTTGCGGCAATGAAAGAAGATGACGTGAACATTTGGGGTGACGGTTCAACCTTCAAAGGTAACGATATCGAGCGTTTTTATCGTTACGGCTTATTAACCAATCCAAAATTAAAAATCTATAAACCTTGGTTAGACCAGCTTTTCATTGATGAGCTTGGCGGTCGTTTAGAAATGTCTCAATTCTTAATCGCTAACGGTTTCGACTACAAAATGTCGGTGGAAAAAGCATACTCAACAGACTCAAATATGTTAGGTGCGACTCACGAAGCGAAAGACTTAGAAGAATTAAGTACCGGTATGAAAATTGTGAAACCAATTATGGGTGTAGCATTCTGGGACGAATCTGTAGAAATCAAACCTGAAACCGTTTCAGTGACTTTCGAAGAAGGTGTGCCGGTAGCATTAAACGGTAAACGTATCGAAGATGCGGTTGAATTAATTTTAGAAGCCAACCGTATCGGTGGTCGCCACGGTTTAGGTATGTCGGATCAAATCGAAAACCGTATCATTGAAGCAAAATCTCGTGGTATCTATGAAGCACCGGGGATGGCGTTATTACACATTGCTTACGAGCGTTTAGTGACCGGAATCCATAACGAAGACACAATCGAACAATATCGCATTAACGGCTTACGTTTAGGTCGTCTACTTTACCAAGGTCGTTGGTTCGATCCACAAGCGTTAATGTTACGTGAAACGGCGCAACGTTGGGTGGCAAAAGCGATTACCGGTACAGTAACTTTAGAATTACGTCGTGGTAATGACTTCACCATTTTAAATACTGAATCACCAAACTTAACTTACGAAGCAGAACGTTTAAGTATGGAAAAAGTAGAAGATGCACCGTTCACACCAGCGGATCGTATCGGTCAATTAACCATGCGTAACTTAGATATTGTGGATACACGCGGTAAATTAGGCATCTATACTGAGACAGGTTTATTATCCGTTCAAAACAACGTATTACCACAACTTGGTAAAAAGTAATCTTGATCTAATGCTTCAGAAAATTTAGAATCAATCAAAAGCCCCAATAGTTTACGCTTCGGGGCTTTAATTTTTTTATCAGTTTTTAAATTAAGGGGTCAAAAATTAAGAATTTTTTGCAAATGAAATTAGTTGAAATATTTACAGACGGCTCGTGCTTGGGCAATCCCGGCAAAGGCGGTATTGGCATTGTATTACGTTATAACGGACACGAGAAGCAAGTTAGCAAGGGTTACTTTCAGACTACCAATAACCGGATGGAATTGCGTGCGGTGATTGAAGCGTTGGCAATGTTAAAAGAGCCTTGCCAAGTGCAGTTGAATTCAGATAGCCAATATATGAAAGACGGCATCACTAAATGGATTTTCAACTGGAAGAAAAATAACTGGAAAACCGCTAACGGTAAGCCGGTTAAAAATAAAGATTTGTGGATAGCGCTAGATCAAGAGATTCAGCGCCACAAAATTGAGTGGTCTTGGGTAAAAGGACACTCAGGTCATCGTGAAAATGAAATTTGCGATGAGTTGGCTAAAGCAGGTGCAAATAATCCTACATTGGAAGATGTAGGGTACAATGCGGATTAGCCAAAAGAGGCAAGCGGTCAAATTTTGCAAAATTTTTGCAAATTTGAACCGCTTGTAAAATTTTTCGGCATATATTATGCGTTTTTTACGAAGTTTGCTCTACGCAAACGTTTTCTTTTTTTGTAGAATATAGGTTCTTAACCTTTAGGGGTTTTTATGGTTGACATTATTATTATCGGATTAATTGCATTTTCTATCTTAGTAAGTCTTTGGCGAGGTTTTGTGAGTGAAGTGCTTTCACTTGCCGGTTGGGTCGTAGCGTTTTTTGTGGCAAGCAATTTTTACCCTTACCTTAGCGGCTACCTCACGCAAGTAAATTCGGTATATCTTCAAAACTCAGAATACTTACGTAATGGTATCGCGGCTGCTGTTCTTTTTATTATCACACTGATTGTATGCGGCATTATTAGCGCTCTGCTAAGCAAATTAGTGGATACAACAGGTCTATCAGCGACAGATCGTGTGTTAGGCGGTGCGTTTGGTGCATTACGCGGTATTTTGATTGTTGCGGCAATCTTATTCTTCTTAGATACCTTCTCATCAGCAAGCCAAACGGAATTATGGAAAGAGTCTCAACTCATTCCGCACTTTGACTTTATTGTGAAATGGTTCTTTGAACAACTACAAGCTAATTCCAGCTTTTTAAATTCGACTAAATAGAGAGGTTTTTATATGTGCGGCATTGTCGGCATTATTGGGGGATCGCCGGTTAATCAGGCGATTTATGATGGTTTAACATTACTTCAACATCGCGGGCAAGATGCCGCAGGTATCGTCACAATTGATGATGAAAACCGCTTCCGCTTACGTAAAGCTAATGGCTTAGTAAGTGACGTATTTCGTCAAGAGCATATGCTCAGATTACAAGGTAATTCGGGTATCGGCCATGTTCGTTACCCGACTGCCGGTTCATCAAGTGTTTCAGAAGCACAACCTTTCTATGTAAACTCACCTTTCGGTTTAACTTTAGTTCACAATGGTAACCTAACCAATAATGCCGAATTAAAAGAACGCTTATTCAAAGAAGCTCGCCGTCATGTGAATACCAATTCGGATTCAGAATCATTACTAAATATTTTTGCGCACTATTTAGATCAATATCCGACAGCGCATTTAACCCCTGAAAATATCTTTGAAACAGTACGTAAAACAAACGAAGTGATTCGTGGTGCTTATGCGTGTATCGCTATGATTATTGGTCATGGTATGGTGGCATTTCGTGATCCGTTCGGCATTCGTCCGCTAGTATTAGGTAAACGTGTTGTGGAAGGCAAAACAGAATATATGTTTGCTTCCGAAAGCGTTGCGTTAGATATTGTCGGTTTTGAATTTGTACGTGATGTAAATCCGGGTGAAGCGGTTTATATTACCTTTGACGGTGAATTACATTCGGCAATTTGTGCTGATAATCCGAAATTAAACCCATGTATTTTTGAGTACGTTTATTTTGCTCGCCCAGATTCGGTGATTGACGGCGTATCAGTGTATAGTGCACGTGTGCATATGGGTGAATTATTAGGTGAGAAAATTAAACGTGAATGGGGCAGAATGGTTGATGAGATCGATGTGGTTATCCCAATCCCTGAAACCTCAAATGACATTGCCGTACGTATCGCAAACGTCTTATATAAACCTTATCGCCAAGGCTTTGTAAAAAACCGTTATGTTGCGCGTACCTTCATTATGCCAGGGCAAGCGCAACGTAAAAGTTCGGTACGCCGTAAATTAAATGCGATTTCAAGCGAGTTTAAAGGCAAAAATGTGTTATTAGTTGATGACTCTATTGTACGCGGTACAACATCGGAACAGATCGTTGAAATGGCTCGTGCTGCCGGTGCAAAGAAAGTTTACTTTGCATCAGCTGCGCCGGAAATTCGTTACCCGAACGTATATGGTATTGATATGCCGACTTGTGAAGAGTTAGTGGCTTATGATCGCTCAGTTGAAGAAGTGGCGGAAATGATTGGTGTAGATAAGCTGATTTTCCAAGATCTCGAAGCATTATACAAAGCGGTTCAGGCAGAAAACCCAACAATTCAGCATTTTGATGCATCAGTATTTACCGGCGAATACATTACCCGCGATGTAGATAAAGCTTACCTTGACGCAATTGCACACGCCCGTAACGATAAAGCGAAAGCCAAAGCTGCAAAACAAGCAACCAATTTAGAAATTCATAACGAAAACTAAATTAAAGCATAAAAAACAAGCCCTTGAGTCTGAGAAGATGTATTAATGACTATATAAAACGATGCCCCTTGAAACCGAAATTTCAAGGGGCAGATCGTTGCGAGAAATTCATCTCTTATTGTAACAACGTTTTTCATTTCGCAGTGCCATTACAATGATTGAATAATATCGTTGACATTGATTGTTGTCAATATACATTTATTACAATTTATGATAAAAATTAAATGTCTTATAACAAAAGGATTATTACAAATTATAAGAGGTGAAATTGTATGAAATTAACGCCATTAAACTATATTTTAGGTCTTGATTTAGGCATCGCTTCTGTCGGTTGGGCAGTGGTAGAAATTGATGAACAAGAAAACCCGCTTGGTTTAATCGATGTGGGGGTACGTACTTTTGATCGTGCTGAAGTCGCTAAAACAGGTGAAAGTTTGGCATTGGCTCGTCGCTTGGCTCGTTCTTCTCGCCGTTTAGTGAAACGCCGTGCGGACCGAATTAAGAAAGCCAAGCGTTTACTGAAAGCGGAAAACCTATTACTTTCAGCTGATGAAATTTTGCCAAACGATGTGTGGCAACTGCGAGTGAAAGGCTTAGACCAAAAACTCGAACGCCAAGAATGGGCGGCGGTGTTGCTGCATATTCTCAAACATCGCGGTTATTTGTCGCAACGCAAAAATGAAAGCAAAAGTGAAAATAAAGAACTAGGGGCGTTGTTGTCAGGCGTGGCGACCAATCATCAGCTGTTGCAAACTGCCGAATACCGCACGCCTGCGGAAATTACCGTGAAAAAATTTCAGGCAGAAGAAAACGGACACGGACATATCCGCAACCAACGCGGCGACTATTCACACACCTTCGACCGCAAAGATTTGCTTGCCGAAATGAAATTATTGTTCCAACGCCAAGCCGAATTGGGCAATCCACACACTTCTGAAAAATTATTGGAAAATTTGACCACTTTATTGCTGTGGCAAAAGCCAGCCTTGGCAGGCGAAGCTATTTTGAAAATGTTGGGCAAATGCACCTTTGAACCTGCCGAATATAAAGCTGCGAAAAATAGCTATTCTGCTGAACGTTTTGTATGGCTAACGAAATTGAATAATTTACGCATTTTAGAAAATGGGATTGAGCGAGCATTAACGGATAATGAACGTTTTACTTTGCTTGATCAGCCTTATGAAAAAGCCAAATTGACTTATGCCCAAGCACGTACAATGTTAGCTTTGTCTGATGAAGCAATTTTTAAAGGTGTACGTTATCAAGGCGAAGATAAAAAAGCGGCTGAAAAAGTAGCTTTAATTGAAATGAAAGGTTATCAACACATTCGTAAAGCATTAGAAGGTGCGGGTTTAAAAGCAGAATGGAATGAACTTAAAAATAATTCTGAATTGCTTGATGACATTGGCACAGCGTTTTCACTTTATTTTTCAATATCAAACTTACCAACCGAAATAGCCTATTTTACACCGTGATAATTGCTGCCTGTGACTGTTGGTGCAATAGCTCTAGAACCTTCAAGTACCGCAACACATAATGTAGTCATTAGTAATTTTTTCATTTATAATCCCCTTTTGGTTAGATGGAAAGCCTTTCGGGACTCTAGCATATCAAAAAAACCTTTTAAACATACAAAATTGACTTAAATAAAAAGGACACAAAAAAAGCGGTCAAATTTGACCGCTTTTTTACAAATAATGAAATTACTCTTCGCCTAATAATTTAAGTTCACGAGCTTTCACCTGGTTTTTAAGGATTTCAACAAATTCTTCAATGGTGAATGTGCCTAAATCCGCACCTTTACGGGTACGTACCGATACTTTGCCCGCTTCAATTTCTTTATCGCCGCACACAAGCATATAAGGTACTCGACGTAAGGTGTGTTCACGTACTTTAAAGCCGACTTTTTCGTTACGTAAGTCTGATTTCGCACGGATACCCGCATCAGATAACGCTTTCGTTACTTTCTGTACATAGTCCGCTTGGCTATCGGTAATATTCATTACCACTGCTTGAGTCGGCGCTAACCACGTAGGGAAGAAACCTGCGTATTCTTCGGTGATGATACCGATAAAGCGTTCGATAGAACCTAAAATCGCACGGTGAATCATAACCGGTGTACGGCGACCGTTATCTTCCGCCACATAAGACGCATCTAAACGCCCCGGTAATGCGAAGTCTAATTGGATCGTACCGCATTGCCATTCACGATCTAAACAGTCACGTAATGCAAACTCAATTTTCGGACCGTAGAATGCACCTTCGCCTTCTTGGATTTCATAGCTTAAGCCGTTTGCCGTTAATGCTTTTGCTAAGCCGTCTTCCGCACGATCCCACATCGCATCATCGCCGATACGGTTTTCTGGACGAGTTGAAAGTTTCACTTGAATGTTGCTGAAACCAAAAGTACTGTAAATGTCATAAACCATTTTGATACAGCTGGTTACTTCAGATTCAATTTGATCTTCGGTACAGAAAATATGCGCATCATCTTGGGTAAAACCACGTACACGCATTAAGCCGTGTAATGAACCTGACGGCTCGTTACGGTGGCACGAACCGAATTCCGCCATACGGATCGGTAAGTCACGGTATGATTTTAAACCTTGATTGAAGATTTGAACGTGACCCGGGCAGTTCATCGGTTTGATTGCATATTCACGGTTTTCAGATTGAGTCGTGAACATTAAATCCGCATAATTTTGCCAGTGGCCGGTACGCTCCCAAAGCACTCTGTCCATCATAAACGGACCTTTTACTTCTTGGTAATCGTACTCTTTTAATTTAGTACGTACGAAAGTCTCAAGTTCACGGAAAATCGTCCAGCCGTCATTGTGCCAGAACACCATACCCGGCGCTTCTTCTTGCATATGGTATAAATCTAACGCTTTACCGATACGGCGGTGGTCACGTTTTGCCGCTTCTTCTAAACGGGTTAAGTATTCCGCTAATTGTTTTTTATCTGCCCAAGCCGTGCCGTAAATACGTTGCAACATTTTGTTTTTGCTGTCGCCACGCCAATATGCACCCGCTACTTTTTGTAATTTGAAGTGATGACAGAAACGCATATTTGGTACGTGCGGACCACGACACATATCGATATATTCTTCGTGGTGATATAACGCAGGCATTGCAGTACGTTCGATATTTTCATCTAAAATCGCCATTTTGTACGGTTCGCCACGTTTTTCAAACGTATCACGCGCATCTTGCCAGCTCACACGTTTTTTCATCACGTCATAGTTGGTTTTAGCCAGCTCAAGCATACGCTTTTCAATCGCATCTAAATCTTCTTGTGTGAGCGAGCGATCTAAATCCACATCATAATAGAAACCGTTGTCGATTGTCGGACCAATCGCCATTTTTACATCTGGAAATAATTGTTTGATCGCGTGACCTAATAAGTGCGCACATGAGTGACGAATGATTTCTAAACCGTCTTCATCTTTTGCAGTAATAATTTCAAGTGAGCTATCTTCAGAAATGATGTCACACGCATCACGGCGTTCGCCGTTTACACGACCGGCAATCGTGGCTTTCGCTAAGCCTGCACCGATTGATTGTGCAACTTCCATTACAGAAACGGGATTATCGAATTGGCGTTGTGAGCCGTCTGGTAAAGTGATAATAGGCATTTTTATATCCTTGTTACAGTGGTCACCCATACGAGAGGTGACTTGTTGGTTTAAAAATAAAAACCGCTAACAAGCGATCTGATTTAAATCTTTTTTACAATTTGTTTTACATCACCCCAACCATGGATGAATAGCAAAACCGGCGAATTTTATCACAAAATCTCAACAAGCGGTCTGATTTCTCACGCAATTTGCAAAATTTCTCTGAAAATAGACCGCTTGTCTAAGCTAACTATATTCGGTACATAGGGCTAGATACCAATAAGTACGGAAAAAACCTTTTACCTCCATTTCTGCAATTGTCTATAAGTATCAACTATTTAATTTAATCTTTTAATTAAATTGAGAATTTTTAATCACGAAATATACTTATAGGTACATTAAAAACAAAAGAGGTCAAACTATGATAACTCCTTTACAAATTAGGGCTAAAATCATTGATTTCCTACAAGCCCAACACCTTAAAAAGGCTGAAAATGATTACAAAAAACTAGAAAAGGCGACCGAACCGGAAGAGATTGCCAAAATAAAGGCTGAAATTAGTAAAAGTGAAGAAAAGTATCAGTTCAATACTTGGATTCATACTGCAGCAGAAATGGCAAGGCAACTTAAATTTGGTACTCATATTGCTAAAGGAATCCCCCCCCGATGCCAAAGGTAATAACATAAACTTTCAGGCTAATTTGAATCTCCCTGCAACATTAGTTAGTTCTCAATTGATTGATAAACTTGTTTTAGATGCTAACGGTAATGCTGCCGCACTCCCTCTCGCTGCATTTTTCGATATTATGATTGATGAAGTCAATAAACCGACTTTAAAAGACCTATTGCTAACAGATGAGCCTTGTTTGGACGGCTGTTTTAGTGATGATCATTCGCTTTCGGAACAATATAAAATCGCTTTTCAAATAGCATTAAAAGGTAATTTAAACTCACCGGAAACACATGAGCGAAATAAACAAGTTTTATGGGTAAACAGTAGCTCAGCTATTGAGGATAATCACTATACTTGCCTTATTCCGCTTTATCCTTCTTCCTTCACTCACGCCATTTATAATAAGCTGAATCAAGCCCGTTTTTCTGAGGAAAATAAACAAGCAAGAGAAAATCGTTATAAAAATAAAGCTCAAAATCCCTATATTTCTATACCCAATTATACCCAATTTAGCAGTCACCAAACTAGGTGGAACAAAGCCGCAGAACGTTAGCTTATTAACCAGTAAACAAGGTGGCAGAAACTATTTACTTCCCTCTCTTCCTCCCATTTTTACCAAAGGCGAACTTCGCTTAACCAGTACACAGGATACGATTTTCAACGATCGCTTAGCCTATGTCTGTCGGGCCGGTTTATACCAGCTATATCAAGCAGTTGCAGATTCTAGGAAGAATTATATTGTTCGAGTTCCGCGTGCCGAAGCCGTAAACTTAATTGTTAAAATGGTACTGCAACAAGCTTATAAGCTACAGAAACGTACTGCAGGTTGGAGCCGAGGCTACCAACTGACTTGGTGCGAAAAATATTGGCTAGATCCTCAACTCGCTAAGCTAAATGGAGAAGAACAATTCCATTCGGCTTTAACTCAACAAGACTGGATTTCTGACGTAGAACAACGCTTTGCCGCTTGGCTCAATGCGTTGCTCAAAAAACGCTTTCCAAATATCAGGACGATTTTACCGCTACAGAATATAACGAATGGCGTAAATATTTCCGAAAAAAATTACATCGACAATTACGCTGCTTATATAAGGAGGTATTATGAATTATCCAAACTTTTATCTGCTGTTTGATTATATTGAAATTCAAGCGGCAAACACGATTTCCAGCCCGATCACGTATGGTTTTCCTGCACTCACCGGTTTTACCGGAGCAGTTCATGCACTTAGCCGCAAACTTTTTCCCCCAACAAATGGAATTAGGCGGCGTGATGATTGCTTGTCATGATTATCAAATATTAGGTTATAAAAATAGTAATTTTTCAGATTTAACCTTTAATCAAACACGTAACCCTCTCAAAAAAATGGCGATTCGCCTTCCATTATCGAGGAAGGAAAAATTCACTTGGATATTTCATTAGTCGTTGAAATGGAAGTTAAAGATCCTGAGCTTTACTATGCATTAAATAGTCAGGACTCGGAACAGAAAACACAATTTCTTGAACATTGCAAAAAATTGCTTATGCAACAACGAATTGCCGGTGGTAGTGTTTTTCAAATTGAAAATGTTGAACTCTTTAATTTAAGTGATACTAAGGAAATAAAACTTGCTCTTATGCCAGCTTTCGTTCTCATGGATGCAAAGCAAACCTTAGCGGATATTACTCAGTCATTACAAAGCGGAATCTCAAATAATGAAATAACGATCAGTCCTGCTACTCCAAATGCGAATGCGCTGGATGCGTTACTGGAGGTAGCCACATTACATCATATTCCATTATCCGAACACGCAACTTCCCAAGAATGGGAAATCTTTAATGTCAATCAAGGAAAAGGATGGCTAGTACCGATCCCTGTCGGTTACCAAGCTATTTCACCACTATTTACTGCTGGTGAAATGCAAAATTGCCGTACGAATGAATACCCAAGCCAATATGTTGAAACGGTTTACACTTAGGGAAATGGGTTTTCCCTTTTCGTTTACCTGATGATTTATCGCAATGTTTTTGGCACTACAACACCCCACAAGATAATCTCTATTTAATTACCCAAAGAGCATAATATGACAAAATTAACTACTGCATCAATTCTCGCATTTGAACGTAAACTTGATATTTCCGATGCCACTTTTACCCAAAAAACAGTACGAATGACGTACCTGAAATTGCAGTTACGATTCGAGATAAATCAGTAAGAGGAACTATTTCAAATCGCTTAAAAAATGCGTTACCCAACGATCCCGCCAAATTAGACGCTGAAATTGAAAAAGCCAATTTACAGCGCGTTGATGTTGCAACTTTAAATGACGACTACGATACTTTAGTCGCAAGATTTACCTGTAAAATTTTACCTTTTGAAGGAAAGCCTAATGTTTGTAATGATCCTGAATATCAAGCAAAACTCCTATCAACCATTCAAAATTGCTTAACCACTCACGGTATGTCGGAATTAGCCAAAAGATATGCGACTAATTTGGCAAATGCTCGCTGGTTATGGCGTAATCGTATCAGTGCAGAAACTATCCAAGTCAGTATAAAGGTCGCGGATGATGTCGTTGTTTTCGAAAATGCCAAACAACTGCCGCTTAACAGTTTTGAACAAGCGGATGAAAAACTTCAAAAAATTGCAAGTTATATTGAAAAAGGTTTAAAAGGCGAAGAATTCATCATTCTGGAAATTGAAGCCCAAGCCAAAATCGGGGGTGGTCAAGAAGTATACCCGTCACAAGAATTGGTGTTAGATACCGGTACTCGCAAAAGTAAAATTTTAGGGGCTGTAGT
>NZ_GL831080.1:1502757-1517375 GCF_000188255.1 Actinobacillus ureae ATCC 25976
ATTTGTACCGTCAACTCATCTTGTTTTTCTTTTAGATTTAATAGGCGTTCCACTAACTCGTGCTTCAGCAACTTTTGTGCCATAATAAAAATCCCTATCGAGTTAAAATTTCAATAGGGATTTTAAGGTTTTTAATCGGTTAAATCTTTGTGCAACTGCTACATAATACCGGAAATTTTTACAAATTCAACCGCTTGTCATTAAAGCCCTGCTTTAAGGCTGGCTTCAATAAATTTATCTAAATCACCGTCAAGCACCGCTTGAGTATTGCGGTTTTCAACACCGGTACGTAAATCTTTAATACGTGAATCATCTAATACGTATGAACGAATTTGGCTGCCCCAACCGATATCCGATTTACTTTCTTCCATCGCTTGTTTTTCCGCATTCTTCTTCATCATTTCCATCTCGTATAATTTCGCTTTAAGCTGCTTCATACATTGATCTTTGTTTTGGTGTTGCGAACGACCGTTCTGACATTGCACCACAATACCGGATGGAATATGAGTAATACGTACCGCCGATTCGGTTTTATTAACGTGCTGACCACCCGCACCGGACGCACGGTACACATCAATACGTAAATCCGCCGGATTGATCTCGATATCAATATCGTCATCGATTTCCGGATAAACGAAGGCAGCAGCAAACGAAGTATGACGGCGGTTGTTCGAATCAAATGGCGATTTACGCACTAAACGGTGAATACCGGTTTCGGTACGCAACCAACCGAATGCATATTCGCCGGTAATTTTTACGGTCGCCGATTTCAATCCGGCAACATCACCGTCCGATACCTCGATTAACTCGGTCTTAAAGCCTTTGCTTTCCGCCCAACGTAAATACATACGCAGTAACATTTCCGTCCAGTCTTGCGCTTCGGTACCGCCAGAACCTGCTTGTAAATCGACATAACAATCCGCCGCATCATGCTGACCGCTAAACATACGTTGGAATTCAAGTTTCGCTAATTTTTCTTCTAATTCGTTTGCTTCAGCCTGTGCTTCGTTAAACGTATCTTCGTCTTCCGCTTCTACGGCTAATTCGATTAAGCCTTCAACATCTTCCACACCTTGAGCCAATGCTCGAATCGTATTGACCACCATTTCTAATGCAGAGCGTTCTTTACCTAATGCTTGCGCTTTTTCCGGCGTATTCCAGATTTCCGGCAGTTCTAATTCGGCATTGACTTCTTCTAAGCGTTCGACTTTGGCATCAAAGTCAAAGATACCCCCGAAGTATGTTGGTACGCTCGGTTAAATCGGCTAATTGAGTTTTAATTGGATTCAGTTCAAACATTATTTTTCCCTCTTTTAAAATTGACCGAGAATTATAGCGCAAGCGGTCATTTTTTTGGGATTTTTGCAAAAAAATAGCAAAATTTAACCGCTTTTATATTATTTCTTCATTCTATATAAAAAGCGCTAAGTTTTCACTTAGCGCTTTGCTTCTTTCTAACAAACAGGAATCATTTTATCTTAAAGTTTTGGACCAGCTGCAACTAAAGCCTTACCTTCATCATTTGTGGTATATTTTTCAAAGTTTTTCACAAAACGACCGGCTAAATCTTCAGCTTTAGTTTGCCATTGTGCTTTATCCGCATAAGTATCACGTGGATCTAAAATCGCAGTATCTACTCCCAGTAATGCATCCGGCACAGCTAAATCGAAAATCGGTAATTGATGCGTTGTTGCTTCTTCAATTGAACCGTCTAAGATCGCATTAATAATACCACGTGTATCTTTGATAGAAATACGTTTACCTGAACCATTCCACCCTGTATTCACTAAGTATGCTTGAGAACCCGCTGCTTCCATACGTTTCACTAATACTTCCGCATATTTAGTCGGGTGAAGCGATAAGAATGCCGCACCGAAACAAGCTGAGAAAGTTGGTGTCGGTTCAGTAATACCACGTTCTGTACCCGCTAATTTTGCCGTAAAGCCGGATAAGAAATAATATTTGGTTTGTTCAGGCGTTAATTTAGATACAGGTGGTAATACACCAAACGCATCCGCTGTTAAGAAAATTACTTTTTTCGCATGACCCGCTTTTGATACCGGTTCCACAATATTATCAATATGGTAAATCGGATAAGACACACGCGTATTTTCTGTTTTTGATTTATCGGCAAAATCAATTGAACCATCTTCACGAACAACCACATTTTCTAATAAAGCGTCACGGCGAATTGCACGATAAATATCCGGCTCATTTTCTTCTGAAAGGTTAATGGTTTTCGCATAGCAACCACCTTCGTAGTTGAACACACCTTCATCATCCCAACCGTGTTCATCATCACCGATTAATTTACGTTTCGGATCGGTTGAAAGTGTTGTTTTACCTGTACCGGATAAACCGAAGAAGATTGCTACATCACCGTCTTCACCTACGTTCGCCGAGCAGTGCATTGACGCAATGTCTTTGAAAGGCAATAGATAGTTCATCATAGAGAACATACCTTTTTTCATTTCACCGCCGTACCACGTACCGCCGATTAATTGCACTGCTTCAGTTAAGTTGAATGCCACAAAATTTTCTGAATTTAAGCCCTGCTCTTTCCAATTCGGATTGGTTACTTTAGAGCCATTCATCACCACGAAATCCGGTACGAAATTCGCCAGTTCTTCTTCAGAAGGGCGAATAAACATATTTTTCACAAAGTGGGCTTGCCATGCTACTTCAGTAATAATTCGTACCGCTAAGCGGTGGCGAGGGCTTGCACCACAAAATGCATCAATCACAAATAAACGTTTATTTGATAATTGGTGAGTCACTAACTCTTTTAAACTTTGCCAAGTTGTTTGACTCATTGGTTTATTGTCATTTTTAACCGCATCAGATGTCCACCAAACGTGATCTTTTGATGTTTCATCATAAACAATATATTTATCTTTTGGCGAACGACCTGTAAAAATCCCCGTATCTACGGCAACTGCACCGGAATTCGTCAGCACACCTTTTTCAAAGCCCTCTAATTCCGGCTTCATCTCCTCTTCAAATAATTGCTCATAACTAGGGTTACGTACAATCTCTTTTACGTTAGTAATACCTAGTTGTGCTAGTTCTTGTTCAATACGGCTTAACATAGAATCACCTCTTTATGATTGTAAAAGTTGAAAATTAATAACTGTGGCGATTCTAACTAATTCGAGGAATAAAAAATGTTAACTACTTCAAATTTTGAAGATTTACTCTAAAATTACTTGAAAAATTTGCGTGAAATCAAAGAAAAACTGCACTACTTATTAATTTTTCGTACCTTTTATGAAGTATCACACAGTAAGCGGTAAGATTTTTTTATTTTTTTGCAAAATAAGGTAGAATTTCGCTTTACTCGATTAACTCTCAAGAGACATAGAATGCGATTACTAATTATCTTTTTTGCCGTACTGTTAACATTCTTTCAGTATAGTTTTTGGTTCGGTAAAAACGGTTGGAGCGATTACCAAGATGCACAAACGGCAGTGGAAGGTCTTACGGAAGAAAATGCAAAATTAAGCGCTCGCAATAGCTTAATAGCAGCAGAGATCAATGACCTGAAAAACGGTGTAAATGCACTGGAAGAACGTGCTCGTTTAGAACGAGAGATGGTAAAAGGTAGTGAAACATTCTATAGAATCGTCCCTCGCTCACAGTAAGGAAACTCATTGATGCGAAAAATTATTACCGTAATCCCAGCATCTGGTGTTGGAAGCCGCATGAATGCACCGCTGCCAAAACAGTATCTGAAATTACAAGGAAAAACCATTTTAGAACACACGCTCAATATTTTTCTTGAACATCCGAATATTCAGAAAATTATTGTGGCTGTCTCTGAAACAGACCAATATTACCCGGAACTTTCCGTATTAAACTCCCCTAAAATTCAAATTGTTTTTGGCGGTGAAACGCGAGCTGATTCGGTCTTTAATGCCATTAAAGTTATTGATGAAGACGCTTGGGTGTTAGTACATGACGCCGCAAGACCTTGTCTCAAGCGGTCGGATTTAGATAAACTTTTGCAAGTTCAAGAGCCAAGTGGTGCAATTCTTGCTACGCCTGCGATTGATACAATGAAGCGTGCGAGTGGTAATAAGATCGTTGCAACAGAAGATCGTTCTACATTATGGCATGCCCTCACGCCCCAATTTTTTCCGGTTAACGCACTAAAACACGCGATTAAAAACGCATTGGAGCAAGGATATACGATTACTGATGAAGCATCAGCAATGGAAATGAGTGGCTATACGCCGCAATTAATCACAGGACGTAGCGATAATCTGAAAATCACTCGTCCGGAAGACTTAGCCTTAGCTGAATTTTATTTGACCCATTATATGGAGAACTAGAAATGTTACGAATTGGACATGGTTTTGACGTACACGCATTCGGGCAAGATCGTCCGTTAATGATTTGCGGCGTTGAAGTACCTTATCATACCGGCTTTATCGCCCATAGCGATGGCGATGTCGCTTTACATGCGCTGACGGATGCTTTACTTGGCGCCGTCGGATTAGGAGATATTGGTAAATTATTTCCGGACACGGATATGCAATATAAAGACGCAGATAGTCGTAAACTGCTGATTGAAGCATATCGTCAAGTTCGTGCGCAAGGCTATAAAGTCGGAAATGTTGATGTGACAATTATTGCCCAAGCGCCAAAAATGCGCCCGTATATCGATCAAATGCGCCAAACTATCGCAGATGATTTACAGTGTGATGTGATGCAAGTCAATGTAAAAGCGACTACAACAGAAAAACTAGGCTTTACCGGAAGAGGCGAAGGTATCGCATGTGAAGCTGTCGCATTATTGATTAAAGCATAATAATGACTTTAATATAAATAAAAAAAGGCTAGACATCATGTCTGGCCTTTTTGATAAGCATAATGAATAAAATTTTTGTCTCTACGACTGTCTAAAATACTTCTTATTAGCCTGAAGAATCTTAGGTCTTGCATTGTAAACTTATTTTAGAAAAAAGCAATCATTTACACTGAACATTCGTTCACAAAATAGCAAATTAATTACTTTTATAATTTTTTGTTGATAAATTAAAAAATAATTTAGTAGCAAATAGATTACTTTTAGCCATTATTAATAGCATATTCATTGTAAAATTTGGTAAACAAAAATTACTTACCACCAAATAACTCAAATGTATTCATATCTATAACATTACACATGTGATTGGTTATCCGGTAATGTGCCTTCAATTTCACTCAGTAAATCGCCATCTTTAAACATCACATAACCACCATTTTTCATTTTGGTCCATTTTTCGTTTTTAGTTAATGGCTGGGTTGCAATAATAGTCACCTTATCATTTGGCGTTGTGTATTTGCTAAAATCAATTTCTACATCATCATCACGCAATGCCTTACTAAATGGTGCTTTGCGGGTGACATAGTATAGGTTTGTTGAAGAACGAGCGATCATCCAATGCCCATTGGATAAAATAAAATTAAACACACCATGGGTTGCAATATCTGAGGTAATTTCAACTACGGCATTAAAAATCTGTTGTTCCGAGGGTTTTACCGGATATTTTTCTTTTAGACGAGATACAATACAGCAAAATGCCGCTTCAGAGTCTGTTGTTCCGATCGGCTGGTAATGGCAATCCGGACAAGGTCTTACATTTTCAACCGTGCCATTATGCGCAAACACCCAGTTCTCTCCCCATAATTCACGAATAAACGGATGGGTATTTTCTAAATTGATATCGCCTCGGGTTGCCTTACGAATATGCGAAATAACATTATAGGATTTAATACGATACTCGCTGACTAAATCAGCCATGGGAGAAGAAGCTCCCGGTCGATTATCCCGAAAAATTCTCACTCCTTTACCTTCAAAAAAGGCGATACCGAAACCATCAGTATGATGATCGGTTAAACCCGCACGGCGACGAAATCCTTCAAAGGAAAAAGTAATATCTGTTGGGGTATTGCAATTCATTCCGAGTAATTGACACATAAATTTATTCTTCGTTAGGACTAAAAAGTAGAGAAAAAGAAAGACCGACTGACAGCCGGTCTAACATTGACTATTTTCACAAATCTCAAAAATAATTCAATAGAAGTAGATCAAAAATCTTATAGCTTATCGTGCTTATTTATATTCTTTTCACTATAAAAAAGCCGAACAATGTTCGGCATGAGTAAATGTTTTATGCCGATTCCTTTTTAGCTAAAGATAGTAAAAATAGTATTCCGGCACAAATAACCACGGATGGCCCTGCAGGTGTATCTTTCCAGCCGGAAAATAATAACCCTCCAGTTACTGAAAGTATGCTAAATACAATCGCATAGCCCACCATTGCTTCAGGTGTACGGGCAAAGCGTCTAGCAATTGCAGATGGAATGATTAGCAAAGAGGTAATAATTAATGCCCCGACAAACTTCATACTTAGCGCAATAGTCAATGCAGTCAGCACCATCAATAGCAAACGCAAGCGAGCAACATTCAAGCCTTCAATCTGAGCAAGTTCTGGGCTTATCGTAATCGAAAGTAATTTTTTCCAAAAAAATGCCAATACCGAAGCAATCAATAGTGAACCTACTCCGATAAAAATCACATCAGAAAAATCAATGGCTAACAAATCGCCGAACAAATAAGACATTAAATCAACTCGGACGTTATCCAGTAAACTAATGGTAATAACACCGAGTGATAGGCTACAATGAGCGATGATGCCTAACACCGTATCTAGAGAATAAGCGGTACGATGTTCTAACCAAACGAGTAATAACGCCAGAATCAGCGTCATAATAATGACCGCAATATAGGGATCGACTTGTAGAAAAATCCCTAAAGCCACGCCTAGTAATGCAGAATGAGAAAGCGTATCACCGAAATATGCCATTTTACGCCACACGACAAAAGCGCCTAACGGAGCTGTGATAACCGCTAATAATAAACCGGCTAACCAAGCCGGAAATAAAATATCAAACATATTTTCTCTTTCTTAAACTATAAATTCGTATCGTTTAACCTAAACAAGCGGTCAAATTTTGCCAAAAACTTGCAAAAAATCCTAAAAATCTTACCGCTTATAACGCTGTTGTGTACTCGCCGCATCCTGTGCTTTCAGCCATAACATCTTCTCTTTTATCTGTTTTTCCATACCTCTTTCCGTCGGATGGTAAAACTGCGTATCTTTCAGTTCCGGCGGAAAATAATTCTCACCGGCGGCATAAGCGTTAGATTCATGATGCGCATAACGATATTCGGCACCATAGCCTAAAGACTTCATTAATTGCGTCGGTGCATTACGTAAATGCTCCGGCACATCATAATCTTTTGCCTCTTTGGCTAATTGTTTCGCTTGATTAAAGGCGTTATATACCGCATTACTTTTAGGAGCGACAGCTAAGTAGATAATCGCTTGGGCAATTGCTCTTTCGCCCTCATAAGCGCCAACTCTGGTATAACAATCCCAAGCGTTAATTGCAATTTGCATTGCTCTTGGATCAGCATTGCCGATATCCTCAGACGCAATCGCCAGTAATCTACGTGCAACATATAGAGGATCGCCTCCCGCCGTTAAAATTCTGGCATACCAATATAATGCGCCGTCTGGAGAAGAACCTCTTACCGACTTATGCAATGCGGAAATTAGATCGTAAAAACGATCGCCACCTTTATCAAAACGAGCCGATCGTTCACCCAATAATTCCGTAAGCAGTGCTTTATTTAAAATTTTGCCTTGTGTTCCTTGTTCCGCCATATCTGACATGAGTTCTAAACAATTTAATGCATAACGCCCATCACCATTTACATAATCAGCTAATAACGTTAAAACATCGTCTTCCAGCACAAAAGATTCATTACCTAGCCCACGCTCTTTATCAAATAACGCATTTTGCAAAATTTGGTGAATTTCGACCGTTTGTAATGGTTTTAAAATATAAATTCTAGCTCGAGAAAGCAGCGCATTGTTTAGTTCAAAGGAAGGATTTTCTGTTGTAGCACCGATGAAAATAATCGTTCCATCTTCAATATGCGGTAAAAACGCATCTTGCTGACTTTTATTAAAACGATGCACTTCATCTACAAATAATAAAGTACGTCTGCCGGTTTGACGGTTCAATTTTGCGCGTTCAATCGCTTCTCTAATTTCTTTTACCCCACTTGTTACTGCAGAAAGGCGCTCGACTTCCGCATCAAAATGGTGTGCAATAATTTCAGCTAACGTGGTTTTGCCAGTACCAGGGGGACCCCAGAAGATCATAGAATGTGAATGACCTGCTTCAATAGCACGACGTAGCGGTTTTCCTTCTCCGATTAGATGGGATTGCCCTATGTATTCCGCCAGAGTGCGCGGACGCATTCTGGCGGGTAAAGGACGAAAATCTTCAGAAAAATCAAAAGATAAGCTGCTCATTATTATCTCCTTAACGGAGTCCTAACTGGCGACGAATATGGCGCATTAATAAGAAAATCCATGGCCATAAAATACCGCTAATAATTGCTCCTAGGACTTCTTGCGAATTAAATTCCGCACTATGTAATACTAATTCGACAAAATAAATTAAGAAACGAATTGCAACCACATATAACATCACTAAAATAGCCTGTAACCATAATGAAAGATTACGTAGTATTAAGTGATATTTCGCCACAAAGTAAATCGCAATAGACAGTACTAACGCATGAATGCCTAAAATAGAACCTAATACTAGATCCCAAACAATACCAGCCACAAATGCAGTTCCAACACTGACTTTATTTGGTAAGGCTAATGCCCAATAAATAAGCACCAGAATCAGCCAGTTAGGTCTTAGCCCTTGAAAACCGATAGGCCAAGGCATGATCTCTAATACGAAAGCAATCATAAAAATCGAGATTAATACCAAAATTTGAAAAATTGGATTTGCTCGCATTATTCCGCTCCTTGCTCGGTATGGTGGTTCTCATCATTATCAACTTCCGGCTGTGAAGCTGGATTTACCGGTTCATCACTATTTTCCAGAATTTCTTCTTTTGGCTGTTCCTCTCGGATCTGCTCTTTTTTGTTTTTCTTCAGCAAATCTAACGGATTTAAACTATTACGGCGTTCTTCAACGACTTCTCGTACTTGTTGTGGAGACAGACTCTGTGCTTTGCGTAACTCTTCGCTTGTCGGCCACAATAATAATAAATAACGTAAACGGTCAAAAGAAGCTAGCGGGCGCGCAACAATACGCGCAAATTGACTTTGGGTATCATTTTTAACCGCTTCCACAATCGCAACCGGATAGCCCTCAGGGAAACGTCCGCCTAAACCGGAAGTAACCAGTACATCACCTTTAATAACATCGACCGAACGAGGTAAATTATCAATAAATAACTCGTCATTATGCCCTGTACCATTTGCGATACCGCGTACATCATTACGCAGGACTTGCACTGGCACAGCATGAGTCACATCCGTGATTAATAAAACTCGACTACTATTTTCTCCAACCGAGATTACTTGGCCAACCACACCACGCTCATCAATAATTGGCTGTCCAACAAATGCGCCATCACTTTTACCACGATTGATAATCACCTGCTGACGATAAGCATCCATTTCCGCCGTAAGTACTTCGGTGATCTTCTTATATTCATCTTGACGAAGCGGAGAACTTAACAATAAGCGCAAACGTTGATTCTCAACTTTCAGCTGATCCAATAATAAAAGATCTGCATTTTTCTCACGTAATTGTTCTTTTAAAGCGCGGTTCTCTAATTGTAATTTGCTGTTATCAATAAAATTATTACTTACACCGTCAAGCACCGAACGAGGTGTATTAGAAAAATAGTATAGACCACCAATGGCAGTTTCAAGCATATTTCGAAATTGGATAAGCGCACTACTACGCCCGTCAAAGGCAATTAACGCTATAGAGATAATGATTGCGATAAATAGGCGAGTACCTAGTGAAGGGGCTTTAGCAAAAATTGGTTTCATTGTTAAATTTTTAAATGAAATTAAGGTGAGCTGATAATGAACAATGGATAATGAACACTTCTGTCATTATCCATTATGATCGTTCATATCAATTAAAAGCGGAATTAGTCATCGCTACTAAATACATCACCACCGTGCATATCGATCATATCTAGCGCTTTACCGCCACCAAGAGCCACACAAGTTAATGGGTCTTCTGCAACGATCACCGTTACGCCAGTCGCATCAGAAAGCAATACATCTAAGTTTTGTAATAATGCACCGCCACCGGTTAATACCATTCCACGCTCAAAGATATCCGCAGCTAATTCAGGCGGGCATTGCTCTAATACAGATTTAACCGCTTCAACAATACCGTTTAACGGTTGTTCAATCGCTTCTAAAACGTGTTTAGAATCCAATTCGAAAGTACGAGGCGCACCTTCTGCAAGGTTATGACCATGAACTTCCATCGTACGAACTTCATCTTCGTCACGAATAATTGCCATTGCAATTTCTTTCTTAATACGCTCAGCAGTCGCTTCACCGATTGCCGAACCGAAATGGCGACGAACATATGCAACAATCGCTTCGTCTAATTTATCACCACCAATACGAACAGATGTTGAGAATACAATACCGTTTAATGAAAGTACCGCTACTTCTGTTGTACCACCACCGATATCAATAATCATTGAACCTGTTGCTTCATGTACAGGTAAACCTGCACCAATCGCTGCAGCCATTGGCTCTTCAATTAAATATACCTCACGTGCGCCAGCTCCAATTGCTGATTCTTTAATTGCTCTACGCTCAACCTGTGTCGCACCAGCCGGCACACAAACTAATACACGAGGACTTGGGCGCATAAAATTATTACTGTGAACTTGCTTAATAAAATGTTGTAACATCTTTTCTGTTACGAAGAAATCTGCGATAACCCCATCTTTCATTGGACGGATCGCTGTAATGCTTTTTGGCGTACGACCTAACATTAATTTCGCATCTGTACCTACTGCCGCAATACTTTTTAAAGAGCCAATACGATCTTGACGTACCGCTACAACAGAGGGCTGATCAAGCACAATACCCTGACCTTTTACATACACTAATGTATTTGCTGTTCCGAGGTCTATAGAAAGATCATTAGAAAATAATCCTAGAAATTTTTTAAACATATAAAGTGATCCGTTAAATGAATTTGGTTATTTTGCAAGTATAAAAATAACGCTCGCAAAGGAGCGAAAATATTTATAAATATAACAAAAAAGCCTACTATACTTCAATGACTAATTTTCTTGAATAGTAAAGCTAATTAGTTTTTAACTTAATTTTAACTGAATAACAAAGGCTTATGCTCTACAAACAAAAACGCCACCCTCAAATGAGGGTGGCGTTTCATATTAAACTAACGAGAGAATTAGCCTTTGTAGTTATAAACGTGAGCTACTAAGTCTAATACTTTGTTTGAATAACCAGTTTCGTTATCGTACCAAGATACTAATTTAACGAAAGTATCTGTTAATGCGATACCTGCTGCTGCATCAAATACTGAAGTTTCTGTTGCACCGTTGAAGTCTGTAGATACTACTGCATCTTCTGTATAACCTAAAACGCCTTTCATTTCATTTTCTGAAGCACGTTTGATTTCTGCACAAATTTCTTCGTATGTAGCTGGTTTTTCTAAGTTAACAGTTAAGTCAACAACAGAAACGTTCGCTGTTGGAACACGGAAAGCCATACCGGTTAATTTACCATTTAATGCTGGTAATACTTTACCTACTGCTTTCGCTGCACCTGTTGATGAAGGGATAATGTTTTGTGAAGCACCACGACCACCACGCCAGTCTTTAGCTGATGGACCGTCTACAGTTTTTTGTGTCGCAGTTGTTGCATGAACTGTAGTCATTAAACCTTCTTTAATACCGAATTTGTTGTGGATTACTTTAGCTAATGGCGCTAAGCAGTTAGTTGTACAAGAAGCATTAGAAACGATATCTTGACCTGCATATGCATCGAAGTTTACACCGTTAACAAACATAGGAGTTGCATCTTTAGATGGACCAGTTAATACAACTTTTTTCGCACCAGCAGTGATGTGTTTACGTGCTGTAGCGTCATCTAAGAATAAACCTGTTGCTTCAACTGCGATATCAACACCGATCTCATCCCATTTTAAGTTAGCTGGATCACGCTCAGCAGTTACACGGATTGTTTTACCGTTAACAACTAATTGACCATCTTTAACTTCAACAGTACCGTTGAAACGGCCGTGAGTTGAGTCGTATTTTAACATATACGCCATATAATCAACGTCGATTAAGTCGTTGATACCTACAACTTCGATGTCATCACGAAGTTGAGCTACACGGAACACGATACGACCGATACGACCGAAGCCGTTAATACCAATTTTAATTGCCATAGATTTTTCTACCTATATTAAAGTTAAACAAAATTGTTCTTCTAATGCTTTTAAGAAGTGCACAGATTATAGCACATACTCCAGTATGACTTACAACTAAAAGAACCGAAACAAATATAACAGATAATTTTTTTGTGATCTATGTCAAATTTTTAAAATTTGTAACGCTAAAGTAGTAAAAAAACGGTAGAATTGGAAAGAAATTTCTATCTTAGGAGTGAATATGATTAAAGAAATTGACGAACTAACGGAAGAACAAGTTGAAATTCTAATTAACCACGGGACAGAAATGCCATTCACAGGTAAATTTCTGCACGAAGATCGTATCGGAACCTATCGTTGCGCACGCTGCCACAATGCGTTATTTCGTTCGGATACAAAATTCGATGCCGGTTGTGGTTGGCCTAGTTTCTATGAAGCCGTTTCAGATGACGCATTACGTTATTTAGACGATTATAGTTTAGGGCGCCACCGTACCGAGATCCGTTGTGGCAACTGCGATTCACATATGGGACACGTATTTAATGACGGCCCACCACCAACTGGTTTACGTTTCTGTCTGAACTCTATCGCCCTCAACTTTAAATGGGATGAAACCGGCGAAGAAATTGATGGTTAATTAATTTTATAAATTAAATATTATTTTCTAAGTTATACATACGACAGCGGTCGGAATTTGAAAGAAATTTGCAAAAATCCTTCATATTTCGACCGCTTGTTTATAATAAATAATCCGCTCTTTACGCTAAAATATTTCTTGCAATAATATCACCCATTTCACTGGTAGAAACCGGTGCATTTTTGTCCGCTAAATCGCCGGTACGATAACCGTCCGCTAATGCTTTCTGAATGGTCGCTTCAATCGCATCCGCCGCATCATTTAAATTAAAGCTATAACGTAACATCATCGCCGCTGATAAAATTTGTGCAATTGGATTCGCAATATTTTTACCTGCGATGTCCGGCGCCGAACCGCCCGCCGGCTCATATAAACCGAAACCGTCTTCATTTAAACTTGCTGACGGTAGCATACCCATAGAACCGGTAATCATTGCCGCTTCATCCGAAATAATATCACCAAAAATATTCGAGCATAATAAAATATCAAAGGTTTCCGGCGCTTTGATTAATTGCATTGTCGCATTATCAATATACATATGCTCTAGCGTCACTTCCGGATATTCTTTTGCAATTTCGCTTACCGTTTCACGCCATAAGATTGAGCTTTGCAATACGTTTGCCTTATCGATAGACGTCACTTTTTTATTACGTTTCATCGCCGATTCAAAAGCAACACGAGCAATACGTTCAATTTCATATTTATAGTACACTTCGGTATCAAACGCTTTAGTTTGAGAACCTTCGCCTTCACGACCTTTCGACTGACCGAAATAAATCCCACCGGTTAACTCACGCACCACGACCATATCAAAGCCTTTCGCGGCAATATCCGCACGTAACGGACAGAATTTTTCTAAACCTTTATATAAAGTGGCTGGGCGTAAGTTACAGAACAATTTGAAATGTTTACGTAATGGAAGTAACGAACCACGCTCCGGCTGCTCATCCGGCGGTAAGTTTACCCA
This sequence comes from Actinobacillus ureae ATCC 25976, assembly GCF_000188255.1. Lineage (GTDB taxonomy): Bacteria > Pseudomonadota > Gammaproteobacteria > Enterobacterales > Pasteurellaceae > Actinobacillus > Actinobacillus ureae. Next base: position 1,516,671 of record NZ_GL831080.1, read on the forward strand.
TTTGGGCCCTCCCACTGAACCGAATAAAATCGCATCCGCATTTTCACAGCCTTTTAACGTATTTTCCGGTAATGCTTTACCTTGTGCATCAATTGCCGCACCACCGATATTAAAATGATTAAAATTTAATTTAAAACCGAATTTTTGTTGCGTTGCTTCAAGCACTTTAATCGTTTGAGCCATAATTTCAGGGCCGATACCATCCCCTGCTAAAACTGCAATGTTGTATGTTTGCATATAAAATCCTCTTATTATTATGAATAGAAGTTGAATATTCTACCTCAAAATTCAGCCTATCGGGTGGGATTTTATCAAAATTGAGCTAGAATAATCGGCAATTAGGGGAACAAAATGAAGACTTTATTTTTAAAACTTGCTGCAGTTGCAATTTTTAGCCAAAATTTAACCGCTTGCGGTACTATCATCAGCCTTAACGAAGGTGATTATTCCGTTTATGCCGGAGTCAGCAAAGACTTCAAAGCTATCCAAAACGGCGGAATTTTAAGTATTCCGGCAGTGGTTGATTTATCGCTAAGTTTTGTGCTTGATACGTTAATGCTGCCTGTTACATTAAGCCAGTAACCCCTTATAGAATAATCCGTTGAATGAAATATTACTTCTCCGTATAACCAATTAAAAAGCCTCTTTAATTTGATCTGACCCCAAAAAGTTAGACTGTTTAATTTAAGGACCGAGTTCTGTATT
>NZ_GL831080.1:1517472-1522940 GCF_000188255.1 Actinobacillus ureae ATCC 25976
CGGGGGGCAGATCAGAATAGGGCTTCTTACTTGAGAGATTATTTCGGATAAACCGGCAAGCGTGCGCAGATTGCCAACACTTTTTGTTTGGTTGCGGCAATCACACTTTCTTCATTGTCAGTACCCATTGCATCTAGCACATCACACATCCAGCCGGCTAATTCACGCACATCCGCTTCGTTAAAGCCTCTGCGAGTAACCGATGGCGTACCGACACGAATCCCTGAGGTGACAAACGGTTTTTGCGGATCATTCGGCACGGCATTTTTATTTACCGTAATATTTGCTTTACCTAAAGCTGCGTCTGCCGCTTTACCGGTTTTACCTTGTTTAATAAAGCTGACTAAGAATAAATGGTTTTCCGTACCGTTTGAAACGACATCGTAACCACGTTGTTTGAATACTTCCACCATCGCTTTTGCATTTTTAATCACGTTTTGCTGATAGACTTTATATTCAGGCTCTAACGCTTCTTTAAAACAGACCGCTTTTGCCGCAATAATATGTACTAACGGACCGCCTTGGTTCGCAGGGAAAACTGAAGATTGAAGTTTCTTATAAATTTCTTCATCGCCACAGGCGGAAAGAATTAAGCCGCCGCGAGGGCCTCCGAGTGTTTTATGAGTTGTAGTTGTTACAACGTGAGCGTGCGGTAATGGATTCGGATATAAACCTGCTGCAATTAAACCTGCAACATGAGCCATATCAACAAATAAGTATGCTCCAACCTCATCGGCAATTTCACGCATTTTTGCCCAGTCTACGATTTGTGAATAAGCAGAGAAACCGGCAACAATCATTTTCGGTTTACATTCAAGCGCTTTTTGGCGTACATCTTCATAATCAATTAAGCCTTCGGCTGTGATACCGTAGAGGACTGAATTATAAATTTTGCCTGAGAAGCTCACTTTTGCACCATGGGTTAAATGGCCACCATGGGCTAAATCCATACCTAAAATAGTATCGTTCGGCTGAATTAATGCTCCATAAACAGCAGCATTTGCTTGTGAACCCGAATGCGGCTGTACATTCACATAATCCGCACCAAATAATTGTTTTGCACGGTCAATAGCTAATTGTTCAATGATATCCGCATATTCGCAGCCACTGTAGTAACGTTTCCCAGGATAACCTTCCGCATATTTATTGGTGAATTGTGAACCTTGTGCTTGCATTACTCGAGGACTTGCATAGTTTTCCGAAGCAATTAACTCAATATGTTCTTCCTGACGGCGATTTTCGTTTTCAATTGCTTGCCATAAAATAGGGTCGTAATCTTGAATGTTCATGTTTGCTGTAAACATATGAAAGTCCTCTGTGTGCTAGTAAAGAAATTTGCGCAAACGTTTGCGCAATATGTTTTACAAGCATTCTACACATTTATTATGCCCTATGATAGTGCTTTCTTAATAAAACAATTGCATATTAATTTATATTGATAATGAATGTAATTCATGTTTTCTGGGTAAGCGGTTGAATTTAGACAATAATTTGCAAATAGAAAGGCACTCCGGAGAGTGCCAATATCTAGATTAGAATAACTTGCTAGACCAGCCTAGCTTCGAACCAAGCACGGTAAAATAGTTATAGTTGCTAAGATGCAATAAATGTAGAGTGTCCGGACTTTTGGTAACGATAATGCGATCTTCCGGTGTAAAAGGCAGATCGTATTGACCGTCACAACTTACTTCCAAGCTAGGTTGATTATATTGCGCAAAGCGTAAAGAGATTTGGCTATCTCCATCAATCACTAACGGTCGGGAAGAAAGCGTGTGTGGGTGCATCGGTACTAATGCAATCGCATTCATATTCGGCGTTAAAATCGGGCCGCCTGCAGATAATGAGTAGGCTGTCGAACCTGTCGGCGTACTAATAATTAAGCCGTCCGAACGTTGTGAGAATGCAAATTTTCCGTCAATATACACTTTAAATTCAATAATGCGAGCTACTTGGCTTGGGTGAATCACCACTTCGTTCAAGGCATTATTGGTTGCAATAATTTTGCCGTTACGCTCAATACGAGCTTCGAGTAAGAAGCGCTCTTCAATCACAAATTCCCCACGCTCAATACAATTATGTAATTGTTCGAAAGCGGATTGCGGTGCAATATCCGTCAGAAAACCTAAGTTTCCTCGGTTAATCCCAATCAGCGGAACATGATATTTTGCTAATTGACGCGCCATACCAAGCATATTGCCGTCTCCACCGATAACAATGACGAGATTGGCTTGTTGACCGATTTCCTCCAAACTTTTGCCATCCGGAAGATTGAGTTGACGAGCAATATTTTCTTCTAACAACACATCATAACGGCGATCTTTCAACCAATTATAAACGGCTAAATGCGTCTCTAAAGCAATATCGTGACGAGGTTTACCTACAATCGCAATACATTCAAAAAATCGTTCTGCAGATTTCATCGTTTTTACTCACAAAATAAGAATTGCTGAATTTTATCCTTTTTTTCACCGATAAGATATGTAAAAAATTTATAAAAAATGACCGCCTGTTATGGCTGTCAAAAACCTAAGGTTTCATTAAATTTCCAAATAGGTAGTGTTTTTTCGTAATGTTGCAAAGAAACCGTTGCAAAACATAGTGCCACTTGAGTTTGATCCGTTTCATCAAGTTGTTCGCATAGCTCGGAAAGCGCTTGGTTTAAAGGTATGGTAAGCCATGGTTTAATCCAAGGTGATTCACAATTAAGCTTTTGATAGCTTATCTCCGCTAAATAATCATTTTCAAAATATGGGTTTTCCCATGCTTTTTCGCTGGATTTGAACATAAATTCCCAATGGCTTTCTTCGCTAGGTAAACACACTATCTCTGTTTGCCATTTTCCCTCATTTTTTCTAAAAGGTGTGATCAGTGGTAAGTTGGCATTTAGTCTATTCGTTAAATTGTCTTGCCAGTAGGCGTTTACCCGATTAATACCTTTGTTATTTAATAAATCCCCAATCACTTTATGTTCTAAGTCTGCTAAATTGGTTTCAGCCTGTAGCACGGACGGCTTAATAATGCGAGGTATCGCGGTGATACTTTCTAAATGTTCTTGCTTGATTAAATCTACCGTTTTATGACTCGCTAATTTGTTAAGTTTATCTTCAGAACCCGGATGGCAGAATATCGGTTCCGAGCCATGATCTTTCGTTTGTAAGCCTCGCCAGTTTGTCGGTAGCAATAAAATATTCGCTTGTGTGGCAATTTTTTCAGGACGATGGCGCCATACTCGACCTGCTAGCTGAATAATCGAACGCATTGAAGACGGGTCAACAATCGCCCAATCATAATCGTGATCTCGCCCGACTTCGGTCACAGGACTGCCTAATACAATAAAAATATGATGAACGGCTTTGTCTTGTGTGAGTGCGCTAATAATTTCCGGTTGGGAAAATAACGCCTCAGGCTCGCTACGCTTTAATATTCTGTCGAGTTTCTCCTCGAGTTTGGAACGTAGTAATAGCAACAATTGTTGAGAATGGTAACAGCATAGATGAATTTTATAGTCGCTAAATTGGGTATTTAAAGGCGTTTTAAATAAGGTTTCAACGAGCGGAATCATTGGCTTGATATTCGCAAAACGGATTAACCCCACGCTGACATATTTTTTAGAGATAGGATCTTGCTGCGCATATTTCTGATGTAAGGTAATGGCTTGTTCAATTAAAGAATCGGCAAGCATCGTATAGTTAATGTCTTGATTTTCTACGGAGCTAAAGGGCGGTAACTGGATAATTTCCGCTTTATATCGAATAGGCGATTGCATTAACTTTTCAGCACGGGATGACGTAAACTGGGCCTGGTACTGTTCAAATTCTTTTACTGTTGGGCATTTTTGTTGTTGCTGTTTATATTCATCAATCCAAGCGCAACAAATAGGTAAATCAGGGTTGATACCTTGATGTCGATTGTAAATCTTACGTCCCGCTTGATAAGCATTAAATAAACCGCTGATAAGATCCGGTGTAAGTGTTGCCGAAGAGAGTAATACTTTACTGCCGAACATCCCCGCCAAATGTACTAAACGGCTCAATGCTGGTAGATCACTTTGACTAAAATCATCGGGCTCGTCTAATACCAGAACAGATGTCAATAAACGTAGCAGCGGCACAATATGCTTACCGCCACGGATTGTTTCCGTTGCTTGAATCATATGGTCTAACGTACAACTTACGATAGGTGCATAGAGTAATTTTTTCGCTTTATTATCTGCTAATAGGGTGCTAAATTCTTCGTCCGCTATTCCGCTTTCAAGGAAATTCATCCCATAAAATTCATTACCTTCGAACCATTCTTGAACGCTTTCACTACCACTTTGTACTGATTCATTTTGTAACTCAAATAATTGCTTAGTTGCCGAACCGCCAACTAAAACCGCAAGTTGTTCAGACGATAGCATAAGCTTTTGGCGAAGTGCTAAACCTGTTTGTAGCGTAAGTACACGTAAACCAAGCGCGATAGTAAAGCGTGCACCGTCTTGGTTGCTCAAGCCGTACATAATTTTGGCATTAGCGAGTGTTTTTCCACATCCGGTACTCGCCATATTTACCCCAAAGAAGCCGGCTTGTTCGCTTTCCGATTGCACACTTCGCGCTAACTCAAAGGCACAATTTTGCCATTTAAAGCGATCAAGATTCGTACGTTTAGTAAAAGGGCGATGTTGCTGAATATGCGGTAGTTCTTTTGCAAGTTTTGGGAGCAAGCGGGCAAATCTTGCGCTGGTTTTGTTTTACAAACACCAAGCAAATGTTCATCCAGTGCCTGTTTTGGCTGTTTGGTTTTTTTATCTGTATTCGCAAGTAATTTTTCAAAGAAATTAAGGTCTCCTAATTAGCGATCCGCCGGAGCAGAAGAATAATTATGGTCGCCGACAATCAAACACAAACGTGACAAAATAAGTAAGAACGGATCATTTATTGTTTTGTTTAATTGAGATAATTCACGTAAAGGAGCATGGTTTAAGGCTTTGTTAGCCCAACGCTGCATGGCTTTTTGCCAAGCTTTGCTTTCCATCACCAATGTTTTAAATTGCCAGAAGTTTTCCGGTTGAGGATGTTCACTTTGATTCATTACCCAATGTTCTACCGGTGCTAAAAATCGGTAGAATAGTTCTACGTCTGTTTTACGCATAAAGTGTTCACTTAGAATACGCTCTTGATCACTATGACAATCGAGCGTTTTTTGGGTAAAAGGTAATTTGTGATGTGAAAGAATGAGCCATAGCACTACTTTAGCAAGCGGTGGAAAATGAGAAAAATTATGCGGATAATCACTTTTATCTGCAATTAGAGTTAGGTTCGGTAACTAATCCCGATTCTCTTCAATGTGATTTTGCCAATTCGCTAAACGAGCGAGCCATTGTTCATCCGTATCGCAGTCGGCAATCATGGCTTCAAACAAACGAGCGGAAATCCACTCATGTCGATAACAATCAGGAAAAAATTTCGCTTTAGGTTTTAGTTTTGGGG
>NZ_GL831080.1:1523866-1524927 GCF_000188255.1 Actinobacillus ureae ATCC 25976
CCCAACGAGCATTTTTCAGAAAGATAAGGGCTTCAGTATCAGATAAATCATAGATCGCAGAGATAGATAAATTGCGATAGGCAGAAAGTAATTGTGGTGGCGTTTGCTTCTTTTTCATTTATTTGTTCAACATTCATAATTAGCTCCTGACTTATTGCTTTATGCCCAATAGGTCGCGTTTCTCTAGTTAAATTGGTTGAACAAATTAAATATAAAAAAAGCAAATGAGAAGATTTGCTCAAAAGCGGCAGAATTTTAGATCAAAGTTTGATCGATTTGCAAGAAGAAAAAAGCAACCTCTTTCGAGATTGCTTATGTGTATAGAAAGTTATTCTTTATAAGATAGATAAAATATCATTATTCATTTTATTTGTTTTAACTCATCCATTGCTTTCTTATATTTTTCCATATGTGATATAACATAGGAATATCGATAGGGATATATTCAATAAGATATTCGGATAAAGATGTCTTATCTATTGTTAATTTTGATGTTCCATCAGCTAGGTTAGATACGATAGTTTCTCTTATTGCAGAAAAGTAAATATTATAAAATTCCATATTTATAGGATACTTTTCATTATTCTTTGATGTTAGGATATAGCAAAGGTTGCTTGCAATAAATTTTCCATTAATATAATGAGTTCTACCTAACGATCCACCTGCTTTTGCGGCATAAACAATAGCTTCACAATCATGAGTATATTCATCATGTTTTTTCCATTCTTCCGATGCGGTTATAAAATCAAATTCACCACTATCATTAGCATCACTACTAGCTAAATTACCATCATTAACATAAAAAAGATCACTTAATTTAAGTAGTGGATAGGTGCTGTTTCGTTCATTTTGGTATCCATTTGGATTCAATATATTTTTTTCATATATTTTTCTTTTTTCGCATAATCCTTTTGTTTCCTTGAAATCACTTATATGATCTAAAATTTCACTCTCAATATCATTCCAACGGTTATTCTTATCTATTCTACCTTTATGTTGGATACTTACAAATCCATCATCAGCTAAGTTATAAAATAAGACATTATCATTGGGGCTGTAGT
>NZ_GL831080.1:1525825-1528040 GCF_000188255.1 Actinobacillus ureae ATCC 25976
GATAAAATCTATCTACATTGCCCGACTAAAATTAGAGAACACCTTACCCAACCCGAATATATTACACTTTGCGAGCAAGCCTATCCTGCGATAATGGAACAAATGCTATTAGAGGAGCAACGTGAAAAATTGTTTAGAAGAAAACCGAAAAGCGAGTAATGGAAAAATGAGCAGAATTCTGTAAAATACAATTATAGTAAAAACAATGCCCTTATCGAAATAAGGGCATTTTTGTGCAGTTTTGTTTAAATTTTGGTCTTTGTGCAACTGCTACATAATACCGCGAAAATTTCTGCAAATTTGACCGCTTGTTTGTTTTTACGAGGAATATCCATGTTCTTAGAAGCCCTTCAATTCAGTATTAGCACGACCTTGCCAACTATTTTATTAATGTTTGCCGGTATATTGTTGCGCCGCAAAAAATATATTGACGACCATTTCTGCAATATGACATCGAAAAGCCTGTTTAATTTTGCAATTCCTACCTTGCTCTTTTTAAATATGCAAAAAGGCGAGCTGAATTATGCAGCGAATATTCCGCTGATTCTGACTGCGATTATCGGTACGCTGACAATCTACCTTATTGCCGAATGGTGGGCGGGTAAATATATTGCAGACAAGCCATTTCGTGCCGTTTTCACTCAAGGAACGTTTCGTAGCAACATTGCTATCCTTGGTTTGGCACTCATTATGAATGCCTATGGTAATGCGGCAATGGCAACTGCTTCGATTTACGTTGCGGTATCTGTAATTTTATTCAATATGCTAGCAGTTATCACATTGACTAAAGCATTTAGTGAGGGTAAACCCCAATTCGGCAGCCTATTTATTTCTATTTTGAAAAATCCGTTGATTATTGGCTTAGTATTAGGGTTGATATTCAATGAACTCCAATTGGAATTACCGACACCGTTACTGAAAACTGGGCAAGCTATTGGCGGACTAACGCTACCCTTGGCGCTTATTTGTACTGGCGCAAGTATTGATTTCAAACAGCTACGCAAATTTAAAAAGGGCGAAGGCAGTACAACTAACCGTTTAGTTTTGCTTTCTGCGAGTATTCGCTTATTTGTCACCCCTGTTTTCCTATTCAGTTTAGGTAAATGGGTTTTCGACTTATCACCAATGGAGCTCGGTATCGTCTTTCTTAGCACCTCAGCACCGACTGCCGCCGCTACTTATGCGATGATTCGTAATTACGGCGGTGATGCCGTTTCCACAGCTAACTTAATCGGTATTACCACTGTTGGCTCAATGTTTACTTCTAGCTTTGGCTTGCTGATCTTACGCCAGCTTGGCTGGGTATAATTTGTAAAAAAATCATAAAAAATGACCGCTTGCATATCTAACAAGCGGTCATTTTTTCTTAAAAAGTTGCAAATAAAGAACTAAATCTTCGCCCCACACTTCTTTCGCAATTTCTTCAACGTGGCGTACTTTCGCCCATTGCTGTTCTTCAGTCATCACATTGCCTTCTTCGTTTGACGCAAAGCCACATTGCGGACTTAAACAAAGTTGCTCAAGTGGTACATATTTCGCTGCTTCGGCAATACGAGCTTTAATCGCTTCTTTGTCTTCTAATTCCGGGAATTTTGAGCTCACTAAACCTAACACTACACGGCCTTTATTGTCCGCAAAATGTTTTAATGGTTCAAAACCGCCAGAACGCTCATCATCATACTCTAAGAAGTAACCGTCATAATTGGTTTGACCGAATAAACCGTCAGCGATTAGGTCATAAGCGCCTTCTAATAAATAAGAAGATTTATAGTTACCACGGCAAACGTGAGTCGTGATAGTTAAATCTGCCGGTTTGTCCGCTAAAATCGCTTGAATATTCGCAACGGCTTGCGCTTTATCCGCTTCAAAGGTCGGTTGCTGATAATTGTTACATAGTGAACCCCAATACACGTCATCAATTTGTAAATAACGGCAACCTGCATCATAGAATGCTTTAATTGCGTCTTTATAAGCCTGTTGCACATCTTTAGCAAATTCTTCACGGGTTGCGTAGATACCGTGATCCCATTGTGCCGGATACATTAATTGATTCGGACTTGGAATCGTGAATTTGGCTACCGCTCTGCCCGCAACAATCGCATTGAATTTTTTGAAATGTGCAAGGAATGGATGATTTGGATTCCAAGAGACTTTTCCACAACAGCGAGTGTTATAAGGACGTACATCTACACCTTTGAATGCATAATCTTTGGGG
>NZ_GL831080.1:1529026-1558243 GCF_000188255.1 Actinobacillus ureae ATCC 25976
ACTACAGCCCCTAATCTTTTTCTGGTACATAACCTTCGATTCCGTTCAAATTTTCTAAGAAATCGATATGCCACCAAGAACGATGGAACTCACCGTCTGTTACCACTTGAATGCCCGCATCTAACTATGCCTGTACTAATTTTTTTACTTCTTCTTCAACAATCGCATCACGTGCTTCAAGAGAAATTGTGCCAGCTTTGTAATCTGCATGCGCTTTTTTCCAAGCGTCTGTTCTTAAATATGAACCCACAGTATCTGCATAAAAAGGTAATGTTGTATTTGCCATTTTTTACTCCGTATATTCTTATTTGTTATCACTGAGATTAATTTAAGTGAAATTTCATTTCCAAACAAGACCGATTAATATTTTCTCAGATGAAAGTTATCTTCACTCATTATGAATAAAATTCATAATCACTTAACACCATATTGCTCACGATATGCCTTCATTGCAGCTAAATATGGTGTATATTGCTCTGATTTCTCAATAAATTGCAATAAATCGTCAAAATCAACAATTGAGAAAACTTGACAACCGTAATCACGTTCAACTTCTTGAATCGCAGAAAGCTCACCTTTACCCTTTTCTTTACGGTTTAATGCAATCAACACACCGGCTAATTCCGCTTGGTTTGCATTAATGATTTCCATCGACTCACGAATTGCCGTACCAGCAGTAATTACGTCATCAACTAATAAAATACGCCCTTTTAAAGGTGAGCCGATAAGATTACCGCCTTCGCCGTGATCTTTCGCTTCTTTACGGTTAAAACAGCAAGGCTTGTCCACATCAAATTGGTTTACTAACGCAACTGCAACCGTAGTCGCAATCGGGATACCTTTATAAGCCGGCCCGAAAAGTACATCAAAATTTAGACCGCTTGCTTGGATCGCTTGCGCATAAAACTCGCCGAGTTTGGCAAGATCTCTACCGGTATTGAATAAGCCTGCATTAAAAAAGTAAGGGCTTTTTCTGCCGGATTTCAAGGTAAATTCACCGAATTTTAAAACATTACGGCTTAATGCAAATTCAATAAAATCGTGTTTATATTGTTCCATATTTATCCTCTATAAGCGGTTATTTTTACTAAAAAAATTGCAAAAAAATCCCCTAACCTAATAAAAGGCTAGGGGAAAAGATTATTCAGGAGTAATCCATTCAACAGACCAACTACCCGTACCCTCCGGCACAAGCACTTCCGTTAAATATGGTAGAATTTTTTTCATCTGGCTTTCTAATTGCCAAGGCGGATTAATTACAATCATACCACTTGCCGTCATACCTCGTTGCTCTGAATCCGGACGTACCGCCAATTCAATTTGTAAAATTTTACGGATTCCCGAGTCAACTAAACCACACACAATACGTTTCGTATGCTGACGTAACACCACCGGATACCAAATCGCATAAATACCCGTGGCAAAACGTTTATAACCTTCTTCAATCGCTTTCACCACCAACTCATAATCTTCTTTTAATTCATACGGCGGATCGATTAACACAAACCCACGACGCTCTTTCGGCGGTAATGCGGATTTTAATTGCTGAAAACCGTTTTCACGTTTAGTCACCACATTCGCTTTCTTGGCAAATTCTTGACGTAATAATGGAAAATCATTCGGATGTAGCTCGGTTAAAATTGCACGATCTTGTGGGCGTAACTGATTAACCGCCAACAAAGGAGAACCTGCGTAATAACGTAACTTATCGCCTTTATTAATTTTTTTCAGTTCGTTAATGTATAGCGCTACTTCTTCCGGTAAATCTGTACGTTCCCATAAACGGGCTACACCTTCTAAGTACTCTCCGGTTTTCTCCGACTCTGCACTCAATAAACTATAACGCCCAACACCGGAATGAGTATCAAGATAAAGAAAGCCTTTATCTTTCTGTTTTAATGATTGTAAAATCAAAAGTTGAACAATATGTTTCACAACATCGGCGTGGTTACCCGCGTGGAAGCTATGGCGATAACTAAGCATAATTCTCTCTTTTTTCAATAAGTTAATTCGTTAATTTTAACACGGAATAGCATAGAAAACACAGAAATGTAACACAATTTGAGATTACGTTGCGTAACGTTTTATGTGAAAACAATATTTTCATGAACGATTGTTCAGTAATTTTTTCATGCTTCCACTTCATTACGCTTAACATCAGAATAAACATAAGGCAGAATATGAATCTTACTATTCAAAACGGAAAATTAATTCACCAACGACAAGTTCCATCTACACATTTTAATCAACGGCCTCAAGAAAATGATATTTCATTATTAGTTATTCATTATATTAGTCTCCCCCCAGAAGAATTTGGTGGAAATTTTATCGACCAATTTTTTCAAGGAAATCTAGATCCAACCATTCATCCTTATTTTGAAGAAATAAAAGATTTACGTGTTTCTGCGCATTGTTTAATTAATCGCAAGGGAGAACTTACCCAATATGTGAATTTTAATGATATGGCATGGCATGCAGGATTATCCGAATTTAGCGGGCGAGATAAATGCAATGAATATTCGATAGGTATTGAATTGGAAGGGAGTAACAACCAGCCTTTCACAGAACAGCAATATCAATCTCTTGCAAGTTTAACTAAGGAACTTATGGCAAAGTATCCAGATATCACCTCTGATCGTATTGTCGGTCATAATGACATTTCCCCCGGTAGAAAAATCGACCCAGGTCAATATTTCGATTGGGAATATTATATAACATTAATAACTAAATAGAATTTATATAATATATTTTCAATTTAAAGTTGAAATATTTTAATACTTATTTAAAATATTAAATTTTAAATAAAAAATGGCTAGGTGATTAGCCTAGCCAATAAGATAATATAATGAATAAAATTTTCTTAGTTATTTAACGACTGTCCCCTCTGCAATTATGTGGTATTGCCGAAGCTACAAAATATATTTTATGCGAAATAAAATAAATTAAAAGCTATTTTTAAATAAAAGATAAATTATTTTTCATCTTTCGTTTCAAAACTTATTTTTTAAACAAAATGTATAATTGAACTATGTTCAGTTTAAGAATATTTTCTTACACTCCTATATTAAAAAATAAAAACATACACTAATTTAATATTCAGCATTAAAAGCAAAAAAAAGCTAGTTCCGAAGAACTAGCCAATACTAGGAATGAATAAAATTTTCTAAGCCATCTGATGATGGCCTGTTTCATGACAAGGGCTAACCTGCCTAAAAAATTATATAATAACGTTAATTTACACTAAAGTAAAGTTATTTAAACAAAAATTTACTTAAAAATCAGCTGACGCATTAAAAGTCATCACTTCACCGCTAATCGGGTGCGTAATAGTTAAGCTTTCTGCGTGTAAACACAATCTAGGTGCTAAACTTTTAGCTAATGGATTAGCATAAAATTTATCACCGAGAATCGGATGTCCTAACGCAAGCAAATGCACTCTTAGCTGATGTGAACGGCCGGTAATCGGGGTAAGCTTCACTCGAGTGGTATTATTCGGTAAATGTGCCAATACTTCGTAATGCGTAATCGCCTTTTTGCCTCGTTCATAACAAATTTTCTGACGAGGGCGATTTTCCCAGTCACAAATCAGTGGAAAATTCATTTCACCTGTATCACCGACCTTCTCACCTAACTTGCCCCATAATAAAGCGATATAGTGTTTTTTCGGCTCTCGCTCACGAAATTGACGCTTTAACTCTTTCTCCGCCGCTTTACTGAGTGCAAATAACAGAATGCCGCTGGTTGCCATATCCAAGCGGTGTGCAGGTTCGGTAAAGCCGTATTTCTGCTGTACACGAGTCATTGCACTGTCATAATACTCAGGGCGATTGCCCGGTACGGAAAGCAAACCGCTCGGTTTATTAATCACTAAAATATGATTATCACGATAGACTTCCGTTAAAAACGGTTCAAGTGGGGGATGATATTCAATTAATGCCATGTTTCTTACCATAAAAAACACGGAATGGACGAATACAAGAAACAAGCGGTGAATTTTGAAATTTTTTCTGCAAATTCTCACGCTTGCCGTATTTCTGTCTATTCCGTGATAAATACCCTATTCTTTATTACTTACAATGACACGTAAGCTATCTAAACGCCAATTCGCTAATGCAATTTGATTCAGCGATTCGACACGTTGTTTTTCCAATGCTTCAATTTCATCGGCACGGATGTTTTTATTCACCGCTTGTAACGAGGTTAAACGATGTAATTTCGCACTTAAGATACTATCCGCTTCTTGGCTGGCTTTTTCAATTAATTCCGGTAATTTGGCTGCAATTTTTTGCTCGCTGATACTAATCAATTTCTTAATATCCACTTGCGCCATCTTCGCAATTTTATTTGCCATTTGTTTATTCACTGGTTTTAACTGCTTCTCAAGCCCTGCAAACGACACCTGAGCCGCCATATCGTTACCTTTATTATCTAATAAGATACGCACCGGTGTCGGCGGTAGGAAACGCGTTAAATTTAATCCTTTCGGTGCCTGTGTTTCTACCATATAAATCGCTTCAAGCAATAAGGTACCTGCCGGTAAGTTTTTATTAATCAGTAACGAAATTGCCGATTTACCGATATCGCCGGAAGTAATCAAATCAATACCGTTACGAATCATTGGGTGATCCCAGGTTAAAAACTCAACATCTTCTCGCATTAAGGCAAGCTGACGATCAAAGGTGACAGTCGTACCATCTTCCGCAATCCCTGGGAAGTCAGGTACAAGCATATGACCAGTCGGGCTAATCACAATAGATTGCTCACCTAAATCTTCCTGCTCTAAGCCGATAACATCAAATAAACTCAAAGCAAAATTGACTAAATGTGGGCTATTATCTTCTTTCGCAATCGCTTCAGCGAGTTCCTGTGCTGCTTCACCACCATTTGAATTTATCTCAAGCAAACGATCTCGACCTTGCTCTAATTCCGCTTTCAACTGTTGCTGGCGCTTAAAGGTTTTTGCAAGAAACTCGTCCAATCCGACCGCTTGCGGGTTCTTCAGGAAAGTTTCCAACTCTTCACCAAATTCACGGAATAATGCAGCGCCCATCGGACAAGTTTCTTCAAACGCATTCAAACCTTGATGATACCAAGTCGCCAATACTATTTGCATTGAATTTTCAAAGCACGGTACGTGAATCTGAATATCATTTTTCTGACCTATACGATCTAAACGTCCTATACTTTGTTCCAATAAGTCCGGATTATCCGGTAAATTGAACAATACTAAATTGCTTGCAAATTGGAAGTTACGACCTTCCGATCCGATACTCGAACTAATCAAGACCTGAGCACCCTCTTCCATTTGTGCAAAATAAGCGGAAGCTCTGTCTCGTTCTACAATCGACATTTTTTCATGGAACACCGCCGAACGAATCGCTTCACGTTCACGTAGAATTTGCTCAAGCGCAATCGCCGTATCCGCTTGCTTACAAATGACTAAGATTTTCTCGTCACGGTGATTTTTCAGGAAAGTAATCAACCATTCGATACGAGGGTCAAAATCCGCCCATTTTGCTGCCGGATTCATACGTTGGAATAAACGTTCCGGATAAAGCTGATCATCTTTGGTTACACCGCCCATCATCCCCATCAATTTTAACGCATTGGTATATTGACTCGGCATTTCTAAGGTAATTTGATGATAAACACGATGTGGGAAACCTTTCACACCTTGGCGAGTATTACGGAATAACACTCGGCTAGTACCGTGGCGGTCAATCAGCTCACGAATCAATTCTTGACGCACTTGCAAGCGGTCATTTTCTTTCGATTTTTCGCTATTGATCACTTTAAACATCGGTTCGGTATCTTGCTCACTAAGTAATTCCGCAATGCTATTTTGCTCTTCATTGCTCAACGGTTTGTCATTCAGTAAGCTTGCCACCGCATCCACCACCGGTTTGTAATCTTTTTGTTCGGCCACAAAGCTGTTGTAATCATAGAAACGATCTGCATCCAATAATGCTAAACGTGCAAAATGGCTTTCTTGTCCAAGTTGTTCCGGTGTTGCGGTGAGAAGTAATACCGCTGAGGTTTGTTTTGATAAACGCTCAACAAATTGATAGCCGACACTCGGCTCGTTTTCCGACCATTCCAAATGGTGAGCTTCATCCACGATGAGCATATCCCAATTGCTTGCCAATACTTGTTTAGCTCGATTCGGTGAAGTTTCTAACCAGTCGATTGAAGCGATCACTAACGCTTCGCTATCAAACGGATTTTCGCTGACATCATTACCGTCTTCATCCGCTTTATCAAAATCGCTACAACGTTCTTCATCAAACAATGAGAATTTTAAGTTGAAACGGCGTAACATTTCAACTAGCCATTGATGTTGTAAACTTTCCGGCACGAGTACCAATACTCGTTCCACTCTACAGGAAAAAAGTTGTTGCTGTAAAATCATCCCCGCTTCAATGGTTTTACCTAAGCCGACTTCATCTGCTAATAACACTCGTGGCGCAACACGCTGTCCGACTTCTTTAGCGATATGTAATTGGTGCGGAATTAAGCTCGCACGAATACCTCTCATTCCACGTAACGGCGATTGAAATTGTGCTTGTTGATGTTGTAATGCTCGATAACGTAAAGCAAAACGGTCAGAACGGTCAATTTGTGCTGAAAATAAGCGGTCTTGCGGCTTGCTGAAGCTTACTTTATGGTCTAACTGCATTTCAGGCAATACCGTTTCTTCACCAGAATCCGCTCGCTTACCTAAATAGATAATAAAGCCTTGGTTTTCGACCACCTCTTCAACATCTAACTGCCACCCCTCTACACTATTGATTCGATCACTTTTTTGAAATTGCACACGTGTTAAAGGTGCAACCGAAAGCGCATAAATACGCTCTTCCTCTGCGGCTGGGAATTGAATGGTAACAGTACGATTATCACTTGCCGTCACAATACCTAAACCTAGATTATTTTCTGACTCGCTAATCCAGCGCTGACCTACTACGAACATTTTTGGGTTATATCTCCTATCTATAAATTCCTATTTATTCTACCAAATTTAACGACTCAAAGCGGTCTGATTTATAAAGAATTTTGCAAATTTTGGGCATAAAAAAACCGCTTGCAACTAGCAAACGGTTTTTTTAAAAATATACTGGATTGATTAGTTTTTATCTAAGTCTAAATCCGCTTTATATTCAATACGGTTACGATTTTTTACTTCAATTTGAATATCTAACTCTTGATCACCACGTTCAAATTTAAGATCCGCATCATCTCTTTCAATTTCAGCCTCTGTTACTCGGAAACCATGACGTTTTGCGTGTGAAATCGCATTTCTTGCAATCCCACGTACGTCATTTCCACGTAAACGGTATTCCACTTCATATTCACCATTACCTTGGCGGTCTGCCTTCACTAATTTACCGTTCGGGCGATAAATCTCACGAGGAATATCTGCAGCAAATGCCGTTGCTGTAAATAAGCCTAATGTGGTTGCTAATAAAGTTGCTTTCGATAACATTTTCATAATTGTCCTTCCGTAATAAAGATGAAAAATTGTAATACTCCATTTTGGATGCACATAAGACGAACGAATACCCACTTAGTTCTTCAAACTTTTATAAACTTTGGTAAAGTTTGAATGCTTGTCCGTCCGACATACTGGCAAGATAATCGCAAATCACTCGAGGGCGTTTTGCCACTTCAGCCTGTTGCCAACGTAAAGCGACATTTTGTGGCAATAAACGTTCCGGATCAGTACTTAACATATCGAACAACGCCATTAAAATACGCTGACCTTTGTATTCCACTCTTTGTGTTTTCACATCACAAATCACATATTGGTAAACAAAGCGTTTTAAAATTTCCAGTACACATTTCACATCATCCGGTAAATACGCATTAAAACGTAATAACGGCTCATCAAAACCCGGCTGCTCACGCCATTGGACGTTGGTCACAAAATAATTGACTAACGCCCCGATCACATCTTTACGTTCATAACGATGTTGTGAAAATAATTTCTGGCTAAGGGTCGGTAAAATCGTTTGAATCCAGCTTGAAGAACATTGTGCTAATTGTTGCTGTGCTTGTTGCCATGATTGTGGCGTGACCATACCGCCAGCAATCGCATCTTCTAAATCGTGTACACCGTAAGCAATGTCATCGGCAAATTCCATAATGCTGCAATCCAATGATTTATATTGCGTTTTATGCGGTTCAAGCGGATCTTTACTGAAACTTATCGTACGTAGTAACTTACGATCCTGCTCGCTTAACGGTGCTAACACCCAATCGAAAAAGGTTTGATCATCGCTAAATATGCCCTTACAGGTTTTAAATTGGTGCAGGTTGATATAAGGCGACTCAGCAAATTGCGGGCGTGCTTGCGGTTCGGTTTCTTCAAGCAGTGCCGGATATTTAATAATTCCCAACAAGGTTCTACGAGTGAGGTTCATACCGTGTTGCGGCGTATAAGGCTCAAGTTGGGTAACAATCCGAAATGACTGGGCGTTACCTTCGAAACCGCCATGTGCACGCATTTTATAATTGAGTGCCATCTCGCCGCCGTGCCCAAATGGTGGATGTCCAATATCATGCGCAAAACAAAGCGATTCAATCAAACTGCGAGACGGCAATAAAGCGGTCAAATTTTCAGCTAAAATTGCAAATTTTTGATCGGAAACAACCGCTTGAAAGGCTTGTTTTTCTCGTAATAATTTCGCACGGATACTACTGCCGATCTGCGCCACTTCAAGTGAATGGGTCAAGCGAGTACGATAAAAATCATCTTCACCAACTGCGTGAATCTGCGTTTTAGCTTGCAAGCAACGAAAGGCTTCGGAGTGTAAAATTCTTGCACGATCTCGCTGAAACGGTGAACGGTGGTCTTGTTCCCGTTTTTTATCCGCCAAAAAACGTTCGGTCCAAACATTCGAAATCATCTTTCCCCTTTTTCATGTATAATAACTGACTTTACGAATTTGATTTTACACTAAAAATGGCACTGTTCTACTCTGAAAAAGCTGCAAAACAGCAAGCAAAAAAATCGGCAAAAACGACCGCTTGTCCGCCGGTTACCATTCAATCTTTAGACTACCAAGGTTTAGGCGTGGCGAAAATAGCCGGTAAAACTTGGTTTATCGAAAACCCCTTACCTAATGAACAAGTTGAAATCCGTGTGTTGGAAGAAAAACGCCAATACGGACGAGCAAAAGCGGTTAAAATTTTAGGCTGTGTTTTAACAATGTGTTGATTTTTATACTAAATTTTGATAAAATTCCTTATAATGAATTGAATTATAATGGATTTTAGCATGTCGGGCGTAACAAAAGAATTAGACATTTTAAAACAACTTTTTGAAAAGTTGTCCGATACGGATAAACAGGCTTTTTTGACTTCTGCCAGCTCAAAAGAACAGGTTAAAAAAGTCATTGAACAAAAAAAAGTTACGAATTGCCCACATTGTCAATCTACGCATTTTGTAAAAAATGGTACGAAATGCAATAACCAACGCTATTTGTGTCGTGATTGCAAAAAATCTTTTGTTGAGCAAACAGGCACTATTCTCTACAACACGCAAAAAGACATTGAAGTTTGGGAAAAATACATTCATTGCATGATTGAAAAATACCCACTCCGCAAATGTGCTGAAATTTGTGAAATCAATCTTGCTACTGCGTTTACTTGGCGGCACAAAATTTTAGACGCACTTCAAAACATGATGAATGAAGTTGAGTTAGACGGCATTGTGCAAGCCGATGAAACTTATTCGACGATTTCTTACAAAGGACATCACAAGGATTTTCAACTGCCGCGCCCTGCTCACAAACGCGGGACAAGAGCCGGTAAGCGCGGCATTTCAAAAGAACAAGTCTGTGTTCCTTGCGGTATCGATTTAGACGGTAAATCTGTTGCTAAAATTAGCAATTTGGGTAAGCAGTCTCTAAAAGGTTTACAAAAAGTTCTAAATGGCAAAGTTGCCAAAGATTCTGTATTCGTTACCGATTCTTTAAGACCGTATCAAAAATTATCGTTGGACATGAATTTAAGCCATATCCGCATTCCACGCGGTAAACGTGCTGTCGGTACATTCAACATTCAAACCGTCAACAGCTACCACAGCAGGCTGAAAAACCTGATTGTCCACCGCTTCAAAGGTGTGGCAACCAAGTATCTGAATAATTACTTGGTGTATCACAATTTCGTGAATTTTGCCAAAGATACTTTGGCGAATAAAGAAGCTGTTTTGCTGGATTTCATTCGCAAAACCATGTGCACAATTAAGTCGGCAGACGTGGCTAAACGTCCTGCTATTCCTGTGTAAATTAACTTGACTTTCAAATTTAAGGTGTAATCATGTGCCTACAAGCCTAGTTTAATCTTGTCTTTTCAAACTTCCAACACTTATTTGGAGGTTTGAAATGTCTAAACTTCAATATCAATTCAACGAAAAATCAAATCAAATTTTTTCTCCACTAAATAACAAACCGTTAACATCACTCCCGAGGAAGAAATACGTCAAAAATTTATTTGTGTGTTGGTAAATGAATATGGTTATTCACTTAATCAAATGGCACAAGAATTGAGTCTAACCAATTCCAGTCGTGGTACTGGGCGAGCCAGAGCGGATATTGTTATTTGGAAATCCGAGCAAGCCAAAAAAAATAACGAACACGCCGCCATTGTAATTGAATGCAAATCCGACAACGTAACCATTCAGCCCGAAGACTATTATCAAGGCTTAAATTATGCTACTTGGGCCGGGGCTAATTTTTTTGTTACTCATAACAGTAAAGAAACTCGCTATTTTCAAGTTTTCAAAGAAAAAATCCCTAAATACCTAGGTAAAGAATTATCAGAATTACCAACAGCAAAACAACTTGTTGATAGCAAAGTCATCGAAGAGATGCTCAAAGCTGAAAAAGTTTTTGAAAAAGATGAATTTGCCAAGCTACTGCATCAATGCCACAGTATTATTCGTAATAATGACAAATTATCTCCCGAAGCCTCATTTGATGAAATTAGCAAAATTTTGTTTATGAAAATTATGTATGAACGAAATAAACAAAAAGGGAAGATATTTACCAAAGAAGAATTTTTAGAACAAGAAAGTCATTATGAAAAGAATATACGTCCGGTAAATGTACGAAGAAATGGACCTAAAGATGATATTTCTTATGTGACTTATTGGTTTGATGACACAAAAAATGCATATAAGGCAGAGCAATTATTTGAAGATGATGAGGTTATTAAGATTCGTAGAGAAAGTTTCTTAGCAATTCTGGAAAAACTACAAATATACAATCTTTCTAAAACATCTGATGATGTAAAGGGCGTTGCTTTTGAGAAATTTTTAGGGACAACATTTCGTGGTGAGTTAGGACAATTTTTCACACCGCGCAGTGTGGTGGAATTTATGACCGAAATTTTAGATCCACAAGAAGGAGAACGCGTATGCGATCCTTGTAGTGGTTCTGGTGGTTTTTTGATTAACGCCTTTGAATATATGCGGGAATCCATTCGACAAGATTTAGAAGAAGAAAAAGAATCCATAAAAAATCGCTATTTTGATGAAGCCTACGAGCAGGCAGATGAACAGCAAAAAGCCAATATAGAAGCTAAAGTTGATGGCTTATTTAGCGAACTAAATAGCGAGCTAGATTTAGACAACCCAAATAGCCGTTTGTACCAACTTTCGCACAATTGCATTTATGGAACAGACGCTAATCCGAGAATGGCACGAGTATCCAAAATGAATATGATTATGCACGGCGATGGGCACGGTGGCGTACATCACAATGATGGTTTGTTGAATATAAATGGTATTTTTGAAGAACGCTTTGATGTAATTTTAACTAATCCACCTTTCGGTTCTCGTGTAGCAAAAGATTTAAAATTAACTCAAGAAGATAGCCTAATTGACAAGCCACATTATAAAAATTGGAAAGCTAAATATGAGAATTATGAACGTATCGGAAATGAGCGAAAATTAGAAATTGAAGAAAATAAAGTCATTGTTGATAAATTTGAAGTGAGTAAGTTTAGCACTTTAACCGAAGTGATGTTTATTGAACGCTGCCTGAAACTGTTACGCAAAGGCGGACGTATGGGCATTGTTTTGCCGAAAGGCGTATTAAATAATGGCGATTTACAAAAAGTTCGACATTATTTTGAAAGTAAAGCCAAAATTATTTTAATCACGTCCATTCCGCAAGATGTATTTGTTGCATCAGGTGCAACCGTGAAGCCTAGTATTGTCTTTCTGAAACGCTTTACTGAAAGCGAAGAACAGGAATATTTAACCGCTAAAATGCAAGCTACCGCCGAAGTAGAGCAAAAATACGCCCAGCGAAAAGCCAAACTTCAAGCAATTTTGGATAAAAAAGCGGATAAATTACCACCCAAAGCCACAGATGAACAAAAAACCGAACAAAATCGCTTAAAAGATGAATTGAAACAAGCGAAAAAACAGGCGAAAAATGAACTCAAACAGTTAGAAATCCAAATTAAAGATGAAATCCGTCAAGCAATTAAAACCAAGTTTGACTACCAAATTCCGCTTGCAGAAGTAGAAAAAGCAGGGATTGACAGTACAGGTGCAGCCATTGAAAACGATTTACCAAAGCTAAAAGACGAATATACACAATATCGCAAAGCTAAAAGTATTTGGGAAAATCATACCGCCCATCATTACGAGTACACAGAAAACGGTGGTAAATTAGAACGCACTTTACGCACGTTTGCGGAAAGGGCGGAATAATGGGAACAAGCAATTTTCAAACAGCTTTTTTGCATTTTGTAGATTTTTCGCAATTCAATAACTGGAATGTAAAACAATACGTTAATACAAATTTGCTGAAATCAAATTTCAAAATTGAATTTTTGGCAGAACACTTAATTGAACAAAATAACAAAATCAAGCCTTTTGATTTTCCTGAAAAAGATTTTGCGATTTTGGGTGTGGATAACAAAGTAGGAATTTTTGATGCCTATATTTCAAAAGGCAAAGAAATCAATCAGCCATACAAAAAAATGGAAACAGGTTTTATTGCCTACAATCCTTACCGTATTAACGTAGGTTCAATCGGATTGAAAACCGAAAAACATCAGCACCAATATATTAGCCCAGCTTATGTGGTATTCAGTTGTCAGACTACATTGCTGCCTGAATATTTATTTTTGGTTTTCAAAACGAATTTTTACAACCGTATTATCAGAGAAAATACAACAGGTTCGGTTCGGCAAAATTTGAGTTTTGATAATTTGATTAAAATGCAAATTCCCTTACCTGACATCAACACGCAAAAAGCATTAGCCCAAGCCTATCAAGATAAAATGGCAAAGGCCGATGAATTGGAAAAACAAGCCAATCAAATAGATAGCGATATTGAGCAATATCTGTTTGAACAGCTTGGCATTGAAATTCAACAAACTCAAAAAGTACAAACTGGGAAATTGCAGTTTGTGAATTTTAGGGATTTGAATTTATGGGGAGTTGTCAGTCAAGATGCCATTACTGCTGAAACTATTTTTAAATCCAATCAATTTAAAAATAAACCTATTACAAACTTTTTTGAAATTAACCCAACTACACAAATTCCCAGTAACCAAATCATTAGCTTCATTCCAATGGCAAATGTTTCTGACATTTATGGAGAAATTTCCATTTACGACAAGCAAACATTAAAGCCCAACTACACTAAATTTAAAGAAAATGATTTAATTTGGGCAAAAATTACACCGTGTATGGAAAATGGAAAATCTGCGATTGCAAGCAATTTAGAAAATGGTTTTGGATTTGGTTCAACGGAATTTCATGTTTTGCGAGCCAAAAACAAAGATTTTTCTATTCATTTGCTACATTCGCTTTTGCGTACCAGCCATTTAAGAAAAATTGCGACTCAGTATTTTACAGGTTCAGCAGGTCAGCAACGAGTTCCAAAATCATTTTTGAAAGCCTTAACTCTGCCTGTTTTAAACCTAGAAATTCAAACCAAAATTCTCACATATATTCAAACCCAAAAGCAGCAGCAAAAAGATAGTTTAGCTACTGCTTCTGCATATCGTATTGAGGCGTTAATGGAATTTGAGAAAGCTATTTTTAAATAAGAAAAGGTAACTATTAAATAGCTACCTTTTCTAAAATTAAATATCAACACATCGTTAAAACACAGCCTTAAATTTTAAAGCAATCCGCCGCACGCCAACAGCCGAGTTGCGCGCTCTACGGCAAATGCGGAGGCTGTCAAATGCAGCATATTCCGCTAGATTTACAGCGAGAAGCCAAACAGTGTGCGCTTTTTCAACGCTTACAAAAACTGCAATCACAGCCGATTGATTTTCAGCCGATGATTGTCGGTAACGATAAAGGCTATCCCCGCCGAGCCAAACTCAGTATTGAGTTACAAAATAATCAGTTAGCGATTGGTTTTAGAATGCAAAATTCAAACCAAATCATACCGCTTGAGCAGTGTGAAGTGTTGGTCGAGCCGCTTTCTCAGCTTATCAAACCACTGCAAAGCCTATTTAGCATGTGGCAGAAAAAAAATCACTGGGATATATTGAATTGGTTCAAGCGGATAATACGATTACGATGCTGGTGCGTAACGTCGAGCAATTCCATCCGCAAAATAGCCAAAATTTGCAACAGTTTGCTGAACAATATTCACTTTCATTGTATGTGATGACCGCTGAAAATGATATCGTTTAATTAAGTGGTGAAGCGCCCTACTACCAAATTTATGGTGTAAAACTGGGCTTTTCGATTCGTGATTTCATTCAAGTGAATGGCAACTTAAATGAAAAAATGGTGGATAAAGCGCTGGAATGGCTCAATCTTTCCGCACAAGATCGCGTATTGGATTTATTCTGCGGTATGGGCAACTTTACTTTACCCATCGCTAAACAAGCCGGTTTTGTCGTCGGCGTGGAAAGTGTTCAGCCGATGGTTGCACAAGCCAAACAGAATCAAGATACAAGCGGTCTAAAAAACGTAGAATTTTACCAAACTAACCTTTTGCCGATAAAGCGTGGGCAAGCGAACCGTTCAACAAAGTATTATTAGATCCGGCGCATAACGGCGCATTTTTCTGCTTGGATCACTTAGCCGCATTGAATCCCGAAACGATCGTTTATGTTTTCTGCAACCCTGCCACCTTAGTACGAGATGCGGAAAAACTGATTCAAGCCGGTTATAAACTGCAAAAAGCGGCAATGATCGATATGTTCCCACATACAGGACATTTGGAATCTATTTCGTTATTTACTAAATAATGAACACATCATCACAGCATAAACCGAAATTAGGTTGATTTATACTTAGGATATTCTGTGATGATAATCTTGAAGAAATAGGAATTGTTTTGACAAGATATAGAAAAAAAGAAACCCCGTAGAAAACCTACAGGGCAAATTCTTTTGTTCTAATTCTGGAGGTATGAATCACTGTTTTATAAAAGGAGACAAATAAAACAAGAACAAAAGCAAAACTAAAGGAAATTAGTTGGCTCCTCCTGCGGGACTCGAACCTGCGACATATGGATTAACAGTCCACCGTTCTACCGACTGAACTAAGGAGGAACATTTCGGAGAAAAATAATATAGCTAAACCGTTTTAGTGTCAAACGCTATAACCTAACTTGTCAATTCTTTCCATTTCTTGAATTAAAACATTGCTATTTACAACAAATCAAACAATCCTTGAGTTTCGGCAATGCCATTTCTCTCACCGAAAAATGTAACCCATCAATCATCAACAGTTTTCCAGATAAATTTTTACCGATATTCAGCAACAATTTAATCGCCTCTAGCGCTTGTAAGCTCCCAATCACCCCAACGATCGGTGCAATCACACCGGCTTCCACACAACTTAAGGTGCCTTCACCGAATAATTGACTCAAACAGTTATAACAAGGCTCATTTTCAGCATAGGTAAATACTGAAATTTGCCCTTCAAAACGAATCGCTGAGCCGGAAACAAGCGGTCGTTTTTGCTCAAAACATTGCAAATTCAGCTGATTTCTAACCGTAACGTTATCTGTACAATCCACCACTAAATTCACTCGCTCAATCAGCTCGGCAAATTCGGCATCACTACATTGTTTATTAATTGCTTCAAGCTGAATATGCGGATTGATTTGGCTTAAACGCGCTTTTGCCGATTCCACTTTCGGCTGACCGATATTGGCATCCGTATGCAAAATTTGGCGCTGTAAATTGGATAATGATACTTCATCAAAATCCACCAAAATCAAATGCCCAATACCGGCAGAGGCTAAGTATTGCGCAGCACTACAACCCAAACCGCCCAACCCGACAATCAATACACGGCTGGCTTTTAGCTTTTCTTGTCCGTCAAAATCAACACTTTTTAAAATAATTTGACGGTTATAGCGCAACATTTCCTGATCGCTAAGTTCCATATTCACTCACTATCTCAATAAACTGTTAAACGGCTGAATCGTCACTTTTTCACCGGCATTCACATTGCCTCGTTCCGCTTCTAACACAATAAAGCAATTGCTTTCATAAAAAGCACTGAAAATATGCGAGCCTTGCGTGCCGACCGGACGCACTGCTACTTCGCCCTGTTGATTAATATAATAGAAGCCACGTTGGAAATCTTGTCGTCCCACCGCTTTTTTCAAATTCGTATCAACAATAGCGGTTAGATTTTGAGTAAGATTTGCAATACGCTCCGCATTCACACCGGCTAATTTAGCTAATGCCGGTTGTACCAGTTGGTAAAAGGTGACTAAAGCGGAAACCGGATTACCCGGTAAACCGAAGAACCAAGCGTGTTGCAATTTACCAAAAGTGAACGGTTTGCCTGGTTTCATCGCAATTTTCCAAAAGCCGATTTCACCCAGTTTTTCTAACACGTCTTTGGTGAAATCCGCTTCACCGACCGATACACCGCCGCTGGTAATTAATACGTCCGCTTGCTGTTGCGCTTGATTAAACGTTTGTTCGAACACAGCTGGCTCGTCCGGTAAAATACCAAAATCTAAAATCTCACAATTAAGTTTTTCTAACATTAAATGCACCGCAAAACGGTTCGTATCATAAATTTTGCCTTGTTCTAGCGGCTGACCGACCGAAGTTAGTTCATCACCGGTGGAAAGAATCGCGACTTTTAAACGGCTAAATACCGGCACTTGCGCAATGCCTAACGAAGCTAATAACGGCAAAGTGGTCACATTTAATAAACTGCCTTTCGCTAGCACCAATGCGCCTTGTTTTACATCTCCACCAATTCGGCGAATGTTTTGCCCGAGCTTCGGCGTTTTGCAAAATTTCACTAAAATTTGACCGCTTGTAAGTGTCTCTACTTCCGTTTCTTCTTGCATCACCACCACATCACAATCTGCAGGCAGCATCGCACCGGTCATAATACGAATACATTCGCCGGATTTCACTTCGCCGGTAAATGGATTGCCGGCAAAAGATTTGCCAGCAACGGTTAAACGTTCAAATTGAGCGAGATCCGCTAAACGAAACGCGTAGCCGTCCATTGCCGAATTATCGAAACTGGGTACATTAATCGGGGAAAAAATATCTTCTGCTAAAATACGATTCGCACACTCTGCCAGTGTTAATGTTTCTGTTTTTGATGCTGTCGGTAAGCGGTTTAGCATTTCTTGTAATGCTTCCGACAAAGTACGTAATGCCATAAAATCCTCGGTTATTTAACTCACTTGAATAAAGAAATCTCGCACACCGACTAATAAATTATTAATCGCAACTGACGCTAAAATTAAGCCCATGACACGGCTAATGATCGCCGCTCCCGCATTACCAATAAAGTGTTGAATGCGATTTGCCGCCAGTAAAAATAAGTAGGTAATCGCCAATACCGACAGCATAATACCTGCCGTAACCACTTGATCGGTAATACTAAAACGGTGGTTATCGGTAAGTAATACGATTGCCATCATCGCCCCCGGTGAAGCAATAGACGGCACGGCTAAAGGGTAAACCGCCAGTTCACTAATACTGGCTTTCATTTTCATTTCTTGTTCCGGTTTACTCTCACCAAAAATCATTGTTAACGCAAACAGTAATAATACTAAGCCGCCGGCAGCTTGGAATGCCGATAGCGGAATCTGCATTGCTTCCAGCAATATCTGCCCGCCGACTAAGAAGAACATTAAAATACCGGCAGAAATCACCACTGCATTACGTGCAATTTTACGGCGATCTTCGATTGGCAAACCAATCGTTTTCGCCAAATACACCGGAATTGAACCGATAGGGTCAATTACCGCCCACAATACAACAAATTGTACTGCTAATGAATCAAACATAGCTTCCTCTATTTATGTTAGAATAACGGCAAAATTTTAACATAAACCAAGCATTTATAATGATTTTTTTCACCGATCTTATCTTAAAACACGGACAATCCGTCCTTTTAGAAAACACCTCCGTCACCATTCATACCGGTCAAAAAGTTGGACTGGTCGGCAAAAACGGTTGTGGTAAATCTTCACTTTTCGCTTTAGTGAAAGGTGAATTACAACCGGAAGGCGGCGATGTTTCTCTGCCGAAAAACTGGGCGATTTCTTGGGTAAATCAAGAAACACCGGCGCTTGAAATTTCCGCATTGGATTATGTGATCCAAGGCGATCGCGAATATACCGGTTTAATGAACCAATTAGAGAAAGCCAATCAAGAAAATAACGGTAATCAAATTGCCATGATTCATACCCAACTGGATACGATTGACGCATGGACGATTCAAGCCCGTGCGGCAACCTTGTTAAACGGTTTAGGCTTCACTAACGAACAACTTTCTTTACCGGTGAAATCTTTCTCGGGTGGTTGGCGTATGCGTTTAAATTTGGCGCAAGCGTTGATCTGCCGTTCTGATTTGCTGCTACTTGATGAACCGACTAACCACTTGGATTTAGATGCGGTGATCTGGCTAGAAAAATGGCTGACTAACTACCGTGGTACACTATTGCTAATTTCCCATGACCGAGATTTTCTTGATCCGATAATTGATCGCGTGATTCATATCGAAAATCAGCAGCTGAATGATTACACCGGTAACTACACTTCGTTTGAAATTCAACGTGCAACCAAAATCTCGCAACAAAATGCCGCTTATGTACAACAACAGCGCAAAGTTGCTCATTTACAGAGCTTTATCGATCGCTTTAAGGCTAAAGCAACCAAAGCGAAGCAGGCACAAAGTCGTATCAAAGCGTTGGAAAAAATGGAACTGATTGCGCCGGCTTATGCGGATAGCCCATTTGAATTTGAATTCCGTCCGCCGCTCGCTTTGCCAAGCCCGTTATTAATGATGGAAAAAGCCAGTGCTGGTTATGGTGACAAAACCATTTTAGAATCGGTTAAGTTAAATTTAGTGCCCGGCTCACGTATCGGTTTACTCGGGCGAAATGGCGCGGGTAAATCCACGCTGATTAAATTACTCGCCGGCGAATTAGCTCCACAAACCGGACATATTCAATTAGCTAAAGGTGTGCAATTAGGTTATTTCGCTCAACATCAAGTGGATACATTACGCTTTGATGAAAGCCCGTTATGGCATTTACAAAAAATTGCGCCGGAACTAACCGAACAAGAGGTGCGTAATTATTTAGGTGGCTTTGATTTTAAAGGCGATAAAGTGAAACAAAATGTCGGCTCGTTTTCCGGTGGGGAAAAAGCCCGTTTGGTGTTAGCGCTAATCGTATGGCAACGCCCAAATTTACTGTTGTTGGACGAACCAACTAACCATTTAGATTTGGAAATGCGTCAGGCACTCACCGATGCGCTCACTTACTATGAAGGCTCGCTAGTAGTGGTTTCGCACGATCGTCATTTATTGCGTAGTACGGTGAATGAATTTTATCTAGTACATGATAAAAAAGTCGAAGAGTTTAAAGGTGATCTGGATGATTACCAAAAATGGCTGAACGAGCAAAATGCGCTTGAAGCTGCAAAAAATTCGGAAAATTCGACCGCTTGTATGGAGGAAAAAGCAGATAATAGTGCGGCAAATCGTAAGGAACAGAAGCGTTTAGAGGCGGAGTTACGCAAACAAACCGCACCATTACGCAAAAAGATCACACAGTTAGAGAAAGATCTTGAAAAAGCGAGTGAAAAGCTAAATCAGCTTGAAGCATTACTGGCTTCAAGCGAGATCTATGAAGCGGAAAATAAAGCGCAACTAACAGAAACGCTCGCGAAGCAAATTGAAGCGAAAAAAGTCGTTGAAGAAATCGAAATGGAATGGCTGGACTGCCAAGAACAGCTTGAGGTATTGTTCGGCTAATTCTGCTTCCTTGACGCATTTCTGAAATCCTAGCACGGCAAAGCCTTTCTAGGTTAAGTATAGTTCAGCTCCGCTAGAGCTGGAAATTCCAAATAACAAGCGGTAGGATTTGCAACTTTTGTTGCAAATCCTACCGCTTGTTTTCTTTTCTGTGTTCTCCGTGTATTCCGTGGTGATTAAAACACTACACCGCAGAATATCTATACCTTCTCACTCACTTTTTCTTCAGCTTTCGCAAAAATTGTGTTTTTAACCGAGGTTAATAATTGTTGGCGAATGGCAGAAAATTTCGGTTTTTCGTCCGCTCGGAAAGTAACCGGACGGCAAAACTCCATCGCTTTAATGCCTAATCTTGCGGTTAATAAGCCAACCCCAATCCCTTGTGCTGCACGCAGTGAAAGTTTAGCGGTTAAATTCTGTGAGAAAAATTCCATACCGACATCACTTACCACTTCAGTCGCACCGGCAAACACCATATTGGTTAATACCATTTTGAATAATTTCAAACGGCTGAAATAACCTAATTGCATACCGTAGGTTTTGCTAATTTTATTGACCAACGCAATATTTCGCCATGCGACCATCAGCACATCAACCACAGCTAACGGGCTAACCGCCACAATCACCGCATTTTCAGTCGCACTTTTTGAAATTATTTTTTTCACTTGCTTATCAAGCGGTGTGAGTACCGTTTCACTAAATAGGTAAAGCACTTCTTTTGCATTGTAAGCCTCATTTAATTGGCTTTGCCAACGCTGTTGCGAATGTTGCACGCTTGGCACATTTTTTAAATTTGCCACAACTTCATTGCAAAAATTTACCGCTTTTTCACCGCTTGTTGTTGAGAGTTCTTCTAAAAGTAATTGTTCGCTTACTTGCTGTTGTTGCTGATGATGACGTAAAAAAACTAACTTCCGCCATTCTCCGATAATCGCAACCACACCGGTTAAACTGATTAAGGCGAACACAATCGCAAAAGCAAAATAAATCCATTGACGAGCTTGGAAGGTATCAATCAACCATTGTACGCTTTGTGCAATCACGGCTACGCTAAACAATCCCAACGCAAACAGTAATACTCTTACCCAAAAACGCGATGGTTTTAGGCTTTCTTCAACAATTAATTCCGCCTTAACTTCTTGATATTCCTCTTCAATTTGAATATCGTCCGAAGCCTCAAACTCTTGCTTGGCAACAAATTGCTGCTCTGTTGTGACCTCTTGCTCACTAAATATTTGTTTTTTCATCGTTTTCTCTTTATAAATTAACTATGGACAATACTAACCACCTTTTCTGTGTTTTCCGTGGTTAAAACCCTATTGTTAAATTTCTTGATTTACCGCTCGTTCAATATGCGCATTTAGCCCGTCATAGCCGTGTTCCGTTTTAAGTATTTGGAACAAATCTTTCGCTTCCGGATACTCTTTATCCAAATAATGTAACCATTGCTTGATACGTGCAACATGATAAAAGCCCGAGTCATCCTCATTTTCCATATTTACATATTGAAACAGCAATTGCAGTACTTCATTCCATGCCATTTTAGGCTGATTAAATTTCACCACTCGGCTAAGGTTCGGCGTGTTTAATGCACCTCGCCCGATCATTAAACTCGAACAAGCGGTCGTATTTTGACAATTTTTTGCAGATTCAAAATCCCAGATTTCGCCATTGGCAATCACAGGAATCGAAAGACGTTTTTGAATTTCGCCGATTGCCTGCCAATTAATGCGTTCCGCTCGATAGCCGTCTTGTTTGGTACGACCGTGTACGGTTATTTCATTTGCACCGCCTTGTGCCACCGCATCGGCAATCTCAAAACATTGATCTGCAGAATCCCAACCTAAACGCACTTTCACCGAAACGATCTGATCCTGTGGAACTGCTTCTCGCATTGCTTTGGTTGCTCGATAAATCAAATCCAGATCTTTTAGCAATGATGCGCCACCATTACTGCCGTTTACCGTTTTAGACGGACAACCGCAATTCAAATCCACTCCATGCGAGCCCAACTCAATCGCCAACTGGGCATTTTCTGCCAACCATTGCGGATGTTGTCCTAATAACTGCACTCGCACAGGCGTACCCGAATCGGTTAAACCGCCCTGTAATAATTCAGGCGCAAGACGATAAAAAGCTTTCTTCGGCAATTTTTGATCCACTACTCGTACAAATTCGGAAATACAAAGATCGTAATCATTTACTGCCGTCAGTAATTTGCGAACAAAAGGATCTAATACGCCTTGCATCGGAGCTAAAATAACTTTAGGTATCGTATTCATTATTCAATTTTTTTGCTTATTCGATTCAAAAAGAAAGCGGTCAATTTTTGCAAAAATTTTACCAAAAATGACCGCTTGAAATAGTTAATACTATTCGTAAAAGTGGGAGCGAATCCGTAAGTCCGGACGGGCAATCAGATAAATAATAAGTGCGGTAATTGCCCCAAAGTATCCGCCAACATATCTTTTTGTGCATCCCAAATATCGCCTTGCGAACCTAAAAACTCAATACCCGCATTACCCCCTTCAACTACCGCATATTGCCATTCGATAATCTCATAACTGGCAGCAACCTCCATAATAAAGAATAACGAAAAGAACATCGCTACACCTTACGGCGGCGTAATAACCATTCCGCCATCGGGAAACTATAAAAGCCGATAATATAGTGTGCCACCCGATCAAAGTGGTTACGATCTTCGCCTAAGATCGGGGTAAGAAACTGATTCGCCCATTCAAAGGGTACATTGGCAAAGGTATATTTGGCACCGATTAAGTGCGTAATCATCCATAAGGACATTAAGATATAAGCTAAACCGCTAAATTGAAATTTAGGGTATGTTAAAACCAGTAGCCCAAATACTACAAAAATCGGCATGACTTCCGCATACCAAACCGCACGCTCTGACGGTGCAATGCCCGACCATATCGCAATTGCGGTAATCACAATTGCTAAAAACAGCGGAATAATATGTGATCCATTATTTCCACCCTTTTACTTTACAGATTAAATCGTAAGCCGCTTGAATTTGTTGCGCTTTCTCTTTTGCTAATTCCATCATCTCGTCCGGTAAACCTTTTGCCGCCAGCTTATCCGGATGATGTTCGTTCATCAATTTACGGTAAGCACGTTTTACGGCGGTTTGATCGTCATTTGCGGTCACGCCTAAAACTTTATAAGCAGCATCAATGCTCGGTGCATTACTATTAGCTTGATGATAACCATTATACCCACCTTGCGATTGCTGATAAGCGCCACCTTGCTGATATTGCTCTTGATAAAAGCCACCGTATCTAAATTGCTGTGCAGCCATAACCATCGCAATCATACGCTCAAATTGGAAACGGCTCATCCCCATGGTTTCAGCGATCGTAAATAGAATTTGCTGTTCATTCGCATCTAATTGCCCATCGTGTAAAGCGGCCTGCATCTGGACTTCCACAAAAAAGCGTAATAAATCGGCACGCTGACCACAAGCTTCTCTGAATTCCTGAATCACTTGGCGTAACGGGAAATCAGCCTCTTTACCTAACGTAAATGCTTGTTGTGCAAGTTGTTGGGCATTAGCATCTAATTTCAGACGGCTCATTAACTGACGCGCCAAATGAATGTCATCTTCCGTTACACGTCCCTTTGCTTTCGCAATATGTCCTAATACCGCAAATGTCGTCTGAGTGAAAAGCGATTGACGCGTAAGATTTTTACCAAAAACACTTGAACGAACCGAACCTAATTCATACAACTTTTTATCCGCAAGATGACCGATAAAAGCCCCTAATAGCCCCCCAAAAAAGCTATGAAAGATTTGATAACCTAAGAAGAATCCAATAATTTTTCCGATAAATTGCATTTGTTGTCCTTGTTTAATTCCCAGACGAATATCGTTAAACGGTTATTTTAGCTTAAAATACTTAAAATAGAATTAATTATCTTTAAAGTAAGATAATCATTATGGGGGTAAAATCTGAAAAACAAAGAGGAAGGCGTTAAATAAGATACAAAAAATGATTTTACTTTTGTAAAAAGGAAAGGAAATTTAACCGCTTATGGTGTTATAACGAAATAAAGCCCTGCAAAATCAGGGCTTTATTTTTGTCTTTAGTAATTAGGTTACAAATTAGTATTCTAATACTGCACGACGGTTTTTAGCGTAGTCAGCTTCAGTGTGACCTAACACAGCCGGTTTTTCTTCACCGTAAGAAACAGTTGAAACTTGGTTAGCACCTTTAGTTGCTAAGTAGTTTTTAACTGCGTCTGCACGACGTTGACCTAACGCGATGTTGTACTCTGGAGTACCACGTTCGTCAGCGTGACCAGCAACTGTTACTTTGCCGTTTGCTGATGTTAAGTATGCAGCGTGTGCATCTAAAAGTTGTTGGTACTCACCTTCAACTGCATAACTGTCGAAACCGAAGTATACAGTGTTGTAACGAGTTTGTAAGTCTTCAGCAGTCATACCGCCGAATTGACCTGCGTTTGCATTAGCATTTGCGTTAGCGTTGTCTGATGAGCTGCTGCAAGCTGCTAATACGAATGCTGGTGCCGCAATCATCAATACTTTAGCTAGTTTTTTCATTTGTTGCTCCTAAAAAGAATTTTATTATTTAGTCAAATACGGTGACCAAGCAGGAAACTTGAATTGTCCACCTGTTCCCGGCAAGTTAGCTTTAAAACGGCCATCTGCGGACACCAATTGTAGCACTTTGCTCGTACCTTTGGTAGAGCTATAAATAACCATAATACCATTTGGTGAAATACTTGGACTTTCGTCTAAGAAAGTTGAACTCAATACTTCCGTGCCACCCGAAGCGAGATCACGTTTCACAACCTTATCACCAGCAATCATGATTAAATTCTTACCATCAGATGAAACTTTAGCATTATAGCTACCGCTCCCACCCATTGGGCTTGCGCCACCACCTGATGAACTCATTCTATACACTTGTGGAGAACCTGCTCGGTCTGAAGTAAAGTAAATCGTACTTCCATCCGGAGACCAACTTGGTTCTGTATTATTACCTGCATTTGCAGTTAATTTTGATGGTTTACCACCATTTGCACCAACAACATAAATATCTAACTCACCATCTTGATTCGATGCGAATGCAATACGAGAACCATCCGGCGAGAACGCTGGTGCACCGTTGTGTCCACGTAATGCCGCTACGATACGGCGAGAACCTGAACGTAGGTCATGCACAACAACTTGTGCTTTTTTGTTTTCAAATGTCACATAAGCTAAACGACTACCGTCTGGAGACCATTCGGGTGACATTAACGGCTCTCTACTTTTTACAACGGTAAAGGCATTATAACCGTCATAGTCTGAAACACGTAATTCATAAGATGATACGCCACGTTGCACGACATAAGCAATTTTTGTTCTGAAAGCACCGAGAATTTGTGTAATTTTTTCAAATACTTGGTCACTTACCGTATGCGCACCTTGGCGAATTTGTGCTGCAGGTACATTAAATGAACCCTGAGCGAATACTGCCGCAGGATTACTTAACGTATCAACTAACTGATAAGCAACATTATAGCCACTACCTGTTGGGGTCACTTGTCCTACAACTACAGAATCTACACCGATATCGGTCCATTGTTGTGAATCTACTTCTGCTGCCGAGCCTGGCTGAGCCGGTAATCTAGAACGTTCTACCGGCGTAAACTTACCACTATTACGTAAGTCGTCTGCAATGATTTGTCCGACATCCGCCGGTACAGCACCATTTGCCTTAAACGGAACAACCGCAATAGGTTGTGCCATACTTACACCTTCATCAACAGAAATCACAACATCTGATTCAGCTATTACTACATTGCTGAAAAAGAGAGCGATGACGTTGATAACACTCGTTAAACGAGATTTTAATTTCATTGTTAACCTCTTGGTTGTTATAAAACTCTTAAACCAAATTTAATAATTGGAGATTTATATTTCTTATAAGTCTCTTCATTTGGTGCTCTCGGAACATTTCTTGCCGAGGTAATTGCCGCTACTGCCGCTCGACAAATATCATCCGGGCCGGATAATACTTGATGGCTTGTAATATTACCTGCTGGATCAATCGAAATTTTCACTTGGCATTCACTCCCGCTAAAACTTGGATCTACTCGGTAAGTGCGAGCTAATTTTTTCTTAATTAGCTGAGCATAACCGGTATCCGCTACACCTCTTCCGTCACCAATACCTTTCGAATTGCCATTACCTTGTGAGCCCGCAGTATTTTTATTACCGCCTTTGCTCAAACCGCCACCAATATCTCCACCACTTAAGAAATCATCAAAGGCTTTATTATTCTTGGCTTGAGCAGCCTTGGCTGCCGCATCTGCTTTGGCTTTAGCCTCTTTATCAGCTTTAGCCTTAGCTTCTTTTTCCGCTTTTAACTTAGCTTCTTTTTCCGCTTTTAACTTAGCTTCTTTTTCCGCTTTTAACTTAGCTTCTTTTTCGGCTTTTTCTTTCGCTTCTTTCTCTGCTTTAGCTTTGGCTTCTTTTTCAGCTTTTTCTTTCGCTTCCTTCTCAACCTTTAATTTTGCTTCTTTTTTAGCCTGTTTCTGCTCTTCAAGTTTTTTCAGCTGTTCCGCTTTTTTCTGTGCTTCTTTTGCCTTCTTCTCTTCCTCAGCTGCTTTCGCTGCTGCTTCTAAGTTTCTAGCTTCTGCTTCAGCTTTTAAACGAGCTGCCTCTGCTGCTTTTTTGCGTATTGCCTCTTCAGCTTTCTCTTTTTTAAGCTGCTCTTGTTTTGCAATTTCTTGCTGACGTTGCTGCTCAGCTTTTTGGCGTTGCACCTCTTTACGTTGCTCTTCTTGTTTTTTCTGTTCTTCAATCATTGCAACGCGTTGCTGTTCTTTGGCTTGTTCATCAGAAACCTCTTGAGGTGTCGGTTCTTCCTCTACTACTTCTTCAGGTTTTGGTTTTTCTTGCTCCGCCACCTTCGGCTGTGCATTGCCTTTTTTGTCTGATTTTAAACGCCCGTACTCGGCAGCGACCTGCCCAGTATCAACCATTACCGCTTCAAACTCTTCACCCGTACCACCGCTACCGCCAGCTGCTTCTTCCAGCGTGGTCTTGGTAAAAAATGAACCGAGTAGAAGCAATCCAATCAACAATGCATGTAATAGGACTGAAACTATAACCGCCAGTTCTAGTCTGTCGTCTTTAGATTTCACACGTTATCCTTATTACTATTTGCCTTGGGTCATTAACCCAGCATTTTTAATACCTGCATCTTTTAAAAGAACAATCCCTTTAATAACTTCTTCGTAAGGAATATTTTTTTCTGCTGCAACAAGGAAAAGCGTATTCGGATCTTTTTGGAATGCTTCTCCCGCATACGCAACAACTTCTTGCTCGCCTAGTTCTTCTAGCCCATTGCTCCCTTGTACAAAGTTTCCGTCAATTTTTAATTTATATAAACCAACATCTGCAACTTGTAAAATGACCGGAGTTTTATCTTCATTAGATACCGATTGACTATGTTTATCTTCTGGTAAATTAACCTCAACGCTTTGACTGATTACCGGTGCGGTTGCCATGAAGATAAGTAATAGTACAAGCAATACGTCCAAAAATGGTACGATATTGATTTCAGATTTAATGTCATTACGTTTACGACGGTAAGACATATTTTCCTCTTATACATTAGTGAATAAAAGATCCGACCGAGATTAAGCGGTCAGATCCCGTGAGTTTTTTTTACTATACTCTTATTTTTTAGAAAACGCTTGGCGATGTAAAATGGTTGTAAATTCATCAATAAAGTTAGCGTAATCTTGTTCTAATTTATTTACACGTAAACTTAAACGATTGTATGCCATTACCGCCGGAATTGCTGCAAATAAGCCAATAGCTGTTGCAATAAGTGCTTCTGCGATACCCGGAGCAACTGATTGTAAGGTTGCTTGTTTCACTGCACTTAAGCCCATAAATGAGTGCATAATCCCCCATACCGTACCAAATAAACCGATATAAGGACTAATTGAACCTACCGTGCCTAAAAATGGAATGTAGCTTTCTAGATTCTCAATTTCACGGTTTAGCGCTAAATTCATTGCACGGCTAGAGCCTTTCATAGTAGCTTCTGGCGCATCCGCATTTACTTGCTGTAAACGCATATACTCTTTAAAACCAGCATAGAAAATTTGCTCTGAACCGCTTAAACCGTCACGACGATTTTCTAAACCTTCATGTAAGCGGTGTAAATCTTCACCTGACCAAAATTTATTTTCAAACGCTAACGCATCTTTCTTTGCTGCCGTTAAAACGCGACTACGTTGAATAATGACAGCCCAAGATAAAATTGAAAATGTAATTAAGATTAAAATAACAATCTTAACCACAATACTTGCCTGCATAAACAGCGAAACAAGGTTAAAATCAGTTTCCATTTAAGAGAACTCCGAATAAGTAATTTGTTTAAAAAATTAGACCGCTTGTAGTGCCTGACGTATATCATCAGGAATCGCCACAGGCTTCATTTTGGTTAAATCAACACTTGCAACGGTGACTTTTGCTCCACTTAAACAAATATCATCACGCCATAACTGTTGCTGAAATACAATCGTTGCTTTTTTTAACTCAGTCACGACTGTTTCGACTCTGAGTAAATCATCTAAACGAGCAGGAATTTTATAATCAATTTCTAATTTTTTTACGACAAAAGCAAATGAGCCGGCCAATAATTTTTGCTGAGAGAAACCTACTTGACGTAAATACTCCGTACGTGCACGCTCAAAAAAACAGATGTAATTTGCATGGTAAACCACGCCTCCGGCATCCGTATCTTCATAATAAACTCTAATCGGGAAATTCATTTGTATTCCAATATTCGTCAAAATGAAAAACGCCCAAAAATTAGGCGCAAATTGCGTGCTATTTTAGAGAGAGAAAAATGGTTGTGCAATAGGGAAATGAAAATATTTTTTTATAAAAAAATTAATAAAAAAGCGTAAGAATGATCTGCCCCAAGAAG
>NZ_GL831080.1:1558293-1594283 GCF_000188255.1 Actinobacillus ureae ATCC 25976
AACTTTTGGGGTGTAGATCAGTTAACGCCTTGTAATATAAGGCTTTAACCCACTTTTTACCAACCTTTTTGTCTACTATGTAGACATAAAATATAAGCGGTCGTTTTTAACGGGAAATTTTCAAAATTCCAGTCAAAAACGACCGCTTGTTTTTAGCACGTCAAACGAAAAATTAGATCGCTTTTAATACGTTTACCATTTCGATTGCGCCTAATGCATACTCTGAACCTTTGTTACCTGCTTTAGTACCCGCGCGTTCGATCGCCTGTTCAATATTTTCTGTGGTTAATACACCGAAAATTACCGGTACACCGGTTTCTAATGCAACTGCACCGATACCTTTTGCAGCTTCATTACATACGTAATCATAATGAGTTGTTGAACCACGAATTACCGTACCTAAACAAATTACCGCATCATATTTACCGCTGGTTGCCATTTTTTTCGCAACTAATGGAATCTCAAATGCACCCGGAACCCACGCCGTATCAATATCGTTTTCATCCGCACCGTGACGCACTAACGTATCAATTGCACCGCTTAATAATTTATCGTTGATAAAATCGTTGAAACGTGCGGTTACAATACCAAATTTTAAACCCGTCGCAACTAAGTTACCTGTAATCTTTGCCATTTTTTTGTCCTCTCGAAATATGCAAAATTTTATAAAAAAGTGACCGCTTGTATCATTTTATAGTAGGGACGCAGCGCTTGCATCCCTAATACTACATACGGTTGTTAAAGTTAGAAGTTAAACATATGTCCCATTTTTATCTGTTTCACTTTTAGGTAATCAATGTCATTTTTGTTCGGTTCTACAATAATCGGCTCACGTGCAACGATATTTAACCCTTGCTCTTTTAAGCCTTCAATTTTTGCCGGATTATTGGTTAGTAAACGGATCGATTTCACGCCTAACTGCCGGAACATTTGTGCACCGATATAATATTCACGTTCGTCCTCTTTAAAACCTAAGGCAACGTTCGCTTCAACCGTATCCATCCCTTTATCTTGCAGTTCGTAAGCACGTAACTTATTAATTAAACCGATACCACGACCTTCTTGGCGTAAATACAGCACAACGCCTCTGCCCTCTTTTTCGATTTGTGTCATTGCTGCGGCAAATTGCTGGCCACAGTCACAACGTTGAGAGCCGAACGCATCACCGGTTAAACATTCAGAATGAATACGCGCTAAAATTTGCTCACCGTCTGTTAAATCACCTTTGACTAATGCAACGTGTTCTTTACCTGAAATCACTTCAACAAAGCTATGCGCCATAAATTCGCCGTATTTTGTCGGCATTTTTACCACAGAAATTTGTTTCACTAAGCTATCATGTTTACGACGATATTCTTGTAATTGTTGAATCGTGATAAACGGCATATTGTGCTCTACGGCAAATTTTTGTAGATCCGGCATGGTCATCATTGTGCCGTCATCTGCCATAATTTCACAACATAAACCAGCGTGTTTTAAACCGGCTAAACGAGCTAAATCAACTGTTGCTTCGGTATGACCGTTACGTACTAAAACACCACCGTCTTTTGCTACTAATGGGAACATATGTCCCGGGCGGCGGAAATCACTTGCTTTCGCATTATCATCTACAATTTTCATTGCGGTAATTGAACGTTCAAAAGCAGAGATGCCTGTTCCTGTGTCAATGTGATCGACCGATACCGTAAACGCCGTTTCGTAGTTATCTTCATTGACTGCCACCATCGGATGGAAATTTAACTTTTTAGCAATTTCCGTTGAAACCGGTGTGCAAATTAAACCTTTGCCGTAAGTTGCCATAAAATTGATATTTTCCGGTGTGGCAAATTCTGCCGCACAAATAAAATCACCTTCGTTTTCACGATCTTTATCGTCGCTGACTAAAATGATTTTACCTTGACGAATTGCTTCAATAGCTTCTTCTACTTTTGAAAATTGGAAATCTGTCATCTTCTTTTCCTAAAATATACATTTTTGTCGGTAGAGACACTCTGCATGTGTCCCTACAAATTTTAAAATCCTGCCTGCTTTAAAAAGTCTAAACTAAGATTACTTTTCGGCTCATCCGCCGGCTTTTTCAATAAAAACTGTTCGATATATTTGCCGACAATATCATTTTCTAAATTGACAATACTGCCGATGTTTTTTGAGCCTAAATTGGTTTCTTTAATCGTATGCGGAATAATCGACACACGGAAGCTTTCATCGTCGGTATCCACTACAGTCAGGCTAATACCGTCAATAGTGATCGAACCTTTCTCGATAATATAACGCATTAACTTCGGAGAGGTTTTAATACGATACCATGTCGAATTATGTGCTGGTGTGATTTCAGCGATTTCGCCGGTTCCATCAATATGACCCGAAACAATATGTCCGCCGAAACGTCCGTTTGCCGCCATCGCGCGTTCTAAATTAACCGGACTATTCGGTTTTAATTCGCCTAATGAAGTACGTTTTAACGTTTCAGACATCACATCAGCGGTAAATTGGTTGTTTGAAAAAGACGTTACGGTTAAACATACGCCGTTCACCGCAATACTGTCGCCTAAATGAACATCTTGTAATACCTTTGTTGCATTAATGGTCACTACCGCAAACTCAGCTTGTTTATGAATTTGAGCAATTTTACCGACTTCTTCAATAATACCTGTGAACATTTTTTCCTCCGCTGTTTATATCTACTCGCTCTTAGCTAGAGAGAACATCATAAAACTTCATAATCCAACAAAATATCTTCGCCGATGAGTTCGGTCGATTTCAATTTTAATTTAACCGCTTGGTCGATTTGTTGAATCCCTTCGCCGCCGATTGGGGTTTTCGCTTGTTTACCACCGACTAATTTCGGCGCG
This sequence comes from Actinobacillus ureae ATCC 25976, assembly GCF_000188255.1. Classification (GTDB taxonomy): domain Bacteria; phylum Pseudomonadota; class Gammaproteobacteria; order Enterobacterales; family Pasteurellaceae; genus Actinobacillus; species Actinobacillus ureae. Next base: position 1,561,146 of record NZ_GL831080.1, read on the forward strand.
ATATAACAATGTACTCGATTCACAATACCACTTTCTAACGCACTGAAATTTAAACTTGAACCGCCTTCCAATAACAGGCTGTCGATCTGCATGTCACCGAGCTTTTGCAAAAGATCTTGCAAATCTACCCGCTTGTTTCGTGCTTTACACACTAATACTTCTACGCCAGGCGGTCTAAATTGCTCAATTTTTTGCAAATCGTCACTAACGGTTGCAATCACGGTACGATATTCTTTCGCTGTTTGCACTAACTGGCAATCCAACGGTGTACGTAATTGGCTATCGCAGACAATCCGAACCGGCTGTTTCACATTCGGCATTCGGCTATTTAGCATCGGGTTATCAGCAAGCACCGTATCCACTCCCACCATAATCGCACTATATTGATGTCGAGTTTGTTGCACTCTTGCTCTTGCCGATTCACCGGTAATCCATTTGGATTCGCCGGTACTGGTTGCAATTTTGCCGTCTGCCGTCATGGCATATTTCATCAGCACATACGGGCGTTTAGTTTGAATATAGTGGAAAAAAATCGGGTTTAACGCATCACATTCGTCTTTGAGTAAACCTTCTACTACTTCCACACCGGCTTGGCGTAACTGACTTGCTCCTCGCCCCGCCACTAAAGGATTCGGATCGCTTGAACCGATAAATACTTTTTTAATGCCTCGTTCAATTAATAAATCCGAACAAGGAGGCGTGCGCCCGTGATGACAACAAGGCTCAAGTGTTACATAAGCAGTCGCCTCGGAAAGATCTTCCTTACAATGTAAAATGGCATTACGTTCCGCATGCCAGCCACCAATCTTTTCATGGTAACCTTCGGCAACGATTTCACCGTTTTTGACAATTACACAACCGACAAGCGGATTGGGATTCGTCCAGCCTAAACCTTGTTTTGCCAGTACAATGGCACGGCGCATATAGTCTAAATCCGTCATTGTTTTGAAACTATTTAAGGGCAGAGGAAAACACATTACAGGCGTGTTTACCCTAATGATGAAAAAAGCCTTGAAATCTTTCGATCTCAAGGCTTGTAAAAAAGATAGAAAAAACCACCGCTTACACGGTTATTTCATCTTCTTCCATCCAGACTATACTGTCGGTACCGGAATCTCACCAGTTCCTGCCAAACCTTTTTCGTTCGGCTCGCGGACTTTACCGCCGATCGGGAATTTCACCCTGCCCTGAAGATTATTAAAAAATTGTTGCAAATTTTGCGACTTTTGATTGTCAAAGTCAAGCAAGAATTAGCGTTTATCCAATGCCATTGATAATAAAGTGATTGGATGTAAACAAATAACATTGCTCGACATATCAATCTGCCATTTACAGGTTTCACACTCTGAAATCACATAATCAAAACCGCCTTCGTTGATATGTTCAAACAACGTACGGCCGATCGCTTGTGACGTTTCATAGTTTTCCGCTTTAAAACCGTAAGTTCCTGCAATACCACAACATTGTGACGGCAACATGACTACTTCATAACTCCGGAATTTGTTTTAATAACTCCAATGTATAAGGTGCCCAACCTGCTTTTTCTACGTGACAAGCAGTATGATAAGCAACACGTAAGCGCATCGGTTTAAGCGGTAATTTTCTGCCGGCTTTTTGCAATTTATACAAGTGGCGTGTCACGATATCAATATGCGATTTCACTTTGGTATTCGGCATACCGAGTACGTGGCTGTACTCTTCTTTAATATTTGCCGTACAGCTTGAGGAAGTACCAATCACTTCTAACTGTTTATCCACAGTTTTTTCAAGATATTTCAGGTTAAATTCCGCCTGTTTTTTTGCTCTTTCAGGAAAACCGTTCACCATTAACGGTAAACCGCAACATTTTTCTTTTTCAAGCAAGACCACACCGATATCCAGTGCATTCATCACATCGATCACTTTTTTACCTAACTGCGGATTATTATAGTTCACATAACAACCGTGGTAATAAGCGACTTGCTCTTTGAATTGCGCCTGGCGTTTCGCTTGTTTTTTCATATACCAATTACGGAACGAACCGAATGAATATTTCGGTAAGGTACGGTGTTGGCTGACTTTTAAGGTTTTCTCTAACAAGAAACGAGTCGCTTTTAAACTGGTAATCGTATTCACAATCGGCGCAAACGGGGTATTCATCGTCCCCATAATATCGGTATTACTTAATACCGCATCACGCAATTTATGAATCAATGGTTTATTTTGACGCTCAACATGACGATTTCTTACACGTACAATAATATCGCCGATTTTTACATCCGACGGGTAAGCAATTTCACAACGTTTACAGTTCGTACAATATTTCAAGGCTTCATCATAGAAATCTGGGCTTTTCAGACGTAAACACTCGCCGTCTGGGCCGGATTGTTTTGGCCCCGGATAAAACGGATTATTACGTGAAACCGGACATACCGCCGTACAAGCGGTACATTTCAAACAACTTTCAAAACTTGGGTCAAAATGTTGATGAACAACCGGAGATTGTGCGCCTTGACGTGCATTTTCAATCAATTGTTGAATATTCATTTTGTACCTCCGATTTGTTCCGCAACGGTTAATGCCGTAACCACTGCAACACCCGAACCACAGCCTTGTTCAATACCTTGGAAACCTCCGATGACATTTCCCACCGCATATAAATTCGGTACAACCACACCTTTTTTTGTACTTGGCAAGCCGAGTTAATCACCACACCGGCAGATTGGTAAGGTTGAGGTGCTACAAAGCGGTTATTTGTCCAAGTAAAGCGGTCGGAATCATTAAAATTTTTGCAACCGCAAATATCTAAATCAAATACCGGCTCTTTCACACGTTCAAATTCCGCCACAAGACCGTTGCTAAAAAAGCTACCGGCAGCCAACACAAAATGATTTGCACTAATTGGTTCTTCTTGGTGTGATGTGGTAAAAATACGTACGACCTTATCGCCCTCAAATTCCGCTTTAATCGCTCGGTCACCGTTCATCATCATGCCGCCTAATTGCTCAAAACGTGAACGTAATTGACGATGTTGGCGAATACCCAATAAAGACGGCGGTAACGTCGGTAATTCGAATAATGCCAAACCGGTTGCTTGTTGTAAGCTATTGAAGAAATCTTGGTTATCCAAGCCGAAACAAGCCGGTAAAAATACCGCTTTCGCATTGCCTGCTGCCTGTTTAATTTCTTGTACCAAATCTTGGAAAGACAATTTATGTTCTAATAATTGCGCAATATTTACACTGCGAAACTCACGTGAGTTTTGACGTAAATAGTCCAACTCAGGAATATTTAAATAACCGATCGTAAATTCATAATCAGCAAACTGGCTATACTGTTTTAAATTGTCCGCCAATAATTGCGGCTGAAAATCGTGATAGCCTTCAATTCCTAAAATGGCGACCTGTTTCTTCGCTAAGGTAGTTAAATGTTTTACCGTCAGTACGCTATTCGGCGATAACCAAGTCGCACGAAGACCACCTAGCGGGGTAATGCGTTCATGATTTTGCGCCGTTGATCCTTCTAAATGTAGAGTTAAACTTTGCGCTAATTATTCGAACTGCTGCGCTTTTGCCAAGAATACTGTACGGATGTTCCGGCGCTTGAAGTTTTAACTCATCAAGCGATTGATAAACATTTTCGACTTTTTGACCGCTTGGTAAACGAGAAAGTAAATCCATTGAACCGGAAGAAAAATCAATGGCTGCTTGTCCGTTGTTGATAATCGCACAGCGTTTGCCTTGTTCTTGAAGCGCAATCCCACAGGTTAAACCGGCGAGTCCGCCGCCAATAATTACTACATCAAAATTCATTGCTATTCACTCCCTACTCTTCGTCCATCGGTACATCATTCAGTCCGAGTAGGCAATAGTAAATCCAGCTGGTAAATTCCGCTTCCCGCATTGCATCCCCCCATGCAATCGGTTGAATTCCACGCCAGCGCTCTTCCATAAATGAGGCTAATTGGGTGGTTGATTCTTTTGGTGTCGCCACTTTAAAACGACTCATCAGTCCTGCAGCACGGCAAGCACAAAGTTTCGCTTGGCAAGTTCCCATACCGACACGAGTACGGCGGCGTAAATCCACCAAATTATTCACTTTGAGTTCATCAACCGCATAACGAACTTCACCGGCAGCTACCGCTTCACATTCACACACTAAAGTTTTATCTAAACGCTCGGTTTCAAGTAAACGCAATGCTCTGGAACCATGACGATAAACCGCAGAATGGCGAATCGTATTCAGCAGTGAAATAATTTTTTTACTGGTTTCTTCGCGGCTTTCATTTGAACCCGGAAGAGGACGTTCCGCCGTGCTACACAAGCGGTCGGATTTATTCAATTTTTTGCAAACCAAATCGGTCGCCCATTCCGCCATCAAGCGATAAGTCATCAATTTACCACCGGTAATCGTAATAAAACCGTCTAAACCGTCACATTCTGCGTTATCCAGCAAGACGATACCACGACTAACATTACGACCGGACGGATCATCATCGGTAGCCACCAGAGGACGTACCCCGCATAAGCACGTAACACACGAGTATGACGTAAACTCGGCGCAAGTTTCTCCCCTTCACGGAACAAGATACCTACTTCTTCCGGCGTCACCACCATATTGTCAATTTGATCATAAGGAATACGGTCAGACGTTGTACCGATAACACAAATGGTATCTCCCGGCACTAAGATATCGGCATTTGCTGGTTTACGACAACGGTTGATCACCATATTGTTAATACGGTGTCCCATTACCAGTAACGAACCTTTTGCCGAGAACATTTTGATTTTGAGATCGGCATATTCGGCAATACCTTGCCCCTAGATCTCGCCGGCATTCACCACGATCGGCGCAAAAAATTGGCGTTTGACTTGGTTTCGGTGATCAAACACATTAACGCCAATGACAGTACCACCTTCACGAATCAAGCCCGTGACTTCACAATAAATAAACACTTTTGCACCGTTCTCCGTCGCATCCAGTATATTGGAAGCGGTTAAACGGAACGGGTCAATCGAACCATCCGGCACAACCTCCGCACCGACTAGCGAAGAGTTAACGGACGGCTCCATATATTTTGCAAGATCCGGCTCAATTTCGACCGCTTCTATGCCCGAATCGGTACAGGCTTGGATAAAGTTTTTCTGATAATTAAGATCATCTTCCGGTAGGGTGATGAAAAGCCCTTTCGTGTCATCTACACAATGGCGAGCGATCTGTTTGAGGATGAGATTTTCCTTAATACACTCTTCTGCCGATTCTCTATCATTTACCGCATAGCGTGCTCTACTATGCAGTAAGCCGTGATTACGACCGGTCGCACCGGTTGCGATGTCTCTGCGCTCTAGCAATACGCATTTTAAGCCTCGAAGCGCACAGTCTCTTGCGATCCCTGCACCGGTTGCACCACCGCCGATGATAATGACATCTGTACTGATTGGCGAAAAATCTGCAACATTTTGATACATTTGAGGTAAAATGTTCATACTCAACCTCTCCCACATTTTAAATGAAATGAAACGAAACAATAGAAACAGATTTATTGTATAAAAATGAGCGATTTGGAACAAACAGATGAGCATAAAAGAAATCAAAAATGTGATAATGCTCACAAAGAATTTAAATTTGTTAAATTCTTTGTGGAATAGATCAAAAATTTGTACAAATGTGCTTTTCTATTCATTTTGTTCGGTTATGCTGTGCGCGGTTTGTTGATAAACAAACATTTAAGCTAATCAAGGAGAAAATAATGAAATTGAAAACATTAGCTATGAGCTTACTTGCAACAGCAGTTTTAACCGGGTGTACCGCACAACAAACCGCTGAACAATCAGCTCAATCTGACAAATTAATCATTGCACATCGTGGAGCGAGTGGTTACCTACCTGAACATACGCTTGAGTCTAAAGCGCTCGCTTTTGCTCAACAAGCGGATTATTTAGAACAAGATCTTGCGATGACGAAAGATAATCGCTTAATTGTTATTCATGACCATTTCTTAGACGGTTTAACTGATGTAGCGAAAAAATTCCCGAAACGTGCGCGTAAAGACGGTCGTTTCTATGTCGCTGATTTCACCTTAAAAGAAATCCAAACACTTGAAATGACAGAAAACTTCAAAACAGAAAATGGTCAACAAGTACAAGTTTATCCAAATCGCTTCCCAATGTGGAAATCTCATTTCCAAATTCACACCTTCGAAGATGAAATCGAATTTATCCAAGGCTTAGAAAAATCAACCGGGTAAACAAATCGGTATTTACCCGGAAATCAAAGCACCTTGGTTACATCATCAAGAAGGCAAAGATATTGCATTAGAAACCTTAAAAGTATTGAAAAAATACGGCTACGATCAAAAACCGGACAAAGTTTATTTACAAACCTTTGATTTTAACGAGTTAAAACGTATCAAAACCGAATTGTTACCAAAACTCGGTATGAATGTGAAACTCGTTCAATTAATCGCTTATACCTATTAGCATGAAACCGAAGAAAAAGATGCTTCGGGCAAATGGGTTAACTATAACTACGACTGGATGTTCAAAGACGGTGCAATGGCGGAAGTGGCTAAATATGCCGATGGTGTAGGCCCGGGTTGGTATATGTTGGTGGATGATAAAAACTCAAAATTAGGTGATATCAAATACACGCCAATGGTAAAAGATATTGCGAAAACTAACATGGAATTACACCCGTACACTGTACGTAAAGATGCGCTTCCGGAATTCTTTACCGATGTAAATCAAATGTATGATGCGTTATTAAACAAAGCGGGAGCAACCGGGGTATTTACCGATTTCCCTGATACAGGTGTGCAGTTTATCAAAGGTACTAAATAGACGTTTTTGAGCGAAAACGAATACTAAATTTGTGAATTATTGATATTTTTAGCAAATATGTTGAAATATTTTCATAAAAGTGTGAGTGAATTCAAAAATTTAGATAAATAATATGGAGTATTACTCTTTTTTCGTTAAAATACGCATGATTGTTCGTAATCGAACGTTTTATCAATATATATCATTTGGAGTGTTTCTATGTTTGGTCCTTTTAAACCGGCCCCGCACATTGCGGAATTGCCGGCAGATAAAATAGATGCAAGATATAAATTCTTACGTTGGCAAGTATTCGCAGGTATCTTTTTTGGATACGCCGCATATTATTTTGTGCGTGCAAACTTCGACCTTGCGCAAAAAGGTTTAATTGAAGAGGTTTATATAACAAAGCTGAATTAGGTATTATCGGTACCGGTGCAGGTTTAGCTTATGGTCTTTCTAAATTCGTGATGGCAGGTATGTCTGACCGTTCAAACCCGAAAGTATTTTTACCGTTCGGTTTATTACTTTCCGGTCTCTGTATGACGATGATGGGCTTAATGCCGTGGGCAACTTCAGGTATTGCTGTCATGTTCATCATGATTTTCTTAAACGGTTGGTTCCAGGGTATGGGTTGGCCTCCATGTGGTAGAACGATGGTACATTGGTGGTCTAAATCTGAGCGTGGAACTATCGTTTCTATCTGGAACTGTGCACATAACGTGGGTGGTATGGTACTGGGTGCAATGGTGTTGTTAGCAAGTGCGATTTACTTTAGTAATACTGGCGAACACGCAACTGCGAAAGACGTATGGCAACAAGCGCTTTACTACCCTAGTATTGCTGCAATGATTGCTGCGATTCCAGTTTATTTTGTAATGAAAGACACGCCACAATCTTGCGGTTTACCTCCGGTAGAAAAATGGCGTAATGATTATCCTGATGACTATAATGAGGAAACAGCGGAAAAAGATTTAAGTACCAAAGAAATCTTTGTGACTTATGTACTTAAAAACAAATTATTATGGTATATCGCAATCGCTAACGTATTCGTTTATTTAATTCGTTATGGTGTATTAAAATGGTCTCCGGTTTACCTCGGTGAAGTAAAACACTTCAATATCAAAGGCACTGCATGGGCTTACACCATTTATGAATTAGCCGCTATTCCGGGTACATTATTATGCGGTTGGGTATCGGATAAATTATTCAAAGGTAAACGTGGTTTAACCGGCTTTATCTTTATGATCTTAACCACGATTGCCGTTGTAGCATTATGAAAAAACCCAGCAACACCAGAGGCTGAATTAGCTCAATATGCAGGTAAAGCGTGGTATGAAAACCCATATCAATTGATGGACTTCATTTTAATAACTACAATTGGTTTCTTAATCTATGGTCCGGTAATGTTAATTGGTTTACATGCGCTTGAGTTAGCACCGAAAAAAGCAGCGGGTACATCAGCAGGTTTCACCGGTCTATTCGGTTACTTAGGTGGTACGGTTTCTGCATCAGCAGTTGTTGGTTGGGCTGCAGAATATTATGGCTGGGACGGCGGTTTCTACGTGATGACTGCTGGCGGTGTGTTAGCGGTGTTATTAATGCTTATCGTAATGCTTATCGTAATGCTTGAAGAAGGTAAACATAAAGCAAAATTAGGCGACCACGACGGTAAATAATTAACTCGCTTACAAAAGGAAGAACAATTGTTCTTCCTTTTTTTCATCCTAAAACCACTATTTGTCATCAATTTGCCATATAACTAAGGTTAACTAGCTACTAACTTCCTTAACCAACAACATTAAATAACTGGAGAATCATATGAAATTATCAAAAATTGCACTTACGTTAAGCTGTTTATTTATGACTTCTATTAGTGTTGCAAATCAAAGCTGCCTCTCTCCGTACGCAGAAGCATTACCTAAATACGAATATACTTTAAACAAAGTAATGGAGGTCAATGGTCGCCAAGGTGTCACTACTGACGGTAAATATCTCTATGTATCCGGTTCAGCGTCTCTCGCCAAATATGATTTAAACGGGAAACTCATTACTGAAAACAAAAAACGTTTATCGGTTATCAAAAAGAAGCCAATCATATCAGTGATATCGATATTTATAACAATGAATTATATATTTCCTCTGAATGGTTTATGGACGGTATAGGTAAAAATATCCAAATTGCCATTCATGACCCTGATAGCTTAGCATTTAAAAGAGCAGTAGATTTTTATCCTGAGTCGGGGCAATTAGAAGTTTCAGCAATTACGGTCGATACCGTCAATCGTAGTGTTTGGATGGCATCTTGGGTTGGAGAAGAAAGTGGTCGCTATTTACATGAATATGATCTTGATAGCGGTAAATATAAATGCAAAGTTCATTTACAGCCGGTTCAGCAATGGATTCAAGGTATCTTCGCCCATAAGGGAAATTTATACCTGACTGCAGATGACGGAACTGCCGATGAGAAAGAACACGATCACTTATATCGTGTAGAACTTTCTGTTAAAAATAACGAAGCTCGAGTTGTGCTAGAGCGGTACCCTTGATGATGTGAAAGATTACGGTGAAATTGAAGGGCTCGTAATCAATCCAAAAAGCAAGCAATTGATTGTTCAGGTTAATCGCGGCAAACAAATCGTATTAGGAATGCCGAAAGGTTTTTACCCAGGATATGATCGTGAAATTAGTGAGCTGTATTTTTATCAAATGACGCCTAGATGCCAATAATCATTTCTTTTCTTCTCATTTCTTGTAAGGAAATAATCTCGGATTATTTCCTTTCTTTTTTAACTTTAATCAAATTTTTGCTTGTTTTTCCAAATTTCACCCCCATAATGAAGAAATTACTATTTTTGATAGAACATAAGAAGAGAGCAAATTCGTGGCACCAAGAAAAAAGAAAGCAATTGAGTTACCGCTACTTCCGTTACGTGATGTAGTGGTATTTCCTTATATGGTTATGCCGTTATTTGTAGGGCGTGAGAAATCGATTCAAGCCTTACGTGCAGCGATGGATGGCAATAAACAATTATTCCTTGTCACTCAACAAGATCCTAATAAAGAAGAACCGACAACTGCTGATGTATATGATGTTGGTGTAATTGCTAATATTATCCAAATGTTAAACCTTCCTGACGGTACGGTGAAAGTACTGGTTGAAGGTCAGCAACGTGCCAAAATTGAACATATTCATGATGATGAGAACGGCTTCTGGGCTGGCATACAGGTAATTTCATCAGAATTTGATGAAGAAGATAATGAATTACAAGCAATCGCTAAAGCAACGCTTAATGAATTTGAAAATTACGTAAAAAATAATAAAAAAATTCCGGCTGAAATTCTGCCTAAATTACAAAAAATCACTTCGGAAGACCGTTTAGCCGATACGATTTCTTCAAACCTCATCGCACCAGTTAAGAAAAAACAAGCGTTACTTGAAGAAGCGAATCTTATTGCTCGTTTTGAAGCGCTATTAGTCGCAATGGCAACGGAAATGGACTCTCTGGAAACAGAAAGCCGTATTCGTAATCGCGTTAAACAGCAAATGGAAAAGAACCAACGTGATTACTACTTGAATGAGCAAATCAAAGCGATTCAAAAAGAATTAGGTAACGGCGAAGATGCCGAACAGAGCGAATTAGATAAACTTAAAGAAAAAATTGATGCGGCCAAATTGCCAGTAGAAGTAAAAGAAAAATTAGACGGTGAATTTAAAAAATTAAAAGCAATGCCACAAAGCTCTTCGGAAGCAACAGTGGTTCGCAGTTATATTGACTGGATTTTAAAAATGCCATGGCATAAAAAATCTGCAGTCAAAAAAGACTTAGCGAAAGCGCAAGCCGTATTAGATAAAGATCATTACGGACTAGAAAAAGTTAAAGAACGTATTGTGGAATATCTTGCAGTACAAAGCCGCTTAAATAAACTAAAAGGTCCAATTCTTTGCTTAGTTGGTCCTCCGGGTGTAGGTAAAACCTCGCTCGGTCAATCTATCGCTAATGCGACTGGACGTAAATATGTCCGTATGGCACTAGGTGGCGTGCGTGACGAAGCGGAAATCCGTGGTCATCGCCGTACTTATATCGGTTCTATGCCGGGTTCATTAATGATGAAAATGGCAAAAGTCGGTGTGAAAAACCCGTTATTCTTGCTCGATGAAATCGACAAAATGGCGCAGGATATGCGTGGCGACCCGGCATCCGCATTACTTGAAGTGTTAGATCCGGAACAAAATAAAGCATTTAACGACCACTATTTAGAAGTCGATTACGATTTATCTGATGTAATGTTTGTGGCAACGTCAAACTCAATGAATATTCCACCGGCACTGCTCGACCGTATGGAAGTGATTCGTCTCTCCGGTTATACCGAAGATGAAAAAATGCACATTGCAAGTGAACATTTAATTGCTAAACAGCAAGAAAATAACGGCCTAAAAGCAGGTGAATTGACCATTGAAGATGGTGCGATTTTAAGCATTATACGTTATTATACTCGTGAAGCCGGTGTGCGTGGTCTTGAGCGTGAAATTGCAAAAATCTGTCGAAAAGCAGTGAAAACTTTAGTGTTAGACAAAAAAGTTAAATCACTGACTGTAACAGAAGAGAATATTGCGGATTACTTAGGTGTAAAACGTTTTGATTACGGCAAAATGGATAACCAAAACCGTGTCGGTGAAGTAACCGGTTTAGCGTGGACGGAAGTTGGCGGCGATTTACTAACGATCGAAACGGCATCAGTAAGCGGTAAAGGTAAATTCTCATTTACAGGCTCATTAGGCGATGTAATGAAAGAATCTATCCAAGCAGCAATGATGGTGGTGCGAGCAAGAGCTGCTCAATTAGGTATCGCAGATGACTTCCACGAGAAACGTGATATCCACGTACACGTGCCGGACGGTGCAACACCGAAAGATGGCCCGAGTGCTGGTATTGCGATGTGTACCGCATTAATTTCAAGCCTAACCGGCAACCCAGTTCGTAAAGAAGTTGCGATGACCGGTGAAATTAGCTTACGTGGTAAAGTTTTACCAATCGGTGGTTTAAAAGAGAAATTACTGGCTGCACACCGTGGCGGCATTACCACCGTGATTATTCCAAAAGAAAATGAAAAAGATTTGGAAGAAATTCCGGAAAATACAAAAGCGGCATTAACGATTCATGCGGTCAAAACGATTGATGAAGTATTATCAATTGCATTGGAAAATCCGCCAATGGGGATTGAGATCATTCCGGCAAAATCTCAAACGATTAAAGTGAAAAAATCTCGCTCAAAAGCGGCAATTCAATAAATCTATCGTTTAAAGTAAAAAACCTCGAATATTTGTTATTCGAGGTTTTTCTTTCTTATAGATTAATCACGGCTTGTTCCGCCAATTCACGTGCTAATTTATCAATATGCAACACGTCAGCTATTTCTTTTACTTGAATCGGCGCAATATTTTCAACGACCGTTCTATTCACATTCACAATATCAATAAAACGAATACGCTCATTTAAGAAAGCCTCTACCGCCACTTCATTTGCCGCATTCATTGCAGTGGTAGCATATTGCCCTTCTGCAAATGCCTCAATCGCTAATTTCAAATTCGGATAGCGGGCAAAGTCCGGTTCGATAAAAGTTAATTCTTTCAATTTAAAGAAATCTAACGGCGCCACACCGGCATTAATATGCTTCGGATACGCCATTGTATGCGCAATCGGCGTACACATATCCGGATTCCCCATTTGAGCGATAACCGAACCGTCAATATAACGTACCATCGAATGAATAATGGATTGCGGATGAATAATAATTTCCATTTCCTCTGCCGAAGCATTAAATAACCAACGGGCCTCAATATATTCCAAACCTTTATTCATCATGGTGGCACTATCGACCGAGATTTTCTTACCCATCGACCAATTCGGGTGTGCAACCGCTTGTGCCGGAGTAATAGTGGCAAACTCATCGAGCGGTTTTACACGGAACGGACCGCCTGAACCGGTCAAAATAATTTTACTCACGCCTAACTCTGCAAGCGGACAAAAACCGACTTTTTGTTGCGCTTCCGGTGGTAGAGATTGGAAAATCGCATTATGTTCGCTATCAACCGGTAATAATTGTGCGCCGGATTTTTTCGCTTCATCAATAAAGATTTGCCCGCAAGTGACTAACGATTCTTTATTGGCCAATAAGACTTTTTTACCTGCCTTAACCGCTGAAAGGGTTGGCAATAAACCGGCAGCTCCAACAATTGCCGCCATCACCATATCCACTTCGGGGTGAGCGCTCAGTTCACAAATCGCTTTTTGACCACTTAGCACTTCAGTTTTTACATTGAATTGTTTGAGCTGTTCCGCTAATGCTTTTGCAGCTTGCTCGTCATCTAATGCGGCAAATTTCGGTTGAAATAATAAGCATTGTGCTGCCATCAATTCAACGGTTTTACCACCAACTAAACCGAATACTTCGTATTCCGTTTTGTTTTGCTCGACCACAGATAAGGTACTTTTACCGATTGATCCGGTTGAGCCTAAAATCACTAATTTCTTCATATACATTCCTAATAACTAAAAACAAGCGGCCTATTTTGCAATTTTTTTGCAAATTCGACCGCTTGTCACTTAATTTGATAAGCGTTTCGCTTCAATAACATCTTCAAGTTGTGCGATACGCGCTAATAATTTACCCAGCATATCAACATTGCTCAGCTCAATTCCCATATCCATAATGGCTAGACTACGTTTCGCATCAATACGGCTTGAGACACTCAACACGTTAACTTTCTCATTCGCCATTACTGCACTCACATCACGCAATAAACCGTTGCGGTCATTTGCAGTTACTCGAATCGCTAAACTGAAGCCACTCGCATAATTCGTACCCCATTGTGCACCAACTACACGCTCCGGATTTGCACTACGCAATTCAAACAATTGCTCGCAATCCGCACGGTGAATTGAGATTCCTCGCCCTTGCGTGATATAACCGACAATCTTATCGCCCGGAATCGGCTGACAACAACGGGCAATGGTGTGCATTAAATTACCAACGCCATCAATAATAATTTGTCCGTTTTTGCCTTTGTGCTGATTAGCATTATTGGCATGCTTATTCACTTGTTTCAGAACCGCTTCGTCTTCTTGCTCCGCGGTCGGCTTGATTAACTTGCTTTGTAAATAATGGCTTAACTGATTCAGACGAATATCACCACCGCCGATCCCTGCATACAAATCATCAAATTGTTTCAGATTATAGCGAGGCAACGCATATTGCTCGATTTGCTTATAAGTAAAGCCAAAACGCGCCATTTCCGCTTCCAATGCTTCTTTGCCGATCGGAATATTTTTCTCTCGATCCAATTTCTTAAACCAAGCGATAATTTTTGCACGCGCTTTGGAAGTATTTACGAAGCCTGAATTCGGGTTTAACCAATCTCGGCTTGGATTCGGATTTTTCTGAGTAATAATCTCTACCTGATCGCCCATTTGCAATAAATAGGTGAACGGCACGATCCGCCCGGCAACTTTAGCGCCGATACAACGATGCCCTACTTCACTATGAATCGCATAAGCAAAGTCAAGCGGTGTGGCATTTTTCGGTAAATCAATTACCTCGCCTCTCGGGGTAAACACGTAAACACGATCATCAAATACTTGAGAGCGCATTTCCGCAACCACATCGCCCGAATCCGCAATATCATTTTGCCACGCCAATAATTTACGTAACCAAACGATTTTCTCTTCATAGCCGGAACGACCAGCCGTTGCACCTTCTTTATATTTCCAATGCGCTGCAACGCCTAGTTCCGCATCGTCATGCATTTTACGTGTACGAATCTGCACCTCGATAGTTTTCTCGCCCTCACCTGACACGACAGTATGAATCGATTGGTAACCATTCGGTTTCGGGTGTGCGATATAATCATCAAAGTGTTCCGGTAAATGTCTATATTGCGTATGAATAATCCCCAAAGCGGTATAACAATCTTGCAGATTCGGTACAATGACACGCACCGCTCTTACGTCAAACAGCTGCTCGAAACGCAGATTTTTCTTCTGCATTTTCTTCCAAATACTGTAAATGTGTTTCGGACGACCATAAACTTCAATATCACTAATCTGTTCTGCTAAAGAAGCGGTCAAATTTGTCACAAAATTTGCAATATAGCTTTCACGTTCTAGACGGCGCTCCCCCAATTGTAAGGCGATCACACGGTAACATTGCGGGTGTAAAGCACGGAAGCAGTAATCTTCCAGCTCCCATTTAAGCTGTCCGATGCCTAAGCGATTGGCGAGCGGCGCATAAACATGTGAACATTCTTTAGCGGCTAAAACCAAATCTTCTTCCGTATGCAGATGTTTATCACGCAAATAAGTAATACGTTCGGCGAGTTTTATAACCACGCAACGGAAATCATCCACCATAGCAAGTAACATTCGGCGGATATTATCGATTTGTAAATCGGAAGCGCTGTTGGCACTTAATTGACGAATATTATCCATTTCGATCACGCCTTTAACCAAATTTTTCACCTGATTACTAAAGCGTTCTTTCACCTTAACAAGATCGATAATATTGTGTTTAACGAGAGGAAATAATAAGGCTGCGACAAGAGAATCATCATCCATATTCAAGCCATGCAGGATTTCGACCATCTCAACACCGTCCCACATTAAATGATATGTTTCGGTATCTAATTTCTCTTGTGCATAACACCAAGCAATTTGTAACTCTTCGAAGGTTATGGGCGACATTTGTAAAGCTGCACTCCAACTCGCTAACTCAAAAGTACTAGGGTTAAGCTCGTGTGAACGGCGAATCGCTACCATAAATCCTCCTTTTGTAAAATCTTACGAATATTTAACCGCTTGGCGGCTAGAAATTGCTTAGCATTATACTTGGATTTGCGAATTATTGTTAGTGGTTATCGCTAGCTTGTTGTTATCTATCCGCTACAAATTGTTCACTTTTTCACTTAATTCGCCATATTATAAAAAAGTATTTGGCTAATTTCTCAAAATTAGCCCCTATCTCTTTTGAGGTATATAAATTGTGATAAATCAAACCAATCTCTACAATTAATTGCAGCGTATTTGCCGATTGGTTAGAATGCAGTACGTTTTAAGCGGCATTTTGCCGTTTTTTCTTTTATGTGGGATTCAATGACAATTTTAGCTTTAGGTATTAACCATAAAACAGCATCGGTGAGTTTACGAGGAAAAGTGGCGTTTGATGAAGTCAAACGCCAGTTGGCGTTCGAACAAATTCAGCAGCGTGGTTTAGCTGAAAGCGTTGTCATCTTATCAACTTGCAACCGCACCGAACTCTATTTCCATCATTCGGAAATTACACCACAAGCAGAACATGAGGATAATCTCGCTTGGCGAGAACAATGTTTCGAATGGTTTGCCGAAATCCATCAACTTGATCACACCGAATTACGTGAATGTATCTATTTCAAACAGAATTTTGAAGCCGCTCGCCACTTAATGCAGGTAGCTTGCGGATTGGATTCACTAATTTTAGGCGAGCCACAAATTCTTGGCCAAGTAAAGCAAGCTTACCAAGACAGTGAGAATTTTTATCAGTCACAAGGCACTCAAGTTTCGACCAAACTTTCTCGCTTATTCCAGCGTACTTTTTCAACCGCGAAGCGCGTTCGTTCTGAAACGGAAATCGGTTCAAGCGCAGTTTCTGTCGCTTATGCCGCTTGCGGTTTAGCGCGCCAAATTTTTGATAATTTCGGTAAATTGCGCTTCCTATTAGTCGGTGCGGGTGAAACGATTGAATTAGTGGCACGATATTTAATTCAACACGGTGCAAAAAATATTATGATTGCAAACCGTACTCACGTACGCGCGGAAATGTTAGCGGAACGTTTGGAAACGCAGATGCAGATTCTATCGCTTAGTGCGTTACAAATTGGTTTAAATCAGGCAGACGTGGTAATTAGCTCAACTGGAAGTCCTGATATGTTAATTGGCAAAGAAATGGTTGAGATTGCCCAAAAGCAACGCCAATTTGATCCAATGCTGTTAATTGATATTGCCGTGCCTCGTGATATTGATGAGAAAGCTGGCGAGCTGGATGCGGTCTATTCCTATAGCGTCGACGATTTGCAAAACATTATTCAACGCAATCTAGCCCAACGCCAACAAGCAGCTGAACAAGCGACTGAAATTGTGGAGCAGGAATGTAAAGCGTTCTTCGAATGGTTAAAACAACAGCAATCCAGCGATTTAATTAAACGCTATCGCCAAGATGCCGAACAAACTCGCCAAGAACTACTCAATAAAGCGATGCAAGAGATTAGCGCAGGGCAAGATGCAGAGAAAGTCTTAAATGAATTGAGTTATAAACTGGCTAACAACTTATTACACGTGCCGACCCAAGCCTTACAAGCGATGGCTAAAAGCGGTAACTCTAAGGGCTTACAGTGTTTTTCTAAAGCCTTGAAATTAGAAGAACAGTAACAACTCAGAAATTCAAGCAAACAAGCGGTTGATTTTCAGTAAAATTTTGCAATCCCTAAAACGAAAAATGGTTAGAATTAGGCTAACCATTTTTTATTCAAACTTAAGATTTCAATATACTGCAACTATCCTTAATAGGATTTCACGATTTCCGTAAATTTTCTGAGTGAATCCAACCATTTTTCTTCATCAAAAATATATCCTGTCAGCATAACTTCATCGACTAATTCAGCATATTCATCCATAAAATCAGCATATTGCTTAGTCACCCTATCTTTGCTACCAATAAAAATACCGCCACTTTGTAAATCAATAGAATGACGTTCACCGGCAGAATAGTATAGAGAATCCATATTCTCAACCGGTTGTTTAACAAAGACATTTTCACCACGTTGTTCATTTAAAAAGAGCTGTCTAAGCGTACTGTTTGTGTAATGCGCTTCAGCATCCGTTTCTGCGACATTAACATTCAAACAAAGTACCATATAAGGTTTAGCACAATGTTCGGAAGGTTTAAAATTTTGGCGATAAATCTCTGCTGCTTGTTTTTGTTGCATTGGTAAAAAATGGGATGCGAAGGCATACGGAAGCCCTTTTTCTGCGGCAAAATACGCACTTGCAGGACTAGAACCTAAAACAAAAATCGGTACATTCGTCTCTACGCCCGGGTAAGCATTAATACCGTTTGGTTGCTCTTTGCCGAAATAAGTTTGTAAATCCGCAACATCTTGTTCATGATTTGTTTGAGATGCAGCCTGACGACGTAAAGCAGCAGCGGTAAAAGGATCTGTTCCCTTAGCTCGTCCTACCCCAATTTCAACTCGGTTTGGAAATAGTGTTGCCAACGTACCATATTGTTCCGCCACAATAAGTGGGCTATGATTAGGCAACATTACGCCACCAGCGCCCACTTTAATTCGCTGAGTATGATGTAATAATGTTGAAACTAAAATCTGGGTAGCTGAGCTAGCATAAGCTCGAATATTATGATGTTCGGCAATCCAAAAGCGTTCAAATCCCAGTTCTTCGGCAAGTTTTGCCTCCCGAATCACCGAATCAATTGCTTGTTTGCGTGTAAATCCTTCACGTACAGGTACAAGGCTTAAAGCTGATAATTTCATTTTGCTCTCCGAATCTAAATATTGGCATTATACAAATACCTTCATAAAAGGGAAATTGTGTATTTTCCATTTCGATCAACAAGATTTACAGAAAATCGACCGCTTGTTTTCGATCCTTTTTCCGTTCTCAATGCTTTTAGTATATAATATGACGATTTTGCGACTCGCAAAGACAGAATTTTTAGAAGGACAGAATAATAATGACTCCAGTTGTTGCCCTTGTCGGCAGACCGAATGTGGGTAAATCCACTTTATTTAACCGCTTAACCCGCACACGTGATGCGCTAGTAGCGGACTTTCCGGGACTTACTCGTGACCGTAAATACGGTCATGCAAATATCGCCGGTTATGATTTTATCGTAGTTGATACCGGTGGTATTGACGGTACGGAAGAAGGGGTTGAAGAAAAAATGGCGGAACAATCGCTACTCGCGATTGAAGAAGCGGATGTTGTACTTTTCTTAGTCGATGCGCGTGCCGGCTTACTACCTGCCGATATTGGTATTGCTCAATATTTACGTCAGCGTGAAAAAACGACCGTGGTAGTAGCAAATAAAACGGACGGTATCGATGCAGATTCACATTGTGCGGAATTCTACCAATTAGGTTTAGGTGAAGTTGAACAAATCGCAGCGGCACAAGGTCGTGGCGTAACACAACTTATCGAACAAGTCTTAGCGACACTCGGAGAACAATTAAATGCGGATCAAGCGGTCGAAAATGAGGAAGATTCTGCAAATGAAGAAGCGGATGAATGGGATACAGATTTCGACTTTGATAATGAAGAAGATACCGCATTACTTGACGAAGCATTAGAAGACGAAAGTGAATCGATTGAAGATAAAAACATCAAGATTGCCATCGTTGGTCGTCCAAATGTGGGTAAATCAACGTTAACCAACCGTATTCTCGGTGAAGATCGTGTGGTGGTTTACGATATGCCGGGTACGACACGTGATTCAATCTATATTCCGATGGAGCGTGACGGTCAGCAATATACGATTATTGACACGGCAGGTGTACGTAAACGTGGTAAAGTTAATTTAGCGGTGGAAAAATTCTCCGTAATTAAAACCCTACAAGCGATTCAAGATGCGAACGTGGTATTACTTACCATCGATGCGCGTGAAGGCATTTCTGATCAAGATTTATCTCTACTCGGCTTTATTCTGAATGCCGGTCGTTCACTTGTGATCGTAGTTAATAAATGGGACGGCTTATCACAAGATATTAAAGATCAAGTGAAATCCGAATTAGATCGCCGTTTAGACTTTATCGATTTCGCTCGTGTGCATTTTATTTCTGCATTACACGGCTCAGGCGTAGGTAACTTATTTGATTCCGTGAAAGAAGCCTATGCTTGTGCGACACAGAAAACATCAACTTCAATGCTGACACGTATTTTACGTATGGCAGCGGATGAGCATCAGCCGCCGTTAGTAAACGGTCGCCGTGTGAAATTAAAATACGCTCACTCGGGTGGTTATAATCCGCCGATTATCGTGATTCACGGTAATCAAGTCGAAAAATTAGCGGATTCTTATAAACGTTATTTAAGTAATTACTTCCGTAAGAGCTTGAAAATTATCGGTTCGCCGATCCGTATTCAGTTCCAAGAAGGTAATAACCCGTTTGCCGGTAAGAAAAATAAACTCACACCAAACCAATTACGTAAACGTAAACGCTTGATGAAGTTTATTAAAAAAAGTAAGAAATAATTAGACAAATCTCTCCCTTATTAGTACCCGTCTTTGGCGGGTATTATGACTGAACAAGGTGTAAGGCACTCGTCACAAACGTGTGCTATCATTTAATTGAGAAATTAACTATGATGATGCAATACTCTCCGAAATTTAATAATGCTAAAGTGCTTGTACTTGGCGATGTAATGTTAGACCGTTACTGGTTTGGTGCGACAAACCGTATTTCACCGGAAGCACCGGTGCCGGTGGTAAAAGTACAAGATATCGAAGAACGTGCCGGTGGCGCGGCAAATGTGGCAATGAACATTGCCAACCTTGGTGTACCGGTCGCCCTTCACGGTTTAATCGGGCAAGATGATGCCGGCCGTGCTTTAGATAAATTACTCAATTCACATAATATCCAAAACCACTGTGTTGCATTGGATTCACACCCAACCATCACCAAATTGCGTATTCTGTCACGTCATCAACAACTATTACGTTTAGATTTCGAAGAAGGCTTTCATCATGTTGCAAGCGATTCTCTACTTGCAAAACTTGAGCAAGAAATTACCGCTTATGGCGCATTAATCTTATCGGATTACGGCAAAGGTACGCTTGAATCAGTACAACAAATGATTCAAGTAGCACGTAAAGCCGGCGTACCGACACTCATTGACCCGAAAGGTACCGATTTTGAACGTTATCGAGGTGCAACGCTCTTAACACCGAATATGTCTGAGTTTGAAGCGGTAGTTGGTCACTGCAAAAATGACGATGAAATTGTAGAGAAAGGCTTAAAACTTATTGCTGATTTCGAATTAACCGCATTATTAGTGACTCGTTCGGAAAAAGGTATGACGTTATTACGTCCAAACCAAGCACCGTTCCATTTACCGACACAAGCGAAAGAAGTTTATGACGTAACCGGTGCTGGCGATACGGTAATCAGTGTACTTGCCACTGCGGTTGCCGACGGTCGTCCTTACGAAGAAGCGTGTTATTTAGCAAATGCAGCGGCTGGTGTGGTTGTAGGTAAATTAGGTACTTCGACCGTCACACCAACTGAGTTAGAAAATGCGATTCATCATCGTGAAGAAACGGGCTTCGGGATTTTAGCGGAAGATGAATTAAAACGTGCTGTAGAACAAGCAAAACAACGTGGCGAGAAAATTGTGATGACCAACGGTTGTTTTGATATCTTACATCCGGGACACGTTTCTTACTTAGAAAATGCACGGAAACTAGGCGATCGTTTAATTGTGGCGGTAAATACCGATGAGTCGGTGAAACGCTTAAAAGGTGAATCTCGCCCAATTAACGATTTAAGCGCTCGTATGGCGGTACTTGCCGGTTTAGCTTCTGTGGATTGGGTAGTACCTTTTGCGGAAGATACGCCTCAACGTCTTATCGGTGAAATCTTACCTAACTTATTAGTCAAAGGTGGTGATTATAAACCTGAAGAGATTGCTGGCAGTCAAGAAGTTTGGGCAAATGGCGGTGAAGTTAAAGTATTAAATTTTGAGAACGGTTGTTCAACAACAAACGTCATCAAGAAAATTCAAGCATCAAAATAAGCCTCTTCACCCGATAATGGAAAAAATTATTATTGATGCCGAGCAGTTTCAGCGCACGATTTCACGTATTTCTCACCAAATTATCGAAAAGCACGCTTCGTTAGATAATTTGGTTTTAGTTGGAATAAAACGCCGTGGCGCTGAAATTGCTGAAATGTTACAAAAAAGGATATCGGAACTCTCACAAACAGAATTGCCCTTAATGGCTTTAGATATCACCTTTTATCGTGATGACTTAAATTTTATTCATCAAGACCCGATTTATACCGGTACGGAAGATCAAGTTGATATTGAAGGCAAGAATGTAATTCTAATTGATGATGTACTCTTTACTGGACGAACAATTAGGGCAGCATTAGATGCTTTATTAGATTTCGGGCGGGCGACTCGTATTGAACTGGTTATTCTGGTCAATAGAGGTCATCGTGAGCTACCGATTCGAGCCGACTATGTCGGGAAAAATATCCCAACTGCTCGTAATGAACAGGTTCAAGTAAGGACTCAACATTATGACGGTGCAAATCAAGTCGCTTTAATTCGAGCAAATAATGAATAAAACGATGTTCCGTATGAACCTTTTTTCTGAATTTTGCTCTAACTGGCTTTAGGGCTTATCTTTAATCTTTAAGGGAATTAACAAATGAAATTAATCTCTGCAAAATCATTATTACTGACATTGGTTGCAGCAGTCGGTATTTCACAATCGGCAATGGCATGGGAAGAACGTGTCGTAGCAACAGTGGACGGTGTACCGGTGATGGAAAGCGATGTACAACGCTTACTTGGCAAAAATGCTACGGCAGCCCAACATAAATCGGCTGTAGAGCAAGCTATTGATGACGTATTAATTCAAAAAGCTGTCAAAGAAGCTGGTGTAAAAGTCAATTATGCTCATGTAGATCAAGCAATTGAACAAATTGCAGCTCGTAACGGCATTACTTACGGTCAATTACTGGATGCATTAGATTATCAAGGCATTACATTAAATCAATACCGTCAACAAATTGCTCAACAAATGGCAATGGAACAAGTACGTAATATTAGCATCGGAAAATCAATTCAAGTGCAACCACAAGATGTTCAAGCGCGTGCGCAAGAATTATTAGCACAAGATAAAGCAATCGGTAAATTAAAAACCGTTACCGGCAATCAATACCGTATTAGCCACATTTTGTTAAAAACGACCCCCGTTCTGAACGATGTGCAAGCGAAAGCAAAATTAACGCAGATTACCGCAGACATTAATGCTGGTAAAACAACTTTCGAACAAGCGGCGAAATTAAACTCTGTTGATTATGTTTCTGCAGCGGATGGTGGCGATTTAGGATATAATTTCTTAGATATTTACGATCCTGCATTTGCTAAAGCGGCAAGCATGGCAAAACAAGATCAAATTACTGCGCCGTTCAAATCTCAGTTTGGTTGGCATATTCTTAAAGTAACCGGTAGCCAACAAGGCGACCGCACTGAAGATGCATATCACCAGCGCGCTTATGAGCAATTAGTTGATAAGCAAGCGCAAGAAGCCTCTAGAGACTGGGTGAAAGCGTTAAGAAAAACAGCTAACGTTCAATACGTTAAATAATTTTTGAGAACCTCGCGACTGCGAGGTTCTTTCCTTATTTCTAAAGAGTTAAAATGAGTTCTCCAAATTCTAAAAAACACTTAGGCCATACCGCTCGTAAGCGCTTCGGCCAAAACTTTTTACACGATATGAATGTTATCCATAATATCGTGTCTGCTATTAATCCTAAAAACGGTCAGTTTTTACTTGAGATCGGTCCGGGTTTAGGTGCGTTAACCGAACCTGTTGCTGAGCAAGTGGATAAATTAACGGTTGTTGA
The DNA here is from genome assembly GCF_000188255.1 of Actinobacillus ureae ATCC 25976. Lineage (GTDB taxonomy): Bacteria > Pseudomonadota > Gammaproteobacteria > Enterobacterales > Pasteurellaceae > Actinobacillus > Actinobacillus ureae. Next base: position 1,584,624 of record NZ_GL831080.1, read on the forward strand.
GTTAGACCGAGATCTTGCCGGGCGTTTACGTCATCACCCGTTCTTAAATCACAAATTAACGATTATCGAACAAGATGCGTTACGTTTTAATTTCCGTGAATATTTTGAAAGCCTTGAATTAAACGAAAGCGAAGGTATTCGAGTATTCGGTAACTTACCGTATAACATTTCAACACCGTTAATGTTCCACTTATTCAAATTCCACGATTTGATTCAAGATATGCACTTTATGTTGCAAAAAGAGGTGGTAAAACGTTTATGTGCAGCACCAAATAGTAAAGCGTATGGTCGTTTAACCATTATGGCACAATATTATTGTCAAGTAATACCTGTATTAGAAGTGCCACCGACTGCATTTAAACCGGCACCAAAAGTAGATTCTGCTGTAGTGCGTTTAATGCCGCATAAAGTATTACCGCATCCGGTAAAAGACGTGTATTGGTTAAACTGTGTCACTACACAAGCATTCAACCAACGCCGTAAAACGTTGCGTAATGCTCTCTCAACCTTATTTAGCCCTGAGCAGTTAGAAGCGCTGAATATTGACTTAAATGCACGTGCAGAAAATTTAAGTATTGCGGACTATGCTCGCTTAGCTAACTGGCTATATGACAATCCTCCGGCAGTGGATAATCAAGAAGAAATTGTTGACGAAGATATTTAGCCTTAAGCAAGCGGTTAAATTTGTAAAAAATTTTACAAATCAAACCGCTTGTTACAAGATAAATAATTTTGTAGATATAAAAAAACCTAAGATTTCTCTTAGGTTTTTTATCTTTTACTTGAAATTATTTTGTACCGAAAATCTTATCACCGGCATCACCAAGCCCCGGAACAATATAACCATGCTCATTTAGGTGGCTGTCAATTGAAGCGGTAAATAATTCTACATCTGGATGTGCAGCTTCTAACGCTTTAATCCCTTCCGGAGCAGCAACAAGCACAAGCACTTTAATTTGTTTACAACCTGCTTTTTTCAATAAATCAATGGTTGCCATCATTGAACCACCAGTCGCTAACATTGGATCCACAATAATCGCTAAACGCTCTTCTACATCATTCGCTAACTTAGTGAAATACGGTACCGGCTCTAACGTTTCTTCATTACGGTAAATACCAACAACGCTAATACGCGCACTTGGGATATGTTCTAAAACGCCATCCATCATACCTAGGCCTGCACGTAAAATCGGTACCACGGTTACTTTTTTACCTTTAATACGTTCAACTTCGACCTTACCACACCAACCGTCAATTTCTACTAATTCTGTTTCAAGATCAGTTGTCGCTTCGTATGTTAATAAACTACCCACTTCTGTCGCTAATGCACGGAAATCTTTGGTATTAATATCCGCTGCTCGCATTAAGCCTAATTTATGTTTTACTAATGGATGTTTAACTTCTACAATTTTCATTTGTGGCTCCTAAGCATTTAAATGCTAACTTTATGCTATAAGCAGAGTTTTATCCTCTGCTTCTCCTAAATCTATTTATACGCTTTGTGCTTTTGCTAATTCTTCATCTCGCAATACACGACGTAAAATCTTACCAACATTGCTCTTTGGCAATTCATCTCGGAATTCAATCTCTCGAGGAATTTTATAGCCGGTCAAATACTGGCGGCAATAGTTACGTAATTCTTCTCGCGTTAAGCTCTCATCTTTTTTAGTTACAAAGATTTTAATTGCTTCATCTGATGCTTTACTTGGCACGCCAATTGCAACCACTTCGTTTACTTTCGGGTTATGCGCAACAACATCTTCAATTTCATTCGGATAGACATTGAAGCCGGAAACAATGATCATATCTTTTTTACGATCAACAATGCGTAAATTCAGATCTTCGCCCATTACCACAATATCGCCGGTTGCCATCCAGCCATCTTTTAAAACCTCTGTCGTATCTTCCGGACGCTGCCAATAGCCTTTCATTACCTGAGGACCTTTTACCCAAAGTTCTCCTTGTTCACCCATTGTTACATCATGCCCTTCATCATCAACAATACGAATATCGGTATTTGGCACTGGAATCCCAATCGATCCGGTATGCTCGGTCGAATCAGAGCGAGTTGCCGCAATCAATGGTGAACATTCAGTCATACCATAGCCTTCAATGATATGGCTACCCGTTAATTCGTGCCAACGTTTTGCAACTGCAGATTGAATTGCTGCGCCGCCACCTACACTCAGTTTTAAATTTGAGAAATCAACTTCTTTGAAGTTTTCATTGTTTAATAAGGCATTAAATAGTGTATTAACACCCGTTAATGCTACAAAACGGTATTTTTTCAGCTCTTTAACGAACCCCGGAATATCTCTAGGATTTGTAATAAGTAATCCCGTTACTCCCAGCTCAATAAAGAGCAAACAATTCACAGAAAGTGCAAAAACATGATAGAGAGGCAAAGGAATCACTGCAATACGCTCACGAGCATTCTTAAGCAATGGCTCTGCAACCCATTTTGCCTGCAGGACGTTTGCAATCACACTACTATGCGTCAACATTGCGCCTTTTGCAACGCCTGTTGTGCCACCGGTATATTGAAGAAACGCAAGATCATCTTTATAAACCATCGGTTTTACATATTGACGCTGTTTACCGATACTTAATGCTTCGCGGAAACTTACTGCGTGCGGTAACTTATATTTAGGTACTAACTTTTTCACGTATTTTACGACAAAGTTTACCAATGTACGTTTACCAAAAGAAAGCTGATCTCCCATACGAGTTAAAATTACGTGCTTAACACTCGTATCAAAAACCACTTTTTCTAATGTTGCTGCAAAATTTGATACAATAACGATTGCTTTCGCACCACTATCATTAAGTTGATGTTCAAGTTCTCTCGGGGTATATAGCGGATTAACATTCACCACAACTAACCCCGCACGTAAAGCACCGAATAATGCGATTGGATATTGCAATAAATTAGGCATCATTAATGCAATTCGTTCGCCTTTTTCTAGACGTAATTCATTTTGCAGATAAGCTGCAAAAGCGCGGCTACGCTCTTCTAACTTACGAAATGTTAATACTTTACCCATATTAATATAGGCCGGAATATCAGGATGCTTACGCACAGCAGATTCAAGCATTTCAAGTAATGATTCATATTGATTAACATCAATAGTTTGAGCTGAACCTTCCGGGTAATTTTTTAACCAAATTTTCTCCATATTGTCTCCATTAAATCCGTCCTAGAAATACGGGGGTAAACTCGCTTTCCCGTATTTGACTCATCATTTTTTTTATTCCGATAAAAGTCCCGCCGGTGCAAATACACATAGCAAGAACAACCAATAATTCATTTGCAAAAAGTTGAGAAAATCCGACCGCTGATAAAATTAATACCAATAACGGCATGACATAGATCCAAAAAACACTACGCAGCAAAGTTTGCTCTGCGAGACCGATTCGAATTTGTTCGCCGACTGCAAGCTGTTCACTTACCTTTAATTCAAATTTCGGTGCAAATTTTTCCCCAGCTAAAGCAGATAAGGATTTTGTTCCGCAACTTTCTTTTGCCGCACACCCACCACACGCACTTTTAGCGCTACATTGTACGGTTGCTAAGCCATTCCGATAACTAATCACCGTTGCAATTTCAACCATCATTATTTTGTTCTCCTGCATCATGTACCCGCTAACCGCCTTAATTCGCAGAATAAAAACATAATATTTCGTTTAATTCTCATCGGCTAGAGGACGGAGGTCTGAATAGGTAATAAAAAAGCGGTAAGATTGTAGCAAATTTTTGCAAAAAATTCGCTAAATCTTACCGCTTAATTAGGCTAATAATTTAACCTGTTTAATAATGAAACGAAAATGACAGGCTTTCAAGCTTAGTTAGTCTTTTGCATTTCACTATTTTCAGCCGGTTCCATTGAAGATGTTTGAGCTCTTGCTTTTTGTTCTTCTGATAATGTTACTGCGCCAGCATTTGGACGACGTTGTAATTCGTTAGTTTGTAATAACATATTAATTTTATCTTGTTGCTGTTCTAATTGAGTCGCCGTAGGCACATCTTTTTCAGGTGCGTTATAACTTACAGGCTGAACCGAATCACTAAATGGTTGAGTTTGTAAAACAGGCTGATCTGCTTGTGCAATATCATTATCCGTTCCCATCATATTCACACCCAACACTGCAACTAAACACACAGATGCAGCAATACCGGCTTGCATAAGTGGCGTCCCCCAACGTTTAAGTTTGAGTAACATACCTTTTGGCTGGGCCTGCTCATTCGCTGCTACCAATGATGGAGATTCAATCTCTTCATTTTCAAGCAATGCTTCTATTTTTGCAGAGAAATTATCACCTAGAATGATTTCGTCACCATGCATAACACTGCTAATTGCATGGTAGCTAGCCCATTTTTGCTTTAATTCAGGATCGTTACATAATTCATTGATGAATGCATCATCAACATTATGCCCATCCATAAAAGCTGAAAGGGTTTCTCTTTGTTGCATAATAAACTCCGATTGAATCTTAAATCTGCTGCATAAGAGGATTAATTTTTGCATCAATTGCTTCTCTTGCCCTGAAGATACGTGAACGAACCGTACCTACCGGACATTGCATTACTTCTGCAATTTCCTCATAGCTTAACCCTTCTAACTCACGCAAGGTAATTGCGGTTTTAAGCTCTTCAGGCAAGCTCTCAATTGTGTCGAAAACAACACGTTTTAATTCTTCGGACAACACCATACTTTCCGGCGTATCCCCCTCACGAAGCTGTACACCTGCATCAAAACTTTCAGCATCTTCTGCCAAAATATCTTCTTTAGGCGGACGTCTTCCTAAGGCTGTTAAGTGATTCTTAGCTGTATTTACTGCAATACGATAAAGCCATGTATAAAAAGCGCTTTCTCCACGGAAAGACTCTAATGAGCGATAAGCTTTAATAAATGATTCTTGCACAATATCTGGAATATCATCGCGTGCGACATAACGGGTTAATAGACCCGCTACTCTATTTTGATAACGCACGACGAGTAAATTAAATGCTTTTTTGTCACCTTGCTGTGCACGCCCAACCAAAATTTGATCGGCTACCTGCTCACTCATCTATCTGCGTTCTCCTAACTTAGTTACGCGTATATTCTTTCATCACTTTCACATCGTATATCACTTAGTATATAAAACCATTAAAAGTTCCTAAAAGAATAGGCTAATTAAAAAATTTACAAATCATTTTAATCCGAATACATAAGAAGCCAGTATTGACGCAAATATATGCTGCTTACTAGACTGCTCAGGTATAAGAAAATTCAATTTTTCGCTAACAAAAAGATCATTATCCTATAAATGAAGCGGTCAGATTTTACTGGATTTTCGTAAAAATACCACTCTATCTGACCGCTTCTTTCTATTTTTTAATATTTTCTGATGTTTTTTCTATTTCTTTGCTTTTAAATCCGCAACTTTATGCGCACGATAAATAGCATTAATCGCATGAATTAAAGCACGAGCTGATGATTCAACAATATCGGTTGCTAAACCTACACCGTGGAAACGACGACCTTCATGTTCAACCACAATATCCACTTGCCCAAGCGCTTCTGCTCCCTCGCCTTTTGCGGTAAGGTTATAATGCGACATTTTAATATCCATTCCTACAATTTTAAGAATCGCATTATACACAGCATCTACCGGACCGTTACCACCGTTTGACACTTCACTCACACGCTTACCATCAAGTTCAACTTGAACAAAAGCAGAAGCCGGTAAACCGCTAACCATTTGTGAAGTAATTACGTCTAAATGTAATCTGTCTTCATCACCGGCTTGCATATCAATAAAGGCAAGCGCTTCTAAATCATAGTCAAACACCTGACCTTTCTTATCTGCTAATTTTAAGAATGCGTCATAAAGTTTATCCAAATCATAGTCACTTTCTTGATATCCCATTTCCGTCATATGATTTTTTACAGCCGCACGCCCCGAACGAGCAGTAAGATTTAATTTTTCTTTCTTCAAGCCGATTGTTTCAGGCGACATAATTTCATAAGTATTTTTGTTTTTCACCATACCGTCTTGGTGAATACCTGATGAATGTGCAAATGCATTTGAACCGACAATCGCTTTATTCGGCTGAATCGGCATATTACATAATTGGCTGACCATTTGGCTAACACGATGAATTTCTTGCGTGTTAATGCGAGTATCTTTGCCATTGAACATATCTTGGCGAGTTTTGATTGCCATTACTACTTCTTCTAATGCCGTATTACCTGCACGTTCACCGATACCGTTAATCGTACATTCAATTTGTCTCGCACCGTTTAACACGGCAGTGAGAGAATTTGCCGTTGCCATACCCAAATCATTGTGGCAATGCACTGAAACAACCGCTTTATCAATATTCGGTACTCGGTTCATCACATTGGCAATAATATCTCCATATTGTGTTGGCAAGCAGTAACCGACCGTATCCGGAATATTTACTGTGGTTGCACCCGCATTGATTGCCGCTTCAACAATACGACAAATATTGTCGATACCAGTACGCCCCGCATCTTCACACGAAAATTCCACATCATCGGTATAACTTCTTGCGCGTTTTACTGCATGCACCGCCATTTCAACTACATCATCAAATGAACGTTTTAATTTAGATTCTACGTGAATAGCTGAGCTTGCAATAAAAGTGTGAATACGGAATGCTTCTGCAACTTTTAACGCCTCCGCTGCAACATCAATATCTTTATCTACCGCACGAGATAATGCACAAACACGACTATTTTTAATATGTTGCGCAATAGTTTTTACCGATTCAAAATCTCCTGCAGATGACACGGGAAAACCTACTTCCATCACATCAACACCTAAACGCTCCAGTGCTAAAGCAATTTGGAGTTTTTCTTTTACGGTTAAACTTGCTTTTAGTGCTTGTTCGCCATCACGTAATGTCGTATCAAAAATAATAATGTTGTTATTGCTCATGGGCTTTTCCATTAGTGTTAAAACACCGATTTAATTAAAATGAGTAAAATACCTACGATAAACACTCGTTTTTCTTTTTTATTATTTCTTTTAAAAGTTAAGAAAAAAACCGCATCGATGTGCGGGTAAAGTGTGGATAGTGAACTATTTTCGTCCAACCAACCTTTATCTTCGCACAGAATGCGATAACAGAAGAAGTCGAAGAGAAAGTAGTTTTTCCATTGTGTTGTGTGTGTTTATGTTTGCATAGTTATTCGAAATACAAGAGCTATATTAGCCTCAAATAGAGTGAGGTCAATAGAATTTTTCACTCCTCGCAAACGTTTTCTTGGTAATTTCAAATATAAAACAGTGATAAATTCTTCATTTAATAAATTAATTAGCAATTAATCCCAAATTAAGATTATTCCTCCAAATAAAAGCAATGCCTTTTGAGAAATAACAAAGCCTTACACTTTTTATTCGTTTTGTGATTTTTTAAACGATTTTTGGTTAAAATAACGTAAAATCACTATTTTCTTTGAAGATAAAGCTTAAATTTGCTAACCTTTGCAGAATAATTGTCTAAAAAATATTTGAGGAAATAACAATGAATCAATCATTTAAAGCCATCGTTTCAGATTTAGACGGAACCTTATTAAATGCAGAACATAAAATTGGCAATTTTACGATTGAAACATTAAGTAAACTTGCTGCTCAAGGTGTTGATATTTTTCTGGCGACCGGACGAAATTTGCCAGACGTGAAACACATTATCAATAAAGTCGATTTAAAAGAAGCGATGCTAATTACTTCAAATGGTGCAAGAGCTAATTTCCTTTCCGGTGATACCGTCCTAAACCATTACATTCCCGAAGAACTTGCCTTTCAATTAATGCAAATACCTTTTGATCCAACTCGTGTGTGCCTTAATACCTATCAAGGCGATGAGTGGTTTATCAACATTGATATCGAACAACTGAAAAAATATCACAAAGATTCCGGTTTTACCTATCAAGTTACCGATTTCAGCCAACATCACGGAAAACAAACGGAAAAAGTGTTCTTTATCGGGAAAACACCAGAAGATCTTATTCCGATCGAGACTTATATTCGACAACATTCCGGGGATCAGCTTTATATTACTTACTCAGGTATTTTATGCTTAGAGATTATGCATAAATCCGTTTGTAAAGCGAATGCACTTGAGGAATTAGCCAGATTACGAGGCTATACCTTACAAGATTGTTTAGCATTCGGTGACGGTATGAACGATATAGAAATGCTTGCTCGTGTCGGCAAAGGTTGCATTATGGAGAATGCCGACCCAAGGCTAAAACAAGCCCTTCCACATAACGAGGTAATCGGTAATCACAAACATGAAGCAGTCGCTAGCTATATCCGTGCAACCTTTGGTATTATTTAAGTTTCAAGTAAGCGGTCAAATTTCGGAATTATTTTGCAAAAAACAGGTCAAAAACGACCGCTTATTTATTGATCTTTACCCACTAAAATTGGAAAACAAATGAAACTAAAACCTATCATTACCGCATTAGTGCTTGCGGGTATTACAACCGCAGGTTACTTCTATTTTTCGAGTAGCGATGAGGCGCAACAAATTCACTATATAACCGAACCGGTTACTCGCAACACGATAGATAAAAGTGTGCTGGCAACTGGCTCGGTGCGTGCAAGCAAACGTACTGAAGTTGGTGCGCAAGTTTCAGGGAAAATTATTAATCGGTCAAAAAAGGTGATCTGATTGCCGATATTGACTCTAGTAACCAAAGTAACAGTTTAAGCACGGCAGAAGCCAATCTTGCTTCTTATCAAGCCAAGTTATCTTCTGCACAAGTGGCTTTAGAAGTAGCACAATCAAATTACACACGTTTGAGTAAATTATATAAACAAGCTAGTGCCTCTCAATCCGATCTTGAAACGGCTAAAAATACTTTAGCCGCTGCTAAAGCAAGTGTGGATGAAGCAAAATCACAAATCAAATCGGCACAAATTTCGGTAGCTGATGCAAGAACCAATTTAAATTACACCCAAATCGTCTCACCAATGGATGGAACAATTGTATCCGTTCCAATTTCAGTTGGGCAAATCGTGAATTCGGCACAAACCTCACCAACCATTGTGCACGTTGCCGACTTATCAAAAATGTTAATCAAATTGGAGATTTCCGAAGGTGATATTGCTCAAGTAACAAAAGGGCAAAATATGACCTTTTCTACGCTTGCCGAACCGAATCATAAATATCACAGCAAAATTGATAGCGTTGATCCGGCATTAACTACGCTCAGTGATGATAGTGCCTCAAACAAATATACTGAAAAGCCGGTAATACCGAGGCAATTTATTACTATGCGAATTCTTTAGTGGATAATGCTGAACAACGTTTACGGATTGGTATGACCGTGCAGGACAAGTAGAAATTGCCAAACGTGAAAACGTGCTTGTGGTGCCGACATCGGCGTTAAAGAAAAAAGGTAACGAAACCTTTATACAAGTTTTAGAAAACAATCAACCAATTAAAAAGAAAGTCGAATTAGGGTTAGCCGATATACGGAAATCATAGCCGGTGTAGCCGAGGGTGAAAAAGTGATTACAACGCAGCGTTCAGACAGTGAACAAATCAGTATGCAACCACGTAGCAGAGGCCCCTTCTAATCTAGAAAAAACAAGCGGTCGAAATGATCTGACCCCAAAAAGTTAGACTGTTTAATTGGC
>NZ_GL831080.1:1595097-1597650 GCF_000188255.1 Actinobacillus ureae ATCC 25976
CCCCATATATAGAAACAAAATGTTGCAGAAATTTAACCGCTTGTGTTATAGATTAATCACGTTTTTTGGTCAGTAGCCACCAAACGATACTTAAACAGATTAAGCTTGGGATTAATGCACCGATAGCAACCGGTATCCATGAAAAGACGAGTGTCATATTACCAAACACGATGTTGGATACATAGAACACAAAGCCTGCAATGATACCGATAAATAATTTGGTTCCCATTGCGCTACTGCGAAGCGGTCCAAAGACAAACGAGATCGCAAGCAACATCATCACCGCCATTGAAATCGGCTGATACACTTTACGCCAAAACGCAATTTGGAAACGTTTGGAATTTTGTCCGGTTTCTTTCAAGAAGCCGACATAATCGGATAAACCTGAAATAGAAAGTGATTCCGGTTTGAGCGATACGATACCTAATTTGCTTGGTGTGATTGTCGTTTGCCAATCTTTGTTGACTTCTTTCGCTTGTTGAATACTGTTATCGGCAATCGAAGATGTTTGTACATTCTGAAGCGTCCAATTTTTACCGTTGAAAATAGCATTCTGAGCTTGAGTGACTGATTTTAAAGATTTATCTTCAAAATGATAAATCGATAGATTATTTAATTTACGTTCATTTTCGATATGGCGAATATAAATAAAATCATTTCCGTCTTTTGCCCAAAAGCCGCCTTTCGTTGATAGCATTGAACTGCCGCTTTGTGCGATGGAACGCATATTACGGGCATATTGTTCGGTTTGCGGGATTCCCCATTCGCTGACTAACATCGTAAAAACGATGAGTGGAATCGCTGTTTTCATTACCGCCAAGCCGATTCTAAAACGAGAAAATCCGGAAGATTGCATAACCACCAATTCACTGCGGCTGGCAAGGTTTCCCAAACCTAATAAGCCGCCGATTAAGGCAACTACCGGGATAAATTCTTTAATGTCGCTTGGCAGCATTAAAAGTGAATAGTAAGTGGCGGTTAAAGCATCATAAGAGCCTTTACCGACATCTTTAAACTCCTCGGCTAATTTGATGATAAACACCAAACCGCTCGACATAAGCAGCACGGCAAAAATCATCGTAATAATGGTTTTGCCGATATAGCGTTCGAGAATATTCATACCAAATAAATTCATTTACGCCACCGCCTTATTACGACTGAAAGAATAACGAATCGCAGACATCCATTTTGTATCCCAGAAGTTCATCACCATCGCCAGTATAAAAAATGCAATCGACACTAACGGCATTAATAATGTTGCATCTAATTTACCGGAAGCACCGGAAGATTTAAGCGAGCTTTGTAGCAAGAAATAGATCAGATACAGCAATACTGCCGGAATCACTTTAGCGAAACGACCTTGACGAGGGTTTACGCTACTCATTGGTACGGCTAATAATGCCATGAGTGGTACGGCAAAAATTAGTGCAAAGCGCCATTGCAATTCTGCTTTAGCTTCGTTTGATGAATCGGTCATTAATTTGTTGAAATCCGCTCGTTGTACTAATTTTTCATTGGAATCCACATCTTGGTAGCCGAGATAAGCTTGGTAATTGTCAAAATGGGAAATTCTAAAATCTGCGGTATTTTCTGTACCTTCATAGCGAGTACTGTTTTCAAGGGTGAGAATTTGATCTCCATTTGGTAAACCTTGTAATTGACCTGATTCCGCAACTACTACGGAAGGGCGATTTTTCTTCTGCTGATCCGGTTGAAATACATAAATATCGTTTAATTTATTTTGTTCGTTATTAATATTTTCAATAAATAAAACGTAACCACCTGCGGTCATAAATTGACCGGCGGACAATGCTGAAAAACGAGGATTGGATTTTGCCTCTGCTAACATTTCACTTTGCTTATTGATAGCCCAAGGCGTGAGCCAAAACACGTTATATACTGCAAGAGCCGTAGTAAAAATAGATAAGAAAAACGCTACTTGGGTTAATAAACTTTGCCCGATACCACACGCTCGCATCACGGTAATTTCACTTTCAGTATAAAAGCGCCCTAAAGTCAGCAGTAACGCAACAAATAGTGAAAGCGGCAACATAAATTGAGCTAAAGCGGGCATCCCTAATCCTAATAAACTCAGTACTAAGTCGGTTGGTACTTTCCCGCTGACAGCAGAATTCAGCACGGTAATCAGCTGCTGACTAAAAAACATTAATAACAAAATGAATAAGATCGCTAATTGGCTTTTGAAGATCTCTTTCGTTAAATATCGACTTAAAATCACGATAACACTCTCATTGAGATAATTTCACCGTTAATACGGTTTAACTAGATAAGGTAAAACGATATGTTTCCGCTCATTGTCATTAGCACAAAAAAGTACACAGACGAATGTTTGCCGAACAGGGGATATATTTGCAAAAAATGAGTGAAAATAGACCGCTTATAAAAGTTACTAATCATACCTTTTTTGCATTAAAAAATCACGAAAGGATTTTCTCTGCCGGTAAATTAATAAGCCCCGAAGTCTGATCTGCCCCCAAAAAGTTAGACTGTTTAATTTAAGGACTGCGTTCTGTATTGTACAGGGCTGAGTCC
>NZ_GL831080.1:1597912-1611087 GCF_000188255.1 Actinobacillus ureae ATCC 25976
AGTGAGAGGTTAGTCCAACTTTTGGGGTGCAGATCAGAAACCTTACGCCTATCTTAATGAAACTAAATAATTCAGAGAACCGATCACAATGATATAGCCTAGTATAGGTAAAAAGGTTAAACGCCAAATCGCACTCTCAATTTCAAAACCGATTCCATGAATCCATAAAATCACCATACCATAGAAGGCTAAAATTGCTAAATAAGGAATATGTCCGCCAAAATGCTGAGCAAATAGATTTGCATTCAGCAATATCATTGCAAATAGTACACCTGCAAGAATAAAAGAAAGGGCCTTTAGCCAGCCCTTTCTTGTTAAATTATAGAGCGAATGAATCATTCAATATAATCCTATTCGTCAAATTTGCCTGTTTTCTCAATGCTAACAGTAATTACCGTTGCAAAAAGAATCGCAAGTAAAACGCCTAATACCCAAGTTACATAAAACATCTGTTTATCTCCTTAGTATGCACTTGCTTTGTTATCTTCTAAGTATTTAGCATCTAAGCGACCATACATTTTGATGTATGACCAAATAGTATAAGCTAATACTAAAGGTACAAAGATACACGCAACAACTAACATTACTGTTAATGTATATTGGCTTGCTGTTGAATCCCAAATCGTTAAACTCATTTCTGGATGAGAAATTGACGGCATAATGAATGGGAACATAGACACTGCCGCAGTAACAATCACCCCAACAAGCATAATTGATGATGAGAAGAATGCTAAACCAGAACGATTCACTTTAGAAGTAACAATCGTTAACAATGCACCTAATACCGCTAATGCAGGAACAGCCCATAATACCGGCATCTCAGCAAAATTTCTGAACCATGCCGCACTTTCAACCGCAACAGTTTTATTAGTTAAGAATGATTGTGCATTGTGGTCTAAATCGCTTGTGATTACAAAACCGTCTTTAAACGATAACCAAACACCCGCTAATACAAACGCAACTAATACGATTGCCGCAGTAACTTGAGCGGTTGCTCTCGCACGGTTACGTAAATCACCTGTTGTTTTCATTTGTAACCATGTCGCACCTTGCGTGGTTAACATCATTAAGCTTACTACGCCACATAATAATGCGAACGGATTTAATAAGCCGAAGAATGAACCTGTATATACCACTTGGTTGAGGTTATTAAATTCGAATGGTACGCCTTGTAATAAGTTACCGAACGCTACACCGAAAATTAATGACGGTACAAAACCACCGACAAATAAACCCCAGTCCCAAGCATTACGCCATTTCGGGCTATCTACTTTAGCACGATATTCAAAACCTACCGGACGGAAAAATAACGCTGCTAGCACTAGAATCATCGCTAAATAGAAACCAGAGAATGATGTTGCATAAACGGTAGGCCATGCCGCAAAGATCGCACCACCTGCTGTTAATAACCATACTTGGTTACCGTCCCAGTGAGGAGCAATGGTATTAATCATCACTCGGCGCTCAACATTGCTTTTACCAATCACAGGTAATAATGTTAATACGCCCATATCAAAACCGTCTGTAATCGCAAAGCCGATTAGCAATACGACAATCAGAATCCACCAAATAAAGCGGAGAATTTCATAATCGATCATTGTACACTCCTATTATTTTTATTTTGTAGATTGTTCAAAATGATAACGACCTGTCTTTAATGCGCTTGGACCAAGTCTGCCATATTTAAACATTAAATACATCTCAACCACGAGGAAGATAGTATATAAGCTGCAAAGTAAACCGATTGAGATCCAAAGATCTGTCGTCGTTAATGCCGAATTAGATACGCCTGTCGGTAATACTTCATAAATTGCCCATGGTTGACGACCATATTCTGCCAAGAACCAACCAGACTCAATTGCAATCCACGGAAGAGGAATACCCCATAACATTGCTCTTAAGAATAAACGGTTTTTACCAACGGTACCACGTAAGTTTTGGAAGAATGCAAAGCCAATTAATAGGAGCATTAAACCACCTGAAACCATCATTGCACGGAATGCCCAGAATGTTGGACCAACATTAGGAATGGTACTTGCTGCCGCTTTTTGGATTTGTTCTTCAGTCGCATCAACTACATTCGGTGTATATTGTTTGAGTAATAAGCCAAAACCTAAGTCTTTTTGTACTGCTTTGAATGCTTCTTTTTCTTCTGCAGAATAGTTACCCACACGTAATTTTTCGAGTAACGCATATGCTTGAATACCGGTACGAACACGTTGTTCATTGATTGCACGAATATCTTTTAAACCTTTAATTTCAGTATCAAAAGAACGTGTTGCAATAATACCTGCCATATATGGAATATGAATTGAGAATTCATTTTTCATTTCAGCGGTATTAGGAATTACGAATGCATTCCATGCTGCCGGAGCAGGTTGAGTTTCAAACTCACCTTCCATTGCTGCTAATTTAGTAGGTTGTGCTTTACCGATTTCGTAACCTGATTCATCGCCCATAATTAATACAGCAAGAATCGCCATTAAACCAAAGCTTGCACCTACTGAGAATGAACGTTTTGCAAAACCGAGATCCTGACCTTTTAAAATATAGTAAGCACTAATACCTAATACAAATACTGCACCACAAGTATAACCTGCTGTTACTGTATGTAAGAATTTAGATTGTGTTACTGGATTTAATACGAGATCAGAGAAACTCACAAGTTCCATCCGCATTGTTTCGAAGTTAAATTCAGAACCAACCGGATTCTGCATCCAACCGTTCGCAACAAGGATCCATAACGCTGAGAAGTTAGAACCAAATGCAACTGCATAAGTCGCTAGTAAGTGTTTACCTTTTGATAAACGATCCCAACCGAAGAAGAATAAACCAATGAAAGTTGACTCTAAGAAGAACGCCATTAAGCCTTCAATTGCTAATGGAGCACCAAAGATATCGCCCACATAGTGAGAATAATATGACCAGTTCATACCAAACTGGAATTCCATTGTAATACCAGTTGTTACGCCAAGGGCAAAGTTAATACCGAATAACTTACCCCAGAATTTAGTCATATCTTTATAGACTTCTTTTCCTGTCGTTACATAAAGTGTTTCCATTACAACGAGAACGAAAGAAAGACCTAATGTTAACGGCACAAATAAGAAGTGATAGAGTGCAGTTAAAGCAAACTGCAAACGCGAGAGTTCAACAACGTCTAACATCTCAGACCTCTTATAAAGTATAATAAAATTTATTTATAGATTATTCTGAATATGAATAATCACCCCAACCAAATTTTGACCTAAAACAACCATACAACCATAAATAGGTATATGCTTTTTTAGAATCTACGTTCCATTTTACCTTGAATTTAATAAATTAAAAATAGTCGATTTGTTACATCGATAACATTTCTAATCAAAACTTTGAAACAATGTTAAAAATTAGATTGTTTTCACTTATATTTTTATAACTTTTCTTTAGCATCTCTACCTTTTACTTTCTACGCTTTTATGATTAGTTTTGATATTGGTCAAATAAAATGATCGAAAAGATCCAAAAAAATTGCTATTTAATAATGACTTTTATTTCTTGTTTGTTATAATCGAAAAAATCCTAATCTATGCGCTAAACGATAGTTTTTAACTATAACTGAAAAAGGTAAAACCATAATGTTAAAAAAAGTTCTCATTTCAACTTTTGCTAGCTTAGTACTGGCATTCACATCACAAGTCGCGATGGCAGGAGTGAAAACCTCTTCACTTTCTATGGCAAAACCTTCTGTAAACCAAAAATTGCCAACGCAATGTCAAAGAATGTTTAGCGTTGCAGATAAGCTTGTTTCGGATGCAGAAAAACAACCTGGTACACATACTCAAGTTGCTAAAATGAAAAGTAAGTTATCTTCTACAAGGCAACAAATTTTAAAAATGGAAACTGAGATGCAACAAAAAAGTTGTAATAAAGGTTTAACCGCTTTAAACACACTGAAACAAAAACATTAATCGTTTAGCCCTGAATTATTTAACCGAGCACTAATTACCAAAAAGGTGCTCGGTTTTTTATTGCTTTTAATTTGTAAAAAATCAAAAAATTCGACTGCTTGTCAGATATAAAAAAACCTCCGGGACAACTTCCCAGAGGTCTTTATACTAGCGAATGGAGGATGTATTACATCATACCGCCCATACCACCCATGCCGCCCATTGCAGCAGCCGGATCTAATTTTTCATCTTTCGGCAAATCGGTGATCATACATTCTGTAGTAATCATTAAACCTGCGATAGATGCTGCGAATTGTAATGCCGAACGAGTTACTTTAGTTGGATCTAAAATACCCATCTCAAGCATATCGCCATACTGTTCCGTACCGGCATTATAACCGTAGTTACCGTTACCATCTTTCACATTACGAGCTACAACTGATGCTTCTTCACCTGCGTTAGTCACGATTTGACGAAGCGGCGCTTCCATCGCACGAAGTGCAAGTTTGATACCAACATTTTGTTCTTCATTATCACCAGTTAAGGTTACTGCCACTTTAGAAGCCGCGCGCACTAATGCAACACCGCCTCCCGGTACGATACCTTCTTCAACTGCCGCACGAGTTGCGTGTAACGCATCATCCACACGGTCTTTTTTCTCTTTCATCGCCACTTCAGTTGCCGCACCTACTTTGATTACCGCAACACCGCCAGCTAATTTAGCCACACGCTCTTGAAGTTTTTCTTTATCATAATCTGATGTTGAATCTTCAATTTGTTGGAGAATTTGTGCTACACGTGCTTTGATTTGCGCTTCGTCACCGATACCGTCAATAATGGTTGTATTGTCTTTGGTAATCACAACACGTTTTGCTTGACCTAATTCTTCAATTGTTGCTTTCTCAAGTTCCATACCGATTTCTTCTGAAATTACAGTACCTGCAGTTAAGATTGCAATATCTTGTAACATTGCTTTACGGCGATCGCCAAAGCCCGGTGCTTTTACAGCAGCCACTTTCACGATACCACGCATTGTATTTACAACTAATGTTGCTAACGCTTCACCTTCGATATCTTCTGCAACAATTAATAACGGTTTACCTGCTTTTGCTACCGCCTCTAATACCGGTAAAATTTCACGAATGTTGCTGATTTTTTTATCAACTAAAATGATATATGGGTTTTCTAATTCAACCGTACCTGCTTCCGGTTTGTTGATGAAGTATGGAGAAAGGTAACCACGGTCAAATTGCATACCTTCTACCACATCTAACGCATCATCTAAACCTGTACCGTCTTCAACAGTGATAACACCTTCTTTACCCACTTTTTCCATTGCTTGCGCAATTAATTTACCCACGGTTTCATCAGAGTTTGCTGAAATCGTACCTACTTGCTCAATCTCTTTTGAAGTTTCACACGGTTTAGAAATCGCTTTTAATTCTTCCACTACAGCAACAACCGCTTTATCGATACCACGTTTTAAATCCATCGGATTCATACCTGCCGCTACTGCTTTTAAGCCTTCGTTTACGATTGCTTGCGCAAGAACAGTTGCGGTTGTCGTACCGTCACCAGCCGCATCGTTCGCTTTTGACGCCACTTCTTTTACCATTTGTGCGCCCATATTTTCGAATTTATCTTCTAATTCGATCTCACGTGCTACTGACACACCGTCTTTAGTGATTGTCGGCGCACCGTATGCTTTATCTAACACAACATTACGGCCTTTAGGACCTAAAGTTACTTTTACCGCATCCGCTAAAATATTCACGCCTTTAAGCATTTTTACACGTGCGTCATTACCGAATTTAACATCTTTTGCTGCCATTTTTTCTTCCTATAAATTATTTATTCAATTTGCAAAAAATTAGTGAAAGCTGACCGCTTATCATTACTCTACGATTGCTAAAATATCGTTTTCAGAAAGAATTAACACTTCTTCACCGTCAATTTTTTCTGATTTCACACCATAACCTTCGTTGAAGATAACTACATCACCAAATTTTACCGCTAATGCTTGTACAGAACCATTTTCTAATAAACGACCTGTACCCACTGCAATTACTTTACCACGAGTAGATTTTGTTGCTGCAGAGCCGGTTAAAACGATACCGCCAGCAGAACGTGTTTCTACTTCTTCACGTTTTAAAATTACTTTATCGTGTAATGGACGAAGAGTCATTGTATGTTTCCTTCTATTAATCTATAAAAATTTGGCACGCAGAATTGCGTGCAACGATAATCAATATTGGGGCAGATTATTAGCTTTCAAGTTACTTTTGCAAAATTTTGTGCAAAAGCAACCGCTTTCGTCTGATTTTTAGGCAATAAAAAAGAGCATCTCAAATGAAATGCTCCTGATGATTAAGCTTCGGATTTTAAGCGTTGGATTAAACGGCTATTTGCTGGCGGAAATTCGCTCTCATCCAAATCAGCTTGAGCGACCCAAAAGCCTTCTTGCCCTTCACGCCCAAACGGTTCACCGACCCATTCTTCCACTAAATAGAAGAAAAACTCAATCACTTTGGCCGGATAATCAAAGCGGAATGACTCATAAGGAAACGCACTTAGTACGTGAATCCCGATTTCTTCTTCCAACTCACGTTTTAATGCATCTTCTGGCGTTTCTCCCGTATCTACTTTACCGCCGGGAAATTCCAACGCTTGTGCAAAATCTTGTCCTTCAAGTCTTTGGGTTAAATAAATCTGTCCAAATTCATTGCGGATAATGCCGGCTGTAACTTGGATTGTGGGCTTATTCATGTATTTTCCTTGAGAATTTGTTGTAATTTTTGTTGGATATTTTTTATCACAGATTGCCAATTAAGACTAGCCTCTTGGCGAAAAAGTTTCACACTGTCATACCACGGGCTATCTTGTCGTGCCAACAACCAACGAAAATCAGGGTGATAACTTAGCATAATCTACGTCGGTTTTCCCATTGCCTCTGCTAAATGTGCGACAGACGTATCAACACTGATCACAAGATCCATTTGGGCAATTAATGCGGCAGTATCTGAAAAATCACCAATATCTTGCTGCCAAATATGCAAATTTTCGAATAAATCAGACCGCTTGTAATCCGCTTCGTTTAGCTCTTCTTGCAAACAATGGAAATCAGCATCTAACGTAAATAACTGTGAAAACAACTCAAAGGGCAAACTGCGGGAAGCATTCTGATTATGTTTTGCCGAGCCTGCCCAAACCAATTTTCAAGCGTTTTAGCGTACTGCAAGCAGTTATTTTTGTGTGCTATTTTACAATAAACTCCGGTTGTGCTTGTAAGTAACCGCTTGAATAAGGAATATTTTCAAGCGTACTACCTAATACTAAAGGCGCACTGAGCATCGGTAAATGGTATGCCAGTCCCGAAATTCGTCCGCCGTTTTGCATGGTTTCAATACCGTGTTGCGCTAAATTATAGTTAAGCAAATTTTCGATGCTGCTATGATTCAGCACCACCACATTTAAGCCTTGACGTTTCATTTCCAAGGCATAGCGCACAAACTGAATGTTATCGCCAAATCCTTGTTCTACGTGAAACAAAATTTTAGCATCACCGATATTTTCCCCTCGCCATTGCGGAATATTAATTTCCAACGGTTCAAAAGCTAGCAAACCGGTTTGCCAGCGCCATTCGTACGCTTGCCAGCCTTGCAGATAATCACCTAACAAGTTATGTAACATCGCTTTATTACACCACGCAATCGCATAATTTGGCGCAAGTTCGACCGCTTTATTCGCATCTTTTAACGCTAATTGGTAAAGCTCCAAGTTTTGTAATACCGTACAACGATTGTGATATAGCACCGCTTTATCCGGTAATAAGCGGATTATTTCATCGTATTTTCTTAAAACCGCTAACCATTCAAATGGTGTTGCAGCGCTGTCCTGCTCTTCCACCAATAAAGCGAGATATTGTTCAAACATCATTTCAGCCATATTGTTGTTCCAATTGTTGTTGTACTCTAGTGATCACTGGTTGCCAGTCAAAATCAAAGCCCTGACGAAATAGGCGTACACTCTGATATCATGGGCTATCCTCTCTTGCCAATAACCAACGAAAATCGGGGTGATAACTGATTAAAACCCAAGTCGGTTTGCCCATCGCCGCCGCTAAATGCGCGACTGAAGTATCTACGCTAATCACTAAATCAAGTTGAGTAATCAATGCTGCCGTATCGGAAAAATCCGTTAAATCATCTTGCCAAAAATGCAAATTTTTGAGTTTTTCCGACCGCTTGTAATCAGCTTCATTCACTACTTTTTGCAGGCAATGAAATTCCGCATCAAATTCAAATAACGGTAAGTACTGTTCAAATTGTAAACTTCATATCGCATTGCGGTGATGTTTAGGTGAACCGGACCATACCACACCAATTTTGAGTTTTTTAGCGGAATCGTAAGCGTTTATTTTCCGCTGCCATTTTACGAAATGCTCCGTTTCAGGCAATAAATAACCTTCCGAATAAGGAATATTATCCAATCTTGTGCCGAGATAATGCGGTAGGCTCATCATTGAAACATAATATTTCAGCCCACTAATCGCCCCACCATTTTTTGATGTGGTAATCCCATACTGCGCTAAATTGGCATTCAGCAAATTTTCTAACTGCTGATGATTCACCACCACAATATTCAAGCCTCGCTTTTTCGCCTCTAAGGCATAACGCACAAATTGAATATTATCGCCAAAGCCCTGTTCTGCATAAACCAAAAGTTTGGCTTGACCGATATCCTCACCTTGCCAACGAGGAATCGGCCATCCGGTGTCCTGAAAAGTTTCCACATCGGTTTTCCAGCGCCATTCATAAGCTTTCCAACCTTCTTCATAACGCCCTAAGGTGTTTAGAATAAACGCTTTATTACACCATGCCATAGCAAAATCCGGTGCAAGGTCAAGCGTTTTCTCCGCATCTTTGAGTGCTAAATCATAAAAACCTAAGTGCTTTAATACATCGGAACGATTGTGGTAAGCGAGAATTGACTGAGGGAAATCCCCTAAAAAATCATCGTACAACTTTAACACGGCAAGTAATTCCAAAGGATTGCTCGCCTGTTGCTGCTGTTGATAAATATAAGAGAAACATTCTTGTTCGGAACCTTGCTGAATAGAAATTAAGTCTGAATTCATAGAAAAGACAAAGAAAAAACGACCGCTTATACTAATTACGCATATCTTGCTTTACTGCCGTGGCAATGTTTGTATTTTTTGCTAGAACCGCAAGGGCAAGGATCATTTCGGCCGATATTCAAATTCGCTAATTGCTCATCTGTCAGCGATTCTGCCGCTGCGCCGGCTTGAGCATTTTGCATTTGTTCTTCGGTTGCCGCTTGGTAATGTGCGGCTTCTGCTTCCGCCATTGCGTCTTGCTGGCGTTGCGCTTCTTCAATCTCTTCTTGGCTACGCACTTGAATACGGCTTAACACGCTAATCACATTAGATTTCAACAAATCGAGCATATTGGTAAACATTTCAAATGATTCTTTTTTATACTCTTGTTTCGGATCCTTTTGTGCATAGCCACGTAAGTGAATACCTTTACGTAAGTAATCCATTGCCGAAAGATGTTCTTTCCAAAGCTCGTCTAAGTTTTGTAGCATCACTCCTTTTTCAAAGTTACGCATCACTTCCGAGCCGACTTTCTCTTCTTTCGCTTGGTACTTTTGTTTCGCAATATCAACAATACGCTCACGCAATGTTTCTTCGTGTAAGTCATTTTCTTGCTCTAACCAATGCTGGATAGGCAATTCCATACCGAATTGATGTTTTAACGCTTCTTCTAAGCCGGCAACATCCCACATCTCTTCAATGGATTGCGGTGGAATATATTGGCTAATCACATTATTGAACACGTCTTCACGAACAGTGTTGATCATTGCTGAAATATCATCGGTTTCAAGCAAGTAATTACGTTGTTCGTAAATCGCTTTACGTTGTTCGTTCGCCACATCATCGTACTGTAATAAGTTTTTACGACCGTCGAAGTTATGTGCTTCCACTTTTGCTTGTGCCGATGCGATCACTTTAGTCAGTAATTTTGACTCCATCGCCTCACCTTCTTCAGAGAAGGCTTTACGCATCATATTTAATTTACCTTCATTCAGGTAAATACGCATTAGCGCATCGTCTAAAGACAGATAGAAACGCGATGAACCTGGGTCCCCCTGACGACCGGAACGACCACGTAACTGGTTGTCAATACGACGAGATTCGTGACGTTCAGTACCGATAATATGTAAACCGCCCGCTTTCATTACGATGTCATAGCGCTCTTTCCAAGCCGCTTTAATCGCTTCGATTTGCTCTTCGGTCGGATGTTCTAACTTCGCCACTTCCGCTTTCCAGTTACCGCCTAACACGATATCCGTACCACGACCCGCAATATTGGTTGCGATAGTTACCGCACCCGGTGCGCCCGCTTCCGCCACGATTTCCGCTTCTTGGGCATGGAATTTTGCATTTAATACGTTATGAGCAATACCGGCTTTGGTTAATTCTGCCGATAAAAGTTCTGATTTTTCAACGGATACCGTACCGACTAACACCGGTTGTTGGCGAGCCATACAGTCTTTAATATCATTGATGATTGCCGCAAATTTCTCCGGTTCGCTCTTAAACATTAAGTCGGTACGGTCATCACGAATAACCGGTTTATTAGTTGGAATCACTACCGTATCCAAACCGTAAATTTGTTGGAATTCAAACGCTTCCGTATCCGCTGTACCGGTCATACCGGCTAATTTTTCATATAGGCGGAAATAGTTTTGGTAAGTGATAGACGCAACAGTTTGGTTTTCACCTTGAATATTGACTTTTTCTTTTGCTTCAATCGCTTGGTGTAAACCGTCAGACCAACGGCGCCCCACCATTGTACGACCGGTGTGTTCGTCAATAATTACCACTTCACCATCTTTTACGATGTAATCTACATCTAATTCAAATAATTTATGTGCACGTAACGCCGCATAAACGTGGTGTAGTAAAGCGATACGAGCTGGATGATAAAGTGTTTCGCCTTCTTGCATTAAGCCCATTTCGGTCAAAATGCCTTCCACTTTCACCATTCCACGCTCAGTTAAATGCGCCTGTTTATTTTTCAGATCTAAGGTGAAATCGCCTTCACCGGTATATTCTTCGGTGTCTTCTTTATCTTGCTGAATCAAATGCGGAATAATCGTATCAATCGCTTGATAGATTTGAGTCGCATCTTCTGCCGGGCCTGAAATAATTAACGGTGTACGCGCTTCATCAATTAAGATTGAGTCCACCTCATCCACTAACGCATAGTGCAATTCACGTTGGAAACGATCTTCTTTTGCGTGCGCAAGGTTATCACGTAAGTAGTCGAAACCTAACTCACTATTAGTTGAGTAGGTAATATCCGCTTTATAGGCTTCACGTTTCACTTCATTCGGAAGACCCGGTACATTCACCGCAACGGTTAAACCTAAAAACTCAAATAACGGGCGGTTGGTTTCCGCATCACGGCGTGCAAGATAATCGTTCACCGTTACAACATGTACACCTTTACCGGTCAATGCATTTAAGTAGCACGGTAATGTTGCGGTTAACGTTTTACCTTCACCAGTACGCATCTCGGCGATATTACGATTAGTTAATACCATACCACCGATTAATTGCACGTCAAAATGGCGCATTCCCATTACACGGCGACTTGCCTCACGCACAGTTGCAAACGCTTCGTGTAATAGGCTGTCAAGGCTTGCACCGTCAGCTAAACGTTGTTTAAATTCTGCAGTTTTAGCTTGTAATTCCGCATCGGTTAATTTTTCAAATGCCGGTTCAAGTTTATTAATTTGCGCAACACGTTTTCTTAAACGTTTTAACGTACGATCGTTGCTTGAACCGAAAATTGAAGTGATAATTTTTGAAATCATTGTTTTGTCCTAATCTAGTTATTTTTATATGAAAAAGTGGCATAGCTTTACGGAAGCAGTCTTTGACTCCGCCCACTTATGATGAATCGATTTTATAGATTAGACGCTTGGGCCGGCTCGAATAGGATGGTTATCATCGCCATCAAAGCGGTAAGATTTGGTAAAAAATTCGCAAAAAACGACCGCTTGTGTAGGTATTTCCACAAGCTCCTGTTTAAGCTCTGCGATAAATAAAGACTGCTGTTCCTGTTCGTCAGAACAAGCAACGCAAGGAGAAAAATGCTGATTGATAACCGTTTCTTGCTCGCTTTCACTTTTTACCATCGAATGAATTTCAGGTAACGCAAAAATCGCAACTAGCCCGAAAACTAATTGCGACCAAAAAGGCGTCTTGTGAAAATGCTTAAATAAACTCATCAACATTTGTTCTAAATACTAAAAAATTAGGTTAATTATACGATAAATTCCAGTAGAATGGGCAGATAATTGGGTCAAATAACATAAAATCAAGGGAATGCAATCCAAAAAGATGAAAAATTCAGCAATAAAAAATATCACTGAAGTTTTGCAGAACTCAAGCCTTAGTCGGATTGTCCAACGAGCCAACCAATTAAACGATTTGCACCAAAAAGTACAAAAATTATTACCGGAACAATATCGCGGACTTTACCGTATTGTGAATTTAGTTGATAATCAGCTTGTATTTGAAGTGCAAAATGCGACTGTACGACAAGGCTTACAGTTACAAAGTTCACATTTATTACGATTAATTCACTCTGATTTTCCAAATGTAACTGAGCTTCAGTTTAAAGTGAATCCGAGTTTTAGACACATTTAAATAGAAGGAAACTGGAATGAAAAAAATTGCGTTAGTTGCATTCAGTGCAGTATTAGGTGCTTGTTCACTCTTACCACAACAATCCGTTACAGGCACATTCCAAGGTGAATTACCTTGTGCAGATTGTGAGAAAATTCAAGCAGAGCTCATCTTAGGCGCTAACAATAGCTACCAATACAATACCATTTATGTAAAAGCCGGCAAAGAATATCCGTTCAGAGATAAAGGCACTTACACTTGGGAGCAAGGTAAACGAGGTATTATTCGCTTAGAAAAAGATTCCGGCGCATTAGCGTTTAAAGTAAGCGAGACACAAGTTGAAGTTTGTGATGCTAATGGCAATCCGGCTAAGACGGCCAATAATCCTTATACTTTGCATAAAGTAAAATAAATTATTAAATACTTAACGTAAAAGCCCGCTTATGATCTACACCCCAAAAGTTGGACTAAACCTCCAACAGATTAAGGTGCAGATTTTTTTATGACTAAATATAACTCGCTAT
>NZ_GL831080.1:1611137-1633201 GCF_000188255.1 Actinobacillus ureae ATCC 25976
TAATGGAAAGTTTCTTTGGGCGATTGAAACGGAATGTTACTTTGGTAAGCGATTTGAAACTTTCGAACAACTTGAGAAAGTAATTCACGAGTACATTCATTATTACAACAATGAGCGTATTCAAGTGAAATTAAAAGGACTGAGCCCTGTACAATACAGAACTCGGTCCTTAAATTAAACAGTCTAACTTTTTGGGGGCAGATCATTATCGGCGGGCTTTTGCTTTAGGTTAAGTAAAATACCTATAAAAAAATCCCCACAACTTTCGTTAGGGGATTGAACCTAAATAAGGAAAAAAGTAATTATTACTTACTTTAACTTAACCAAGGAAATATCTATGAAAACAGTAAGGAATCTTTCGCATTAGCAATGGCGGTGAGAGGGGGATTCGAACCCCCGATACACTTTCGCATATACACGCTTTCCAGGCGTGCTCCTTCAACCACTCGGACATCTCACCGATTCACTAAAATGCACAAAAAAGTACATTTGAAAGATATAGGGAACTATACCGATTTTTCACACTCTAATCAAGTATTTTATTCATGAAATGAAATAATTGCCAATTCCGAATTATGCTTATTTTATACTTATTGCCCTACACCTAAACAATTTGGTGATTTAGGTACCATACCATTCGCTTCCGCCCATTCTTGTGGCGTAAAAAGGTGTAAAGCTAATGCATGTACGCCATTCTCCAATTCATACGCTAAGCAGTTATAAACCGCTCGATGACGAGCAACGACTCGTTGTGCAGCAAAGTTTTCCGATACTAATGTCACTTTAAAATGAGACTCTGCTCCACGACCGGAGCTGTGCATATAGCTTTCATTTTCAATTTGTAAGAATTGTGGTGAAAATTGTTCCGTTAATTTTTGCTGAATCGTTTGTTCAACCGACATTTTTATTCCTTATGAATTGCTAATTAGTATTTGATAATGGATAATTAAAAAACTTATTTGTAGGTAAATTGCCTAATAAATACCTTTATTTCATTATCCATTATCAAATAGCAATTATCAATTAAAAGGATTTCTTATGACATTATCTAAAAAAGCATTACTCCTCGTCACTACACTTACAACAGCGGTACTTGCTGGCTGCCAATCTCAATCAAGCGTGTTAAATTTCACTACGCCTAGTCCTACGGCAACATTTAACACTAACAACCAAACTGCTGCTGTGAGTGTGATGACACAAGATTTACGTACTTCTCGTGAAGTGGCAAGCTATACTAAAAACGGCCAAGTGACTCGTTTAACTTCAAGCTCGGAAGTTGGCTTAATGTTCCAACAAGCCATGCAACAAGACTTAAATGCAAAAGGCTTCCAATTGGTACAAGGGGCAGCGAATGCCAATGTTATCGTAAACGTTCGCAAATTCTTTGCTACGGTAGAACAAGGTAATTTATTGTATAAAGTGAATGCAGAAGTGGGTGTAGAAGTCACGGTACAAGGTACAAAAGGCAACTTTAGCAAAAACTTTAATGCAACACGTGGCTATGAAGGTGCGGCACTTACTACAGATAACGATGATATCAAAAAAGTACTCGGCCAAGCGTATGATGATGTGATCAAAGCAATCTACAACGATAACGAAATTGCTAACGCAATTCACCAATTTAAATAATTGATTTTATTCAAATAACAAGCGGTCGGATTTCACTATTTTTTGCAAAATCCGACCTCTGATTTTTTTATATTAGCACGATTCTCTCACAATGAGCGGGCAATCAATCGGCTGAACTTTATTGGTTTTTCGCCCTTCGATTAAGTGCAGTGCCGCTTGTTCTCCCATCTGGTAGTGAGGCAATTGCACTGTGGTGAGCGCTGGTAAAAACAAATGAGCCACTCCGACCATATTGTCATAGCCGACAACTGCAACATATTGCGAAATACGTAATCCACGCACGAGTAATAACTGATAGGCAAGCATTGCAATACGGTCATTTCCGCATACAATCACATCATAATCAAAATGCTAGGAATCAGAAGCTAAAATCTCTTTTAAGCGATCCGCACCTTCTAAATAATCATCGCTTTCATTCATAAAAAATTCGGTCGGTACATTTGCATTTTTTGTGAAAACCAGACTGCTTGAAAGCCCTTCTGACGTTCTTTGGCGGCAATTGCATTATGTGGAATATATAAACAAAGCGGTTTCTTATAACCTTTCTCTAGCAATAAATGCGTCACATCCGCTTGTCCTTGAAAATCATTTGGAATATAGCTCGCGACTTGCAAATCATCCGTTACGCAATTTGCCAGCACAATCGATAATGATGCTAAACGTTTTGGAATCTTTATTTTTTTTAGCCCGTGACGGGTAATGATAATGGCAGTCAGGCGATGAGAAAGCAATAACTCAACGGCTTCTTCAACATCTTGTTCATCATCTTCAAAGGTATTGATTACAAACGAATTCCAACCGTACTGACGTACGGTTTTTTCAATCGCAAGTAAAATTTCGACCGAAAATGGTGTTGTTGCGGTGCTAAACGATAAAACACCTATTGTATTTTCACTCACACCACGAATTTTCTGCGCAGCAATATTCGGAACATAATTTAATTGTTCAATTGCATCTTGTACTGCTTTACGTGTTTTTTCAGAAAGTTGTTCGGGGTTATTAATCGCTCTGGAAACCGTCATTAACGATACCCCAGCCAACCTTGCCACATCTTTTAGGGAAGCCATAAGAATCTTAATAATTAAAATAAATAAACAAAAAAGAGAAATTGGTAATTAAAATTGATTTATCGATCACTATTCACTTTACCCCGTATCTTTTAAAGGATCAATTCTCCCTAAAGAATTATTCAAAAATAACTGTGATCTTGCTCACAAATTTAAAATGTTAACGTTAACATTTTGCATATCAAATCAACAATAGAAGGTGTTTTATTATGCAAGCACAATCACAAAATAAAGCTTATTATAGGGGAAACCGTAATTATTTCGTATTCAGCGGTTACTTCTTTACCTATTTCTTTATTATGGCAACCTGCTATCCATTCTTAGGGATTTGGCTAGGTGACATAAACGGATTAACCGGTGAAGAACGAGGTATCGTATTCGCTGCAATGTCATTCTTTGCTCTCTGTTTCCAACCGATTTTCGGCTATGTGGCCGACAAACTCGGTGTCAAAAAACATATGCTTTGGGTAGTTGCGATTGCCCTTCTCTTCTATGCACCATTCTTTATTTATATCTTCGCTCCGATGCTTAAAACCAATATTTGGATGGGCGCTATCGTTGGCGGTATTTATATGGGATTCGTATTCTCCGGTGGTGCCGGCGCATCCGAAGCTTATGTAGAGCGTGTTAGTCGCCAAAGTAACTTTGAATACGGACGTGCACGTATGTTCGGTATGATGGGTTGGGGGATCTGTGCTTCGATTGCAGGGATTTTATATAGTAAAGATCCGGATTCCGTATTCTGGCTCGGTTCAGCCGGTGCTGTCGTATTACTCGTGTTAGTGGCACTTGCAAAACCGGAGCAAAATTCGACCGCTTCTGTAATGGCACAACTTGGGGCAAACACAAACCCGGTAAGCCTTAAACAAGCGTTCAAACTCTTTAAGCTTCCTCGCTTCTGGGCATTACTTGCCTATGTTGTCGGTGTTGCTTGTACCTATGATATTTTCGACCAACAATTCGGTAATTTCTTTAATACGTTCTTCGATTCTAAAGAAGAAGGGATTGAGATGTTCGGTTATGTAACCACCATGGGCGAATTTTTAAATGCGGCAATCATGTTCTTCGTACCACTTGTGATCAACCGTATGGGTGCAAAAATGCCTTATTAGTTGCCGGTTTTATTATGACGATTCGTATTATCGGTTCTTCATACGCAACGGAAGCATGGCACGTTGTAGTACTCAAAACCTTACATATGTTTGAAGTGCCCTTCTATCTTGTTGGCTTATTCAAATATATTGGTAACGTGTTCGAAGTTCACTTCTCTGCCACTATCTATATGGTCGCCTGCCAATTCATCAAATAAGTCGGTAATATGCTTGCCTCTTCTGTTGTTGGCAGTTGGTATGACAAATTCGGCTATCAAGATATTTACTTTATTTTAGGCTGTGTGGCATTAGGCTTTACTCTTTTCTCCATTTTCACCTTAACTGGCAAAATGAATATGCAAGAACGTTATCAATTACACAAACGCAATACCAGAGGCGCTTAACAAGCGGCCACAAAAAGCAAAGCTTTTTAAACGTTGGCTTTGCCAATAGCAGTAAATAAATGCCTCTCAAATTTTGCAAATAAGGAATTTACTATGAACAACATCATTCGCTTATCCAGCAACCAAAACGATCTGATTATTAATGCTTCAGATAATCCTCAAATTCTCTATTGGGGCGAAAAATTAGCACAATTTGAACCGACTAATGCTTGGCTCAGCTATTCAGGTGTAACAAACGGCGGTTTGGATATTGACGTGCCGGTTTCACTTGCAGCGGAAAACGGACGTGGCTATTTTGAGTTGTCTTCGGTTGAAGGCCATCGCAACGGTTTAGACTCAATGCCGGTGTTCAAATTAAGTAAAATTGAACAACAAAATGACCGCTTGATCATCCGCCAAATTGATGAAGTTGCCGGCTTGGAATTTAGCAGTGAGTTTGTATTAGATAAAACCACTTCTGTGCTTAAAACACGTAACATATTGCATAATTTAAAAGCAGGAACCTATAATGTTGAACGTCTTGCTGTGACACTTCCTCTTCCTGAATTTGCTGATGAAGTCTGTACATTTTATGGTCGTTGGGTACGAGAATTTCAACCGAATCGCCAAAATCTCAAACACGGTGGCTTTATTCAATAAAACCGTGCTGGCAGAACATCACACGAATACCCGCCGATTTTGATTGTCGGCGAAGAAGGCTACAAAGAACAAAAAGGCGATGTATGGGGCTTCCATTTGGCGTGGAGCGGAAATCACCGCATTCGTGCCGATATCGATATTCGAGGCAGACGTACCGTGCAATTAGAAGCGCTTTATTTCCGAGGCGAAATCGCATTAGCACAAAATGAAGAAATCGCCACACCTTGGGTTTATACAACCGCTTCGAATCAAGGCTTAAACGGTATGAGCCAGCAATTCCACCAATATGTGCGTGAAAATATTCTGCATTTCCCACAAGGTAAAACACGTCCGGTACACCTCAATATTTGGGAAGGCGTTTATTTTGATCACAAACCGGAACACATTATCGCCATGGCGAAAGCTGCCGCAGAAATGGGCGTAGAACGTTTTATTATTGATGACGGTTGGTTTATTGGACGTGATGATGATTTCGGCGGTTTGGGCGACTGGTATTTAGACGAGCGCAAATATCCAAACGGTTTAACACCGGTGGTTAAAGCGGTAAAAGATCTCGGTATGCAATTCGGGATTTGGGTTGAGTTAGAAATGATCAACAAACCGACTAAACTTTACCAACAACACCCTGATTGGTTATTAGCGGTTGAGGGTTACGATCAACCTGCTGAACGTAACCAATTTGTGCTCGACCTTTGCAATCCGGAAGTTTTCGATTATTTAGTGGAACGAATGGATTGGTTACTCGGCAATCACAATATTGACTATGTAAAATGGGATATGAACCGCCGTATCGTACAAGGCGATCACCAAGGCAAAGCCGCGGTAACCAAACAAACCGAAGCCTTCTATCGCTTGTGCGATGTGCTTTGTGAAAAATATCCGAATGTTGAATTTGAAACTTGCTCTTCCGGCGGCGGTCGTATCGATTACGAGGTATTAAAACGTTCACAACGTTTTTGGACATTAGATGATAACGATGCGCTCGAACGCCAAACAATCCAACTTGGTTTTAGTTACTTCTATCCACCTGAAATTATGGGGGCGCATATTGGCGGCTTCCATTGCCACACCACATACCGTAAATTAGATGCGAATTTCCGTGGTTTAACTGCGCTATTCGGTCATATGGGCGTGGAATTAGATCCGGTAAAAGAAGGTGAGGAAGAACGTAAAAATTTTGCTAAATATATTGCGTTACATAAATCCTTACGAGAACTATTACATAGCGGCACGGCATTCCGTCTAGACTGCCAAGATCCGGATTGTTTAGTTAACGGTGTTGTAGCACAAGACAGCTCACAAGCGGTGGTTTTAATCAGCCAACTTGCAATGCTCGATTACTTGCGTCAGGAATCACTCCGTGTTCCGTATCTCAAAGAAGGTAATTATCAAGTAGAAATTCTAGATTTACCACGTAACTTTGCCGAAGGAAAATTCGGTCACTTGATGAAACAATTACCGGAATGGATGGTAAAAGCATTAAACGGCGAAAAAGTTATCATTAATAGCGAGTGGTTGGCAAAAGTCGGTTTAGGCTTACCAATTATTGACCCTGCTTCCGCAATGCTATTGAAATTTACCCGTATCGCTTAAACATTATAAACAAGCGGTTAAATTCTCTGAGTTTTTTGCAAAAATTTCAGAGAATGTAACCGTTTGTTATTTAATCAACGAAATTATCGAATAAGAATATGCGCTTTATTATCATCAATATAAGGTAGTTTCACATCATCTCCTTTGGTTTCAATCGTTTTTAATACCCAAAGATAGCCATAAGAAAATGGAGGAAAATCATATTTCTCTAAGGTGACCTTTTTACTATCAAATTGGGTATAAAATTTTGTCTGCTTTAAATTATTTATAACATGTGGAACATAATATCGAAATTGTTCTGGTGTTAATAGGCCTCTTTTTACCGTTCCGTACTTATCTGATTCTTTTGGAGTAACATCTATATAGGATGGGATATACCCTTTTGTATTAATTTGATCATATATTTTCTGTATACCGGAACGCTCGATTTCAATTTCGGCATTTACAATATCAATTACTGAATAAAAATAGACATCAGGGTTCTTAGCCATAAGTAGCCATTTATCAACATAAGAACAGCTGCTGCAAAGTACGATAGTAAATAACAAGAGTTTTCTTAGTATATAACTTACAATTTAAAAAGATTAATTTAAGATTTGTGACGCCTATCATATTAAATTTTTTAGGGAAATATCCTAAGTATTTTTCGCTAAAAGGTTTATATACGAAGGAGAGGATAGAGGATATGAAAGAGAGCTAAGGAAAAATGATTATAATAATAAGAAGAAAGTTATGGAAACAAGCGGTTAAATTCTCTGAGTTTTTTGCAAACTTTTCAGGAAATTTAACCGCTTGTATTATCTCACTATCCCAGCAGTAACTGCGTTAGGCTAAATGAGAAGCTTCGATTAAACGTTGCGTGTAAGCATGTTTGGGTTGTTCAAAAATTTGCTGTGCGCTGCCGTTTTCCACTATTTCACCTTTACTCATTACGATTACTTTGTCACTTAGCGCTCGAACTACCGCAAGATCATGGCTGATAAATAGATAACTTAAACCATATTTTTGTTGTAAACGATTAAGTAATTCGATTACGGTTAACTGTGTAGAACGATCCAGTGCGGAAGTCGGTTCGTCTAATAACACGAATTTAGGTTCTAAAATAATTGCACGAGCA
Organism: Actinobacillus ureae ATCC 25976; assembly: GCF_000188255.1. Lineage (GTDB taxonomy): Bacteria > Pseudomonadota > Gammaproteobacteria > Enterobacterales > Pasteurellaceae > Actinobacillus > Actinobacillus ureae. The sequence continues at coordinate 1,618,678 of NZ_GL831080.1, forward strand.
ATGGCGATGCGTTGTCGCTGTCCCCCCGAAAACTCATGAGGATAACGATTGATCATCGCAGGGCTTAAATTCACCTCTTCTAACATTTTTTGTACTTTTTCTCTGCGTTCCGCTTTCGTCATCTGCGGATAATGAACCGCTAACCCTTCTCCGATAATTTCACCTACTGTTAAGCGTGGAGAAAGAGAATTAAACGGATCTTGGAACACCATTTGCATATTTCGTTTTAAAGATTGGCGATCACTTTTTGATAAGGCAGAAATCGCTTGACCATCAAATTCAACTTTGCCCTGATAGTCCAGAATTTGCATGATTGCTCGCCCTAATGTAGATTTTCCCGATCCGGATTCACCGACAATGCCAAGCGTTTCTCCCATATTTAGCTGGAACGAAATATCTTTTACCGCATTAAACACTTTCTTCGGTTTTCCCCAAAAAGAACGCTGTAGTACATAATCGACTTCGATATTTTTTGCATTAATCAACAATTTCGCCGGTTCACTTTGCGTACTTTTGAAATGGCTCGGAATAGGCGTTAAAAGCTCCATCGTATAAGGGTGCTTTGGTTGTGTAAATACAGCTGCGGTTTTACCACGCTCCACAATTTCGCCGGATTTCATTACACAAACGTCATCACTGTATTTTTGCACTAAACGCAGGTCGTGCGAAACGAGGATAATCGCCATGCCCATTTCAGCTTGTAATTCCAGCATTAAATCTAAAATTTCCGCCTGTGTCGTAACATCCAATGCGGTAGTCGGCTCATCGGCAATCAATAAATCCGGTTTATTAATGATTGCCATCGCAATCATAATGCGTTGTAGCTGCCCACCGGAAAACTCATGCGGGTAACACTTTAATTTCTTTTCCGCATTTGGAATTTTTACTTTCTGTAATGCCGCTAAGGTCAACGCTTCCGCCTCTTGTTTGGTCATATTAGGTGTATGTGTCGTCACTGCTTCTGCAACTTGTTCGCCAATCGGCATATAGGGATTTAAAGAGGTCATCGGCTCTTGGAAAATCATCCCGATACGATCGCCTCGTATTGCTTCCATTTCGGTTTCCGTAAGCGTCAAAATATCCTTATCTTCAAATATAATTTGGGAATGTTTGCCATATTGCACTATATTTTTCGGCAATAATTGCATAATTGACATCGAAGTGACTGATTTACCGGAACCGGACTCACCGACAATGGCAAGAGTCTGCCCTTTTTCCAGCGAAAAAGACACGGAACGCACCGTATGTGAAAAACGATCTTCCGCTTTTAAATATACGTCTAAATTTTTAACTTCTAATAATTTCATCCTTCACTCCTGTTTTTATTTATCTTTTGGATCTAATGCATCACGCAGACCATCGCCAATAAAATTGAAACAAAATAACGTTAAGCAAAGAAAAAAAGCCGGAAATCCGAGCAACCAAGGAGAAGTTTCCATCTGAGCGGCTCCATCGCTTAGTAACGAGCCCCAACTGCTCATTGGTTCTTGAGTACCCAGCCCTAAGAAACTTAAAAATGATTCGAATAAAATCAGTGAAGGCACTTCCAGCGAAGCGTACACCACCACTAAGCCAAGTACATTCGGAATAATGTGACGCCAAATAATCTGACGGCGAGAAACACCACACACAATTGCCGCTTCAATAAATTCTTTATTTTTAAGTGCTAATGTTTGCCCTCGTACGATACGAGCTAGCCCTAGCCAAGCAATCATACCGATTGCGACAAAAATTAAGAAAATATTTTGCCCAAATAAAGTCACCAATAAAATGACAAAGAACATAAACGGAAATGAGCTTAAAATTTCAAGAAAGCGCATCATTACGCTATCTACTTTGCCGCCTACATAACCTGAAATAGCGCCGTAAATAGTACCAATAATTACAGCCACCAAAGCGCCGGCAATGCCGACCATCAACGATATTCTACCGCCCATAGCGACACGCACCATCAGATCTCGCCCTGAAGCGTCTGTACCAAAATAATGCAAGGATTCAAAATCCGGTGCGGCACTCATCATATTCCAATCAGTATCCTCGTAACTAAACGGCATTAACATCGGCACAAAAGTGATAAATAATACGATTAACAACAACATAAATAAGCTGGCAACTGCCGCTTTATTACGAAAAAAACGACGACGGGCATCTTGCCATAAGCTGCGTCCTTCCAACACCATTGCTGTATTAGCTGAAGCGAGATTTTCCGAAAAGTTTTGGTTTTTATCTATTTGCATATTTCCTTCCTAGCTATAACGAATTTTCGGGTCAATCACAGCATATAAAATATCTACGATCGCATTAAATAAAATAGTTAACGTGCCAACCAATACGGTTAAGCTCAACACTAAAGAATAGTCTCGATTTAAAGCACCGTTGACAAATAGCTGGCCTAATCCCGGTAAGCCAAAGACACTTTCAATTACCATTGAGCCGGTGATAATACCGACAAAAGCAGGAGCAAGATAAGTAATAACAGGTATTAATGCAGGTTTTAAGGCGTGTTTAAAAATGATTTTCCGCATTGGCACACCTTTGGCTTTTGCCGTACGAATATAATTTGAATGGAGAATTTCTATCATTGAACCACGAGTAATACGGGCAAGTCCGGCAACATAACCAATGGTAAGAGAAAGTACAGGTAACACCATATAATAGAGTTGACCGCCGTTCCAGCCACCTGCCGGAAGCCATTTTAAGTGAATCGCAAAAAATAAAACCAGCAGCGGCGCAAATACGAAACTCGGCATAATTACCCCGGTCATGGCAAATCCCATCACGATGTAATCCCATTTACTATTTTGCTTTAATGCCGCTACAATACCGGCAGTTAAACCGATAATTACTGCAAAAATAAATGCGACTACACCTAATTTAATTGAAACGGGAAAAGCTGAGGCAATTAAATCATTAACCGATTGATCTTTATATTTAAAAGAAGGGCCAAAATCGCCATGGGCAAGATTATCCATATAGATAAAATATTGTTTATAAAGCGGTTCATTAAGATGATATTTCGCTTCAATATTTGCCATCACTTCAGGCGGGTAAGCTTTTTCAGAGGTAAACGGACTCCCCGGAGCAAGCCGCATAAGAAAGAATGAGAAGGTAATTAGAATGAAAAGTGTTGGAATGGCTTCCAATATGCGCCTAATAATAAATTTCAGCATTAGCAATCCTCCCTTTTAATTAAGAATAGCTAATTAATAACTGAAATAGTACATTTTGTAAATACAGATGAAGCACAAATAAACAACAAGCGGTCAAATTTTCCGAAAAAATTGCAAAAAATTGGTGAAATTCGACCGCCTGTCTAAATTTAATCAAGCTTAGCGATACCTAAATGTGCATAAGTTCGGCTGGTAGCAATACGTCCTCGCGGCGTTCGTTGCAAAAAGCCCTGCTGAATCAAATAAGGTTCAAGTACGTCTTCAATCGTATCTCGCTCCTCACCAATTGCTGCAGCTAAGTTATCTAAACCGACCGGACCTCCGTCAAAACGTTCGACAATCGCTTGCAGTAATTTGATGTCCATAAAGTCAAAGCCTTCGGAATCCACATCAAGCATCGCCAACGCTTGTTTGGCGATATCGGAAGTAATCACACCATTATTACGCACATCGGCATAATCTCGCACACGACGTAATAAACGGTTAGCAATTCGAGGTGTACCTCGTGAACGGCGAGCCACTTCATAAGCACCGTCCGGTGATAAATTTAAGTTTAAGCAATCAGCACTACGTTTTACGATTGAAGTTAAATCATCTACCGAGTAAAACTCTAAACGTTGCACAATACCAAAACGGTCACGTAATGGAGAAGTCAGTGAACCGGCACGAGTGGTTGCTCCCACTAAGGTAAACGGCGGTAAATCCAGCTTAATCGAACGTGCTGCCGGCCCTTCGCCGATCATAATATCCAACTGATAATCTTCCATTGCCGGATAAAGCACTTCTTCAATTGCCGGTGATAAGCGGTGGATCTCATCAATAAATAATACGTCATAAGGCTCTAAATTGGTCAACATTGCCGCTAGATCACCGGCTTTCTCCAGTACCGGCCCGGAAGTCGTGCGAATATTAACGCCCATTTCGTTGGCAACAATATTAGCTAAGGTGGTTTTACCCAACCCCGGCGGACCGAAAATCAATAAGTGATCTAACGCCTCATCACGCAATTTTGCTGCTTTAATAAAAATCTCCATCTGCTCTCGTACAGACGGCTGACCGACATAATCCGCCAATAATTTAGGGCGAATTGCACGATCGATGACTTCTTCCTCACGCTTCGGCGAGGCACTAATTATTCTATCTGCTTCAATCATTTAAGGTATTTTTACTTTTTAAAGAGAGGCTTTTAATGCTTCACGAATTAATTGTTCGCTGGTCGCACCCGCTTTATTCACTTTCTTAATCATTTTATCGGCATCAGCAAGTTTATAGCCTAACGCTACTAAAGCATCTTGGGCTTCATCTGCCGGATCATGCGAATGTGTTGCAACAATCATTTCAACCGAATGCTCTTCAAAGAAATCGCTTTGTGCCACTCCTTTAAATTTGCCTTTAAGCTCCACTAATAAACGCTCGGCAGTTTTACGCCCAATGCTCGGAATTTTAGTTAATTTGGCAAGTTCTTCATTTTCAACCGCATTCGCAAATTGTGAAACCGACATCGCCGATAAAATCGCAAGTGCTAATTTAGGCCCTACTCCGTTGGTTTTAATCAATTCACGAAATAAAGTTCTGTCTTGCTTTTGTGCAAAACCAAATAATAAATGCGCATCTTCACGTACCACTAAATGCGTAAAAATAGTAGCTTCTTCACCTACTTGTGGCAAGCTGTAAAAGCTCGTCATCGGCAATAGCACTTCATATCCGACACCTTGAACATCAATTACCATTTCAGGCGGTTGTTTTTCAATAATTTTACCGTGTAATCTTCCGATCATTGATTTTATTCCAAGCTAAAAAATTTGCCTTAGCATAACAGAAAACTGTATAGAATAACAGGCCGACAAGCGGTCTATTTCGGCTAATTTTTTGCAAAAAAATAGCCCGCTAATCAGCGAGCCATTTTTAATCAAATTAAATTACGCTTTTTTTCTTACCACTAATTGGCTTAAAAATACCAATGTTAATGAGAAAATAATCATAATCGTTGCTAATGCATTGACTTCCGGCGTCACCCCCGTTTTCACCAGCGAGAAGATTTTTAACGGTAATACTTCATAGCTTGGGCTGGTAACGAATGATGAAACCACTACGTCATCTAACGAAATGGTAAAGCTTAATAACCAACCGGAAATAATCGATGGTAATGCCAGCGGTAAAATAATTTTACGTAAAATCGTTACTTCACTTGCGCCTAAATCCTTCGCAGCTTCCAGCATCTTACCGTCAAAATCGCTTAAACGCGACGAAATGGTAATTACGACATAAGGCAAACAGAAAGTAATATGCGCAATTAATAACGAAATAAAACCAAGTTGCACACCTAAAATCATAAATAGCACTAATAGTGAAACAGCCATTACGATATCCGGTGACATCATGACGATAAACAGCAAACCGCCGACCATTTGCTTACCACGGAATTTATAGCGGTATAGCGCAATCGAAGTTAACGCACCTAAAATAGTTGAAAACGTTGCGGCAAAAAATGCAATCGTCAATGAATTCATAGTTGCGTGAACCAACGTATCGTTTGCAAATAAACGCTCATACCAGTTACAACTGAACCCTTTCCATTGTAAACCGTAACGGTCTGCATTAAATGAGTTTACTACCAAAATAATAATCGGAATATAAAGGTAGGCAAACACCACGAACATAAAAAAGTTTCTTAATGTCTTTTTCATTATTCAAGTTCCACCTTTTTATTTAATAATTTATTGGCACGGTAATAAACATATAACATTAATGCCATTAACACGGTAAGCGCAATACTTACTGCCGAACCTAATGCGAACTGGTTGGTATTTAAGAATAAGCTCTTAATAATGTTACCGATTAATGGTGTTTTACCGCCTCCTAATAAGTCGGCAACATAGAACATTCCCATTGCTGGTAATAATACTAATAAACAACCTGCTACAATCCCCGGCATTGTTAGCGGAATGGTTACTCGTACAAAACGTTGGAACGCATTCGCACCTAAATCTTTTGCCGCTTCTAATAAACGACCGTCAATTTTCTCAATTGAAGAATAAAGCGGTAAAATCATAAACGGTAACAAGATATACACTAAACCGATAATAATCGCCAATTCAGAGTTTAATAAACGAAGCGGCTCGTCAATTAAGCCGATTGCCAATAATGCTTCGTTTAATACGCCCTTCACACCTAAGAAAATTTTAATGCCGTAGATACGAATCAGTGAGTTTGTCCAAAATGGCAATACGACTAAAAACAGTAAAATCGGACGCAATTTCACCGGCATCTTCGCAATAATAAATGCAAATGGATAACCGATAATTAAACAGAAAAACGTTGCAATCGCAGACATTTTAAATGAGTTCCACAATACCGTTGCATAAGTATCATTGAACAGCTGTTTATATGCATCCAGACTAAATACGAAATCAACAAAGTATGCACTTTGGCGATTTTCAGTAAGAAAACTGATTAACAGAACCAATAAGTTCGGTACAAGTACAAAAAGTAACAACCAACCGAAGATAACTGAAACTGTTCCAGCTTGGAATTTGTTACTAGCAATCTTCATTATTGAGTACAACCTCCCAGCCTTCGTGCCATGTTAATGCCACTTTTTGACCAACTTCGTGATCGATATTCGGATCGTCTTCATTGAAGAATTCGCTTACTAATACATTCATGCCGTTATGATCTAACTGTACGCTTGACTCTAGTGTCATACCTTTATAGTTACGATCGATAATATGACCGATAATCGCTTTTGAGCTTTCGTCTTCATCTAATTCTTCAATAACGATATCTTCCGGACGTAAAAGTACTTTGAGTTGTTGATTTGGCGTCACATCCATATCTTCAACTTTAATATTACAAATACGGCCTTCTACATTCGCTTTAACATTGCGAGCATCTACACGTTCAATCACGGTTGCATCAAATACGTTGATTTCACCGATAAAACGAGCTACGAATAAATTGCTCGGCTCTTCATAGATTTCACGAGGCGTACCGTCTTGCGCAATTTTACCGCCGTTCATTACGATAATACGATCAGACATCGTTAACGCTTCTTCTTGATCGTGTGTAACGAAAATAAAGGTAATACCTAATTGGCGTTGTAATGCTTTTAACTCATTCTGCATTTCTTTACGCAGTTTATAGTCAAGCGCAGAAAGTGATTCATCAAGTAACAATACTTTCGGCTTATTCACTACCGCCCGTGCGATGGCAATACGTTGTTGCTGACCACCTGAAAGCTGAGCCGGTTTTTGCTCCGCACGATCTTCCAAACGCACCATACGTAATGCTTCCATTACACGAGGTTTGATTTGCTCATTCGGCACTTTTTGCATACGTAAACCGAAAGCAACGTTTTCAAAAATCGTCATATGCGGGAATAACGCATAGCTTTGGAAAACCGTATTTACAGGGCGTTGTTCAGCAGGAACGTTAGATACATCTTGACCATCAAGAATAATTGAACCTTCAGTCAAGTCTTCAAAACCTGCGATTAAACGTAATGCTGTTGTTTTACCACAGCCTGAAGGACCTAAAATAGTTAAAAATCCCCCATCATTAATGGTTAAATTTAAATCTTTAAGAATCGTTTTGCTACCATAGCTTTTAGTAACATTGCGTAGTTCGATGATTGGTTTTTGTTCTAACTTTTCCATCTACTTTTGTATTCCCCCTAGGGCATAAAATTAAAATGCAAAATCTGAATTATTTTCAGGGCGAGTGTGCGTAACTATACGCTAAAAACTAACTGTTAATGATATAGCGAACAGCTCAATTTTAAAAGCAAAAATTTGATTTTTAAGGAATTTATTTTGGACAAAAACCGTTTAACAAGCGGTCAAATTTTAAAATTTTTTTACAAATGGTTGCTTCGGAAAATTTCGCTAAATATTGTGGTTTCAATTTATCAGCTCACAGGTTTAACTAACGCACAAAACACTGCCTTATTGCTAATAATTTTCTTACTGCCCGTTAGATACTCGTCTACTGATTTAATAAAATTTTAAAGAAATTCGACCGCTTGTTGTCTTTCGGCTAGAATATCGCAGTTTAAAAAGTGGCTGAAAATAAAGTAAATAAAAAGTAGATAAAATGAAATTAAATGATCAACAACAACAAGCGGTAGAATATGTAAAAGGGGCTTGCCTTGTGTTAGCCGGTGCCGGCTCGGGCAAAACACGTGTCATCATTAATAAAATCACCCATCTGATAGCTCATTGCGGTTACTCGCCAAAACAAATCGCCGCGGTAACCTTTACCAACAAAGCGGCTCGTGAAATGCGTGAGCGTGTTGCCCATTCTATCGGTAAAGAAAACAGCAAAGGGCTAACCATTTCAACCTTTCACACTCTCGGTTTTGAAATTTTAAAACGTGAATACAAATTACTGGGTTTCAAATCCGGTATGACGTTGTTTGATGAACACGATCAACTCGCATTACTCAAACATTTGTTACCAGAAAATGTGGCGGAAGATAAAGATTTACTCAAAGCATTGATTTCCACCATTTCCAACTGGAAAAACGATCTGCTTTCACCCGAAATGGTATTAACACGTTTGCGAGATGAGCGTGAACGCGTATTTTCGCATTTTTATCAGCTCTACCAAAATCAGTTAAAAGCTTACAATGCGCTTGATTTTGACGATTTGATTATGCTACCGGTATTGCTGTTCCGCCAATTTCCGGAAGCGAAAACCCGTTGGCAGCAGAAAGTCCGTTATCTATTGGTGGATGAATACCAAGATACCAATACTAGCCAATATGAGCTGATCAAATTATTGGTGGGCAATGAGGCAAATTTCACGGTTGTAGGTGATGATGACCAATCGATCTATTCGTGGCGTGGCGCAAAGCCGGAAAATATGCAACGTTTGCGTGAAGATTTTGATTTGAAAGTGATTAAACTGGAGCAAAATTACCGTTCCAGCCAACGCATTTTGCACTGTGCTAATATCTTGATTGATAACAACGATCATATTTTCCAAAAACGCTTATTTTCGAATTTAGGCGAAGGCGAAAAATTAAATGTTATCGAAGCAAAAAATGAAGAACACGAAGCGGAACGTATTGTTGGGGAATTAATCGCCCATCGTTTTTCCAACAAAACCAAATACAAAGATTATGCGATTTTATATCGTGGTAATCATCAGTCTCGCTTGCTGGAAAAATTGCTGATGCAAAACCGTATCCCCTATAAAATTTCCGGGGGAACGTCATTTTTCGCCCGTGCCGAAATTAAAGATATGATGGCTTACTTGCGTTTAGTAGTGAATCAAGACGATGATGCGGCATTTTTGCGTATTGTTAATACACCAAAACGGGAAATCGGTGCGGTAACGCTGGAAAAATTGGGCTTACTTGCCAATGAGAAACAGGTCAGCTTGTTTGAAGCGATTTTCGATTTTGAATTGATTCAACGTCTGACACCCAAGCCCTATCAAGCACTGCAAGATTTTGCCCGTTGGATTGTCGAAATTGCCGATCAAGCAGAACGTTCTGATCCGATTGAAGCGGTAAAAGATTTATTGGCAAAAATTCAATACGAAGCCTATTTGTATGAAACGGCTACTTCGCCGAAAGCGGCTGAAATGCAAAGCCGTAACGTGCAAACGTTGTTTGAATGGGTGCAAGGTATACTGGAAGGCGATGAAATCGAAGAGCCGATGACGTTGGTGCAAGTGGTGAACCGCCTGACGTTGCGTGATATGTTAGAACGTGGTGAAGACGATGATGAAGCGGACCAAGTGCAATTAATGACGCTGCATGCTTCAAAAGGCTTGGAATTTCCGCACGTTTTCTTAGTCGGTATGGAAGAAGGCATTTTGCCGCATCAAACCAGTCTGGATGAGGATAATGTCGAGGAAGAACGCCGTCTTGCTTACGTAGGCATTACTCGAGCGCAACAAACGCTAACCTTTTCACTCTGTAAAGAACGCCGCCAGTACGGTGAAATTATCAAACCGGAGCCAAGCCGCTTCTTACTTGAATTACCACAAGACGATTTAGTTTGGGAAAGTGAAAAACCGAAAATGACCGAAGAACAGAAAGTCGAAAAAACCTCAGCCAATATCGCCAACCTAATGGCAATGCTAAAGGCGAATAAAAAGTAAGATTTACCTCAAATAACAAGCGGCGTAATTTTGCTAATTCTGCAAAAATTGCACCGTTTTTCTGTACTGCACGAATATTCCATTTTCTTATACTACCCCATATAACCGCTGATGATTCTGCCTAATTTGTGTTCGAATTATATTCTCTGGCTCAGCTCTTAATTTCGCTAATTGCGCCAATATTGCTTGTAATTGCTGTGAAATACTCGCATTTTCTAAACTTTCATGTTGCCACGGGCTGTCAGTTTCAATCAGCAAACGATCAATCGGTAAATTTTTGGCAATTTTTTGAGTTTTCGGATTCCATAAAATATCCGGTGTAACACTAGCGAAATAAGGGGTACGAAGAAAACATTCAAGCGAATCATCATCGGTTTTAAACCAATGGAAATGAGCGTGTTGAATTTGGTATTTTTCCAGCAAATCCAGCATTATCGCCACATCATCATGCACGATATGCAAATTTAGCGGTAAATTTAACCGCTTGCTTAACGCAACAAATTGTTCCAATAAGGCAAGATAGGACCGATAATCTAGCTTAGGATTCTGCCTTTTTAGATAATGCGGTAATCCTACTTCACCGATAGCGGTCAAATTCGCTCGATTTTTTACAATCCAATCAAATAACGCTTGTTGCTGTTTATCATCAATTAATAGCTGTTCAGGATGAAATCCTGCTGCAATTTGGATTTTCGGAAATTTTTGTTTTAATGCTAATAACGTTTCCACACTCGCCAAATCGGTACTGACCGCCAATACGCCTTGCAGTAAAGGATCGCTAACTATCTGTTCTATTTGGCTTGCTTCAAGTTGGTCTAAATGAATATGGCTATCGAACATTCCGCAGCTCCCTTTCCCACTACTTATAAATAATAAAAAAGTGGTGTAATTTTGCAAAATTTTTACAAAATCACACCGCTTGTTATCGCTTAATTATAAGCCTGCGCCTGCACGTAATGCTTCCGCTTTATCTGTTTGTTCCCATGGGAAGTGTTCACGACCAAAGTGACCATAAGCTGCTGTTTCACGGTAGATTGGACGGATTAAATCTAACATTTTGATTAAACCGTACGGACGTAAATCAAAGTTTTGATAGATTAATTTCACTAACGTTTCATTTGAAACTTTACCCGTACCGAAAGTCTCCACCATGATTGATGTCGGATCCGCCACACCGATTGCATAAGAAAGTTGGATTTCACAACGATCAGCTAAACCTGCCGCTACGATATTTTTCGCCACATAACGTGCTGCATATGCTGCTGAACGGTCAACTTTCGACGGGTCCTTACCGGAGAACGCACCGCCACCGTGACGAGCTGCACCACCGTAAGTATCTACGATAATTTTACGACCGGTTAAACCACAGTCACCCATCGGGCCGCCAATCACGAAACGACCGGTCGGGTTAATGAAGTATTTAGTGTTTTGGCTTAACCATTCGCTTGGTAATACCGGCTTGATGATTTCTTCCATCACACCTTCCACTAAATCTTTTTGTGAAACGTGTTCAGCGTGTTGGGTTGAAAGTACCACCGCATCAATCCCTACGATTTTGTTATTTTCATAAGCGAACGTTAATTGACTTTTCGCATCCGGACGTAACCAGTCTAATTTGCCAGATTTACGTACTTTCGTTTGTTGTTCCATTAAACGATGAGCGTATGTAATCGGTGCCGGCATTAATACATCGGTTTCATTGGTTGCATAACCGAACATAATACCTTGGTCGCCTGCGCCTTGCTCTAACGGATCCGCACGGTCAACACCTTGGTTAATATCCGGAGATTGTTTACCAATCGCATTTAATACTGCACAAGAATGCGCATCAAAGCCCATATCCGAATGAGTATAGCCAATGTCGCAGATCACTTGACGGGTTAAGTTTTCGATATCCACCCATGCAGAAGTGGTGATTTCACCGCCGACTAACGCCATACCGGTTTTTACATAAGTTTCACACGCCACACGCGCTTTCGGGTCTTGTTTTAAAATTTCATCTAACACCGCATCCGAGATTTGGTCTGCAATTTTATCCGGATGTCCTTCTGATACTGATTCTGAAGTAAATAAATTAATCGCCATTGTTATTACCTTTAATTCGTTGATTTATAACATTGTATACACTAGACAAGCGGTCGAATTTTGCAAAAATCTTACAAATTTCGACCGCTCGTACCGAATTCTAATTAGCCGTTTTTCCGTCTAGACGGCTATAATAGACTTTTTTAGATGAGTGTCAAACCATTTGGCAATATTTATAATTTTGATCAGGTCTTCATATAACTCATCCGAAAAAAAATGCTACTCGCTTTAGTCGAGTAGCATTAAGTTTCAACTATTTTTTAGCCATTAAGATTTTTTAGGTTCTTGAAGTTTTGCTATAGGCTGTGTAGGTTTCTGCATTTCAACTTTTTCAAATTGAATATCATACTTCCCTTTTACTCTCGGAATTAATTCAATTAATTCTACAATCGCTTTTTCAGCTGTTTGTCTAGCTTCTTCCGGTAAAGAACTTCCATTCATAATATCATGTTCTATTTGAGTACGTTGCTTAGCCTTTAAATCAGAAAATGTTTTAATATCCCAATCTTTTGTAAAGATTCTTGCCGTTTCATCATAAACTTTAAGTGAATTATCATTAATGTCATGAGCAATAAATTTTACATTCCCTAAACCGGAAATCATAATTTTATTACCGCTAATATCCACTTTAATATTATCCAATTCAACGCCTAGAACTGCCATACCCTCATAATACACAATTAAACGAGCATAGTTAAAAGGAATAAAATCGGTTTCTTTATTTTTCTCGATCATCAGAATATCTTTATAGTGATATTTTAATGTCGTAAGTTCCTTAACATGCTTCACTCTTTCGCTGATTAATGTTGAAGTGATAACAGGCTGAGAATCCTTATGATAAAAAGCGTAACCGAAATAGGCAATTGCTGCAAAAATCCCTAAAATAATAAGTTTACGAATAAGATCTGCCGAACCATTTGCAATACCGACCATTTTTTCTATATTTGATAGAAATCCACCGGACTCCGATTTTCGAGATTCTTCCGATTTATTAGAAGGTTCTTTTCCTGATTTCTGATTATTTTTTGCTTCAGTTTCGTGTTTTGTAATATTTATTTCCTGAGCTTCGGGTTGCTGTTCAACCTCTTCCGAACCTGTAGAATCAAAAAGCTGCTGTAATTTCTCTTGTGCTTGTTGAGTATGTTCTTTTGTCACGGAATCTGAAACTTTTGCTAAAACGGCAAGAATCCCAGCGAGATCATCCGAATAACCGACAGCCGGAGTAACATCTGGAACAAGATCAATCGCTAAAAATAAGCATTTTATCCATTATCGGTGTATTACTATCCGTTCCCGAATAAAAAAGAACAAGTGCTTTTTCTATAAGATCTCTCCCTATAGAAATTAAGTTATCCTTAATTTTATCCCAAAACTGATTTTCCGAGTAATTATCTTTTGTATTTTAGATAATCATTAACATCTAACATAAGAAACAACTCCAATTAGGTAAGAAAATTTAATTAAATAATGAAATTGGTAAAATCAGTGTCCAAAATACAATCAATTAAGAAAGCAAATGGATAACATAAAATCTTGATTGGATTTAATGTTAAATTAACTGAATCTTCAATCAAAACTGGAACCACAAATAATCTGAATGTTACAAAGTAAATGATAAGAATCATAAGTGTAATCAACGTTTTTAATACAATCATTTGGTATGTTGCCATTAAAGATTGTTGTGTAATATCAGAAACAATTTCTCTCTCAGAGCTACCGAATAAATTGTTTAAAGTACGTGTAACAAAGTTACTGTTTCGTAATTCTTTACTTACTTCTCTCTGTATTTCATTCTCAATATGTCACAAATTTCTTAAAACTACGTAACTTAATAAACAAGAGATAATCGGGTATCAATTTAATTTGTTTATAGGTTGTTTTGAGTAAGGATTCTGCGCAAAGTATACAAATTAAGAGAATGGCAAACTTCCTCGAAATGAATAAAGAAATGAAATAGGATGATATAAAAATACCGACATTTATTAAAATACCGATAACCGTACTTTTTATTAACTGAGATAATCCGCTATGAATTTGTGTTTGTGCAGTTTTACTACCTTCAGAAATTCCTTGAGAAACTTGGCTTGAAACAATAGCTTTCAATACTGATGCTGATACAACTACAGCAGCTGCTATAATAGGTAACATAAATTTTGGGG
>NZ_GL831080.1:1633251-1643000 GCF_000188255.1 Actinobacillus ureae ATCC 25976
ACTACAGCCCCTAAATTTTTCCGAAATATTTATATACAAAACTATTTGATATTATTTTACTCTCAAAAGACATTCACATGTTGTCAGCAAGCAGCATGATTCTATATCTGTCAAAATTGGCTTTACATTATATTATTTACTCTTACAAATATCTAGCAAATTGGATCCAAAAACTTCATTGTCACTGATACATTAAACACTTTCATTTTTAGTGTTAAAACAGAGAAGACTATGCTATCTCCTATTACAATTTTAGACGGCGGTATGAGCCGTGAGTTAATGCGTTTGAACGCACCTTTTAAACAACCTGAATGGTCGGCTTTATCCCTTTATGAAAAACCGTCTGCGGTGCAACAAGTCCATGAAGATTTTATCGCAAACGGCGCAGAAGTGATTACGACCAATAGCTATGCGGTTGTGCCATTCCATATTGGAGAACAGCGCTTTAGTGCAGACGGTAAAATGCTTGCCGATCTAGCCGGTCGTTTAGCAAAACAAGCGGTTAAAAATAGCGGAAAATCTGCAAAAATAGCCGGTTCATTACCGCCGATGTTCGGCTCTTACCGTGCTGACTTGATTCAAGCGGATCGTTTTGCCGAAATCGCCCAACCGATTATTGACGGCCTTTCGCCTTACGTTGATATTTGGTTATGTGAAACGCAAAGTGCGATTATTGAACCAACTTCGATTAAACCGTTATTGCCAAAAGATGATCGCCCGCTTTGGGTTTCGTTTACCTTAACCGATGATGAGCCGACACCAGAGCCACAATTACGTTCTGGCGAGCCTGTAGCCCTTGCGATTGAAAAAATGGTGGGATTAGGCGTTGATGCGATTTTATTTAACTGCTGCCAGCCGGAAGTGATTGAGCAAGCGCTAGCAATAACCCAATCTATTCTAAAAGAAAAAAATGCGACACATATCCAAACTGGTGCGTATGCAAATGCGTTTGCTCCGCAACCGAAAGATGCAACCGCCAATGACGGTTTAGACGAAGTGCGTAAAGATTTAGGCCTGAAGCCTATCTTGCGTGGGCGCAAAAATGGACAGCACAAGGCGCAACGATTGTCGGTGGCTGTTGCTGTATCGGGATCGAATATATCAACACACTGGCTAAAAAGCACAACATCAAAATAAGGGCAATTATGTCAAACAAAAAAATTGGGTTACTTTCTTTAACCGCACTGGTTCTCAGTTCGATGATTGGTTCCGGGATTTTTCAGCCTACCGCAAAATATGGCGGCAGTCGCTGGTGGTGAAGCGTTAATTCTCGGTTGGCTCATTACCGGAATCGGAATTATTTTCCTCGGGCTTTCTTCTTTATTTCTCGTTTGCGTCCGGATTTAGATGGCGGTATTTATACTTATGCACGTGAAGGCTTTGGCGATTTAGTTGGCTTTCTCTCCGCTTGGGGTTACTGGTTGTGTGCGACGATCGGGATTGTCGGCTATTTAGTGGTAGCGTTTGAGGGAATCGGTTCATTTACCGATTTGGAATCGAATATTATTTTCGGACAAGGTAATACGCTTGCTTCCTTTATCGGCGCTTCGATTATCGTATGGTTAGTTCACGCTTTAGTCGCAAGCGGTGTAAAAGAAGCGGCAACAGTAAACTTGATTGCAACTTTTGTGAAAGTATTTCCGCTCGTGTTATTTATCGGTTTAGCAATTTGGTATTTCAAAGGCGAAACGTTTAGCCAAGATTTACAAGGTACAGCATTAAATAACAGTGTGTCGGAACAGGTGAAAAACACGATGTTAATTACCCTTTGGGTATTTACCGGTGTGGAAGGGGCCTCCGTGTTATCTGCTCACGCTAAAAAGAAAAGTGATGTGGGTTTGGCGACCGTACTTGGGATTCTGATCGCATTAGTTTTATATATTGCAATTACCGTGCTTTCACTCGGCATTTTACCGCATGAAACCATTGCGGAGATGTCAAACCCGTCAATGGCAGGTTTATTAGAAACGATGATTGGCTCAAGCGGTAAGATTTTAATTACTTTTTGCTTAATTGTGTCGGTGCTTGCTTCTTATGTAAGCTGGACAATGTATTCAGCAGAAGTACCTTATCGCGGTGCTAAAAACGGCGCATTCCCGAAAATTTTAGATAAATTGAATGCGAATGAAGTGCCGATTAATTCACTTTGGTTTACCGGTTTTGTGGTGCAATTCTGTTTATTCCTCGTGTTATTAACCGGTAAAAGCTACAACGCCTTATTATTAATTTCGACCTCAATGATCCTTGTACCTTATTTCTTAATCGGTGCATATTTATTGAAACTGTCATTCCAACAAAATTTAGTGTGGTATATAAAGCTGACCGGTTTTATCGCATCAATTTACGGTTTATGGATTGTCTATGCGGCGGGTTTAGATTACTTATTATTATCGGTATTACTTTATGTGCCCAGCATTGGCTTATTCCTTTACTCACGCTATCAACATCAAGGAAAAGCATTAAATCTCTCGACTTTTGAGAAAATTTTATTAGTGCTTATTGGCTTCTTGTTTATTTGGGCGGTTTATAACAGTTTCACCAACGTTGATTGGGGCTAAAAAGATAATATCCTCTAATGTTTCAACATTAGGGGATTTTTTATTTTTATGCTAAATTATGCAGTTTGTGTGAATAACAATCATAAGGACATTGCATGTCAAAAGGCAAAATCGGTCTCTTTTCTTTAACCGCATTAGTGCTTAGCTCGATGATCGGTTCCGGTATTTTTAGCCTTCCGCAAAATATGGCGGAGGTTGCCGGTGCGCAAGCGCTATTGATCGGCTGGTTAATTACCGGTATCGGTATCATTTTTTTAGGCTTATCTTTCTTCTTCCTTTCTCGTATTAAACCTGAGTTAGAGGGTGGCATTTACACCTACGCTCGTGAAGGGTTCGGGGATTTCGTCGGTGGCGTATCGGCTTGGGGTTACTGGCTCTGTACTGCGATAGGCAGCGTAGGCTACTTAGTCGTCGCTTTTGAAGGGCTGGGAACTTTTGTTGACAGTGAAAACCATATCATTTTTGGGCAAGGTAATACCGTTGCTTCCATTTTAGGTGCTTCGGCAATTGTTTGGTTAGTCCATCATCTGATTGCACGAGGCATCCGAGAAGCTGCATTTGTGAATTTAGTTGCAACGATTGTTAAAACTTTACCGCTATTTTTATTTATCGGCTTAGCGATTTGGTTCTTCTCACCTGAACAATTTATACAAGATTTCAACGGCAGCAAATTGGGTGAAAGTACCTTAGAACAAGTAAAAGCTACGATGCTGATCACGCTTTGGGTATTTGTCGGCGTAGAAGGTGCTTCGGTACTCTCCGCGCACGCGAAAAAGAAAAGTGATGTCGGCTTAGCCACCATTCTAGGTATTTTGATTACCTTGGTTCTCTATGTGTCGATTACGGTATTATCGCTTGGTATTCTCCCTCGTGAAGTGATTGCCGAAATGCCAAACCCGTCTATGGCAGGTTTAATGGAACAAATGATGGGCGCTGGCGGTAAGATCATTATCACTTTCTGCTTGATTGTGTCGGTATTAGCTTCTTATATGAGCTGGACGATGTTTTCATCGGAAATTCCTTACCAAGCGGCAAAAACCAAAGTATTCCCGAAATTATTAAACCGTACCAATATTAACGGTACACCAATTGCCGGTTTATGGTTAACCAATATTACGATTCAAATTAGTCTATTGCTTGTTTTGTTTACCGGCAAAGGCTACAGTATGCTAATTCAGCTTTCGACTACGATGATTTTGGTACCTTATTTCTTAGTCGGCGCTTATTTATTCAAAGTGGCAATGAAACAAAACGAAGCATGGTATATCAAACTGACCGGTGCGATGGCGTCAATTTACGGTTTATGGATTGTTTATGCTGCGGGGTTAGACTACTTATTATTATCGGTTGTGTTATATATGCTGGGCGTTCTTTTATTTTTCCACGCACGTTATAAAAATACCGGTAAATTACAGCTAACTAAGTCGGAACTGTTATTGCTCGCTATTATTTTACTGCTATTTGTTGGAGCGATTTACACGCTTATCACTCAATAATTCAGGAACAGACATGAAAACAGCCTTTGCAGGAAAAGCGCTCGCTTTTCTTCGAATTTTTGCAAATAAAATCGTTGAAATTTCACGTCAATTACAGGACTTCTTTCATAACGGATCATTTGGGGTTGCCGTGTATCCGTTTTTTATGCACCCGCTCATTCGCGGTTGTGGTCGTTTTATTGTTGTTTTATTAGCCGCCCTGCTTTCATTTATGGGCGTGTTCTACCTGTTTACCGAGTTTGTGGTTAACCTCTTTAGCGAATCATCACTCATCAGTTATATTCGACATACAGTGTTAGAGTTACTTATCCCTTTCGGCACGATTATTGATGGAAAAACCAATACCTTTTCACCGTTATCGCAAGTGATGAATGCGGTTTTTTAGCTTGCAGGGATTAGCTTTTGTAATTGCATATCTTGCCGTGATCGTGCAGTTATCTCGTCGTAAATATTGGTTATTAGCGCTTATTTTTGCGGTTTTCTTTAGTATTGGAATGAGCCTAATCCCTTCATCACAAGCTAAAATCACTGCCGGAGAGTTACAAAATTTAGGAGCAAGTCTGACTTATTTATTCGGTAACTTATCAATTATTATGGTGGGAGTTGATATTGTTAAACCGCAACTTGTCTGGTTACGCCGTTTTAGTATTCAAGCCGGTACAATCGGCGTATTTTGCGTATTCATAACAATCTTTTTCCCAAATATACTAACACCAATACTTGAGCGAATAGCTATCTATGCAATTATGATTTGGGAAATTCTCGCCGGTCTAGCAATGTTAAAACGTAAATAAAAAAGAGAAAGTATTATGGCAAACACAAAATTTATCGAACGTTACCGCAATTTAATTGCACTGCCGACTATTTCCAGTTTAGAAGCGGCGGAAGATCAATCTAATAAGCAACTTATCGAATTACTGGCAACATGGCTTGCCGATTTCGGCTTTAAAACCGAAATTATCCGAGTGGAAGGCAGTCGTGATAAATATAATTTATTAGCCACTTACGGCGAAGGCGAAGGCGGTCTATTGTTAGCCGGTCATACCGACACCGTTCCATTTGACGAAGGGAAATGGACATTTAATCCATTTGCGTTAACTGAACAAGACGGTAAATTCTATGGTTTAGGTACAGCGGATATGAAAGGCTTTTTCGCATTTATTGTCGATGTAGTCAGCCAAATTGATTTAAGTAAACTAACTAAACCATTGCGTATTCTAGCGACTGCCGATGAAGAAACCACTATGCTTGGCGCCAGAACTTTCGCTCAACATACGCATATTCGTCCTGATTGTGCGATTATCGGCGAGCCGACTTCTTTAAAGCCGATTCGAGCGCATAAAGGTCATGTCGGCGAAGCGGTCAGAATTACCGGAAAAAGTGGTCACTCAAGTGATCCGGATCGTGGCATTAATGCGATTGAATTAATGCACCAAGCGACCGGTTATCTGATGAATATGCGCAATCAGTTACGTGATAAATATCATAACGATCTATTTAAAGTACCGTATCCGACGATGAACTTTGGCAATATCCATGGTGGCGATGCAATTAATCGTATTTGTGCCTGTTGTGAATTGCAATTTGATATGCGCCCGTTACCAAATCTACCGGTTGAAGATTTATATGCGATGGTGAATGAAAATCTGAAACCGATGTTGGAACAATACGGCGATCTAATTGAAATTCGTCACTTACATGACGGTATTCCCGGTTATGAGTGTGAACACTCCACACAAGTGGTGCAAGTGGTTGAAAAACTGTTAGGCGAAAAATGCGATGCGGTAAACTATTGTACCGAAGCACCATTTATTCAGCAGCTTTGCCCGACTCTGGTATTAGGTTCGGGATCTATCGAACAAGCTCACCAACCGGATGAATTTTTGGAAACGAAATTTATTAAGCCGACCCGAGAATTACTCAGCAAACTAATTCATCATTTCTGTTTATAAAACCTGAAGAGAATGACCACCTACCCAATTGGATAAGCGGTCATTTTTTATTGAAATTTTGCATATTTATTCAAATATATCTATGTACTACCTATGCAGACATATCGATGCAAAATTCAGGGATCTCCCTGCCCCTCTTCCAAGAATAAGGCAAACGGTTATTGTGTAGAGAAATAACTAAATAGCCGTTTGCTTACATTCTTTGTTAGAAGTTGATACCAAAGCCAGCAAATAATACAACCGGATCCAGTTTTAATTTCACTTCGCGTTTTGCGCCTAACGCATCAAATTTTGCGGTTGTTTTAATGCGTGTGTACCATGCTGCCGCATTGAAAGAAAGTTTATCGGTTAATTTCACGTCCACACCAAGGTTTGCAACCGGTGCAAATGAATGTTTTTTCACTTCTAAATTAGTTACCGCTGCGTGAGTTGATTCGCATTAAAGAAACATGTGTAATTTAAACTCGCACCGACATACGGACGCACTGTCGAATCCGCATTAAAGAAATAATATTGTGCATATAAGCTTGGCGGTAATTGTTTCACAATCGCTACACGACCTAAACCAGATGCTGCGCCTAAAGCCGGCACATTTGCATTAATTTTATGCGAGAATGGGGTTGCACCTAATAACTCTACCGCAACATTATCGGTAAACATATAAGTTGCCGTTAAACCCAATTGTTGGTTATTTTTCACTTTTAAATCTACTTGAATCGGTGTTTTAGTCGTTGATTCTGAATTTTCATTCACTCTTACCACACCGGCACGAACAAACACATCACCCGCTTGATGTGCCACTGCTGAACCCGCTAATAAAGCACCACTTAACATCACTGCCAACGCTACTTTTTTCATTTTGACCTCTAATTTGTTGTAATTGAAAATAAAAAGGTAACCAATCTGTTACCTTGATAACATTTTAAGAACAGATCTGATAAGTTTTATTGACGAAAAAATCAAAAAAAACTACAAAGTAATACCTATAAAGGGGTGTTTATTCCTTTTTTGTAATCTTTTCACATTTTAACTTGAAATAAATTCGACTAGCTCCATTTATTAAAGCGTTGAAGCGAGTATAAATCTTGCTCGATACAGATTAATGAAATTTAGGAGTAAAAATATGAATTTCGAAAAATTTACTACCAAACTGCAAGAAGCCCTTGCAGAAGCCCAATCTTTAGCCATCGGAAAAGATAATAACTATATTGAACCGGCACATTTACTTTATGCGTTAGTCAAACAACAAGACGGTTCTATCGCCCCACTATTTACCGCACTCAATGTGCAACCGCAACGTATTTTGAGTGAATTAGAGACGATTTTAAACCGCTTACCGACCGTATCCGGCGGTACAACCCAACCGTCACAACAACTGATTCGCCTGTTAAATCAATCTGATAAATTGGCACAACAATTCGGCGATAGCTTTATTTCATCGGAATTATTTGTACTTGCCGCACTGGACGATAACGGCGATTTAGGCAAATTATTAAAACAATTTGGCTTAACTAAAGAGAAAGTAAACAACGCAATCAGCCAAATTCGAGGAGGAAAAACCGTGAATAATCAAAACGCAGAAGAAACCAGACAAGCATTACAAAAATATACGATTGATCTGACCGAGCGTGCCAATGCTGGCAAGCTAGATCCGGTAATCGGTCGTGATGAAGAAATCCGCCGTGCGGTACAAGTTTTACAACGCCGCACTAAAAATAACCCGGTATTAATCGGTGAACCTGGGGTCGGTAAAACTGCGATCGTAGAAGGCTTGGCACAACGTATCGTCAACGGCGAAGTGCCGGAAGGTTTAAAAAATAAACGTGTGCTTTCCCTCGATATGGGCGCATTAATTGCCGGTGCAAAATATCGTGGTGAATTTGAAGAACGTCTAAAAGCGGTACTTAATGAATTAGCCAAAGAAGAAGGTCAGGTTATTTTATTTATTGATGAAATTCACACTATGGTTGGTGCGGGTAAAACGGA
The DNA here is from genome assembly GCF_000188255.1 of Actinobacillus ureae ATCC 25976. Classification (GTDB taxonomy): domain Bacteria; phylum Pseudomonadota; class Gammaproteobacteria; order Enterobacterales; family Pasteurellaceae; genus Actinobacillus; species Actinobacillus ureae. Next base: position 1,641,244 of record NZ_GL831080.1, read on the forward strand.
CGGAGCAATGGATGCCGGTAACTTACTCAAACCGTCTCTTGCTCGGGGTGAATTACATTGCGTAGGGGCAACTACACTAGATGAGTACCGCCAATATATCGAAAAAGATGCGGCACTTGAACGTCGTTTCCAAAAAGTGTTAGTGGATGAACCGACTGTAGAAGATACGATTGCGATTTTACGTGGTTTAAAAGAACGTTATGAAATCCACCATCACGTACAAATTACTGACCCTGCGATTGTTGCGGCTGCAACGCTTTCACATCGTTATATTAGTGATCGCCAATTACCGGATAAAGCGATTGATTTAATTGATGAAGCGGCATCCAGTTTACGTATGGAAATTGATTCAAAACCAGAACCGCTTGATAAACTTGAACGCCGTATCATTCAGCTAAAATTGGAACGCCAAGCGTTACAAAAAGAGGAAGATGAAGCAAGTCGCCAACGTCTTGCAAAATTAGATGAAGAATTGACCGCTCGCGAGCGTGAATATTCCGAATTGGAAGAAGTTTGGAAAGCGGAGAAATCAGCATTACTCGGTACGCAACATATCAAAACTGAGTTAGAAAATGCCCGTATTGAAATGGATCAGGCTCGCCGTGAAAGTAACTTCGAGAAAATGTCCGAATTACAATACGGTAAAATCCCGGCATTAGAAAAACAGTTAGCTGAAGCGGTTAAACGTGAGGAAGAAGGCGGTGAAAATCAACTACTTCGAACCAAAGTAACCGATGAAGAAATTGCAGAAGTACTTTCTAAAGCGACCGGTATTCCGGTTTCCAAAATGATGGAAGGCGAGAAAGAAAAACTGTTGCGTATGGAAGATGTGTTGCACAGCCGTGTTATCGGGCAAAATGAAGCGGTTGAAGCCGTTGCAAATTCGATTCGCCGTAGCCGTGCCGGATTGTCGGATCCGAATCGTCCGATTGGTTCATTCTTATTCCTTGGTCCGACTGGGGTCGGTAAAACCGAACTTTGCAAAACCTTGGCGAATTTCCTATTCGATGATCCTGATGCGATGGTACGTATCGATATGTCGGAATTTATGGAAAAACACAGCGTTTCTCGTTTAGTTGGCGCACCTCCGGGCTATGTCGGTTACGAAGAAGGCGGCTACTTAACCGAAGCGGTTCGCCGCCGTCCATATTCGGTGGTGTTACTCGATGAAGTGGAAAAAGCTCATCCGGACGTGTTTAATATCTTACTTCAAGTGTTGGATGACGGTCGTTTAACTGATGGTCAAGGCAGAACTGTCGATTTCCGCAATACGGTAGTGATTATGACATCAAACTTAGGTTCGCATTTAATCCAAGAAAATGCTTATAAAGGATATGATGTGGTGAAAACGATGGTAATGGAAGTTGTCGGTCAACATTTCCGTCCGGAGTTTATTAACCGTATTGATGAAACCGTTATGTTCCATTCATTAGGTCAAGAACATATTCGTGCGATTGCTCGTATCCAATTACAACGTTTAATTGCTCGTCTTGCGGAACGCGATTACGAAGTAACGGCTACCGATGCGGCATTAGACCATATCGGCAAAGCTGGCTTTGACCCATTATTCGGTGCAAGACCGCTTAAACGTGCAATTCAGCAAGAACTTGAAAATCCACTTGCACAAAAGATCTTAAGCGGTAAATTATTACCGAATAGCCCTGTTGTGGTGGACTATCAAAATGACCAATTAAGCATTAGCAACAGCTAATCTTCCATAAACAAGCGGTCGAATTTGCACAAAATTTTGGGGATAG
>NZ_GL831080.1:1643050-1666151 GCF_000188255.1 Actinobacillus ureae ATCC 25976
TTATCCCAAATTTGCAAACCCGACCGCTTTTCTTTTAGGCATTATGACGATTAATCCACCAGACTAACGACAGCATAACAGGAACTTCAACCAACACACCAACGACCGTTGCTAAAGCTGCGCCGGAATGTAAACCAAACAGTGAAATCGCAACAGCCACCGCTAATTCAAAGAAATTACTGGTACCGATTAAACAAGCCGGCGCAGAAATTTCTTTCGGTAAATTTAACCATTTCGAGAGTAAATGGCTAAGAAAGAAAATACCGTAAGTCTGAACCAATAACGGAATTGCAATCATTACAATAATCAGCGGATTGGCTAAGATTGTTTCTGCTTGGAATGCAAATAATAACACTACGGTTAAGATCAACCCCATCATCGAAAACGGCTTTAATTTGTTACCAAATTGGGAAATAGAGCGGTTAGATTTCAGCAAAATTTTGCGAGTAACACTGCCTGCTATTAACTGTAATACCACATAAAGTAGCGTGCTATATAACAATGTTTCCCAAGGAATCGTAATATCACTCACCCCTAACAGAAAACCGGCTATCGGTGCAAAAGCGAAAATCATAATAATGTCATTCACCGATACTTGCACCAAAGTATAATTCGGGTCTCCTTTTACTAATTGAGACCAAACGAAAACCATTGCGGTACAAGGTGCAACACCAAGTAAAATCATACCGGCTATATATTCCTGAGCCGTTTGTACCTCAACCCATGAAGCAAACAAAACGCGGAAAAATAGCCAGTCGACTAATGCCATTGTAAACGGCTTAATTAACCAATTTACTACGATTGTCATTACCAAACCTTTCGGCTTTTTGCCTACATCTTTGATTGCCGACCAGTCGATTTGGATCATCATCGGGTAAATCATCAATCAAATTAAGACTGCTACCGGCAAATTAATATGTGCAATTTCCAATAATGCTACTTTTTCGACCGCTTGCGGAAATACTACACCTAATGCAACTCCAGCTGTAATAGCTAAGGCAACCCAAATTGTTAAAAAACGCTCAAAGATCCCCATTTTATTCCCTTATTAATGATTAAATACAATATCGACATCTTCGGATTTATCATGTACGCCAAATTTATCAACAAGCGTTTGACTCGCTTCATTTAAACCGAATACTTCAACTTCCACACCGGCTTTACGATATTTAAGTACCACTTTATCTAAAGCGGCGATTCCCGTAACATCCCAAAAATGAGCGTGGGTGAGATCGATACTCACTTGCTTAACTGCCGGATTGTCATAAGTAAAACTATTAATAAAATCATCAGACGAGGCAAAAAATACTTGCCCGATAACACCGTATGCAAGCACAGAATCATTCTCTGTCGGTAATGGTTTAATCAGCATATAACGTCCGATTTTATTGGCAAAGAACAATGCGGCAAGCAATACGCCGGCAAAAACGCCCAATGCTAAATTATGGGTATAAACCACCACTGATACCGTAACCAACATTACTGCATTAAAGCCTATCGGATGCGTTTTTAAATCTCTAATTGATTGCCAGTTAAATGTACCGATAGATACCGGCTAAAAAGGTAGAAAGTCGTGTTCTTCCGCCGGATTTTACATTGATAACCGATTGACCAATCATGGCACAACCTGCCATTTAGCCCATAAAACCACAAGCAATATTGGCAATACCTTGCCCTTTACATTCTCGATTTTTATCACTTTCTGTTTCGGTCATTTCATCAACAATGGTTGTAGCCATTAATGACTCAAGCAAACCGACTGCCGCCAAACTTAACGAATAAGGTAAAACGATTAATAACGTCTCTAAATTAAGCAGAATATTCGGTAATAAAAACACCGGCAGGCTGTCCGGTAATTCCCCCATATCCCCGATAGTACGTACATCTAGCCCCATAAAATAGCTAGCGATAGTCAGTACAACTATCGCAACGAGAGGTGACGGCAATATTTTGCCGATTTTAGGCAAATAAGGAAAAAGATAGATAATTCCCAATGCCGCCGCAACCAGTGCGTAAGTATGCCAAGTAACATTGGTTAACTCTGGTAATTGGGCAAGAAAAATTAAAATCGCTAATGCGTTTACAAAACCAACTACCACAGCTCTTGCAACAAAACGCATTAATGACCCTAATTTTAAGAACCCAGCAATAATTTGAATTACCGAGGTTAAAATTGTGGCTGCCAATAGATATTCTAAACCGTGACTTTTCACTAGTGATGCCATAACTAACGCCATTGCACCGGTAGCTGCCGAGATCATAGCCGGTCGTCCGCCGGCAAAGCTGATTACCACCGCAATACAAAATGATGCATATAAACCGACTTTCGGATCTACGCCCGTAATAATGGAAAAAGCAATCGCTTCAGGAATTAAAGCTAGTGCAACGACCAGCCTGGAAAGGGAATCAGCTCGAATATTAGAAAACCATTGTTGTTTTAAAGTTTGTTGCATAAAAAATTCTTACCTCTAAGTTGTTTCTAAATTATTAATTATTTCACCATCTTCTTTAATAAAAGGTTTATTCAATGAAACCGGTGAGATTTCCAAAAATTTTTCAGACGGACGACAAAGTCTAACACCTTTGCTTGTGATAACAATCGGACGATTTATTAAAATCGGTTCAGCAAGCATCGCAGCAATTAGTTCGTCATCTCTCAATTCCATACGGCTTAAATTTAATGTTTCATAGGGTGGTACATTCGTCCGAAGCAGATCCCGCACACAAATCCCCATTTCTGCAATTAAATTTCGTAGTGTCACCTCATCGAGAGGCGTTTCGAGGTAGTGAATAATCGTTGGCTCAATGCCTAAGTGGCGGATTAACGCTAATGTATTACGAGATGTGCCACATTTGGGATTATGATAAATCGTAACTTTTTCCATATTTTCTCCAATATTTCAATATTTATTGAAATGTTAAGGTAAAAAATTTTGTGGACATTCACCCACAAAATTTGCAATTCGGATCATCGCTTTCTTTACAACAATTCGTAGTTAAAAAAGCCACTAGCTCCATCATAAGTGCTAAATTTGCATAATAATGCACAAATCTACCCGCTTGTTGGCTATGAATTAAGCCGGCGGTAGTCAATGTTTTTAGATGAAAAGAAAGATTATTTGGTGCAATACTCAACTGTTTAGCCAATTCTCCAGCAATCATTCCTTTACTGCCTTGAGCAGCAAGCTTCTGAAAAATTTGTAGTCTGATCGGCAAATTGAGCGTACCAAATACTTGACTTGCGTGTTCGATATTCATAGTAAAAATTATAACGTTCTATGTTTATATTTCAAGGATTGTTGAAATGTTTAAATAAAAACAAGCGGTTGAATTTGTAGAAAATTTTGCAAATTCAACCGCTTATCTATTTATCAAATTACCCTTCTTCAGTAAATTTCGCCACTTTATAAGTCGGGTTCATTAAGTTTTCAACTGAAAGAATATCATCTAATTGGGCTTCGGTGAGTAAACCACGTTCTAATACCACTTCACGTACGTCTCTACCAGTTGTCGCACAGATTTTACCGACAATATCGCCATTATGGTGACCGATAAACGGATTGAGGTAAGTCACAATACCGATTGAGTTAAACACGAAGTTTTCACAGATTTCTTTATTTACCGTAATGCCGTCAATACATTTATCACGTAAATTCACACAAGCATTAGCAAGAATATCAATAGATTCAAACATGGCTTGACCGATTACCGGTTCCATTACGTTTAATTGTAACTGACCAGCTTCTGCCGCAAAGGTGATTGTTGTGTCGTTACCAATCACTTTAAAACATACTTGGTTCACGGCTTCCGGCACAACCGGATTCACTTTTGCCGGCATAATTGAAGAGCCTGCTTGTAATTCCGGTAAGTTAATTTCGTTTAAACCTGCACGTGGACCTGATGAAAGTAAACGTAAGTCATTACATACTTTTCAATAATTTTATATAAGAACATTACATCAATTGGATTATAACGGCTTTCGATGGTGTAAAGCATTTTACGCAATTTGATCTGCATTTGGTCTGTATCATCTTCAATTGAATCAAGTTCTTGAATCATATCATTGACTAATTTGAGTTCACGACCTTTAAAACCCGTTTCTAATAGCTTATCCATTTCTTCGATTACTCGGTGGGCTTGATGAATTGCATCTAAACTACGTTTTACGTAATGTAAGAATTCTTCCTGCATTTCTTCAGGAATACCAAATTGACGACCAATCATACGGCCTGCAATATCTTTGGCATAATTGGCAAGTTTATCTTGTTGCGTGACTAATTCTAAAAGATCAGTACGATCGATAGGTAAGAATAAACCACGTGGCAATTTCAACCGAATTTCGCGTTTTAAACTATCTGCCTCACGTTCGCATTGAGAAATTTCTAAGCGTTTTTCTTCCGCTTGTTCCCAATTCTTTGAGAAAGTCGTTTGAAAAAAAGGAATCAAAAGATCGCTACATTCGGTCACTTTTTCAGAGTGTTTTTGTAACGGCTTGAGAGGCGAATGGGCAAATAATCCGAGAATATTATTCATTGCCATAAGTGATTTACTCCAAATTAAGGGGTTAAAAATTCGTGCGCATATTACCTGATTTTTGTTGATAGTTAAAATTTTTCAAAAAAATTTGTAAGAAAAAAGGTTTATCTTCGACTAGCTAAATGGGTAATATTTCCTAGTGTGGTAAGATAAGTAACTCAATACACTTTTCGCTTTAAAAGCGAGAAAATTTGAAAGGTAAAAAAATGAAGGATTGTAAGATGCAAGGTATCGGCAGTGGCGTAAGTTTATTGATTTTACGCTTTTTTCTTGCGTGGGAGTTTTTTGAAGCAGGATTAGAAAAATGGAATGGACAAAATTGGTTCGCTGAAATACAAGATCGTTTTCCTTTTCCATTTAATCTTATTCCAGCTGATATTAATTGGCACGTTGCAATGGGATCAGAATTAATTTTCCCATTCTTGCTGATATTTGGAGTGCTAACACGTTTTAGTGCATTAAGTTTAACGATTTTAATCTCTGTCGCGTGGTATAGCATTCACGCCGATTCAGGTTATAACGTATGTGATAATGGTTATAAATTACCATTAATTTATGTGGTGACTTTATTAATCTTAATTACACAGGGAGCGGGGAAACTCTCTTTAGACACGCTTATTAAGAAGGTTTATCCAACTAAAAGCTGGTTGAAATTTCTCTAATTATTTATTCAAAATTCAAACTCTAGGAGATTATTCAAATGAAAAAATTAGCAACATTAACAGCATTAGCAAGTGCATTAACGATGGCAGTAGCGACAACAGTACAGGCTGAATCAAAGTCAAGCAATACTGATAATACAGCAACACCTTGTGTAGGCGATAAATGTGTCAAAACGAAAGCCGCAGAAGGTAAGTGTGGTGAAGGCAAATGCGGTGCAGATAAAGCTAAATCTGCTGAAGGTAAATGTGGCGAGGGTAAATGTGGTGCGAGCAAACCGAAAGCTGCTGAAGGCAAATGTGGAGAAGGTAAATGCGGTTCTAAATAAGAATAATAATTATGCTGGTGTAAAAATTTATGCCAGCTTTTATTAAAAAAGGAGTTAATTATGAAATTACAAGGTGCTGGATTAGGTTATCGTCGGAATTTAGCTGAGGATTTTTTACAACTTCCCCCAAACAACGCTATTCAATTTATTGAAGTCGCACCAGAAAATTGGAGTAAAATGGGTGGAATGGCTCGTTATCAATTTGATCAAGCAGCAGAAAGATTTCCATTAGCAGTACACGGTCTTTCACTTTCTTTAGGTGGGCAAGCACCACTTGATCGCAAATTACTCCGTAATACTAAAGCACTAATGAATCAATATAATTCATCTTTCTTTTCTGAACATTTAAGTTATTGTGAATGTGAAGGGCATTTATATGATTTATTACCTATGCCATTTACAGAAGAAGCTGTAAAACACGTTGCGCAACGAATACGTGATGTGCAAGATTTCTTAGGATTGCAAATTTCATTAGAAAATACTTCTTATTATTTGCATTCTCCAACTAGTACAATGAATGAAGTGGAATTTTTAAATGCTATTGCACAAGAGGCTAATTGTGGCATTCATTTAGATGTGAATAATATTTATGTTAATGGTGTTAATCACGGATTGCTTGATCCTTATGTCTTTTTAGATCAAGTGGATGTTAAACGTGTTAATTACATTCATATTGCAGGGCACGATGAAGAACATTCTGCTGCACAAGTTGTGGAGAATTCAGCAGATGAATCATTTAATAAAGTAAAAGGAGCATATCGCCATTTACCTGAATTATTAATTGATACACACGGTGAAGCTGTAAAAGGCACTGTATGGGATTTACTCGAATATGCCTATCAACGACTACCTACGATTCCCCCAACATTATTGGAACGTGATTTCAACTTCCCACCATTTGCAGAACTTTACGCCGAAGTTGAGCATATTGCACAATTACAGCAAAAATACGCTCACACAGAGGTAATGTCTTATGCAGCCTAAGTCATCATTGAAAGAAACTCAGCAAGCATTGGCAAATGCTATTCGGTTAGGTAATGCAGATCCTTTAAATGGTTATGCTGCAAGCCGTTTAGCGGTATATACACGTTTAGTTCGTAATAATGCTTTTGGTTTTATTGATCGTTGTTTTGTTGAAGCACCATTGCATATTGAGCCAGAGTATTGGAAAAATGCTAAAGAAAATTTTGTGCAAAATGGTAATGCCCATTCTCCTTATTTCCAAGATATTGCAGGAGAATTTCTCTTGTTTTGTCAAGAAAAAGAGATATTTGATACAAATATATTGGCATTGATGGATTTTGAAAATACACAATTACTCGCAGAAGTTTCTTTAGCCAAAGTGCCTGAAAAATTTGAGTGGAATAGACATAGCGTAATGCAATTATCTGGCGCAGCTTATTTAAAAAGTTATGACGTTGATTTTTTATCAAGTGACTTTAAACAATTTGATGACACGCCAATTCAAGCTATTATATGGCGTGATAGTGATTTTAGGATTCAGCAACAAATCCTTTCAGAGTTAGATTACTGGTTGTTAAGTTATCTACAAGAACAACCAAATTCATTAGAAAATGTTTTGTCTGCACTTAATACAATGGTTGAAGACAGTACTTCAATAATCCCATTATTAGAGCAAGTATGGATGAAATGGGTTACATCTGAAGTAATTTACCCCGAACAAAGATAAAATTTTTGAAAATGCTGAGTAAGATGAAAATATTCATATTTTCATCTTATTTTTTATTGACATTTCGCAATTATTGCTAATTTAGATTAGCAAATATTCACATTTTAGTTTGGCTTTGTTATTTAAAATTATCAATTTTATCCGATGAAATTTGTTGTATGTTTTTCGGATTATTTTGTATTTTTAGTCGCAATATTTTAATCACAATAAATAAAAATTCATTTATAGCTGTTTAATATGTAAAGTAAAACACCACAAAAATCTTGATTTATTTTTATTGTATATTTAACCAGTTGATTTAAATAGGGAATATTATGCTACAAGAAATTGAATTAAAATTGGCGATTTCGCCACAAATAGGTATTGAATTGCCACAATATCTCGCAAAATTTACGATTTTAGAACATCAAAATTTATTTTTGGGTAACACCTATTATGATTATCCCGATTATTTTCTTGCTAAACAAAAAATGGGATTACGTATGAAAGTTTAACCGCCGTACGTTTTAACGCACCGTGCACCATCACATAAGCACCACAGTCTGAAGTCGCTTCAATTAAGTTTTCTGATAATACGCATGGTAAACCGGTTACTTCCGCTAAATGTTTAACCGCTAATTCAGAATAACCTTCCGGTGTATTTAAACCGGTACCGATTGCGGTTGCACCTAAGTTTACTTCTAACAATAATTTAGCGGTACGTTTTAAATTACGTACTTCTTCTTCCAATAATACCGCAAACGCTTTAAATTCTTGACCAACTGTCATCGGTACAGCATCTTGCAATTGGGTACGTCCCATTTTTAGCACATCTTTAAATTCTTCCGCTTTCGCTTCGAAACCTTTTTGTAGATAACGGACTTTTTTAATTAAATGTAAGATACTATTATAGACCGCAATACGGAAACCGGTTGGATACGCATCATTGGTTGATTGGCTTGCATTTACGTGATCCACCGGGTTAACCACGTTATAGTCACCTTTTTGATGACCGAGTAATTCAAGTGCTAAATTCGCCACCACTTCATTAGTGTTCATATTCACTGATGTACCTGCTCCGCCTTGATAAACATCAGAAGGGAATTGATCCATACAGCGACCTTTCACTAAGATCTCATCACAAGCATCTACAATCGCTCTAGCCACTTTTTTCGGAATCGCACCTAATTCGCCATTGGCTAATGCGGTTGCCTTTTTAACCATGACCATACCACGTACAAATTCCGGTACATCTGAAATGGTGTTTTTTGAAATATTAAAATTCTCAACCGCTCTTAGTGTGTGAATCCCCCAATAAGCATCTGCAGGCACTTCCCTTTCACCTAATAAATCCACTTCAACACGTACGTTATTCATATACTCACCTCAAAAAATAAAAATAATAGGTATTAAATCTGGTGGAGATCATAACGATTTAGCATAAAAAGAAATGTGATCTATGTCATATTTCGAAAAAGAGCGCTAGGATATAAATTAAGGTTTCGGATTAGAAATTTTAATGGTTAAAAATCAGAAAGTAGTAACAGGCAGGCAACGCAATTACCCAAAACAGACCAGAAATAATCACCGCTGCATGAAACTGCCAATGCTTAGTTTTATGTCGAATATATTTCATTGCAAGAAAAGTCCCGATAAATCCTCCGGAAAAACAAAGGAAGAATAGATTCGACTCAGGAACACGCCATGCCTTGTTCCGCGATTTTTGCTTATCAGCATACATTAGATAAAAGCTACTTAGATTGATAATGAAAAAATAAATAAACAGAAAAATAAACATAAATAGTATCTATTAATTAATCAAGGATATCCCTTTTTACAATTAAAAATGGAAGTAACAGTAATGAAATCCCTAAGCTACAACATATAACTACGGTAAAAAAACCACTCCAATGAAAATTATCTAGGATCAATGCTAGAGGGTAACCAGCTAACCCAGCTCCTAAATAAGCGAATAAGCCAACAAACCCAGTTGCTGCTCCCGGAGAAAGTTTATGTGAACATTCTGCCGCTGCCATACCAATTAACATCTGAGGTCCGAATACAAAAAAGCCAACTGCAAAGAATAATATGCATTGCAATAAATAACTCTCTTTTGGCATTAACCATAATGCCGTAATCGAAAAGAAAACACCTACTGAAAAAATTAATGCCATCGGACTTCGATTACTTAAAAACAGTTTATCGGATCCCCAACCTGCCGCTAAAGAGCCTACAAAACCACCGATTTCAAAAAATGTTATTGCACTATTCGATGCAATTAAATCATAGTGATATTTTTCTGTTAGATAGATATTACCCCAGTCATTGATAGCGGTACGCACAACATAGACCAACGTGTAACTAAGCGCTAGAAGCCAGATATACTTATTACAAAAGACATAACGGCTTAAAATATGTTTCCATAAAAGTGTTTTTTCTTCCTCTTCATGTACCAATTCAAGATGATCGTTTCTCCATTGACCTATTGAGGGTAATCCCATTGATTCCGGCGTATTGCGTAAGCGAAGAAGCAGAAAAAAGCCGATAAAAACCCCTAAAGCACCTACCGTAAAAAAGCCGACTCGCCAGCTATAATGTAACGTTAAGAATCCCACTATAATTGGAACTAGTGCGCCGCCAAAATTATGTGCCGTATTCCAAATAGACCACCAAACACCTCTTTCTTTACGGGAATACCACATCATTAATAGCTTAGCGCACGGAGGCCATCCCCATCCTTGAAAACAAGCATTTACAATAACTAATAATGTCAGCAAAATTAATGAACTAGAGAAACCAAATAAAAGATTTGTTATCCCTGTCATAATTAAACCTATCGCCATAAAATATCGAGGATTTGCTCGGTCTGAGAAAATACCAAATAAAAATTTAGATAAGCCATAAGTTAAATAAAATAATGTTGAAATAATACCGATATCATTCTTATCTATATGTAAATCATTAATTAGTGCTGGTGTTACATAATTAAATGTTTTACGCGTCAAATAAAACCCTGCATAACCAATATACATTGCGACCATTAAATGGACTCTCCAATATTGATATTTATGATCTATATAATTTAACTTTGCCATTCCTTTCCCTATCAAATTAAAGGTAATGTAATAAAAATAGAGGTCCCTTGCTTATCATTATTTTTTATAGTGTTAGATACAATCTTAAATTTTCCATCTAAGATTTCCACTCTCTCTTTCATTCCTTTCAAACCGAACCCATCAATAATTTCATCGGGATTAAATCCTATTCCATTATCATAAATAGATAACCTTATATCCTTTTCAATAATAATTGAAATACCAATTTCTGATGCTTGAGAATATTTAAGAGCATTATTCAATCCTTCCTGACATAAACGATACAAAGTGATTTCTAAAACATGATCTAATTGATGCTTAAATTTATTTTCAAAAATCAACTTTGTTCTTACTCCTTGCTTAGATATATCAAGTTTTATAAATAAATTTTGAATCGCCTGATAAAGATCCAAATCATCCAATAATTTAGGTCGAATACGATTTAATATACCTTTTGTCGTATCATATATATTTAGAGATAAATGCTCGATCATTTCTGCACATCGTTGCGAATGCTTAGATGATTCCAGTTTCTTTAAAATACTCGATTGCATCCGAATAGCAGTAATATTTTGTCCGATTTCATCATGTAATTCCCTAGAGATATCTTTAAGAATTTCTTCTTCTGTATTTATCAGTTTTTTCGTTAGTAATTTATTTCTGTTTAATTCTATAGATAAATAGGTATTTAGCTCCCTTTGATATTGCACGGATAAACCAAGAAAAATCCCAGTAATTGTTTGCATTAGAATAAGCAATAATAAATCTGTAATTTCGACATAAGAAAAGCTATGAGTTGTCGCAATTAAAGCAATGCTATTTAATAAAGTTCCAAGCAAAGCCCCCTGCCAGCCATAATGAAATGCAAGCAAAACAATAGGAATAGCTAAACAAAAAATAGCAAACCGAGTAAACTCACTAGGCATAATGAATTGTATAAGGATATTTACTATAAACAGAATAGCGTATATTAAAATATATCCTATGCGTAGTCTTATTGGTCTTTTTATATAATTTGCAGTAAGTGGAATCCACGATTTATTAAGAACATAATCGAAAATAAGTGAACAAGCAGGTAACATCAATACGCCACCGGTTAAACTAACTAAAAGAACAGAAGAAATCCCAAAATCAGCCCAAACCATTACAATAAAATTGCATAAGCTAATAATGGTAACTAAGCAGGCTTGAATAAAAAACTTTCTCCATTGTTTTCCTGAATAAAATTTTTTAAAACAAAAGACAATTGGGATAGAACAGACACTTAAAATATATAATATTAAAATACTTATATCGGAATATGACTTAAAAATAAAATAAAGAAATACCCATTCAGAAAAATAGCCGATCCACCAATACCGAATATTGGTATGTAAAGATAACCCTACCCTAAAAGAAAAAGGCAAAAATAAAATTGCTAAAATGGGATCTTTTAATAAATAATCAGATATGACCCACAAACACAAATAGCTACAAAATATAAAAAACCAACTGAAAATGGCAATCATCTTATCATCCTTGCTGATGAAATAATTTCGCAAGTTCTACATTATTCTTCACATTTAATTTACTCATTGCATTATCCCTATGCACATAAATTGTTTTAACACTTAAAGATAATTTTTCTGCAATTTCTTTTGTATCCAATCCCAAAATTAATAACTCACAGATTTCATACTCTCGTTTCGTTAAGTTTCTCGTTAAACTTAATTTACTTGAAACTAACTTCGTCGTTAATTCAGGCATTAAATATACGCCCCCTGAACAAACTGTTCTAACCGCTTGTATTAGCTCGGATGGGTTACATCGCTTACTGAGGTAGCCTTTTGCCCCAAGTTCCAAAGCTTTACGAATGATAACAGCAGAATCATTCACACTTAGCATAATACAATGAATTGCAGATGGAAGGTCTTTCAGAAGCTCCAAACCGTTTTCATCCGGCATCGAAATATCTAAGATACAAACATCCGGTTTAATACTTGGCATTTTTAAACAAGCTTCTTGCGCACTGGAAAATTCCCCAACAACTTGAATATCTTGCTCTAGTGATAATAATTGTGAAAAGCCGGAACGTACAATAGTGTGATCATCGATCAAAACAACTCTAATCATATTTTCTCCTTATTTATATCCGATTATAAACAAAAAAGGCTATCTTATCAGATAGCCTTTATCTATTTTCACTATGATTTCACTTTATTTCGACGAATTTTACGTTCCTCTGCAATAGCAACAAAGGCAAGTAAACCGATACATATCACTGCTGAAATATCAAGGGCTGCGAATGTACCTGCCCATCCGGTTAACCCAAAGATTGGCGTACCGTCTGCAATCATACCTAAACCTAATTTAGCAAAACTATCACCAATCAAGTAAGCAAATGTCCCTTTTACACCGTCAGCCACAGCAATTGCTTTTTTCGGTACAAATCCGACCGCTGCCACGCCGATAAGAAGCTGAGGACCAAATACCAAGAAGCCTAACACAAATAATGCTAAAAGATACATATATTCGTTTGTCGCAAATTGATAAAACTCTAGCATGAATACGATCAGAACTAATGCCACAATCGCAGTTAAACCACGACGACCATTGGCAAGATCAGATAAATATCCCCATAAGAATGTTCCGACTAAAGCACCGACTTCAAATAAAACAAACCCAGATGTTGCAGATTCTTTAGTAAAGCCTAGCTCTTGATATGCATATACCGGTGACCATTGATCGATACCAATTCGAACAATGTAAAGGAAGATATTAGCAAAGCAAAGTAACCAAATTACTTTATTTTTCAAAATAAACTGAACGAAGATCTGCCATTTAGTTAAATTATGTTTTTCCGCAGCCAAATCTTCTTCGCTGGCTGGTTCATCAAACAATTCTTCCGCTTTACCTAAGCCATAAGCTTCTGGCGAGTCATTCCCATATCGTAAACCGACAAAGCCAACAATTAGTGCAATAATTGATGGGAAAACAAACATTCCTATAACATGTCCATCAAATAAAACATTTGCACCGAATAATGCAACACCGGCAGCCGCCGCACCACCTACATTATGTGATAAATTCCAAAAGCCTAAGTAAGTACCACGTTTTTTACTTGGTGTCCATTTTGTAATTGTAGAATAACTTGATGAACCGCCGGTACTTTGGAAGAAACCGCTTAATGCATAAAATGCAATCATTAAGAAGAGAGCAACACTTCCACCGCCGAGACTCATACTAAAACCAAGCATACAAATAGCGGAGAGAATCAGCATAAACGGTACAAATTGTTTTGTATTTTTGCCATCGGCGTAATAAGAAACGACTGTTTTACCAATACCATATGTAATCGAAAAACCTAGTCCAATCATACCCAGCTCGGTTTTGGTTAAACCGTACGTCTCAATCAAATCATTTTGAGCAACGTTAAAATTCTTACGAATCAAATACATTGCCATATATCCAATAAATACGACTAAATATGATTGCATAAATGGCTTAAACCACATTTTTCTGCGTTCTTCAATTGGTAAATCTAAGGTTGGTTTTCTAACCTCTTTTAAAAAATCAAGCATAGGAACCTCAATTATTACTAATATTGTCAACGAGTGCGATCCTATGCTCTATTTACATAAAAATCCTGAGAACAAATTCTAGAAAACCTAAGAATTTTTCCTATGTTTCATTTGGTAATTTAAAATTTGTGATGAAGATCACGTTTTATTCCCCAAAAAAGACCGCTTGTGTAATGCTGTTACAAGCGGTCAGATTTTTTAGTTTTTTTGCAAATTAGATGATTTCAACTTGCTCTGAGCCATCACCTAAGTTTTCAATTTTACCGATCACCCAAGCGTTTTCACCCGCTTGTTTTAATACGGCTAATGCAGTTTCAACATCTTTTTCCGGTAATGCAATTACCATACCTACACCACAGTTAAAGGTGCGATACATTTCATAACGGCTGATATTGCCTTTTTCCTGTAACCATTTGAATGCAGCCGGCCATTCCCATGATTTTTCATCGATCACTGCTTTTACGGTTGCCGGTAATACACGTGGAATATTTTCCCAGAAGCCGCCACCGGTTAAGTGCGCAATTGCATGCACATCCGCTTGTTTAATCAATTGAAGTACTGATTTCACATAGATTTTAGTTGGCGCTAATAAATGCTCACTTAACGGTTTACCTTCTAATGTATCGGTAGCCGGATTCGCACCACTGACTTCAATGACTTTACGAATTAATGAATAACCGTTTGAATGTGGACCGCTTGAGCCTAATGCGATTAATGTATCACCCGCTTTCACTGCTGAGCCGTCAATAATTTCAGATTTTTCTACAACACCGACACAGAAACCGGCTAGGTCGTAATCACCTGCGTGGTACATACCCGGCATTTCTGCGGTTTCACCACCGACTAATGCACAACTAGAGATTTCACAGCCGTCCGCAATACCTTTAATTACATCTGCAGCAACATCTACTTCTAATTTGCCGGTTGCATAATAATCTAAGAAAAATAAAGGTTCCGCACCTTGTACCACTAAGTCATTAACACACATTGCTACTAAGTCTTGACCAATAGTATCGTGTTTATTCAAATCAATCGCTAAACGTAACTTAGTCCCTACACCATCAGTACCTGATACTAAAATTGGTTCTTTATATTTAGTCGGTAATGCACATAATGCACCAAAACCGCCTAAACCGCCCATCACTTCCGGACGGCGAGTGCGTTTAACATCCGCTTTGATGCGTTCAACCAATTCATTGCCTGCGTGAATATCAACGCCTGCGTCTTTATAGCTAAGTTGTGTGTTGCTCACGATTAACCTCAACAGAAAATAAAAAATTCGCTCTATTGTATCACAAAGCAAACGTTTGCGTTAATCAATTAACATAAAACTTACACCGATAAGACAAACTTTAACCTGTTTTACTGAAATCTCTTGCACTCTTCTTTGCAATAGTCTTTTCTTAGACCTGAAATCAGATAAAATAAACACCTATCATTTAAATAAATGAACAAGTAAAAAATGATATTTTTAATATTATAAATAAGAAGAATTATTTTAAATTGTTATTGTCAGACGTACCCCCTTATTTAATTAGCAAACACCTATAAAAAAAATAATCTCATTACTGACTTTAATTTTTATCGGATTACTTTCCTCCTGCTCATCATCCACTGTTAATGCAATGAATCACTCACAAATAAAAGAAGCGGGACTAACCCTTGATATAGCTCGCCGTTTCTATCCGGTTGAAACCATAAAACAATTTATCGATACAATTCACCATGCAGGAGGTACATTCTTACACTTACATTTTTCGGACCATGAAAATTATGCGTTAGAAAGTACTTATTTAGATCAATCGGAAGCAAATGCGATAGTTAAAGACGGTACTTATTATAATCCAAAAACCAATAAACCTTTTTTAATCTATAAACAAATTCACGATATTATTTATTATGCCAAGAGTAAAAATATTGAATTGGTGCCGTAAGTTGATACACCGAATCATATGACGGCAATATTTCGACTACTTGAGGCTAAACACGGTAAGGATTATGTCAAAAAGCTAAAATCCAAAATGAATGATGAGGAAATTGATATAACTAACCCCGAATCAATTGAAGTTATCAAAACATTAATTGCCGAAGTGATTTATATTTTTGGACATGCCAGCGAACATTTTCATATTGGTGGCGATGAATTCGGCTATAGCGTAGAAACC
Source organism: Actinobacillus ureae ATCC 25976 (assembly GCF_000188255.1). Lineage (GTDB taxonomy): Bacteria > Pseudomonadota > Gammaproteobacteria > Enterobacterales > Pasteurellaceae > Actinobacillus > Actinobacillus ureae. The sequence goes on from NZ_GL831080.1 coordinate 1,659,064, forward strand.
AATCACGAATTTATTAGCTACGTAAATACGCTTAATCAGTTTATTAACGAGAAAGGCAAAATTACGCGTATTTGGAATGACGGTTTAATTAAAAATAATTTAAATCAATTAAATAAAAATGTAGAGATCACTTATTGGAGTTATGACGGTGATGCTCAAGAAAGTCAAGATATTGCAGAACGCCGAAAAATTAGTGCAAACTTGTCGGAATTACTCGAAAACGGTTTTAAAGTATTAAATTATAATTCGTATTATCTTTATTTTGTGCCGAAAGGTAATGCCAATATTACACCTGACAGTAAATATGCAACAGAAGATGTATTAAATAACTGGAAACTCGGTTTATGGGATGGGCAAAATAAAGAAAATATGGTTGAAAATACCAAGAATATTATCGGTTCTTCGCTTTCTATTTGGGGAGAACGTTCAGGATCATTAAGTAGTGAAATGATTGAGGAATCCACTCAAGATCTTTTAAAAGCAGTGATGCAAAAAACCAATGACCCAAAATCGCATTAGAAAACGATTGAAAATTCTGCTATTATAGCCATTCAGCAAGCGGTCTCTTTTTGCAAAAAAATTGCAAATTCAGACCGCTTATTCTTTCTCGTGGTTCGAAAACCTCCCACGCCAAAGACTCTCTTTGAAACCAAAACTAAGGATACAAAATGAATTCAATTCCAAAAGCCGTCGTGATTTTTTCCGGCGGTCAAGACTCAACCACCTGCCTTTTCCAAGCCATTCAAGAATTTGGTGTGGAAAATGTTGAAGTGGTTACCTTTCAATATGGACAACGCCACGCAATTGAGCTGGAAAAAGCAGCTTGGATAGCCAAAGATCTCGGCGTTAAACAAACGCTGATTGATACTTCCGTGATCAAAGCCATCACATCTAATGCAATGATGGAAGTACGTGAAATTAAGCAAGAAGGCAATACGCCGAATACCTTTGTTGACGGTCGTAATGCGCTGTTTTTACTTTACACCGCTATTTACGCCAAAGGACAAGACATCCAAACTATCTTTACCGGTGTATGCGAAACCGACTTTAGCGGTTATCCTGACTGCCGAGATGTGTTCGTGAAATCAATGAATGTGACCTTAAATCTGGCAATGGATTATAACTTCAACATTCGTACGCCACTGATGTACCTTACTAAAAAACAAACTTGGGCATTAGCCGATAAACTCGGTGCATTCGACTATATCAGACAGCATACCCATACTTGCTATTTAGGTGTAGAAGGCGGTTGTCACACTTGCCCGAGTTGCATATTGCGTGAAAAAGGGCTTAATGAGTACTTATCAGAAAAAACAAGCGGTCAAAAAAATGTTTAAAATTGCAAAAGAATTTAGTTTCGATATGGCACATATGCTTGATGGGCACGACGGCAAATGCCAAAACTTACACGGACATACTTATAAACTTCAGGTGGAAGTTAGCGGCGACTTAGTTGCTGAAGGAGCGAAACGAGGCATGGTGATGGATTATTCCGATTTAAAATCGGTAGTGAAACGTGAAATCTTAGACCCGATGGATCACGCCTATATCTATGATTTAAATAGCAACAGAGAAAGCCAAGTTGCCAAACTGTTAATCGATTTAAACTCTAAAGTTTACGGTATTCCAAGCCGCACGACAGCGGAAGAAATGGCGAAATATATGTTTGAAAAACTAGAAAAAGTCGGTTTACCGGTCAGTTTAATTCGCCTTTGGGAAACACCAACCTCATATTGTGAATATTCTCGTTAAACACTCCTATCTAATAAATATAGAGTATAAATCTTAACCTAGATATTCCCCCCTCTTTAGTAAAGAGGGGTTAGGAGAGATTTGTAAAAATTATGACAAATACTATTTTTACGACAACGACTTTCCCGATTGTCGAAATCTTTGAAAGCCTGCAAGGTGAAGGCTTTAATACAGGCTTACCTTGCATTTTCGTGCGTTTAGGCAAATGTAATCTTGCTTGCCCGTGGTGCGATACTAACTATAACGAATACGAAAAATGGAACGTGGCAAAAATTCTTGAACGAGTAAAATCTTATTCCGCCAAGAATATTATCATTACCGGCGGCGAGCCCACGATGTATGCCAATTTAAGCGTATTGCTCGATGTGTTTAAAGTAGAAGGTTATTGGCTAGCAATTGAAACGAACGGCTTAAAAGCCGTGCCGAAACAGATTGATTATATCGCCACTAGCCCGAAACTGATGTATCAAGAGAAATATTTGAGAGAATGTATTCCATTCGCCAACGAAGTTCGTATCGTGATGGATAAAGGCGATGTACAAGGTTTTTGTGAACAAATCGAAACACAAATTACCGCCGAACATTACTACCTTTCTCCTTGCGAAGTGGACGGCAAAATGAATTTATTGGAAACCATTACCCAACTTGGTATTTTGAATCAACGAGCCAATAAACCCAAATGGCAATTGAGTTTACAAACTCACAAATTGGTTGGTATTGAATAGTACCAATATGATAAAGGCATCGAAGATTTCTCTCCGATGCCTTTTGCTTTAATCAGTATAAGAAATAATAAACTTATTCTGCTGATTTTTTATTGAATAATGTGATAGCAATAAAGCCGAATGCTAAGAAGCTTGAAGCAATAAGTGCATCGAAACCACCGTCCCTGCCATATAAGTCCACCAATTTACCCATTACCCAACCGGCACTTGCCGACCCTAATAAGTAACCGAATAAACCAGTTAAACCTATTGCCGTGCCTGTTGCAACACGAGGCACTAAATCTGCCGCTTGTAAGCCGATCATCATTACCGGACCATAGATAAGGAAGCCAATCGCCACTAAGCAGATATTATCAATTAAAGGATTCCCCGCCGGATTTTTCCAATAAACAACAATTGCAATTAATACACCGGCTAAGAACATTAACATTGGCGGCGCACGGTGACCTTTGAAAACTTTGTCACTTAAATAACCGCTTGCCAACATTCCGAAGATACCCGCATATTCATATAAGAAATACGCCCAGCTTTGTTTATCGACCGAGAAATTTTTCACCTCTTTTAAGTAAGTCGGCACCCAGTCAATAATGCCGTAACGAATAAAGTAAACAAATACGTTCGCAATCGCAATTGCCCATAAGAATTTATTATTGATGATATATTTACGGAAAATATCCATTGCCGACAAGGTATCTGCCGATTCAACTTTCTCTAATACTTTTTCACCGCGCCATTCATCTACCGGCGGTAAACCTTGTGATTCCGGCGTATCACGCATTAACCAGAACATAACCAACGCTAATAAAATCGCAATGAGTGCCGGTAAATAGAATAGTGACTGACAAGTACCGAAAATCGCTAAACCAAGAATCGCTAACGGACCGATTAAACCACCGCCTAAGTTATGTGAAACGTTCCACCAACTACCACGTTCAGATTTAGAGAACCAGTTAGTCATCGTTTTAGCCCCAGGTGGATATCCCATGCCTTGGAACCAACCGTTTAACGCAGCCAATACAATCATCACTGGAATAGAGGCTAAAACGCCCGGAACTAAACCGAAAATTAAACTGACAATTGCCGAACCTAATAAACCGATAGTAATAAAATATTTTGGATTTGAACGATCCGACACATTACCCATTACAAATTTACTAATACCGTAAGCTAAAGATAATGCCACGCCGACTGTACCTAAATCCGCTTTAGAAAAGCCATACTCTTGAATTAGATATGGCATCGCAAGCGAGAAATTTTTACAAATGAGGTAGTAAGCCACATAATCAATAAAAACACCGGCAAAGACTTGCCAACGTAATTTTTTATACTCTGCATCAATCTCCCCGGATTTTCTCGGGGGCGGCGGAGATGCCTTTAAAAACGAAAACATACAAAACTCCTTATTTATAACATTGCAAAAAACAACATAAAAACACAAAAAAGAAAATAAAAAAACATTAAAAATGTTCGATAATGAACATCATGTGTAAATAAGGTGGTCTACAAACTTAAACTAGATCAAACTTTTCATATAAAAATACACCAAATTCTATCTTTTGAATAAAAAGCCCTCAGATATTGCTACCTGAGGGCTTGTAAATTTTTATGAAAAATCAACTGCTTATTGATTATGTGCCTTATTAATCAAGAATTGGCTTAGCAGTGAAACCGGTCTACCTGTCGCACCTTTTGCCACGCCAGATTTCCAAGCGGTACCGGCGATATCCAAATGCGCCCAAGTATATTTTTTGGTAAAGTTCGATAAGAACTGACCGGCTGTAATTGCACCGCCTAAACGTCCGCCAATATTAGCAAGATCGGCAAAATTCGATTTAAGCTGCTCTTGATATTCTTCACCTAACGGTAGACGCCACGCTTTATCATCCGCTTGATCCGCCGCATTTAATAGATCGTTCGCCAATACATTACTGGTCGACATCAATCCGCTGTTGTGCGCACCAAGCGAAATCATACAAGCACCTGTTAAGGTTGCAACATCAATCACTAATTCCGGCTCAAAACGTTCTACATAAGTTAGCGTATCGCATAACACTAAGCGACCTTCCGCATCGGTATTTAATACCTCAACGGTTAAACCGTTCATTGTTGTCAGGATATCGCCCGGTCGATACGCATTGCCGTCCGGCATATTTTCACAACCGGCTAACACACCGATGACATTCAGCGGTAATTTCATTTCGGCTAATGCTTTCATCGTACCGTAAACCGAAGCGGCACCGCCCATATCATATTTCATCTCGTCCATTGAATCGGACGGTTTAATTGAAATACCGCCAGAGTCAAACGTCAGCCCTTTACCGACTAAAACGATAGGTTTTGCATCCGGATTCGGGTGATTACGATATTCGATTACGGATAAATAAGCAGGATTTTGCGAGCCACGAGAAACGGCTAAATAAGCATTCATTGATAATGAATCCATTTCAGCTTCATCAAGGATGCTGGTTTGAATACACTCATAATCTGCTGCCAAGCCTTTCGCTAATTCTGCTAAATAAGCCGGATTACACACATTTGGCGGGCAATTTGCTACATTTTTAGCACAAGCTACACCGGTTGAAACCGCTTTACCGTGTTCTAGCGCTCTTTCCGCATCAGATAAATCTTTACGATTAGCCACATTGAAAATCACACGACGTAATTCGCGACGTACTTCCGGTTTAATGCTTTTGAAATCGTTATAGGCATATAAACTTTCTTGAATTGTCTCAACCGCAAAACGTACATTCCAATAGGTTGAACGACCTTTTACATGTAATTCGGTTAAGAAACACACAGCTTCCATCGAGCCGGTTTCATTAATCGTTTGTACCATTTTTTGAATAATTTGCTTATATTGGCGCTCATTTAACTCTCGTTCTTTTCCGCACCCAACAAGCAATACACGATCTGCAGGTACATTTGGTACGTTATGCAACAAAAGCGTTTGGCCTGCTTTACCTTCTAAGTCACCGCGTCTTAGTAAGGCACTAATATAACCTTCGCTTAATTTATCTAATTGATCTGCCGCCGCAGAAAGGCGACGAGGCTCATATACGCCAACCACTAAACACGCAGTACGTTGTTTTTCTACGCTACCGTTTTTTACGCTAAATTCCATTACTACCTCTTTATCTCAAATCGGTTAAGGTCAAAAGTAACAACCAGTTACTCGTATCGCAATTAACCTACCTATTTATCGGCCAAATTACAAGTAGAAAATGGTAGAAATGCGAACTTCATCGAAAAATAACGCTATTTTTAAGAAAATAATATTTTTTACACTAAATATCATAAAAGATTCATAGAGTTAGTTATTTTTAAATTTATACAAAGTCTGCCAAATAAAACTTACCGTTTCATACCTCTAAGACGCTTGCCTTTTCAATGTGTTGTTTTATACTAAACAATCTATTATTTATGATGAATTTATCGGCAAAAAAATTGTCATAACAAACCTATAAAATCATAAATGGAACTTACAATGAAAAAATTAATGAATAAAACTTTTCTTACCAGCCTCGTATGCTTATTCGTCAACGCTTCAGCATTTGCGAATGACGATGTACAATTTAACCGCTATGAGCAAGCCAAACTTCGTATCGCTTATGAAGGACAAGCAGGTGAACTATTACAGCAATTAGCTCAAAGTTTAAAAGTCGGCTTTATTACTTACGAGCTAGACACATCTCGTCCGGTATCTATTCCAAACAATGGCGAAGTGACGATTAAATCACTAACCCAGCAATTGGAATCACAATTACCGAATACGGATATTCGTTTTGAAAAAATTGGTTCTCGTTTATTTTTAGTCGCATCGAATAAAGGTGGTGAACCGCTAATTGCTAAAAAACAAAGCATTGAACAATTTATTAGCGAAGCGATTTTCTCTTCTGATGAAGAATCAGCACCAGTTACTGTAACTACTGCGGCTACAGCACAAACTAATAATACTTCGGCACAAACCAGTGAAAGTGCGCAGAAATTGCAAAGTATTATTGATATAGTGACGAATAAAGAGGCGATTGCAAAATCAAAAAATAAAACGCCTCAATATCAAGTTGCCGGTAAAGAAAAGTTAGGTTTACAAAATATCCGCGTTACACCTTTAGGGACTTTCTTAGTGTTTGCCGATAACGTTAATGTAAAAGCTTTGCGTGTCACCGGCAGATTTGAAGATATTGCACAACATGATAATTTAATTGCTATCGTGCATAAAGAGCGAGCGTCACCGGCAGAAATCGAAGTGACTGATAAGAATGGTAAAAAATTACTCTTAAAAAAATCAATAGTAAAATCTAAATGACCTAAAGCCCCGGACTGATCTGCCCCCCAAAAGTTGGACTAACCTCTAATGATTAAGGTGCAGATTTTTTATGACTAAATATAACTCGCTATTCAAACAACAAGTCATCGAGTTTTATCTTCAACATGACAAAAACCGTTTATTCACTCAACGACATTTTCAATTATCCAAGAAAACCTTAACTCGATGGATTACTCAATTTAATCATAATGGAATCAATGGGCTAGCGGTGATGGGTAAGAAGCAAAAATATTCCCCCGAATTCAAATTAACCGTCATACAAGCGGTCAAAAAGGGGCAATTTT
>NZ_GL831081.1:0-20729 GCF_000188255.1 Actinobacillus ureae ATCC 25976
ACTACAGCCCCAAAACTTATTAGGAGTTCATTATGAAAAAATTAGTTCTTGCAACTGTTACTTTCAGCAACGACTAGCGCTTATGCGGCTAACTTCCCAGGCGCTTGTACTCGTGAATATGATCCAAGACCTTACATCACTAAAGAAGGTAAATTGGTATATGCTCCAAACCAATGCATTGCAGACTTATGGGCTGAACAAGGCAAATAATTCGAATTGATAAATTGCACTTAACTTCACTTTGAGCTCACGTGATTTTAAGTGCAGTTTTTTTATTTACGGTTATGACAATGTTCTTGAATCAAGCTTAAAAAAGCACCGCCAAAACGTTCTAATTTACGTTCTCCAACCCCATTAATATCCAACATTTCCACTTCCGTAAGCGGTAAAAACTCCGCCATTTCTTGCAAAGTTGCATCATTGAATACCACATAAGGTGGGATATTTTCTTTATCGGCAATTTGTTTACGCAGAAAACGTAGACGAGCAAATAAGTCCTTATCGTAACGAACCGAAGTTTGTTTCTGTACATAAGCCGTTGCTGAAAACGTTAAACGAGGCATTGCTAATTCGAGCTTTTTCTCCGAACGTAATACCGGACGAGCTTCTTCAGTTAACTGTAGAGCTGAATGATTAACAATATTTTGGCGAATTAGACCAAGATGAATCAGTTGACGAATAATACTTAGCCAATAATCTTGGCTCTGCTCTTTGCCGATGCCGTACACCGAAAGCTGATCATGATTAAACTGACGAATTTTCTGATTATTCAAACCACGCAATACACCAATCACATGATGTGCACCAAAAGTTTGACCGGTACGATAAATCACCGACATCACTTTTTGCGCATCCAATGTCCCATCATATTTACGGTGTGGATCCAAACAGATATCGCAGTTTTTACACGGTTCTTGACGTGATTCGCCGAAATAATTCAATAGTACTAAACGGCGACAGGTTTGCGATTCGGCAAAAGCACCGATGGCTTGCAGTTTATGTTGTTTTATATCTCGTTGTTTACTTTCCGGTTCTTCCAGTAACACCTTTTGCAGCCACGCATAATCGGCAGGATCATAAAATAACACCGCTTCAGAGGGTAAATCATCACGTCCTGCACGCCCGGTTTCTTGATAGTAAGATTCAATACTGCGAGGCAAATCAAAATGCACGACAAAACGCACATTCGATTTATTAATTCCCATACCAAAAGCAATAGTCGCAACCACAACTTGAATATTATCTCGCTGAAACGCATTTTGAACCGTTTCACGCTGCTGAACCGACATTCCGGCATGATAGCCCATTACTGAAATCTTACGAGCCGCCAACTTTTCAGTAATCTCCTCCACTTTTTTACGGCTGTTGCAATAAACGATACCGCTTTTACCATGTTGCTTACTGATAAATTTAGCTAATTGCTCCATCGGCTTAAATTTTTCTTGCACCGTGTAGCGAATATTCGGACGATCAAAACTGCCCAGATAAGTATGTGGATCGGTTAAGCGTAGGTGCTGCAGAATATCGTGGCGAGTTGTTGGGTCTGCCGTTGCTGTTAATGCCATAAGAGGCACATTCGGAAACGTATTACGTAAATTGCCTAATAAGGTGTATTCTGAGCGAAAATCGTGTCCCCACTGCGAAACGCAATGCGCTTCATCAACCGCAATCAGGCTAATTTTACATAGCGAAATAAAACGGAAAAAGCCTTGGGTCATCACCTTTTCTGGCGAGAGATACAGTAATTTTAGCTGACCGGAAAGCGCTTTCTGCTCAACATCTTGTTGTTCTTCAAAGGTTTGCGTGGAGTTTAAAAAACCGGCTTCGACACCATTGGTCAGTAGCTGATCGACCTGATCTTTCATCAAGGAAATCAGCGGAGAAATCACTAGCGTAATACCGTCTAAGCAAAGTGCAGGCACTTGATAACAAAGCGACTTACCGCCGCCGGTGGTCATAATTACAAGACAATCTCTTCCTGCCAAAACCGAATCGATCACCTCTTGTTGTCCGTGACGAAAAGATTGATAACCGAAGACGTTATTTAATACATCTTTGGCAGCAGTTTGAGATAATTGCATTGTGATTCCAATAAGATAAGCTAAAAAGGAAATAGACAAGCGGTCAAATTTGTAAAACTTTTTACAAAAACGACCGCTTATTAATTAAAAGCTGATTTGTTCGCCGTGACGAGCAAAAGCCTCTTCAAGATGCGTCCAGAAAGAGCGCCCTTCTGCAGTAACCCATTCACCATCACAGTAAGCGAAATGAAAGCCACCTAATTTGCTAGCAAGCCATAACTCTAACATCGCTTCTTGTTTATTGATGACAATTTGTGATTCATCATCAAAAGTTAATGTACATACTGCACCTTGAATTTCAGTATCGATACTTAAACCTTCATCATCAATTTTTTCTTCGATTTGTTGCCATACTTGTTCAATTTTTTGGTGAAATTCTGCTACGTTCATTTTTTTCCTCATTTAATCTCAATAAGATTACTAAATATTTTTTATAAAATTACGTTTATATTTAATATGGCTCTGAATATTCTTTTCCGCATCCTTTTTATCCCAAACTTGTAGTTCCCAAGGATAGTAAAAGTTGCTGGCATTTTTAAAGTAAATATGAATTCCTACATATTCTTCTTTATCTCTCAAATACCAATTTTTTAAACCATATTTATCTTTCCAATCATCTAAACGTTCCATAATCTCTGCGATTTCTTCACTGGAAACGATTATCCTCGCACCAAAGATGTCATTCATAATGCTATTGACTGGATAGCCCTCGCTACGAGACTCAAAACGTTTGATTTTATCCAAAATAGATTCCGAGGCTTTTACTCGATAAAAATAAGGAATATCGTATAAATCCGCACGGAATAAATAATCATTGATAGATTCATGTAAATTTAAACGGTAAGATAAAATATGCTCTATCGGCACTTTAGCAAGCGTATGTTTTAAGTTTACTTTTGCGACCTTACCCGTTTCAAAATAATCTTCGGAAAAAGCTAAATGCAGCTTATTAATTTCAACAATTAAACGCTCAATTTTTTCTAACATAACCTTACCCGATTTTTGGTAATTCCGTCATTGGCCAGCGAGGTTTAACGCTAACACTTAAATCGGTAGTTTCACCGTTTTTTAAGCGTAAAAAACCGGTATAAGCAATCATTGCACCGTTATCGGTACAGAATTGCGGGCGAGGATAATACACTTCGCCTTTTAAGTTTTTCATCATTTCAGCTAAATCGGCACGTAATTGTTTATTAGCACTTACGCCCCCCGCAATCACAAGTCGTTTATAACCGGTTTGTTGTAAAGCTCGCTTGCATTTGATAATAATTGTATCCACTACCGCTTGTTGGAAAGCGTGGGCGATATCACAGCGAGTTTGTTCATCTAGCTGACCGTTCTCATCTAAATGGGCATTAATCGTATTAGCCGCAAAGGTTTTTAAGCCGGAAAAGCTAAAATCAAGCCCCGGTCTGTCCGTCATTGGTCGAGGGAAAACAAAACGATTCGGTGTGCCTTTTTCAGCCAATTGCGAAACCGCTACACCGGCCGGATAATCTAATCCAAGTAATTTACCGGTTTTATCAAAGGCTTCACCTGCTGCATCATCAATCGACTCTCCGAGAATTTCATACTGTCCTACGCCATCTACTTTGACTAGCTGAGTATGTCCGCCTGAAATCAGTAACGCCACAAATGGGAATTCCGGCGGATTGTCTTCCAACATTGGTGCCATCAAATGGCCTTCCATATGATGAACACCAAGCGCCGGTACGTTCCACGCATAAGCAAGCGAGCGAGCAATCGTAGAACCAACTAGCAATGCGCCAACTAAGCCTGGGCCTGCCGTATAGGCAACACCGTCGATATCATCTGCGGTTAAATTCGCTTCTTTCAATGCTTCTTGAATTAGCGGTAACGTTTTACGGATATGATCTCGAGAAGCCAATTCCGGCACGACACCACCGTAATCTGCATGCATCTCAATCTGGCTATAAAGCTGGTTTGCTACCAAACCTTTGTGTTCATCATAAATTGCCACTCCGGTTTCATCACAGGAAGTTTCAATACCTAAAATTCGCATATTTTTGTCTTATTTATGAAATGGGAAAGGGGCATTATTCAAAAATAACGCCCCTAGAATTGCAAAACTTTTATAAAAATCAACCGCTTGATTAGAACTGTTCGCTATATTCAGGCTTAATGATTTCCGGGAAGCTTTTATCTTTATTCGCTTCAATTAATGCAGCAACTTTCTCTGCCGAATCTTTGATACCGATTTGCTCATAAGCCTTTTGCATATAAGCTAAAGCTTCATAAGTCGGTTTGCTTTCCGGATAGAAACGCATCATTTCTTCTACACGATTTACCACCGCAACATAAGCTTCACGATCATCATAGAATTTCACAATCGCTAACTCGTGTTCTGCCATACGGTTGATTAAATAGCCCATCCAATTTTTGGCATCTTGTGCATATTTGCTTTGCGGATAGTGCTGTACAATCGTCTGGAAGCTACCATACGCATTACGTACGCTATCTAATGCACGAGACGCACGATTTACGCCAAAGAAATCTTGAATAAAGTTATCACCTAAACGTGCATTACTTAAACCGGCCAAATAGTAAACATAATCCATGCTCGCACTGTTTGGATAAGCACGCACAAAACGTTCCGCCGCATCTAATGCTTTATAATACTCACCGACTTTATAATTTGCATAAATTAAACTTAATTGAGTTTGCTCACCAAACGCACTTTGTTGACCGCCTTTGGTACCAACCGCATCTAAATAGCGAATTGCCGAGTTATAATCGCCATCTTGTAAATAGGTTTGCCCTTTAGTATAGAGATCTTGTGCGGATGATTCTTCTAATTCTTTATTCGCACTATTAGAACAACCTACTACTAAAAGCCCCACTAACATCAGCGAAGCAAGAGATGTGAATTTACGCATAATGATTTTACCTATAAAAAAGTGTCTATGACCAAAAGTTAATGTACAATGGTCAAGTTTGACCAATGGCACTTTGCTAAGTTCATACCAATTGCCCTATTTTATAGAACATATTCAAATAAGCAACAGACAAATTTTGGAATTTATCTTTAAATGACTCAACAAATGACATTAACTGCCAAGGTTTCGGCGGATTTACTCGGCGCTCGTTTAGACCAAGCGCTGGCGCAACTTTTCCCTTATTATTCTCGCTCACGCTTAAAGGTGTGGATTGAAAGTGATTTAGTGAAGGTAAACGGTAATATTGTAAACAAAGCGCGCGAAAAAGTATTCGGTGGCGAGCTTATCGAAGTTCAGGCTGAAATCGAAGAGGAAGTACGATTCGAGCCACAAGATATTCCGTTAAATATCGTGTACGAAGACGATGATATTTTAGTAATTAATAAACCGAAAGATTTAGTCGTACATCCGGGTGCAGGTAATCCGGACGGTACGGTGCTGAATGCATTATTACATTACTATCCGCCGATTGCTGAAGTGCCGCGCGCGGGTATCGTGCATCGTTTGGATAAAGACACAACCGGTTTAATGGTTGTGGCAAAAAATATTCCGGCACAAACTCACTTAGTGACCGCACTCCAAAAACGTCGCATTACCCGTGAATATGAAGCGGTGACAAGCGGTGTTATGACGCAAGGTGGTAAAGTTGATGAACCGATGGCACGACATCCTACCAAACGTACTGCAATGGCAGTACACCCAATGGGTAAACCGGCAGTAACCCATTACCGCATTATGGAACGCTTCCGTAACTATACTCGCCTACGTTTACGTTTAGAAACCGGCCGAACTCACCAAATTCGTGTACATATGACACATATTGCGCATCCGTTATTAGGTGATCAACTTTATGGTGGACGTCCTCGTCCGCCGAAAGGAGCAAGCGAAGAGTTCTTAGCGGTATTACGAGGCTTCCAGCGTCAAGCATTACACGCAACCATGCTACGTTTAGAACACCCGATTACCGGTGAACTGATGGAATGGCACGCACCGCTACCGGACGATTTCATTGAGTTAATTGAAGCGTTAAAAGCGGATTATCAGTTATATAAAGACGATTTAGATTACTAATTAAGTAACTAAAAAATAAAGGCGCTCTTACATTGTATAAGCGCCTTTTCTTATCCGAAAATTAAGCAAATCATAAAAATGAGGATAACAGGAAACTCAAACATCCCCACCTGTTTCACATTCCAACCGAAACTCGGCACGACAATTGCACGTGCTAACGCAATCAAATACACCGCAAATAGCCACAGATATCCAAACATTAAATAAATAATCGAAAAGAGTAGATGAAAACCGATACTCAGTTCCATATACAGCGGATTTTTACGTTCACGCACCATACTTTTTACATATAAGGTTGCGCCGATAAAAAATACGGTGGGATGAATTAAAATCTCCCAATTAAACTGCTGTTCTGCAAGATAGAAACTTGCCATACCTATCACACCGAAAGTTAAATAACCGGCAATATCATTCAATAAATTTCGTTCATCTCTTTGTTTTGCATAATAAATTTGAATCGCTGCAAGCGGTAAGATTAACGCTAAAAATTGCAAAATTTGAGGAATCGCAAGCAAAACCGGTATTGCACAGAGTAAGCTAATCAGAACATAAATGAGCGCCCACTTTTTGTTACGAGCTGTCGGCTTTTTGCTAAATAATGAAAGAAAAGGGTAAGAAAATAAATAAAGAAACAGCCACGCTAAGCCTAAAAAGAGATGATTAAGCGTTGGGGTCGAGGCAAACATTCCGTATAAAAAAGGAATAAATGCCATAGCCAATGCACCGTGCTGATTTGAAATAACCGGCTTATCATTAAACATAGATTTTCCTTATATAAATAAAAAAGGCGACTTACTTAAGCCGCCTTTTGATTTTAAGAAAAATTAGAATAATTTTCTAGCTGCATCGAACAATTCTTCTTTGAACGGACGACGCATATTGTTAATTGCATCAATGATATCGTGGTGTACCAATTTCTCATTTTGGATACCAACACAACGACCGCCATAACCTTGTAATAATAAATCTACCGCATATACGCCCATACGTGACGCTAAGATACGGTCGAATGGACAAGGCGCACCACCACGTTGGATATGACCTAATACCGTTGCACGAGTTTCGTGACCAAAACGAGCTTCGATTTCTTTAGCTAATTGGTGAACGTCCGTCATTAACTCAGTAATCGCAATAATTGCATGGCGCTTACCTTTTTTAAAGCCTTCATCAATATTACGCAGTAATGATTCTTTATCTAAACCTTTTTCCGGCACGATAATGTATTCACAACCACTTGCTAGCGCCGCACTGATAGTTAAATCACCACAGTGGCGTCCCATGATTTCTACGATTGAAATACGTTGGTGTGAAGTAGAAGTATCACGTAAACGGTCGATCGCTTCTACCGCAGTTTCTAATGCTGTTTGATAACCGATCGTGTAGTCTGTACCCACGATATCATTATCAATGGTACCCGGTAAACCGATACAAGGGTAACCGAACTCTTCCGTTAATAGTTTCGCCCCCATATAAGAGCCGTCACCACCGATAACGACTAATGCATCAATTTCATATTTTTTCAGTGTTTCCACCGCTTGCTTACGCACTTCCGGATCCTTAAATTGCGGGAAGCGAGCAGAACCTAAGAAAGTACCGCCACGGTTAATTGTCTCTGATACAGAGCGACGATCTAATTGGATGACTTTGTCATTATATAAACCATAATAACCGTCTTGGATACCGTATACCTCTAAACCTTCATTGAGTGCTACACGAACGACACCACGAATCGCAGCATTCATGCCTGGCGCATCACCACCACTCGTTAACACAGCAATTTTTTTGATTTGTTTAGTCATTTTAGACACCTTTTGCTATAAATTTAAAATTGTAAAATAAATCGGAAATTGGCGTGAAGATTACCTTATTTAGGGTATTCATTCTAGCAAATTTTCATATTTTTTTGATCTAGTCAGCCAAAATTTCGAGTGCTAGATCTAAAGATTCCAAAAAATGTTCCAAATCTTCCATTTGGTTATAATGTGCAATTGATAAACGTAACGTCCCGACTTGTTCAAGATAGCGCAGATAAGGTTTTGCACAATGTTCTCCGCTACGTAAAGAGATCTTACGTTCCGTCATAATTGCGGCAATATCGGCATGATGAATTCCTTGAAATGCAAAGCTGATGGTTGAACAGCCCGACTGCGAAAAAATTTGAATATTTTTATAATTTTTTAACCGCTTGTAGGTCTCTTTCGCTAAACATTCAACTGTTTGATTCAATTCGTCGAAATTCCACTGCTCCAGCCACTCCAAAATTGCGCCAAAACCAATAATACCGGCAATATTTGGCGTACCGGCTTCTAAGCGATAAGGCAAATCAGCGACGGAAAGCGTTAATTCGGATACATCACTCAGCATTTTACCGCCGAAAAATAGCGGTCGAATTTGCTCTAGACTTTGCAATTTTCCGGTTAACACGCCGACACCAGTCGGCCCATACATTTTATGTGCGGAAAAAGCATAAAAATCTGCATCCAGTTTCTGCACATCGACCTTTTCGCAGCATACCGCTTGGGCGCAATCCAGTAAAATTTTTGCCTTCGAATATTGGCGAATGATTGGGATGAGTTGCTCAACCGGCTGACGTACACCAGTAACGTTTGAAACTAAATTCAAGGCAACGATTTTAGTTCTTACAGAAATCGCCTGCTGTAAAGCGGTCGGATTTAGCTGAAAATTTGCATCTAATGGCAAAACGATCAATTTCGCTTGCTTACGCAGCGCTAATTGTTGCCATGGAATAAAATTCGCATGATGTTCGGCTACGGAAATAATGATTTCATCTCCGGCCTCCAGTAAATATTCCAAACCATACGCCACTAAATTAATTGCATGGGAGGTACCGCTCGTCCAAATGACCGCATTGCGAGACTCGACATTAAAACGAGAAACAATGAGCTCTCTCGTCCGTTCATAAGCTTGGCTTTGTGCAAGATCGTAATGACTACGATGTACCGAACCAGCCGAGGCATAAAATTCAGTAGTGCTATCAATTAATATTTGGGGTTTTAAGGTTGTTGCCGCCGAATCCAGATAGATCCATTCGGCTTGTTGCTTAAAAAAAGGAAACTGAGATCTAAATGCTACTGTTTGTTGCATATCCATTAATGCAATGCCTCTCGATACAATTTATTACAAGGAATACCGTCATGATTACCGTCCATTGTTTTGGAACCACATTGGTCGAAATAACGTTTCGCACTTTGATAATCACTAAAATCACTACAGCGTAATACTTTCTTACAATCTAATGCATTATCTGTTACAAGCGATCGTTTTTTCCAAATATTTTGCCAATTCCAGCCGGAATCAGACTGCTTGTCTGCACTATGTTGCTTCCGCCATTCCACAGGGTTAATCGGCGATCTATCTTGCCATAATCCTTTCTGCGCTTGTTTTGCTTTTAGCATTTCCTGCTCATAAATCAGCTGCGTTTCGCGATACGCCCATGCCATACCTTTTTGGACTAATAATAAATTGATATTGCGTTCTTGCTCATCATAAACCACTGCTAATAAACGTTGGTAACGATCATAACCGCTACTATGCAATATCACTTGTTTTTTAAATACCAAATTTGCTAGCGCTTGTTTGGCTTTATTGCCGTACGGCTGAGCGGACTCCGGCGCATCAATATATAACAAACGCACTTTTAACGGTTTACGTTTATACAAGCAGGTCAGCGTATCACCGTCACTAATTCCTACGACTTTACAGCTGATGGAATTATCAGAAGTCGCATAAATAGAGGGCGTAATTAAACTCAAAAATAGAAATAAAACAGAAAAATAAATAGCTTTCATACAAAATAAAAAAGTGTAGGCATTACCTACACTTTAACAGATTTTGAATCACTCGGCGTAAACCTTATTTGAGTTCGCCATTTTTTAAGCGGAAGAAATAATTTTTAGTTTCTTCAATAATCACTTTGCGTAATGCAATTAAAGAGATCAGATTCGGGAATGCCATTAAACCGTTTACGATATCTGCGATCGTCCAAATCGTTTTTAACTGTAAGAACGGAGCAGAAGCAATTAAGGCAATAAAGAGTAAACGATAGAATTTAATTCCTTTAGTTTTACCGTTAGTCAGGTAAACAAAGCAACGTTCACCGTAATAACACCAACCTAAAATCGTAGTAAATGCAAAGAATGCTAAACCAACGGTGACTACAACTGCGCCGAATGAACTTTCTAAACCTTGGTTAAATGCCAAATTGGTTAATTCCGCACCTTCAGCTTCGCCCGTCCAAGCGCCGGTTAATACAATCACTAAACCGGTCATGGTACACACAATAATGGTATCTAAAAAAGTACCGGTCATTGAAATTAAGCCTTGACGCACCGGCTCTTTAGTTTGTGCCGCAGCTGCTGCAATTGGTGCCGAACCTAAGCCAGATTCATTCGAGAAAATACCACGTGCAACCCCTAATTGAATTGCTTGCATCACAGTAAAACCAAATGCCCCGCCCAATGCAGCTTCCGGATTAAACGCCGCATGTACGATTAATACGATTGCATCCGGTACTTTTTCCGCATTCATAATTAATACGCTAACCGAAGCAATCACATAAGCTACCGCCATAAACGGCACCACGATCGATGCAATTTTAGAAATACGTTTTACCCCACCTAATACGATAGAAGTCACGACTAAAGTTAAAATAATTGAGCTAAATACGACCGGCACATCAAAAGTTGATTCTAACGAATGAGTAATACCGTTTACTTGCGGGAAAGTACCAATCCCTAATAACGCTACCAATACACCAAAGAAAGCGAACGCTTTTGCCAGCCATTTCCACTTTTTGCCCATTCCCATTTCGATATAATACATTGGGCCGCCGGCAATAAAGCCGTCTTTATCACGACCACGGAATTTAATCGCTAATAAGCCTTCCGCATATTTGGTCGCCATACCGAATAACGCAATCAGCCACATCCAAAATAATGCACCCGGCCCGCCTGAGTGAATAGCAGTTGCTACACCGACAATATTACCGGTACCGATTGTTGCAGCCAACGCAGTAGAAAGTGCCGCAAAAGCAGAGATATCACCGGCTTGACCTTGCCCTTTTTCAGGTTTGAACATATACACGAAAGCACGGCCTAATTGGCAAAATTGAATACCTTTTAGTGCAAAAGTTAAATATAGACCGACACCGGAAAGTAGGATTAAAAGCGGAGCGCCCCAAATAAGGCTGTTAATAGTGTTAAGAATATCGTCAAATGACATCTGTGTAATTCCTCGTAATTGTATGTTACAAGGAAAGAAAAGTAACAATAGAGATAAGCGGTAAAATCGATAAAATTTGACTAAAAATGACCGCTAGTTAGGTAGGTATCACTTTTCTCCCCTGTCCTTTTGCCTGAGCGTTTCATGCATTCGCACTTGCGCCTTCGGCGTCCATTTTCCATTTACATGGATTGGATCTCTCCAAGGGTTCGTCCAGTAACTGTCCTCGCTATCGCTAGCACCTGAAAGATTTTACCTCGTCGGTAGAGTTTTCACTCTTCTCCAGCTACCTTCATCCGAACAATTCTTCATTAAAAAGAATGGGCAGATTTTAACGATTCTTTAAAAATCGTCAAGTAAAACCCTACAATTTCAACGCAAACGTTTGCCTTTTGATGATAGATTAAACAATATAAGAAAAAGCAGTCCTATACATAATAAACAGGCGATCAAATTTCCCTAAAGATTTGCAAATTGCAAAAAATTTAAGAAATTCGACCGCTTGTTCTTTTTCCAAACAGCTTAATAAAAATATTAACGTTTAATTTCATCTACGTCGCCAAGTAATATCGCATATCGGCGAGAACTTGGATTCGATTCTAAAGCAATTTTCAGCGCCATTGTGAGCGGAACAGAAAGCAACATTCCGACTGTTCCTAATAGCCATCCCCAGAAAAGCAAGGAAAGAAAAACGACCAATGTTGAAAGGCCTAACCGTTTCCCCATCATTTTCGGTTCCAAGACGTTACCAAATAACATATTGACACCGACTATACCGGCTAATACGGCTAAGCCAACAGAAAAACCATTTAATAGCAACGCTTGTAATACAATCGGAATACCAGCTAAAAAAGAACCAATGTTCGGAATATAATTTAATAAGAAAGCCAATACGCCCCACAATACTGCATATTGTACATTTAAGATCATTAATAAAATCCAAACAGATAAGCCGGTTAAAGCACTTACCACTGTTTTAATGCCTAAATAACCAATTACGCCTTTTAAGACTTGATCAATATAATATTTCTCATTAGAAAGATCATTATCTGGACTCAACGCCAACGCTAATTTATATTTAGCCATAGGTGATTCTAACAACATAAAAATCACCACTAAAAATAAAACAAAAATATTAGATAACACGCCTGAAAAACCTAATAACAAACGGCTAACTAAATTCATAACGGCACTCGGGTCAAATTTACTGAGTATATCTTCCTGACCAATACTAATCGGTAATTGATACTCATTAACTAAAGCGAATATCGTTTGCAAACGTGCAGTAAGCAATAACTTATATTGTGGGATAGAAGCGGTAAATTCCTGAATAGCATTATTTACCATACCGGTCAAAAATAAAAAAACTAAGACAATCAACCCTAATAACAGGCTGATAGCAATGCCTAAAGGAATACGACGTATCGTCATAAATTTAATGATAGGCGAACAAATAATCGCAATAAATAGTGACAATAAAAATGGTACGACAATTTCTGCCGCCGATTTAATCCCCGCTAAGATGATAATAATTGCGGCAGTGGCAACTAGCGCTTTGGTTATTGATACTTGGTGTTGTTCCATAATTCCCCGAAAATGAGATAAAAAGCAAGCGGTCAAATTTTAACATTTTTTTACTATGAACGCTAAAATTCAACCGCTTACCATTTTTGTTACTTATACTCTGAGTGATATTTTTTCTTTATATCATCAAGCACTTCCAGTGTTTGTTTTGCTTGATCTAAATTTCCTGCTTGAGCTTGTTGCTCCGCTTGCTTCGCAACATCAATCACTTGTTGCATTGCCGCTTGATAGCCAAC
This sequence comes from Actinobacillus ureae ATCC 25976, assembly GCF_000188255.1. Classification (GTDB taxonomy): domain Bacteria; phylum Pseudomonadota; class Gammaproteobacteria; order Enterobacterales; family Pasteurellaceae; genus Actinobacillus; species Actinobacillus ureae. The sequence continues at coordinate 13,171 of NZ_GL831081.1, forward strand.
AAAATGTTCTTGATCACCGTCCAAACTCGCTGGCATCGTCTCTTTCGCTTTTTCCGCTTGCAGTAAAAATACAGCAACAGAAGTTTGGAATTGTTCCGTGGTTTCAGCATCTTGCAATATATTTAACTGTTTTTTCATTTGGAACATTTCCATCATAACCCCTTTTGAAAAAGCCATACTCGAAAATGCCAAAAATGTCGCTACAACTAGCCATTTAAATTTTTTCATAATTTTCCCACATTTCAACGAAATGAATTAAGCACAAAAAGTCGCATTCTAATCTATCTATTGCTTGCTAGAAAGCAATATTTCTTGGAAAATAGACACTTTTACGCCTTCCACTTGTGGGAGGTACTGACTTGTTATCAGAAGAGAATAAACCTATGTCCGAATTAAAATACCCTAAACCCGAATTACTTTCGCCTGCCGGCACCTTAAAAAATATGCGTTACGCTTTTGCTTATGGCGCAGATGCCGTTTATGCAGGTCAACCGCGTTATAGCTTACGTGTACGTAACAATGAATTTAACCACGCAAACTTACAAATCGCGATTGATGAAGCGCATAGCTTAGGTAAAAAATTCTATGTGGTCGTGAATATTGCGCCACACAACTCAAAACTTAAAACATTTATCAAAGATCTGAAAGTCGTAGTGGATATGAAACCGGATGCGCTGATCATGTCTGATCCCGGTTTAATTATGTTAGTGCGCGAAAACTTCTCGGAAATCGATATTCACCTTTCGGTACAAGCGAATGCGGTAAACTGGGCAACAGTAAAATTCTGGAAACAAATGGGACTTACTCGAGTAATTCTTTCACGTGAATTATCATTGGAAGAAATCGAAGAAATCCGCCAACAAGTACCAGACATCGAGCTTGAAATCTTCGTACACGGCGCACTTTGTATGGCATATTCAGGTCGTTGCCTATTGTCCGGTTATATCAATAAACGTGACCCGAACCAAGGTACTTGTACCAACGCTTGCCGTTGGGAATACAAAATGGAAGAAGGTACGACAGATGACGTTGGTAATATTGTGCCGCAAGCTGCAGTTCAACGTTATGAGCCAGAAATCGAGGTGAAAAATATCGCACCGACATTAGGTGAAGGTTCGCATACCGATAAAGTATTCTTATACACAGAACCAAACCGTCCGGACGAGCAAATGACTGCATTTGAAGATGAGCACGGCACTTACTTTATGAACTCAAAAGACTTACGTGCCGTACAACACGTGGAAAAATTAACTCAAATGGGCGTTCACTCACTCAAAATTGAGGGGCGTACTAAGTCATTCTATTACTGCGCACGTACCGCTCAAGTTTATCGTAAAGCAATTGATGATGCGGCGGCAGGTAAACCGTTCGATGAATCATTAATGGATACTTTAGAATCACTCGCACATCGTGGTTATACCGAAGGTTTCTTACGCCGTCATACGCACGATGAATACCAAAACTATGAATACGGCTACTCAATTTCGGAACGCCAACAATTTGTGGGTGAATTCACCGGTAAACGTAACGCTGAAGGTATGGCGGAAGTAGCGGTAAAAAATAAATTCCTCGTGGGCGATTCAGTAGAAATGATGACACCAAAAGGTAATATCATGTTCAAAATTGAGCGTATGCTGAACCGCAAAAATGAGCAAGTGGAAGCTGGACTTGGCGACGGACACTTTGTCTTTTTAGATGTACCGGTGGATATTGAACTAGATTATGCACTTTTAATGCGTAATCTTATAGATTCTAATACAAGAAATCCGCACAAAGCGTGATCAATCTCACAAATTTAGCAATATATTGTAAAGATTGAAAATTTATTATTGCAGTTATGAATTAAATTCATATAATTAAGACTCAATACTCATAGAAGTATGACTCCATAATAAGTTTTACCCCTCCGGAATGAGGGGTTTTTTTATGCTTATTAGAAATTTATACGATTAAATCGTCTTTTCTTTCCTTTCATCCTCAATTTTTAAGTATAATATTTTGTCAAATTTTTTATGTGGGACTCTTATGCTAGCGCAAATTAAATATAATAAAAGCCAAATCTATTCGGGATTAATTGGTTTATTCTTTATTTTAATTCTTCAATTTAAACTCAGTTATAGTCTTATTCCAATCTTATTAGCACTAGCTGGGATAGCTTTGCTTATACCGCACATAAAAAATAAATCCTATCATTTAGAAAAAGCCGATAAATGGTTAATTTACTCGTTTATTTGCTATTTTGTATTATTCGTATTTTCGTTAATTATACATAAGGGAAAGGGAAGTGACTTAGATCTTGCCTCTCGAGCCTTATTAGCATTACCTATTTTATCCATATTTTATAAAAATCAACTTAAACACTTATGGATTGTTTATGCCATCTTAATTGCCGGAATCGGCGCTGGTATTACGAGTATGATCCAAGTTTTCGGTCTTGATTTTGTTCGCCCTTTTCCGAAAATCATGCACATTCAAGCTGGTGATATTGCAATGTCACTCGCTATGTTCTCATTTTGTGCGTTATTTTATTTCTATACGCAGAAACAACGAATGGCGATGTACCTCAACTTAATCGCCGGCTTATTTGCGCTGATTGCAAGCTTTCTCACGACTGCTCGAGGAGCATGGGTCGGCGTCCCATTCGTACTTATCGTTATTTTTTGGCTTAACCGTAAATCGCTATCAAAATGGCTTATCTCCGGTGTATTATTCATCACGCTTGCCGGAGGTATTTTTACCAGTGAGACAATTCACAAGCGCTATCTTGATGCACAAAACGATATTACCGCTTACATGAACGGTTCAAATAAGAGTACTTCTGTAGGCGCTCGTTTTGATATGTGGAAAAGCGCGATGCTTGGTATTCAAGAGAAACCTGTGTTCGGTTGGGGGCTCCAAGGTGTAAAAGAAATGCGGAAACAGCATTTTTCTGAAGGAAAAATCTCTAAATACGCAGCACGTTTCGGTCATGCGCACAATCAATATCTACATGACGCTTCAACTAGAGGTATTGCTGGACTTATCGCATTGCTTGCGACGTTATTCGTGCCGCTAATTCTATTCTGGAACGGATTAAAACAATCGGAATCCAATTCCCTTGCTCATTTATGGGGCGTGTTGGGGATTACCCATATTTTATTGATGATGAGTTATTTTCTAACCCAAGCTTTTTTATTACATAACTCCGGCGCTATGTTTTATTTTATTACAACGGTGATTTTTTAGGTTTGCAAAAAAATGCCCTAATTAGATCGCTTATGGAGACCAAATAGTGCTACGTTTTTTCTATACGATTTTAAGTTACATCATTCACCCATTGATTTTATTAATGATGTGGAATCGTGGGCGTAAACAACCGGCCTATCGTCGCCGCTTATTGGAACGTTATAGCTACTATAATAACGATAAGCAGCCGCATGAAAATGGCATAATCGTGCATGCAGCATCTGTTGGCGAAGTGATTTCCGCTACCCCCTTGATTAAGGCAATTCAAGGTAAATATCCTACGCTACCGATCACCGTCACGACTGTAACGCCTACCGGCTCAGCTCGTGTTCGTACCGCTTTTGGTAATAGCGTAACACACTTTTATTTGCCTTATGATCTGCCCGATGCGATGGCCCGTTTTTTAGATTTTATAAAACCAAAGTTGATTATTGTAATTGAAACCGAATTATGGCCGAATTTAATTCATCAATCGCATAAAAGAGGCATTTCATTCGTGATTGCCAATGCACGCCTTTCGCCTCGTTCCGCCAAAAGATACGGTTGGATAAAATCTGGTTTAACAAATATGTTAAATGAAATTGATTTAATTATGGCTCAAGATGCGGTAAGTGCTGAGCGCTATCTGGAGCTCGGATTCCACGATAAGCACCTTATTAATACCGGAAATCTAAAATTTGATTTAGAAATAACCGATGAATTACGTAATAAAGTCGAGTTTACTAAGCAGGAACTCGACTTAAATCAGCGTCCGGTTTGGATTGCCGGAAGTACTCACGAAGGCGAAGAAAAAATGTTGCTTGATGCACATAAGCAACTATTAATGCGTTGGCCTGACTTAGTATTAATTTTGGTTCCTCGCCATCCTGAACGTTTTGACAGTGTCGAAGATTTACTGATTAAATCTGAACTAAATTACACCAAGCGCACTGATAAATCACCTTTAAAAGTAAACACTCAGGTGTTATTAGGTGATACTATGGGTGAAATGATGACGCTTTACAGCTTAGCTCAAATTGCTTTTGTCGGAGGAAGTTTGGTAGAGCACGGCGGACATAACCCGTTGGAACCAATAGCTTTTGCGCTTCCGGTTATCTCCGGTGTACATACGTTTAATTTTCCGGAAATTTTTGAAAAATTACGTTATGTTCAAGGTGTTGTTGAAGTAAAAAGTGATGAACACGATTTAGCACAAGCAGTCAATTTTTTACTCGAGCATCCAAATGTTCGTCGAGCGATTAGCCAAGCAGGTTTTAGCGTTTTACAAGAGAATCAAGGTACATTAAAACGCCATATGCAACTACTTGCACCTTATTTAGAGAAATAATATGAGTTATACCGTTATCTACGCCGGCACCTTTGATCCGATTACCAACGGACATTTGGATATTATCGAACGTGCAGCGAAACTATTTGGCAATGTGATTGTGGCAGTGGCAAAAAATCCAAGCAAACAGCCACTTTTTTCATTAGAAGAACGAACTTTATTAGTGAAGCAAAGTTGTGTTCATCTCAGTAACGTACAAGCGGTCGGATTTAGCGGATTACTTGCAGATTTTGCCGTACAACATCAGGCAAAAGCGTTAATTCGGGGTATACGAGGCAGTGATGATATTGAATATGAGATTCAATTGGCACAGCTTAATGAACAACTGGAAGAAGGTTTAGAGACCATTTTTCTTCCGCCAGCCGTGCAATGGCGTTATCTATCATCAACAATGGTGCGAGAAATTTATCGCCACCAAGGAGATGTCACACAATTTGTACCGCCATTCGTGCTAAACGCATTAAAAGAGAAGGAATAAATATGAGTAAACTAGACAGTCAAAATTTAATTTGGATCGATTTGGAAATGACCGGTTTAGATCCGGAAAAAGAACGTATTATTGAAATTGCAACCATTGTAACGGATAAAGATTTAAATATTTTAGCTGAAGGCCCAGTGTTAACCGTTCACCAACCGGATGACTTACTGAATAAAATGAGTGATTGGTGTATTAAAACGCATACGGAAAACGGCTTAATCGAACGGGTCAAACAGAGTAAGTTAACCGAACGCGCTGTAGAGCTACAAACGCTCGATTTCTTAAAACGATGGCTACCGAAAGGTGCTTCACCGATTTGTGGAAATAGTGTGCCGCAAGATAAACGCTTCTTATATAAATATATGCCGGATCTTGCCGACTATTTTCACTATCGTCACTTAGATGTCAGTACCCTAAAAGAGCTCGCTCGCCATTGGAAACCGGAAATACTTGACCAGTTTACCAAAAAAAATACCCATTTAGCTTTAGATGATATTCGAGAATCTATCGAAGAATTAAAATTTTATCGTACACATTTCATCAAATTAGATTAGAATACGCTCTTTTTTCACTAAAATTGAAAAATTGACTTGCAAGTTTATATTTTTTAACCGATATAAACTTGCGTTCTAAAAAGAAATTCGTATAGTCTAGGAGCTTTGCTAGTCGACAAAATACCTTATGCGGGAATAGCTCAGTTGGTAGAGCACGACCTTGCCAAGGCCGGGGTCGCGAGTTCGAGCCTCGTTTCCCGCTCCATTTTCTCTCCGAATTTTCTTCCAACTTTTTCAATTTTTTATTTCTTAATTAACACTATTAGTCTTGTAAGTACTCATTACGGAAATGTCAGATTCAATCACTTTTTATTTTCCAACCGAGCAACAAATGTTGCAATTTGGGCAAACATTGGCAAAGCATATGCAAGCCTATTTAAACCGCTCGCCTCAGTATGCATTAGTCGTTTATTTAAACGGTGAGTTAGGTGCGGGAAAAACGACATTAACACGTAGTATCGTGCGTGAGTTTGGTCATATTGGAAATGTCAAAAGTCCAACTTATACTTTGGTGGAGGAATATCAACTTCCGCCTTATGCCATTTACCATTTTGATCTCTATCGTTTAAGTGATCCTGAAGAGTTGGAATTTATGGGCATTCGTGATTATTTCCGCCCACAAACGGTTTGTTTGTTAGAATGGGCTAGCCGTGGTAAAGGAATGATTCCTGAAGCAGATATCATTATTCAAATTGATTATGCCGAAGAAGGGCGCAACATTACGTTGCTGCCGCAAACTTCAGTGGGTACACAACTTTTAGTAAATTTTAATCTAAATTAAACCGCTTAATTGAAAGGAATGAGATGAACAAGTTAGTAAATTATATTGTTGTTAGTTTATTTGGCTTATTTTTTAGTCTTAGCAGTTATGCTAAAACCGTGGTTGTAATTGATGCTGGCCACGGTGGTAAAGACCCGGGCGCAATTGGTGCCACACTCGGCGTAAAAGAAAAAAACGTTACTTTAGCGATTTCAAAAGAGTTAAAAGCATTACTTGATTCAAATCCGAAATTTAAAGCGGTAATGACTCGTAAAAGTGACTATTTTATTCAGCTTCCAAAACGTACTGAAATTGCACGTAAAAATAAAGCAAACTTACTCGTCTCAATTCACGCGGACTCATCGCCTAAATCGAATAGTTTAAAGGGTGCTTCTGTTTGGGTGCTTTCAAACCGCCGTGCTAGCGATGAAATGGGTAAATGGCTTGAAGATCATGAGAAACAATCAGAATTACTTGGTGGCGCTGGTTCTGTTCTTTCAAATACTAACGAAAAATACTTAAACCAAACCGTATTGGATCTTCAATTTTCTCACTCTCAACGTTCTGGTTATGAATTAGGCAAAGCTGTATTATCACGTTTGGGAAATGTCACTTCTCTTGCCCAAAGTGCGCCGCAGCACGCAAGTTTGAGTGTGTTACGCTCTCCTGATATCACCTCTATTTTGGTAGAAACCGGCTTTTTATCAAATCCGGTGGAAGAGCAAAAACTTTCAACGCCAGCATATCGCCGAAAAATCGCTCAAGCCATTTATAATGGCTTAGTAGCGTATGTTTCACGCAGTACAGGTAATACCAAAGAAGTCTATAAGGAAGTGAAAGACACTTCGACAGATACTAACAAAAAAGAGGCTAAGCAGAAAAAATCTGATCATCCGGAGAATTCATCTAAAAAAGATAATTCGAAAACTAAAGTCGAAGACAAATCGACTAAAGATAAGAGAAACAGTAAAAATAAAGAGCAAAATTCCACAAAACAAGAACCTAAAAAATCCACTAACGGTTATCACATTGTGCAACAAGATGAAACGCTCTACTCTATTGCTCGTGTCTATAATACAACACCGGAAAAATTGAGTAAGCTAAATAACATCAAAAACAATAAGATTACCGTAGGTAAGAAGCTGAAAGTGCAATAGTAAAATCAAGCGGTTAAATTTGTAAAAAAATTTGCAAATTTAACCGCTTATTTTTTGG
>NZ_GL831081.1:20779-28033 GCF_000188255.1 Actinobacillus ureae ATCC 25976
GTGGTTTAAAGCCTTGTAATATAAGGCTTTAAACCACTTTTTACCAACCTTTTTGTCTACTATGCCTATTTTTTTGCGTTCAATAAAAAGCAAAAACCTCACTGAAAACAGTGAGGTTTTTGTCAGATTACCTGAAGTTCAGCAAGGATTAACCCATACCGTATTTTTTTAATTTTTTACGTAATGTACCACGGTTAATGCCTAACATTGTTGCCGCACGAGTTTGGTTACCACGTGTATATTGCATTACCATATCTAACATTGGGTGTTCGATTTCAGATAATACTAATTCGTATAATTCTGTTGGATCTTCACCGTTTAATTGAGATAAGTAATTTTTTAATGCTGCTTTTACATTGTCGCGAAGTGGTTTATTCACTTGTTGCGCTTGAGCATTTAACATTGATACAGTTAATGGGTTTTGTGTAGGTTGTTGTTCTAACATTGTCCTCTATCCAACTAAATAAGGATTCTAACGAATCGATTTCACAAAATCTTCCAATGCCAAGAGTTGTTCTTTTGTAGATTCCAGTGCATTGAAAGTACGCTTAAAATTCGAGTTTGGCGCAAGCTGTTCTACATACCAACCAACATGTTTACGTGCAATTCGATAACCTTTCTCCTCACCATAAAACTGGTGAAGGTCTTCTATATGCTTCAACATCAGTTCGCATTTTTCATCAAGTGATGAGTTTGAAGAACGTCCATTCTCTAAAAAATCTTTAACTTCCTTAAATAACCAAGGGCGACCAAAACTGCCTCTACCGATCATAACCGCATCTGCTTTGGTGTAATCTAGAACATATTTTGCCTTCTCTGCGGAAGTTACATCACCATTAGCAATAATCGGAATAGAAACTGCTTGTTTGACGGCTTTAATACTTTCATATTCGGCTTCACCATTGAATAAACAATCACGAGTACGACCATGAATCGTTAAAGCGGAGATACCTGCTTTCTCGGCAATTTTCGCAATCTCCAAACAATTTCTATTTTCTTGATCCCAACCTGTTCTAATTTTTAATGTTACAGGCACATCAACAGCATTTACAACTGCATCTAAAATTTGAGCAACGAGTTCCGGTTCACGTAAAAGTGCAGAGCCTGCCATCTTTTTATTTACCTTCTTCGCTGGGCAGCCCATATTGATATCAATAATCTCTGCCCCATACTCTACATTTACTTTTGCAGCCGCCGCCATCTCTTGTGGATCAGCCCCAGCAATTTGCACGGCATTCACACCAATCTCTTCATGATGCGCAAGCCTCAAGCGAGATTTTTCGGTATGCCATACATCGGGGTTGGTGGACATCATCTCCGAAAACGTTAAACCGGCTCCAAGTTGACTACACAAACGGCGAAACGGTTGGTCGGTAATACCTGCCATTGGTGCAAGGAAAATACGTTTTTTAAATTCATACTGTCCTATTTGCATCTTACCTTCACCGTAAATGATTAAAATTAAAGCGATTTTAACGAGAGAGACATCCAAATAAAAAGTACGGCTAAAAAACCGTACTTTCTTATTTAAACCTTTCAGGCTAACCTGATTTTCGAGGTGCGTATGATACGCACTTTTTTCCTATTTTGGAAGTCTATTTATTCGACAATTTTTAAAAATATTTAAAAACTTTGCATAATTCCGCAAAATACCGCGAATTTATGGCTTTTCAACCGCCGTTATTTTGCCAAAATTACTCTGCCAATCAATTTCAGCGATGATCGCAGGATAAAAATGCACCGTTTCTTGCTGAGTAGTTAACGCTAAGACCAAATCATACACCAGTGGCAAATGAGAAATAAGCAATACATTCTTTGCCCCTTCTTCTCGTAAAAAAGCTAAATAGCTACAAACATTATCAAGATCACCTGACGGTGTAATGCCTTCCCAAATCTCAATCAAGTTTTCATTTGTGAAATTTTTACCTAAATCGACCGCTTGCATTCCTTGGAATAAGCAATCAAGCGTTTGCTGTGTCCGGCGATAAGGGCTGACTAAAATTTTATCTAACACAATTTGCTGAGCGTTCAAACGCTTAGCAAGCCATTCTCCTTGCTTTTTAGCCGCTCTCTCTCCTTGAGAAGTTAAAGTACGTTCACTGTCAGAACTTGCATTAAAACCAGCCTCACCGTGGCGCATAACCCAAATATTCATAGGAAAACCTCATTACTGTATTTAAACCTAAAAGATTTAGGCGTATAATGTGCCACGATTGAGACAGAATCAAGCCCTGTCATAAAAAGAATTTTTAATTTCGACAAATCAATACATTACGGAGTCTATTAATGTCTAGAAAACTCAGAAGAACTAAAATTGTTTGTACAATGGGTCCAGCTACAGACCGTGGCAATAACTTAGAAAAAATTATTGCTGCCGGTGCAAATATGGTTCGTATGAACTTCTCACACGGTGTGCAGGAAGATCACATCGAGCGTGCAAATAAAGTACGTGAAATTGCAGCTAAATTAGGTAAAACAGTTGCAATCTTAGGTGACTTACAAGGTCCTAAAATCCGTGTATCAACTTTCAAAGACGGTAAAATCTTCTTAAACATCGGTGATAAATTCACTTTAGATGCAGATTTACCACGTGGCGAAGGTCACCAAGACGCTGTTGGTTTAGACTACAAAAACTTACCAAACGATGTAGTACCGGGCGATATTCTTTTATTAGATGATGGTAACGTTCAATTAAAAGTGCTTTCTGTTGAAGGTGTAAAAGTGCACACAGAAGTCACTGTTGGCGGTCCTTTATCAAACAATAAAGGTATCAACAAATTAGGCGGTGGTTTATCTGCACCTGCATTAACAGACAAAGACAAAGAAGACATCAAATTAGCAGCGAAAATCGGTGTTGACTATCTTGCGGTATCATTCCCACAATCAAGTGCAGACTTACACTACGCGCGTCAATTAGCACAAGAAGCAGGTTTAAATGCAAAAATCGTTGCAAAAGTGGAACGTGCTGAAACAGTAGCAACTGAAGAAGCAATGGACGACATCATTTTAGGTTCTGACGTTGTAATGGTTGCACGTGGTGACTTAGGTGTTGAAATCGGTGACGCTGCATTAGTTGGCGTACAAAAACGTTTAATTCGTCGTGCACGTAAATTAAACCGCGTAGTAATTACTGCAACGCAAATGATGGAATCAATGATCAAAAAACCTATGCCGACACGTGCTGAGGTTATGGACGTTGCAAACGCGGTGTTAGATGGTACTGATGCGGTAATGCTTTCTGGTGAAACTGCAAACGGTGACTATCCGGTAGAAACGGTTAAATCAATGGCTGAAGTATGTTTAGGTGCTGAAACAATGCCTAGCATCAATATTTCTCGCCACCGTATGGAAGGTACTTTCTCAACTATCGATGAAGCTGTAGCAATGTCAGCAATGTACACTGCAAACCACTTAGAAGGTGTTTCTGCAATTATCGCATTAACACACTCTGGTGAAACGGCTAAATTAATGAGTCGTATCAGCTCAGGTTTACCGATTTACGCATTATCTCGTAACCAAAAAGCATTAAATCTTTCTGCGCTTTACCGTGGTGTTACACCGGTATTCTACGATGAAGAAAGCCGTACGATTGATGGTGCAAAAAAAGCAATCACATTATTAAAAGAGAAAGGTTACTTAATGTCTGGTGATTTAGTGTTATTAACACACGGTGATGAGTTAAAAGAAGGCGGTACAAATACTTGCCGTATTTTAAAAGTTGAATAATCACTGAATTCAATCTAAAAAGCCCACGCTAATGCGTGGGTTTTTATTATGTACCTTAATTTCAATACGCAAATTCCAATGAAAAAACAACCTCTTAATATCTGTATTTTACGTCTCTCCGCTATTGGTGATGTATGCCATACCCTAGCTGTCGTTCAGGCAATTCAACGTCAATATCCCGATGCAAAAATCAGCTGGATAATCGGCAAAACCGAAGCAATGCTGATACAAGGCTTGGAAAATGTCGAACTGATTCCCTATGATAAAAAAACTGGATGGAAAGGAATATTTACACTTTGGAAAGCTCTAGCTAACAAGCGGTTCGATTTCCTGTTAAATATGCAAACTGCTTTTCGTGCTTCTATGATCTCGTTAGGCATTAAAGCCACTAAGAAAATTGGTTTTAATCGAGATCGTGCACGTGAAATGCAGTGGCTTTTTACCAATGCAAAAGTAGAAATGACCACTTCTCCACACGTATTAGATGGGCAAATGATGTTTGCTAAAGCAATTGGTGTAACTGATTTAACTCCTTGTTGGTCACTGCCTTTAAGCCAATCTGATCTTGATTACAGTGCTACTTTTATCGATAAAACCAAGAAGAATGTCTTAATTTCACCTTGTTCCAGTAAAAAAGAAAAAGATTGGGGAGCAGAGTCTAATGCGGAAATCGCTCAATGGCTTACCGCTTAGAATATCAATGTGATTCTTGCCGGCTCTCCTTCTGCTTATGAAATGGAAACAGCAAATAAAATTCAACAACTTGCGCCTAATTGTATCAATATCACAGGGAAAACCAGCCTAAAACAACTTGTAGCATTAATTAAACAAGTTGATCTAGTTATCTCACCGGATACTGGTGCGGCACATATTGCAACTACACAATCTACACCTGTTATCGGCTTATATGCGATCCACAATCCTCGCCGTACAGCGCCCTATAATGATCAACACAATGTTGTTTCTGCTTATGCTCAAGCCGTACTAGATTATTATGGAAAACCGTGGAATAAGTTACCTTGGGCAACCAAAGCCAAAAGTAAATCAGGCGAAAGATTAATGGAACGAATCAGTGTAGACGATGTGAAGAAAAAAATAGTTGAAACTCTAGCTGTAAAATTGTAAAGTAGCGCTGTATTATTTTTTTTACGCATACAGGAAACAAAAATGAACACCGTAGTTAACCAAGATAGTTTACATAATGTAAATATTGCTAATGAAAAAGTATTACTCACACCAGCTGAACTTAAAGCGGAATTTCCATTACCGGAACATCTGCGTAAACAAATTGAAACATCACGTCGTGAGATCTCAGATATTATTCATAAACGTGACCCACGTAAACTAATTGTCATTGGTCCTTGCTCTATTCACGATCCGATCGCCGCTATCGAATACGGAAAAAAATTAAAAGTATTGGCCGACACCGTTTCAGATAAACTTTATATCGTAATGCGCGTTTATTTTGAAAAACCACGTACTACTGTGGGTTGGAAAGGTTTAATCAACGATCCGAAAATTGACGGTACTTTTGATGTTGAAACCGGTTTACGTGTCGGACGCCAACTTTGTTTAGAACTCGCAGAATTAGGTTTACCGTTGGCAACTGAAGCGCTAGATCCAATGACACCACAATATCTAGCGGATCTCTTTAGTTGGTCTGCGATTGGCGCTCGCACAACCGAATCACAAACACACCGTGAATTAGCTTCCGGCTTATCTATGGCGGTCGGTTTTAAAAACGGTACGGACGGTGGCTTAGCAGTGGCAATCAACGCTATGCAATCTGCTGCGCAAAGCCATAGCTTTATCGGTATCAACCAAAAAGGTCAAGTAAACTTATTACACACCAAAGGTAATCCGGATGGTCATGTGATTTTACGAGGCGGCAAAACACCAAACTTTGAACAACAATATGTTGAAGAATGCGAATTAGCGTTACGCAAAGCAGGCTTACCGGAAGCAATTATGATTGACTGCAGCCACGGTAACTCCAATAAAGATTACCGCCGTCAACCATTGGTAGCGGAAAATGCATTAGCACAACTGTTAGCAGGTAATACTTCGATTATCGGTTTAATGATCGAAAGTCACTTAAATGCCGGTAATCAATCATCAGAACAACCGTTTGATGAAATGAAATACGGTGTATCTATTACCGATGCTTGTATCGATTGGCAAACAACCAATGAAGTATTAACTAACTTTGCCGAAAAATTAAGACAGAAATAACGACCGTAAATAATTTAGTAAGATTCATATAAATTAAATAAGCGGTCAATTTTGCAAAGTTTTATGCAAATTTGACCGCTTGTTTAATGAGTCTTCCGACAGAATGAAGGAACAATCAATGAGCCCATTAAATCCTTTACAAGAAAAAATCGATCAAGTTGACCAACAATTAATTCAACTATTTGCCGAGCGCTTAAAACTGGTTGCTGAAGTTGGAAAAGTAAAATCGGAACACGGCATTCCGGTTTACGCACCGGAACGAGAAACAGCGATGATTGCTGCTCACCGTCAGGAAGCGGAAAAGCAAGGCGTACCTGCTGATTTGATCGAAGACGTATTAAGACGTGTCATGCGTGAATCTTATGCGAATGAAAATAAACACGGCTTTAAAACGACCAATCCGAATATCAATAAAATTGTGATTATCGGTGGTAAAGGCAAATTGGGTGGGTTATTTGCTCGTTTTCTTGGGCTTTCCGGTTACCAAGTCGAAATACTAGGCAGCAAAGATTGGAATAATGCGCAACAAATCCTTAGTGGCAGTGATTTAGTGATTGTATGCGTGCCAATTAACAAAACTTTAGAAACGATTGAACGTTTACAACCATTCCTGACTGAAAATATGATTCTAGCGGACTTGACCTCGGTTAAAGCTCAACCGCTTGAAAAAATGTTGGAAATCCACAGCGGCCCGGTTGTTGGTTTACATCCGATGTTTGGGCCGGATATTGCTTCAATGGCAAAACAGCTGGTTGCCTGCTGCCACGGACGTTTTTCCGAAAAATACGAATGGTTAATTGAACAGATAAAAATTTGGGGTGCAAAAATTGAAGTGATTGATGCTCACGAGCACGATCATGCAATGACTTATATTCAAGCTTTGCGTCACTTCTCGACTTTTACTTTCGGTCTACATCTATCTCGCCAGCCGGTAAAATTATCGCAACTTTTAGTACTCTCCTCACCAATTTACCGTTTGGAATTAGCGATGATCGGGCGCTTATTCGCTCAAGACGGTGGCTTATATGCGGATATTATTTCGGATAAACCGGAAAATCTGGCGATAATTGAATCACTAAAAGACACTTTCGCGACCAGCTTGGAATTCTTTAAAAACAATGATAAAGCCGGTTTTATTCAAGCGTTTGAAGAGGTTCATCATTGGTTTGGTGATTATTCGGAGCAGTTCTTAAAAGAAAGCCGAATGTTACTGCAACAAGCAAGCGATAACCGCAAATAGTAACAAAGCTCATCTGATATGATCTGCACCCCAAAAGTTGGACTAGCCTCTAACTG
>NZ_GL831081.1:28083-45317 GCF_000188255.1 Actinobacillus ureae ATCC 25976
ACAACAATGAGCGTATTCAAGTTAAATTAAAAGGACTCAGCCCTGTACAATACAGAACTCGGTCCTTAAATTAAACAGTCTAACTTTTTGGGGTCAGATCAATAAGATGAGCTTTTTCTTTATTGATTAACTACCGCTTGAATTTTCTGCTCAATGCCTGCCGCATCTAAGCCTAAATCTGAATAACTTTCCGTTTGGGTCGCTTGTGGCACAAAGAAATCAGGAATACCAAGCATTACAATCGGTCGAATTTTACCGATTTTTTGCAAATACTCATTCACAAAACTGCCTGCACCACCTTGAATCGCATTTTCTTCCAAGGTCACCAATAACTCATGCGAATCCGCTAATTCCGCTACTAATTGTTCATCAAGCGGTTTCACAAAACGCATATCTATCAGCGTGTAATTATGTTTTTCTGCAACAATACGCGCTTCATTTAGCAATGGCCCAAAGTTTAGAATCGCCACTTTTTGCCCTTGCTGAATCAGCTTACCTTTACCAACTTCAAGCGCTTGCATCGGTTCTAACGCCACACCTTGCGCATTACCTCTCGGGTAACGTACCGCTGTTGGTGTATTCATGCGATAAGCCGTATAAAGCATTTGACGCATTTCATTTTCGTCTGACGGACACATAATCGTCATATTCGGAATACAACGCATAAAACTCACATCAAATGCACCTTGGTGAGTCTGCCCGTCCGCACCGACAATCCCAGCTCGGTCAATCGCAAAAATCACCGGTAAATTTTGAATCGCCACATCGTGAATCAGCTGATCGTAAGCACGTTGCAAGAAACTTGAATAGATCGCTACCACCGGCTTATAACCGGCAATTGCTAAGCCTGCACCGAAAGTCACCGCATGCTGTTCAGCAATCGCAACATCAAAGTATTGTTCAGGGAAGCGTTTTGAAAATTCAACCATGCCCGAACCTTCACGCATTGCCGGTGTAATCCCAATTAACTTGCTGTCTTGTTCCGCCATTTCGCATAGCCAATTACCAAAAATATCCGAATAAGTTGGAATCGTTTTTGATTTCGGCAATTGCCCACGAATCGGGTCAAATTTAGGCACGCCGTGATAGCCAATCGGATCATTTTCCGCCGGCTCGTAACCTTTACCTTTTTTGGTACGAATATGCAAGAACTGCGGGCCTTTTAGCTCACGCATATTGCTAAGCGTTTTGACCAGCTCATCAATATTATGACCGTCCACCGGACCGATATAGTTAAAACCAAGCTCTTCAAACAAGGTACTTTCCGGCGAGATAACCCCTTTCATATGCTCTTCACTTTTCTTCATGAAGTTTTTAATGGTCGGGACTTTATCCAATACTTTTTTACTGCCGTCACGCACGGTTGTATAGATTGAACCTGAGAAAATACGAGCTAAATGATTATTTAGTGCACCGACATTCTCGGAAATCGACATTTCATTGTCATTTAAAATGACTAACATATCCGTATGCATCGCACCTGCATGGTTCATCGCTTCAAATGCCATGCCGGCAGTAATTGCGCCATCGCCGATCACACATACGGTTTTACGTCCGGCATTTTCTTTTTCTGCTGCCACGGCAATGCCGACACCGGCGCTAATTGAAGTAGATGAATGACCAACGCTTAATACGTCATAAAGGCTTTCTTCACGCCAAGGAAAAGGATGGATACCATTCTTTTGACGAATGGTATGCATTTGGTCACGACGACCGGTAAGAATTTTATGAGGATATGCCTGATGACCAACGTCCCAAATGAGTTGGTCAAAAGGTGTTTGATAAACATAATGCAAAGCCACCGTAAGCTCTACCACCCCTAAACCGGAGGCTAAATGGCCACTTGTTTGGCTAACCGATTCAAGTAAATAAGCGCGAAGCTCATCTGCCACAGGCTGTAATTGCTCTTTTGCAAGCAAACGCAAATCTTCCGGAGAGTTGATTTGGCTTAACAGAGAATATTTGTTTTGCATAGTGTTTTCTTTTTTTAATTTAACCACGAGCCATACGGATTAACACGGGTATTGCAAAATAAGCCGAAAATTTGACCGCTTGTTTGTTTTACCCGTGAAATCTATGGTTTAAATTTTTAAATTAGTTTTTAAGATCTTCAGTTAATGTCGGCTGAATCGTATTTAAGATCTCTTTTACCACTCGAACCTGACCTGCTACGACATTACCTGATTTTAAGTAATCCGTACCGCCAACAAAATTCGTTACGATTGCACCAGCTTCACGCGCAATTAAATCGCCCGCCGCACAATCCCAAGGTTTTAAGCCGATTTCAAAGAAGCCATCAACACGATTTGCCGCCACATAAGCCAAATCAAGCGCAGCCGAACCGGTACGACGGAAATCCGCTACGCCGTTATTCATTAAGCCTTCTAGCATATTTAAATGTGCAGGACGATGTTTAGCTGCTTTGAAAGGGAACCCAGTTGCAAGTACAGTACCGTTTAAATCACGGCAATCTGTTTCTACACGTAAACGGAATTCGTTGAGTTTTGCGCCTTCACCACGAACAGCAGTGAAAAGTTCATTACGGATTGGATCGTAAACAACACCCACCGTTGTACAACCATTTTCACGTACCGCAATCGAAACTGCAAAATGAGGTAAGCGTTTCACGAAGTTAGTTGTGCCATCTAATGGATCAATCACCCATTGCACATTTTCGTTTTCGCCTGCCAAAATACCAGACTCTTCACCAACAATAGCGTGATCAGGATAAGATTTACGGATCACTTCGATAATCGCCGCTTCCGCCGCTTTATCAATTGCAGTTACATAATCGTTTGTACCTTTTTGAGCCACTTCGATTTCACTCGCGGCTTGCTCATAGCCTTTAGCAATAATATTGCCTGCTTTTCGTGCAGCACGAATAGCAATGTTTAACATTGGGTTCATAATTCCACCAGATTTTAAAGAACATAAAAAGACGAGTGATTATAAAGAAACTTACCAAATAAAGGAATAACAAGCGGTCTGATTCTCAAAATTTTTTGCAAAAAAGCGATATTTTACTATGCGAATAAACTATAATAGCCCGGAATTTTCCCTAAGGAACGATAGAATGAAACCAAAATTTAATGAAAATAAACCTCGTTTTCAAACCGTTGATGAGCGCCGAGATAACAAATTCCAAACAAAATCAAACCGCTTTAACGATGAACATAACTCAAATCGCCGCGAACAGCGTAATGATCGTTCTTCAAGCCGATTCGAAGATAAACCTCGTTTTGATAAACCTAAATTCGCTAGCGACAAAGCCCGCTTTGAGCGTAAAGATCGCCAAGAAGCTCGTGAAGTGCTTTACCCGACAAGCGGTAAAAAAGCTAGCGGCGAAGGTAATGTACAAATTAGCGTAAAAGGTGGCAATAGCACAATTAAAGAGAAAAAAACCGGCCTGCTTTCTCATCGTGCACCAGAAAAAATTAAGAAAAACCGTGCGGAAGAAATGAAAGTATACGGCGAAAACGCTTGCCTTGCATTGTTTAAACAACGACCAGATGCGATTGTTCGTTTATGGGCAACCGTTGAAGGTGCGAAAAAATTAGGCGATATGCTTAGCTACTTAGCCGAATACAAAAAAGCTTACCACGTGGTAGATCGTGCTGAAATGGAACGTGTTACCGGTACTGAGCACCACGGCGATGTCTGTTTATTAGTCAAAAAAGCCGTACCGTTCTCATTAGAAGGTTATTTACAAGTACCACGTAAACGTGATTGTTTAGTCTTACTGGATGCAGTAAACAATGCACAAAATGTGGGCGGTATTATTCGTACTTGTGCTTTTTATGGGGTAAGCGGTGTAATTGTCGAAAGTGCCGATACACTTAATTCAAGTGCTGCGGCACGTGTTGCCGAAGGTGGTTTAGAGTTTGTTCGTCCGCTCGAAACCAAGCATAAACAAATCGCACTGACACAATTACGCAATGCCGGCTATCAAATCGTGCATTTAACTCGTAATAAACAAGCGACATCATTGGCAAAAACCAAATTAGCCGAAAAAACTGTATTTATATTAAGTGACGTTCCGGCACAAGACATTGAATATCCGGAAGATACCACCGTTCAACTTTCTTTTGAAAACCCGCTTAACAGTGGCTTAAATGTTGCGGTAAGTGCTGGTATCGTGCTGAATCAATGGTATCAAACACATATCGTTTAAGATTGAAACTAACAAACCGGCTTACCTGTTTTAGTTTGGAGCTTTGTTAGCTTATTAGCCCTTTTATTCCATCAAAAATTAAAATCATACCGAATACAATAAAAATCACACCGGCAACATTATCAATATAGCGGCTATATTTTGTATAAAATTCTTGTACCGGTCGGCGAGAAAAGAGCAATGCTACTAATATAAAATAAATTAGCGTTGAAAATACGAACAAAAATAATAAAAGAAATAGATCAGAAGTTTGAGTAAATTGAGCAAGGAATGCAGATACCACGCTCGTAAAATACACACCAGCCTTTGCATTAAAGATATTGATTAATAAGCCTTTTTTAATTTCAGTAAAATTATCTAACTCTCTAAGATTCGTTGGCTCATTCGTGAAAGTTGCATTTTTTGTAACCCTCACCATAAGTGAACCGATATAAGATAAATAGATACCGCCGATCGCCATAATCAAAAATTGGAACATTGTACCGTTCGTATTACTCAACCAAGCCAAGCCGAAAATGGCAAAACTCGCCCAAAAGATGATCCCTAATGAAATCCCGATCGCTGCTAAAATACCAGCCTTAGTTGAATGACTTGCGGATTGGCGTACTACATAAAAAAAGTCAGGACCAGGACTGGCTAACCCAGCTAAATGAACCAACAGAATGGTAAGCATATACTCTCCTAAATAAAACAATAAATTAAATGTAAAGCAGTTAGTGCATAAATTGCGGCAAGAATATCGTCAAACATAATACCTAAACCGGTTTCTAATTTTTCATCAAAATAACGAATTGGATAAGGTTTTAATACATCAAAGAAACGGAAGCAAATAAACGTCAATATATAAGCTAAACTATTATATTCGGGCAAAAACGCAAACATTAGAAAGATTGCCACGATTTCATCCCACACAATACGCCCGTCATCATGTACATTTAGATCACGACTGGTTTGCTCACAAATATGGCAACCGGCAATAAAGCTCACGAGGGTTAAACCGATAAAGAATAAAAAACTCTCAGTCAAATTCCACAATAAAATAGCAATCAACACACCTGCAAGCGAACCCCAAGTTCCCGGTGCCGGCTTTAATAAGCCTGAACCAAAACCACAAGCAAGTAAATGAATCGGACTTTTTAAATTAAAATTTTTCATCGTTTTATACTGATTTAAAATGATCAAAACCAACTTGAGCCAGTAACGGTACTTGTTTACCATTTTGGCGTAAAATCAGACCGCTTGCCGCCGAAATGATCCTACCGATACAGCTCACCTTAATCCCTTGGGAACGTAAAATTTTTTCCATTTCCGACCGCTTGTCATCCGATACGGTAAAACATAATTCGTAATCCTCACCACCGGTTAAAGCAAAATGCCTCGCTTCCTGCTCGCTGTATTTAGCCAGTAGATGTGTAGAAAGTGGTATGTTATCCAATTCGATTTCAGCCCCAACTTGACTACACTCTAAAATATGCCCTAAATCGGCTAATAAGCCGTCGGAAATATCGATCGCACAACGAGAAAATGCTCGTAGTACAAGTCCTAACTCCACTCTCGGTGTAGGGCGTAAATGGCGTCGTACTAAATAGCGGTCGGATTCGTCCGAAATTTTGCAATTATTCAACAACAGGGATAAACCGGCTGCACTATCCCCTAAACTGCCGGAAACAAAAATCCAATCACCGACTTGTGCTTGATGTCGAAACAATCCTTGATCTTTCGGTAAAATACCTTGTACTGTAAGCGTTAGAGAAAGCGGCCCACCGGTAGTATCGCCGCCGATCAAATCTACCTGATAGCGATCTAACACAGCAAATAAACTGTGACTGAACTCAGCAAGCCATTTGTGATCAATTTTCGGAAGCGTTAAAGCTAAAGAAACCCAAGCGGGAGTTGCGCCCATTGCAGCTAAATCACTTAAATTAACCGCTAATGTTTTATAAGCTAAATCCGCAGCGGAAATGGACGGAAGAAAATGCGTTCCCGATACCAATGTATCGGTAGTAATGGCTAAACGCTCATTCGGTTTTAAAGTCGTAACCGCACAATCATCGCCTATTGATAAATCCACGTCCGAACGTACCTTATTACGTCTAAAATATTTTGCGATGACTTCAAACTCCGTCATTTTTCCTCCGTTAAATGATAAAAAAGAAGGCGAACCAATGCTCACCTTCTTTTGATAAATAAATTATTTACGACCTAAAGCCGGTGCTAATTTATCTAAAACACCGTTGATATATTTATGGCTATCGCCTGAACCGAATACTTTCGCCACTTCAATACCTTCATTAATCACCACTTTATAAGGTACATCAAGTTCATATTTTAATTCGTATGCCGAAAGACGTAAAATAGTACGCTCAATCGGATCAACCTCATCTTCCGCACGATCTAAAAACGGACGAAGTGCGCCATCAATCGCTTCTATATATAAAACCGTACTGCGTAATAATTTACGGAAATAAGGCAAATCAACACCATTCATATCTTGGTCTGTGACAAATGATAATTCAACTTCTTCTACACTATTTTGCGATACATACCAAGAATAAAGAGCCTGAACCGCACACTCTCTGGCACGGCGACGTGGAGAAACTTTCATAAAACCTCTGCGTTTATCATAAAGAGCAAAATGGCGGCATTTAAATAAACCGCCACACAAAAATTCGTACGCAATCAATAAATAACTTATTGCGATTTAGACGAGGAATTCTAACACAATTTATCTTATTTTGGCGGTAATTTATGTGGAGAATGAGAGGAAATTTGTGGTTTTCCGTTTTTGACAATATAAGGCGTAACAAAAATCACTAGCTCACGCTTACTAATTTTATCGCTTGAATGACTAAATAACTTTTTAATGACCGGAATTGAACCTAAAATCGGCACTCTATCCTCACCTTTTGCGGTTAAATGCTGAAAAATACCGCCAAGTACAATGGTCTCACCGTGTTGAGCAAATACCTGAGTATTCAGTTCCTGCTTATCAATCGTCACTAAACCGTGTACCGTTGAACTGGTTGAATTCGGTGAATTTTGTGTTACAACTAGATCGAGCAAAATTTGCTTATCGTTTGAAATATGCGGCGTGACTTGTAGCCCTAAAACCGCTTCTTTAAATTCAATATTTTTCACTTCATCTTTACGGTTATACAACACATAAGGAATTTCTGTCCCTTGCTTAATACTTGCCGGCTTCTTATTGGTAGTCAATAAACGGGGACTGGCAATAATTTCTACATTATTTTCTTGTTCCAAAGCGGTGAGTTCCAAATCAAGCACTCGCCCATTAATTTTTGCCACTTGTAGCGCAAGTGAAGCAGCATTATTTACCGGAAAATTGACGTTTAAATGATTAGTATTCGGTAGCCCATTTGCTTCAAGCGAACCGGCAATTTTATGATGTCCGTTTGCCGGAGAAAACATTCCCCAACGCACGCCAAGCTCTTGTAAATTCTCACTACTGATTGTGACTATTCTAGCTTCAATTGCAATCTGTTCGGTCGGTCTATCCAAATTTCTGATTAATTTCACGATATTTTTCATCGATTCCGAGCTATCTTTAATAATCAAACTATTACTGCGATCATCAAAATGTAAATAACCGTTTTCTGATAAAAAATTTCCGCTACCTTTGGTTAAAGATTCAATCACTTCCGCCGCTTTGGCATAATCTAATTTGATGGTTTTAGTAATCAGTTTAGGTTTTAATAATTCCGGATTTAATCCCCTGTTAGGCTCCTTATCGTCTTTTTTATGACCAATAAAATAGATTTGGTTTTCATACGCACTGGTCAACTTATTTGCTCGAGTAATACTTTTTAAAACACTATCAAAATCACTATTTTCAATTCTTAATGTGGTATTCGTTTCAATATTGTCGCTTAGCACAATATTTTTTCCGTGTTCTTCCGCTAAATAACTCAGAATTTCTGCGGTCGGTGCATTTTTTAACGAGATAGAAAATGCATACACAGTAACAGATGAAAATATAAAAAAGAGTAATAAAATCGTTTTCTTCACTGCTCTGCTCCTATAACTTTAAGATAATTAAGCTAGGCGACTGACAATTTTTCTCAGATTGCCAATTAATATAACTAATTGATTTTAAATTAATATCTACAATCTGAATCAGTTCATCCTCCAACCAATCATTGGCTTGTAGCTCAAACAGTTGCTTTTGTACATCCATCAAAATTGCTTTATATTTATCCTGTTTCTTGAGTACGCCGATAAATTTCAATTGGGTTAATTTGGAGGGTAAATAACGATTGTTTCTTGGTGAAGGCAAATTACAAGCGGTTAAATTTTCGGAACTAATTGCAATATTCTTCTCAGCTGAAAATACCGTACTTTTATCAGTTAATTGTTCACCATAAAATGGCTCTGCAATACTTAAAGGTACAAAAAAGAATAATCCAAAAATATATTTATTCATTTTCATCCTCCATTACCATCAAAGTAGCTTTTAATTGCAATTGCTTTTCTGAATTTAATTTAACCAAATTAATCTCCTTAAATCTTAACTGTTTAACTTTAGATAACTTTCTAAGTAAATTAAATACTCTCACCACCTGATGATTTAACGAAAAATATATTGACTTGTCCTGTTCCAAGTTCCATTGCATTTGTTCTAATTTAATTTGATGGAGATTAAATAACTGCTGTAATTGTTGATTCAGCTTGCTGACAGACCGTTCTTTTCTTTTAAAATTTTCATTATGCTTAGAAAGACTTTGATAAAGCTTATGCTTTTGAATAGTTTCATCCGTTAATTGCTGTTTTTCCAATAATAGATCTTGCTGTTGAACAAGCTCATGAAAATAATGATAGGATGGATAAATGACAATTAAAATGAATAAACCGAATAAAATTGTTTTAAAATAGTCATTAATAAAAGATAAAAATCTAAAAACATAACCATGAGGAAATAAATAAAACTTGCTAATAGAAAACATATTTACTCCTTTAATACGATATTTAAACTAAATTCAACTTGATTCTGTTCATTTATCTGAAAATTCACTAATGAAAATTTAAATACTTTGTGCTCAGATAAATATTTCTCTAATTGTTCAAATTGAGTTGATTCCATCAGTCTTCCCGCTACGGTCATACTCGGAACATCATGATATTCCAACGTCACCACATCGACTCCACCTTGTGTTAAAGGCAAATGTTGTAACAAGTCTAAGAATGCGATAACTTGCTTTTCGGTTAACGTTTCACTTGTATGAGTTACAGATAGGTTTCGCCCCTGTTCTAATTTTCTATTCAACTGTTCTAATTCTGTTTTTAGCTGCTGATTGTGGCTGATAAGCGGTCTATTTTTGTCTGCAATTTGCAAGGCACTTAATTGTAAATATATCGCCAGTCCCGTCGCTGCCATGCCAATAGATAATAATCCGTAACATTGCCGATAAATGTTTTGTCGCCAACGTTTTACTCGGAAATCCGTTAAGTTTATCCCTCGCCATTCCATAAACTCGCTCCTAATGCGGTCAAATATAAAAAAGGATCTTTGATCGAATCCTCTAATTCAAATCGGCTTACATTACAGTTGGCTTGTGTCAGCTCAGAACTAAACTCAATTGCTTTCGCTGTTAATCTAAATGTTTTATTTTTTAAAGCGTAAATTCGCTCTTCTTGGGGTAGCTCAGAAGTGGATAAGTAATTAAAACCTCTAACAAAGCAGTAAAGCTCGCAATCAAGAATCGTATCGGGTTTAATTAAAAGTGAATTTGCATAATTTCTGCGTAAAGCATAAATAAGTACTCGAACCAAGCCGTCGTTCGGTAATGGAAAAAGTTGGTAGTCAAAATAAACCTCTTCCAGTGCAAGCGGTAATTCTTGTCTTAACACTTGCAAAATCTGACGGTAGATCATTGTTTCGCTATGGCTGAATGGTAGGAAAATATATTTTCGCCAAATATACTGGAAAGGAACTGAGCGAACAAATGTAGAATTTTTAGGAAATTTAACCGCTTGTTGCCATGAAAAGTCATTATCTTTCGCCTTTGCTTGCCAATAAACCTCAGTTTTATTTTCGGATTCATCCTTCCAAACAAAGCAGCGATAGGCATGATTTTCACTGATGCCAATAAATAAGTTTTTTTGCGTATTTTTCAGCAACTTGGCGAAACTTTTCACAATTTTACTCCTTTAAATTGACTTTGTTTGATTTTTAAGCGGTTTTTTAGGTGTTTTTCGCTTATACTTATATCTTTATAGTGTCTGTATATTGGCTATAAATTTTTATTTCGTCATTTACCAAAAGAGAATTTTTCGATGAAGATCGCAAAAATAATATTAAGTGCTTTTCTTTCTCTCATTATTTTGGGAGGGATTGTCGCTGGTTTAGCGTATTTCCATATCAAAGAAAGCCTACCAAATGTTTCAACATTAAAAAGCGTTGAATTACAGCAGCCGATGCAAATATTCACGGCTGACGGCAAGCTCCTTGGTGAAGTGGGTGAACAGCGCCGTATTCCAGTAAAACTAGCAGAAATTCCACAAACACTTATTGATGCAATTATTGCAACCGAAGATGTTCGTTTCTACGATCACAACGGTATCGACCCTAAAGGGATCGTGCGTGCTATCTGGCGTTCTAGTCAGGGTGATATACAAGGTGCAAGTACAATTACGCAACAGCTGGCAAGAAATTTCTTCTTAACGCCGGAACGTAATATGGAACGTAAGATCAAAGAAGCAATCTTAGCTCTTGAGATTGAGAAAGTACTGAGCAAAGATGAGATCCTTGAGCTTTACCTGAATAAAATTTACTTAGGTTATCGTTCACACGGTGTTGCCGCGGCTGCCAAGACTTATTTTGGTAAGTCATTAGATCAACTTAATTTAAGTGAAATCGCAATTATTGCCGGTTTACCTAAAGCGCCTTCTACGATGAATCCGCTTTACTCGGTAAAACGCGCCGAAGCACGTCGTAATGTTGTATTAGGTCGTATGTTAGAAGTCGGTAAAATTACCCAACAACAGCATGACCAAGCAAAAGCAGAACCGGTAAAAGCTACCTTCTATGGTACCGCTTTAGAATTTAGAGCCGACTATGTAACCGAAATGGTTCGTCAAGAGATGGTGAAGCGTTATGGTGAAGACGTTGCATATAACAAAGGTTTTAAAGTGTATGCAACCGTGCTGTCTACTGACCAAAAAGCGGCTCAAGACGCACTAAGCGAAAACTTAATTAACTATGACCGCCGCCACGGTTGGCGTGGAGCTGAAAAGTTTTGGAGCGGCAAAAATGCCTGGGATGATGAAAAAATTATCGAACACCTAAGCAAATTACCGAATTCAGAACCATTCGTCGGGGCAGCCGTTGTTGCAACCAGCAAAAACGGTTATACTATTATGTTGGCTAACGGCGATAAAGCCGAATTGAAAAACGCAAACGCCACATTTGGTAAGTCGATAAAATTAAATGTCGGTGAACAAATTTGGGTTCGCCAAACAAAAACCGGAGGCGATTGGCAGCTAGGTCAGATTCCTGAAGTAAACTCGGCATTGGTGTCATTAAACAGTGATAACGGTGCAATTGAAGCAATCGTCGGTGGATTTAGCTTTGAACAAAGTCGCTTTAATCGAGCGACCCAATCTTTAGTTCAAGTTGGTTCGTCAATCAAACCGTTTATTTATACCGCGGCAATGAATAAAGGTTTAAGCCTTTCAACCACACTGAGCGATTCACCAATTACAATTATTAAGCGCGGGCAAAAGCCTTGGACGCCGAAAAATGCAGATAATCGCTACGAAGGCCCGTTGCGCTTGCGTGTTGCGCTAGGTAAATCTAAAAACATGGTGGCAATCCGAACCTTACAAATGGCAGGTTTAGACTATGTTGCGGAATATTTAGAACGTTTTGGTTTCAGTCGTGATCAATTTATGGCAACCGAAGCACTAGCACTAGGTGCTGCTTCTTTTACGCCACTAGAAATGGCTCGTGCCTACGCTGTATTCGATAACGGCGGTTACCTGATCGATCCTTATATTATTGATCGTATTTTAGATAACCAGGGCAATGAATTATTTAAAGCAAATCCGGCCATTGCTTGTGTGGAATGTGCTCATATTCCGGTGAAATACCCTGAACCGACTTATTTTGATGGTGTAAAAATCCATGATGAAGAACAACTACGTGAAGCATTAGGTACGACTGGAGAAGAAAATATTACGGAAGAGGCCGAAACAGAAATTGCTGCCGAGGCTGAACCGGAAATCAAATCGGCAGTGAAAACTAATGCGCCAAGCCTAATGACAGAATCGGCGCAAAACTCTTCAGAAGTTCGTTATGCCCCGCGTGTGATTAGTGGTGAATTAGCATTCTTAATGCGTAGCGCATTAAATAGTGCAATCTATGGTGAACCGGGACAAGCTTGGAACGGTACCAGCAAAGCACTTGCTAATGACTTCAAACGTAAAGATATAGGTGGAAAAACCGGTACTACAAACAATTCAAAAGTGACTTGGTATGCTGGTTTTGGCGCTAATATCGTCACAACCGTTTATGTTGGTTTTGATGATAACAAACGTGATTTAGGTCGTGGCGAAGCCGGAGCGAGAACAGCAATGCCAGCTTGGGTTAAATATATGAAAGTGGCATTAAAGGACAAACCTGAACGTAACTTCCCTATGCCTCAAAACATTGTTGAAGCCCAAATTGATTCTACAAGCGGTTTCTTAGGCAGCAACCTAACCGAGTACTTTATTAAAGGTACGGAACCAACGAAAAAATATATCGTTGAAAAAGCTTATAAAGTACCGCAACCACAGAACAAACAGCTACATATTGAGCAACGTTTAGGCTTACCGCCTAAAGGGGTTTTAAGTTCACCGGAAGGCAGTGAATTATTCTAAAAAATAATGTAAAAATTTGGAGATAATCTCTCCTATAAGGTTGAAATTAGGTATGATTTCTTGAGATAATCACACCTAATTTTATTTTGGGCGATTTGTGGCATCTATACTATTTGAATTAATCGAAAAATCATAATTGTAAAATTTTTCGCAAAACAGACCGCTTGCCATTGCCAATTGAAGGCAGTAAGGCATAAGCGGTCGTTTTCTTTCCACAAGTCGAGTTGTTTAAATTAGTTGTCGAATAAATGAAGAAAAAATAATGGCTGAAAAACGTAATATTTTCTTAGTGGGTCCAATGGGAGCAGGGAAAAGCACTATTGGTCGCCAGCTGGCACAAATGTTGAATATGGATTTTATTGATTCCGATTCTGTAATTGAAGAACGTGCCGGTGCAGATATTGATTGGATCTTCGATGTAGAAGGTGAAGCAGGCTTTCGTAAACGCGAAGAGAGAATTATTAATGAATTAACCCAAAATCAAGGGGTAGTACTTTCAACTGGCGGTGGTTCGGTATTATCAAAAGATAACCGCAACGTGCTTTCTGCCAGAGGTATTGTGATCTACCTAGAAACAACCGTAGATAAGCAATTTGAACGCACGCAACGTGATAAAAAACGTCCATTACTTCAAACGGAAGACCCACGTAAAACACTTGAGGAGTTAGCAAAAGTTCGAAATCCGTTATATGAAGAAATTGCTGACATAACACTACAAACCGATGAACAGAGTGCAAAAGTTGTTGCAACTCATATCATCGAACTAATTGATAATTTACAGTAACCACAAGGGGCAAGATATGTTACAAGTGAATGTTGAATTAAAAGAACGTCGTTATCCGATTATTATTGGAGCCGGCCTGTTAACAGATCCGCAAAGTTATGCTCCGTTAAAAGCCGGTGATAAAGTAATGATTGTCTCTAATCCAACGGTTGCTGAACATTATCTTGCCACGGTTCAAGACACTCTAACCGAATTAGGTTGTTGTGTAGATTACGTATTGATTCCCGATGGGGAAAAATACAAAACCTTAGACTCTCTCAATATGATTTTTACCGCATTATTGGAAAAAAATCATAACAGAGATACTACGCTAATTGCATTAGGTGGTGGCGTTATCGGAGATGTCGCT
The DNA here is from genome assembly GCF_000188255.1 of Actinobacillus ureae ATCC 25976. Lineage (GTDB taxonomy): Bacteria > Pseudomonadota > Gammaproteobacteria > Enterobacterales > Pasteurellaceae > Actinobacillus > Actinobacillus ureae. The sequence goes on from NZ_GL831081.1 coordinate 42,265, forward strand.
GGCTATGCCGCAGCATCTTATCAACGAGGCATCCGTTTTATTCAAATCCCAACCACTTTGCTTGCACAAGTGGATTCTTCCGTAGGCGGTAAAACGGCGGTAAATCACCCTTTAGGCAAAAATATGATTGGTGCTTTTTACCAACCGATTTCGGTAATTATTGATACGAATAGCTTACACACTTTAGCTAAACGAGAAGTCAGTGCTGGTCTAGCCGAAGTTATCAAATATGGGGCTATTTTTGATCTCGCCTTTTTTGAATGGTTAGAACAAAATATTGATAAACTTGTCACCCTTGATCAAAACGCATTGGAATACTGTATCCAGCGCTGTTGCCAATTAAAAGCCGATATTGTAGCACGAGACGAAACAGAAAAAGGTAATCGTGCTTTATTAAATTTAGGTCATACGTTCGGCCATGCTATTGAAGCGCATATGGGATATGGTAACTGGTTACATGGTGAAGGGGTATCAGTCGGTATGCTTGAAGCAGCTGAATTATCTCGAATTCTCGGTGATTTAACCGAACAAGACGTAGCTCGTCTTGAGAAGTTATTAGCTCGAGCGGTTTTACCAACTATCTCACCAGATAATATGGAACCGGCGGAATATCTCCCTTATATGTGGCGTGATAAAAAAGTACTAGGTGGTCAATTACGTTTAATCTTACTTAAATCACTTGGTCAAGCCTACGTCAGCGCACAAGCAACAGAAGCACAAGTATTAGCAGCAATAGAACGCTTCACTCAACGCTAATTTATGAGCAACCACAAACGTGCCTTTTTAAAATGGGCGGGCGGAAAATATCGTCTAACCCCAGAAATCAACAAACATTTGCCCCCTAAGCCTGCTCAGGGGGCTTGTTTCGTTGAGCCATTTGTAGGTGCTGGCTCTGTATTTTTGAATACTGATTATGACCGCTATTTACTTGCCGACATTAACCCAGATCTCATTAACCTGTTTAATATCGTAAAGCAAGACGTAGAACATTATATTCAGCAAACAAAATCGCTCTTTCATGCGCCGAACGCCAATAGCACTGAATTTTATTACGCTCGCCGTCAGGAATTTAATCAATCTCAAGATAAATTCCGCCGAGCGGTGCTCTTCTTATATCTAAACCGTTTTGGCTTTAATGGGCTTTGTCGCTATAACCAAAAGCGAGAATACAATGTGCCGTTTGGTGCATATAAAACGCACTACTTTCCTGAGCAAGAGTTACGTTTTTTTTCTGAAAAAGCGCAAAGAGCGGAGTTTATTTGCGCTGATTTTGAAGAGGTGTTCAACTTATTGGAACAAAAGCCAGATAACTATATTGTTTATTGTGATCCACCTTATGTTCCACTTCAGCAAGAAAGTAATTTTACTAATTATGCAGGAGGAGGCTTTAGTCTCACACAACAAGAACGCCTTGCTTCTTATGCCAAACAAGCGCAAGCCAAAAATATTCCAGTATTAATTTCAAATCATGATACGGCCTTTACCCGTAGCATTTATAAAGGTGCAAAAATCAAAAAAATTCAAGTCCAGCGTTCTATTAGCCAAAAAGGCGATGCTCGTATAAAAGTTGATGAATTATTTGCACTTTTTGCATAAACCTATCTTTGTAAAAAATTTTAAAAATCAGACCGCTTGTCGGTCTTTATTAGCCCTTTAGGAGTAATAATGTCAAATAAACCTGTAGAACGCCAATCGTGGTCAAACCGACTGGCTTATGTGATGACTGTTGCCGGTGCAACTGTCGGTTTTGGCGCAACTTGGCGCTTTCCTTACCTTGTAGGCGAAAATGGTGGCGGAGCTTACGTATTTCTATTCTGTATCGCAATGATTGTGATCGGTATCCCTATGATTTTGGTGGAAAATGTTATCGGTCGCCGTATTAAAGTAAACGCAATTGATGCATTTAGCGGAACAGCAAACGGTAAAAAAATTGCCTCAGGTTGGAAAATTCTCGGCTATATGGGCTTACTCGGCGCATTTGGTATCTTAGCTTACTATATGGTTTTAGGCGGATGGGTATTAAATTATATCGGTAGCTTATTAAGTGGTACCCTTGATTTATCTTCTCCGGTTACCGTTGAAACGACGGCTGCTTATTACAAAGAAAGTATTCAAAACAGCCCGCTCGCGATCATTGGCTACACGGCGATTTTCGTTTTAGTGAATTACTTTATTTTAGTCAAAGGAATCGTTGACGGTATTGAGCGTTCAGTAAAATACTTAATGCCGATTTTATTTGTTTTCTTACTGGTAATGGTGATTCGTAACGTTACATTACCGAGTGCAGCGGAAGGTATTGCTTTCTACCTTATGCCAGATTTTTCTAAAATCACACCTAAACTGTTTGTGTTTGTGTTAGGGCAGGTATTCTTCGCATTAAGCCTTGGCTTTGGCGTATTAATTACTTTATCAAGCTACTTAGATAAAAATGAAAACTTAGTAAAAACAGCTACAATTACCGGTATTATGAATACCCTAATTGCCGTGCTTGCCGGTTTTATGATCTTCCCATCATTATTTAGCTTCGGTGTTGCGCCAAACTCTGGACCAACCTTAGTATTCCAAAGTTTACCGATCGTGTTCTCTAATATGTGGGGCGGAAGTATCTTTGCGGTTATTTTCTTCAGTTTATTAGTGGTTGCAGCACTCACTACTTCACTCACTATTTACGAGGTAATTATCACTGCATTACAAGAGAAAACCAAAATGAGTCGTAAAGCGGCAATTGCCTTAACGCTTGGTACTATTTTCGTCGTGGGCAATATCCCATCCGTATTAGGTGATAATGAGTGGAAACATATCACAATTATGGGCAAAAGCATCTTTGATGCCTTCGACTATATCAGTGGTAATATCTTATTTATCTTAACCGCATTAGGCAGCGCGATTTTCGTTGGCTTTGTCCTAAAAGATGAAGCAAAAGCAGAATTAGGTGCAAATAAAACTTTCACCAATATCTGGTTTAACTACGTAAGATTTGTTATCCCGGTCATTATTTTAGCGATCTTCTTTAATTCACTTTAAATTACAAAAAGCTATTCAATAATGATCTG
>NZ_GL831081.1:45367-61102 GCF_000188255.1 Actinobacillus ureae ATCC 25976
GGGGTGTAGATCATAACGAATAGCTTTTTTATAAATAACACATAAAAAAGCGGTTAAAATTTGCAAATTATTCGCAAATTCTAACCGCTTTTTTTTTATCATTTAATCTTTATAAAGCCTAGCGCCACGCTTTAAATTGGTTAATTAAACCGTTAGTAGAACTGTCGTGGCTGGTAATTTGTTCTGCATTTTGTAACTCAGGTAAAATACGGTTTGCTAATTGTTTACCCAACTCTACACCCCATTGGTCGAAGCTGTAGATATTGAAAATTACCCCTTGTACGAAGATTTTATGTTCATACATCGCAATTAATGCACCTAAAGTGAACGGTGTAATTTTTTGCACTAAAATTGAGTTTGTCGGTTTATTGCCGGTAAATACTTTAAACGATACGATTTCCGCAACCTCTGCTAAATCCTTACCTGCTGCCACAAATTCCGCTTCTACAGTTTCTTTTGATTTACCGAACGCAAGCGCTTCTGTTTGTGCAAAGAAATTAGATAATAGTTTTGCATGGTGATCGCCGACCGGATTATGCGTTTGTGCTGGAGCGATAAAATCACAAGGAATCAGTTTTGTACCTTGGTGAATTAATTGATAGAAAGCGTGCTGACCGTTAGTACCCGGTTCACCCCATACAATCGGACCGGTTTGATGCGTTACCGGACTGCCGTCACGACCGACAAATTTACCATTTGATTCCATATTACCTTGTTGGAAATATGCCGCAAAGCGATGTAAATATTGATCATAAGGTAATAATGCTTCAGTTTCCGCACCAAGGAAATTACTGTTCCAAATACCGATTAACGCTAATGTTGTCGGGATATTTTGCTCAATCGGCGCTGTACGGAAATGTTTATCCATTGCATGAGCACCTGAAAGCAATGCTTCAAAGTTCTCAAAGCCTAATGATAAAGCGATAGAAAGACCGATTGCAGACCATAATGAATAACGACCACCTACCCAGTCCCAAAATTCGAACATATTCGCCGTATCAATCCCGAATTTCGCTACTTCTGCTGCATTAGTCGATAGTGCTGCAAAGTGTTTTGCCACCGCAGATTCATCTTTTGCCGCCGCTAATAACCACTCACGAGCAGTTAAAGCGTTAGTCATTGTTTCTTGCGTGGTAAACGTTTTTGATGCAACTAAGACTAATGTTGTTTCAGGATTTACTTTTTTCAGTACTTCTGCAATATGCGTACCGTCTACATTTGATACAAAGTGCATATTCAAATGATTTTTATACGGACGTAATGCTTCGGTTACCATATAAGGGCCTAAATCTGAACCGCCGATGCCGATATTAATCACATCAGTAATTGCTTTACCGGTATAACCTTTCCAACTTCCGGAAATAATACGCTCGCAGAAATCCTTCATTTTTGCCAATACCGCATTTACTTCCGGCATCACATCTTTACCATCAACCATAACAGGCGTATTTGAACGGTTACGTAATGCTGTATGCAACACTGCACGATTTTCAGTACGATTAATCTTCTGACCAGAGAACATTGCTTCGGTCGCAGAAGCTAAACCGCACTCATTTGCCAATTGGCGTAATAAATCTAATGTTTTTTGATTAACGGCATTTTTAGAAAAATCGACAAGAATTTGCTCTTCAAAATTTAAGTGATATTTATCAAAACGATTCGCATCTTCGGCAAATAGCTGAGGAATAGTTAAGTTATCCGCTTTATGTTGTTCTAAAGCAGCCCAAGCTGCTGTTTGCGTTGGATTAATATTTTGCATATTAAAGGTCCTTTTGCTAATTAAAGTTAAAAAATGGGATTAATCTTTTGATTGATGTTTTTCAAGCTCTTCAAGACGTTTTTCTAATTCATTGAGCTTTTCACGTGTACGGAGTAATACTTGAGATTGAACGTCAAATTCTTCTCGGGTCACAATATCAAGTTTAGCTAATTGGGCTTGTAAAATTTGTCTAAATCTTTCTTCAAGATCATTACCGACATTTTTTAACGGCTGAGGTAATGCATTGTGGAGTTGCTGAGCCAAGGACTCAAGGTTCTTTGGATTTAACATTCACTTTCTCCTTATAGAATAGCATTTAATTTTAATTAATTTTTGGCTAAATCTAAAGAAGATAATAAGAATAATTAGGAATAAATCAAGAAAATAAAAATTGAATCTTAATAAAATTATATAATATTGGATAGTAAGGAATATGGCTGGGGTACTAGGATTCGAACCTAGGAATGCCGAGATCAAAACCCGGTGCCTTACCGCTTGGCGATACCCCAAAAGAAAAAAACTAACATTTAGTTAGCTTTATTATATGAAATTGTATGAAGTAAAATTAGATGGCTGGGGTACTAGGATTCGAACCTAGGGATGCCGAGATCAAAACCCGGTGCCTTACCGCTTGGCGATACCCCAACACTAATTTTTTCGTAAGACAATGAATGGTGCGGGAAGAGGGACTTGAACCCACACACCTCGCAGCGCCAGAACCTAAATCTGGTGCGTCTACCAATTTCGCCATTCCCGCAAATGGTGGCTACAGCGAGATTCGAACTTGCGACCCCAACATTATGAGTGTTGTGCTCTAACCAGCTGAGCTATGTAGCCATTCTCATTTTTGCGTTCACCTCATCGGCTTACGGGGTGTATTATGCTGATTTTATTTCGCTTCGTCAAACACTTTATTAAAAAAAGTGAAGAATTTTGATTATTTGGCTACACATTGCTCATTTTGTTATAAAAATAACTAAAAACCGCTTATTTTATAATAGGTTATGAAATGCTATTTTGCATTTTCTATCTCAAATTTAAGGCTGACCAACGTAGTTTCTATATTAGGAAATTCATTTTCCCATAATTTAAAAGAAAAAGCGGCCTGCCCAACTAACATTCCTAGCCCATCTTGATAACGTTGAGCACCGCAATCACGTGCATAATTTAAAAATGGCGTCTGCATATTAGGCGCATATTGCATATCATAAACGGCAGTATTTCTTAAAAGATGCTCTGCAATAGGAACATATTTTCCTTGTAAACCTAAAGATGTTGCATTAATAACCAAATCAAACGCTTGTTCAGCAATTTGCTCTAGAGAAGCGGTCTGAATGTTTCCATATTTTGCAAATTTTGCGGCTAAATGAATCGCTTTCTCTAAGGTTCGATTATAGATAGTAATCTGCTGTTTGGCCTCTAAAAGAGGAAAAAGTACACCTTTAGTCGCACCACCAGTACCTAAGATAAGCACACGTTGATTAGGTTCAAACCAACCTAAACGCTCTAAATCCGAACAAAGCCCAAAACCATCGGTATTATCTGCATATAAACGCCCATCATCCAACCGCTTCAATGTATTACACGCCTCGGCTAATAAACATCCTTCACTATGCTCATCCGCTAGCTTAAATGCTCGCCCTTTAAATGGCGCAGTAATATTTGCACCTTTAGCTCCCTCTGCAAAAAACTGCTTAAGTTGCATTTCAAATTGCTGCTCATCGCCTAACTTAGCCATATAACTAATATCACGCCCTGTCTGTTCCGCAAATAATCGATGAATTTGTGGAGATTTGCTTTGCGCAATCGGGTTTCCCCATACTGCATAATGATTCATGCTTATTATCCTTGTCTAAAAATATGTTGTGTAAAAATATCCCGAATTCCAGAAGGATTGATTTTCCCTCCCGTATCAGCTTCTAATACCGGAAAATCCGTTCCGAATTGTAATTTTACTTCTTCTGCCGTTCGGCATGGTTCTTGTCCGGTTAAATTGCAACTGGTCGAAGTTAGAGCAAATCCGATACGTTCACAAAGCTCAACAACAGCCGACACACGGCATAAGCGTACAGCAATCGTATCAAATTGCCCGGTCAAATATTGAGGCACTCCCTTTTTAGCGGGCATCACCCAAGTAATCGCCTGCTCGGAAGACGTTTCAAAAATTTGCCAATGATCTGCGGTTAACTTGCTCTCATCAATATAAGGAAGTAATAGCTCCTTGGTTGGAGCAATAAGAATCAGCCCTTTTTCTTCTGGGCGTTTTTTCAATTTTAATAACGCTCGAACGGCTGCCTCGCTATTAGGATTACAGCCAAGACCAAATACCGCTTCAGTAGGATAAGCAACCACATTATTCTGCTTTAATTGCTCAACAATATTTTCTAAATTATTCATTTTCTTCACTAAATAGATATTGGCATGATTTATTTGCACATAAATACATCGATTTTCCACGCTGTTTCTTAACCGTCACAATGGAGCACTGACATTGAGGACAAGTTTTTGCTATAGGTTTAGCTGCCAAAGTAAACTTACAGCTAGGAAATCCGCTACAGCCATAAAATGTTTTGCCTGAGCGTCCTTTTCGCGGCACTAATTTATGCGTTTTGCACTCTGGGCAATCAAATTCTTCTTGTTCTTCCGCCTCATCATGTACAGTAAAATGGCACTCTGGATAATGACTGCAGCCAATAAAAATCCCAAAATTACCCTGTTTTAATTGCAAAAAATGTCCACATTCAGGACAAAGTTCCGTTAAATCTTTAATTACGTGGTTAGTCTGATGTAGCGGTTTTATATAGTTACATTGCGGATAACCGCTACAGCCTAAAAATAAACCTTGTTTTCCTCGTTTAATTTGTAATACCGAACCACAGTCAGGGCAAATTTCTACTTGTTTCGTTGATTTAAAAATACTCATTAAATTAATTCAAACTCAATCACAAAAAAGTCATTATCATTCGGATAAATTGCTTCAGCTCTGCTAGCGACATATTTTCTTGTTTAGCATGCTGTTCATTTAATTGCTCGAAATGGATTGGCGTAACGGAAATCACTCGAATATGCGCAAAGAAACGATTAGTTTCATTAGTAAAAACCTTTAGTTCTTGCTGAGGTTGAAAATAAGATTCGGATTTATCTCGAATGGTAATAGTTTTCTTACCGGTTAAAATATCAGCCTCGAAACGGCTAAAAAAAGTAATATTATTCATATTCTGCATCATTGTAGTCTATGTCCATTAAATGGCTAAAGTGATCATTATAAAAGCCTCTGCTAAGCATAAAACGCCACATTTTCTGTTTAGCTTTGATATCCCAGACAAGCGGTCGTTTTTTCTCAAAAATTTGCTCGGCAAGTATAAACCAATCAATCTCGGCATTATCCAATTCTTGGCTTATCAGCCAATCTTTAATCCCTTTGAGCTTCAACTCTTGTTTTAAACGACGAGGCCCGATTCCTTGTTGTGAACGGTAACGAATAAAATTGGCACAATAGCGCTCATCGCTTTGCCAATTATTCGCTTGCGCTCGTTCGATAGCCTGTTCAATTTCCTCTTGATTATATTCTTTTTGAACTAATTTTCGTCGTAAATCCTGTTCACTATAATCACGTTTGGAGAGTAAATATAACAGATAATTTATTGCCGTGTAGTTAGCCATACTTAAAATCATTCAATATAAAAAACAAATGCGGTTTCTACCTTCGCAGAAACCGCATTTTTTACTATAGTTCTTCTTCGTTAAACTCTTCGTCTTCAAAGTCATTCACATCATCAGCATCTAGCACATTTTGTTCACCTGCTGATGTTTTTTCCGGCGTTGAAATGAGTAACTCACGAATTTCTTGTTCAATTTTGTTTGCAATCTCTGTGTTCTCTTTTAACCATTTGATTGCATTATTTTTACCTTGACCGATTTTCGTACCTTCGTATGAGAACCATGCACCAGCTTTTTGGATAAAGCCGTTCGCTTCAGCCAGAATCAATAGTTCATTCATACGTGAAATACCTTTGCCATACATAATGTCGAATTGAACTTCACGGAACGGTGGCGCAACTTTATTTTTCACAATTTTCACTTTCGTTTCGCTACCAACCACTTCATCACCGTCTTTTACTACACCTGAACGGCGAATATCTAAACGAACAGAAGCGTAGAATTTAAGTGCATTACCACCGGTTGTTGTTTCCGGGTTACCGAACATCACACCGATCTTCATACGAATTTGGTTGATAAACACCACTAAGCAGTTAGTCACCTTAATGTTTGCGGTAAGTTTACGTAACGCCTGTGACATTAAACGTGCTTGTAAGCCCATATGAGAATCGCCCATATCACCTTCAATTTCCGCTTTTGGCGTTAATGCGGCAACCGAGTCCACAATAATCACATCGACTGCACCGGAACGAACTAACGCATCACAAATCTCAAGTGCTTGCTCACCGTTATCCGGCTGAGAAATCAATAATGCATCGGTATCCACGCCTAATTTACGTGCATAAACCGGATCAAGCGCATGTTCCGCATCGATAAACGCACAAGTTTTACCTGATTTTTGTGCTTGCGCAATGACCGATAAAGTCAGCGTTGTTTTACCTGAAGATTCCGGACCATAGATCTCAACGATACGTCCCATCGGTAAACCACCGATACCTAACGCAGCATCTAAGCCGATTGAACCGGTTGAAACCGCTTCAATATCAAGCGCTTGCGTATCACCTAAGCGCATGATAGATCCTTTACCAAATTGTTTTTCAATTTGGGCAAGAGCAGCTGCTAATGCTTTTTCTTTTTGTTCCGGATCGATTTGTTTTGTTACTGTATTCTTTTGCGCTTTTTTGTTGTCAGCTGCCATAGTATTGTCCTTTGCAAACTTTTTTGAAAAAACGACCGCTTGTCGTCAATTAACTGTGTATTATTATAGTGTTTACTTATACAGTTTCAAGCATTTTTTTACTGTTTTTCGATCTATCTAACAAAATTGATCGCCGAAATCGGTAAAACTCTCTGTAAATCAAAAGGATTAAGCGCATTCACCATCATAATTTGTTCATACTGAGGCAAATCTTGCGGTGTTATTTGCACTAATTGAACTATACCCTCTTCAACCAGTTTAGTTAACTGTGTACCTTTTAATAAATAATCTCGCGAGCTAAACCATCTCCCTTTTCTGCTAAAAAGCAAATTTCCGATCGTACAATCGCTCACCTTGCCATTATTGATAATAATCACTTCATCCGCTTGCAAAGTTTTGAGCAAATCCAACCGCTTGCGATCGCTATATTTAAAACAGTAGTCCAAATCCTCAGTATAAACACATTGGAAAGTGCTGATCTTACGTGGTGTATAAAGGAAAAATCGCTGCTGAAACTCGCCCGCATTGTAATCAATACGACAGCGAACGTTTCCTTGCCGAAATTCATTCGGCACACAAATCATATCAGCTAATTGCCATTGCGGTTGCGCATTAAAATATTGCTTGATCGCACTTTCAAAGCGTTGCTGATGATAAGCTAAATTCTGCGGTTCACCATCAATAATTGCAATCGTTTCAAACAATGGAAATCGGCACATACACTTTCTCCAACAGTTCGTTATATTCATCGTTCAACACGCTTTTTGCGGTAATACCGCCGCCACTACGAAACAGAAGTTGTTCGCCATTTTGCTCAATAAAACGAATCGCCACCGCACTTTCTAAATTTTCACCGTCAAAATATCCGAAAATACCGGTGTAATAGCCTCGCTGTCCGATTTCTGCCTGTTGAATAATCTCTACGGTTTTTTCTTTCGGTGCACCGCTAATTGAACCTGCTGGCAAGAGCTTGGCTAATAGTGACCCCACACTCGCTTGCCAATTTTCGTTTAGCTCGCCGCAAATTTCAGAACTGGTTTGATAAATCGCACCACGGTAAGTATTCACTTTTTCTAAATAACGATATTTCGTCACCTGAATATTTTGCGAAACTAACGCCAAATCATTACGAATCAAATCCACAATCGTATTGTGTTCGGTAAATTCTTTGTCCGATTGCATCAGCTTTTCAGCCGCATTAGGCTCATTCGCATTGATTGTGCCTTTCATCGGGTAAGAGTAGATTTTATTTTGTCGAATCCGTACAAACGTTTCTGGCGAAAAACAGACAAACTGCCCTTTCAACCACAATTTATATTTTGCCGAACTGGCGAAAAACAGTTCTTCTAAACTGTAATTGGTTTGAATTTCTGTCGGATAAGTCAAATTCAATAAATAACTGTTTCCGGCTTGGATTTCCTTTTGAACAAGCTCAAAACCTTGCTGATAGGTTTCAAACGAAATGGGATTGATTTGAAATTCAAACGGTTTGCTAACGTTTTGCCCCTCCACATTCGATTTGCAAAAAAAATCGAAAAACAAACCGCTTGCCGCCGCTTGTTCTAACGGGCAAATCATCGGTTTTTGCTGTTCAAAATCAATTAAAAAGAAAAACGGGCTTTTCTGTTGCCCAAGTTGATTAGCGGTTTGGATAAAATGTTGCATAAACTCAAAATGTGACGAATATTGCCGTTATTCTAGGGGAATTTCCGCTAATTTAGCAACGTTCTTTCACTTTTCATTTTTCGCCGGATTGCTATAATACTGTATATTTTTCTATTAGATTCGGGTTTACCTTTATGATTATTGACGAAATATGGTTTTATATTGCGATTGCTGTGCTACTAATGATCGCCGTTTTTCTGTTTTTTCAGCAATCACGCTACCAACGTGATGCGTTTGAACTTTCGCAAGATTTGGCTAAAGCACAAGCCGATCTCACTCAAATTAACCAAAAACTTAAGCAACTTTCCGTTGAAAAAAATCAGATCGAACAATGGGCAGTTCAGTATAAAACCCAAGCCCAAGCAGGTATTGAACGAATTAACGAAAAAGAGGCACAAATTAACCGCTTACACGGCAAAATTGAAGAAGCGCAACAACAAGAACAGCAATTGGAACGCTATATCAATGAGCTGAAAGAGCGTATCGGTGCATTCCAAGCCAAGTCGGAAAGTTTAGAAGAACAATTACAATTTAATCAAAATTCACTTTCGCATAAAGAACGTGAAAGCCAATCGCTTGTCGCCCAGCTTAGCCAGACGCAAAATGAATTAACCGAATTGAGAACCTCACTTTCAGAAAAACAAGCGAATTTTGAAGCACAACAACGTAACTTTATCGAGGTAAAACAACAACTTAATGTTGAGTTTCAACATTTGGCACAGCAAATTTTGGAAGAAAAAACCAAAAGTTTTACCGCCAGCAATCAATCTTCATTAGATGCCCTATTAAAACCGTTTAAAGAACAAATTGAAAGCTTCCAAAAACGAGTAAATGAAGTGCATAGTGAGTCGCTAAAAGGCACGGCAAGTTTAGAAGCTGAACTGAAACGGGTACTACAAATCGGTGTGTCGATGTCGGAAGAAGCACAAAACTTAACCAATGCACTGAAAGGCAATAATAAAATCGCTGGTAATTGGGGCGAAGTACAACTTGAATCGGCATTGCAGGCGGCGGGCTTATTATCTGGTGAACACTATGTGGCTCAAGAAAGTTTCCGAGATCAGGAAGGCAAGCGTTTTGCACCCGATTTTGTGGTGCATTTGCCGGATCAAAAACACTTAATTATTGATAGTAAAGTGTCATTACTGGCTTATGATCAAGCGGTCAGATCCGAAGAAAATTTTTCAATTGCTCAAGCCCTAGATGAGCATTGCAAATCACTCCGCACACATATTGACGGCTTATCGAAAAAGAATTACAGCGGTTTGCAAGGGGTAAAAAGTCCGGATTTCGTGTTGATGTTTGTACCGATTGAGCCGGCTTATATTGAAGCGATGAAACACGATCCACAACTGTTTAATTACGGTTATGAACGTAATGTCATTTTGGTTTCATATACCACCTTAATGCCGATTTTGCGTACCGTTGCAAATTTATGGCGAATTGAGCGAGGCAATGCCGAAGCACGTGAAATCAGTGAAAAAGCAGGCGAAATTTATAATCAAGTTTGTACCGTTGCCGACCGTTTGGCCAAATTGGGCAATACGCTAAATACGGTCAATAACCAATATAATCAGACGGTAACCTCATTAGTCGGACGCCAAGGCTTAGTCGGCAAGGTGGAACGCTTCCAGCAACTTTCCGCCAAAGCGAGCCAAACGATGCCGGCAGTTGAAATGCTCACCAACGATTTTGATACAAATAAACTCACATTAATTGCAGAAAAGATTGAAGATAGCAATGCAGCAAACAATGAAGAAAGCCACTAATTTATTAATTATCGATAACCACGATTCGTTTACTTTCAATCTGGTGGATCTGCTACGCAAAATCGGCGTACCGATGAAAGTGGTATTAGTGGAACAATTGGTACTTGATGAGGTGGAAAACTTTAGCCATATTCTGATTTCACCCGGCCCGGATGTACCGAGAGCTTATCCGCAAACTTTTGCAATGTTGGAACGTTTTCAGCAAACTAAATCGATTTTAGGCGTGTGTTTAGGCCATCAGACGCTGTGTGAATTTTTTGGCGGCGAGCTGTACAATTTACATGAAGTCAGACACGGGCAGCAACGCCCTTTAATCCAAATTAGCAATAACCCAATTTTTGACGGTTTACCCGAACATTTTAATATCGGTTTATATCATTCGTGGGCAATCTCGCAAAAATCATTGGAAAACACACCACTTATTGCCACGGCAGTTTGTGATCAAAATGTCTTAATGGCTTTTAAGCATCAACATTTACCGATTTACGGTGTGCAATTCCACCCCGAATCATTTATTACCGAATACGGTGAGCAGATACTACGAAATTGGCTAAACGCCTAGCGTAAAATTTTAGTGTAAGGGCAATAATAGATTGCAGTCTAATATTGGCTTATTTTAACTGAGGACAATCCAATGAAATTAAAAGCCTTACTACTGACATCTCAATTAGCTGCCGGTTATGCAAATGCGGAAACCAATTTAAAACCCGCTGTGTTTAAAAGTAAATTTAGCTTTCAGCAAACGGTCGATACCTTAGAGACTACATTTAAAGACAAAGGTATGCTGGTCTTTGCAAAAATCGATCACCAAGCAGCGGCAAAAGCTGCCGGTCTTGAAATGCAACCGGCAACCGTGATTATTTACGGCACACCAAAAGCCGGAACACCGTTGATGGTGAAAGATCCGAGCTTAGCATTACAGCTTCCTTTAAAAGTGTTAGTAACGGAGCCAAATGCCGGAGAAGTAGAAGTGATATTAAACCGTGCGGAACAAGTTGTAACCCATTCAAATACGCCATATCAAGCGGTTGAAAATAGCTTAACTAAAGCGGAAAAACTGATTGAAGCCACTGTAACAAAATAGTCCATGACTTATAAACGGCAAGCGGTCAAATCTTGCAAAAAAATTGCGAAATTTGACCGCTTGTTTGTCTCTAAAACGAAATCAGTAAATCGGCTAACGTTTATAAATATCCTCACCGTTTCGGCGGGTCTTGAGTAAACGTAAAATCCATACGTATTGTTCCAGATTTTTCGTCACGAAATACTCAATCACTTTATTCATTTCTCGGGCAGATTGCACCGGATCGCCGGAAAATTCCAATGGAGATAGGATTTCCATTTGATATACGCCCAGTTCCGCATTGTAAATCGGAAACATTGGAATCACGACCGCATTAGCCACTTTTGCCATTTTATTCAGTCCTGGTAAAGTCGCTTTTTCCGTCGCAAAGAAATCAGCATAAACGCTAAGATCTTCGCCATAATCTTCATCCGGTAGGAAATAACCGACATCGCCTTTACGTACATCATTTAAAAATTTCTTAATACCGTTTTTACGCGTGTGCATTTTACCACCGAATCTTTCACGGGTAATATTCCAAAGCCAATCGACAAGTGCATTGCGGTGCGGATTATACATTGAGGTCATCGGGAATCCGTGGGTGTACATCGCTACGCCCGCAGCATCAATTGACCATGTATGTGGCACAAGTAAGATAACGTTTTTACCCTTTGCTCGAGCTTCTCTCACATACTCAAAGCCACTAAACTCACAGCGTTTTTGTAAATAAGCGGTTGAACGTAATGCAGTTTCGCCGATAGCCAGCATTGTTTGAGAAACGGTAATAAACATTTTCTCAATTACTTCCGCTCTTTTTTGTTCCGACCATTCAGGAAAGCAATAACGCAAATTCACATCGGCACGATGATACTGTTTTTTGCCTTTACGTTTTAAATGATTTGCAACGATTCTACCAATCCATGCCCCCAATTTGTCACGCAGACGAGCCGGCACATAAGCTAGAACAACAAGTGCGAGAACGCCAAACCATACCCCCCAATATTTTGGATATAAAAATTCCGTTAAAAACTTATGTTCATACCCCTCTCGGGCAGTAATTCGTTCAGCCATTCGATTCTCTATTTCTTATCAATTAAATTCTTCACCGCCAAAATTACCCCAAGCCCAATAAAAGCACCGGGAGGTAAAATTGCCAACAATAAACCGGAATCTAAGTGTAACACATCAACACGCAAAGATTTTGCCCAATCGCCCAGCAATAAATCCAAACCGTCAAATAAAGTTCCATTACCAATCAGTTCACGCATTGCACCTAATACGACCAGACTGAACGTCATACCAAGTCCCATTGCAAAACCATCAAAAGCAGAATGTGCTACCGAGTTTTTAGACGCAAAGGCTTCCGCTCGACCGATGACGATACAGTTAGTCACAATCAGCGGAATAAAAATCCCAAGCGATTGGTAAACCGGATAGGCAAAAGCATTCATTAGGAGCTGTACTGCCGTCACGACTGTCGCAATAACCATCACATAAATCGGGATACGAATATCATTTGGGGTAAATTTACGAAATAACGACACCATTGTGTTAGTACAAACCAGCACTAATAAGGTTGCTAATCCTAAACCAAGGGCGTTAGTCACATTACTTGACACCGCCAATAACGGGCAAAGCCCTAACAGCTGCACTAAAGCACCGTTATTTTTCCACACGCCTTCAGCAAGCAAATTGCGCCAAATTGACGGTTCTGCCGGCGTTGTGGTATCGATTTCCGTCACCGGAATTTGATTCTCAGTATTCATACGATCATTTCTTATTTACAACTTGCAAACGTTTCTAATTGTTCGGGAGACTTTGCCAGCTCCGTCACCACCCATTTTGCACTTTGACGTACATTATTCACCACTGCACGGGGAGTAATTGTCGCACCGGTAAATTGATCAAACTGACCGCCGTCTTTTTTTACTGCCCAGAGAGATTCAGTTTCAAAGCTAAATAACTTGCCACTAAAGGACAAAATCCAATCTGAAACACGTGTTTCAATTTTATCGCCCAATCCCGGCGTTTCTTTATGTTCTAACGTCCGTACGCCAAGCACTTTGCCATCCGGCTGAATCCCCATAAGTAAAACAATATTGCCCGAATAGCCGTCCGGTGCCGTTGCTTGAATAGCATAAGCGGTCAAATTTTCCGATTTTTTTGCAATATAAACACGGTTTAAATAAGGGGCGTTCGGCAAATTCACCATTTTACAAGAACCGAGCAAATCATTATCAAAATAGGTTGCCGGTACAACTTCTTGTAAAAATTGGCGTTGCTGAGCCGCCGTGACTTCATCAATTCGCCCTTTCGTGAGTAAATAAACACCGGTCGAAACAGCAGTGCAAATAAGCGCAATTGCGCCTAATAATAACGCATACTTAACGGTAATTTTTGAGATATTCATTATCTTCCGGTTCCATATAATCGTGGTTGAGTGTAATGGTCAATTAATGGTACGCAGATATTTGCCAGTAGCACCGAAAACGCTACCGCATCCGGATAATTGCCGTAGTAACGAATCAAATAGACAAATAAACCGATTAAGCCTCCAAAAATCAATTTGCCTCGAGGTGTAATCGAAGCGGTTACCGGATCTGTTGCAATAAAGAAAGCACCAAACATCATTGCACCGCTGAAAAGCTGACTAACGACATTTAAGTGTGTATGCGGTAACAATAAATCGGTTAGTCCACTTAATAAAGCAAACATCGTCAACATCGCGACCGGAATTTGCCAGTGAATAATGCGTTTATAAATTAGCAATAAACCGCCGGCAAGAAAGGCTAAATTAATTTGCAACCAACCATTTGCGAACATGCCGCTAAAAATCGGGGATTGTAATACACCTTCTACACCTAATTTCTGCATACTGGTTTTGGCGCTGTCAAGTGGTGTTGCTTGTGCGATACCGTCCACGCTACCCAATAATTGATGTACGCTAAAGCCGTCACTGGTTACACCGGAGAATACCAACGAAATCGCATCGCTAAATGTCGGTGGTTCATTTAACAAATCGATTGGCACCAGCCAACCGGTCATTTGCACCGGAAAAGAAACCAATAATAACGCATAAGCGACCATTGCAGGGTTAAATAAATTCTGTCCTAAACCGCCATATACATGCTTTGCCAGTAATAGGGCAACGCTCACACCAATCACAACGATCCAATAAGGTGCGTAAGGCGGAATCGACATCGCTAAAATTAACGCAGTCAACAAACCGCTTAAATCCGAAACATAAAAAGCGGTCGGTTTTCGGCGCAATTTTGCAAGTGCGATTTCAATCACCACCGCCAGTGATATTGCAATAACCACTTGAATAAACACACCGTAACCGAAAAAATACCACTGCACGCCTAGTGCCGGTAACATAGCTACCATTACCCACAGCATAAATTTCGCCGTTAAATTAGACGAATGGGTATGGGGAGAACTCACCATTTTAAACATCAAATAATTCCTTTCCCGCTTAAATTCTCGGTAAATGTAGATTAAATCGAATTGCTAATAAACGTATCAAAATAACGGTACTAACCGTAGCGATATCCACCCAGCGGCTTTCAACGCCGGCGGAATAAAACAACACAAAAATCACGCCACCAACTAAACTTGCCGTGACATACACTTCTTTTTGTAACACAATCGGTACTTCGTTACGTAAAATGTCTCGAATTACTCCGCCGAAACAGCCAGTCATACCGCCTAATGCAATTGCAATACACGGGTGAAGCCCAAAATCTAGACCCTTCTGCACGCCAATTACAGTAAACACACCCAAGCCAATCGCATCAAAAATCAATAGCCCTGTTTGCCATTCTTTCTTACTGATTTTATTCCTAAAAACGGCAGTAATAATAACCGCAAGGGTAATCATCAATACGTAAATAGGTTGTTTCATCCAGAAAACTGGGGTACTACCGATCATCACATCACGCAGCGTACCGCCACCGACAGCGGTCACAAATGCCAAAATGAACATTCCAAAAATATCCATTTTATGCTGACGAGCAGCCATTGCACCCGATACGGCAAACACGATAGTGCCAATTAAATCTTGAATAAACAAGAATGACCATGGCTGAGCCGGCAATAAATTGTCGAACAAACTCGTCATTTTATTGTCCTTGACTCATTTTTTTCGCCTTCGCTCTGGCAATTGCTGCTGTAACCGCCACCTTACGTGGGTCTTCCGCTTCTGTTGCGGTTGCAACTTTTTCAGTATTTTCGACCGCTTGTTCCGGTGCTTGCTGAGCCGCTTTCTTCGCTTTCGCTAGTGCTGCTGCGGCTGCTGCTTTACGAGGGTCTTCTGCTTCTGTTGCGGTTGCAACTTTTTCAGTATTTTCAACCGCTTGTTCCGACACTTGCTGAGCGCCTTGTTGCGCTGCTTTTTTCGCTTTCGCTCTAGCTAGCGCTGCTGCGACCGCTGTTTTACGAGGATCGTCCACTTCTGCTGAACTTGCAACTTTTTCAGCATTTTCGACAGCTTGTTCCGGCACTTGCTGAGCGCCTTGTTGCGCTGCTTTTTTCGCTTTCGCTCTAGCTAGCGCTGCTGCGACCGCTGCTTTACGAGGATCGTCCACTTCTGCTGCACTTGCAACTTTTTCAGCATTTTCGA
>NZ_GL831081.1:61152-104267 GCF_000188255.1 Actinobacillus ureae ATCC 25976
CCGCTTGTTCCGGCGCTTGCTGAGCCGCTTTCTTCGCTCTTGCACGCGCTAATGCTGCTGCCACCGCGGCTTTCTTAGGATCAGTCTCTTCCACTTGCTGCACAGCATTGATAGAAAGATTGTCATTTACTTCATTTGTAACTTCAGCTTGTTTTGCCAAACGTCTTGCTCGGCGCTGCGCCATTAATTCGCTATTATCCGGCTCTCCATTGGCTTTTATATCAGCTTTTGCATGAACTGGTTCCGCTAATTGTGCTTCCGCTTTTTTCGCTTTGATACGAGCGAGTGCGGCTGCCACCGGATCTTCTCCGGCTGAATTTGCAATTTCTTCTCGGCGTTTATCTGCTGCTTGTGCGATACGTGCAGTTCGAGCGTCTTTTTCTTTTTGTAAACGAGCTTCTCTGGCTTCAAAACGAATTTTCGCTTCTTCCGCTTTTTTCGCTTTTTCCTCGATTTCCGCTATTTTGGCTTTTTCTTGGCGGAAATATTGGATCAAGGGAATGTAGCTCGGGCAGACATAAGCACAAACGCCGCATTCGATACAAGCGTCTAAATGGTATTCCTTCGATTTATCATGATCATCCGAACGAGAAAACCAATAAAGCTGCTGCGGCAATAATCCGACCGGACAAGCATCAGAGCAACTTGAGCAACGGATACAGCTACGTTCAGGCTCCGGCGGCGCATATTCAAAATGATCCGGCGCAATAATACAGTTGGCGGTTTTGGTAATCGGCGCTTGTAATGATTTCAGAATAAAACCGGTCATCGGCCCACCTAAAAAGACAGGGAAACGGCTATCCGCTTGATAATCCACTTGCTCCAATAAATGCTGAATCGGCGTTCCGAGTCTTGCCCACACATTACCTTTGTTGCGAATTTTATCGCCAGTCAGCGTCACTACTCGTTCAATCAACGGTTCATCGTCCATTACCGCACGTTTAACCGCAAATGCCGTACCGACATTGTGCATCACAATGCCCATTTCGATAGTACGTTTACCCTGCGGAATTTCTAAACCGGTTAAGACTTGTACCAACTGATCCGATGCACCGGAAGGATATTTGGTCGGAATTGGTTGAACATGAATATCATCCGAACCTTTTAGCGCTTTTTGGATCGCTTTAATCGCTTTCGGTTTGTTATCTTCAATCGCCAGTACCACCTCTTCCGGACGCAACACATAGCGTAAAATGCGGATACCTTCGATCAATTCAGCAGTGTAATCTTGCATCAAGCGGTCATCGCAAGTGATATAAGGTTCACATTCCGCACCGTTAATAATCAGTAATTTACAACGCTTATCCGCTAAGCTTAATTTAGATGCGGTAGAAAATACCGCCCCACCCAATCCAGCAATGCCGTATTGGTAAACTTTTTGGATAATTTGATCGCTTGTCAGTGTTAAGAAATCATCAATCGGCTGACGCTCAACCCATTCGTCTTTGCCGTCTGTTTCTATAATCACCGTGACTTCCGGCAATCCTGACGGATGTGCGGACACGTGTGGTTCAATACCGAGTATCGTACCGGATGTCGGGCTATGTACCGGCAATTGACGAAAATTATCACCTTTAGTCAGCGCCTGACCTTTTAAAACTTTATCGCTGACATTGACGATTAATTCGCCAGCCCAGCCCGAATGTTGAACTACAGGGACATAGAAAAACTTAGGTAAATGTAAGCTGCGAATCGGCTTTTGATTCGATTGCTTTTTGTTTTCCATCGGGTGAATACCGCCCGGATACGCCCACAATTTACCGGTTTGTTTAGTTTGACGAATGCGCTCAAGAACTAAATTAGGATTAGACATCTTTTGCTCCTTTTTCAGTTCCGATAATCATTTTTTTCTGTAACTCCGTAGTATTTACGATAGGGATAATCAGATTTTCATCAAATTGCCAATTCCAAGAACGAGCGCTCGGCTTCACTTTAATCATTTCAATACAATTGGTCGGGCAAGGCGCTACGCATAATTCGCAACCGGTACATAAATCCGCAATAATGGTGTGCATTGCTTTATTTGTGCCGATAATCGCATCCACCGGACAAGCTTGGATACACTTGGTACAGCCGATACACATATCTTCATGCACAAATGCCACTTTCACTTCCGGCTCTTCCACGCCATCCATTGCCGGTACTTCTACGCCCATCAAATCAGCAATTTTCACCACCAACGGCTGACCGCCGGGTACACATTTAGTGATTTGATCTCCATTAGCGATAGCTTCCGCATAAGGCTTACAACCGGGGTAGCCGCATTGACCGCATTGGCTCTGAGGCAACAATGCGTCAATTTGGTCGACAATCGGATCTGCTTCCACTTTGAGTTTAATTGACGAATAGCCTAATACCGCCCCAAAAATTAAAGCAATCACGGCAATAGCAATTAAGATGTAGGTGATAATTGGTAAGTCTAACATTAGATTTTCACCAATCCTGTAAAGCCCATAAAGGCAAGAGACATTAATCCAGCAGTGATTAAAGCAATTGAAGCGCCTTGGAAGGGACGCGGCACATCCGCCGCCACAAGGCGCTCACGCAATGCTGCGAAAAGCACTAACACTAACGAAAATCCAGCTGCCGCCCCGAAACCATATAAAACCGATTCCACTAAATTATTTGCTAAATTTACATTTAATAATGCCACCCCCAGTACCGCACAGTTGGTGGTAATCAGAGGTAAATAGATCCCAAGTAAACGATAGAGAATCGGACTGGTTTTATGAACGATCATTTCTGTTAATTGCACTATCACAGCAATCACTAAAATAAAAACTAAAGTACGTAAAAACTGTGCTTCAAGTGGTGCTAAGATAAATGTCTCGACCAAATAAGCTGATAACGATGCCACCGTCAACACAAAAATTGTCGCCATTCCCATACCAATCGCAGTTTCTACTTTTTTCGACACGCCCATAAATGGACAAAGTCCTAGGAATTTCACTAGGACAAAGTTGTTTATTAAAGCAGTACTGATAACTAACAATATATAATCGAGCATAGAATCCACAAAAGAAAGGTTCAATTTATTACAAAACAAGCGGTTAATTTTACGCCAAATTTTGCAAAAAACAGTAAAATTTTAACCGCTTGTAATACATCAAGCTAAAAATTCCGGTTATTATCCTGTCTTTTGCTATTTCTAACAATAAAAAATATTCACTATCTTGATCTTTATTAGTTTTGCTTGCATTACTATATGATTTTTATGAATTTTTTTAGAACATATTTCCTTATTTTCAGTCTAATGCGTGCTAGAATATTTGCTACCCATTTTATTTCTGCTGAATATTTCTCCCTGAAAAAATCTTATTATACTTTATTAAGTGTTGGATTATTTTTATTCACCCCATCACTCTCTCAGGCTGAAAGTTTAAAACAAATTTTACAATATGCTTTAGCTGAAGATCCCAGTTTAGAAGAAGCTCGTGCGCAAATTCGTATTGCAGAGAGCCAAACTAAGATTTCAGAGGCAGGACATCAACCCGTTATTTCCTTAAGCCAAAATGGTGTTATTGCTCAAAAGCATACTTACCAGGGCAAACGCCGTTCAGAGCCAAGTTTAAATGGACGTGTAAATCTCTATGCTTGGGGCGCAATTGAAGCAGAAATCGCTCGCGATAAATATAGAACGGATTATTATCAACATAAATTTTATGAAACCCGAGAATTAATAGGGCAACGAATCGGCCAGCTTTATCTAAGCGCATTAAGAGCGAAAGAAAACATTGCGATCTATCAAGAAAGTTTCGACCGCCATACAAAATTAGTAGAAGACTTAAAAGTGATCGTTTCTTACGATAATGGTCGAGCCTTTGAATTAACCGAAGCACTCTCTCGTCTGAATCAAGTTGAATCCAATATTGCACGCCAAGAACGAGTACTTTCTACCAGCTTGAGTCAATTAGCTCGCTATACTAAAAAAACCTCGATGAACATTCATTACAAGATCCTTTTTCTTCACAGGATACGCATGCTTTTCTAAAACGCTACCAAAATAATGATCTCTCAGCTAACCCAACCTTTTTAGCACAACAAAAAGAAGTGAAAAGTAGTGAGTCGGCAGCAAAAGCAGCTGAAACTCGCCGAATGCCATCTATTAACTTAGAAGGGTCTGCAAGTCGCCATGAGCGAGAAGTTTATGTTGGTGTATCTTGGGATATTTATAACCAAGCAAGTAAATATGAAGTGGAAAAAAGCCAATACACTAAAGCAGCGGCTGAAGCAAAATTACGTGAAATTCAATTAGATGTGACGGAAAAAGCTCGTACGGCAGAATTAGAAATGTTCCGCTCACAAAAACTGGCGAAAACAACACAACGTCAAATTAAATTACAACGAAAAGTTGTTGATGATACCGAACTACAATTTGATATTGCGACAAAATCATTACTTAATTTGCTGGATGCATACCAAGAATTAACCAGTGTACAAGCGGAAGAAGTTGCAGCACGCAATGATTATCGAGATGCTGCTTTACTCTATTTGGTTTCTCAAGCCAAAGTAGCAAGTTGGGCTGGTTTTAGCACTCTGAACTTAACGGAAGAAAAAGGTAAATAAATTGAAAGCGATTATCGACCACTTAGATCATATCACTCAATTACACGGTTCGCCGGTTGCTAAAGAGGCGCTTTCCGCGCAAGTGATACGAGAACAAAACCTCAATGTAAATTTTCAGTCCTTAGTAGAAGTTTTACGTTCACATAGATTTGAAAACCAAATTTCTCATCGTGACTTAAAAGATATTCCTTCGCTTTCAACCCCAGTATTGCTGGTCTTACAAAATGAAGAAGCGGCGATTGTCACGAAAATTGAAGGTGCAGGTAAGGACAGAATTTATCATCTGTATCAAAATGGCATCACACATAGTGTATCTGCCGATTCACTTACTCAGAATTATTTAGGATATTGTTGGTTTATTAAGCCTCAAACAGGCAAAGATCAACGTTCCGAATTGCCGGAGTACCATATGCCAAAAGCTTGGTTCTGGAAGGTAGTTTGGTGTTTCCGTTCTTATTATTATCAAGTGATCTTAGTAACGTTTATCATCAATTTCTTAGCCTTAGTCAGCTCACTTTATGTGATGAACGTTTATGATCGAGTAATTCCAAATAAAAAGTATGAAACCCTTTGAGCATTAAGTATCGGCGTAGTACTTGCGATTAGCTTTGAACTAGCTGCTAAATTAATTCGAGCACATCTCACTGACATCGCCGGCAAAAAGCCGACTTACTGATAAGTTCAGCTATTTTCAGACGGGTTATGGGGCTACGTTTAGTCGATAAACCGGCATCTTCCGGTTCTTATGCCAACAACTTACGTGAATTCGAATCCGTTCGAGAATTTATGACCAGCGCAAGTTTACTGGTATTAGTTGACTTGCCTTTCGTATTGTTATTTATTTTTGTGATTTTCTTGGTGGGTGGTTCCTTAGCGCTCGTGCCATTGATCATTATCCCAATTGTAATGATTGTCGGCTTTGCGGTACAACCGAAAATTGCTGAAAACATTAATAAAACCATGCGCGAAAGCTCGCAACGACAAGGTTTAGTTGTGGAAGTGATTGACGGTATTGAAACCTTAAAAACCAATAATGCGGCAAATTGGGCTCAGCAACGCTGGGATTCTTATACGGCAAAAACGGCCGCAACACAAATTAAGGTCAAAGATTTAAGTAATTTTGTAGTAAATTTTTCAACGGCAATGCAGCAACTGAATACAGTTTTCTTAGTTGTCGTCGGGACTTACCTTATCCATGCGGAAAATGAAGCGTCTCGTATTACGATGGGTGCATTGAGCGCTTCCGTGATTCTTTCCGGCCGAGCATTAGCGCCATTGTCACAAATTGCCGGATTGGCAACGCGTTTCCAACAAGCTCGTCTAGCGTTAAAAGGCTTGGACAGCATTATTGAGCGTCCAACCGAGCGAGATCCGGAGCGTAAATATATTACTCTGTCATCGGTACAGGGACATATTCAATTTAACCAAGCACATTTCCAATATTCGGAGCAAGGTAACGATATTGTTTCAGGGTTGAATTTACAGATAAAACTGGGTGAGAAAATCAGTATTTTAGGCAGAATCGGAAGCGGCAAAACAATACTACTTAAATTGGCTTCAGGTTTATACGAACCAAGCAAAGGTAACGTTACATTAGATAATGTAGATTTACGCCAAATTGATCCAAACTTCTTACGTAACCAAATAGCACTGTTTAGCCAGTCGCCTCACTTATTTTTAGGTTCATTACGTGAAAACTTAGATTTAGCGCGTACTGACAATTTCGCCAGTGACCAAGAGCTATTACTGGCGCTACGTCGTTTCGGCTTAGATCGCATTATCCAGCGGCATCTTCGCGGTTTGGATATGCCTTTAGGTGAAAATGGACAAGGCTTATCCGGCGGTCAAAAACAATTTAGTAGCCTTAGCACGCTTAACTTTAAAAGATCCAAAAGTAGTTTTGCTTGATGAACCGACCAGCGATCTTGACCAAGGCTCGGAAATGATGGTGTTAAACGCTTTTGCGAATTGGACGAAAAATCGTACGATGCTGGTAGTTACGCATCGTCCGCAAGTATTACGAATTGTTGAGCGAGTAATCGTGGTAGAAAATGGCAAAATCGTATTAGATGGTCCTCGTGATACCGTGTTAGCAAAATTGCGTGAGAATGAACAAGCAAAAAAACAACAAAATTCGACCGCTACTACTAAACAAGCAGAACCTGTAGCAACACAATCTCAAGGAAGTGAAAATAATGAGCAACCAAGAAAAAATTAGTCAAGCAGATCTTGCTTTAATTAACGATCTGAATGCTGCGATGCAGACCGAAAAACATCGTGGCATATTTGCTGTGATTATCTTGTTCTTCGCTTTTCTCGTGGTCTTCGTAATTTGGGCATATCATAGTCCATTGGAAGAAGTCACTCGCGGGCAGAGTGTTATCCCGACCAGTCGTGAACAAATAGCACAGAGTCTTGATCCCGGCATTATTCGCGAAATGAAAGTAAAAGAAGGCGATATTGTCGAAAAAGATCAAATTTTACTAACTTTGGACGATACCCGTAGTTCTGCAATGCTGCGAGAAACTAAAGCGAAAGTGCTTAATCTACAAGCGGTTTCAACTCGTTTACAAGCTGAAGCTTATGGTATGCCGCTTAAATTTAGCACTGATATTCCTCGTGATATTCAAGCGCGCGAGAAAGCCGCTTATCAAGCTCGTTTACGAGCTATGAGTGATGCGGTGAAAGGTTTAACACACAGTAAAGCACTATTGGATCGTGAAATTGCACTCACCTCGCCAATGGTAAAAAGAGGTGTAATGTCCGAAGTTGAATTACTACGGACTAAGCATCAATCGGCCGATTTAGCACAACAAATTGCAGAGCGTAAAAATCGTTATGCTGCTGAAGCGAATGAGGAATTAGTTCGAACAGAATCTGAATTAGCACAAGCGAAAGAAACGCTGGCGATGTATGCGGATCCGGTTGAACGTTCGCAAATCAAAGCTCCGCTACGTGGTATTGTGAAAAATATCAAAATCAATACAGTTGGCGGTGTGGTTCAAGCCGGACAAGATATTCTGGAAATTATACCGTTGGATGAAAAATTGTTAGTACAAGCCTATATTAGCCCTAAAGATGTCGCATTTATTCGAAGCGGGCAACTTGCTCTAGTTAAAATCAGTGCCTATGACTATGCAAGTTATGGCGGACTTGAGGGAAAAGTGACGCTTATCAGCCCAGATACCTTGCAAGATGATCGAACTCAGAGTACGTTAAAATTAAATCCGGATGAGTCTTACTACCGTATTTTAGTCGAAACCAACGAAAGTAAAATTTTCGATAAAAATGGCAATCCGCTTGAGATTACGCCGAGTATGACCGCTACAGTTGATATCCGAACTGGTGAAAAAACAATTTTCCAATATCTGATCAAACCGATTACGCGTATGAAGCAAGCAATGCAAGAGCGCTAAATCATTCTCATTTTAATAAGGCTGTCTGATCTTCAGGCAGCCTTTTTTATCACAAAAATTTACAATCCGTTATCCGCTTTATTTTTCCGTCACTTAGCAAATTGCAACCCCTCCCCTGCAAATTTTTTGATTTTATTTTCAAAAAAAATAACTACAATACACAACATATTGTGTCATCAATAAAAAATAACACAATATATAGTAACAATTTTATAACAAATGAAAAACCTCAGATTCTGCTCAGAACAAATTGTTTGGCAAGAAGTGCCGCACGAAACCTCACTCGCCTTCTTAATTACTGGCTGCCCGTTAGGCTGTAAAGGCTGCCATAGTACAGAAAGCTGGAAGGTTGGAAGCGGTCAAATTTTGACAAAAAATTACCTCATCGAGCAATTAAATAAATACCAAGGCTTAATCAGCTGCGTACTTTTTATGGGTGGCGAGTGGCTACCCGAACAACTTATTCCGCTACTGAGTTACTGCAGAAAAAGAGGGCTACAGACTTGCCTTTATACTGGGCTTGAACGAAATGAGCTTTCTGCAGAGTTGCTTTCGCAATTAACCTACCTAAAAACTGGGCGTTGGATAGCAGAAAGAGGCGGTCTAAATAGTCTTACCACCAATCAACGATTTATCGATTTACGCACCGGCGAAAATCTAAATCACTTATTTAGCAAGGGAGTTTAATCATATGATTCGCTTACAACCTAATCAACTTGAAGGCAAATTAGGCTTTATTGATCATTATCTGCACGCAAAAAATGCGGCGGACGGCTCCAAAATGGATGCGAATGCCAATGTGACCCAAAAAAACATTGCCACCATGGAAAATGAAATGATGAAAGACTTCTTTGTGCAAATTAACCGTGCCAAAGTGAGTCACAAAATTGCAGAATTATTTGATGAAGAACTTGCGGGCGAATACCTACGTCAAATTGAATCACACGAAATCTACGTACACGATGAAACTAGCCTCAAGCCATATTGTGTTTCAGTAACAATGTACCCATTCTTACGTGACGGACTCACCAAATTAGGTGGTGAATCTAAAGCACCAAAACATCTTGCTTCATTTTGTGGTTCGTTTGTGAATTTCGTGTTTGCGGTCAGCTCACAATTTGCCGGAGCGGTTGCTACCGTTGAGTTTCTCATGTATTTTGACTATTTCGCGCGTAAAGATTTTGGCGATAACTATTTAGAAACCCACCGTAGCGAAATCGAAAACCACCTACAACAAGTGGTTTACAGCATTAACCAACCGGCCGCTGCACGAGGTTATCAAAGTGTGTTTTGGAATATCTCACTTTATGACAAACACTACTTTGAAGCGATGTTCGGTAATTTTGTGTTCCCTGATTTTGAACGTCCAAATTGGGAAACCACTGCTGCCTTACAAATTTTCTTTATGAAATGGTTTAACCAAGAACGCTCTAAAGCGATTTTGACTTTCCCCGTGGTAACAGCCGCAATGCTGACCGAAAATGGTAAATGTAAAGACAACGAATTTGCCGATCAAATGGCGGAAGAGCTTTCACAAGGTAATTCATTTTTTATCTATCAATCCGATAACCCTGATTCACTCGCTTCTTGTTGCCGTTTACGTAATGAAATCTCGGATCACACATTCTCTTATTCATTGGGTGCTGGCGGCGTGGCGACCGGTTCGATTAACGTCATTACTATTAATATGAACCGTTTAGTGCAAGATGGACGCAATTTAGAAGAAGAAGTCGGCAAAATTCATAAATACCAATATGCTTACCGTAAATTAATGGAAGAATATTTAGCAGCGGGAATGCTACCGGTTTATGATGTGGGCTTTATTTCTTTAGATAAGCAATTCCTCACGATCGGCATTAACGGAATGGCGGAAGCGGCCGAATCACAAGGCTTAACCGTTGGTTATAATCCTGATTATATGCAGTTTGTACAAAGTCGCTTAAAAGTGATTTTTGAAGCAAATCAGACCGCTTCCAAAAAATATGGTGTAAAGTTCAATACCGAATTTGTACCAGCGGAAAATCTCGGTGTAAAAAATGCCAAATGGGATAAAGCGGACGGCTATTTTGTGCCTCGTGACTGCTACAATTCTTATTTCTATGTGGTGGAAGACGAAAACACCAATGCTTTGGATAAATTCTTACTGCACGGAAAAGAACTAATTGAGTGGCTAGATGGCGGTTCAGCGCTACACCTTAATTTAGATGAAGCACTTACTCAAAGTGGCTATCGCTCATTACTTGATATTGCAGCAAAAACCGGCTGTAACTATTTTTGTATCAACGTGAAAATCACGATTTGTAACGAATGTGCACATATTGATAAACGCACCTTATGCAACTGTTCAAAATGCGGTTCACAAAATATCGACTACGGCACACGCGTGATCGGCTACTTAAAACGAGTATCCGCCTTCAGCTCCGCCCGCCAAAAAGAGCATAGTTTGCGTTTTTATCATAGAGAAGCGGCGTAATTTAATTTTAATCAAAGAGAGTAAACTATGAAATATTGGCTTGTTGGCGCATCTTGGGGTGGAATTGAACATCAAGATGAAACTTTTATTGAAAATGGTTATTGGATGCTTGGTTGGAAAAAAAATCAGCAGCCTTCACAATTTGCTAAAGGCGATACTATCAAGAAAGGAGATCGCATAGCAATAAAAAAATGAATGGTAAAGGGGCAAGAGATATCCGGATTTGTCATTTGGATATCGTAAAAGGTGTTGTCCATGACTCAGGAAAAATCATTTGTATTGTTGATTGGGTCGCGACTAATCTAAATAGAAATGTAGAAAGTAGAGGTTGCTTTGCATCCATTCACGGATCATACGACAAGGATAAATGGATTAAAGAAATATTTTGTATCTAATCAGTATGGATATCAAGCGGTTAAATTCTCTCAATATTTGTAAAAATATGAGAGAATTTAACCGCTTATTTTACCCTCATCCACCCGAGGGAAAGAGTATTTGTCATTAAGAAGTTAAGTTAATTAAAAAAGCAATCAAGAAAAAACTATCGTGCTTTTGTAATCTGATTCGTTCTCACATCAAATACGTCCATTCCGCCGGCAAGGGCGGCTTGGATACCGAGAGCAGCATCTTCAAATACCAGACAATGTTTAGGTTCAACGCCTAAACTCTCAGCACATAATAAAAAGGTTTCCGGTGATGGCTTATGTTGTTTAACATCGTCCGCATCAATAATCGTGTTGAAATACGGGCGGAGGTTAAATTTATCGAGTAATTTATAGGCTTGGATCCGATGTGCACCGGTACCGACTGCTAATGGCTTTTTGCCTGAATAATGTTGGATAATCTCAAATGCTGGCAGGAGCGAGGAATGTTCATAGGTAAGATCCATCGCAATTTTACGTTTCATTTGAACCACTTCTTCCAACAGTTCCATCGGCATGTTCGCCGGTAATCTCCCACGCCTTAGCGTGGCTTGGCATTGTATCAATGATCGTGCCGTCCATATCAAAAATTAATGCCTGATATTGATCCAAAATATCTGTATTGACTAACATAGATTTCTCCTAAATACGTTCTTTAATGCCACCAAATTCCTCAATCATTTTTTGAGTAAATAATTTGAGTTCTTCGGTCATTAACAAGAAATCTGCATCAAAACGTTGGGCAATATCTTCTTTTAAAATATCGTCATTCTTCTCACGCACTTCATCAGCGAATTTCACACGAGAAAGGGTTGCATCTTCATTCAATACGCACGAAAAATGATTCTCCCAATCAATTGCAAGTTTTGTGACAAATTTGCCCACTTGTAAATGTTGAGCAATCTCTTCGCTTTCTAGATCTTGGCGTTTGCAACGGATCACACTGTCCGTATCAAACGACTTTAACTCGGCTTCTTCCAATAAGCTCAACCAATTCGGCGTATGTCCTTTGACAATCCAGTTCGTCATCACTTCACTCGGCAATAAAGCAAATGAAATTGGCACAACAGGCAGCGAGCCCAATGTTTTACGCAATAATGCGAGTGTATCTTCTGCTCGCTTGCTTGAACCGGTATCGACATAAACTAGCTGTGCATCTAAATCCAACCAAATTGCGGTAAATTGGTGCTTACTAAATGCACGCGGCAACAACATTGCCACCACATCATCTTTGATCGCCTGTTTTTCGGTTTTCTTGAGCTTACGGGCTTCTTTTTCTTCTAAAACGGCAATACGTTCTTCCGTTGCTTTTTTCACCACATTCGCCGGTAACAGCTTATCTTCTTTATGTGAAACCAATAAAAACTGTTTGCCCTGCGAAAAATGTAATAATTCCGACCCGGAAAGTGGACTCGACCAACCGAATTTACTCATATCGCTTTGCGAACAAGGGCTAAATTTAGTTTGTTGAAGTTGCTCCTCCAAAGAATGACTTTCCAACGAAAGCAGCGAAGTCAGGCGATAAATCATGACATTTTTGAACCAGAACATTTTTATGATCCTTTTAGGGTGTTAGAATGAGTAAAATTCTAACAGATTTCTCCCTTAGGCTCTAATCAAATCTCCCTAGCCCCTCTTTTCTAGTTTGCTTGCAAACGAGTTTGAAAAGTTCGCCTCAAAAGTTAGCAATAAGCGTAGGGAGAAGGAAAATCTGGGGTCGCTTTTCTTTGGTTACTTTCTTTGGCGAAGCAAAGAAAGTGACAAAAAACAGATCAAATTGATTAACGTTAGCTGGAAATAATAATGAAACACTACCCACTTCTAGGCTTTATCGGCACCGGCAATATGGCATACGCTATTATTCAAGGCTTACTCAAAAGCCATTATCCTGCCTCACAAATCATCGCTTGTAACAAAAGCAATTTAGCTCGCCGAGCGGAATTACAAGCAGTCGGAATTGTGACAAATTTTACCAATCGTGAAGCAGTTGAACAGGCGGAAGTCGTTGTGTTAGCGGTCAAACCGCAAATGATGGCGGAGGTTTGTAGTGAATTTTCAACGGTGGATTTTTCGAATAAAACCGTGATCTCTGTCGCGGCAGGGATTTCAGTTGCTCGTTTAGAACAGCTTTTACCGACAGCAAAAAATATTATTCGCACGATGCCAAATACGCCGTCACTGATTGGTGAAGGAATGACTGGGCTATTTGCAAAAAAATCGGTAAATTCGACCGCTTGTCAATTTGCCGAAAGCTTAATGTCAGCGGTAGGAAAATGCTATTGGCTCGAACAAGAGCAACAAATCAATCATATTATTGCAGTAACCGGCTCAAGTCCTGCCTATTTCTTCCGTTTTATGGAAGCAATGCAACAAAGTGCAATGCAAATGGGATTTAGCGAAGCTGATGCACGTTTACTGGTGCAACAAGCTGCATTAGGTGCAGCAAAATTAGTCGAAGCAAATCCAAATACACCTCTTTCAACATTACGAGAAAACGTTACTTCAAAAGGCGGAACAACGGCTAAAGCATTGGAAGTTTTTGAACAACACGCATTAGCGGAAACAGTCGATCAAGCGATGTGGGCAGCTATTCACCGTACAGAAGAAATGGAGCAACAACTATGATAAAACCAACCCCATTCCAGTGGGCGGCATTTAACTTCTTTGGTTTCTTCTGTGCTTATGGCGTGCTGCTGCCCTTTTTACCGGTTTGGCTAAAACAGCATGGCTACAGCACCGAAATGATCGGTTTACTTGCTTCATTCGGCTATCTATTCCGTTTTGCCGGCGGAATGTTATCGTCACAACAAGTTAAATCGCCTAACCAATTAATTCCAACCGTACGTGTGCTGACATTATTAAATCTGCTTGCGATTATTCTCATTGCATGGTCAGTGGATTCTATTTGGTTACTATTCCCGGTACTGATGCTTTTCCATATTTTTAATGCAGGATCAATGCCTATCGGTGACAGTATCGCTTCGCTTTGGCAACAACAAGTTGACATTGATTACGGTAAAGCCCGTTTATTCGGCTCTATAGCATTTGTGGTCGGTTCGTTAAGCACAGGCTATTTAACCAGCTGGCTAGGTGAAAACTCAATTATTTGGATTATGTTCGGTTTCTTTATCTTATTAGGTTGTGGGCAATTACTTACACCTAAGGTTAGCTTTGAAAACCAGCAAGATAAGCAATCTTCATCCAACCTCAGCTATTGGCAGGTTCTCAAAGAACCAACCACATTACGTATGATGTTAGCGATTTCGCTAATTCTTGGTTCACACGCTGCTTACTATACTTATAGTACGATTCATTGGTCGGCTGCAGGCATCTCCACCCAAACCAGCAGCTTTTTATGGGGCTTTGCGGTATGTGCCGAAATTTTATTTTTCTTATTTTCTAACCGCTTATTTAAGACGTGGCGAATTTCGCATTTGATGATAATTGCAAGTTTGGCTGCAATTCTCCGTTGGTCAATTTTAGCTTCAACCACTGAAATTACCCTATTGGCGATCTCACAAGCATTTCATGCTATCACGTTCGGTATGGCTCACTATGCGATGATTCGTTATATTTCCTCCCAAAATCCGGAAAAAATCACCAAATTGCAGGGCTTATATTTTGCATTATCAAATTGTGGCTTTACGGCGATTTTTACCTTTATATCAGGCATGCTATACCAAGATATACCAAACTTTGTCTTCTGGTTGATGGCTATTATCGTTGTGCCGGCAATTTTGATCGTGCCGAAAAAATTTGAGGTGAAACTAGTGCAAGGAGAAAATCATGTCTGAATATAGTATTGGCAAAGTATTTGCTTCCGATAAAACCACTTATCAGGCAATTGATCAGCTGCTCGAACAAGAAGGCATTCGTAGAGATAATAATCTTGATTACACCTGTGCGATGTATAACAACGATGATCAAGTGATTGCAACCGGTAGCTGTTTTTCAAATACGCTACGCTGCTTAGCAGTATCTCATTAACATCAAGGTGAAGGCTTAATGAATCAAATTATTACGCATTTAATTAATGAACAATTTGAGCGAGGTAATTCACATATTTTTCTTTATACCAAAACCTCAACCAGCCAATTTTTTGCCAATTTAGGCTTTCACGAGATTGCTCGTATAGAAGGGAAAATTTCCTTTATGGAAAATCAGCGCACCGGATTTGCAAATTATTTAGCAAATTTGACCGCTTGTAGTCCGACTCCTCTCGCAAATCAACGGGTAGCTGCGATCGTAATGAATGCCAATCCGTTTACTTTGGGACATCTCTATTTGGTGGAAAAAGCCGCAAGAGAAAATGATCTAGTACATCTTTTTATGGTGTCTGAAGATAAAAGTTTAGTTCCGTTTGCAGTTCGAAAACAATTGATAGAACAGGGCGTAGCACATTTAAACAATGTGATTTGCCATGAAAGCGGTTCTTATATTATTAGTTCGGCAACCTTCCCGAGTTACTTCCAAGAAAATGATAATGCTGTGATCGAAAGTAATGCAATACTTGATCTGCAAATTTTTACGCGTATTGCCAATGTGTTAGGCATTCAACGTCGTTACGTTGGCGATGAGCCTTTTAGCCGAGTAACCCATATTTATAACCAAATCATGCAAGACAAATTACCGGAACAGGGAATCGAATGCGTTATCGTGCCTCGCAAAGAGGCGAACGAACAAATCATTAGTGCTTCTGCTGTTCGAGAGTTGATTAAAAACGGTGATTTCACTACGATGAAACAGAATGGTGCCAGAATCGACATATCAATTTTTTACCAGCGAAGTGGCAAAGCCGATTATTACACGTATTCAAGCAACAGATAATGTAAAACATTATTAAAAAAACAAACGGTCATATTTTGCAAATTTCTTACAAAATATGACCGCTTGTTTTATACAAGTAAGTTAATCCTTACTTCAATTGTTCTTCAATAACACCGCCACCTAAGCAAACTTCGCCTTGATAGAAGACCGCTGATTGCCCCGGGGTTACCGCAATTTGTGGCTCATCAAAAATCACGCGAATCGTATCATCATCCATCGGCTGAATTTCACAAGCGATATCCGTTTGGCGATAGCGCGTTTTGACCGTACAACGTACATTTTCACGAATCGGCTGACGATCCACCCAGTGTAGCTGAGTAGCGATTAAACCACTTGAAAGTAATGCCGAATTATCATGACCTTGTGCCACAACTAACACATTATTAATCAGGTCTTTTTCCACCACATAAAACGGATCTTCGCTCAAGCCTTTCACACCACCGATCCCTAAGCCTTTACGCTGACCAAGAGTATGATACATTAAACCATCATGACGACCGACAACTTTACCATCCACCGTTCTGATCTCACCCGGTTGTGCTGGTAAATAACGTGCTAAGAAATCTTTAAATTTACGTTCACCGATAAAACAAATACCGGTTGAATCTTTTTTCTTCGCTGTCGCTAAGCCAAGATCTTCAGCAATTTGACGGACAATCGGTTTCCCAATATCACCTACAGGGAATAGGCTCTGCCCTACTTGCTTATGGCTTAGTGTGTAAAGGAAATAACTTTGATCTTTATTTGCATCTAAACCACATAACAATTGTGCGTTATTATCATCACCGCTACGGCGTACATAATGGCCGGTCGCAATATAATCCGCACCTAAATCTTTCGCCGCATATTCTAAAAATGCTTTAAATTTGATTTCTTTATTACAAAGAATATCCGGATTCGGCGTACGGCCCGCTTTATATTCATTTAAGAAATGTTCGAATACATTGTCCCAATATTCTGCAGCAAAGTTGATTTTATGCAGTTTCATGCCCAATTTATCCGCCACCGCTTGAGCATCAGCTAAATCCGCCGCAGCAGTACAATAATCGGTATCATCGTCTTCTTCCCAGTTTTTCATAAACAGGCCTTCAACTTGATAACCTTGTTGTTGCAGAATAAAAGCGGATACTGATGAATCTACGCCACCGGACATTCCAATAATCACTTTCTTTTTCGCATTCTCCGCTAATTGCTCAGCGGTTAATTTAGCAAAGTGAGTATCATAAGTTTTTGAGCTAAGTTGAGTTTGATTTGTCATAATTCTCCCGTAACTTCGGTTAAGGCGAAGCACATTGGTTGGTTTACCTGATAGGTAAGTATTTACTTACACATATAGAAAACGGCACAAACCCAATGTTTGTGCCATTAAAATATTGAAAAAGAGACTGTAAGGTTTAACAATTTTTAAACCGCGTTCCCCTCTCCCTGATTTTTCTTTTATACAAAGAAAAATCTGTCCCTCTACCACAAGGGGAGAGGGATATATGTCCTTTATATTTTTATTTTACTTCATAAAATTGCGGTTCTTTACTGAAGCGTGCAACCTCTTCAGGATCAGCCGTACCATCCGCCATTTTTGCTTTCAGATTGTCACAAGGCTCTTCACAGTCACACATTTTTTTCATACCTAATGCAGTAATACCACCGCAACTGCCTTTGATTGTTTTTCCTTTTACGATAAAACCAATCGACATTGCAAAAATTACAGCGATAAAAAAGCCGAAAGTAATTAATAATGTTTCCATTGTTTACTCCAATTATTTTTGGTTAATTAATTTTTCAAATTCGCTCGACATTTTAGTTTCAAATGCTTCGCCATTCTTAATAATCAGGAAAACCGCCAACTTTTCACGTTCAGCGACTTCAAGTGCTTTTTCTGGCCCTAATACGAATAAACCTGTTGATAAACCGTCTGCTGTCATTGTTGTTGGAGCAAATACGGTAATCGAGGCTAATTTATGGTTAACCGGACGCAGTTCTTTCGGATTAATAATATGCGAAAGACGATTACCTTGTTCATCTTCGAAATAATTGCGGTAATTACCGGAAGTCGCCATCCCCAGATTATGTAATGGAACGGTAATCTGTGCCGCTTGTCCTTGCGCTAGTGTAGGCTGCTCAATCGCAATACGCCAATCAACACCTTGTAAATTTTTCCCTTTACCACGCAACTCACCACCGATTTCCACTAAGTAATTGGTTAAACCGAGGCTTTCGAGATGTTCCGCTAACTTATCTACACCAAAACCTTTTGCGATAGAAGAAAGATCTAAATAAAGATTCGGTACAGATTTTGCTAATAAAGATTTATTACTACCGGTTAATGTTAACTTTTCAATGCCAACTGCCGCTGCTCGTTCGGTAATCTGTTCTGCTGAAGGGACTTTATTTAAACGTTTGTCCGGCCCGAACCCCCATAAGTTAACTAAAGACCCAACAGTAACATCTAACGCTCCTTCAGTCACTTTATTTAATCGGATTGCTTCATTCACAACTTTTGCAAAATCAGGTGAAATTTCAACCGATTTATTAACCTCTTGCATTGCATTAAAGCGACTGATTTGCGAATCTTGTTGGTAGGTAGACATTTCATCATTAACAGTTTTCAATAAACTGTCCAATTGCTTCTGCACTTCATTCGGTGCCTCCAACTGCGCAACTTTACCGTCATCAATATATTTTACCGTATAGGTTGTGCCCATCGTTTTACCTTGTAAGGTAATTTGCTCTGGCGTTTTATTGCAAGCAGTTAACAAAATCGCTGACATTGCAAAAGTTAAAATCGATTTAAGTTTCAAATTAAACCTCTTTATTATTTTAGTAGGTACGATTTCTAGGTAAGCCATTCAGCTTACCCTTATAAATTTAAATTACTATTGAAAAAGACTGTAGAAACAAACTTTTTCACTAATAATTTAAAGCACGTCAAGCGGCGTGATTTACAAAAAACTTTGCAAATCACACCGCTTGTAAATCAGAGAGCATTTACCCTCTCTGTGTTCTATTTGGTATTAACCACCGAAGTCATCTAATAAGATGTTTTCATCTTCAACACCTAAGCTCTTTAGCATACCGATTACCGCTGCATTCATCACTGGTGGACCACACATATAGTATTCACAGTCTTCCGGTGCTTCATGATTTTTCAGATAGTTCTCATAAAGTACGTTGTGAATAAAGCCTGTGTAACCTGTCCAGTTATCTTCCGGCAATGCATCTGAAAGTGCTACGTGCCATACGAAGTTATCGTTTTCAACCGCTAATTGGTCAAAGTCTTCTTGATAGAAGATTTCACGTTTAGAACGAGCACCATACCAGAATGACATTTTACGTTTAGATTTTAAACGTTTTAATTGGTCAAAGATATGTGAACGCATTGGCGCCATACCAGCACCACCACCGATAAATACCATTTCGTTGTCAGTATCTTTCGCGAAGAATTCACCGAACGGACCAGAAATCGTTACTTTATCACCTGCTTTTAATGACCAAATGTATGAAGACATTTGACCCGGTGGAACATCCGGATTACGTGGTGGAGGCGTTGCAATACGCACGTTTAGCATAATAATGCCTTTCTCTTCCGGATATGAAGCCATTGAGTAAGCACGAATAATATGTTCGTCCACTTTTGACACATAACGCCATAAGTTAAATTTATCCCAGTCTTCGTGATACTCTTTCGGAATATCGAAGTCTTTATAATTAACTGTATGAGGTTCCGCTTCAATTTGGATATAACCACCCGCACGGAAAGGCACTTCTTCGCCTTCAGGAATTTGAAGTTTAAGCTCTTTGATGAAGGTTGCTTTGTTATCGTTAGAAATAACGGTACATTCCCATTTTTTCACACCAAAGATTTCTTCTGGAAGTTCAACATCCATTGAAGATTTTACGTTTACCTGACACGCTAAACGCCAACCTTCTTTCGCTTCTTTCTTAGAAATGTGCGATAACTCGGTTGGAAGAATTTCACCACCGCCAGATTTTACTTGTACTTTACATTGACCACATGAGCCACCGCCACCACAAGCTGACGATACGAAAATACCTTTACTCGCTAAAGCACCAAGTAATTTACCACCTGCCGGAAGCGTAATGCCTTTTTCCGGATCGTTGTTGATTGAGATGGTAATATCACCTGAATCGACTAATTTTGATTTAGCGAAAAGAATGATCACCGCAAGCACTAATACAAGAGCAGTAAATGCGATAATACCGAAAATAAAATTACTATCCACGATATGCTCCTTATAATTGAATGCCTGAGAATGACATGAAGCCTAACGCCATTAAGCCAACAGTGATAAAGGTAATACCTAAACCACGTAAACCTGCCGGAACATCAGAATATTTCATTTTTTCAGTTAAACCTGCAAGCGCAACGATTGCTAACATCCAGCCCGTACCAGCACCGATACCATAAACTACAGACTCCGTGAAGTTGTATTCACGTTGAACCATGAATGATACACCACCAAAGATCGCACAGTTTACGGTAATCAACGGTAAGAAGATACCTAATGCGCTATATAACGCTGGGAAGAACTTATCCAAAATCATTTCTAAGATTTGAACAAGTGCTGCAATCACACCGATGAACGTGATGAAGTTTAAGAAACTTAAATCAACACCTTCAACAAGTGCGCCGTCTTTTAATACGTGTGTATAAACTAATTGGTTAGCCGGTACCGCAATACCTAATACTACGATTACCGCAATACCTAAACCAAAAGCAGTTGAAACTTTCTTAGACACCGCAAGGAATGTACACATACCAAGGAAGAAAGAAAGTGCCATATTCTCAATGAATACAGACTTAACAAATAGACTTAAATAATGTTCCATCTTATTTCTCCACTTGCTCTGGTTTCCAGGTACGAATTCCCCAAATCACAAAACCGATGATGAAGAACGCACTTGGCGCTAATAAGAATAAACCGTTTGCTTGATACCAACCGCCGTTTTGAACAGTTTCTAATACGGTAATACCGAAGATTTTACCTGAACCGATTAGTTCACGGAAAAATGCTACGATGATTAACATCGCACCGTAACCTAAACCGTTACCGATACCGTCAACGAAACTTTCTACCGGACCTGATTTCATTGCAAATGCTTCAGCACGACCCATTACGATACAGTTAGTAATGATAAGACCTACGAATACAGAAAGCTGTTTTGATAAGTCATATGCATACGCACGTAAAATTTGGTCAACTAAGATTACAAGTGATGCAATGATAGCCATTTGCACAATGATACGAATACTATTAGGAATAAAGTTACGAATCATTGAAATAAACATACTAGAGAAAGCAGTAACTAAACTTACTGCAATCGCCATTACTACCGCAGTTTGTAACTGAGTAGTTACCGCTAATGCAGAACAGATACCTAAGATCTGTAATGCGATCGGGTTGTTATCCGCGATTGGAGATAACAATAACTTTTTAAGATTGTTACTCGCCATTAGTTAGCTCCCATTGCTGCTTTGAATTTCGCTAAATATGGACCGAAACCGTTAGCACCGAACCAATATTTGAATGAGCCGTCAACACCGTTTGAAGTTAATGTCGCACCAGATAAACCATCAATACCGTGATCTTTATCTGCTGAAGCACCTTTACCTACGGTTAATGCCACTTCATTGTTTGCGTTGAATAATTTCTTACCTACAAAGTTTTTCTGCCAGTTAGGGTTAGCGATTTCGCCGCCAAGCCCCGCAGTTTCACCTTGTTCATAGTAAGTAATACCATTTACAGTGTTCGCATCAGGTTGAACCGCAACAAAGCCGTACATAATTGACCATAAACCGTTACCGTACATAGGAAGTACTACTTGGCTTACTTTACCCACTTCGTCTTTTACTAAATAAACTTCCGCATATTTAGCACGTACTTTGATGTTCGCTTTATCATCAGTCGGATTGATCGCTACGTTTTGTGCAGGATCTTTCGCCGCTGCTTTCGCATCAAAGTTTGTTACGCCTTCAACATAATCACCGGTCGCTAAATCAACGATTTTAGGTTCGATGAATTTCGCATAGGTTTCTTGCACGTTTGTATTTGGCTGCATTAAACCTGCTGCTTGTAAAATGTTCTTTTGTTTATCAAGCACTTTCTGAATATCTTGCGTAGGTTTAAGCAATACTGCCGCACCCGCTACGATAAGAGAACAGATTAAACTTAATAACACAACAACGGTTAAAGTACCGCCTACGCTATCTTTATTAAATTTAGCCATTTTTATGCCGCCTTCGCTTTTCTACGTTTGATGTTGCCTTGAACTACTAAGTAGTCGAAGATCGGAGCAAATAAGTTAGCGAATAAGATTGCTAACATCATACCTTCAGGATATGCCGGGTTTGCTACACGGATAACAACACACATCACACCGATTAACGCACCGTACCACCATTTACCTTTATTAGTAAATGCCGCTGATACAGGGTCTGTTGCCATGAAGAACATACCTAATGCGAAACCGCCTAACACTAAGTGCCAATGCCATGGCATTGAGAATAGTGGATTTGTGTCTGAACCGATTAAATTAAATACGGTTGCTGTTGCCGCCATACCAACAAATACGCCAGCGATAATGCGCCATGAAGCAATACGTGTGAACACGATAATTGCCGCACCAATCATTAGCATAAGCGTTGACACTTCACCGATTGAACCAGGAATGTTACCTAAGAAAGCATCCATCCAAGTAATTTCTTGACCGGTTACTGCGTGTTTAAGCGCACCTTGACCACCTTGTGCCCATTGTGAAAGCGCTGTTGCACCAGAGAAGCCATCCGCAGCAGTCCACACTAAGTCACCTGAAATCTGTGCCGGATAAGCGAAGAATAAGAACGCACGACCCGCTAATGCTGGGTTCATAAAGTTTTTACCTACACCGCCAAACACTTCTTTCGCAACCACAACACCAAAGGTTGTAGCAAGCGCCGCTTGCCATAATGGCAATGTTGGTGGAACGATTAACGCTAATAAGATAGAAGTAACAAAGAAACCTTCGTTAATTTCATGCTTACGCACCATTGCAAATACGACTTCCCAGAAACCACCTACAAGGAAAACTGTTAAGTAGATAGGAAGGAAATACGTTGCACCGAGAAGCATTTTACTGCCCCAGCCTGCATCAGCGGTTAGTGTTGCACCTAATGCATCTGAAAAACCGTAATGCCAGTTATTTGCGATTGAATCCGCTAATGTACCTAAATGGCTTGTTGCAAGAATTGCTTGCGCACCCACGTTATACATCCCCCAGAACATTGCCGGGAATAACGCTAACCATACGATAATCATCATACGTTTAGAATCTAACGCATCACGTACGTGTGAATCTTTACGAGTCACAGTACCCGGTGTATAAAGAATGGTATATGTCGCTTCAAAAAGCGTGTACCATTTCTCATATTTTCCACCTTTGTGAAACGCAGGTTCCATCTTTTCAAAAAGATTTTTTAAACCCATTTTATTAACCTTCCTTCTCGATCTTATCTAACGCAGCACGTAACATCGGACCGTAGTTGTTTTTACCTGGGCAAACATAAGTACATAACGCTAAATCTTCTTCATCTAGCTCTAAGCAACCTAAGTTTTGCGCAGAATCAGTATCGCCGGCCGCTAAGTCACGAAGTAATAACGTAGGAATAATATCTAACGGCATTACACGCTCATATGCACCGATTGGCACCATTGCACGCTCACCACCGTGAACTGCAGTTGTGAAGTTAAATAATTTTTTGCTGAAGTGACCTAATACGGTACGAGTGATAGAGAATTTATCCGAACCTGGCATAATCCAACCGAATAATTCTTTCTCATGGCCTTCTGCAAGTACAGAAACTTGTAACGCATAACGACCTAAGTAGTTAACAGGACCTGTTGCCGTTGCACCACTTAACACTGAACCTGAAATCACACGGTTTTCACCCGCATTGAGTTCATTTGCCGTTAATTGTGAAAGGCTTGCACCAAGACGAGTACGTACTAAACGTGGTGTTTTTACTTGCGGACCAGCAAGCGCAACAACACGGTCAGTAAACAATTCACCACTTGTGAATAATTTACCGATTGCGATTACATCTTGATAATTTAAATGCCATACGGTTTTCGTTAAACCTACCGGATCAATAAAGTGAATGTGAGTACCCACTAAACCTGCCGGGTGACGACCCGCAAATTCGTGTACATTTACACCGCTAACTGAAGGAACATTCGCACCAGCTGCTTTCACTAAATTCACTTTCACGCCTAAACGAGTTAAGACCGTTAAACCGTGTTCGAAATCATTTTTGTATTCGTTAATGATCACAGTCGGATCAGCGCTTAACGGATTAG
Source organism: Actinobacillus ureae ATCC 25976 (assembly GCF_000188255.1). Classification (GTDB taxonomy): domain Bacteria; phylum Pseudomonadota; class Gammaproteobacteria; order Enterobacterales; family Pasteurellaceae; genus Actinobacillus; species Actinobacillus ureae. Next base: position 85,208 of record NZ_GL831081.1, read on the forward strand.
TATCCATTGCATTAACGAAAATTGATGCTGGAGTTGCATCAACTGCAGGAACTTTGCTGAACGGACGAGTACGGAATGCTGTCCATAAACCCGATTCAACAAGATTTGTTCTTACTTGTTCCGCTGATAAAGAGGCTAATTGCGCAGCTTCATAGCTCTTAAAGGTAATTTGCTCATCACCCTCAACTTTAATCACGACTGATTGAAGAACACGTTTTTCACCACGGTTAATCGTTACTACCGTACCGCTTGCTGGGGCTGTAAATACTACGCCAGGGTTCTTTTTATCTTCAAAAAGTACCTGACCTTTTTTCACTACATCGCCTTCACGAACTTTCATTGAAGGACGCATACCCACATATTCTTCACCAAGCATCGCAACTTCATTAACGGTATTGCCGTTATGGATTACTTGTGCCGGCGTACCTGCGATAGGTAAATCCAAGCCTTTTTTGATTGTAATCATATTGTTTGCACTACTTTTTGTTGGGTTAAAAAAAAGATTACGAAAAAATCGCAATCGCTTCTCTTGAGCCGTAACGCTGATTTAAAAACAAACGAATTCCCCCACTTGTTTCTAAAAAGTTACATTAAGTTCTCAAATCTAGGTTTTATCTTGGAATTAATTCACAAGCTAAAATAAACGAGGTATTTTACCTTAAAAACGAGCTAACTTTCCACAAAAACACACGATTTTAAGCCGTTAGCCCTTGAATATTTGAAATAAATCAATATTTATTAGACAATTTTTTAACCTTTACCTCTAAAGGGGTAATCCATATTTCAGTGTTTCGGCGCCAAACAAGCGGTCAAATTTTCTAAACTTTTTGCAAAGTTTGTAACAATTGGTAATTGCAAAATTTTGAGTAGAAAAAACCGCCTGTAAGGCGTAGAATACCCGATGATTTTACTCAATTTAAATAACGAATTTGGAAACTCAATAATGGAACAACAAGAAGTCATTCATATTTCGATTTCTGAAGCGGCACAAGCACACTTTCGCCGTCTTCTAGAGCAACAAGAAGAAAATACCAATATCCGTATTTTCGTAGTAAACCCAGGCAGCCCTAATGCTGAGTGTGGCGTTTCTTATTGCCCGCAAAATGCCGTAGAAGAAACCGATACACAATTTGAATATAATGGTTTCTCTGCATTTGTAGATGAAATTAGCTTACCTTTCTTAGATGAAGCGGAAATTGATTATGTAACAGATCCGATGGGATCACAGCTCACATTAAAGGCACCTAATGCGAAAATGCGTAAAGTTGCAGATGATGCACCTTTTATCGAACGTCTAGACTATGTGATTCAAACTCAAGTAAACCCACAATTAGCAAGCCATGGCGGCCGAGTAACTTTAATTGAAGTAACAGAAGATAAATATGCTATCTTACAATTCGGCGGCGGTTGTAACGGTTGTTCAATGGTAGATGTGACATTAAAAGAAGGGATCGAGAAACAATTATTAGCCATGTTCCCAGATGAATTAGTCGGTGTGAAAGATGTAACAGAACATCAACACGGCGAACACTCTTACTACTAAATAACATAAAAAAGCACGAGTTTTTACTCGTGCTTTTTTTGCAATTTTTCAGCCAAATTTAACCACTTGCTAAAGTAATGTCGGATAACGTTGTTGAATTTCGCTCAATAAAGCTTTTTTATCTTGCTTAGAGAGAAAAGCCGCTTCAATCGCATTAAATAAAAGTTGCTGCGCTTCTTCTTTAGTCAGCTGATAATCTGCTTCCAATAGCTGGAATTCATTTCTCACATCCGTTTGAGAAACGGTCATATTATCGCTATTTAATGTTGCCACCACACCTCGCTCTAAAAAAGCACGTAACGGATAATCCTGCAAATGCTGAACCGTTTTAGTTTTCAGATTACTACACGGACACATTTCTAACGGCGTTCGACTACCAATCAATTTACGCATTACCACTTCCGACTGAATGGAGCGAACTCCATGCCCAATACGAGATGCGCCGAAATTAAGCGCTTGCTCAACACTTTCCGCACCAGCCGCTTCTCCGGCATGAAGGGGAAAGGGTACACCTAATTCATTTGCATAATCAAATTCTGCACTAAAATTCACTGTCGGAAAGATACCTTCCGCACCGGCTAAATCCACCGCCACCACACCGGCTTCACCTTTACTTAAATATTTATGCGCTAAACGTGCAGTTTCTAAATTTTCCGCCTGATTATCCGCTGCTCGCATACAGCATAAAATTAAATTTGCTTTAAATAACTGTGTTTTTGCTAAGCCTTCTTGTAAACCTTTAATTGCCGCTTGTACCACTTGCTCTTGATCCATGTCTTTTTGGGTATGAAATTGTGGTGCAAAACGAATCTCCGCATAAAGCAAGCCGGCTTAATCTAATCGTTGTAGAACATCAGTAACGGACGAAGCTAACGCTTCAGGGGTTTGTAACAAAGAAATGGGTAATTCGAAACAGCGTAAATATTGGTTTAAATCGCTACAATCTTGGGGAACAGAAATAAAAGGAAGTAAGGTTTGGGGGTCAGAGGACGGGAGTTGAATTTGCTGTTTAGCTGCCCATTCAATCATCCATTCAGGCGATAAGGAACCGTCTAAATGTAGATGTAAATCGATCACTCCATATTTTGCTAAATTTAAAGTCATATTGTCTCCTTAACTGTTATTGATATTTTATATATGACCAAACAAAGATTACACAAACTTACATAAAATGACAATATATAAAAACCATAAGCGGTCTAATTTCTGAGAAATCTTACAGATATAAAAACACCACCTTAACGGTGGTGTTTTTGATACATAACGAATTAACCTTCGCAGCTAGAACAGCTTAATAAGTTACGGTTAAATACTTGCGCCGCACTCATTGAGTATTGGTAATAAATTGATTTTAAACCAAGTTCTTCTGCAGTTAAGTATAACTGGTTCAAATCACGTGCTGGTGTTGCCGGGTGAACCATAATATTAATACTTTGACCTTGGTCGATATATTTCTGACGTTGTGCCGCTTGCTGAATCACGCTTAACTGGCTGATTTCAGAGAAGGTTTTGAATACTTCTTTTTCTTCGTCCGTTAGCTGTTCCAAGTGCTGTACAGAACCGTCATTATGTAAAATCGATTCCCAAATTTCTTCCGTATCTAAACCTTTTTCTTGGAGTAATTTCTCTAAGAACGGGTTTTTATACACAGTTTTGATTTTCGCTAAATCTTTCACATAGTAGTTAGATTTAAACGGTTCAACCGATGGTGATACGCTACCTAAAATAAAGCTACTTGATTTCGTCGGTGCAATACTCATTAAAGTAGTATTACGACGACCATAGCCTTTTAAGATTTCCGGTTCACCAAAACGTTTCGCTAACTCTTGTGACGCTTTTAAGGTTTTTTCTTGTAACGTTTTAAAGATTAAGTTGTTTTTCTGCATTGCTTGGAAGCTATCAAACGCAATATTATTCGCTTGTAAGTAGCTGTGCCAACCTAATACGCCTAAACCTAATGCACGGTGACGAGTTGCAAAGCGATGCGCACGATCTAAGAATGGCATATCTTTACTTTTCTCGATAAACTCACTCATTACCACGTCTAAGAAATAAGTTAATACTTCCGGCGCTTCTGTGTCTTTCCACTCATCAAAATAAAGTAAGTTCATTGAAGAAAGACAGCAAACGAAGCTTTCATCATTGCTTGACGGAAGCATAATTTCGGTACATAAGTTTGAAGCGTGTACCGTCATATTTTTATCTTTATAAACGTCCGGACGACCGGCATTCGCATTATCTTTAAAGAATAAATACGGGATACCCGTTTCAGTTTTACGTTGTAACAGTTTTGCCCAAAGTTGACGTTTATACGGATCACCTGCTTTCATGGATTCTAACCAATCATGACCGACACATACGCCGTAATACATTAATTGGATTGGGTTACCTTCAGTATGAATATCTAACCATTCGTCGATATCACCATGTTCGATATCGATATAACCGGCAAATTGACCTTTACGCGAAGTACCTTGAGAAATAACGTCAATCACCGTATCAAACAATTTACTAAAGTTAAATGAACCGTCTGATTTACCGTTATTTTTAATTGCCGAACCACGCGGACGAATATCACCGAAATAAGCGGAAGTACCGCCACCGATTTTACTCATCATCCCCACTTCAGCGGTCGTCACCATAATTTCGTGAATTGAGTCACCGATGTAGCTACCAAAACAAGAAATCGGTAAACCACGATCTAAACCGAAATTCGACCAAATCGGAGAAGAAAGTGAGAAATAGCCACGAGCCATATAGTGATAGAATTTATCCGCATAACCTTCGATACCGAGTTTATGCTCCGCATGCTCAGCGATAAAACGAATACGCTCTAATGCGGTTGTTCCTTCAAGTAAGTAACCACGTTGTAAAAATAAGCGGCTATCTTCATTTAGCCATTCAAAATCAGGGCGAGTATTAGAATAAGTCATCTGCGGTAATCTGCTTCATTTTTTTGCTGTAATCAGTACTACGTTTGTTAAAGAAATCTGTTTCTTTTGTCGATAAGATTTCAATATCAAACCACTCAGTTTCTTTTAGTAATTCAGGATTTACGTCGTACGGCGGCTCTAAACCTAGCGTCATTAACGAGTTGTTATAACGGCTACGAATATAGTTTTCTACTGCTTCACGACTAATAAAGCTTAAGTCGCCTTCTTCAAAAATCCAATCTAAAATGCCACATTCCGCCTCAAATGCTTGAGTAGATAGGGTCTTTAATTCTTCAAAAAATTCCGGAGTGAAAAGCTCACTGTGTTCATCACGTAAAATTTCGTATAACGCAATACCGAATTTACCATGAATCTCTTCTTCTTTTGATGTTGCTTCAACCGCATTAGAAATCCCTTTAAAGAGGTTTTTATGCTTATTGAACGACATCATAATTAAGAACTGACCGAATAATGAAATATGTTCTACGAAAAGTGAGAATAAAACGAGTGAAAGTACGAATTCACCTTTACCTGCATCCTTATCTTTCATGAACGATTCCATATAACGAATACGGTTCATTAACGGCTCAATGTCTTGGATTTGGCTAAACATTTCGTTTAAGCCTAATTTTTCTAATAAAAACGAGTATGCATCTTTGTGACGAACTTCCGACTCGGCGAATGTACCGCCCACATCATCCATTTCTGGTTTCGGGAAATAGCGATATAGTTCACCCCAGAAACGTTTTACGTTTACTTCCACCTGAGAAATCGCCAACATCGCACGAGTTAACACATGACGTTCGTGATCATTGATATCAATACGGTAGTTCTGAATATCACCGGTAAAATTGAACTCGGTATGCAACCAGTAAGAATGGCGAATTGCATCTTTAAATTCTAATAATTCAGGGTATTCGTATGGCTTGATGTTCAAGCGTTTTTCAAAAAGGTTTCTTTTGGACATACTCGTTAACTCTATCTTTATTCATTAGTAATTATGGCGTGGATTTTAGGGAAAATTTTTTAGTATCACAAGTCTTGACAAACAAGCTTTTTAGCTAGTCGTTTGATTTATAAAGAAAAAAATTTTTGTCAATTTATAAATCAATATCTAGTGGTTTATTTGTAAAAATCTACTAGATATTGTATTGCATTAATTATAATCAAATCGTACTCCGAACGTAAAAACCGTGAATTCACAAGCGTTTTATAGTATGATGAGCGAAATTTTGATCCCTTTACAAGCGGTTAAATTTAGCAAAAAATTTACAAAAGATCGGCTAAATAACACCGCTTGTTATTTTTATTCGTGAACAATTTTATGCAAAATCAATTTTACCGCGGACGTTTTTCCGTTGCACCAATGCTTGATTGGACCACTCGTCATTGTCGCTACTTCCATCGTCAATTTAGCCAACATGCTTTGCTTTATACCGAAATGATCACCGCGCCGGCGATCATTCATGCAAAATACGATCTGCTTGAATACGATCCGAGTGAAAATCCGGTTGCGTTACAGCTCGGCGGCAGCGATCCGGCTCAACTTGCACATTGTGCCAAATTAGTTGAAGAACGTGGCTATGCCGAAATCAACTTAAATGTCGGCTGTCCTTCCGACCGTGTGCAAAACGGGATGTTTGGCGCTTGTTTAATGGCAAAAGCAAATTTAGTTGCAGACTGTATCAAAGCAATGCAAGATACGGTGCAAATTCCAGTGACAGTTAAACACCGTATCGGCATTGATGACTTGGATAGCTACGAATTCTTATGTGATTTTATTGAGAAAGTACAGCCATATAGTAACGATTTTATCGTTCATGCTCGCAAAGCGTGGTTGTCCGGTTTAAGTCCGAAACAAAATCGTGAAATTCCACCGCTTGATTACGAGCGTGTTTATCAACTGAAACGTGACTTCCCGCACTTAAATATTTCAATTAACGGCGGCATTAAAACTGTTGATGAAATCAAACAACACTTGGTATTTGTCGATGGCGTAATGGTGGGGCGTGAAGCCTATCAAAACCCGTCATTGTTAGGTGAAATCGATTCGCAAATTTTCGGTGAAAATCGACCGCTTGTCACCGCCCGTGAAGCGGTGGAAAAGATGTTGCCTTATATTGAAGCACAAACACAAAAAGGGGTTTATTTAAACCACATCGTTCGCCATATGTTAGGCGCATTCCAAAACTGTAAAGGCGCACGCCAATGGCGTCGTCATTTAAGTGAAAACGCTACCAAACAAGGGGCTGGTGTTGAAGTTGTTGAACAGGCGCTCAGCTTTGTACAAAAATAATTAAATTTGCTATTTCCCCCTAAGCAGGCATAATGTTTTTATCTTATGTATCCTTCGGGGGAAATATGACTACTCACTCAGTCAATCCAAAAGGCAGTTTAGACCAACTCTCACATTTGGAAATGGAATTGCTAACCAAAAATGCTCAAGGCAATCTCTATTCTCTTTATCGCAATTGTTCGCTTGCCGTACTGAATTCCGGTGCAGTCACCGATGACAGTCGTGCGCTGCTCAATCAATATCAACACTTTGAAATCAATCTGATTACCCGTGAAAAAGGGGTAACACTTGAGCTGCACAATCCGCCGGAAACCGCTTTTGTTGACGATAAAATGATGCTCAATATTCAATATCATCTATTTGCCGTATTACGTGACATTGTTTTTGTAAACGCCCTTTCTCAATATTTCAAACAAGATCAACCGCAAACCGATTGTCGCTATATCACCAATCAAGTCTTTTCGATTTTACGTAATGCCAAAGCGCTTGAGATTGGTTCTGATCCGAATCTGATTGTTTGCTGGGGCGGCCATTCAATTAACCAAACCGAATACCAATATTGTCGAGCAGTCGGAACCGAATTGGGGCTACGTTTACTCAATATCGTCACCGGCTGCGGTACCGGTGTGATGGAAGCGCCAATGAAAGGCGCTGCGATTGGTCATGCGAATCAGCGTTATCAGAATAGCCGTTTTATCGGAATCACCGAGCCGTCTATTATTGCCTCCGAGCCGCCGAATCCGATCGTCAACGAATTAATCATTATGCCCGATATTGAAAAACGGTTAGAAGCATTCGTGCGAATGGGACACGGCATTGTCATCTTCCCCGGCGGCCCCGGTACATTAGAAGAATTGCTTTATATCATCGGTATAAAACTCAATCCGGCTAATAAGTTACAACAATTACCTGTAATTTTGACCGCACCGCCGGAAAGTGCCGATTATTTCACCGCGATTGATGAATTTATAGGTGAAACGCTTGGTAAAGAAGCGCAACAACAATATGAAATCATCATTGATGATCCGGTTTTAGTCGCCCAAAAAATGGCACAGGCAATGAAAGAAGTGAAACGTCAGCGCCAAGCGCTAGCCGATTCATATAGTTTTAACTGGTTACTGAAAATTGACGATGCTTTTATTTTGCCGTTTGCTCCGACTCACGAAAATATGGCGAATCTTGATCTGCATTTTGACCAAGATCCGGCGCAATTAGCGGCGAATCTACGCCGTGTATTTTCGGGTATTGTTGCCGGTAATATCAAACCGGATACGCAAGATATGATTGAGCAATACGGGCCTTTTCAGCTCAAGGGCAATCGCAAATTAATGGAGAAAATCGACCGCTTGTTACAACGCTTTATTCAGCAACATCGCATGAAACTACCGACCGGAGAGGCTTACAAACCTTGTTATCAGATTCGTAAATAGCGAGGGGAATTATGTATTTACAACAGATTGAAATCAGCGGCTTTCGAGGAATTAATCAGCTCACGCTACAATTGCGCCCGAATATGGTCTTGATTGGTGAAAACGCTTGGGGTAAATCCAGTTTGTTGGATGCGCTCAGCCATATCTTCAATATCAACGGTGAGCTTTATCAATTTAGTGAATCCGACTTCCACCAACAATATCATGCAACTACCAAGGCAGAGCAAATCCGCCTACTGTTCACCTTCTGTGCCGAACATGAGGACGAATGTCAGGCTGATATTCATCAGCCCTATTGCCACCTTTTTTATCCGGATGAAAAAGGCAACCCTTGTATTAATCTACAAGTTTCCGGTAAACACCTAAATGGCGTTATTGAAACTGGCTACTGTTTTCTGAATAACTTCGCCAAACCGCTAACGGTTGCCAATCATGAAGACATTATTCTTTCGATTATCAATCACTCGCCCGTTTATCGTTTTAGAGATGCTCGTTTAAATAAATCCTCGCCGCTTGAAACACTTTCTCCTCATATCGAAAATGAGCAAGATACGCTACAAAGCGAATTACAGGCACTCTCTCTACTGTTGCGCTATTACTTTTTAAGTATCAAAAGCCGTCAACAATTAGCCGATGCAATGCAAGACACTTCCATGCTATGGGAAAGAGTCAAATCACTTTGCTTACGTTTAAAACAGGATCAAAGCGGAGAACTAACTCATAAGGTGCGCACTCACCTTTCCTCGTTGTTTATGATCAGCCAAAAATTACGTCGTGTTGAAAAGCCGATTATTTTATTTGAAGATCTCGAAGCACGTTTACATCCTCGTATGATTGCGATCTTTTGGGAATTAGTAAATTACCTGCCGGTACAACGTATTACCACGACTAATTCGATGGAATTACTTTCTCAAGTGCCGTTACATGAAATTAGTCGCTTGGTGCGTTATCGAGATCATACCGAGGCATTCTCGCTTGCACACAGTTCGTTGGGCAAAGAAGACCTACGTAAACTGACCTTTCATATTCACTACAATCGAGGTTTAGCTTTATTTTCTCGAGCATGGATTTTAGTCGAAGGCGAAACGGAAGTTTGGATTCTAACCGAGCTGGCAAATTTACTGGATATTAATTTGGAAATGGAAGGAATTCGGATAGTGGAATTTGCCCAATGCGGCTTACGCCCGCTAATTAAATACGCCAAAGCGATGGGCATTGAATGGTACGTATTGACCGACGGTGATCAAGCGGGCGAAAAATATGCCGATATTGCCAAAAGCATGTTGCAGGAAAACGAACACCCAAGTAAACATTTGACCGTCATTCCACGCCAAGATATCGAACATTTTTTCTATCACGAAGGACTAAGGGAAGTATTTGTGCGTCTTGCCCGTTGGCAGCCGAGAGATCATAAATACCCGACTAAAACCATTATCAAACGAGCGATTCAGTACACATCAAAACCGGATTTGGCGATTGCGATTTCAACTGAAATCAAACAACGAGGCAACCAAGCGATTCCGAGTTTATTTAGAAAACTATTCATTAAAGTTTTACAACTTATCAAAGAGCAATAAATAACAAGCGGTTAAATTTACAAGATTTTTTGCAAATTTAACCGCTTGTCTGATTCAAAATTCGCCATGGCTAGCGTCGAATTTAAAAGCGTTCGAATTGTTCCGAGCTTTGATAACTTTGTTCAATTAAATTACGTACTGCTGATGTCGGAGGGCCTTTTTGTAACCAGTTTCTGAACGCTGCCATTTGCGCTTCGCTACCAATGGCAACTACTTCCACCGAGCCTTCAGGACGATTTTTCACATAACCTTTAATGCCGATTTTCCCTGCCTCTTGTATCGTGAAGAATCGAAAGCCAACACCTTGTACGTGTTCGGTCACAATAAACAGTTTCTGCTGTATAAGCCCTCCGTCAATTTCTACATTTTCAATTTAATTAAACGTGCGACATTTTCTGCGCTAGACTCCAAATTTTCTCGTCCTTGTTTTAAGGTTTCTTCGAGTGAATTTAATTGACGAATAATCGGAAATACCGCATCAATGCCGTGCTGATAAACTACATTGTAATCTTCTCGTAAGCAACCGACAATCGCAATCACCTGCACATCAAATTGTTTTGCCATTTTTGCCACACCAACCGGTGTTTTGCCGGCAATACTTTGTGCGTCCATACGCCCCTCGCCGGTAATCACTAAATCCGCATCTTGGATATGCTCCGCCAAACGAGTCGCTTCGATAATGATTTGTACACCTGCTTTAAGCTGCACATTCGGCAGTAATAATAAACCGCCGCCCATACCGCCTGCTGCACCGGTGCCGGCATGATTAGCAATCGCAATCCCCTGTTGAGCTAATGCGACATCCGCAAAATGCGCTAACGCATTATCCAAAGTTTGCATCATCTCCGGCGTTGCACCTTTTTGTGGGCCAAACACTGCCGAAGCACCACGCTCACCGCATAACGGGTTATTTACGTCACACGCCACTTCAAACTCAACACTTTGTAAACGAGGCTCTAAATTTTCTAACGAAATCTGGCAGATTTGTTGTAGCTGTTCGCCCCCAAAACCAATTTCCTCACCGGCTGCATTTTTGAAAGAAGCACCGAGCGCTTGCAACATACCGACACCGCCGTCATTGGTTGCACTACCTCCAATGCCTAACAGAATTTTCTTCACGCCCAAATCTAACGCTTTTTTGATTAATTCGCCGGTACCGAAACTGGTGGTTTTAAGCGGATTACGTTGCTCAAAAGGTACAAGGTGTAAACCGGAAGCCGCCGCCATTTCAATAAAAGCGGTCTGTTTATCGCCCGAAATGCCTAAAAAGCCGGTCACTTTATTACCGAGCGGCGCAGTCACTTCAACTTCTAGCAGCTCACCTTTAGTCGCATCAATTAATGACTGAACCGAACCTTCACCACCGTCTGCCATTGGTACTTTAATATATTGCGCATCAGGGAAAATACGTCTGAAACCGCCTTCGATCGATTGTGCCACTTCAAGTGCTGTAAGACTTTCTTTAAATGAATCTGGAGCAATAACAATTTTCATATTTTACCTCTTAGAATAATTTAAACACACCAAATACTAAGGTTGAAACGAGAGTCATAATTAAACCGACTGCTGTTTCATACGGAATTAATTTTAAGCGTTCTTTCATCTCCATATTGACACTTCCGCCAGTGGCATGGAAGAAAGAGCCGTGCGGCATATGATCAAATACGGTCGCACCAGCGTGAATCATTGCAGCACCAGCCAATGCACTTACACCTAATTCGATTAAGGTTGCACTAAATACGTTTGAAGCTACCACGGTACCCGCTGTAGTTGAAGCGGTTGCCAGTGACATTAACGCCCCTGAAATCGGCGCAAGTAAATAAGACGGCAAGCCCGAAGCAGTTAATGCTTCAATTAACACATCTTTTAAACCCGAATTGGCAATAATGCCGGCTAATGCCCCTGTACCTAATAACATCACGGCAACTGGTGACATTTTTAACAAGCCTGAAGTGGCAAATTGATTCACTTGTTTTAATTTGCCCATAGCCAACGCGCCGACTAAGCCACCAAACGGTAATGCGATCAGTGGATCAATTTTTATATCTGCAATAGGACGTAACGCTAATAAGATAATCGCACAAAGCGGTGCGGTAATTGCCGGTAGGAAAGCGGGTAAATTTTGCAGATTATTTGCAGAAACTTCATTATCTGCCACTTTTGAACCTTTGTTGATCAGACGTTTGGCTAAAAAATAGGTCAGAATAATACCGAAAATGGCCGGAAGGATCCCTGCCGCCATTACAGAGGTGAGCGGTAAATGGAAAGCGTCTGAAGCAGCAATCGCATTTGGGTTTGGCGACATAATGTTACCGGCTTTACCGCCGCCAATCATCGCTAATAAGATAGCCGGTTTCGATAAATCGCCTCGTTTCGCTAACGCTAATGCAATTGGGGAAACGGTAATAACCGCTACGTCCACAAATACCCCAACAGCGGTTAAAATCATAGTGGAAAGCACTAAAGCAAGTAAGGCACGGGTTTCACCTAATTTTTTCACAATCGTTTCGGCGATGGTACTTGCCGCACCGGATTCAATTAACACACCGGCTAATACTCCTGCCGCTAAAATACGCATTACTGCGGTGGTAATCCCTTGCGCCCCACCAATCATTAAGCTCACGGTTTGCGACAGATCCGCACCACCGATTAAACCGCCGACCAATGCACCGATTAACATACCGTATGCTGGCGGCACTTTCTTTAAGATTAAAACTATCGCGACTGATAGTGCTACAACAGCACCGACTGCAGTTACCGCAACCATAATGTTCTCCTTAATCCAAAAACATAAATACAAAAATAAATTGTTCGGCATTATGCGGGTTTTTAACGAAAAGTCGTTAGTGAAAATCACAAAAAGATGCGATTTACTGTGACTAATATTGTAAAAATCAACAAATTAAGGCGTCAAAATCGCACCTAAATAGAGAATAAATTTATCTTCTATCTTATTGAAAGATAAAGAAGTTATCTGCTCAATCCGTTCTAAACGATAACGTAAGGTATTTTGATGAATAAACAATTTTTCCGAAGCGTGAACCAGATCACAATTTGACAAAAAATATTGCTGCAAACTTTTAAACAGTACATTTTTCTCATCTTGAGAAATTAAGTGTTGAACCGGTGTAAATAATTCTTTGGCTTGCCACGAATGAGAAAAATCTGCTAATAGCGCCTGTAAGCGATAATCTTCAAAACAGATAATCTGCTTTTTCGTATGATTATTTTCCGCATACGCTAAGGTGTGTAACGCTGATTGGTAAGAAAAATGCGCTTCGACAAAATGTTCTACCAAGCAGCCGATTACCATACGATAATCAGTTTCTGCCATTTGTGACGGAAACAACTGATTCAATGTTTTTTGTTTTTGGCGTTGAAGCAATTCTTCTGCCGGTAACAGCAGCACTAATTTATCCAAACCCACGACGACGACTGTTGCATTCGGTTGCTGCTGCTCTAAATGTAATAAAACCGTTTGTAAATCTTCTGAAGTAGGTTTATTTAATTTGATAATAATCGCCGCCAATGTTTGAACCGGATTTAAATTAAAGAAGCGAGCTTGTTGTTCCGTCTGTTCCTTGTTTAAGCTGCCTTTTAATAATTGGCGAATAAATTCTTCTTTATAACGGCGCTGCCAGCGTTCCGTTTCCAAAACAATCGCTTGTTCAACAATTAATTCCGCCGCCATCGTAACTAATTCCGCATAATGGCGAACTGCCTGCGGTGCGCCGGAAATACCAATAACGCCAATCGTGTTACCTAAATATCTGATCGGTAAATTTAGCCCTTCTCTCGCTTCATAGTTCCACTGTTTTGCTAATTTTTCATCAATTTCAACCGCTTGGTTGCTGCGTAATACAATTACGGCACCGGTATGACGCTCACCTACGCGACTCGGGTCGCCGGAGGCAATAATAATGCCCTGTTCGTCCATCACATTCACTGAATTTGGAATAATTTGCATGGTGCGTTTGACAATCGCTTGCGCGGTTTGTTTGTCTAGTTTCATCATTTCTTCTCTAATTAACGCTAAAAATAAGCGACAAGCGGTCAAATTTTTCCAATTTTTTGCAAAAAATCAGAAAAAACAAACCGCTTAAAAAACAATCCCCTGACAAGCAGGGGATAAAGATTAATGTTTAAGAATATATAAGTTACGCAACAAAATATCATCTTGTGGATCTTTACCACTATAGCCTTTCACATACGGTTTGACTAAACGTGGGTTCACATAGTTATAAATCGGCACGATAGCGTAATCGTCCGCCAGTACTTTTTCCGCTTTCGCATAAGCGGTCGCTCTGCCTTCCGCATCCGTCGCTTTGTAGGATTCCGCTACTGCTTCATCATACGCTTTACTTGCATAACCTGTTTTGTTGTTACTTGAATCCGATAGGAAATACGTCACGAAAGTGCTTGCTTGGTTATAATCTGCCGACCAGCCTGCACGTGCTAAATCATACTTACCTTCACGGCGTGTATCTAAATAGGTTTTCCATTCTTGATTTTCTAATTCAACTTGAACTAGCCCTTTAGTATTGGCTTTCCATAATGAAGCGGCGGCAATCGCAATTTTTTTATGGTTGTCATTGGTGTTATATAAAATTGAGAATTTCAATGGATTTGCCTTGCTGAATCCTGCCTCCTCCAACAATTTAATCGCTTGCGCATTACGCTCTGTCATTGTTTGCTGACTATATTCAGGTGATTGAATTTTTTGTCCTTCGTGAATATAGGTCGGTGTAAACACATAAGTCGGTGTTTGCCCTTGTCCTAGCACTTTATCGGTAATAATCGTACGATCGAGTGCTAAATTTAATGCTTTACGTACTCGAAGATCATCAAACGGTTTTTTGTTCAAATTCATTTCATATAAATAAGTAGAAAGCGTTCTTGCGGTAAAAACTTCTTCCGGAAGATCTTTTTTCAACTTAGCAAACTGTTCCGGCGGTAACGTATAATTCGTTACGTCTAAATCACCTGCTTTATAACGAGCCACATCGGTCGTTGCATTCGGAATGGCTAAATATGTCGCTTTATTAATCACGGTTTCTTTATCATTCCAATAATTGCTATTGCGCTCAAACACGATTTTTTCATTGATAACGTGTTCCACCAATTTATACGCGCCGTTACCAACTAAGTTCGCTTTTTTTGCCCAGCTATCGCCAAACTGTTCTACCACTTTTTTATTTACCGGTAATAATGATGCATGAGTGGTCAGCTCATTTGCGTAAGGAACCGGATTAGTTAACGACAGCACTAACGTATAGTCATCTACTGCTTTCACGCCCAGTTCTTCCGGTTTTTTCTTGCCATCAATAATCTCTTGCGCATTTTCCACTTGTAGATAAGTCAGATAACTTGCGTAAGGTGAAGCGGTTAATGGATTAGCTAAACGCTGCCACGCATAGACAAAATCATGCGCCGTTACCGGTTCTCCATTCGCCCATTTTGCGTTTTGACGTAATTTAAATGTCCATGTTTTGTAATCGGGAGAACTTTGCCAGCTCTCTGCCACACCGGCTTGTAATTTACCTTCTTCATCTTTAGTAATCAGCCCTTCAAACAACTGATAAGCGACTTGAGACTCCGGTACACCTTCTATTCTTTGCGGGTCAAAGCTGGCAGGCTCTGAGCCGTTATTAATAATAATTTCTTGTTTTTCCGCCAAAACCGTTCCTTCCGGCACCTTTGCAGCAAAAGCGCTGCTAGATAAACCGAGTACGATTGCGATATTTACTAATGAGCGAGTCAGTTTTATTTGCATAATTATTTCCTTTGTTTGAATAAATATATAAGACATATATCTTTAAAGTTTTAAAATAAAAAAATCACTTTGTAAAGCGTTATACCTTAATTCAGCTCGCTTTTTTTCCATTTTGTGATAGGAATCACCTTTTATTGCAAATTATTCAATAAAAATAAGTTAGGTAATCACGCTATAAAGCGTTACAAAGCATAGATAAGCGTCTATATAGACTGAATAACCCAGAATAAAATTCTGTATTTTCTCAATAACAGGCATTTTTTTACTTACTCATTAGAATAAAAAACGCCATTTTTTATAAAAATAGTGTTTTACTTTCGTTTTTTTAACCGTTATATTCATTAACAACAATAAGCAAGCGGTTGCTTTTGCAAAAAATAAAGCAAATTTGACCGCTTATTTATTCATATGCATTCACAATATTTATTTTAGAGTTGGACAATATCATGGCAAAAACATTATACGAAAAACTATTTGATGCTCACGTTGTATATGAAGCCGCAGGCGAAACGCCGATTCTTTATATCAACCGCCATTTAATTCATGAAGTGACAAGCCCACAAGCATTTGACGGTTTACGTGTTGCCGGTCGCCAAGTTCGTCAAGTGAGTAAAACCTTCGGCACAATGGACCACAGCATTTCAACCCAAGTGCGTGATGTAAATCAATTAGAAGGTCAGGCGAAAATTCAAGTTTTAGAATTAGCGAAAAACTGTGAAGTAAGCGGTATTTCGTTATTCGATATGCAAACCAAAGAACAAGGTATCGTCCATGTAATGGGTCCGGAGCAAGGTTTAACCCTACCGGGTATGACCATCGTATGCGGTGACTCACATACCGCAACACACGGTGCATTCGGTGCATTAGCTTTCGGTATCGGTACTTCTGAAGTAGAACACGTGCTTGCAACTCAAACCTTAAAACAAGCTCGTGCAAAAAGTATGAAAGTGGAAGTTCGCGGCAAAGTGAACCTGGGCATTACTGCAAAAGATATCGTGCTTGCAATTATCGGTAAAACAACCATGGCGGGCGGTACCGGTCACGTGGTGGAGTTCTGTGGCGAAGCGATCCAAGATCTTTCAATGGAAGGTCGTATGACGGTATGTAATATGGCGATCGAATTCGGCGCTAAAGCCGGTTTAGTCGCTCCGGATGAAACTACTTTTGCTTACCTAAAAGGCCGCCCACACGCGCCAAAAGGTAAAGACTGGGACGATGCGGTTGAATATTGGAAAACCTTAAAATCAGACGATGATGCGATCTTTGACACGGTGGTGGTATTAGAAGCGAAAGATATTGCGCCGCAAGTGACTTGGGGAACCAACCCAGGTCAAGTTATCGGCATTGACCAAGTTGTGCCAAATCCACAAGAAATGGCGGATCCGGTGACGAAAGCCTCCGCAGAAAAAGCATTGGAATACATTGGTTTAGAAGCCAATACCGATATGAAAGATATTCCTGTGGATCAGGTATTTATCGGTTCTTGTACTAATTCTCGTATTGAAGACTTACGTGCGGCAGCAGCGGTGATGAAAGGCCGTAAAAAAGCGGATAACGTAAAACGTGTATTGGTTGTATCGGGTTCAGGTTTAGTGAAAGAACAAGCAGAAAAAGAGGGCTTAGATAAGATCTTTATCGAAGCCGGCGCGGAATGGCGTAATCCGGGCTGTTCAATGTGTTTAGGTATGAATGATGACCGTTTAGGCGAATGGGAACGTTGTGCTTCAACCTCTAACCGTAACTTTGAAGGCCGCCAAGGTCGTAACGGTCGAACCCACTTAGTTAGCCCGGCAATGGCGGCAGCGGCGGCAATGTTCGGTAAATTTGTAGATATTCGTCACGTGGAATTAAATTAAGGATAAAAAAATGGCAGGGTTAAAACAACACTCAGGTTTAGTCGTTCCGCTTGATGCGGCAAATGTGGATACCGACGCAATCATTCCAAAACAGTTCTTACAAGCGATTACTCGTGTCGGCTTCGGTAAGCATTTATTCCACGAATGGCGTTATTTAGATGCGGAAGAAACCCAATTAAATCCGGATTTCGTGTTAAATTTCCCACAATATCAAGGGGCAACCATTTTACTGGCACGTAAAAATCTAGGTTGTGGCTCTTCACGTGAACACGCACCGTGGGCGTTAGCCGATTACGGTTTTAAAGTGATGATCGCACCGAGTTTTGCGGACATTTTCTATAATAATAGCTTAAATAACCATATGCTCCCGATTCGCTTAAGTGAAGAAGAAGTGGAAGAAATTTTCCAATGGGTATGGGCGAACGAAGGTAAACAAATCCATATTGATTTGGAAGCTATGACGGTAACGGTCGGTGACAAAGTTTACCGTTTCGAGTTAGATGAATTCCGCCATCATTGTTTATTAAACGGTTTGGATAATATCGGCTTAACCCTACAACACGAAGATGCAATCGCAGCTTACGAAAGTAAGATTCCGGCATTTTTGCGTTAGTCTGATAAAACTAAAGCCAAGTATCGCTACTTGGCTTTCTTTTATTGGTTTTTATAAAAATCCGAAATATGGCAAACAAAATCCTCTAACATTTCTATTTTCTGTGCTTCGGTAACTTCATCTGAAACTCTAGCAGAAATAGAAGCATAAATCCCTTCTGCAAAACGCTTCACATCCAATGCGTAATTCACACAGAACGTGTGGGTGCAATCTCCCTTATATTCAGTAGATGATAATAACCAGTTAGACACGTTGTTATCATTACATTCCCCCGAATACCAATATTGGCTTGCTTTAATCGCAACTTCACGCTTTAAACAGTAACAATTTGTATCAATATGGTTCTTACGCTCTAAACAAATCGTACCGGAAATCCCTAAAGCATCGGATGATACATCAATATCCCCAATCATTTTGTAGTATTTACCGACTGACTCAAATGTATCTTGGCAAATCAATTTACCGGTTTCCACATTCACAAAGTTACGCATACTATAAACGTAATCATATTGGTGTGCAGTAAGCTGACGAACACAGTTTTCCACATGATTAGGCTCATACCAGTTATCATCATCTAAATAACAGATGAGATCTTCTTTAACCAAAAACGGGGCAATCGCATTGATACTGCTATTTGTCCAATCATTCGCACCGGTATTCATCGGTAGGTATGTCACTACCACTTGTGGGTACTTCTCTACAATCGCTTTCGCATTCGCAGAAAATTGCTGACCATCGACAAAAATATAGTGCTTGCAATTGGCATAGCTCTGTTGCTGTACACTTAGAATAGCTCGTTCTAAATGCGGACGACCTATTGTTGATGTAATAATTGCTACAGAAGGGGCTGTAACAGACATTATTCACTCCTCAGGGATAAATTTATAATTTTAGGGGCTGTAGTAGATTATCAAGAATGCTATACTACAAAAATGAAGATAACCCATTGTAAATTAAAGAAATCTATACAAAGAAGATTGCTTGAATTTTTTGTTGCAGAAGTGACAGCCAGAACAGCTGCAGATTTATATTAGGCATT
>NZ_GL831081.1:105076-123169 GCF_000188255.1 Actinobacillus ureae ATCC 25976
TCAGATCAAGTGCTGGCTTTAAAATTTTAATAAGCATTTTAAGATTAAAGTGCTTTCACGTTTACCGCTGATGGGCCACGATCAGAATCTTGTACTTCAAATTCAACTTTTGCACCTTCTTCTAAGGTACGGAAGTTTGAACCAACAATACCAGAGAAGTGAACGAAAATATCTTTACCGCCTTGATCCGGAGTAATGAAACCGAAACCTTTAGTTGAATTGAACCATTTAACGATACCTGTTGCTTTAGACATAAGATTTTCCTTATAGAAATTTAATAAAAAGAATTGCTACACGTTTATTTGGAGATTAGAGATTTATCGGTGAAGAACTCTCGGAAAATCGAAATGATTTATAGAAAGGAAAACAACATAGAAAGAATCGAACTAATAACGCTACGAGAGCAAGTCGATTAGAACACCAATTAATCATTAAAGCAAATGCTTTTTTAAATTATTTACGAAACCTGAAGGAATATTCTTGTCTAACATAAACTCGTGGTGGAAAGATTTTGATTTTATATAGACTAGCCGCCCTAAATAAAATATAGTAACGAGCTGAGGCTTCATAATTAAGCTAAACATTTATCTAGACTTAAATTTTAACAGAGAAAATATTATGTCAGAACAACAAGTAAAAACACAGAATGGCAACAAAACAAACCCAAGTGTGAAAGAAGTAATCGCATATTTAGCGGACAAATTCCCACTTTGTTTTAGTATTGAAGGAGATACTAAGCCATTAAAAGTCGGTCTTTTCCAAGATTTAGCCGAAGCTCTGGTAGATGATGAAAAGGTCAGTAAAACATTATTACGTCAAGCATTACGTACTTATACTATGAGCTGGCGTTATCTTGCTGCTTGTACTGCGAATGCTCAACGTGTCAGTTTACAAGGTGAAGATGCTGGTATCGTTGATGAAGCGCAAGCTGAACATGCAGCACAATCATTAGCGGTTGCAAAAGAAGCATACGCCGCTCGTAAAGCTGAACAAAGAAAAGAACAACGTAAAGAGTTCTTTAAGAAAAAAGCAGGTGAAGAAAAAATGAAAAAACGTGTGGATGTGCGTGCAAAAAAAGCGCCACGTATTTCTAAAGAAGTTCCTGCGAAAGCAACAGCAGAAAGCCTTGCTGCATTAACGAATAAATTTAGTAAAGGTAATAAATAATTCTAGTCTTTAAGTAATAGGGATAAGCAATGAGATTTGCAAACATCGCTTATCCCATTTACTTGGGCATATCTCATAATGAATTAGGATTTTTATGAAAATTAATAAACTTAGCCGACTCATTGCAGTTTGTCTTGGTTCCATGATTAGCACTGCTTTTGCAGTTAAACCACAGATTAAAGAAAGTGCATTAGTTACCCCTAAACCAACAGAGCAACATAGTCTTTCTACTAAACGAGTTACCGCACGTTTAACTCAGTCTCATTATCATAAATTTAAATTAGATGATGAGTTTGCAAACAAGATTTTTAATCGTTATATCGATTGGTTAGATGGCTCGCACAATACTTTTTTACAATCGGAAATCGATGCAATGCGTGCCAAATACGCAACAAAGCTCGATGAAGAATTGTATGAAGGTAAATTGGATTCGGCATTTGAAATCTATGATCTTATGACAAAGCGTCGCTATGAGCGCTATAAATATGCCCTTTCACTTTTAGACAAAGAGCCGGATTTAAAAGCCGCTGATCAAATTGAAAATGAGCGTGATAAAGCTCCTTTCCCAACCACCACGGAAGACGCGAATAAATTATGGGAGCAGCGTGTTAAGAACGATGTTATCAGTTTGTATCTTAAAGATAAAAAATGGCCGGAAATTAAAAAGACTTTAACTAAACGCTATAACTTAGCGATTAAACGTCTTACGCAAGTAAAAGCAGATGATATTTTACAAACGTATTTAAATGCATTTGCGCGTGAAATTGATCCGCATACCAGTTATTTATCACCTCGTGCAGCGAAAGCATTCCAAGAAAGCATGAATCTTTCGTTAGAAGGTATCGGTGCGACACTTGCAATGGAAGATGATGTTACTTCAATTAAATCGCTAGTACCGGGAGCACCGGCAGCTCGCAGCAAGAAGATTGCCGTAGGAGACAAAATTGTCGGCGTGGGGCAGGAAAAAGGCGAGATTGAAGATGTTATCGGCTGGCGTTTAGATGACGTTGTTGACAAAATCAAAGGTAAAAAAGGCAGTAAAGTTCGTTTAGAAATTGAGCCGGAAAAAGGCGGGAAAACGAAAATTATTACTTTAACTCGTGATAAAGTGCGTCTAGAAGATAGTGCAGCGAAGTTAACCGTTGAGAAAATTGCAGGTAAAAACATTGCGGTTATCAAAATTTCGACATTCTATATTGGATTAACCAATGATGTACGTAAATTATTAGATGATATGAAAACCAAAAAAGCTGACGGTTTGATTATCGATTTACGTAAAAATGGTGGTGGTTCATTAACGGAAGTAGTGGAGTTGACAGGATTATTCATTAAAGATGGTCCAGTTGTTCAAGTTCGTGATGCTTTCAACCGAATCAAAGTCCATGAAGATCCGGAAGCGGATAAATCGCTTTATGACGGTAAAATTATGGTAATGATTAACCGTCATAGTGCTTCAGCATCTGAGATTTTTGCGGCGGCAATGCAAGATTACAATCGTGCAATTATTGTCGGACAACAAACCTTTGGTAAAGGCACGGTTCAACAAAGTCGTTCGTTAAACTTCGTGTACGACTTAGATCAAGAACCGCTAGGCTTTATTCAATATACGATTCAGAAATTCTATCGTATTGACGGTGGAAGCACCCAGCTAAAAGGTGTTGAAGCAGATATCAAATTCCCAGAAGTGATTAATGCGGAAAAAACTGGTGAAAGCTTTGAAGATAACGCATTACCATGGGATAAGATTCCTGCAGCAACTTATCAGGCGGCAGGGCATGCACGCGATGCGGTTTCTACTTTAACCGCTAAGCATGAAGCACGAATTGCGAAGGATCCTGAATTCGTTACTTTGAATGAGGACATTACTATTCGTAAAGAAAGAGATGCACGTAAATTTACATCTCTTAACTTAGCGGAACGTCAAAAAGAAAATAAATCGGATGAAGCGAAACGCTTAAAAGATCTAAATGCTCGTTTTGCACGAGAAGGTAAAAAGCCGTTAAAAGATCTTGATGCGTTACCTAAAGATTACGAAGCGCCAGATTTCTTCTTGAAAGAAGCTGAGAAAATGGTGGTCGATTGGCTAGAAATTGATAAGAAGTCATAAAATCGATTATAATATATTAAATCAACTGCCGCTTAACGAGAGTTAAGCGGTCTGCTTTTTATGAATTTTTACAATCTCGGTTCTAAGGATTTAGTATGAATAAGGTGCAAACCTTTAAATTGTTGCTGGCGTTAATGCTTTCTAGCATGGCTATGGCGGAAACTGCTCCGGTTGCAACAGGTGTGTCTGAGCAATCAGCCACGGTTGTCCCGGTAGGGCAATCAAATGTTGCTGCAGCGCCTATTGCGCAAGATGCGATTTTACCTCAATTAAGTTTTGCGGCTCAGCATGCTCGTGCTGCAGAATTAGCAAAACGTGCGGATTATGTATTTGAGCAAGAACAAATTCGCCAAGAAGAAGCTAGAAAGCTAGCGGAAGCAGAAGCAAAAGTACAGCAAACAGTAGGTGCTAATACATTACTGTTAAGTAAAACAACGGCTAAAGTTTATTTAGATAATGCTTTTGCGAATATGTGGAATGATAAAGCGGCAGAAAAGCAATTTATCAAAGAATATGCTTTGTTGGCTGTAAGCGGTGTATCAGCTAAATCAGCAAGAGCGTTACAACAGATACTAAATCAACCGGAAGGTCCGGCTCGTGATATGTTATTAACGGATAGTTTTTTAGATTATCTGTACTATAACAAAAAAGTTTTTAAAAATGCGAACCAGTGGCTATATAACCTAGGCAGTTACACGCCGAAAGCACCGAGTGCTGAGCTGGTTAATCAATGGGTAAATGCTGTTCAAGAAGGGCGTTCAGGTCAATTTATTGCTAATTTAGTGCCTCGAAACCACATTTATCAAGAAACTGCACAACGTGTATTATCGATGTCAGCATCAGGTAATGTGAAAAAGGCAACTAAAGCCAAGAAAGCAAAAACACCTGAAGCGACAGCAACAACAGGTAATGATACGTTTTATAAACTCGCTTTAAATGCACAGCGTTTACGTATTATCCCAAGTTTTAATAACGGTATCTTCGTAAATATCCCAAGTTACCAACTATTTTACTTCCGTGATGGTCAGTTAGCGCTACAATCTAAGGTGATTGTTGGTCGTGATGACCGCCGTACACCGGTGATGTATAGCAAGCTAAGCAATGTTGTGGTTAATCCGCCTTGGAATATTCCACCGACAATTTTGACTAAAGATATTATTCCGAAGCTAGCTAGAAATCCGGGATTTGCGGGTTCTGCCGGCTATGAAATTTTTGACAGAAAAGGTAATAAAATTAATCCTCGCAGCGTGAATTGGTCGCAATATGTGAATAGTAAGAATATTCCTTATCGTATTCGCCAAAAAGCAGGGGATGATAGTGCATTAGGCCGTTTTAAATTTAATATGCCAAGTTCGGATGCGATTTATCTACACGATACCCCGAATCGTGGTTTATTTGGTAAAACGGATCGAGCATTAAGTTCTGGTTGTGTGCGTGTTGAACGTTCTGATGATCTTGCAAGCATCTTATTGAAAGAAGCTGGTTGGAGTATGGACAGAAAACAAAAAGTATTAGCAAGCCAGAAAACCACCTCTGCGAATATTCGTTCGGATAATCCGGTCTATTTATACTATGTTACGGCATGGGCAGAGAACGGTAAGGTATATACATTACCTGATATATATAAATTTGATACCTCTATTCCGAAGAATGCGGTGAATTGGAGCAAAGTTAAAAGTGTGATCTAATTCACAAATATAAAAATTTCCGAGAAGTAAGGCTTGCTTCTCGGAACTTTATTTTTTAGAGTGAGCCAAAAGGGCTTATGAATAATAAGCCTTTATTTATGGCTGATAGTAAATTATTCGAATGGAGTAATCTACTATCAATCATTACTTGTGATAATGAGGACAGTTCAATGAATCAAACTAATGTTCAACGCCGTAAGTGGTTGTCACTAGGTGGTCTTGTTTTAGGGGCAAGTTTATTGCCTGGTAAAGTGATGGCAGCACTTTCGACACCTGCTCCGTTAGCGTTACGCTTCCGAAATATTAATACCGGTGATACTTATGCTGCCAAGTTTCATGGTGGGCATTTGTCTGTAGCGGATTTACATCAATTAAATCACTTAATGCGTGACCGACACACAAACCAAATTAAACGCATTGACCCAATGTTATTCGTGAAATTAAATCAAATTCAGCAACGTTTAGGTTTCCGTAACGCAGAAATTCAAGTATTAAGTGGCTATCGTTCGGCGAAAACAAACGCAAGAATGCATCGAACACAACGCGGTGTGGCAAGTAATAGCTACCATATTCGTGGTCAAGCTGTGGATTTTCGAGTATCAGGTGTTCCGCTTGCTAAAGTAAGAGCCGCAGCAGAAAGTTTGCATAATGGTGGTGTTGGTTATTATCCGCGCAGTAATTTTGTTCATGTAGATACTGGTCCAGTTCGTACTTGGCGCGGTTAGATAAGCGGTAAAATTTTATGTTTAATTTACAAATTATCCCAGTAAGTGCTTTTCAGCAAAACTGCAGTATTATTTGGGATGATAATAAAAATGCCGCTATTATTGATGCAGGCGATAGTGCAGATAAAATCATTCAGTTTGTTGAATTACAAAATCTAAAAGTACGAAAGTTATTACTCACCCATGGTCATTTAGATCATATTATGGCGGTTGAAAAAGTCAGAGATCATTTTGGTGTGGAAGTATATGGTTCTCATATTGATGATAAGCCGCTATTTGAGCAGTTGCCTCAAATGTGTGAAATGTTCGGTCTTCCTCCAGTTAAAGCATTTTTACCGGATCATTGGCTAAATGAAGGTGATGTGGTGGAAGTCGGAGCGCTACGTTTTAGTGTACGTCATTTGCCGGGACATGCTCCGGGACATATTGGTTTTTTTGATTTTGAAAATAAAATCGCTTTTAGTGGTGATGTGTTATTTAAAGACAGTATTGGACGTACCGATCTTTATCTAGGCAGTTTAGATGTATTACTTGATACGATTCGTACCAAAATGTTTGACTTGTATGATGATTTTATTGTCGTTGCTGGTCATGGCCCTCACACCACAATTGGACGTGAGAAACTGCATAATCCATTCTTAAAATAGTTTTTATGGTTCGAGAATCGCAAACCATAATTGATTTAACTGATTAATGGCAGAATGATATTCTGCCATTTTTTGTTTAAAACCTTTCTCATCAAACTTTGTTGCTTGTAGATACAAGCGAAGAAAATCAATTTGTTGTTGTTCGTTGAGTATCTGAGCATTCGCACTAAAAAGCATCGCAATCTCTAATGCCGGATCCGATACGGCACTATATTCCCAATCAATCAGATACAAGCGGTCATTTTTTTCAATAAAATTACCTAAATGCAAATCATGATGGCAGATTGCTTGTGTAAAAGGTTGAATTGTTTGAAATGGGGGATGAAATCTCAATAGTGCTTGTTGTTGAACAGAGAGTTTCTGCCATAAAAATTGACAGCGCTCAGCAAGATCGAGCTTTGCCAGTGATTCATCAATAGGAAAAAGATGTAGTTCGGCAAGTTGTAATGCCAATTTATCTAATAATGACGAACTAAAACAGCTAGGTGTATTACCCTCTATCCAAGTCAATAAACTGGAATTTTCGTTATGGTAATAGACCTTTGGTGTAAAGGGTAAGCGGGTTAAATAGTGTAAAATTTGTGCTTCTTGAGCATAATTGATCCCAAAAGCTGTTGCTCGCTCATTTTGTTGGCGTAAAACAAATCGCTCGCCGGAGGCGAGCTGAATCTGTTGGCTACAAGCGGTCAAACCGGCTAAATTTTTGCGAAAAATGACCGCTTGTTGTTGGCTCTCAAGCCAAGCGAGGGCATTCATCGGCTACCACGTAAATAGACACGATAGTTATCGCTCTCATTAGTCGGCTTTTCAAGCTGTAACGTTTGAGATTGCTTGCTATCTAACCAAAGTTTCTGCCAAAGCTGAGGAGAAGTATCATCACTGTTTTGTGTAACGCCTTGTTTATCATACCAAAATAACTTATAGGATAAATTAAGCGGTTGCTCACTCAAGTTCGCGATAGAGAACTTTTCACTTTCCACTTCAACGTTAATAATAGGTGCAATTTGCGCTTCAATATTTACAATCGGCTCTGATTTTCCTTTGATATAACTTTGCGGATTACTGCCGCAAGCGGTCAAAAAAAGCGAAAAAATTGCTAATAGCCAATAAGATTTTAAATGTTTCATACTATTTATTACTTAACATTTTGCCTAAAGGTTCACCGCCAACTAAATGCATATGGATGTGAAATACTTCCTGACCGCCATGTACGTTACAATTCATAATTAAACGATAGCCGTCTTCTGCAATGCCTTCTTCTTTGGCAATTTTTGCTGCAGTCGTAAATAAGCGACCTAATGCTAATTCATCTTCCGCTTCTACATGGTTTACGGTTGGAATTAATTTATTCGGCACGATGAGAATGTGAGTCGGTGCTTGCGGTGAAATATCACGAAATGCAGTGACTAATTCGTCTTGATATACGATTGAAGCTGGGATTTCTTTGCGAATAATTTTACTGAAAATCGTTTCTTCATAGTTTTTCGTCATAATAGGATTCCTCTTCATATAAGTTATAAGCAATAATTCTCTATTGTTTTGCGCTATTTTGCAAATTTGTACAAAAATTTGACCGCTTGTGAGTCTTTAGACGGCTAAAACATAGTGCTAAAACAAAGAGACTGGACTGAATGAGAATAATTGTCGGGCCGGTTGCCGCATCAATATGATAGCTTAAGATCGTGCCGAAAACAGATGAACTGATGGCTATCGTCATTGCGATGACTAACATATAATCAAAGCGGTTTGACAGTTGGTAGGCGGTAATACCCGGGGCAATTAGCATTGCAACAACCAAAATCACACCAACAACTTGCATTGCGCTAATGATGGTTAAGGCCAACAGTGCAAGTAAGCCATAGTGCAACCATTTGACCGGTAAACCGATAACTTTAGCGTGTCTACTATCGAAGCAATAAAGCAAGAAATCTTTGCGTTTGAAGATAATCATGCTAAAGGTTATCGCACAAATAATCATGGTTTGAATTAATTCGGCTTGAGTCACGCCAAGTAAATTACCGAATAATAAGTGGGTAAGATGTTGCTCGGTAGGTAAAGCGGTAAAAAGCACGATACCGAATGCAAATAAGCCGGCAAACGTGATGCCCATAATGGTGTCTTCTTTTAAACGAGAGTTTTCTTTG
This sequence comes from Actinobacillus ureae ATCC 25976, assembly GCF_000188255.1. GTDB lineage: Bacteria > Pseudomonadota > Gammaproteobacteria > Enterobacterales > Pasteurellaceae > Actinobacillus > Actinobacillus ureae. The sequence goes on from NZ_GL831081.1 coordinate 113,555, forward strand.
AGATAACCGACGGAAATCGCACAAAATAATCCGGAAGCAAATGCACCGACAGCTAGAGGAAGTCCTAACAGGCTTGATACGACGACTCCCGGTAATACTGCGTGCGAAATCGAATCGCCCATTAATGACCAGCCTTTCAAAATTAAATAGCAGGATAATACCGCACAAACGGAAGCGACTAATACCGCAGTAAATAAAGCGGTTTGCATAAATTCAAATTCAAAAGGCTCAATAAACCATAGCACTAACTCATTCATTGATAGCCTCCAAACGCTTACGTTTTTGGCTGATTAAACCGTATTTAGGCGCAAAGCAAAAAGCCAGTAAAAAGATAAAGGTTTGTAAGCAGACAATTACGCCGCCGGTCGCACCATTTAAAAAGTAACTGAGATAAGCTCCGATTCCACTGCTGAGGCTGCCGATAAGAATCGCGATAGTGACTAAACGAGGGAATCTGTCCGTTAGCAAATATGCGGTTGCACCCGGGGTAACGACCATAGCAATCACTAAGATTGCGCCGACTGTTTGTAATGCCACCACGACACAAGCACTTAATAAAGTAAAGAATAAGATTTTGTAGCGAAGAGGAGAAAGTCCTACAGACAGCGCATGATGTTCATCAAAAAAAGTAAGCAGTAAATCTTTCCAAAAGAAAATCAGCCCCAGTAACGATAATCCGATAATAATCGCAACTTGCCATAAATCTTCATCGGCAATGCCGAGAATATTGCCCATTACAATCGCATCAACATCAACTGAAGTAGGGTTAAGCGATACAATAAACATTCCCAGTGCAAAGAAGGTCGTGAAGATAAAGCCGATAACCGAATCTTCTTTTATGCGAGTAATGCTTTTTACCCATAAAATAGAAAGAGCGGCAAGAATACCGGAAAAAAATGCACCGAATGCATAGGGAAGTTTTAACGCATAAGCGATAGCAACGCCCGGTACCACGGCATGTGAAAGGGCGTCACCAATTAAAGACCAGCCTTTTAACATTAAAAAGGCAGAGAGAAATGCACAAACCACACCAACGCCCATACTGACAAAAATCGCTTTTTGCATATAGTTATATTGGAATGGTTCAAGTAGTAGTTCTAACATTTATAAACCTAAGATTTTCTTCACTGGGGCGAAGCTCTTTCGGTGAAAAGGGGTTGCCCCAAATTGTTCCAGTTTTTCAAAATGTAGTTTAGTCGGATAGCCTTTATGTTTTGCAAAACCGTATTCCGGATATTGCTTATCTAATTCATCCATTTCCTGATCTCGGGCAACTTTCGCTAAAATGGAAGCGGCACTGATCTCGGCAACTAAACTATCTCCTTTTATGACCGCTTGTGCCGGCATCGGTAAAGTTGGAATATGGTTGCCGTCTACCAACACGAAATCGGGCCAAATATTGAGTCCAGCAACCGCTCTCTGCATGGCGAGCATAGTTGCGTGTAAAATATTCAACTGATCGATTTCTTCCGGCTCGGCTCGCCCTAAAGACCAACAAAGCGCTTTTGCTTTAATTTCCTCCGCTAAAAGCAAACGCTTCTTCTCTGAAAGTTTTTTAGAGTCGGCTAATCCTTCAATTGGATTATTCGGATCTAAAATAACGGCAGCGGTTACTACCGCACCGACTAACGGGCCTCTACCGACTTCGTCCACACCTGCGATCAAGTGGGCATTAGGATAAATGAAATTTGTACTCATTGCTACTGATTCTTATTCTTCAGTTCTAAAATGACGCTGACTTTTGGTTTCATCACGGCTTTCAATTAAGCGATGATAATTTTCAAATCGAATTGCATTAATTTCGCCTTTTTCGACCGCTTCTCTTACTGCACAGCCCGGATCCGATTTATGTTTACAATCTCGGAACTTACACGTACCTAATACCGATTGAAATTCACGGTAACCAAGCGTGATTTGCTCCGGTTCTAAATGCCATAAACCAAATTCACGAATGCCCGGCGAGTCAATTAAATTGCCCCCTTGCGGTAAATGGTATAAACGAGAAGATGTAGTTGTATGCTGTCCTAACCCCGAAATATCACTCACTGCTCCGGTTAACGCATTTGCTTCCGGTAATAATTGGTTGATAAAACTCGACTTTCCTACCCCGGATTGACCAACGAAAATTGAAGTGCCACGTGACAAATAGCGGTCTAATTTATCCATGTTTTCACCGGTATCGGCAGACAGACAAAGGGTTTCGTAACCGATATTTTTATAAATAGCTAATTGTTTCTGTACTTCTTGTCGTTCTGCTTCCGAAAGTAAGTCAATTTTATTTAACACGATAAGTGCAGGAATGTTAGCCGTCTCACAAATCACTAAGTAGCGATCGATAATGTTTAATGAAAGGGTTGGCAATACGGCCGAAACAATAATGATTTGATCTATATTCGCCGCCATTACTTTGATTCCGTCATAATAATCAGGACGGCTTAGCTCGTTTTTACGCGGGTAAATTGCTTCAATTACGCCGCTGATACCTTGTAACTGCTCACTACCTTGTCGCCAAGACACTAGATCGCCAACGACTACATTTTTGAGTGTACGGCGGAGATTACAGCGATAAATTTCACCTTGTTCTGTTTCGACATCGGCGTGCCTTGCATGGCGGGTAACCACAATACCTTGCTGAACTTCGCCCAGCATTTCGTCTTGCCATTCCAATTCAGGTTTTGCGATTTTTTTATGATGGTTTGATTTGATTCTGCGTTGCTGATTTTGGGTAAGTCTACGTTTACTCAAAGTATTTCTCTTTAGTTAATAAAAATTCACTAAAAGGATACTACAAAATAGCAGGTTTATATAGCTAATGGCGAATGAAGTTTGATTTTTTGGTTTGATTGATAATATTTTTTATTTTTTCTGCGAATAGATAAGAAATTTTAATGAAAATTCTCGTTATCCACTAGCGAGATTTATTCTTTCTGTTACAATGCGAGAATTCAAGACGAAAAAAACCGCCCAAATCGGGCGGTTAATAAACCAAAAGGGTTCAAAATATACAGGAAGTGAAACGAGTAACTAAATGTTACTCTAGCCTAGTTTCCTAGACCAATATGCAAACACAACATCATACTTAAAAAACTGAAATAGTTAAATTAGCAAAAATGATATTTTGCTGTTCAACTATCACTATCCGTCTAAGTACGGTCGCATTATAGTGATGTTACACCAGCATGACAAGCTAAAAATTTTAATTTTAACTATCAAAAAAAATAATGCGATAGAAATGAGCTATCTACGGAAAAAAAGAATTATTGCTTATGAATAAAAAACTTCCCCCTCTAAACGCCTTAAAAGCATTTGAATCAGCGGCTCGCCATCTTAACTTTACTAAGGCGGCTGATGATTTATTTGTAACTCAAGCGGCGGTTAGTCATCAAATCAAATTATTAGAAGATTTTTTAGGTGTATCGTTATTCCATCGTCGTAACCGACTTTTAGAACTCACGGAAATCGGTGCGCAATATTTTGAAGATATTCAACCGCTTCTTGAACAAATTGCCAGCGCAACGGAAAAAGTGAAACTAAAAAATAGTCGCCAAATTCTTTCAATCAGTACGACACCTTCATTTGGTATGCACTGGTTAGTACCTCGTCTTAACGAGTTTCATAAAAAGTACCCTGATATTGAAGTGCGTTTAACGACGGCTTCGCAAGATGAAGGCTTACTGGGTAAAGATATTGATGTGGCTATTTATTATGGATCAGGTAATTGGCAAAACCTAGAGGCTATCGAACTTGTACAAGCCCGAATTATGATCTTAGCTTCACCAGAATATTTGCGTGAAAACCCGATTAGTAAACCGGAAGATTTAGAAGGGAAAAATTTAATTCATGTATGTTCTCATACCAAATGGAAACAAATGGCGGAACACCTGAATTTAAATCATATAGATGCGGAATCCGGTCCTATGTATTCCACAACTTCAATGGGAATTCAAGCGGCAAAACATCGTCAGGGCGTTGTGGTTGCAAACAGAATGCTTGCGCAAGATGAAATTGAAGAGGGATCGGTAATCGAACCTTTTGTAACAGATGTTTATGATGAAAAAGCATTTTATGTGGTTTATCCGCCGCAAATGAAAGAAGTGGCAAAAGTACAGCATTTTGTTGAATGGATTACGCATGAAATAGAAGGAAGCTACAAATAGATGAAGTATCGTTGGATTTTATTTGATGCGGATGAAACGCTTTTTTCTTTTAATTCTTATGATGGGTTAAAAGCGATGCTTGCTCGTTATCATATTGACTTTAGCCAAGCAGATTACGAGCAATTTCAAGCGGTCAATAAACCGCTTTGGGTTGCTTATCAAAATAATGAAATTACCGCAAAAGATATACAAGTGCGTCGTTTTGCTAAACTTTCAGTACAAACTGGTGTGGATGCACTGCAGCTGAATCAAGAACTTATGGCAGAGATGGCATTTGTCAGTAAACCGCTAAACGGTGTGATAGCAATGCTTAATCAGCTATACGGCAAAGTCAAAATGGGGATTATTACCAATGGCTTTACGGAGTTGCAACAACAGCGATTATTGAATACGAATACGCAACATTTTTTTGAGTTTGTTGCCGTTTCAGAGCAAATCGGTGCAGCAAAACCGGATCGCCAAGTTTTTGAATATGCTTTTGCTTTAATGGATGAGCCGGATAAAACGAAGATCTTAATGGTGGGTGATACGTTGGCTTCCGATGTACTTGGTGGCAATAATGCTGGAATTGATAGCTGTTGGTTTAATCATGCAAGAGTAGTGAATGATACTCAGATTCGACCGACTTATGAAATTGCGGATATTGCCGAATTAATTGAAATCGTAAAAGGAAAATAACAATGAAATTACAGCAGTTACGTTATATCGTTGAAATTGTTAACCAAAATCTGAATATTACTGAAGCCGCTGAAACGCTCTATACTTCCCAACCGGGGATCAGTAAGCAAGTGCGTTTGTTAGAAAGTGAGCTAGGGATTAATATTTTTGAGCGAAATGGTAAACATATCAAAGGATTAACGCCTTCTGGAGAGAAAATTGTTGCAATTGCTCGAGAGTTATTGGTTAAGGCGCAAAGTATTAAGTCGGTAGCGGAAGAGCAGACTCGTCCGAACCGTGGAGTATTGAGAATTGCGACCCCGAATACGCAAGCGCGTTATGTATTACCGCCGATTATCGAGAAATTTAAAACTAAGTATCCGGAAGTTAGCTTGCAATTACATCAAGGATCGCCAAGCCAAATCTATGATGCGCTAATGGCAGGAGAAGTAGATCTCGCCATTACAACCGAAGCGCAGCATTTATTTGAAGATGCGATTTTATTGCCGTGTTATTTATGGAATCGTTCAGTAATTGTTAAACCGGATCATCCGTTAGCCAAATTCGCGAACCAAAGCCAGAACTTAACGGTCGAAGAGCTAGGTAAATATGATCTGATCACTTATACTTTCGGGTTTACCGGACAGTCTGATCTAGATCATGCATTTAACAAAGTGGGTATTTTGCCGCATATTGTGTTTACTGCAACAGATGCGGATGTGATTAAAACCTATGCACGTTTAGGCTTAGGCGTGGGGATTATGGCGTCAATGGCATATACCGAAGCGGATAGTGATTTGGTGGCGATAGATGCAAGCCATTTATTCCAATCAAGTATGACGCAAATCGCATTTAAACGAGGCACATTCCTACGTAATTACATGTATGATTTTATTAATTATTTCTCACCGCATTTGACCAAAATGCAAGTAGAGAAAGCAGAACAATTACGAGAAATTAATGCTATTATTCGTTTGTTCGAAAGTACAAAATTAGAGGAAAAATAAATGAGTTTTTTTAAAAAAATTGCGCTGTCATTTTTTGCAATTTCTTCATTAATTTCAACCGCTTGGGCAGAAGACTTTAATATAAAATATAGTTCGAATTACTTAATGCCGGCTTATGTGCATTTTAAAAATGGATCTGGTCAGTATTCGATTCAATCGAAAATTAATGTGCCGCTATATAACATTGTTTTCTCAGCAAAAGGGACGGAGCGTAACGGCCAATTTAATATGTTGAGCTACCGTGATACACGTAATGGTAAAACTTATGCGTTGGCTGAGATTGATTCAAGTACGGTTAAGTACGGCAAAGTGAAAGAGCCTTTAAAACAAGAGGCATTAACAATGCCGACATTTGATTTATTTACAACGGCATTCCAGTTAAGTTATTACGATCAATTACCAACGAGTTTTCAAACGACAAACGGTAAAAAGTTATACCCGACACCGAATGTGAAATTAAATAAAGTTCAGAAAACAGTTAAAGTAAAAGGGCAAACTTATCAAGAAATTACTTATAGCTTTAAAACCAGCGATCAAAAAGCGATTACTGTGAAAAAATATGTAGGGGAAAAATTCCCTCGTTATATTTCATACAATCGTGATGGCGATAACTATGAGTTAACCTTTGATAGCTTTGTAAAATAAGCGACAGTTACGAAAAGACAAGCAGTCTATTTTTCGCAATTTTTTGCAAGAAATAGACTGCTTGCTTTTATGGCTGAAAACTAGAAGTCTTCAAAATATTGTTGAATTGTATTGATGTCTTTGGTTTGGGTTAAGGCAAGTTGTAAGAGAACTCGTGCTTTTTGTGGATTTAGCATGCCTGATGCCGCAAAGCCATATTTAGAATCATCTACTTCCGCATCACGAGTAGTATAGCCGGTTGGTACACGTGAAGAACGAACCACCGCAACACCATTTTTCGCTGCTTGTTCAAGTAATGCTAAATTTGCCGCATTCATATTCCCATTACCGACACCGGCAACTACAATACCTTGGTAACCCGCATCTAGTAAGGCTTTAAGCGGCTCGGTCGGCAGCGTAGATAATACCAACTTTCGGCAGTTCATTCAGGTTATCAACCTTAAATGGGGTATTTAGCGTATGCTTGCTTTCCGGTGCACGTTCGTAATCGACTTTGCTATTATGAATATAGCCGAGCGTACCGAAGTTTGGCGAACTAAATGTTTGCACGGCGGTGGTACTGGTTTTGGTTACGTCTCTCGCACCCAGTACTACGTCATTCATTGCGACTAACACACCACGTTTTGCCGATTTTTTATCTTTAGCCACCACAATCGAATTGTATAAATTCAGTGAGCCGTCAGCGCTTTTTTCTGTGGCAGGGCGCATTGCACCGACCAACACCACCGTTTTATCGCATTTTACCGTCATATCAGAAGTAAGCAGTTTCTTCCATTGTATCCGTACCGTGCGTAATCACAAAGCCGTCCGTATTAGCGCATTGATTATTGATGGTTTTCGCTAATTTTAGCCATACTTCGTCACTCATATCTTGTGAACCGATTTTGACTACTTGTTCACCTTTAATGTTTGCTAGTGTTTTCATTTCTGGTACGGCTTCGATTAACGTATCGATGTTTAATTGCCCTGCTTGATAGGCTGAACTCACGGCACTTTGTCCGCTGCCGGCAATCGTTCCGCCGGTTGCCAAAATTGTAATATTCGGCAATTCCGCCGCATACACACTTGAAATCGCCATAGGCCATAGAAAGAACAGCAGATAAAGCAAGTTTTTTGAGTTTCATATAAGCTCCTTAAGATTTTAAAAAGATAAGAAATTATCCCATGTAATCCTATGCAAATAGAAACGGTTACCACTTATTCTTTGATCTTGTTCACAAAAATTACTGCATTGAACAATGCGGTCAAATTTTTCTTTTTTATTGCAAAATAAAGTTGTAAAAATTTCGTTGAATTTAACCGCTTGCTGATTTTTCCGATAGCACAAAAATACCTTTTACTGTATACTACGCTCCCGTCCTGATAGTTTTATTTTACTATCCATTCCGAATTTTCTTATCTATTTAACTGATTATCAAAGGCAGATCAAAATGGCAACGAATTATATTTTCGTGACGGGCGGTGTTGTTTCATCTTTAGGCAAAGGTATTGCCGCTGCATCTCTCGCATCAATTCTTGAAGCTCGTGGTTTAAACGTAACCATTATGAAGCTGGATCCTTATATCAACGTTGACCCGGGTACAATGAGCCCAACGCAACACGGTGAAGTTTTCGTTACGCAAGACGGTGCGGAAACCGACTTAGACTTAGGTCACTATGAGCGTTTTATTCGTTCTAAAATGAGCAAAGCGAATAACTTTACCAGCGGTAAAATTTACTCTGAAGTATTACGCAAAGAACGTCGCGGCGATTATTTAGGTGCGACCATCCAAGTGATTCCGCATATCACCAATGAAATTAAAGAACGCGTGATTGAAGGCGGTAAAGGTCGTGACGTGGTTATCGTTGAAGTCGGCGGTACGGTGGGCGATATCGAATCATTACCGTTCTTAGAAGCGTTACGTCAGTTAGTAGTGGATGTCGGTCGTGAAAAAACCTTGTTTATGCACTTAACTTTAGTGCCGTATATTCCGACTGCTGGCGAAGTGAAAACGAAACCGACTCAACACTCGGTAAAAGAATTACTTTCAATCGGTATTCAGCCTGATGTGTTGATTTGCCGTTCGGATCGTGCAATTCTAAGCAATGAGCGTAAAAAAATCGCATTATTCTGCAACGTGCCGGAACGTGCGGTAATTTCATTAAAAGACGTGGATTCGATTTACCGTATTCCTGAATTACTCAAATCACAAGGCTTAGATAGCTTTGTTTGCGATCGTTTCCGTTTAGATTGTCCGGAAGCGGATTTAAGCGAATGGGAACAAGTGCTTTATCGCCAAGCGAACCCAACCGGCGAAGTGACGATCGGTATGGTAGGTAAATATGTTGAATTACCAGATGCGTATAAATCAGTAAACGAAGCGTTAAAACACGCTGGTTTAACCAATCGCTTAACGGTCAATATTAAATACATTGATTCACAAGATATCGAAACCAAAGGTGTTGAATTACTCCATGGCTTAGATGCGATTTTAGTGCCGGGCGGTTTCGGTTACCGTGGTGTGGAAGGTAAAATCCGTACCGCACAATATGCACGTAAGAACAAAATTCCTTATTTAGGTATTTGTTTAGGTATGCAGATTGCATTAATCGAATATGCACGTAACGTAGCAGGTTTAACCCAAGCAAATTCATCTGAGTTTGATAAAGATTGTCCGCAACCGGTAGTTGGCTTGATTACCGAATGGCAAGATGAGTCAGGTAATGTGGAAACACGTTCTGACGATTCGGATTTAGGCGGTACAATGCGTTTAGGCGCACAACAATGCCACTTAATCGAAGGTACTAAAGCACGTGAAGTTTATGGTACAGAAACCATCCTTGAGCGCCATCGTCACCGTTATGAAGTTAACAATACTTTATTACCACAAATCGAAGCAGCAGGCTTAAAAGTGAGCGGTTTATCGGCGGATCGTAAATTAGTGGAAATTATTGAAGTGCCAAATCACCCATGGTTTGTGGCAGCACAATTCCACCCGGAATTTACCTCAACACCACGTGACGGTCACCCGTTATTTGCCGGTTTCGTAAAAGCGGCGAAAGACTATCAAGATAGTCACAAAGCGTAAGCTGTAAGGCTTTTCTTTCTCAAGAGGTCAATTTCTTGCAAAATTTTGCGAAAAATGATCTGACCCCAAAAAGTTAGATTG
>NZ_GL831081.1:123768-126634 GCF_000188255.1 Actinobacillus ureae ATCC 25976
GGGGTGCAGATCAACTTGCTGGCTTTTTTCTTATACCTCACTAGGTTCATACGACAACGGGTACAAATCCAATTTATCCATTAACAAGCGGTCAGAATCTTCTTCCGGATTGCAAGTCGTTAACAACTTCTCACCATAGAAAATCGAATTGGCGCCCGCCATAAAACACAATGTTTGCATCGCTTCCGGCATTGCTGTTCTACCTGCAGATAATCGTACATAGCTTTTCGGCATAGTAATACGAGCAACCGCAATTGTTCTAACAAATTCAGTCCAATCCAGAACTTCGGCATTTTCCAATGGTGTACCTTCAACTTTAATTAATTGGTTAATTGGTACACTTTCCGGCTGCGGATCGAGATTCGCTAAACTTGCGATAAGCCCAGCACGCTCCGGACGAGTCTCATTCATTCCGACAATTCCACCGCAACACACTTTTAACCCCGCATTACGCACTTTTCCAAGTGTATCCATCCGATCATCATGATTACGTGTATGCACAATTTTGCTATAACGCTCCGGATCGGTATCTAAATTGTGATTGTAATAATCTAATCCGGCTTGCTTCAAATCTTCCGCCATACCTTCTTCAAGTAAACCGAAAGTGCCGCAAGTTTCTAGGCCTAATGCCTTAACCGCACTAATAATATTGGACACAACTTTAATGTCTTTCGGCTTCGGTCCTCGCCAAGCTGCGCCCATACAAAAACGGCTTGCACCTCGTGCTTTCGCAATTTTTGCCTTCTCGACAATTTCTTCTATATCCATCATCACTTGCTTTTCAAGTCCGGTATCATAGCGAGCAGACTGAGGACAATATTCACATTCCTCCGGACAACCGCCTGTTTTTATCGAAAGTAACGTAGATAATTGAATCGCTTGCGGATCAAAATTTTCTCTATGCACTTGTGCAGCCTTAAACACCAATTCCATAAAAGGCATAGCAAATAATTCTTCAACTTGGCATTTACGCCAATATTGCACCGTTGGATGTGGTGTTAATTCATTTTTTGCTTTAAGACGTAAATTATAAGTTGTCATAAGCTCCGTTCTCCTTCGTTATAAAAAAGCGGTCAATTTTCCTGTATTTTTTACAAATTATTAGGAAAATATGACCGCTTACGTAAGCCATAATCTCGTTATTTAACCACTTTCTTAGTTTTTACTGATTTTTTCGCTTTAGCTTCCGCTTTGTTTTCATCTTCTGCGATTGTTTTTACACAAAGATGAAGAATTTGCTCAACGCCATTTTGAATATATTCATCACTGCGAACGTTATTTTTTTGAATATCCATCATTGCATCATGAATACCTTGGCTCATGCTTGGCGTTTGAACCAAATTCCAACATTCCGGATCTAAATGGTTAAAATTACCTTGTAAATCAGCAGCATATAATACACCACTATAATAAGCATAGATATTGTGATCCATCATTCGATTTAAAATCATTGCTCGAATTTGTTCAACCGGCATTTTTACTTTTTTGCTGTACCAGTCATTAACTCCATTCATAAATGAATCAATATCGTAACTTTCATTTACTCGATCAGCGTAAGTTTGTGCAGTCGCACCATAAGCAATCGCATAAGATTTCTGATCAATTTCAGAATCACTTAAACGTGCCCAACCGCTTTTTGTAGAACACGCAGCTAATACGGCTAAGGTTAAACCAACCAACATAGTTTTAATGACGTTTTTCATATCGCACTCCTTATCGCTTTATAAAATTTATTATCTATTTTAACGAATAAATGGCAAAATTACCTAAATTTTTTTAAGAGGTAATCATGAAACAGTATTTAGATTTATGTCATCGTATCGTAAACGAAGGGAAATGGGTAGAGAATGAGCGTACTGGTAAGCGCTGTTTAACCGTTATCAATGCGGATTTAACTTATGATGTTGCTAATGGTGAATTTCCGTTAGTCACTACACGCCGCAGCTTTTGGAAAGCAGCTATTGCTGAATTACTCGGCTATATTCGAGGCTACGATAATGCGGCGGATTTCCGTAATCTAGGTACAAAATCATGGGACGTAAATGCCAATCAAAATGCGGCATGGCTAGCAAATCCATACCGTAAAGGTGAAGATGATATGGGATTGGTTTATGGTGCGGTCGGTCGTAACTTTCCTAAGCCTGATGGCGGTTCAATTGATTTACTGCGTCAAATTGTCGATGACCTAAAAAAAGGCGTGGATAATCGAGGTGAAATTTATACTTTTTATCATCCGGGTGTATTTCATATGGGCTGTTTACGTCCGTGCTTATATAGCCATCATTTCTCACTTTTAGACGGTACACTTTATCTCAACAGTACCCAGCGTTCTGCCGATGTGCCGTTAGGTTTAAACTGGAATATGATTCAATGTTACACATTCTTAGCTTTAATGGCGCAAATTACCGAGCACAAAGCCGGACAAGCATTCCATAAAATTGTCAATGCGCATATTTATGAAGACCAGCTAGAATTAATGCGTGATGTACAATTGAAAAGAGAGCCGCTAGGCGCACCTAAACTTTGGATAAATCCGGAAATTAAGTCATTGGAAGATTTAGAAACGTGGGTAACGCTTGATGATTTCAAAGTAGAAGACTATGAATATCATCCAAGTATTCAATATCCATTTGCCGTCTAAAAATAGTAATAAAAAAGCCTAGCTCTTTTGAGCTGCCCCCCAAAGTTGGACTAAACCTCCAACAGGTTAAGGTGCAGATTTTTCATGACTAAATATAACTCGCTATTCAAACAACAAGTCATCGAGTTTTATCTTCAAAATGACAAAAACCGTTTATTCACTCAACGACATTTTCAATTATCCAAGAAAACCTTAACTCGATGGATTGCTCAATTTAATCATAAT
>NZ_GL831081.1:127037-132394 GCF_000188255.1 Actinobacillus ureae ATCC 25976
TTTCAGAGTCTAGGCTTTTTTGTAGAAATCTTAAAAAGAATTATTTCACTAAATCTTTTAATGCTTTACCTGCAACGAACGCTGGTACTTTAGCAGCTGCGATTTTGATCTCTTCACCAGTACGTGGGTTACGACCAGTACGTGCATTACGCTCATTTACTTTAAACGTACCGAAGCCGATTAATTGAACTGCATCACCTTTTTTGAGGCTTTCAGAGATTGCTTCTAAAGTAGCTTCTAATGCTGCTTTAGCATCTTTTTTGCTTAACTCTGCACCTGCTGCGATTGCATCGATTAACTCAGTTTTGTTCATAATTGTATCCTCTAAGATTTTATTTAGATAAATGGCGTTGACCCGCCTGAAACTTGTTGCATAACGCCCCGCTAGCTTAATTCAAACTTAGATATTCTCAAAGTGAATAATGCATCATTCTATGGGGAAGTTGATTTATTGATTAAATTTTAACCCAATATTACTAATTCCGCTACTACGAATCTCATTTTTTAACTCAAGAATGAGTTCAATATTGCGTTCTTCACACTCATTAAGCAAACGATAAACCTGCCACTGTACATCAAGTTCGTCTTGAATTTCTTCCGCATTTTTGAGTTCTTGTTCATTCAACTCTCGGTCTTGCTGCATTTCTAAATAGCTTGCCACTGTGCCTAATGAAATTTGGCTGATACGAATCGCTTGTTCTAAAGTCGAACCGGCAATTAAACTATGCAATAATTCAGAAAGCGCTTCACACGCCTCTTGTGCGGGTAGGACACCAAAAAAGTCATAATCGTTCACATCCGGAATAATTTCTTCTAATTTCTCCAGCTGATTATCAAAATTAATTTTTGCACCTTTAACCGTTAAAAACTCCCAAACTAAGTTCAGAATATTTTGAAATACCTTGGCTTTTTCCGGCTGTTCAGTTACTTCACAAAACAGCTGATAGTTCGGATACATTCTTTCACAAAGGCACACCATAAATGTTAAATGCTGCCAAGATTCAAAACGTTCCATACGTTTATGAATAGGATTTCTCATTTTTTCCTCTTTCTTTAAGCTAAGCCAATTCCCCCAAAATACAAGCGGTCGGATTTCCATAATTTTTTGCAAAATTTTCCCGAAATTTAACCGCTTATTAAGATAAACCGGCTACGAGATTACTTATGGTACTGCTTTGAATACTCGTGAACCGCATCAACAAAGATCTTCGGACTTTGTTCAGGTACATCTTGATGAATACCGTGTCCTAAATTAAATACGTGCCCTGATCCTTGACCGAAACCGGCTAAGATCTGTTTCACTTCCTGCTCAATACGTTCCGGCGGCGCATACAATACGCTCGGATCCATATTACCCTGTAGTGCAACTTTGTGTCCGACACGACGACGAGCATCCGCAATATCAATCGTCCAGTCTAAGCCTACCGCATCACAACCGGTTTCCGCAATCGCTTCCAACCATAAACCGCCACCTTTGGTAAATAAGGTGACCGGTACTTTTCTACCGTCGTTTTCACGAATTAAACCGTCCACGATTTTGTGCATATAGCATAACGAAAATTCTTTATATTCATTATGCGCCAATACGCCACCCCAAGTATCGAAAACCATCACTGCTTGCGCACCGGATTTAATTTGTGCGTTTAAATATAAGATCACGCTATCGGCTAATTTATCTAATAATGCGTGCAAAATTTGCGGATCCGCATACATCATTTTTTTGATTTTGGTGAATGCCTTGCTTGAGCCGCCTTCAACCATATAAGTAGCTAATGTCCATGGGCTACCGGAGAAACCGATTAATGGCACTTCGCCTTTTAATTCACGGCGAATGGTACGCACTGCATTCATGACATATTGCAATTCACCTTCCGGATCCGGAATCGGTAAGTTTTCTACCCGTGCTTTATTTTCAATTGGACGAGCAAATTTAGGACCTTCTCCCACGCCGAAACTCAAACCTAAGCCCATTGCGTCCGGGATAGTTAAAATATCAGAGAATAAAATAGCCGCATCCAACGCATAACGACGTAACGGCTGTAAAGTCACTTCACAGGCTAAATCCGCATTACGGCATAAAGACATAAAATCACCGGCTTCTGCACGTGTTGCTTTATATTCCGATAGATAACGCCCTGCTTGACGCATCATCCACACCGGAGTCATATCCACAGGTTCGCGTAATAGTGCTTTTAAATAACGATCGTTTTTTAATTGGCTCATAATATTCCTTGTGTAATCTGTTCTTCTATACAAATAAGCGGTTAAATTTCACGAAAAACTTGTAAAAGTTTGCCACAATGTCACCGCTTGTATATAACTCATTGGGATTAGTGAAGTTGAGGCTTTTCCGTTGTTTTTACGTTTAATGCAAAATGGCTATACAAGAAAAGCGTCAACACACGAAGATATTCAACAACCTCTTCTCCCGCTTCTAGCAATTCATTATTATCATCGTCTTCATTGTAACCTAATTTAGAAATTTCTTCTAAATCATCTAAAGCTTCGCCAATTTCATCCGTTTCACGGCTTAATTTAGGTTGTGCTAATCCTAAGCCCAATAAAAATTGGCTTGTCCAGTCGGCAATCGCATCTGCTAAAGCGAAACCATCTTCATTATTCGGAGTCCAAAGCGAAAATAATGTATTAGCCTCATCAAAACTTTCGGTCAATTGCTGATAAAACTCGGTTAACGCTGCTAAAGGCGCTTGAGAAAAGGCATGACCATCATTTAAAAATTGGTAAGTTAAGGTTTTCCAAGATTCATCTTGTACACCGCCTGCAATTAACCCACTTAGAAAACCGTGTACTTCTGGCGCTGTCTCAGCGATTTGAAGTTGTGCGATTAATTGATTAAATTCATTTGATTGTGTAATAGCCATAGTGTCTTATTTGTGATTCTGTTAAAGAATGGCATAATAGCAAAAAATTTATATTACTTGTGAGGATTTCGCGACTATGTCGGCAAATTATATTGAAGTTCAAGTTTTTGGGCAGGTACTTCGTTTACATTGTCCACCGGATCAACAACACAATTTACTTGCTTCCGCGCAACGTTTGGAAGAGCGTGTAGCACTCTTAAAAGAACAATCCGGCATTATTCAACTTGAAAAAGTTTTAGCGATCGTTGCCTTAAACCTAAATTATGAGCTTGAGCAAGAAAAGCAAAAAAATGCGAATAATAAAACAGTATTAGAATCTTGTATTCAGCAACTCGACAGCTCATTGAATAAATTACTAACGAATGCATCGGTTGCAATTAATCAAGAAAATGTTTAAAAGCTGATCGTTTGCAAGTTTTTCTAAATTCAAGACTAGGAAAAATTCTCAATTTCCGTTAGTATAACTCTTGCCTGGGGTGTGCGTGACTGGTTACGTCCCTGAGCCGATAATTGAAAACTTTGAGTTGGACATCTAATCGCTGGTGAGCAGGCTTACCTTGAGTAAGAAGCCTAAAGGTAATTAAGTTCGACTCCCTTGAACCGTCTGGTTCAAGGACCACCACCGGTGGCGGCACTTCGGGTTCTTTCATTTCTCTGTTTGGTATTTCAATATGCAAACAAGTCAATCTCGGCGAGATACTCGTCAACTCATACGAAATCAAATGCGAACCAAACGGCTTGAACTTAGCACATCTCAACAGATTACAGCCTCATTAAACCTTATCCCTCAGGCGCTTTCTTTGATTGATCATTATCAAGCCTCTCATCTCGCTTTCTATTTGCCGTTTAAAGCAGAAATTTCACCGCTACCGCTAATGCAACGCCTCGCTGAACAAGGTAAATCGATTTATCTGCCGGTATTACATCCTTTTAGTCCCGGTAATCTACTTTTTCTGCAATACCATCCGTCTTCTCAACTTGAACGCCATGCATTCGGTATGCAGCAGCCTAAACTTGATATTCGTCAGCTAAAGCCGCTTGAAGAATTAGAGATGATCTTTACTCCGCTTCTCGCTTGCGATAGCCAGCTAAATCGCTTAGGCTATGGTGGCGGTTTTTATGATCGAACTCTCGCTCAAACTCAAGCCATTAGTGTCGGATTAGCTTATCGTTGCCAGTTAATCGAACAACTTTCTGTCGAGCCTTGGGATATGCCGCTCAGTTATCTGATATTAGGAGACACAGAATGACAGAAAAAGAATCATCAGGAAGCCAAACGCTGGTAAGAGGATTAAAACTACTTGAGTTACTTTCTCAATATCCGAACGGCTGCCCGCTCGCTCAGCTTTCCGAACTTGCCCAATTAAATAAAAGTACCGTGCATCGTTTATTACAAAGCTTACAACAAGAAGGCTTCGTTCGTCCTGCGCCCACTACCGGCAGCTATCGCCTTACCACAAAATGTCTTGCCATCGGTCAGCGTGCATTAAGTTCATTGAATATTCTGCACATTGCCGCTCCTCACCTTGAAGCACTTAATCTCGAATTGGGTGAAACGGTTAATTTTGCGATGCGTGAAGGCAATCATGCGATTTTGATCTACAAACTCGAACCGACCACCGGTATGATGAAAACCAGAGCTTATATCGGGCAGAGGTTACAATTGTACTGTTCCGGTATGGGCAAATTATTTTTGGCTTATGATAAGCCTGAATATATTCCTCAATATTGGCAACAAAAGCACAACGTTATTCGCCAATTGACTGCAAATACGATTACCACTATTCCAGAAATGGAAACTGAATTAGCTAAGATCCGCCAACAACAATTTGCGATGGACGATGAAGAAAATGAACTGGGCGTATCTTGTATCGCTTGTCCTGTGTTCGATAACCAAGGAAAAGCTAATTATGCAGTCTCCATCTCCTTATCAACTGCACGCTTGAGCCAACTGGGTTTCAATATTCTCTATCCTGCGCTTCGCATTACTGCACAAAAAATTTCTGAAGAGTTAGGCTGGCACGCAGAATAAGCGGTCAGATCTTCAACGAATTTTGCAAAAATTCCGCGAAGATCTGATTTTATATTCAGGTATTTTGTTCTATCCACAACACCTGTGGATAACTTTGTGGATTTCTCTTTGAAAAGCAAGCTAACCCTAGATAAAACCTAGCCTCTATCTGTTTCACTCCAAATTGAGCACAAAATAACATTTCTTTAAAAATCAATAAGTTAAATTTTGACTAGTCCTTTTAACAAAAATTTTCAAAAATATTTCTTGTAAATCCGCTTGACAAATATCGCCTGTGTACAACTGTTAATCCTAGCGTAAAAAATCAGATAAAAAGCACACTAAATTCGTTAAAAAAACGATCATTTTTTTGCGATTAAATGTAAAATTTTTGTTGCAAACGTTTGCAAATTAGTTATAGTCCGATTGTATAGGTTATCAACAAACAACAATAATTTTAGGGG
>NZ_GL831081.1:132444-139267 GCF_000188255.1 Actinobacillus ureae ATCC 25976
ACTACAGCCCCTAATTTTATTTATCTCGATATAAGCCGCATAGAAATGCGTAAAATAGCGATAGAAATTCATTTTACCGATATTTTTTGCTATAATTTGTCCTTTTTGTGCTAATGAAAACATAGAAAGAATAAGAGGAATAACTATGTTTGGATTTGATCCTACCACGACCACATTCCTGATTTATATCATTGGAATGATCTTAATCGGCTTTATCGCCTATCGTGTTACCAATAACCTTTCGGACTACATCCTAGGTGGTCGCCGTTTAGGTAGCTTTGTGACAGCATTATCAGCCGGTGCGTCCGATATGTCAGGCTGGCTTTTGATGGGCTTACCCAGTGCAATTTATGCAGGTGGCTTAATTGAAGGCTGGTTAGCCATCGGCTTAACCATCGGTGCTTACCTAAACTGGAAATTAGTTGCAGGTCGTTTACGTTCTCATACGGAACACAGTGGCGATGCACTAACCTTACCCGAATATTTTCATAACCGTTTTGGTGACAAAACCAAACTAATCAAAATCCTATCTGCGGTTATTTTCCTACTCTTTTTTGCGGTTTATTGCGCTTCCGGCGTTGTAGCGGGTGCACGAGTTTTTGAAAATCTATTTGGTGTACCTTACGCCGATGCCATTTGGTATGGTGCGATTGCAACCATTCTCTACACATTTATCGGCGGTTTCTTAGCGGTAAGTTGGACGGATACGATTCAAGCTTCACTGATGTTATTTGCACTGATCTTAACGCCCGTTTTCGTTATCTTAAACGTAGGCGGCATTGAAGCGATGCAAGAAAACATTGCACTTGCCGAAGTTGCTGCCAATAAAAATTACAATGATATGTTTACCGGCACAACCGTCCTCGGCGTATTAAGCTTATTAGCATGGGGCTTAGGTTATTTTGGTCAACCGCACATTGTAGTGCGCTTTATGGCGGCGGAAAGTGTCAAATCACTTGAGAATGCACGCCGCATCAGTATGACTTGGATGGTAATCTGTTTAGCGGGCGCTATCGGTATCGGTTATTTTGGTATGGCATACTTCTTTAAATTCTCGGAAAATGCCCAAGTCGTTAACCAAAATAATGAACAAATCTTTATTGAATTGGCAAAATTATTATTCAATCCTTGGATTGCCGGTGTTTTATTATCAGCGATCTTAGCTGCGGTAATGAGTACCCTATCGGCACAGCTTTTAATTTGTTCGAGTGCAATTACCGAAGATTTATATAAAGGTATTATTCGTCCGTCTGCAACGGATAAAGAATTAGTTTGGCTTGGCCGAGTGATGGTGCTTGCCGTAGCGGCGCTTGCCATTTATATCGCACAAGATCCGAATAGCCAAGTATTTGCATTGGTCAGAGACGCTTGGGCGGGCTTCGGCTCGGCATTTGGTCCTGTGGTGCTATTGTCACTATTCTGGAAACGTATGAATGGCTTTGGGGCGATTGCCGGTATGTTAACCGGGGCATTAATCGTTTATTTCTGGAAAGACTTAACCGTAGCGCTTTCACTGCCTGAAATGTACTCAATGATTCCGGGATTTATCAGCGCAATGTTTGCTATCGTGATAATCTCACTTATCACGCCGGCACCAAGTAAAGACGTTATCGAGACTTTCGAACGAGCCGATAAGTCTTATTTAGACGAAGTAAAATAAAAACAAAAGCGATTTGCTGTTTAACAGTGAATCGCTTTTTTATTTGGCGTTATGTAAAAAATATGACAAAAACGACCGCTTGTTAACAAGCAAACACAACATACCGAGGAGCCCATTATGCAACAATATCATCTTCTCCCTAGCACTTCGATTCGCCCTACTCTTAGTCAACACTATCGTATTGATGAGACTGAACTTGTGCAGCGGCTTTTAACTGAAGCAAAAACGGATGAGCATCAGCCGAATATTAAAGCGCTAACCCGTCAGCTTGTCGAAAAGGTGCGAGCTAATCGCCAAAAAGCCAATGGTGTCGATGCGTTGATGCACGAGTTTTCGCTTTCAAGCCAAGAAGGCATCGCTTTAATGTGTTTAGCTGAAGCTTTACTACGTATTCCCGATCAAGCGACCCGAGACAAACTGATTAAAGATAAAATCGCAAAAGGTGATTGGAAGTCGCATATAGGCAAAAGCCCGTCTCTGTTTGTGAATGCTTCCGCATGGGGACTGGTATTTACCGGTAAAGTGCTTTCTCTGTCTGAAACTTCACTTTCCCAAACGCTCATTCAACTCATCAATAAAGGCGGAGAACCGATTATCCGCCAAGGAATGGATTTTGCAATGCGCTTACTCGGCAAACAATTCGTTACTGGTGAAACCATTCAAATCGCCCTTAAAAATAGTGAAGCTCGTTTTAACAAAGGCTTCCGCTTTACCTATGATATGCTTGGTGAGTCGGCATTTACTGAAGAAGATGCCAAGCGCTACTATCAAGATTATGTCTCTTCCGTGCATGCGGTTGGTGCGGTATCAAAAGGGCTTGGCGTTTATCAATCATCCGGTATATCAGTAAAACTTTCCGCAATTCATCCTCGCTACTCGCTAGCACAACACCATCGTGTTGTTGCAGAACTCTATCCTCGTTTACGTGACTTATGTTTACTTGCCAAACGCTATGATATTGGCATCAATATTGATGCTGAAGAAGCCGACCGCTTAGAAATCTCACTCGATCTCATCGACCGTTTATTAGATGAGCCGGCACTTGCAGAGTTTGACGGTATTGGCTTTGTGGTACAAGCCTACCAAAAACGCTGTTTATCTGTGATTGACCATCTCATTCAAAAAGCTCGAGAAAAACAACGTAAGCTAATGATTCGTTTAGTGAAAGGTGCATATTGGGATGCCGAAATCAAACGAGCGCAAGCAGACTGTGCCAGCGGTTATCCGGTTTTCTCACGTAAAGTGCATACCGATTTAAATTACATTGCCTGTGCTAAAAAATTACTCGGCGCCCAAGATGTGATCTATCCGCAATTTGCCACCCACAATGCACAAACGCTCGCTACCATTTATCATCTTGCCAAAGGTAAAAAATTTGAATTTCAATGCTTACACGGTATGGGAGAAACCTTATATGACCAAGTGGTCGGCAAAGAAAACCTTGATATTCAATGCCGTGTTTATACGCCGGTCGGTTCTTACCAAACCTTATTAGCCTATTTAGTTCGCCGTTTATTAGAAAACGGTTCAAACAGTTCATTTGTCAATCAATTGGTTGACGAGCGAGTATCGGTCGAAAGTTTAACCGAAGATCCGGTGCTGAAAGCGGAAAAAACCGCAGGCTCAATGCACCCGAAAATTCCATTACCTCGCCACTTATTTAACGATCGTATTAATTCGCAAGGTTACGATCTCAGCGATGCGGTGCAGCTTGAACACATCCAAACACAGCTCAATCAGCTGGCAAAAGTGCAATACAAAGCTTATCCGTTACTAGCCGACAGTTATTATGAAGGCAGTACCGCCAAACCGATTTTCAATCCGGCACTAAATACCCAACAAGTCGGTGAAGTCATTTTCGCTCACTCGTCAGATGTCGAAAAAGCTTTTGTAATTGCCGAACAAAATCAGACCACTTGGCAAGCGACTCCGCCTGCGCACAGGGCATCAATTCTCGAAAATCTCGCTGATTTACTGGAACACAATATGCCGACTTTATTCGATCTTGCAATTCGAGAAGCAGGTAAAACACTGAATAATGCGATTGCGGAAGTCAGAGAAGCGGTCGATTTTTGCCATTATTATGCAAATGAAGTGAAACGCAATCCGCAAGCTTACCAAAATCCAAGAGGAATTATCGTTGCGATTAGCCCGTGGAACTTCCCATTGGCGATTTTTGCCGGTGAAGTCGTTTCCGCTTTAGTTGCCGGTAATGTGGTATTAGCGAAGCCGGCAGAACAAACTTCCTTAATGGCTCATTATGCGGTGGAATTATGCTATCAAGCCGGTATTCCAAAAGGTGTTTTGCAATGTTTACCGGGTAGCGGAGCGGAAATCGGTAATCAACTAACTTCCGATCCTCGGGTGAATGGCATAATTTTTACCGGCTCTACCGAAACCGCCAAAACCATCAACCGCAATTTACAAAAACAAACTAAAATCGTACCGCTTATCGCAGAGACCGGCGGACAAAACGCCTTGATTATGGATAGTTCCGCGCTCGGCGAACAAGTGATAGCGGATGTACTTAACTCGGCGTTTGATTCGGCTGGGCAACGTTGCTCTGCTCTGCGTGTACTTTATCTGCAAGAAGATGTAGCTGATCACATTCTCACGATGCTTAAAGGTGCAATGGCGGAGTTGCGTGTCGGCAAACCGCAATTACTGAATACTGATATTGGTCCGGTGATCGATCGCACTGCACAAAGTCGCTTACTAGCGTATATTGAAAAAATGAAAGCGGTGGCAAAATCGTACTATCAAGTGCCTATTGCAGCGGAGGTGGAACAGAGCGGAATTTTTGTACCGCCAACCTTACTTGAAATCGATCATATTTCACAAATCGAACATGAAGTGTTTGGCCCGGTACTACACGTAATTCGCTTTAGTGCCACCCAATTCGAACAAATTATTGATGACATTAACTCAACCGGCTTCGGCTTAACCAGCGGTTTACATAGTCGTATTGATACCACCATTAATCAATGGCTCGACAAAGTACACGCCGGTAACTTATATGTTAATCGTAATACGGTCGGTGCTGTAGTCGGCGTGCAACCGTTCGGCGGCATGGGGCTTTCCGGTACAGGTCCAAAAGCCGGTGGGCCGCTTTATTTACAACGTTTGGTAAAAAGCGAAGCTTGGACGCTTGCTGATTTAGAAGGCGAAACGATTATAGAAACGGATAAACTTGCACAAGCCGTTCGCCAAACACTTACCGGTGAGCAACAAAATGAAGCGTTAGCGCTCTTGCAAAATTTACGTAAAAAATCACCGCTTGCAAAAGTGTTTAAAATGCAAGGCATTACAGGTGAAAATAACTATTTACGCTTTGAAGCTCGTCCAATGGTTGCAGTAAGTAATGGCTCACTGCTCGAACAAATCAAAGCAATGATTGCTATTGCAGCATGCGGCAGCAAAGCCGTGATTAAAGAGGGTTCACCGTTAGCGGAATACGCACATCAACTTGCTGAATACTTAATGATAACAGACGACTTCAATAATCTTTCGGCATTAAGTGTAATAGTTGTACTTGAGCCGCTTTCCATGCAAGAACGTCAACATTATGCCGAGCGTAACAGTGCGATTTTAACTTATGTGGAAAGCCTTGAATTGGCGCTTTCATTGCTACCGCTGGTACATGAAAAATCGATCAGCATTAACACCGCAGCCGCCGGTGGTAATGCAACTTTGATGAGTGAAATGGATTAACATGACATAAATCATGCTTAATATTTATCCCCTTAGCAATAAACTAAGGGGATTTTTATTTTCTGTTTAGCAAGTCATTTTCTTTTCAGCTATAATGCACCGACTATCCCGTGAGGTAGTGTTTACGTATGTTAATTCAAACCGAGAGTTGAAACAAAAATGACAAATCAAACTATCAGCACACCTAAACAGGTGTTTGTTGGCTTACAAATGCTATTTGTGGCATTTGGTGCTTTAGTACTAATGCCGTTAATTACTGGCTTAGATCCTAATACAGCCCTCCTTACTGCCGGCATCGGTACCCTACTTTTCCAAATTTGTACTAAAGGTCAAGTGCCTATTTTCCTCGCCTCTTCCTTCGCATTTATCGCACCGATTCAATACGGCGTACAGCAATGGGGCATCCCAACCACTATGGGTGGCTTGGTATTTACCGGTTTCGTTTATTTCGTATTAAGTTCGTTAGTGAAATGGAAAGGGGCAAATATCCTCGAAAAACTTTTCCCACCGCTGGTAGTTGGGCCGGTAATCATTATTATCGGCTTAGGTTTAGCCCCGACTGCAGTTGATATGGCACTAGGTAAAGGTACAACCATTGAACCGAATACCGCCTTACTGATTTCAATGGCAACTTTAATTACTACACTTATCGTAGCGGTCTTTGCCAAAGGTTTAATGAAATTAGTCCCGATTATGTTCGGAATTGTAGTTGGTTATATCCTTTCGCTCGTGTTCGGCATCATTGATTTTAGCCCGGTAACTAATGCCGCTTGGTTTAGCTTACCGAAACTCACCACGCCGGAATTTAAGTTAGAAGCGATTCTTTACTTATTACCTATCGCCCTTGCACCGGCAGTCGAACACGTCGGCGGCATTATGGCGATCAGTTCGGTAACCGGTAAAGATTTTATGAATAGACCGGGTTTACACCGCACGTTATTAGGTGACGGCGTTGCAACCTCTGCCGCAGCATTTTTAGGCGGCCCACCAAATACTACTTATGCGGAAGTTACCGGTGCGGTTATGCTCACCAAAAACTTTAACCCACGTGTAATGGCCTTTGCCGCTGTTTGGGCAATTGCGATTTCATTCTGCGGCAAAGTGGGCGCATTCTTACAAACCATTCCGGGCGTAGTAATGGGTGGGATTATGATGTT
Source organism: Actinobacillus ureae ATCC 25976 (assembly GCF_000188255.1). Taxonomy (GTDB): domain Bacteria; phylum Pseudomonadota; class Gammaproteobacteria; order Enterobacterales; family Pasteurellaceae; genus Actinobacillus; species Actinobacillus ureae. Next base: position 138,973 of record NZ_GL831081.1, read on the forward strand.
AGTTTTCGGTTCTATCGCAGCAGTCGGTATGAGTACATTAATTCGTGCCAAAGTGGATATGGGCGAAGCTCGCAACCTCTGTATTGTTTCAGTAGTCATGACCTTCGGCATCGGCGGCATGCTGATTAACGTTGGCGAATTTTCACTGAAAGGCATCAGCCTCTGCGCAATCGCCGCAATTGTGATGAACTTACTGCTCCCAAAAGAAGCAGCTAAAAAAGCAGAATAATTTTTAACGTTCTTCTTATAAAACAAGCGGTCAAATTTCATTAAAATTTTTGGGGATAGGAAAGCA
>NZ_GL831081.1:139317-164722 GCF_000188255.1 Actinobacillus ureae ATCC 25976
CTGAGAAAACATCATATTAGACAAAGTATGTCGAGAAAAGGGAATGGCTTGGATAATGGGGCAATGGAAAGTTTTTTTGGGCGATTGAAAACGGAATGTTACTTTGGTAAGCGATTTGAAACTTTCGAACAGCTTGAGAAAGTGATTCATGCGTACATTCATTATTACAACAATGAGCGTATTCAAGTGAAATTAAAAGGACTGAGCCCTGTACAATACAGAACGCAGTCCTTAAATTAAACAGTCTAACTTTTTAGGGTCAGATCAAAAAGTTAGGGCTTGTTGACATATTGCAGTAGAACTAGCTAGCGATAGTGAGCTGCCCTGCATATAGAATGAAGTAACGTAAGCAAAGCACGCCAATTAAATCCAGTATAGAGATTAAGACGATAAACTTCACGTTATGTTTTAATTTATGACTCCCGAAGATATTTGCTACTAACGGAATTAAAATACCGATAAACAGTACGCCAATCCAGAAAATTGCGCCCCAGAAGCCGGATAATGCATTATGTAATGCTAACTGTTTATCTGCACCACCAAAGTGTAAGCCAACAAAGAATGCCACTAATAAGCCTAATTCGGTAACCATAATCGGTACTTCGAATTTATGGATAAAGTGTACTTCTTTGCTTTCGCCGGATAATTTACCCGCAAGTAAAATGACGAGGAACGTCGCCGCAATCCCGGAAGATGTACCTGACGCTAAAAAGAGCGCCGGTAATGCTGGGTTATTCAGCATCGGATAACTGATTAAGGCTGAAAGTAAGAAGCCGGTATAAGCACCTAGCACGGCAGCAAAGATGAAGAGGATAAACTCAACCGCTTTTAAGCCTTTACTTTCAACAACATCAATCCAATTTAAAATAAATTTAAATGCCGGTAAGTAACGGTTTACTAACACTGCCACCCAATCTTTGAACATAATGGCGATCCATACAACCAGCACGGCCATATAAAGTTGGAACAACATTACCCCCATCGACATTACAGAGGTGAAGTTATAGTTAAACATTAACTTCCAGAATGTCCATGGTTTAGTTAGGTGGAAAATAAGTAAAGTTAAACCGATTAGAGTTGGAATAGTCCCTAAAATAGCAGCACTGCGGATTACCCAGTTTTCGCTATTTTTCTCGATTTTATTACCGCTATTACGGTAAGCAATCGCTAACTGCACCGCACCTGATGAAATACCTAATAAGAAAAGGTAAATAGCAATGGTGCTGTCCCACACTAAATTTGGGGTTTGGAATGGAATATAGTCGTTCATTATCTATGTTCCCCCTTGCCAAATGGAATGTGGTATAAGTTCGGCTCTGTACCTAAAGCTACTTTGGTACGATACACAGGGTTCTCATGTACTTTTTTGTACACTTCGCTATTGCGATCGTTCATATCACCGAAAGTTAATGCTTTAGTCGGACAAGCTTCTACACAAGCAGGTTGTTTGCCTTCCGCAAGATTGGTATCACGACAGAAGTTACATTTATCTGCTGATTTTTTCTCCGGATGAATAAAACGTACACGGTATGGACAAACTGCAATACAGTATTGGCAACCGACACATAAGTCTGAATGTACGTCAACAATACCGGTTTCCGGATCAACGAATGATGCGCCGGTCGGACAAACGGCTACACAAGGTGCGTTTGTACAATGTTGGCAAGATTGACGGAAAAATTCATACTCTACGTTAGGGAATTCACCATACGGCTCGCTACGGATAATTTCTAAACGAGAAACACCTTCCGGCACTTTATTCGTTGTACGGCACGCGTCCATACAAGCGGTACAACCGATACAAGAGGTTTCATCGTGCACCATCGCATAGCGAATTTTTTTCTCTTCTTTCTCAGTAGCAAGAGTTACTGAGGTAGCAAGCTCGGTGCTTGCTACGACAGCGATCGCACCTGCCCCTGAGACGAAGTCTCTACGGGTGCAAGTCATTATTTATTTTCCTTTGCTTTGAGTGAGTCCATTTCAGGCGTTTTAAATTCGCCTGCATGGATTTTCGAATGACAATCTGTACAAAGTTTAATACGTTGTTTTTCAGGAATGTCTTTCATCGGCTCTTTTTCTGGGTGAAGTTCATGACAGTTAGTACATGAGATTTTCGTTGCATGAGTATCATGCGCCCAGAATTTTTCACGTAATTTATCCGCTGTATGACAAGCTACACACACTTGGTTTTGTTCGTTCACCGAACGCTCAAGTGAAGGATTACTTGCTTTACCGTGCGGATTAAAACGCATTACGTCTTTTACACCTTTACGGTGGTTTTCAGAAATATTACCGTGGCAGCTTACACAAGTGATTTGTTCACCGCTATTTGGGCTTTTCACATCTTTTTGGAAGTGTTTGCCCGCATGGTGAAACGGCTTACCGGTTGCGTTTGCAGATTCATGGCATTGCACACAATATTTGTTCGGATCACGACGTGCATCTTCTGCTATTTGTGCATCACTTGCTTGCTCTGTCCAAAGTGGTTTTGGCTGTTGCGGCATATCCGCTTGGGAAGCGGTTGAAATTGCAAAGAAACTTGCAAAAGCGACCGCTTGGAGGGCGATTGCTCGCCCTGCTTTTGAGATAATGTTTTTCATAATTTCACCTCAAGCTTCTATTATTTCGCTTCTGCTTTTGGTGCTGCAACTGCGTTTGGTTCTTCTACTGCAGGTAATAAGCCTTTTTTACGAGCTTCCGCATCCCATTGTGGAACGACTGTACGTAAAAATTCTGCTTTGTCTGTTTCTAATTTTGGCATATTCAAGCCAATCGCTTTTTGTGCTTTTTCTCTCGTAGAAATATCTGGAATAGCAACCGGTGTTGTTACGCCATGTTTCGCTAATACTACACCGAGTTTCGCACGTGCATCTGCTGCGCGGTCAATACCTGTTGCAATCACATGTAACATTGCATCCGGAGCGTGCATATGGCTACCGTGACCAGCTGCTGAGTAATCCCAACGCCATTGAGCATGACGAATTGCCGTTAAGATATCTTTCATCTCTTCTTGTGTTGCACCAGCATCCCAAGCTGCTTTCGCTTCAAAATGTGCTTTCACTAATTGATCTTCTAAACGAATCATTGCTTCTTTCACTTGATGTTTATGTTCTTTCACACGTTTCTCAAGTGTTTCTTTACTTTGTTCGTGACAAGTTTTACACGTTACGTCGAATTGATCGAACGGGTTACCGATTTTGTGATCCGTATAAACTTTACCGTCTTTATCTTTCACTTTCGGCATATGACAGTCGATACAAGTTACACCATTTTTACCATGTACACCTTGAGACCAAACTTCAAAATCCGGATGTTGTGCTTTTAACATAGGTGCTTTAGATAAAGCATGCGTCCAGTCAGCGAATTCAATTTCATCATAGTATTTCTCAATACTAGCGACATCTACGCCTTTATCCCATGGGAAAGTTACGTCTGTTTTACCTTTGAAGTAATACTCAACGTGACAGTTCGCACATACCGCAACACGTTTACCATGTTTATCTAAATCTTCGAATTTCCAACCTACCGTTTCTAACGCACGTAATACATGTGGACGAGCAACACGTAATGCTGGTTTGCCTTCTTCAAACTCTTTAGATTTTGTGTCATGACAGTCTGCACAACCGATTGAGTTTACGATTTCAGCACCGTATTTTGCCCATTTAGGATCAAAATAACCACGTTCACCTTTTTCTTCGATTAAGCGAGGCACATCTGGACCTTTACATGTCCAACAAGCCATTGGCTGAGGACCATCATTTTCATCTTTCGGCGCACCAGTGCGTAAAATTTCACGTACGTCTGTTACAGCATAATAGTGACCACGAGGTTTGTTATACTCTGCGGAAAATAAATAACCAGCCCATAACACAACATAACGAGGATCTACTTCTAATGCACTACCACGGTCGGTTGATTCAGAAGTGGCTTTCCATGAGTTATATTGAAGCGGATATTTTTCAGCAAATTTATGGTTTGCTGATTCTACTACCACTCCTAGTTTTTCATGTTTTAAAGCTTTATCGGTTAAAGACGGCGATTTTGCTTCCTCCGCCCATACTGACGATGATAAACATCCCAACATTGCAATGGTTGCCATTGCTAATTTTTTAGTTAAACGTTTCACGTTGTGTCCCCCACAAAATACTGATAGAAATGAGAACTTTTCTTATTAAAAACAATAAGATAAACATTGCGTTTCACGCGTGAGCATAGAATAAAATAGATAATATTTACTAGGTGAATCTTAACTTTTATTGAAATAAATCAACAAAAAAATCACAAATACTCCTTAAGAGGTATGTGTTTTTCGCTTACCTAACCATTCCTTTTTATGATTTGCTGTAATAAAAGAAATATAAATCAGACTGGGGTTAAATTGACTTTTTTAGAATTGTTCTTAAAATAAACAATAACCAACTAAAAAAGTAGGATTTATTTATCTTGCAGGAGTAATCATGAAAATCGCCGTTTACAGCACTAAAAATTACGATCGTAAATATCTTGAATTAGCCAATCAACCATATGGCTTTCAGCTTGAATTCTTTGACTTTATGTTAAGTGAACGCACCGCCAAAATGGCGGAAGGTTACCAAGCGGTGTGTATTTTCGTAAATGATGATGCGAGCGCTAATGTCTTGGAATCACTCGCTAAAGTCGGTGTAAAAATTGTGGCGCTACGCTGCGCCGGTTTTAACAATGTTGACTTAAAAGCAGCTCAAAAACTGGGATTACAAGTCGTGCGAGTACCGGCTTATTCGCCGGAAGCGGTTGCCGAGCACGCAGTTGCATTAATGCTAAGTTTAAACCGCAGTATTCACCGTGCTTATCAACGCACACGAGATGCGAATTTCTCTTTAGAAGGCTTAATTGGCTTTAATATGTATGGTAAGACGGTCGGTATTATTGGTACCGGCAAAATCGGTCTCGCCACGATGCGGATCCTCAAAAGTTTCGGTATGGAGATCTTAGCATTCGATCCATTTAAAAATCCTGCTGCCGAAGCGATCGGCGCCAAATATGTTGAACTTGATGAGCTATATGCGAAATCTCACATTATCAGTTTGCACTGCCCGGCGACACCGGAAAATTATCATTTATTAAATAAGCAGGCTTTTGACAAAATGCGAGACGGTGTGATGATTATAAATACCAGCCGTGGCGGGTTAATTGATTCTTCTGCGGCAATTGAGGCCTTAAAGCAACAACGTATCGGTGCATTAGGTATGGATGTCTATGAAAATGAACGTGATTTATTCTTCGAAGATAAATCGAACGATGTCATTTTAGATGATGTTTTCCGCCGTTTGTCTTCTTGCCATAACGTACTATTTACCGGACACCAAGCATTTTTGACGGCTGAAGCGTTAACCAATATTTCAGAAGTCACGCTAAGTAATATTCAACATATTCATAATAATGAAGCGTGTCCAAATCTAGTGTTAGCATCTTAACCCCAACAAGCGGTCAATTTTGCGTATTTTTTTGCAAATTTTACGCCAAAATTGACCGTTTTCTTTCCATACTCCCTTTCTCTTGTTGAATTTCCCACATTTTTGCTGATTACGGGTTTAAAAATTCTTAAATTTATGTTATCAATAACGCCTTTAATTTTATAAATTTAATTAAATAATTATAACTAGGGCACAACAAGAATGAACGGTGCAAATTTAGTCATTGAAAGTCTAAAAGCACAGGGCGTGACCACGCTATTCGGTTATCCGGGCGGTGCGATTATGCCTACTTACGATGCGCTTTACGACTCAGGTTTAGATCATTTATTAGTTCGCAATGAACAAGGTGCGGCAATGGCTGCCATTGGATATGCGCGTGCAACGGGTAAAGTGAGTGTTTGTATCGCGACATCCGGTCCCGGAGCAACCAACCTAATTACCGGCTTGGGTGATGCGGCATTAGATTCAATTCCGGTGGTGGCGATTACCGGTCAAGTTGCTTCACATTTAATTGGTACGGATGCTTTCCAAGAAGCGGATGTATTAGGTCTGTCACTCGCTTGTACCAAACATAGTTTCATCGTTCAAAATGTAGAAGAATTACCTGAAATTATCGCACGTGCATTCCAAATCGCACAAAGCGGTCGCCCAGGCCCCGTGTTAGTCGATATTCCTCGTGATGTGCAATTAGCTCCTACATCGGGTAAACCGGTTGTATACACCAAAGAAGCGCCAACCGCTCAAAATGCGGAAAACCTTGCGCAAGCTAAAGCACTTATCGCCCAAACTAAACGCCCTGTATTATATGTCGGCGGTGGTGTTGGTATGGCAGGTGGTGTACAAGCGGTCAGAAATTTCTTGAAAATTACCAATATGCCGTCTGTTTCCACCTTAAAAGGTTTAGGCACTATCGAAGCGGATGCGCCGCTTTATATGGGAATGATTGGTATGCACGGCACCAAAGCGGCAAACTATGCGGTACAAGAATGTGATCTGCTGATTGCTTGCGGTGCACGTTTTGATGACCGAGTAACCGGTAAACTTGATACCTTCGCGCCACACGCCAAAGTGATTCATATTGATATTGATAGCGCTGAAATTAACAAATTACGCAAAGTACAGGTTGCATTACAAGGCGATTTGATTGAAGCGGTAAATGCTTTAGCGCAACCGTTAAATATCGATCCTTGGCGTGAAGATGTTAAACGCTTAAAAGCAGACTTAGATTTCCAATATGTCGATAATGCAGGTGAAGGCGATATTGATGCTAAGGCATTGCTAAACACGCTTTCACAGCGTAAACCGAAAAATGCGATTATCACCACGGATGTAGGTCAACACCAAATGTGGTCTGCGCAACATTTACAGCATTTTGCGCCGGAAAATTTCATTACCTCGGCAGGCTTCGGTACGATGGGCTTCGGCTTACCGGCGGCAGTCGGTGCGGTAAAAGCTCGTCCGCATGATCCGGTGATTTTAGTTACCGGTGACGGCTCGATTATGATGAATATTCAGGAATTCGGTTCTATCAAACGTGGTAATTTGCCAGTCAAAATCTTATTACTAGATAACCAACGTTTAGGTATGGTGCGCCAATGGCAATCGCTTTTCTTCCACGGTCGTCACAGTAACACGATTTTAGACGATAACCCTGATTTCGTGGTTCTCGCTTCGGCATTCGGTATTAAAGGCGAACGAATTGAAAAAGCCGCTGAAGTATCAGATGCAATCGACCGCTTACTAAATGCGGAAGGAGCTTACTTATTACACGTTTGTATTCCGGAAGAAGATAACGTATGGCCGCTTGTGCCGCCGGGTGCGTGTAACGCAGATATGCTAGATGATGAAGTTTAAGGGTTGAGGAGAATAATGATGCAACGTTATGATTTAACTATTAAAGCGAATAAGCGTCCCGAAACACTTGAGCGCATTTTACGAGTGATTCGCCACCGAGGTTTTGAAGTTCTGAATCTGCAAGCGGTCAATTCCGGCGAAGAAATTGCAATTCAGCTCACACTTCAAAGCCAGCGTGATATTTCGTTACTTACCGCACAACTTGAAAAATTATTTGATGTCTTAGCGGTGAGCTAACCAATCAGAGATAGCGTCAAAGCGAAATACTGTATAAAATAAGCTACTGTTTGGCGAAGCAATACTGTTTCGCCCATTTAACCAACCATTTATTGATCAATAAGGAAATAAAATGGCAGATTTTAACCAAATCTTAACTCCGGGTGATGTTGATGCAGGTATCATCAACGTTGTAAACGAAATTCCAGAAGGCAGCTGCCACAAAATTGAATGGAACCGTAAATTAGGTGCATTCCAATTAGATCGTGTTGAACCGGCTATCTTCGCAAAACCGACTAACTACGGTTTCATTCCACAAACATTAGATGAAGACGGCGATGAATTAGATGTGTTATTAATTACTCGTCAACCGTTAGCGACTGGAGTATTCCTTGAAGCGAAAGTTATCGGCGTAATGAAATTCGTTGATGACGGTGAAGTAGATGACAAAATCGTGTGTGTACCGGCAGACGACCGTGACTCAGGTAATGCATATAATTCATTAGCAGATTTACCGGCACAATTAATCAAACAAATCGAATTCCACTTCAACAACTACAAAGCACTGAAAAAACCAGGTTCAACTGTTGTTCAACACTGGGGTGATGTAGAAGAAGCGAAAGAAGTAATTCGTGAATCAATCAAACGTTGGGACGAGCAAAAATAATCTTCCCGCGTAACAATAAAGGCAATTCACTCCGAATTGCCTTTATTTTTAATAATATGCAAAAATAACCCAAAAATTGACCGCTTGTTTTAGGATTTTAAGCGGTGTGCTAATATATTAGCGTCTATTTATCCATTACAAACACAACTGAAATAACATTGGAGAGATTATGCCTATTTTACGTTCTGCAACCTCAACGCAAGGTCGCAATATGGCAGGCGCACGTGCATTATGGCGTGCAACAGGAATGAAAGAAAACGACTTCGGCAAACCAATTATTGCCGTGGTAAACTCATTTACCCAATTTGTACCGGGTCACGTCCACTTACGTGATATGGGTAAACTGGTTGCCGAACAAATTGAAGCAGCCGGCGGTGTTGCAAAAGAATTTAATACCATTGCGGTAGATGACGGTATCGCAATGGGGCACGGCGGTATGCTTTACTCATTACCAAGCCGTGATTTAGTCGCTGACTCGGTGGAATATATGGTCAATGCGCACTGTGCCGATGCGATGGTGTGTATTTCAAACTGTGACAAAATCACCCCAGGAATGTTAATGGCAGCAATGCGTTTAAATATTCCAGCGGTATTTGTGTCAGGCGGTCCGATGGAAGCGGGTAAAACCAAATTATCCGATCAACTAATCAAATTAGACTTAGTTGATGCCATGATGAAAAGTGCCGACAAAACCGTGTGTGACGATGACGTAGATGCGATTGAAAAATCCGCTTGCCCGACTTGCGGTTCATGCTCAGGTATGTTCACCGCCAACTCAATGAACTGCTTAACCGAAGCATTAGGTTTATCTTTACCGGGTAACGGTTCAATGTTAGCTACCCACGCCGACCGTAAAGAATTATTCTTAACTGCCGGTCGTCAAATCGTTGAGCTTTGCAAACGTTATTACGAACAAGACGATGCGAGCGTATTACCGCGTTCAATCGCAACCAAAGCGGCATTTGAAAATGCAATGAGCTTAGATATCGCGATGGGCGGTTCAACCAATACGGTTTTACACTTACTAGCTGCAGCACAAGAAGCAGAAGTGGATTTCACTATGGCGGATATCGACCGCTTATCACGTAAAGTGCCATGTTTATCCAAAGTTGCGCCGAATACCAATAAATACCATATGGAAGACGTACACCGAGCCGGCGGTATTATGGCAATTTTAGGCGAGCTTGAGCGTGCCGATTTATTACATTCAGATACATGTACCGTATTAGGTATGACGATCGGTGAACAGATTGCTAAATATGACATTACCCTCACAAAAGACGAAGCGGTGCATAAATTCTTCCGTGCCGGTCCGGCGGGGATTCGTACCACTAAAGCATTCTCACAAGATTGCCGTTGGGATACGGTAGATGATGACCGTCAAAACGGTTGTATCCGTTCAAAAGAATTTGCCTATAGCCAAGACGGCGGCTTAGCAATGCTGACCGGTAATATCGCACTGGACGGCTGTATCGTAAAAACCGCCGGTGTAGATGAATCCATCTTAAAATTCACCGGTGATGCGATTGTGTTTGAAAGTCAAGAAGAAGCGGTGGAAGGCATTTTAGGCGGTAAAGTACGTGCCGGTCATGTGGTGATCATTCGTTACGAAGGCCCGAAAGGTGGTCCGGGTATGCAAGAAATGTTGTATCCGACCACTTACTTAAAATCAATCGGCTTAGGTAAAGAATGTGCACTATTAACGGACGGTCGTTTCTCCGGCGGTACATCCGGTTTATCTATCGGTCACTGCTCACCGGAAGCGGCTTCCGGCGGTACCATCGGTTTAGTACGTGACGGAGATAAAATTGCGATCGATATTCCAAACCGTTCAATCCAACTTTTAGTTTCAGATGAAGAATTAGCAGTACGCCGTGCGGAACAAGATGCGAAAGGCTGGAAACCGGTAAATCGTCAACGTGAAGTTTCAATGGCATTAAAAATGTTCGGTCACTTCGCAACCTCTGCCGACAAAGGTGCGGTGCGTGATAAAACCAAACTATAAAATCTATTAATTAAAACTTATAAAAGCGGTCAAATTTCGCTAGAAAATTGCAAAATAATTTGCAAAAATTCGAGTAAATTTGACCGCTTTTTGATCTCTGTTTGAGATCAGTTTATTAGGAATGTGAATATTAGATTTGTTCTTATCGCTAAACCCGATTTTACAAGCGTTTATTGCCGGTTTATTTACTTGGGGATGTACCATTTTTGGTGCGGCTTTTGTCTATTTCTTTAAAACGGTAAATCGAAAATTGCTGGATGTGATGATGGGCTTTACCGCCGGTGTGATGATTGCCGCTTCTTTCTGGTCGCTCCTCGCCCCTGCACTTGAATATGCCGAGCCGAGCTATGGTTCGCTAGCATGGCTGCCGGCAGCCATTGGTTTCCTCGCTGGCGGTTTCTTTTTACGTATGATTGACCATATTGTTCCACACTTACATCTAAGTAAACCGCTTGCCGATGCGGAAGGAATGCCGAAGTTCAAAAAGCATTTATCCAAAAGTATGCTATTGTTTTTAGCTATCACTATTCACAATATTCCAGAAGGACTTGCCCTCGGAGTAACATTTAGTGCTTTAGCCTCAGATGTAGCCGATCACCAAGCCATGCTCACCGCTGCTCTCGGCTTAGCCGTCGGGATTGGTTTACAAAACATTCCGGAAGGTTCGTCCCTTTCTCTACCGCTAAGAGGCGAAGGACAAAGCCGTAAAAAAGCTTTCTTGTGGGGAGCGATGTCTGCGGTGGTTGAGCCGATTGCTGCGGTCATCGGCGCCGCATTTGTACTTTCTATGACCGCAATTCTGCCTTATGCGCTTGCATTCGCTGCCGGTGCAATGATCTTCGTAGTGGTGGAAGAGCTGATTCCCGAGTCACAAAGCGGCGGTAACACCGATATTGCCACCTTAGGTTTAATGCCGGGATTTGTAATTATGATGGTATTAGATGTCGCTTTAGGCTAAGCTACGCTTTTATTTTGATCGTTACCCAAAGGAATTTGTATGATTTGGTACAAAGTACTGTTTTCACTTCAAGGAAGACTCAATCGTCAGGGCTTTTGGATCGGCTTTACGATTAACTTTATTTTCTTATTTATTGTTGCAAACTTTTGGTTAAATTCGACCGCTTTCAATCTGATCAGTTTGCTTCCGCTTGCATTATCGATATATAGCTTATCTGCAGTCATTATTAAACGCCTACACGACCGAAACCGCTCAGGCAAAGCGGTTATCATGGCATTTGTGCCGGTTGTGTGCTATGGTGTATCCCTTTCAGCCCAAGGCACAATGCAATGGCTACTCGGGATGATGATGCCGATGTTTATCGGTACGATGTTGTTGCTGGAATGGGGTGTATTTAAAGGTAATCCGCAAGCGAACCAGTATGGGGAAAAGGGGTTAAGTGTAAAATTCCTAGCACGCTAGATCAATGTTACTTTTCTTTGCGTTGCAAAAGAAAAGCAACCCTACTTCACCGCTTATCTTCGCTTAGTTGAAATTTGCTTAACGGAACATTTTAGATTCGCTTCGCTCAAGAAAAATGTTCCTACAAATTGCAACACACTCAGGCGGTTCAGAAGGGAACCCAGCCCAAACTGCCTAATATATACTTTCTTTGGCAACGCAAAGAAAGTAGGAAAAACTTTTAAAGATACTTAAACTTAAATATTAATTAATATTTCTTCTTAAATTAAAAGAAACACTAATAATGCTCAAACTAAACTATCACAAAACTCATTTTTTAACTTCTGCACCGGATATCCGTCATTTACCGGAAGACAATGGTGTAGAAATTGCCTTTGCCGGTCGTTCAAACGCTGGTAAATCTACTGCTCTCAATGCATTAACCAACCAAAAAAACTTAGCAAGAACTTCAAAAACACCGGGGCGTACTCAGTTAATTAACTTATTTGAAGTCGAGCCGAATTGTAAACTCGTCGATTTACCGGGATACGGTTATGCGGCGGTGCCGGAGCAAATGAAGCTCCAATGGCAAAAAGCGTTAGGTGAATACCTACAAAAACGTGAATGCTTGCGTGGCGTGGTTATCCTAATGGATATTCGCCACCCGTTAAAAGATCTCGACCAACAGATGATCGAATGGGCGGTATCCACACAATTACCGGTGTTATTGCTATTAACTAAAGCGGATAAACTCAGCCAAAGCGCAAGAAGTAAAACGGTAAAAATGGTGCGAGAAGCGATTTTACCATTCCAAGGCGATATTCAAGTCGAAGCCTATTCTGCTCTAAATAAAATTGGTATTGATAAACTTTCCGACAAATTAGATAGCTGGTTTGCCGAACAATTCCTCAATCAAGGAGCATAAAATGTACGATTTTAATGAATTACGCCAAGAAACGGATGAGATCATCGAAAACCTATTAAAAGACGGTTCGGATCCTGATGCGCTTTATATTATTGAACACCACGTGGCACACCGTGATTTTGATAAACTGGAGAAATTAGTGGTGGATGCTTATAAACTCGGCTATGAAATTTCAGAAGCGGAAGAAGTTGAAGAAGAAAACGGAAAAGTGATCTTTGTGTGCGATATTGTGAGCGAAGTCAACTTAAATGCTGACATCATTACTGCCCAACAAAAAGAATTACTGCCACTGATTGAAAAAGTCGGTGCGGAATATGAAGGTTGGGGTACTTATTTTGAAGATCCGAATGCGGAAGATGATGAATACGGTGAAGACGGTGAATTTTTCTATGACCAAGATGAAGATTCTGAGTTTGACGAAGAAGAAATCTGACGTCATTAATAGTTAAAAAATCCCCCATACGCTCGTGTGGAGGATTATTTTATTGCGCTTAAAGCCCTTTTTTGACCCAATAACGATACGGGGTATTTTCTATTTCGCTATTTAACAATTGATGATCCATAAATTCACAGAAACTTGGAATATCTCGCGTGGTAGTAGGATCGTCCGCCACAATTAATAAAATCTCGCCTTCTGCCATATTTCGAATGGTTTTGCGAGTGAGCATTACCGGCTCCGGGCAACGTAGCCCAAGCGTATCTAATGTTTGATCAATTTTTATATCCTTCATATTTTTCTCTTATGTTTTTATCTTATGAAACTATTATTTACACAACACATCAAACGACTACAACAAGTCGTTCAAATGATTTTAGAAACTAACTTTCTCAGCGGTTTATGGATTCACTCCGGCACGGCTCGCTATCATTTTTTAGATGATCAAACCGCCCCCTTTAAAATAACCCCACATTTTAACTACTTCTTCCCTTTTCCGACAGCAGAAAATTGCTGGTTATTTTTAGACGGCAAAAATAAACCGACCGTCTATTTCTATGCGCCGAACGATTATTGGCATACGCCACCGACTGCCCCGACAGATGCTTTTTTTGCCGATGAATTTCAGTGGATGATTTTGCAAGATGCCCAAGAAATTGCAAAATTTATCCAAAATCCGACCGCTTGCGCCTTTATCGGTGCAGATGAAAACTTGGCAAAATCGCTTGGTTTTAACCAAATCAATCCGCAAAAAGTACTGAATCAGCTCCATTTCGAACGTTCGATTAAAAGTGAATTTGAAATCGAAGCAATCTACCAAGCACAATTTGCGGCATTAAAAGGTCATCAGGCGGCAAAACAAGCCTTTTTTGAGGGGAAAAGTGAGTTTGAAATTAACCTCGCTTATCTAAAAGCCAGTCAGCAATCCGATTTAAATGTGCCTTATGGCAATATTATTGCCATCAATCAACATTCGGCTATTTTACACTATACCCAGCTTGATTGTGTTCCTAATCCGCAAAAACAAAGTTTTCTGATTGATGCCGGTGCAACCGTACACGGTTATGCCTCCGATATTACTCGCACTTATGCGGCTGATCCTAAGAGCGAATTTGCAGCAATGATTAAGCAAATGGAACAATACAAATATCGCATTATTGAGCGGCTTGCTGTGGGTGTAAACTATCTGAGTTATCATACGCAAATGCAGCAATGGATTGCTGAAATGCTGCACCAATATGATTTTGTTCGCCTTACACCGGAACAAATTTTTGAAGAAGGGATTTCCAGAGCCTTTTTGCCACACGGTTTAGGACATTTGCTTGGATTACAAGTACACGATGTCGCCGGTTTCCAACAAAATCATCGTGGTACTCGCAAATCACCGCCGGAGGTTTATCCAAGTCTGCGCTGTACTCGTGATTTGGCGGAAAATATGGTGCTGACGATCGAACCGGGGTTCTATTTCATTGATATGTTGCTGAATCCGTTGCAAAATAGTCCGCTTGCACGTCATATTAATTGGCAAAAGATAGCTGAATTTAAACAATTCGGCGGTATCCGCACCGAAGACAATATTGTAATGCGTTCACAAGGAGCGGAGAATTTAACCCAAAAAGCGGAAATTGAACTTCAACTTTCTGATCATTAAAGCATTCAAATAAGGAACTGTTATGCCATTTCTTTTTATCTTATTCGGCATTTTTCTGTATATCTACTTCGAGATCTCACTACTGGTCTCAATCGGCTCCCAAATCGGGGTACTACCGCTGATTTTGTTACTGATCGGTATTTCGGTATTAGGCTTATGGTTTGTGAAATTACGTGGGTTATATACCATTTATTCAATTCGTAGTGAATTAAGCCAAGGCAAAATCCCGACACAAGCGGTTATCGGCTCACTCCTGTTTATTTTAGCCGGCGTTTTTTTAATTATTCCCGGCTTCTTAAGCGATATTATTGCGATCTTATTAATGTTGCCGATGACTCGTCAGATTGCCGAACGTTATTTAATGAAATTCTTTAAAGCGAAAGTGCGTTTCAACCATTTTTCAAGCGGTCAATTTTCACAGCAAGATAACAATACCTTCGATGCCGAATTTGAACGCAAACAAGATCAAGATAAATGGATTAAATAGTGGATAAACATACGCTTGCACTATTGAAAGTGCATTTTACCGCAATCCTTTTTGGTGCATCCGGTATTTTCGGTGCATTAATTGAAAGCAGCCCGGATACACTTGTGCTTGGGCGAGTGATGATTGCGCTTGTTTGTATCTCTTTGTATTTTATATGGAAAAAACAACCGCTTGTAAAACTCACTCACCAAGAATTATTTAGCCAAATACTTTCCGGTGTATTACTCACCGCCCACTGGGTGACCTTTTTTACTGCGGTGCAAGTAGGTGGTGTCGCCTTAGCAACCTTAGGCTTCTCCAGCTTTCCTGCTTTTGTCGCATTATTTGAAATGCTCTTTTTTAGAGAAAAACTCAGTTATCGTGAAGGCTTTTTATTGGTTGCGATTACTATCGGCTTAATTTTGGTCACACCGGAATTTACTTTTGGCAATCAAGCGACATTAGGGCTTTTGTGGGGCGTTTTATCCGCTTTAGTCTATGGCATATTAGCAATTGTAAACCGGAAAAACATGAGCAAATTATCCGGCACACAAACAAGCTGGTGGCAATATTTAGTAGCGATGTTGATCCTTTTACCTTTTTCGACGACAAGTTTGCTCAATGCTCCTGCCCTCGATTGGTTTTGGATTTTCTGTATCGGCTTTTTCTGTACTACACTGGCATATACGCTATTTGTCTCCAGCCTCGATACGATTAACGCTCGTACTGCTTCAATGATTATCTCGCTTGAGCCGGTATATGCCATTGCAATTGCGTGGCTATGTTTTAACGAAGTACCAACTATCAAAATGTTGATAGGTGGTGCGATTATTTTACTCTCGGTCGCTTGGGCTAACTTAAAGAAATAAATGATGTTTAAAGCTAAATTTAATCAAAAAAATAAACCTCGTTCTGCAACAAACAAACCGAACTTGCAAAATAGAACCAAAAAACAACCGCTTAAACCACAACTTTCGTTTGAAGATACTGTGGTTGTGTTGTTTAACAAGCCGTTTGACGTGTTAACCCAATTCACTGATGAACAAGGGCGACAAACGCTGAAAGATTTTATTCCGATTCCACAGGTTTATCCAGTCGGCCGTTTAGATCGTGACAGCGAAGGCTTATTGTTACTGACTAATAACGGTGAAATTCAGCATCGGTTGGCAAATCCCAAATTTGAAAAACAGAAAACTTATCTCGCACAGGTGGAAGGTATTCCGCAAGCTGCCGATTTAGCCAAGTTAGAGAAAGGTGTTGAACTGAAAGACGGCTTAACTAAACCGGCAAAAGCGAAAGCAATTTCCGCCCCGAATTATGAATGGCAAACCGCCCCGAAAATTCGAGAACGAAAAACCATTCCAACCAGTTGGATCGAGCTAAAAATTCACGAGGGAAAAAACCGTCAAGTACGCCGAATGACCGCTCATATCGGCTTTCCGACCCTACGATTAATCCGTGTCGGTTTAGGACAATTTCAGCTAGGCGATTTAGATAGCGGTGAATATCGTATTTTAAATGAGACGGGAAAACGCCAATTATTTCAACAAATTGACTTAAAAATTTAATGATTTCGGGAGCAAATATGAAAAGTTATTGGGTATTAGTACATCAATTTGAGATTGCTTTAAAAGATGATGAGATTCCTTTCGGCACCGCCGAACAATTAGGTTTAGCCGGCTTTGCTAAATTACAGGTTGGAACATATCAAAATTCACCGGTTTTTCTGGTGCAACTGGATGAACAAGCGGTCGAAAATCTGCAAAATTTTACCATGGTGAACCTACGCACACAGATTGCTCGTCCGGCGGAATTCGCTCATCTGTTACACCGAGTGGTTTCACTTAATCATTTCCTCAATACGCATAAATTCTGCGGCAAATGCGGCGCTCACACCGAACTTGCTAACAACGAAATTGCCGTACATTGCCCAAATTGCCAACATCGTAGCTACCCGACCATCAGCCCGTCTATTATTGTAGCGGTACGCCGTGGACGACAAATTTTACTCGCCAACCACCTGCGTCATAAAGGTACGATTTACACCACATTGGCCGGTTTTGCTGAAGCCGGTGAAGCGATCGAAACCACCGTTCAACGTGAAGTATGGGAAGAAAGCGGCTTAAAAATCAAAAACATCCGCTATTTCGGTAGCCAACCGTGGGCATTCCCAAACTCACTAATGTTAGGCTTTCTCGCCGATTATGAAAGTGGTGAAATCACGCTACAAGAGGAAGAAATCTTCGATGCAAAATGGTTCGATTGCGATCAACCGCTCCCAGAACTACCACCGGAAGGTACAATTGCATTGGAACTCATCAAAGAAACGTTGAAGATTTGCCGAGAGGAAAGATAACAATAATTTTATAAAGGGCTAATTAAGCCAAAACAAAAACAGGGAGAACTAAATTCTCCCTGTTTTTTAATATTAACTAAATAGCTTACCTAATACACCTTTCGCCGCTTGTGCTAGTAGATCGTTGGTATTCAAGTTTTGTAAATCTGGTAATTGACCGTCCGGTGTTAATGTATCAACGATTTTCGGTAAAAATTCCGCTAATAAATCCCCCGCATCTTTTTCTTCTACACCAGCTTCTTGTGCCGCTGCTTGCAGATTTTCTTGACCGAATACATTTGCGATTTGCTCGCCTGATACCGGTGCATTTTCTTCATCCGCACTGATCCACGTTTTTAATAAATCGTCTAAACCGCCTTGTTGTAATTTAGCGATAATACCTTCAACACCACCTTGAGATTGTAGTAATGCTTGAATTAATTGAAGTGCTGTTGATTGATTGCCGTTACCGTCACTTAATACAGATGATGCGATTGAGCCTAAAATATTTCCTAACATAGGTTTACTCCGAGAAATGTGCCTAAGCACGTTTTTATTTACTGAGTGGCTACTCAGCCTAGATAATTAAGCGGTCTGATTTGCAAAATTTTTTGCAATTTTGACCGCTTGTTTCTACCGATTCTAAACCAGAATTCGGCGAACACGTTCCAAATCTTCTTGCGTATCCACTCCCACTTGAGGTGCTTGTTTGGCAAGTTCGATATGAATTTTTTCTCCGTACCATAACGCACGTAATTGTTCTAATGATTCCAATTCTTCTAATTGCGTCGGTTGCCAAGCCACATATTGTTTTACAAAGCCGGCACGGTATGCATAGATCCCGATATGGCGTAAGTAATTTTGGCTTGCAACAAAAGCGTCATCACAGTCTGCGAAATGATCACGAGCAAACGGGATCGGCGCACGTGAGAAATAGAGTGCTATACCGTTTTTATCTGCCAGCGCTTTGACGGCATTCGGATTGAAAAGCTCTTCTTTAGTGGTTAATTTTACCGCTAATGTCGCCATATTCACTTGGCAGTGATCTAAATTTTCTGCCACTTGTGAAACGATCACCGGCGGGATCAACGGCTCATCACCTTGCACATTCACGATAATTTCATCATCGGCAATCTGCATCTTTTCAATCGCTTCTGCTAAACGCTCCGTGCCAGAATTATGTTGATCTGAAGTCATACATACTTCCGCACCAAACGCTTTGGCTGTTGCTTCAATCTCCGGATGATCAGTCGCAATAATCACACGTGTTGCACCGGCTTGTTGCGCTTTTTCCCATACGTGCTGAATCATCGGTTTGCCGGCAATATCTAACAACGGTTTACAAGGTAGGCGGCTTGAAGCGTAACGTGCCGGAATAATCACTGTAAAATTCATAACATTTCCTTTATAAGAAACACGGAACATCCACTCGAATCAACATGGCAAAATTCTTGTGAAATTTAACCGCTTGTTTGAATGAAGCTAATGTTCCGTAAAATATTTAGGCTTCTAACGCATCTAAGAAACGTTCTGCATCTAACGCCGCCATACAACCCGTACCGGCAGAAGTAATCGCTTGGCGATAGTTATGATCCATAACGTCACCGGCAGCAAATACGCCTTCTACGCTAGTTGCGGTCGCATTGCCTTCTAAGCCCGATTTCACTTTAATGTAGCCGTTATCCAATTCAAGCTGACCGTCAAAAATTGCGGTATTCGGTGCATGACCGATCGCGACAAAGAAACCATCCACTTTAATTTCTTCTTTGCTCTCATCTTTGGTAGAAGCTAAACGCACACCGGTTACGCCCATATTATCGCCTAACACTTCTTCGACCGTTCTGTCGGTGTGAAGAATGATTTTGCCTTCTTCCACACGCTTCTGTAAGCGACCTAATAAAATTTTCTCAGCACGGAAGCTGTCACGGCGATGCACTAAATGTACTTCGCTAGCAATATTGGCTAAATATAACGCTTCTTCAACTGCGGTATTACCGCCGCCAACTACTGCAACCGGTTTGTTACGATAGAAGAAACCGTCACAAGTTGCACAAGCCGACACGCCTTTGCCTTTAAAGGCTTCTTCAGAAGGTAAACCTAAATATTTTGCCGATGCACCTGTTGCGATAATTAACGCATCACAGGTAAAGGTATTAATATCGCCTTTTAAAGTAAACGGACGCTTAGATAAATCCACGCTATTAATGTGGTCGAAAACGATTTCCGTATTAAATTTTTCTGCGTGTTTCAGCATTTTATCCATTAAGCCAGTACCGGTGGTATGCTCATACTCACCCGGCCAGTTTTCAATTTCATCAGTAGTAGTTAATTGACCGCCTTGTTGCATACCAGTTACCAATACCGGATCTAAATTCGCACGAGCGGCATAAACGGCTGCGGTATAGCCTGCTGGGCCAGAACCTAAAATTAAAAGTTTTGCGTGTTTAACTGTCATTATTTAATCCTTATCAATAAATATTGTTGTTATTTTAGCGTAAATTTAGCTGTAACTCTATTTTTGTTTTCACTCATCTTTTTTTTCGATTTTGTGAAGTAACTAACAGAAATTCGCCTCGAATTTTGGTTAAATTGGGACAAATTCTTCTTTTAAAAGGATATCCGTCTATGAAAAAACTTATCAATTCAATCTAAGCTGTCTTACAAGAACAATTAGCCGGTTTTGCCAAAGCTCATCCTACCCTTGTTCTTAATACCGAACCGACTTATGTACGCCGAGATGACGCACCGGTTGCCGGTAAAGTGGCATTGATTTCCGGTGGCGGGAGCGGACACGAACCGATGCACGCCGGTTTTGTTGGTAAGGGAATGTTAGACGGTGCTTGTCCGGGTGCTATTTTTACCTCTCCGACCCCAGATCAAATGTTTGAATGCGGTTTAAATGTCGATAGTGGCGAAGGTGTGTTATTACTTATTAAAAATTATACCAGTGACGTTTTAAATTTTGAAACCGCAACCGAACTCCTTGCCGATAGCGGCGTAAAAGTTGCAACCGTACTTATTGATGATGACGTAGCGGTCAAAGACAGCTTATATACCGCCGGTCGCCGCGGCGTTGCCAACACCGTGTTATTAGAAAAACTATTAGGCGCAGCGGCAGATAAAGGCTACAACTTATCGCAATTAGCCGAGTTAGGTTATAAGTTGAATAATGCCGGACATTCGATTGGCATTGCGCTTAGCGCTTGTACCGTACCGGCAGCAGGTAAGCCGTCTTTCACTTTAGCCGAAAACGAAATGGAATTTGGCGTAGGGATTCACGGCGAACTAGGCATCGAACGCCGTCCGTTTGAGAACCTCGATAAAACCGTACGCCAAATGTTTGAAACACTCATCGCACACGGCGATTACGAGCGTACTGTACGCCGTTGGGATAACGATACTCAACAATGGAACGAAGTGTTAGATAAAAAACAAACATTACAAAAAGGCGATCGTGTGATTGCGTTAGTGAATAACTTAGGTGCAGTACCGCTTTCAGAATTATATGGTGTTTACAACGTACTAGCGGATTGTTGCGAACAATTCGGTTTAACGATTGAACGTAATTTGGTCGGTTCATTCTGCACCTCACTCGATATGCAAGGCCTATCCATTACTTTGCTGAAAGTCGATGATCAAACCTTAACACTTTGGGATGCACCGGTTAATACACCTGCATTACGTTGGGGAGAATAAAATGGCGATTTCAAAACAACAAATTCTGCAATGGCTTGAAAATTGTAATCAAGTGATGACTGAACAACGAGATTTCCTCACACAGCTGGATACCGAAATTGGTGACGGCGATCACGGCTTAAATATGCAACGTGGTTTTAGTAAGGCATTAGAAAAAGTCGCTAGCGTAAGCGATAAAGATATCGGTACTATCTTAAAAACGGTCGGTATGACATTACTCTCTCAAGTCGGCGGTGCGATCTGGCCTTTATACGGTACTTTATTTATCAAAGGTTCACAAGTTGCTAACTGTAAAGAACAGCTTACTTTTGAAGAACTTGTCAGCGTCTTCAAAGCCGGTGTGGAAGGCATTGTCGCTCGCGGACGTGCAGAGCTAGGCGATAAAACCATGTGTGATGTTTTGCTTCCGTTGCTTGATGAATTAGCTCAAGCGGATCCATCTCAGCAGGAAGCCGTTCTACTTCAACAAGCGGTCGAAAAAGCCAAAAATTTTGCAAATGCAACGGTACCGATGATGGCTAAAAAAGGACGTGCTAGCTATTTAGGCGAACGCAGTATCGGTCATGCGGATCCCGGTGCAACGTCAAGTTATTATCTTATCAAAGCCTTAGCGGAAGTGGTTAAATAGGAGTAGTAATGGTTAATTTAGTGATTGTTTCGCATAGTAAACAGCTTGGAGAAGGCGTGGCAGAAATTACACGCCAAATAGCACAAGGATCGTGCCAAATTGCTGTGGCTGCCGGTATTGATGATCCGGATAATCCGATTGGCACGGATACGCTAAAAATTATGAATGCGATTGAAGAAGTCTTTAGCGAAGACGGCGTGGTAATTTTTGTCGATCTCGGCAGTGCGGAAACCGCGATTGATTTACTTGAGCCTGAAAAAGCGGAAAAAGTGGTAATTAGCTATGCGCCGTTGGTTGAAGGCGCATTCGCTGCAGCAGTCGCTGCTGCCGGAGGTGATGATTTAGCTTCAGTATTACAAGAAGCAAATGAAGCGGCTGCATTAAAGCAGCAACAAGCGGTCTAATTTTCTGAAAAATTCACCTCAATAAAAAATGAGGCGGAATAATACTTCCGCCTCATTTTTTGCTTCAAATACAATTAATAGAGTAATGAATAAAGCTGGCGTCTGAATTTCGGCACAATAGGATCGTTACCTAAAGCGGAAAGAATCGCTAAAAATTGACTTTTTACCTCTCCGTTTGTGCTATTTAAATCGGCTTTCAGCCAATCAAACAGTAGCACTAACGCCTCTTCATTTTTATGTGCTTGATGTAACTGGTTTGCTAAACGAATCGCAATTTCCGGCGTTTTGTTATTTGCATAATCGGCTTGTAATTGCTGTAATTCAGGCGATTCATTCGCTTGTTCTAACAACTCGATCTGTGCCTGTAAACCGTTCCAACGACTATCGCGATCTTGAATCGGAATCTGCTTTAAGATTTCTCGAGCTTCTTCCACTTTCTTCATCACAATAAAAGTTTCTGCATAAAGCAATGCGAAATCACTGTTTTTCTTATCGGTCATTTCCCAAGCTGATTTGAGTAGCGGCAACGCCTCTTCATAACGCTGATCTTGCAACAATTCCAAAGCTTGATTAAATTTAAGCTCTTCTTCTTTCGGTAAAATATTGGCTAAACGAACTCGCATTTCTTGCTCGGAAATCGCCCCTTGAATCATATCAACCGGTTGCCCGCCGGCAAAAAGGTACATGGTCGGAATCGTTTGAATTCTAAATTGAGCTGCCAATGCTTGCTGTTCATCACAATTTACTGTAGCTAATAAAAATTGCGCCGGATTTTCATCCGCTAATCGGCGCAATAATGAATCCATTTCAAGTGAAGCCACTTCTCTCGGTGAGATAAAATTAAACACGACCGGTACTTGTGCCGTAGCATTCCACACTTCACTAAAATTACTTTCGGTGACATTGACAAAATAATTCATACTCTTTCCCTAATCTAAAAAAACCAGCAAATTATACCTTATTTTTAGTAAGCCGTTTCAATCGGTAAACCGCTTCTTTCCCAGCCGTCAAAGCCGCCTTTTACACTATATACACGATCAAAACCCTGTTCGACTAAAAATTGCGCCGTATTACGGCTACTTACGCCATGATAACAAATCACAATTACCGGTTCTTCATAATCGACTTCATCTAAAAAACGTCCATAGCTTTCATTAGTCAAATGAAACGCATCCTGCGGGTGACTATAAACATAACGGCGTACATCTCGAATATCCACAAGTATCGCGCCTTCGTTTTCGATTAACTCCCATGCTTGCTGCGGACTAATTTCAGTAAATGTTTCGCTCATATTTTGCCTTACACCTTATTTATATTTAAAAAAATAACGAGTAAATATAGCATAATCTATTTATAAAAAATAAACGAGAATACCTATTATTACCAGTTGAGTTTTCTGCCTCACTTTAGTATAATTCACGAACCATTTTCATTATACAGTATCACCTGTCTTCTATATTTTTATATCGTATCCGAGGATTTTATGGAACAAATGCTTGAACTTTTACAAGATCATGTAGATTACATTATCTTAGGTTTATTATTATTAATGAGTGTTGTGTTAGTATGGAAAATTATTGAACGTGTTCTATTTTATAAACAGCTTGATGTCACAAAATATGAAACCATCCAAGATTTAGA
Source organism: Actinobacillus ureae ATCC 25976 (assembly GCF_000188255.1). Lineage (GTDB taxonomy): Bacteria > Pseudomonadota > Gammaproteobacteria > Enterobacterales > Pasteurellaceae > Actinobacillus > Actinobacillus ureae. The sequence goes on from NZ_GL831081.1 coordinate 163,094, forward strand.
GATCGATACAACTCGTAACCTCACCACTATCTCAACTATTGGTGCTAATGCGCCTTATATCGGTTTATTAGGAACCGTATTAGGTATCTTACTTACCTTCTACCATTTAGGTCATTCCGGCGGCGAAATTGACGCTGCATCAATTATGGTACATTTATCACTTGCACTAAAAGCAACTGCGGCAGGTATCTTAGTTGCAATTCCGGCAATGATGTTCTACAGCGGTTTTAACTGTAAAGTAGATGAAAGCAAACTTAAATGGCAAGCCCGTAAAGCCAATCAATAGGCGGTCAAATTTCACTTATTTTTTGCAACTCAATCAGGTTTCTTATGAAAAAATTTGACGAAATTAATATTATTCCGTTCATCGACATTATGTTGGTGCTATTAGCGATAGTGCTTGTTACGGCTTCATTTACTTCACAAGGTAAAATCCAAGTGAATGTGCCGAAAGCTACCACGACTCAAGCGATGAAAGCGGATGAATTAGCTAAACTTCTTACGATCACAGAAAACAACGAGTTCTATTTCAACGATCAACCAATTACTAAAGAAGCACTTACTAGTGAGATTGCCACTTGGGACAAAACCCAAAAAGTAACCTTAAAAGTAGATGGTGCGGTAGCATTTGAAAAATTTGTTGAACTCGCCGATGTACTCTCTGCGAATGAAATTAAAAACGTCGCTATCGTAACGAAGAAAGATACAGCCCAAAAATAGGATACGAGTATGAAGAAAAAACATTCTCGTATAGGGTTAGTCAGTTCTATTGTTATTCATACCTTTATTTTTGCCGGTTTCATTTCGATAGTAAAAAGTTCTCATTCGGACGGTCAGCCTGAAGATAATGTAATGTCGATGGAATTATTTGCCGCTTTATTAGAACAGCCTCAAGTTGCGGTGGCAGAAGAACAACCTACACAAGCGGAACCGGAAAAACAGCAAGCAGAACCGGAGCCGGAACCTGAAGCAGAGCCAATTCCTGAAGCAGAGCCGATTCCTGAACCGAAGCCTCAGCCTAAACCGAAAGAAAAGCCAAAGGAAAAGCCGAAGGAAAAGCTAAAAGAGCAACCGAAGCCTAAGGAAAAAGAAAAACCTAAAAAAGAGAAAGCTAAAGATAAGCCGATAAAGGCATTAGAAAAAGGCCCTGAAGCGAAACAAGGTATTGTTGCAAAAGCCATACCGAATACAGTGCAAGGTACTCAAGCACGAGCTGGCATCCCGAATGGTAAACCAAACGGCAATCCTAACGGTATCTCAGCGAACGGCTTCTCAAATGGTGCAGCGGGCGGCAGTGGTAGCGGCAGCTCTGGCAGTGAAATCGGTGCTTATAAAGCGGCATTACAACGTGCATTACAACGCCGAGCCAATAATGCTTATCCCGCTCGAGAAAAAATGATGCGTAAAACAGGTGTGGTTACCATCGGCTTTACCATATCGCCTTCCGGTGATTTAACCAATGTGAAAGTGTTAAACAGCTCCGGTAACAGCACTCTTGATAACGCAGCAGTCAAAGCGGCACAAAGTACCAAAGTGTCACCGCCGCCGGCCGGTTTCCCAAGTAGTGTTACTGTTCCGGTAAAATTCTCGATTGAATAAATCTTACCAATAAGCTCCTCTGTGATCTGA
>NZ_GL831081.1:166171-168220 GCF_000188255.1 Actinobacillus ureae ATCC 25976
ATTTTTACATTCCGACCCAAGGCTGGCAATACCAGATGGCAGGCTATCAAGACATGCTAAGAAAACATCATATTAGACAAAGTATGTCGAGAAAAGGGAATGGCTTGGATAATGGGGCAATGGAAAGTTTCTTTGGGCGATTGAAAACGGAATGTTACTTTGGTAAGAGATTTGAAACCTTCGAACAGCTTGAGAAAGTGATTCATGCGTACATTCATTATTACAACAATGAGCGTATTCAAGTGAAATTAAAAGGACTGAGCCCTGTACAATACAGAACGCAGTCCTTAAATTAAACAGTCTAACTTTTTAGGGTCAGATCAATTCGCTTGGGCTTTTTTTCGACAAAAAAATGCCATTTTGCTCTTACATTCCGCTTCGTTTTTGGCTTACAATGTGAAAATTCATTTTTAAGAAATAACAATAAGGACACAACAACATGGCTTTAAAAGATTTAGATTGGGCTAACTTAGGCTTTTCCTACATTAAAACGGATTATCGCTTCATCGCACACTGGAAAGATGGTAAATGGGATGACGCTCAATTAACCACAGATAACACTCTCCACATTCACGAAGGTTCAACCGCACTTCACTACGGTCAACAATGTTTCGAAGGTTTAAAAGCCTATCGCTGCAAAGACGGTTCTATTAACTTATTCCGCCCTGAAGAAAATGCAAAACGTATGCAAGGTACTGCACGTCGTTTATTAATGGCGGAAGTGCCGACTGAGTTATTTGTGCGTGCTTGTAAAGAAGTAGTAAAAGCAAACCAAGATTGGTTAGGCCCATACGGTTCAGGTGCTACACTTTACTTACGTCCGTTCTTAATCGGCGTGGGTGAAAATATTGGTGTTAAAGCGGCACCGGAATACATTTTCTCCGTATTCTGCTGTCCGGTGGGTGCGTATTTTAAAGGTGGTTTAGCGCCGTCTAGCTTCATCACAACCGACTACGACCGTGCGGCTCCAATGGGAACCGGCGGAGTTAAAGTGGGTGGTAACTATGCGGCAAGTTTATTACCGCACGAATTAGCGACAGAACAAGGCACAGCAACACGTAAATTTGCCGATGCGATCTACCTTGATCCGAAAACTCATACCAAAATTGAAGAAGTGGGTGCAGCAAACTTCTTCGGTATTACCAAAGACAATAAATTTATTACCCCAGCGTCAGACTCGATCTTACCAAGTATTACCAAATACTCGTTATTACATATTGCTAAAGAGCGTTTAGGTATGGAAACGATTGAAGGCGACGTATATATTGATCAATTAGATCAATTCGCCGAAGCCGGCGCTTGCGGTACAGCGGCGGTAATTACACCGGTTGGCGGTATTCAACATAAAGATAACTTCCACGTATTCTATTCGGAAACGGAAGTTGGCCCAGTAACAAAACGCTTATATGCGGAACTTACCGGTATCCAATTCGGTGATGTTGAAGCACCGGAAGGCTGGATTGTAAAAGTAGAATAAGTCGATTTAAGCTGTGACAAGCGGTAAAATTTTGCAATTTTTTTGCAAATTTCTACCGCTTGTTTTCTTTCAAATATAAGGAATATTATGATTCAACGTATTGATGTCAGTAAACGTTTCTCTGAAGTTGCCATTTATAACGGAGTTGCTTATCTCGCCGGTCAAGTGCCGACAGACGATAGCCAAGATGCTTATCAGCAAACCAAACAAGTGCTTGCGGAAATTGATAAATTCTTAGCTAAAGCGAATACCGATAAAAGTAAGATCTTAATGGCAACCGTCTATCTTGCGAATATGGCTTATTATGATGAAATGAACCGTGCGTGGGACTAATGGGTGGCGGAAAACAATGCGCCACCACGGGCTGCGGTGGAAGCAAGACTCGCAAATCCGAATTGGGAGGTTGAAATCGTAGTGAATGCTGCGGTATAACTAAAAGCGTGGAGCTGAACAGGCTTACCCACGCTTTTTTACTATAGGAGGTAATATGCGATCCCCATTTTATCGTCAGGCGCATATATTCTTAATCGGTGGTGCAGCTGATCAAGAACCTTATTATTTTGGGCTGTAGT
>NZ_GL831081.1:171250-179385 GCF_000188255.1 Actinobacillus ureae ATCC 25976
TTAACTGCTTAAGCTTAGTTTCACTACTCTATAAATTAAATTAAATTAAAAAACAATTTAATCTAAAAGTAAAAATGAATTTCTAGTTAGCACTTTTATCAAGACTTCAAAATTAAAATATTTTAACTAAGTCAATCAACAAGTGCCCACACAGATTGTCTGATAAGTTGTTAAAGAACAAAAAGAAACGACGCACTGCATATCAATCTAAATCGTTCACAACAGTGCGTCGTTGTGTGAGGTGCATTATAGAGAAATATGAAATCCTTGCAAGTACTTTTTTCAAAAAAATCTTGAAAAAGTGATTAAGAAAACAGATTTAATACAATTCGTGTATTAAATTAGCTAAACATGTTCTTTAATTGTTCTTGCAAGCCGCTTTGACGTTGTATACTCGCTTTTACACCTAACTTCCACACTTTTTCTTCACTAAATAAAGTAAATGTCTCTTTCGCACGAGTGACTGCCGTATAGATAAGTTCTTTAGTGATAACTGACGCACTGTTTAACGGCATAATAAAGAAAGTATGCTCAAACTCGGAACCTTGTGATTTATGAACCGTCATGACGTATGCAACTTCATGTTCAGGCAAACGACTAAGCGACAAACTTAAGTGGATATTTTCTACTTTCGTATCGAAATAGACTCTTAGCTGATTATGTTCATCCGGTAAAATGATACCGATATCACCGCTATAAATATTATTTTGAGGGGAATTTTGTGTAATCAAAATCGGTTTTCCCGCATAACTGTCACGACTGAAAGCGAAATTAAGTAGGTGAGCTTTTTTTAATGCTTCCGCAATGCTCTGATTTAAACGCTCACTGCCTAATTCACTCACACGCAAAGCAGATAAAAATCTCACTTTCTGAAACGCTTCAAAAATTTCATTCACAGAGATCTTATTCGGATTACTCTCGCGTTGCTGTACTAATTTTAGATACACCTGATAGTACTCGACAGCTTTCTCAACCACTAAATTGACACAATGCTGAATCCACTGGCGTTTTTCCGTAAATTGAGTAGTACTAGGATATTCGATACAGGCTAAATCCGTTTGGGATTTAGTAAAAATCCGCCAAGACTCATTATCTTTCTGCTGATTCACTAATGCAGCCAATTGCCCGATACCAGAATGCTCACTAAAGCGATGACTTTTTTGTAAATGGCAAAGCGTGTCACAAATAGGTAATACGCTTGCTTGTTCACTCAACGAATAGCCTGTCACTTTATATAAATAATCGCAATGTGCCGAGCTGTATCCTAGTTGCACAAACTCACCGAGCTCTCCCATTATTGCACCAGCTTCTACTGAAGCAAGCTGATCTTTATCGCCTAAGATGATCAAACGTGTACTCGGCTTTAATGCATTCATTAATTTTTCCATCAATGATAGGTCGATCATCGATGCCTCATCCACTACTAATAAATCAAGATGTAATGGATTTTTCGCATGGTATGTCGGTGTATCTGAATTGGGATGCACACCGAGTAAACGATGAATCGTTGAAGCATACGTAGGAATCTCAAATGTAAGTTGCATCTTTTCAAAGCTATTACTAATTGATTCTTTCAAACGTGCCGCCGCTTTACCGGTTGGTGCAACCAGCGCAATATTAAGTGCGGATTTCTGCTGACGATATTGGCGAGTCTGTAAGGCAACTAATAATTTAGCGACTGTCGTTGTTTTTCCTGTTCCCGGACCGCCGGAAATCACACAAAAACGTTGACGCAATGCTGTGGCAACCGCAATCTTTTGCCAATCAATTTCTGTTGTTTTTTCTGAGAAAAGTTCGGAAAGAATTTGTTTGTCCAAATCAATACTTGCAAACTCTTCTGGAAATTCGACCGCTTGTTGTAAATACCGGGCGATGTTATGTTCCGCCTGCCAATAACGGTAAAAATAAAATAAACCATGCTGAAATAGCATTGGGGCGACTTGCATCGGAGAATGGCTAAATGCAATATGATCATGCAATATATCTTGCCATTCAAGCGGTGAGATTCCGCCTATTTTTTGCAAAATCTCAATCTGAAAATCACGATCTAATTTTTTATGTTCCAATCCAAAAAAAGATTGTGCAGCATTTGAATCTAGTCGTAATGCGCTATGTCCTTGCATAACATGATATGAAAGCAATGCGGCTAATAAAATAGCGAGGTTTTGTTGCTGTTCATTATAATAGTTGTACGCTTGCTGCTTATGCGCAATCATTTTGGCAAATTGATAATTTAGTTCAGAGAGATGATTTTCCGCTTTAAGCGTTTCGAGGAGTGTTAACATTGCTATCAAAATAAGAACGAATACATACTCAAATTATCTAATTTTCATTATCCATTGTCCATTTATTCTCATCGAGCGTATAATTGCCGCTCATTATTAACAATTTACCAATAAAAAGTGAAACAAATGAAACCTGCTACCGCTACCATTAGCCAGTCTGTGCTTCGACATAATATTGAACTCATCAAGACTTTCGCCCCTCATCAGAAACTTCTCGCAATGATCAAAGCTAATGCTTATGGTCAAGGCTTGTTACCTGCTGCCGGAGCATTAACTGATTTAGTGGATGGTTTTGGCGTAGCACGTTTACGTGAAGCATTAGAAATTCAAGAAACCGGCTATACCGGTAAAATTTTACTGGTAGAAGGTTTTTTTGATCGTGAAGAATTGTTAAAAACGCTCTCTCGCCGTTTTGATACGGTTGTACATTGTTTAGAACAATTGGAATTACTTGAACAAGTTGCACAAGAATGGCAGCAAGAACAACAGAAAGGCTTTTGGAAGCGCAAAGCGAAAATTTACTTTCCGGTCAATGTTTGGTTGAAGATTGATACAGGTATGCACCGTCTTGGCGTTCATCCCGAACAAGTCGATATGTTCTATCAACGTTTACAAGCCTGTCCTTTAGTTGAAAGTATTAGCTTTGTCAGCCATTTTAGCCGAGCAGACGAACCTGATTGCGGTTATACCGAAAAACAAATCGCTACGTTTGAAGCGGCAACAGCGCCCTATACAACGCACGAACGTAGTATTTCAGCCTCAAGCGGTATTTTATATTGGAAACAAGCGCATTATGATTGGGTGCGCCCCGGTATTATTATGCACGGTATTTCTCCGCACTATACGCCAATCACTGATTTAGGCTTCAAACCGGTTATGACTCTCGCATCTTCTTTAATTGCGGTGAGAACGCATAAAGCAGGCGAACCGGTCGGTTACGGTGGTGCTTGGGTGAGTGATAAAGATACGAAATTAGGCGTGGTGGCAATGGGTTACGGTGACGGCTATCCTCGCAATGCACCAGAAGGAACGCCGGTTTTAGTAAACGGACGTATTGCTCCAATTGTCGGACGTGTTTCAATGGATATGTTGACGGTTGACCTTGGTGCGGATAGTCAAGATAAAGTCGGTGATGAAGTGATTTTCTGGGGCAAAGATCTGCTAATCGAAGAAGTCGCACAACATATCGGCGTAATCAGTTATGAATTGATTACCAAGCTTACACCAAGAGTAATCTTTGAATATAAGTAATCCATATAATAAGCGGTCGTTTTTACAAAAAATTTTGCAAAAACGACCGCTTGTTTATTGTATATCTTTGAGTAATTTACTCAATTATTTTGCACAACCGCAGTGTGAACCGTTTTCTTCGAAACGACGAGCCGCTTCGTCCCAGTTTACTACGTTCCAGAATGCTTTAATGTAGTCCGGACGACGGTTTTGGTAATTTAAATAGTAAGCGTGTTCCCAAACATCTAAACATAAAAGTGGGTAACCAGAAACGCCTGCAATTTCTTTACCCATTACCGGGTTGTCTTGGTTTGCCGTTGAAACAACCGCTAATTTACCGTCTTTAACGACTAACCATGCCCAGCCTGAACCGAAACGTGTTGCTGCCGCTTTTTCAAATTCTGCTTGGAATGCTTCTACTGAACCGAAATCACGAACGATCGTATCTTTTAATGCGCCTTGTAAAGTTGTACCTGTTTTTAAACCTTTCCAGAAAAGCGTGTGATTTACGTGACCGCCAACGTTATTACGTACCGCTGTGCGTTTTTCAGCCGGAACTTGGCTTAAATCTTTAATTAATGCACTTGGGCATTTTTCTAAAAGCTCTGGGTGAGCTTCTAATGCTGCATTTGCATTATTTACGTATGCTTGGTGATGTTTTGAGTGATGGATTTCCATCGTTGCTTTATCGAAATGTGGCTCTAACGCATCATAAGCGTAGCCTAATTCTGGTAATTGATATGCCATTTTAGGGTCCTTTTTGTTAGGTTAGTTAAAATCAGGTGCAATATACCAAAAAGCGTTTAGAAAAGCACCATTTTTTAATCTAAATCAAAAAAATGTTATTTTTTAATCTTTTTACTCCTTTCTTGTTATAATCGAACATTATTTCCGCAAAAAACCATTGACAAAGCAAACGCTTTCCCCCATTCTCTCCATACATCACCGTTTTAATTAACTATACAGAAACAGATAATATGAATCGTTTTATCATTACCACCGGCAACACTATTACCATTATGTATAAAGCATAGTGCGGGTGTCTGTACCAGTAAAACGGAAAGAATTAACCAAACCCGCATTATAAGCGGGTTTTTTTATATCCAAATTTGCAAACATCAAACTAAACATCAGGAGAAACTATGCGAGTTCTTAAATTTGGCGGTACATCGCTTGCTGACCCGGAACGCTTTATCCAAGCGGCCGATATCATCGAAAAAGCACACTTAAAAGACCAAGCAGCAGGTGTGCTTTCTGCACCGGCTAAAATTACCAACCACCTTGTGGCGATTGTTGATAAAGCAATTATTGGCGAATCTTTCGAATCCAATCTCAAAGAAGCAACTGAAATCTTCCACAACATTATTAATGGTCTCTATGCAGTAAATAATAATGTGGATCGTGATGGTTTATTAGCTTTAGTCGCAGCGGAACTAACCCAAATTCAAGATGTTGCGAGCGAAGCGGCAAAAACAAAAGCATTGCCGGATAATGTAGCGGCAACCATTCACTGCCGTGGTGAAAAATTATCGATTGCCATGATGCAAGCTTGGTTTGAAGCAAAAGGTTACGATGTTACTCGTATTGATCCTGTTGAAAAATTATTAGCTCACGGTAGCTATTTAGAATCATCGGTAGATATTACCGAGTCAACCAAACGTGTTGATGCCAATTCAATTCCAAAGAAAAATGTCGTTTTAATGGCGGGCTTTACCGCTGGTAATGAAAACGGCGAACTCGTATTGCTTGGCCGCAATGGCTCTGACTATTCTGCTGCGTGTTTAGCTGCTTGTTTAAAAGCGGATTGTTGCGAAATTTGGACGGACGTGGACGGTGTTTATACCTGCGATCCTCGCTTAGTACCGGAAGCGATTTGTTTAGAATCAATGAGTTACCAAGAAGCGATGGAACTTTCATACTTTGGTGCGAAAGTGATTCATCCTCGTACCATCGGTCCGTTAGTGCCGTTAAACATTCCGTGCTTGATTAAAAATACCGCAAATCCTGATGCAAAAGGCACATTAATTGATGGTAACGTAGCAACCGACAGCTTAAAAGTGAAAGGTATTACTAACCTTGATAACGTTGCAATGTTTAACGTTTCGGGTTCTGGTATGCAAGGTATGGTCGGCATGGCTGCTCGCGTATTCTCTACCATGTCAAAAGCCGGTATTTCAGTCATCTTAATTACCCAATCTTCTTCTGAATACAGTATTAGCTTCTGTGTACCTGCAAAATTTGCCGAAAAAGCGACCGCTTGTTTAAATGCAGAATTTGCTCAAGAGCTTACAAACGGCGATTTAGATCCGATTGATATGATTCGTGAGCTTTCAATTATTTCGGTAGTTGGTGATGGTATGCGTACCGCGAAAGGTGTTGCTGCTCGTTTCTTCTCATCACTTGCGCAGGCGAATATCAGTATTGTTGCGATTGCACAAGGTTCATCAGAACGTTCGATTTCTGCAGTAGTTCCGATGAATAAAGCGATTGAAGCGGTAAAAGCGACTCACCAAGGTTTATTTAGCAATAAAAAATCAATTGATGTCTTTCTCGTTGGGGTTGGTGGCGTTGGCGGCGAATTAATTGAGCAAATCAAACAACAAAAAGATTTCTTAGCAAAGAAGGATATTGAGATCCGTGTATGCGCATTAGCAAATGCCGACAAAATGTTACTGAATGAAAATGGTTTAAATTTAGATAACTGGAAAAGCGACTTAGAAACGGCAACTCAACCTTCTGATTTTGATGTTTTATTATCATTCATCAAATTGCATCATGTAGTTAATCCGGTATTTGTTGACTGTACCGCTGCACAATCTGTGGCAAATCTTTATACCCGTGCATTAAAAGAAGGTTTCCACGTAGTAACGCCAAATAAAAAAGCGAATACAGGGAGCTATCAATATTACCAAGAGCTTCGTGATGCAGCTCGCCAAGGTCAGCATAAATTCTTATACGAAACAAATGTAGGCGCAGGTTTACCGGTAATTGAAAACTTACAGAATCTGCTGGCTGCCGGTGATGAAGTAGAAAAATTCGAAGGGATTTTATCCGGTTCACTTTCATTTATCTTCGGAAAACTAGACGAAGGCTTAAGCCTTTCAGAAGCAACTTTAATTGCGAAAGAAAAAGGTTTCACTGAGCCGGATCCTCGTGATGATCTCTCGGGAGCGGACGTAGCGCGTAAGCTGTTAATTCTTGCGCGTGAAACCGGTTTAGCATTGGAATTCGATGATATCGAAATTGAAGGCGTATTACCGAAAGGCTTCTCTGAAGGCATGAGCAAGGAAGAATTCTTAAAAGTATTACCGGAAGTCGATGCGGAATTTGCTCAACGTGTTCAAGCAGCAAAAGCGGAAGGCAAAGTATTACGTTATGTCGGCTCAATTACCGGCGATAAATGCCGTGTAGCAATTGAAGCGGTCGATGAAAACCATCCGCTTTATAAAGTAAAAGACGGTGAAAATGCGCTTGCATTCTTAACCCGTTATTACAGCCCGATTCCACTCTTATTAAGAGGCTATGGTGCAGGAACTGATGTAACTGCCGCAGGTATTTTTGCCGATATTCTTCGTACACTCCAAGGAGGCGCAAACTAATGACAATGTTACGAATTTATGCTCCCGCTTCTAGTGCTAATCTTAGCGTAGGTTTTGACTCTTTAGGTGCGGCAATCTCACCGATTGACGGTTCGTTACTCGGTGACGTGGTACAAATTGAAGATTGCGAAACCGCCTTTGAATTGGAAAGTGCCGGTTATTTCGTACGCAAATTACCGAAAGAGCCACAAAAAAACATCGTTTATCAAGCCTACGTATTATTTAGCGAACGCTTGAAATTACGAGGTGACTCAGTCAAAAATTTACGCCTTACCCTTGAAAAAAATATGCCGATTGGTTCCGGTTTAGGCTCAAGTGCTTGTTCAATCGTAGCGGCATTAGTTGCGTTAAATAAATTCCATGATGAGCCTTTCTCAAAAATGGAATTATTAGAAATGATGGGTGAATTAGAAGGACGTATTTCCGGTTCAATCCATTACGATAACGTCGCACCGTGTTATTTAGGCAGTTTGCAGTTAATGACTCAATCGCTCGGCAATATTTGCCAAACCATTCCGTTCTTTGATGAATGGTATTGGGTATTAGCTTATCCAGGCGTGGAAGTTTCGACTGCAGAAGCTCGTGCGATTTTACCGAAAAACTATACTCGTCAAGATATGATTCAACAAGCACGCTATCTTGGCTCATTTGTGCACGCTTGCCATACGCATCAAGACGTATTGGCTGCAACAATGATGAAAGATCTGATTGCTGAACCGTATCGTGAAAACTTGTTGCCAAACTTCCCAGTTGTACGCCAAGGTTGCAAAGATTTAGGTGCATTAGCGGTAGGTATTTCAGGTTCCGGCCCAACAATGTATGCAATCGCTCCGGATTTGGAACACGCTCAAAAACTGCTTGCTTACCTTGAAAAAGAATATCTGCAAAACAACGAAGGATTTATCCATATTTGTAAAGTCGATAATCAAGGTGCACGAGAGTTGAAATAATTACCCGCCAATTTAGTTAGTTACAAGCGGTCTAATTTTGCAAAAAATTTGGGGATAGTGGACAAAATTAA
>NZ_GL831081.1:179435-182113 GCF_000188255.1 Actinobacillus ureae ATCC 25976
CTATCCCAAAAATTGTAAGATTAGACCGCTTTTTATGTCCTAAAACCGCTTATGTGAAAGTGGTACAGCCTATATACCTTTCAGTTATATAAAATAAATTTTCACCACTAACATCTTTATCCAAAATAACGTATTCTCACCTCAACCTCTTATTTATACTAAAGGAATTAATAACTATGACTATCTATGCAGACAATTCTTATACTATTGGTAATACCCCTCTTGTTCGTTTAAAAAATTTTGGTCAAAACGGCAACTTATTAGTAAAAATCGAATCTCGTAATCCAAGTTTCAGCGTAAAATGCCGTATCGGTGCCAATATGGTATGGCAAGCAGAAAAAGATGGTATTTTAACTGAAGGTAAAGAAATCGTAGATGCAACTAGCGGTAACACAGGTATTGCATTGGCTTACGTAGCAGCCGCACGTGGTTATAAAATCACGCTTACCATGCCGGAAACAATGAGTACTGAGCGTAAACGTTTATTACGTGGTTTAGGCGTTAACCTTGTATTAACCGAAGGAGCAAAAGGTATGAAAGGTGCGATTGCCAAAGCGGAAGAAATTGTGGCGAGCGATCCGAATCGTTATGTGATTTTAAAACAATTTGCAAACCCTGCTAATCCGGCAATTCACCAGCAAACAACTGGCCCTGAAATTTGGAATGCAACCGAAGGTAATGTGGATGTAATTGTAGCAGGCGTAGGTACTGGCGGTACGATTACCGGTATTTCTCGTTACATCAAACAAGATCAAGGTAAACAAATTCTTTCTGTCGCAGTTGAGCCGAAAGAATCACCGGTTATCACGCAAACCTTAAATGGTGAAGAAGTAAAACCGGGTCCACACAAAATCCAAGGTATCGGCGCAGGTTTTATTCCTAAAAACTTAGATTTAAGCTTAATCGACCGCGTTGAACAAGTTTCAAGTGAAGAAGCGATTGCAACTGCGCGCAGAATCATGGCGGAAGAAGGTATTTTAGTTGGCATCTCATCCGGTGCGGCAGTTGCAGCAGCGGATCGTCTTGCAAAATTACCGGCATTTGCCGATAAACAAATCGTTGCTATTCTCCCATCTGCGTCAGAACGCTATTTAAGTACACTATTATTTGAAGGTGTAGAAATTTAATCTATTCACACAAAATGCCGGCTAAATGCCGGCATTTCATTTCTAATATCACGTTACAAGCGGTTAAATTTCGCAAAAAATTTGCAAAATTAGGCTATTTGTTGTATAATCCTCGACCGTCAAATTACGGCATTCCGTATCATACAGATTTCCAATCTATTTTTTCATAATCAATATATTTCCTATGCATCTTACTCAATTAAAAAATACACCGGTTTCGGAACTTGTCGAAATGGGTGAAAATCAAATGGGCTTAGAAAACTTAGCTCGTTTACGTAAACAAGACATTATTTTTGCAATCCTCAAACAACACGCTAAAAGCGGTGAAGATATCTTTGGCCAAGGCGTATTAGAAATTCTTCCTGACGGTTTCGGTTTCTTACGTTCGGCAGACAGTTCATACCTTGCCGGTCCTGATGATATCTATGTTTCACCAAGCCAAATCCGCCGTTTCAATCTTCAAACCGGTGATAAAATCGAAGGTAAAATTCGCCCACCGAAAGAAGGTGAACGCTACTTTGCATTATTAAAGGTTGATCTTGTTAATGATGACAAACCTGAAGTTTCTCGCAGCAAAATCTTATTTGAAAACTTAACGCCGTTACACGCAAATTCACGTTTAAAAATGGAGCGTGGAAACGGTTCAACTGAAGATTTAACCGCTCGCATTCTGGATTTAGCTTCTCCTATCGGTAAAGGTCAGCGTGGTTTGATCGTAGCTCCACCAAAAGCTGGTAAAACCGTTCTACTACAAAATATTGCGCAAAGTATTACGCATAATTACCCAGAGTGTGAATTAATCGTGCTTCTGATTGACGAACGTCCGGAAGAAGTTACCGAAATGCAACGTACCGTACGCGGCGAAGTAATTGCCTCAACTTTTGATGAGCCGGCAACACGTCACGTACAGGTTGCGGAAATGGTAATTGAAAAAGCAAAACGCTCAGTAGAACACAAGAAAGACGTGGTTATTCTATTAGACTCAATCACTCGTCTTGCTCGAGCTTACAATACCGTGACCCCTGTTTCAGGTAAAATCCTTTCTGGTGGTGTGGATGCAAACGCATTGCACAGACCAAAACGTTTCTTCGGTGCAGCTCGTAACGTAGAAGAAGGCGGTAGCTTAACCATTATCGCAACCGCATTGGTTGATACCGGCTCGAAAATGGATGAAGTTATTTTCGAAGAATTTAAAGGTACCGGTAATATGGAATTACACCTTTCTCGTAAAATTGCGGAACGCCGTGTATTCCCGGCTATTGAGTTTAACCGTTCGGGCACTCGTAAAGATGACTTACTAATGTCGCCAGAAGAACACCGTAATGCGTGGATGTTACGTAAAGTACTGAATCCAATGGATGAAGTGGCTGCAATGGAATGGTTAATCGATAAACTCAGCGTTGCAAAAACTAACGAAGAATTTTTCGAAGTAATGAAACGTTCATAAAAAAATAAAGGCACTCATAATGATCTGACCCCAAAAAGTTAGACTGTTTAATTTAAGGACCGAGTTCTGTATTGTACAGGGCTGAGTCCTTTTAATTTCACTTG
>NZ_GL831081.1:182666-219331 GCF_000188255.1 Actinobacillus ureae ATCC 25976
GGGGTGCAGATCAATTTAGCCCTTCTTTAATCACATCACTTGCATTTTTTGTACGAAATCCGACCGCTCCACCTAATGCACCGCTGCCATATTCCGAAGAACTTGCCCCCTTACTAAATTCAATAGCTCGAATATTTTCGTATTCAATTTCATTAATCGTACCACTTTTTGCTCTAAGTGATTGGCTTTTATAAGACTGAATTTGTGGTAACCCATCTACAATTAATGCTACTCGATTTCGATCAACACCTCGAATAGAATAGCCATTTGTGGCTCTTCGCCTTTGCTCTACAACCGAAATTCCTGGGTCATAACGTGTCAGGTCCCGAATGTTTAGTACCTGTCCTTTATTGAGGTCTTGAATATTTTTTGTGATTTTTCCTAGCCCTATTACCTCATTTTGTTGTCGATAGGCATCAGCTTTTGCTTTTACTGAAATCTCATCTAAGATTACTTCTTCACGGCTTGTATCGGCAGACACGCTATTTGAAAGCATTAATAATGCTGACTGAATCGCAATATAAGTAAAATTAAAATGGAATTTTTTCACGTCATTTTCTCCTTTTTTAATTATTTCTGTACTTGACGTTTTGCCCCAAATACACCTGTGGCTTTATCATTATTGGCTTCATCACTCAACAGCGTGCCTCCTAATTCAGAAGCATTTGAACCATAAAATCCGCCGTTTACTTTCGCATTGATATGTACCACAGATTAGTCAGAAATATGGAATCCATCTTTTAAAGTGCGAACCTCCCCCGTAAAACCATTCTGTTCAATTTTTCCTTGATCCAGCAATAAAACAGTTGAACTTACAGGCCCAGAGCCAAATCCTCCTCGAATGGTTTTATCTGAGAAATTCACAATAAATTCAGCAATACTTTTATCTGGCGTATGCCATATTTCTCCATTTTGTTTATGAGTAAATTCCCCTTGCCAACTTCCTTTGTAAGTAACTTCGCCTTTTTGAGGTAAATCTTTAACTCTCCAACTAAATAAATACGTGAATTTTCCCCTTCTATATTGAGTGAACCAAATTTCACGTCACCTAAATTTTCACAGCAAGCGGTGACTTTTACAGATTTATTTGCAACTGTATATTCCGAGCTGCCTTGATTCATTAATGGAATAACTTTCCCATCGACTACTATTTAGTTGGCGTAACCAAACGTGTCCATATTCAGTTTTTTAGCCTCTTTTAAATCTAACTGAACTGCATCAAATTTTGTTTCCGCTTCACTTTTTTCGGTTTGTTGTGCTGCAAAAACGCTAAAGAGTGAATAATTATTAGCTAAGAATTTTCCTGCCAATTCTTCTGCATTTGGTCCATAGAAACCACCTTCTAGCGTTGCATCATCTTTCCAATAAGCAGTTTGCTTATCCGTTGCTGTTGCATTGCCTCTAAAACGATTTCCAAAAACCTTTGTAGAAATATCATAACGTTTAACTTTATCCGCTTTCTTATCCGAATCTCCGTAAACAACACTATTGCGGTATAACGCCCCTTTTAACTCTTTTTTACCAAAATCAACGGTAAATTCACTACGGTGGCCTATATCTCCTTTATTTGGGTTTTCATTTGTTGGTTCATCAAATGAAATTACGCCAACACGATCTCCAGCAGAAGGTGCGTCATTAAGTCCTTGTGGAAGGCGGCCTTTTTGTGCATCCGTAGTGAAATCCCAAGTTCCGACATAATTTATTACTTTATCTACGGGAAGAGATTTGGCAGGCTCAACACCTTTATAGAAAAGATAGCCAATTTTGCCATATCGATATACGTCTTTACCTGTTTTTGGATCTTGATACTTCGCTAACCCTGATTCATCGACAAAAACAAAACCCGCTCGCACATAATTTGTTTTTTTTAATTTACTTAACGTTCTTTTTTCATCATAGGAATGAACTAAAACTTTGGAGTTTGCACCAAGGTCTTTTAGCATTTCTTCTTGATAGGGAAGTTCATCTAACTTGCCCCCAATTTTATGAATATTCTCGAGAAGTATGCTGACAGATTCTTCTTCTGATTCTTGAGGGTGGTAAATACGACGGGGAATGGCCGTGACTGCACCTAAAGCGAGCTGTAATGATTCAGGTAATTCTTCATACGACTTTACTTGTGTAATGTCATCGCCATATTCAATCGGCTTTGGCTTTTTAGGGGTATATTTATATGGTTTTTCTGTGTATTTTCTAAACCGAAGTCACCTTTATTGTTTGAACAGGCAACGAGCAGTAAGCTAGAGAACAGTGTAGCAATGTAAGATTTTTTAAATTTCATTCTTCCCCCCTTTTTTTGTAAATGAAAACAATTATCATTTATATTAACAATAATCTTATTATTTGTAAATTTCTATATATGTTAATAAATCAATAAAAAATCCCTTCTAAGTCTGGATAAGTTAAAAGGGATTTTTATTGCAAAAAAGTGAGAGGAAATGCGACCACTTAGAAACTTTCTAAGACTTCTTTAAGCACTGCTACGCCTTGTTCTATTTGTTCCTCTGAAATAATTAATGGTGGTAATAAGCGTAATTTAGTTTTGGCGGTGAGCGTCAATACGCCTTTTTCAATTGCTTTCGCTACCACGTCAGCCGCTTTTACCTCATCTTCAAACTCAATACCAAGCATTAACCCTAAACCGGAAACTGATTTTACTTTTGGCAACGTGAGTAATGCCGCACGTAATTTTTCGCCTTTAGTCGTAACATCGGCAAGGAATCTTTCGTCCATTTTGGCTAATACTGCATTTGCAGCCGCACAACAGACCGGATTTGCCCCAAAGGTTGAGCCGTGATCGCTTTTACCGAGTGTATTTTGGCATTTGTCACCTAATACGAAAGCACCGATTGGTAAACCACTGCCTAAGCCTTTGGCAAGCGTGATAATATCCGGCTGTAAACCGAAATGCTGATAAGCAAATAATTTTCCGGTGCGCCCGATACCGGTTTGTACCTCATCAATAATCAAAATGATATCTTTGGCTTGGCAAATCGCTTGTACGCCTTGTAAATATTCAGTATCTAATGCACAAACACCGCCCTCACCCTGTACGATTTCTAAAATAATCGCACACACATCATCTTGTTCAAGACGTGTATGTAAGGCATTTAAATCGTTAGCCGGCGTATGTTCAAAACCTTGTGTAAACGGGAAAAAATGCTGATGAAACACATCTTGCCCTGTTGCGGCAAGGGTTGAAATCGTACGCCCGTGAAATGAATTGACTAAACTGAGTACGATCGCTCTGCCTTTGCCGTATTTGTCATGGCTATATTTACGCGCAGTTTTAATTGCCCCTTCATTCGCTTCTGCACCCGAATTGCAAAAAAATGCTCGTTTTAGACCGCTTGCTTCAACCAAACTTTTTGCCAGTACCCCAGACGGCTCAGTAAAGAATAAATTTGAAGTATGCTGTAATTTACCTGCCTGAGTAGTTACCGCTACCAACCAACTGTCATCTGCCCAACCAAGGCTGTTAGTGCCGATACCGCCAGTAAAATCTAAATATTGATTACCTTCAAAATCCCATACATCACAACCTTTTCCGTGTGAAAGGGCGAGATTAAATCTGCCGTAAGTTTGAGCGATATAATCTGTATCTAATTGTTTGATGTCGTTGCTATTCATCTTATCTTCCTAATTATTTTTTATAAAAGAGCGTGCCGTTTTTACCACCGAATAGTGATACTAAAATGGCATGTGGTACTCGACCGTCAATAATATTCGCTTCAATACCGCCTGCATTAATAAAGTCGGTACAACAGGCGATTTTCGGAATCATACCGCCGGCGATAATGCTTTGATTAATTAATTCTTGTACTTCGCTAACTTCAACTTCCGGAATCAGCGTATTCTCATCAAAACGATCACGTAATAAGCCGGCAATGTCTGTCATACTCACTAATTTCGCTGCGCCTAATGCCATCGCAATTTCACTTGCTGCCGTGTCCGCATTGATATTGTAAGCGACACCTTGCCCATCCACACCAACCGTAGAAATCACCGGAATTAAATTCGCATTTAACGCAAGATCCAATAATTGGGTATTTACTTTAACAATCTCGCCAACAAAACCGTAATCTACTTCAGCTTGTAACTTTTCGCATTGCAACATATTGCCATCAATACCGCATAAGCCAACGCCTTTACCTTTTAATAACGCCACCAAACTTTTATTCACTTTACCGGCAAGCATTTGCAATACCACATTGATCGTATCTTGATCGGTGACACGCAAGCCATTGATAAATTGCGGTTCTTTGCCGAGTAATTTCACCCCTTGTGAAATTTCCGGTCCGCCGCCATGCACCAATACGACTTTCACACCTAATTGGTTCAGCAATAAAATATCTTGCATCACCAATTTTTTAAGATCTTCATTGATCATCGCATTACCGCCGTATTTCACCACAATAATTTTTTCTTGAAACGGTGCAAGATAAGCGGTCGCTTTTTCTAAAAGATTTGCAAAATTTTCAACTTCGTTTTGTAACATTTTAAACCCCAAATAATATCTCACGCTGACTACACGTCTAGTCCGGCTATTTCTTCACGGCCTAACATAATGTTCATACATTGTATCGCCGCACCGGATGCGCCTTTACCTAAATTATCGAAACGTGCGCACAATAACAGCTGTGTTTCATTACCGTAAACAAAGATTTCAAGGCTGTCTTTGCAGCTAAATGCATTCGCCGCCAACATTCCGTCTTCAGGTAACGAGCAAGCAGGATGAACCGTAATCAATTTTGAGTTTTGATAATACTCGCTGAATAAATTTGCAATTTTTTCGGCAGAATTGACCTCTTGTGAAAGCGCTGAAACAGGCACTGGCACAGTTACCAACATTCCGCTGTAATAGTCAGCAACCACTGGGGTGAAAATAGGAGGCTGATTTGAACCGGTCAACGCTTGCATTTCCGGCAAATGTTTGTGTTTAAGAGCAAGTCCGTAAACACGAGGAGCATTGAATTTTTGTTCGCGATCTTGGTTCTGATATTCGGCGATCATTGATTTACCGCCGCCGGAATAGCCGGTGAGAGAGTGGCAGGAAAGCGGATAACCGGCACTTAACGCACCTTTTTCAATAAGAGGACGAACCAATGCGATATAACCCGTAGCATGACAACCTGGCACGGCAACTCGATTCGCATTTTGAATTTTTTCAAACTGTCCAGAAAGCTCGGCAAAACCATAAGTCCAATCAGGATTTACACGATGAACGGTTGAAGTATCACAAATTCTTGCATTTGCTGGAGCATGCGCCACTAATTCTTTAGAAGCTTCGTCCGGTAAACAAAGAAACGTCAGATCCGCCTCCGCAACCTTCGCTACTCTTGCATTAAGATCTTTACGTAATTCTTTCGGCAAACTTAATAACTCAACA
Organism: Actinobacillus ureae ATCC 25976; assembly: GCF_000188255.1. Taxonomy (GTDB): domain Bacteria; phylum Pseudomonadota; class Gammaproteobacteria; order Enterobacterales; family Pasteurellaceae; genus Actinobacillus; species Actinobacillus ureae. The sequence continues at coordinate 188,056 of NZ_GL831081.1, forward strand.
TCTTCTGCACTGGCAAGACGATCAAAAATACGTAAACCGGTGGTACCGACCGCTCCGTCTACAAAAATTTTATATTTACTCATCATAAATCCTTATTGCTGTCAAAACGTTAAACATCTTACTCTTATTCAAGCATAATTTCAAATACAAAATAGAATAAAAATTCATGGAAAATGAATAAATAATCATTTTGTTTTTAACATTACCTTCCACATATAAAAAAATCCCCCGAGATTTTCACCTCAGAGGATTTGTAAAATAATGCGAAAAATTGACCGCTTATTCCGCTTTGTCACCGATTAATACAGATTCTAATGCGATTGTGATCATATCATTAAAGGTTAATTGGCGTTCTTCTGATGAAGTTTGTTCACCGGTACGGATATGATCTGAAACTGTACAAATCGCTAACGCTTTCGCACCGTACTCTGCTGCTACTGCGTAAATACCAGCCGCTTCCATTTCCACACCCAAAATGCCATATTTTTCCATCACATCGAACATTTCCACATCCGGTGTATAGAATAAATCTGCAGAGAATAAGTTACCAACACGTACTGCAACACCTTTTTCTTTTGCTGCTTGTACTGCCGCTAATGTCATATCAAAGTCAGAAATTGCCGCAAAATCGTTATCACGGAAACGGATACGGTTTACTTTTGAATCCGTACAAGCGCCAGTACCGATAATTACATCACGCACTTTTACATCTTGACGCACTGCACCGCAAGAACCAACACGGATGATTTTTTTCACGCCGTATTCTGTAATCAGTTCTTTGGCATAAATTGAGCAAGAAGGAATCCCCATACCGTGCCCCATCACTGAAATACGACGACCTTTATAAGTGCCGGTATAACCGAACATATTACGAACATCCGTTACTTGTTCTGCATTTTCTAAGAAAGTTTCTGCAATGTATTTAGCACGAAGTGGGTCACCTGGCATAATTACTACATCTGCAAATGCACCTTCTGGTGCGTTAATATGTGGAGTCATTGTTAATTTCCTCTATTGTTGCTATTTAGTGTGTAAAAAATTAATAAATTTAAACCGCTTATCTTAGTAGCCGCTTACTTCTTGATTTGCCAGCCCATTTAACGCAGCTAATAAGTTAGTTAATAAACTTGAAGCACCGAAACGGAAGTGATCTGCATTCACCCAATCTTTTCCAAGAATTTCTTGCGCAAGCGCTAAATATTGCTCCGCTTCTTCCGCTGTTTTCACGCCGCCTGCCGCTTTAAAACCGACTTTATCCGCTACGTTTAAATCACGAATGGTTTCTAACATGATGCGTGCTGATTCTAAAGTTGCGTTTACCGGCACTTTGCCCGTAGAGGTTTTAATAAAATCTGCGCCTGCTTTAATTGAAATCTCACTTGCTTGACGAATTAATTCAGCGGTTTTTAGTTCGCCGGTTTCAATGATCACTTTCAATAATACGTTTGATGCTTGGCAAACCGCCTTACATTGTTGTACTAATTCAAAGCCGATTTGTTCATTGCCAGCCATTAATGCTTTGTATGGGAATACCACATCCACTTCATCAGCACCGTAAGCTACAGCAGCTTTGGTCTCCGCAACTGCGATTTCAATATCATCATTACCATGCGGGAAATTCGTTACCGTTGCAATTTTAACTTGCTCGGTACCTTGCGCTTTTAACGCTTTACGTGCAACCGGTACAAAACGCGGATAAATACAAACTGCTGCCAGCGTACCGAATTCCGTCTTACCTTGCTGACAAAGAGAAATTACTTTCTCATCCGTATCGTTATCATTCAATGTTGTTAAATCCATTAAGGATAAAGCGATTTTTGCCAAATCTCTTAAACTCATACGAGCCTCCGTTTTACATTTGTAAAAATATAGAAAAATTAGACCGCTTAGTCTTATTAGACCATACGCAAACGTTCACCTTAGCTTAAAACAACAACACCACTGTTTCCAGTGGTGTTGTTTGCTTAAAAGTGTAACGCTTACATTACCGCTCCGCCGATACCGATAAATAAACCGGCAATCGCAGCACTCATTAAGTTAGAAAGCGTACCTGCAATAACCGCTTTAACTCCCATACGTGCAACATCACCACGGCGACTTGGTGCCATACCACCTAGACCACCGATTAAGATTGCGATTGAGCTTAAGTTTGCAAAACCACATAATGAGAAAGTGATGATAGCAATCGTTTTTGGACTTAATGCTACTGCCGCTTCAGGTTTTAAGTAATTCACGAAATCTGCATAAGCGACGAATTCATTTAAAATTAATTTCTGACCAATTAATGAACCGGCTACTTGAGATTCTGTACCCCAAGGCACACCGATTAACCATGCTAAAGGTTGGAATACGTAACCGAACAGTGATTGTAATGTCACGTTTTCATAACCGATAAGTGAAGAAACGCCACCGATAAAACCGTTAAGCATTGCAATTAATGCGATAAATGCTAATAACATCGCACCTACGTTCATCGCTAATTGCATACCTGAGAATGCACCAACCGCAGCTGCTTCAATTACGTTAGACGGTTTTTCGTCAATATCATCTGCGCTTAATTCATCTTTAAACTGTTCTGATTGAGGATGAAGAATCTTAGCAAATAATAAACCACCCGGCGCTGCCATAAATGACGCAGCGATTAAATATGGAAGTGGTACGCCCATACCTGCATAACCAATCATTACTGCACCGGCAACTGACGCTAAACCACCGCACATTACTGCGAATAACTCAGAATTCGTCATTGATTTAATGTAAGGTTTAACTAAAAGAGGCGCTTCTGTTTGACCAACAAAGATATTTGCTGCCGCAGACATAGATTCTGATTTTGATGTACCTAATACTTTTTGTAACGCACCGCCAAGGATACGAATGACAATCTGCATGATACCTAAATAGTAAAGTACAGAAATGAGAGATGAGAAGAAAATAATCGGAGGAAGAACTTTTAATGCGAAAACGAAACCGCCGCCGCCAAATACTTCGAACATTTTATCACTTACTAAGCCACCGAATAAGAAGCTGATACCATCGTTACCATAGTTGATAACTTTACTCACACCTTCCGCTGCTGCTAATAAGCCTTTACGACCCGTTTCCCAATAAAGGATTACCGCACCAATCCCAACTTGTAGGAATAACGCCCCCAACACTGTACGAAGACTAATTGCTTTACGGTTATTCGATAATGCAAACGCAATCAGTAGGAGTACAACAATACCCAAGATACTATTTAACGCACCCATTTGAAAAAACCTCAAAAAGTAAAAGGAATGAAAACATCATTTCAAAAGAAAATGATATGTAAAAAAGTTACGCCACTATACCTTTTTTTACATAAAAAATCTCTAAAATTTTATTGTTAAACGCACGAGATTTTAAATTTGAGAGGTAAATCACGCTATGCTCTCTAATTGGTTCGGTAATCTTATTCTTTACAAATGCGTTTTTACTCATTGAAAAGGTCTTTTAACCTGATAGCAACTAACACCTTGTACTCTCAAATAAATCACTATATGCTATGGAAACTTAATACAAGCGGTCTGATGCCGTGAAAATTTTACAAACAGGAGAAAATATGGCGAACATTCGAGAAATTTATTTAGCGGGCGGGTGCTTTTGGGGGACGGAAGCCTTTATGCAACGTATTAACGGTGTGATTGATGCACAATCCGGTTATGCAAACGGCAATACTGAAAACCCGACTTATCAAGAAGTTTGTGCCGGTAGCGGTCATGCAGAAGTGGTTAAAGTAACTTATGATGCGGACAAAATCGTCTTAGCAAAATTATTAGATTACTATTTTAAAGTGATTGACCCGGTGAGTATGAACCAACAAGGAGGGGATAAAGGAATTCAATATCGTACTGGGATTTATTATGTTGATGCGCAGGATATTCCGGTTATCAATCAAGCGCTTGCCGATTTACAAGCACAATACGCAGAACCACTTGCGGTAGAAAATACCAAACTTGAGCATTATTTCCCGGCGGAAGAATATCATCAAGATTATTTAGATAAGAATCCAAATGGTTATTGCCATATTGATTTGCAATTAATGAATGAGATTCTACGTAATCAATAAAAAATTAAGGCGTATCATTCGATACGCCTTTTACTTATTTACGGGTTAAGCTGTAAATTGCTTTTAATGCGCCAAGCGGTAAAATTCTTGGTAAACCTCGCATTAAGAAAATTGCGAATCCGGTTAACGGGTCATGAATTTTACATTCATTTTTTAGCTTCATTAAACGCCATTCACTTTTGAAATAATTCCAACCGTGACGACGGCTTACCATGCCGTTTCCTACTCGAGCATATACTAATAAATCGGCTAAATTCGCCACGTTATTGCCGTTTGCCGCCATTGTTACCCAAAGATTATAGTCTTCTTGTAAATCTTGATAGCCACCGCATGCTTGTACCGCTGATTTTTTATAAGCAACCGTCATATGATTAAACGGGCAACGTAAGCGGGTAAATTTGACGATTTCTTCCGCTTTGGTTGGTACATTTCGATAAGCGACAATATCCTGAATATTTTCACCAAACTCAGCAATTTGTCCGCCAAAAATAATCGTATCCGGATTTTGTTCGATAAACGCTACTTGTTTTTCAAAACGTTCCGGCAAACAAATATCATCGGTATCCATACGGAAAACCCATTCGTGCGAACAATAATTTAAACCATCGTTCAGCGTTTTACCTAAACCACGATTTTGCTCAAAACGCACCGCTTTAATTGGCAATTGTTGTTCATATTCCACCACAATCGCATCCAGCTCCGGAGTGACTTTTCCGTCAAATAACACCACGATTTCATCTGCCGGTCGAGTTTGTGCTTTTAAGCTTTCAAAACATTCTCTTAAAAACTGCGGATTTTCTTTGAAGTACAAAGACATTAAAACAGAGAATTTCATTAAATAAACCTTTTCATATTAATTGCCAATTTTGGCGAGATAAACGTAACTATTGCGATAATTAAATGTTTCAAGCTGTAGCTACGTTTGAACATTTGCCAATAAGAACTTGCCGCTTGGCGGGAAAGATTCATCGCACAAGGGTAAGATAAAATATAGAGCGAATTCATCTCAAAATTTGCTGCTTGCGCATCTGTTTTCACATATTTTTGGCGAATTGCAGCTAATGCCAATTCGGTATTAGTGGTATTAGTCGAAACACTGGAACGTTTAGTGTGGAAAGCACAAATACTAAGCGGTTGCTCCACAAAGACCGGCGCAAAGTTTGAACTAGAGACTAATTTCAGCACAAACTCATAATCTTCCAACGATTTTAAATCCGTTGCTAAGCAGCCCAATTCAAAAAAGAATGATTTTTTGATACCAAGCATCGGCATTCCACCAATTTTATTGGCAAGCAACATTGCATCTAAATTCAACTTTTCCGGAGGAAACGGTTTGGTGACATAACTGAATCCTTCATTTACCATCACACATTCCGCCGGATGATAAACAAAATTTGCCTGCGAATTTTGCGCCAACACCTGTGTAAGCACTTCACATTTTTGCGAAGCAAAACGATCGTCATCATCAAGGAATAGCAACCATTCATAATTGGCTTGTTCCGCGCCAACATTACGGCCACCGGCCGCCCCTTTATTCGTCTTATTACGAATTACTCTGACCGGAAATGCAAAATTTTGTTCAATAACGACCGCTTGTGTAGAGCAGTCGTCTACGATAATCACTTCAAAATTCTTTTTCGTCTGCTGCTCAAGACTAGCTAGCAACGCCAGAATTTCATTCGCACGATTATAAGACGGCACAATAATACTAAACATTTTTTCCATCTTTTCTTCTTAACAATACGATCTGTTTACCTTTATCGCCAAATAGCGATAAAAACATAAGTAGCACCAACATGATGCTCGGATAAGCATAGGTATCGGCTTTAATATTTAAAACACTCAGAATAAACAGTGTAGAAAGCGTAAATTTCCAGCTTCCATCAAACCAGTTATCCGCAATACGTTTTACAAAATAAGCGGTGAAGGCAAAACAAACGAATACATAGCTCAGTCCACCATATAATGTTTGACGAATAAAACCAGAGTCCGAACCACCATAATAATGTAACTCTGGCGTATAGTAATAACCATCGCCCATCAAAATCTGTTTAATCTCCGGTAAAAATAAATGCTTATTTACCAAAGTATCGGTCGAGGAACTGACTCTATCCGCGCCAGATAAAATATTAATCACCGGTTCTAAGGCATGTGCAACATAAGGATGTTCAGGCAAATAAATCGCTAGCCCCAATACAATTGCAACAAAGAGCAACAGATAAGGGAGGTAACGCCACTTAAAATACAACAAGATACTTAGCACTGAAAAAGTAAAAAATGTCCGTCCGGAGATCACTCCGATAAATAAGATCAATAACACAAAAACACTGTGCATATTATTGTGTTTCGTATTATACGCCAGCAGAAAATTAAGCAGCATTAAATAAAAAGCGCTTAATTGGAAAAAGGCAGCGGAAGTAATGTTATATAAACGATACTCTTGCTCTGATCCTCTAAACTTAGGTAAAAACAAACTCATGTTTGTACCTAAAGCAATGTCCGAAAAAATAGCGATTCCGGTTAAGCCCAAAATACCAATAAGCGCTTGTGTGCCAATCCCCCATTTTAGATCGTTAACCAGTTGATTCTGTTTATCAACTCGTCCATAAAACAGGTTATAAATCACAACCCCGAAACCAAATAGAATCAAGGTTTTCGAATACATAATCAATACGGAAAAATCTTTCGTGCCGTTAATCAGAAGAGGCATTGCCGAGAGTACAATTAATGCTAAAATTACAGTAATACTGTCAACCGGCACTCGAATACCGTCAATTCGTTTTTGGTACCAACGATAGGCAAGTAATACACAAGAAAATGCCCCAGCCACGAATGCCATTCGAATAAAATGCATTACCCATGGGTCATAGATATAAAACAAATTAATTAATGCACTCATATTTTCTCTAGTTAAAAGCGTTACGTTTAATTGCTAATAATTTTTTCAGCGGATATTTTAAAATTTTCTTAAAAGTAGCTTGCTGCTGCGAAGCTCTTGCGCCTTCTAAATTACTAGTTAAGACCGGATTTTCAATTGCCATCAAAGGACGAACCACTAAGATATCCAATCCCCATTGCTGCTCAAATAAAATAAAATCATCCGCTAACCAAAACGGTAATGCTCCCGTTGTTAAAAATTTTCTAGCACTGGATTTTTTGATTAAATAAGCAACCGTACCCGCATAATAATTTTTATAAGGATACGCCAAACGATAAGTCGTATTATCAATTGGCTTCATTTGCTGCTTAAAAGTAGTTGGGAATTCAATTTCCAACAACGGATCTTCAAAACTTAAAATTTTAGATTGACCGACCAAAATAATATCTGCCCTCAAATCTTGCTGAACCAACTTATCTAACGTGTACTGGAAACCTTGATTAAAAAGCGCATCATCTTCACATACCAAACAATATTCATGCTCAGTAATGCTTTCATCATTAATGATTTGTTGATACACGCCCAAATGACTAAATGTACAACCGACCTCGCCTTTGGTGGCTTTACGCTGATAACGCTGCTCAAATTTGGTTAAATCATATTTTTGTGCAAGTTCTTGCCATTCAAGCGACATCGTATTGATTGCATCAAATACTTGAAAATCCGCCGTATCCGGTTGAGAGAAAAACAGTTCACGGCGTGCGCTATCTTTTGCTAAAGAAATTAAATATTTTTTCATTTTTTAAATATCAACAATATTAATGCCAACTTGTTCAAACAAATTATAACAAGCCAAATACACAGGATTATTTAATTGAGGTCGAATTGAAACCACTTCAATATTCGGATGATTCATTACGTTCAATACCGCACCGCTAAAATAAGTATATATAATATATTTTTGTTCGTTCGCAGCTTGGTAAATATAATCCTCAAAAATTAAATCCGTATTGATGTATTCAACCCCAGTCAAGCGATAGCGTTCTCGAGGATGAGGTAGATACGCTGTAATCCCAAATTGTTGAATAACTCGCTCTGCTAACGCAATATTTTCCTTGGCATCATCAAAAAGTGGCTGGCCAAGTAACAACTTAATCGGTTCGTGCTGACAAGCGGTCTGATTTTGCGTTAATTTTGCAAAAGAAATTGCTTCAACATTCTCAATAATATTTGGTAAATTCGGATAAATCGTATAATGCTTACTCGATAATGCTCGCAAAGTTTGAGTGCTATAGCGGTTTCCTAATAAACAATTCACTATTTTACGCTTTAATGTTTTCGGCGAATCTTGATAATAAATACTATTCGGCACGATATTAGCAGTACCGTCATCAAATGTATGTAGTTGCTTAAAACTCACTGTACTACAAATCAATTGAACGAATTGATCATCAATACTTGCTACAAATAATTTTTCAACATTTAAATTTTTTACTTTTTGCTTAGCACGCAATAATGCGATTAATAAGTTCAGCTTGCCGGACTTTGGATAGCTAAATAAGAAAGCCTCTTTGCAAAACTTGCTAAATCGTACCCAATAATTCTGAAACTTATGATTATTATAAGATTCAAAAGTAAACATGATGCCGAAAAATTCCTGTTCTGGGTATTTCTGCATAATTTTTTCCGCCACAAGCACCTGTAAAGGTGTATGGCAAATAATTAAATTCATTAAGTTTCCGTTCTCACTCTTTTAGTCATGCTATATAAAATTGGCAGTAAACTTACTCCGCCAATAATACTCGCATAAGGCACATACTCAATTTTAGTCTTCGCTAACAATAATAAGCTGATTACATATACAACGGTAGATAATACCGAAGAAAGTGAAATAATTTTATTTTTTCCGTAATAAAAAAAATAATTCACCAAAATAAAATAGGGAACCGTTAACGAAGTTGATAATAAAAATAAGACAATAAAATACTTCGTGCCAATAAATTGATTCCCTAATAACCAAACTACTACGGACTCAGGAATCATCCACATAATTAATGAAGGAATTGGCACAAATAATAGTGAATAAGCTGCCCATTTATGCACCTTATTCAAAGTAATCGTTTTTTGTTTTAAGCCTTCATAAAAATAAGGAAGCGTCGCTTTATTTAATGCTTGTAATAAAATCATTAAAATTGCGGCAATTTGCGCTCCCATAGCATAAAGCCCCAAATCAAACTGGCTAAATTGATGGAAAATAAAAATTCTGTCCAGCTGTCCTTTTAAATAAAAGCTCGCTTGGTGTAACAACAGCGGCACACCAAACCCTAATAAATACATTAATCCAAGTTTATGCTGATGTAAGCTAAATCTTCTATGACTATTAATTTTTCTGGAATACAGAAAGTACGCTAAACAGAATACAATCAAATTACCAAACAAAATCGCTAAAATGCGTTTTTCAACTAGATCCGTTTGATAAAACTCCAACATCGCTACTGTCAAAATCACGGAGACAAAGCTCGTCAGTGATTGAATAACCATATAAGGAATCGCTTGTTTTTGACATTGGCGAACACTCAACTGTACCGCTAAAAACGATTGAAATACCGCAGAGATAGCTAAGTAAGCAATGATTTCAGCCTCAAAATACCAACAAATAGCCAAAATAATCGAGCCGACCAAGGTCGTATAGGCATATCCAGTTGAGACAACTAAATTAAGCGAACGTTTTCCATAAAAATAAAAATAACGTGCAACTGCGCCTTCCTGACTTAACCCGACTAAGATAAGAAAAAGCACAAGGTAAGTCTGATAATATGACAATTCACCATAGCCCTGCACCCCTAACTTACGAGATAAATAGGGTAATAATAAAAAAGGAACGGCTTTTGAAATCAATTCACCGCCAAGGTAAATAACACTATCTTTTACAGCTTTCATAGTTTGAAAAAAATAAAGAAAATTAACCGCTTGTAAGGCAAACAAGCGGTTCAATTTTTAAGGAAGATCGTAAAAAGCTTTCGGTTGATCTTTTTCAACGTCATTCAAAAAGTGTTTAATCACTTTATAAGCTTTTTCCATCGCATTTTCTTGATAATAAGGATTTGTCATCTGCGGCAAACACTGTTGAAAATCTACTGAGATTAATTGCTCAATGCCGGCTTTAATCGCTTCGGTGGTCGTTTCCACGCCAATCACCGTTTCGCCACGAAAACGTCCTTGCTGACGGTTGCCGATATTTACCGTGCCGACACCACAACTTGGCGCTTCCAATAAACCGGATGAGCTATTGCCAATTAAGCCTTTCGAATATTTAATCAATGCTAGATATTCTTCCGGTTTCACTGAAGTGAAGAAGCAATAGCCGTTCTGTGCCGTATAAGTTTCAAAACGATTGAAGATTTGATCCGCACTGGTATCCGAATTCGAGCCGATAAACACAAATTGATAGCGACCTTTAAACTGATCTAACGCAGCTAATAATTGCTCCACTTGCTCTAACACCGGTTGCTCGGTGAGCGTTTCCGGATGGAATACAACCATAAAGTAGTCACTGGTCGGAATTTGGCGAGTTTCAATTAATTGCGCTCGGCTTGGTAAAGTGAGTAATAAGCTGTTTTCTGCGCCTAATGAACCTACGTTATGTACATATTTCGGATCTTCACCCAACTGAATCACACGCTTTTTATATTCTTCGGTTGCAGTTAAATGCAGCTTTGACATTTTAGTAATGCAATGACGAATAAATTCATCATAATTACCGAGTGTTTGTTCACCACCGTGTAAATGAATCAACGGAATATTGTGCATTGCCGCTGCCGTTGCCACCGCCAGCATTTCATAGCGATCACCTAACACCATCACTGCATCATATTTGTGTTGCTGAAAATGCGCCCCGAAATGATCTAAACATTCCGCCATCGAATGAATAATCGTTTGGTTATTTTCAGCATTGAGTGTAAGCGGAATACGTTCGGCAATCTCGAAGCCGTCTTGTTCGATAACCGTCACCGTACTACCGTACTGGGCGTCTAGGTGCATTGCAGTCGCCACCAATGAGAAATCCAATTCCGGATCATCATTTAATTTTTTTAGTAGGCGTTTTACGATACCATACTCGGCTCTTGAACCTGTTATATACGCAATTCGTTTCATTACTTGATCTCTTGTTCCAAAATAGCGGTCAATTTTTCATAGCCTTTTGCATTTAAGTGCAAGCCATCCGTAGTAAATTCCATCACAAGTTTGCCGTATTGGTCACAAAATGCTTGGTATAAATCTATCCAAATCACATTGGTTAATGACGCTTTTAGTAATTGATTCAGTGCGATAATTTTCTCGTTACTACGTTCCGCTCTAAAAGCAACCGGAGTAATTTCTAAAAAGTAAATATTGATATCCGAGCGAATCGCTTTGAGCTTAGCAATCAAATCTTGAATGGCACGACAAATAGACTCATTCGTCTCACCATCGCGAGTCAAGTCATTTGTGCCTAACATCACAATAACATCGTTACCCAATGTTTTAATTATGCCTTTATCAATAATTTCAGCTAAATATTCTTTCGCAGAAATACCAGAAAAACCGAGGTTACACACACTTTTGCCGTTTAGCGATTGAAGCTGCCATTGGTCTAAAATCGAATGTCCGACTAGGGTAATGTCCGTATTTTGTGTAAATAGCTCTTTTTTACTTAGAATACGAATACGGATGCGATCCAACTGTAATTTTTCTTGCTGGCGTTGCTGCATAATGAAGTAGAAATATTCGAAGTCCTTACGATCATCAATATCAATAGAAACATCCTTATCCATAAAATAAGCCAATGATTTCACACCATAGAAATGTTTCTGCTCAAGATAAGCGGTCGGTTTTGCAATAAAAATTGCACCGTTCGGCGAATATTCCGGATGATACTGCTGACGAGCGTAATTGGAATAATCCAATTGGAAATGTTTCAAACTTTCATCTTCTTCAATCGGGCGAGTTAATGTGGTCGGCTTATGCGCATCAGAGACCGACACACAAAAATCAAAATGTTCAAACTGCGCTTCAAACTTAGCACAAGCGTCTTGAATATGCTGTGCGGTACGAAGCGGCGAGGTCGGTTGCAATAATACGAAGTAATCAAATGCGGTCGATTGATATTGTTGTAATACATCTTCAATAACCACAAATGAGCTAGCTTTATCGCCGGCTAAATGTGGCGCACGTTTGATAAATTCAATCGGATAATGTGCAAGCAAATCAATATATTCTTGCGAGTCTGTACTCACAATAATTTTGTCAAATTCGCCAGACTCAATCGCCGCTTCAATCGAATACGCCATTAATGGTTTACCTTCGACCAATAACACATTTTTATTCGGCAATCCTTTTGAACCGGAACGTGCCGTGATAATTGCAATTTTTTTCATAAATTTGACCGCTTATAAACTGAAAATGCCCCCAAATGGGGGCAAGAATTACATTTGGTTTTCAAAACGACTGTCGGCAATCAGCTGATCTTCTTCAAAATCCTGTTGCGCTTCTTTACCTAATACCTCATACCAGAACATCGGGCTAATACCATTGCCCGGGCGTTTGGTGGTAATGTTATCGGTAGTAAAAATTTCGCCTTTTTTGATTGGGCGAGCGGCAATAATTGATTTACGCGCCACGATTTTGTTTTTCGCTTCTGAATTGGTTACGATTTTTTCTGAAGAACCGAGCGATTTTTCTACCGCGCGAATCCCTTCACATAATAATTTTAATTCTTCCGGCGTGACCGAAGCTTTATGGTCCGGGCCTTCAAAGTTTTTATCTAACGTAAAATGTTTCTCAATGAAAGTAATACCGTAAGGCACTGCCGCAAGCCCTGCAAAGTAACCTGCAGAATGGTCTGAGAAACCTAAACTGTATTCGCCGAATTCCTGTTTTAATTGATGGAACGCATTTAAGTTCACATCTTCATAAGGGGTCGGATATTCGGTATTGCAGTGTAAAATGGTGATGTCTTTTTTCGCTATCCCATTATCTTCCAAAACTTTAAGTGATTGTTTTGTCTCTTCAATTATTGCCATACCGGTTGAAATCACAATAGTTTTACCTTCAATCGGTAAACGTGCAATTTTTTCTAAATACGGTAAGTTGGTTAATTCGCCTGACGGAATTTTCCATACTTTTTGTTGTTGGCTAGCTAAGAAATCAATCGACTCAAAATCGAACGGTGTTGAAAATACTTCTAAGCCTAATGAACGTGCGTAAGCTTCTAATTTCACAAATTCATTATAAGGTAATTCCAGTTTACGGGTCATCTCTAACTGAGAATCCGCCGTACCGGTCGTGACTTTTTGATATTCCGCTTTTGGCGCATATTTTGAAATTAATTTATCCGCCTTGAAGGTTTGGAATTTTACCGCATCCACCCCACATTCTTTCGCCACATCCACCATTTTTTTCGCTAATGCAGGGTCACCATTATGGTTACAACCGATTTCTGCCACGATAAATACTTTACTCATTTAATTTGCTTCCTATAGAGACTTTTCTTAATGATTATGTTCTTTAATAAATTTAGCCGGTACACCCGCCACCACCGTACGGGGTTCGACATTACGAATCACCACCGCACCGGAGCCAACCATCGCTTTTTCACCGATACGTAGCTGACCATTCACCACAGACGAGCTGCCGACAAAGGCATAATCTTCGACAATCACATCACCGTTTAGTGTCGTATTGGTCGAAATATTGCAGTGATTGCCGATAAAACAACCATGTTCAACCAAGGCTTTTGTGTTGATAACCACGTTATCACCAACCGTTACCCCCGCATTCACAATTGCCATTTTGCCGACAAATACGCCTTTCCCCAGTTGAGAACGATTGGACACAATTGCGGTTTTATCTATCACATTCACAATTTCGCAGCCCAACTGAGTTAACGCTAAAAATTTTTCGAGACGATGCTCGTTATTGCCAATACTAATGAAATAGCAATATTGATCTCGCTGTTCAAATTCTTGGATCGTATGTGCCAGAATCGGATAGCCTAAATGCGAACAACCGGTTGGTTTAAAATTATCAATAAACCCACAAAATTCGAACTGTTGCTCATCTAACGAGTCTAAAACAGACTTGGCGTAACCGCCGGCACCTATTAGTACAATTTTTTTTCTCATCGTATCTTTCACTCAAAGAGAAATAGAATGTGCATTTTAGCAATAAATCGTAGAAAATACGCAAAATATTTATTTATCGGGAGCAACAATGTTTTTTCTAACCAAACTGCTGACATCAATTATCTTACCGCCGTTTAGCATTGCGCTACTTTGGATCCTTTCTCTGATACTCGCACGTTTTCACTACAAAAAATTAAGCCGTTTCCTAGCCGCATTCGGCATCATCGTCTTGTATCTGATCAGCACTCCTCTTGTTGCAACCAAGCTCAGTGATTCATTAGTAACCAATGATAATTTAACTCTTGATGATTACCGCTCTGCTCAAGCGATTGTGGTATTAAGCGGTGGTATGCGGGACAGCCAAGAATTATTCGGTAGCATTGCAACCGGCGATTCCACTCTTGATCGTATGCGCTATGGGGCTTTTTTAACCAAAGAAACCTCACTGCCGATTTTGGTGACCGGAAGCAGTCCGAACGGCAATTCCGAAGCGGCAATGATGGCAAAAGAATTTGAACAATTCTTCCAAGTAAAAGCAAAATGGTTGGAAGAAAAAGCGAAAACCACCAAAGAAAATGCGCAATTTTCTCGTGAAATGTTAGCTAAAGAAGGCATCAATAAAATTGTTTTGGTCACGAATCAATGGCATATGAAACGTGCAAAAATGTTGTTTGAAAAACAAGGTTTTGAAGTGTTACCGGCAAGTACCGGTGCAGGCGTTACACCGGAAGATTACTACAATTATTTCTATTATCTTCCGCAAGCCGGAGCATTGAGCAGTGTGATGATTTCACTGAAAGAATGGATGGGCTACCTAAAAGAATCCCTCTAACTTTACATCACAAGCGGTCCGATTTTCGTATGAATCCGCTGTTAGCCTATTTCTTGCGGATCAATATCTAAGGTTAAACGAATATTGTTTTGTAAGCCTAAATTGGCTTTATCCAAATCAAATTGATCGATCAACTGCTGTAATACGCCTCTTGAGCGATGTTGAATTAATAACAGCCAGCGATAATGCCCTGCTTTTTTTGCCATCGGTGCGGAAAAAGGCGGTAGAAGCTGGATATCCTGAAAACCGAGTTCCGTACATTTTTGCTGAAAATAAGCGGTCAAATTTTGCAAAAGATTTACCACTTGTTGATTGTCTTTACCGGTTGCCCGTAACAACACTTGCGCAGCAAACGGCGGCAACCCCATCACTTTACGCATTTTTAACGCTTCTTGTGCAAACGCCAAATACCCTTGTTCTAACAAAGTCTTGAGCAACGGATGCTCCGGATAATGCGTTTGTAACACCACTTCGCCCTGCTTTTCCGCCCGTCCGGCACGTCCTGCTACTTGCACATAAAGCTGTGCCAAACGTTCTTCCGCACGGAAGTCGGTCGAAAACAGTGCCGAATCTACATTCACTATCGCCACTAAAGTTACATTCGGAAAATGATGTCCTTTCGCTAGCATTTGCGTGCCAATCAAAATTTGGCTTTTGCCTTCTCGGATATCATTTAAGTGATTTTCCAATGCTCCTTTACGAGCGGTGGAATCTCGGTCGATACGGCTAATTTGGTAAGTTGGGAATTGCTCACTTAACACTTGCTCCAACTGCTCCGTCCCCACTCCGGTGGTAATCAGATTGGTTGAGCCGCAATGTCCGCACTGGCGAGGAATCACTCGCTGTGAAGAACAGTGATGACAGCGCAAAATTTTCTGTTTCTGATGATAAGTGTAAGGCTTTTCACAAGCGTCACATTCACACATCCAGCCACACTCGTGACAAAGTAAAACCGGCGCAAAGCCGCGACGATTTAAAAACAACATCACCTGATTGCCTTGCTCCAAATGCTGTTTCATCATCGCTAATAAGCGGTCGGAAAGTCCGGCGGTAATTCGCTGTGTTTTTAAATCAATCAGCTGTTGTTTCGCTTGTTGAGCATTACCGGCACGGGCAGTTAAAGATAATTCAATAAACTTGCCGTTTTGAGCATTTTGCACGCTTTCTAAGCTTGGAGTTGCAGATCCTAAAATGATCGGAATATGTAAATTTTTTGCTCGTAAAATCGCTAGATCTCTCGCATGATAACGCCAGCCGTCTTGTTGTTTGAAGGAACTATCATGCTCTTCATCAATAATGATTAAGCCCAATTTCTCAAACTGGCTGAACAATGCCGAACGAGTGCCAATCACAATCGCACTTTCACCGTTTTTTGCTCGCAACCAAGCATTCAAGCGTTCGGTTTCATTCATATTCGAATGTAATACATCAATTTCAACATTAAAACGGGCTTTAAATCGTTGTACCGTTTGCGGGGTCAGTCCGATTTCCGGCACTAACACCAACACTTGCTCGCCTCGCTTTAATACTTCTTCTATCACCTGTAGATATACTTCGGTTTTACCCGAACCGGTCACACCATTTAATAAAAAGGTTTCAAAACCGTTCTGTACTGTTAAACGGCTAACGACCAAGGTTTGCTGTTTATTTAATACCAGTCGATTCTGCAAGTTTACAAGCGGTCGATTTTGCAATTTTTTTTGCCAATGTTGCGGCTCAAACGGCACATTAACCGGTTCGATATAGTTTTTTTCCAATAGCCCTTTCCAAGCCGATTGGCTACAATCGGTCGGTTTTTCAAAAAAATTTGCAATTTCTGCCAGTTCCGCCAGTAAATCTTGTTGTTTTTTTGCCCGTTTGTTCTCACCCGAGAGCAATGCCGCACGTCCTGCCTCAGTAACCGCAAAGTAATCCGGTTGCGATCTTTCGGTGCTATCGCCGTTACGTAATTTCACCGGCAAAGCATTGATCGCCACTTCACCGATAGGCGCGTGATAATAACGAGCCGCCCAACGAAGTAGTGTCCAAATTTCCTCGTCAAAGATCGGTTCTAAATCTAATACCGCTTTAATCGGTTTGAGCTTATCTTCAGGCACATCGCTTGTTTCAGGGAAATCTACCGCCACGCCGATTTTCGTTTGATTACCGAAAGGCACTGCAACACGCACGCCCTTTACCGCTGACAAAAACGGTGGCAGTAAATAATCAAAATAACGATGTAACGGCACGGGCAATGCCACTCTAACTAGCTTCGACATAATCTATAAAAATGAAAGGACAATAGCTTATTATCTATTGTCCTCGGAGGTTTTGCAAAAAATCATAAAAATTTAACCGCTTGTTATTCTGGCTTAAAAGCACATTCAATCACTTGCGTGCCAATCTAAAGTTATCAATGGTTAATAAACTAATCGCCAAGGCTAAGCAAATCATTAACAGATAGGATTTGGAATCCAATACTTCACCAATCATAAACGAAATGCAGAGCATTACTAACGGTTCGACATAACCGAGCAAACCAGGCACATTGACCGGTAACAAATTGCTAGAGGCAATATATAAAATAAACGCCGCACCGTTGACTAAGCCGAACAGAGCCAAGAAGTAATAAATATACTGATTGTCAGCAATAATCAGCTGCATATCGGCTTGAGCAATAAAATAACCGGCAAACGGCATTACTAACAGCAACTCAACGAAAAAGGTGGCAAGCGTATTAATACCGAAATAGCGGCGTAGCGTAATGTATAGCGGATAGCCGACACCGGCGACAATGGTCGTCCACGAAAACGAACCGGTCAGCCAAATATTCGAAGTCACACCTAGTACAGCAAAACCGAGGGACAACCATTTCAATAGAGTAAAATGTTCTTTAAACACAATTTTACCTAATGCCACCGCCACAATCGGCATTAATAAATAGCCCATTGAAACTTCCAAGGCTTTGCCACTATTCGGCGCCCATAAGAAAAGCCACATCTGCGAACCGACAATCGCAGAGGTAAGCAAGAGAACCAAAATTAAATGCGGTTTTTGTTTTAAACGCTTTGCAAAAGCAACAAATTCAGCTTGTTTTTTTAAGACAAAAAGGGCAAACAACAGAAATGGTAAGGTCACTACCATACGAATACCGAACAAACTCTCGCCGGAAAGGCGACGTAACAATGTTGCAAGATAATACATTCCGCCGAATAATGCGGAAGCGGAAAGCGAATAAATAATACCGAGTTGCATAATAGATAAAAATAATCTGCCCCAAGGACGGGGCAGAGAAAAGATTAAGATTGTTTATACGTTTTTAAGAAATTTGCAAGACGACCTAAGGCTTCTTCAATTTGATGCGCATAAGGCAAGGTTACGACACGGAAGTGATCCGGCTTATGCCAGTTAAAACCGGAGCCTTGTACGAGTAACACTTTTTCTGCTTGTAATAAGTCGTAAATAAATTTCGCATCGTCTTTAATACCATACATTTCCGTGTCAATTTTCGGGAACATATAAAGCGCACCTTTTGCTTTCACACAAGAAATCCCCGGAATTTGTACCAACAACTCATACATTTTGTCTCGTTGTTCTAACAAGCGCCCGCCCGGTAACACGAACTCATCAATACTTTGGTAACCACCTAATGCCGTTTGAATTGCGTGTTGCATTGGTGTGTTGGCACATAAACGCATTGAAGACAACATACCCAGCCCCTCAATAAACCCTTTCGCATGGTTTTTCGGCCCACTTAATACCATCCAACCTTGACGGAAACCGGCAACACGATAAGCTTTCGATAAGCCGTTATACGTTACACATAATAAATCCGGCGCAAGTGCTGCGATATGGTGATGCACCGCACCGTCATAAATAATCTTTTCATAGATCTCATCAGCAAAAATAATCAGATTGTGCTGACGAGCTATTTCGGCAATATCTAATAAAACAGAACGACTATAAACCGCACCGGTCGGATTATTCGGGTTAATCACCAAAATGGCTTTGGTGCGAGGTGTGATTTTCGCTTTAATATCTTCAATATCCGGAAACCACTCGTTTTCTTCATCACACAGATAATGTACCGCTTTACCGCCGGCAAGGGTTGATGCTGCCGTCCAAAGCGGATAATCCGGCATCGGAATTAAAATTTCATCACCGTCATTCAACAACGATTGCATCGACATAGTAATTAATTCCGATACACCGTTACCGATATAAACGTCATTCACATCTACGCCACGAATCCCTTTTGATTGATAATATTGAACAACTGCTTTACGCGCCGAATATAAGCCTTTTGAATCACAATAGCCTTGTGCTTTCGGTAAATTGTGAATCACATCAACTAAAATTTCATCTGGTGCTTCAAAACCGAATGGTGCCGGGTTACCAATATTCAATTTTAAAATTTTATGCCCTTCTTCCTCAAGGCGAATCGCCTCTTTATGAATCGGCCCACGGATATCATATCGAACTTGTGCTAATTTATCTGATTTAGGGAAACGTTCCATTGTGTTTGTCCTGTTATGTTTTAGGTAAATTGGTTGTTTATTGTAGAAAATTGTTCAACTTTACTCTGATTTGGTAGGAATTTAAAGAGGAAATAAGCTAAAATAACCACCTCTTTTTACAATAGCTAAAAACTAGCGGTTAAATTCTTTAGAAATTTTGCAAATGTCTATTTTTAATCAATTAAAACAACAACTTAGCAAACAGCCTACGGAAAACAAAACACACTTCGGTTTGATTGAATATCAAGCCTCCGTGCCTTTTTCTGAAGAAAACGTTGCTTTATTGAACTGGTTAAAGGCGCAGGAACATTATCCGCATTTTTTTTGGCAGGCTCGAGACACTGATCAGACCATTGCCAGTATCGGTACCGCAAAATCATTTTCCAGCCTTGAAGAAGCACAGCAATTTGTAAAACAAACACAGCTTGGTTTAGTCGGCGGCATTCAATTTGAAGGCGATTGCCAATTTATTTTACCCCGCTTGCAATTAGTAAAAAATCAGCAAAATCTGACCGCTTATTTCTATTTGAACGAAGCTGAATTAGCCCAACAAGCGGTTATTTTTGAACAATTTTTTGCAAATTTCACCCAAACCTTACCACTTGAATTAACGGAAAATAATCTCCTTTCTCAGACTTCCGTTTACGATTTTGATGGCTGGCGACAAAATATTGAGCGAGCCATTAGTCATATTCAACAACACAAATTTAATAAAGTGGTACTGGCAAATGCCAAAACATTGCAATTTGAACATGAGCTGTCTGCTTATGATTTACTTGCAGCAAGTCAAACCACTAATTTAGGTTGTTATCATTTTATTTGGGCGGGAAATGCAAAATCTGCTTTTGTCGGATCAAGCCCGGAACGTTTATATCACCGAAAAGCTGCTCAATTTAATACGGAAGCACTAGCAGGGACTGCACCGGTAACCGAAAGTGCGATACAAACCGAACTAAATGCGGAATGGTTACTTACTGATCCTAAAAACATCTATGAAAATCAATTGGTTGTGGATGATATTCAGATACATCTGGAAGATTGCACAACGGAAATTACTGTTAGCCAAGCTGAAATTAAACGCCTACGCAATGTGCAACATTTACGCCGTAAAATCTCTGCGCAGCTAAAACCGAATATGAGTGATGCAGATTGCCTTGCTCGTATTCATCCGACTGCAGCGGTTGCCGGCTTGCCTCGCCAAGCTGCAAAACAATTTATTGCCGAATATGAGCAGTTCTCACGCTGTTGGTATGCCGGTACATTAGGCTATTTACAACCGGACGAGGCGGAATTTTGCGTTGCTTTGCGTTCTGCGCAAATTGAACAAAACTGCATTACTCTCTATGCCGGCGCAGGTATCGTTGAAGAATCGGAACCGCAATCGGAATGGCAAGAAATTGAACGTAAGTCATTGGCGTTAGCCAAATTACTAAAAGTCGATTAAGCAAAACAAAAAATGGAAGGTATAACCCTGCCATTTGTTTTATCCGGCTAAGCCGATAAATAACGCCAATAATAATGGTGCAACCAAATTCACAATAAAGCCGAAACTGATTGCCAGCGGCACAACTTGCGTACCGCCCGATTTTTGAATCACCGGCAACATACAATCTAATGATGTCGCTCCACCTAATCCGACTGCGGTAGAAGGAAAGGCTCGCATAAAAAACGGAATGGTAAATAAGCAGAAGATTTCACGGGAAAGATCGTTAAAGAAAGCAATACTGCCGTATATTGGCCCCCAAGCATCATTCACCAATACGCTAGATAATGAGTACCAACCGAATGCCGAAGCAAAAGTGAGCCCTTGCACAATGCTTAAATCCAGAGATAAAGCGGCAATAACCCCACCAACAAGGCTACTAACAATCATCACTAAAGAAGTATAAATGCCTCGTTTGTTAAAAAACACTTCTCGCAGAGGAATCCCACTATTACGTAACTGAATACCAACACCGAAGATCATCACTTCTAACACATAAGTACTGGCGTGTAATGGAAAATCTAATGTGCCCTTCGTCACAAAACCGACTACACCACCGGCAATGGTGGCGCCGATTAATTTACACGAATCCATTAGCATTACCCAACGAGAAGGGATTTCTTGCGGATTCACTTCTTCACGAACCATCGGTTGCCATTTATCGTAAATCGTTAAACCGATAATATTCGAAAATTGAATAATTAAGCTCAAACCAAGTGCAATCCCACCGATTTGTGGCAGCTTGCTACCAATATCATCTAATTGCCCGAGCGAGATCCCCATCACAAATAAAATCAAATATAAACAAATATTTACGACCTGATTAACAACCTGTAATTTGCCTTTACCGACTTTAAATAAATAGCCTAAAAACAAGGGAATCAGCACTATCGCCAAACCGTATAACATTTCATCTTCCTTATCATTATTTATTTTTTGAGTTGAAATTTTAACGGTAACCACATAAAATAAAACTGTTTTTATATACAGTTAATTGTAAATTATCAAGATACTATGGCAACACAACGCAAAATCATTCACATCGACATGGACTGCTTTTATGCTGCGATTGAAATGCGAGAAAATCCGGCGTTAATCGGCAAACCTGTTGCCGTTGGAGGTTCTGTAGAAGGGCGAGGTGTATTGACTACTTGTAATTACGAAGCCAGAAAATTCGGATTACACAGTGCAATGCCAACCGCACAAGCGTTAAAACGTTGCCCGAATCTGATTCTAGTGCCGGTAAATATGCCGTTATACAAAACGGTTTCCGAACAGATTCATCAAATATTTCGCCGTTATACTGATATTATTGAACCACTTTCATTAGACGAAGCTTATTTAGATGTGACGGATTGTCAGCAATGCTCCGGCTCTGCCACTTGGATTGCCCAAGAAATTCGAGCAGCAATTTGGCACGAATTACATTTAACCGCCTCCGCCGGCATTGCCCCGCTCAAATTTTTGGCAAAAATCGCTTCGGATCAAAACAAGCCTAATGGACAATTTGTCATTTCTCCGGAAAATATGACCGCTTTTATTTATGATTTGCCGTTAAAAAAGATCCCAGGTGTCGGAAAGGTAACTAATGAAAAATTAGCACAACTGGGGTTACATACTTGTGGCGATATTCAGCACAGCGATAAAGCTTTTATTTACAAGACATTTGGCAAATTCGGGCAACGACTTTGGGACTTCAGCCACGCAATTGATAACCGAAAAATCGAAGTTAATCGCCCTCGTAAATCTTTAGCGGTCGAAAATACACTCCCGACTGATATTTGGCATTTATCGGAAGCGGAGCAAATTGTAGATGAGCTATTTAAGAAACTGGTTTTTCGGCTACAACGAAATTGGGGCAAACGTTCATTACAAGAGTTTAAAAAATTAGCAATCAAACTAAAGTTCGGCGATTTTACGCAAACCACCTTGGAACGAACCACTGACGGACTTTCGCTCGAGCGTTTTATCGAATTACTTCAACAAGTTTGGCAACGGACGAATCATCGTTCGGTACGCTTAATCGGGCTTTCAGTGCATTACCCGACGAAAAAAGTTAAAAAACAGTTAAATTTATGGGAATAATTGTTGCTAAAGGATTGAATTCTTATAAAATTGCCCCATTTAATGACCAGTTTTTCCTCACTCTTTTTTGGAGATTTATCTATCTATGGCAAAAAGAATTGTCTTATTTTTATTAACTAACTTAGCGATTACCTTCGTACTTGGTATTGTGTTAAATATCATTTTCCAAGTAACCGGTATTCAAGGCGGTAGCACTGCAGGTATTTTAGTGATGTCGCTTTTATTTGGTTTCGCGGGTTCTTTAATCTCATTATTTATGTCAAAAAGTATGGCATTACGTTCCGTTGGCGCAGAAGTTATTCAACAACCTCGTAACCATGCAGAACAATGGTTATTTGATACGGTACAACGTCAATCACAGCAAGCAGGTATTCCAATGCCGGATATTGCGATTTATCACTCTGCCGATGTAAACGCATTTGCAACCGGTGCAACGAAAAGTAATTCGTTAGTGGCGGTAAGTACCGGTTTATTGGACAATATGACCGAAGATGAAGCCGAAGCTGTGGTAGCACATGAAATCGCACACATTGCAAACGGCGATATGGTAACGATGACCTTACTACAAGGTGTATTGAATACCTTTGTTATCTTCTTATCTCGCATTATTTCCACCGCAGTTGCAAGCGGTAAAGATGAAAACGGTAATAACACTCAAAATACCTTGGTTTTCTGGATTGTGGATATCGCTTTACAAATGATCTTTGGTGTAATCGCAACCATGATTGCGATGTGGTTCTCACGTTACCGTGAATACCGTGCGGACGCAGGTTCGGCACAATTAGTCGGCAAAGAGAAAATGATTGCGGCGCTACAACGTTTGCAACACGTACATGAGCCACAAGAAATGGAAGGTTCTCTTGCAGCATTTATGATTAACGGCGTACGTTCTAAAGAATTATTTATGAGTCACCCACCACTTGAAAAACGTATCGAAGCGTTAAGAAACTTATAATCGACAAGCGGTCTGATTTTGCAAAAAAATCACAAGAACAGACCGCTTTTTTATTACGATTAAAATTTAAAATATAAAAGGATAAAGCATAAAAAGCAGCAGCAAATAGCGCACTAACTTTCCTAATGTAATGAAAAATACCGTTTGCCAAATATTCAATCTGAGCCAGCCTGCCATACCACATAATACATCGCCAATAACCGGTAAGCTCGTCAGAAGAAGCGCAAATACACCATATTTTTCACATAAAGACAGTGCTAATCTTGCGGAACGATGTTGCAAATTAACCGGCTTAGGAATTAATAGTCCCATCGCATAAGTGATGATACTGCCGAGGCTATTGCCTAATGTGGCAATCAAAACTAACCACATCATACTTGCAGAAAAAATCGTTTGTTCCACCAATAAATTTTTTGATGCTAATGCAGTAAAAATCAATTCGGAATTACCAGGCAAAACCGTAGCGCTTAAAAAGGCACTGAGGAACATTGAGATTAATTGGTTTTCTTCAGAGAAGAAAAAACTAAGTAATGAAGTAAAATAATCTATCATGTTGATTTGTAATATTTTTGTTAAGAAAATGATCGATGTATTTTAACGAAAATTTTCATTTAAGTTTCAATTTGATTTACATCAAAATTCGCTTTTGATTTACCTCAATATAATGGCAATTTTATTTTGAGTATTGCATTAACAGGTCTATAATTCTCAACAATTTCTGTAATTTTTCAAATTTATATTTAAGGATTATAAATGTTCTCACCTGCTGAAATGGCAAAAATCGCTGAAGACGGTGCAGTCTATAAGGCAACTAAACATCAATTATATTCTTTTATCTCGGCAATTTTAGCAGGTGGTTTCATCGCGCTTGCTTTTGTCTTTTATACCACAACACAAACCAGTGCGGCAGATGTACCGTGGGGAATAGCAAAACTCGTCGGAGGTACCGTTTTCTCTTTAGGCGTGATCCTATGCGTAGTATTCGGTGCGGAATTATTTACTTCATCAACCTTAACTGCCGTTGCGAAAGCAACACATCGTATTACTTGGTTCCAAATGTTTAGAAACTGGTTCATTGTATATGGCGGTAACTTTGTCGGTGGCTTGAGTATGGTTGTGCTTATTTGGCTTTCAGGTCAAATTATGGCGGCAAACGGTCAATGGGGATTAACCATTCTTAAAACGGCACAACACAAAATTCATCATACTTGGATGGAAGCTTTTACCTTAGGTATTTTATGTAACATTATGGTTTGTCTTGCGGTATGGATGGCAAATGCCGGTAAAAGTCTAACAGACAAAGCATTTATTATGATTATGCCGATTGCATTATTCGTGTCATCAGGCTTTGAGCACTGTGTTGCAAATATGTTTATGATCCCGATGGGTATGATGATTTCACAAGTTGCATCACCTGAATTCTGGACAGCGATTAATGTCGATCCGGCACAATACGCAGACTTAGATTTATATCATTTTATTGTTAAGAATCTTATTCCGGTAACATTAGGAAATATTGTCGGGGGAGTGTTCTTCATCGGCTTAGTACAATGGTTCTTATACATTCGTAAACACTAATAAAATTTCGATTTAAGCGGTTTAATTTGTGTAACTTTTTGCAAAAAAGACCGCTTGTAAAACTTAATTTACTAACAAACAGAGGACTTAAAATGACTCAACTAACTGAAGCTCAACAAAAAGCATGGGCAGGGTTTACTGGTGGCGACTGGCAAACTGAAGTAAACGTACGTGATTTTATCCAAAAAAACTATACTCCATATGAAGGCGACGAGTCTTTCTTAGCTGGCGCAACAGCTGCGACAACTAAGTTATGGGAAGAAGTGATGGAAAAAATCAAAGTTGAGAACAAAACTCACGAACCGTACGATATTGATTGCGAAACTCCATCAACAATTACTTCTCACAAGGCAGGTTATATCGATCAAGCTTTAGAGAAAATTGTAGGTCTTCAAACTGATGCGCCATTAAAACGTGCGATTATCCCGTTTGGTGGTATCAAAATGGTTAAAGGTTCTTGCGAAGTTTATCGTCGTACCTTAAACCCTGAAGTAGAAAAAATCTTTACTGAATATCGTAAAACACATAACCAAGGTGTATTCGATGTTTATACTCCGGATATTTTACGTTGCCGTAAATCAGGTGTAATTACTGGTCTTCCGGATGCTTACGGTCGTGGTCGTATTATCGGTGACTACCGTCGTTTAGCAATATACGGTGCGGATTTCTTAATGAAAGACAAGCAAAAACAATTTGCTTCATTACAACCTCGTTTAGAAGCGGGTGAAGATATCCAAGCAACAATCCAATTACGTGAAGAAATCGCAGAACAACACCGTGCATTAGGTCAAATCAAACAAATGGCTGCATCATACGGTTTTGACGTTTCTCGTCCGGCTGAAACAGCACAAGAAGCGGTTCAATGGACTTACTTCGCATACCTTGCTGCAGTTAAATCACAAAACGGTGCAGCAATGTCATTCGGTCGTGTATCTTCATTCTTAGATATCTATATCGAACGTGACTTAAAAGCAGGAAAAATCACAGAAGAAGAAGCGCAAGAGTTAATCGACCATTTAGTAATGAAATTACGTATGGTTCGTTTCTTACGTACACCTGAATACGATCAATTATTCTCAGGCGACCCAATGTGGGCAACTGAAACTTTAGCAGGTATGGGCTTAGACGGTCGTACATTAGTAACCAAAAACAGCTTCCGTATCTTAAATACGCTTTACACAATGGGTCCATCACCAGAGCCAAACTTAACTATCCTTTGGTCTGAACAATTACCGGACGGTTTCAAACGTTATTGTGCAAAAGTATCAATCGATACTTCATCAGTACAATATGAAAACGATGACTTAATGCGTCCTGATTTCGATAACGATGACTATGCAATCGCATGTTGCGTATCGCCAATGGTTGTGGGTAAACAAATGCAATTCTTCGGTGCGCGTGCAAACTTAGCGAAAACAATGTTATACGCAATCAACGGTGGTATCGATGAGAAATCTGGTGCACAAGTTGGTCCAAAAACTTCACCAATTACAGACGAATATCTAAACTTCGACGATGTAATGGATCGTATGGATCACTTCATGGATTGGTTAGCAACACAATATGTGACTGCATTAAATATCATCCACTTCATGCACGATAAATACAGCTATGAAGCGGCATTAATGGCATTCCACGATCGTGATGTATTCCGTACAATGGCATGTGGTATCGCAGGCCTTTCTGTTGCGGCGGACTCATTATCTGCAATCAAATATGCGAAAGTTAAACCGATTCGTGGTGACATCAAAGATAAAGATGGTAATGTAGTAGCTTCAAACGTAGCGTTAGACTTCGAAATTGAAGGCGAATATCCACAATTCGGTAACAACGATAACCGTGTAGACGAAATCGCTTGTGACTTAGTTGAACGTTTCATGAAGAAAATTCAAACACACAAAACTTACCGCAATGCGACTCCGACACAGTCAGTTCTTACTATCACTTCTAACGTGGTTTACGGTAAGAAAACTGGTAATACGCCTGATGGTCGTCGTGCTGGTGCTCCGTTCGGTCCAGGTGCAAACCCAATGCACGGTCGTGACCAAAAAGGTGCGGTTGCATCATTAACTTCTGTTGCAAAACTTCCGTTTGCTTATGCGAAAGACGGTATTTCATATACTTTCTCAATCGTACCAAACGCATTAGGTAAAGATTACGAAGCACAAAAACGTAACCTTGCGGGCTTAATGGACGGTTACTTCCACCACGAAGCAACTGTTGAGGGTGGTCAACACTTAAACGTAAACGTATTAAACCGTAAAACATTATTAGATGCGGTTGAGCATCCAGAGAAATATCCACAATTAACCATTCGTGTATCTGGTTATGCGGTACGTTTCAACTCTTTAACTAAAGAGCAACAAATGGACGTAATCACACGTACATTTACTGAATCAATGTAATCACTCACATTGAGTTCTTTAAGCGGTCAGATTTTGCAAAATTTTTGCGGAATCTGACCGCTTCTTTATTGATATTCTGTTAAAATAACGAAAACGAATTTATTATTTTATTAATCGAAGGAATCATATATGTCTATTGCTCGTTACCATTCATATGAATCTTGCGGTACTGTTGATGGTCCGGGAATTCGCTTCATTCTATTTTTACAAGGTTGTCTAATGCGTTGTAAATATTGCCACAACCGTGATACATGGGATCTTGATGGCGGTAAAGAAATCAGTGTCGAATATTTGATGAAAGAAGTGGTAACCTATAAACACTTTATGAAAGCGACTGGCGGCGGCGTAACTGCATCTGGTGGCGAAGCTGTATTACAAATGGAATTTGTGCGAGATTGGTTTAGAGCGTGTAAAGTGGAAGGTATTGATACTTGTTTGGATACCAATGGTTTTGTTCGTCACTATAGTCCGGTAGTTGATGAAATGCTTGAAGTGACTGATTTAGTGATGCTCGACTTAAAGCAACTAAATGATGAAATCCACCAAGATTTAATCGGTGTATCGAATAAACGTACGCTTGATTTTGCTCGCTATCTACAAAAATTAAATAAACGTACTTGGGTTCGTTATGTTGTTGTACCGGGTTATACCGATGATGATGATTCCGCACATCGCTTAGGGCAATTTATCCAAGGTATGCAAAATATCGAAAAAGTCGAACTGTTGCCATATCACCGCTTAGGCGCACATAAGTGGGAAACGCTTGGTTATAAATATGAATTAGACGGTGTATTGCCACCGCCAAAAGAAGATCTTGAACGTATTCAAAAAATTATTGAAAGCTACGGACATACCGTGAAATTCTAACCCCATTACATAAGAATAAAAAAATCCACAAGGTACGATTAAATATACTTTGGGGATTTTATTTACTCTAAAAGTTTTATTAGAAAGTCACATTCATACCAAGCATCGCATTTCTACCCATTTGTGGAATATGAGGTAAATAAGACACATGCTGATGGATTTTCTGATTTAGCAAGTTATCCATTTTTAGGAATACTTGATATTCCATCTGATTCAACACTTTATTGTAAGTTAAACCGACATTCACTTGATGAGAGCTCGGTGTTGCTTTTTCATATTTCGACACGTTATTCTGAGTAAACACTCGATAATATTCCAACATCCCCGACCAATTCTGATTGAAATCAGCATTAAATCTTGCTCCTAAACGTAATGGAGGCACACGTGGTGCTGAAATATCAGGTTGCGTTTCCCAGCCTGAAACCTGTCCTCTTTTGGCACCAAAAATGTAATAGCCTTTTGGAATATCAGGAAGATCAGTTAATTTACCACGAACATAATCACCAAATACGGCAAGACGATAGTTCGGCGTAAAGAGATAACCAATCTCGCCTTCTACCCCACTAAAACGTGCTTTCCCTTGGTAATAACGGTTTACTTTTAAATTATATTCGTCAGTCAAAGATTTCGGACCACGGTTATCATTCAGCGTAAGTGGATAAATATAATTATCGTAATGAGTGTGATAAATATTGAATTTATAATCCCACTTCTCTCCCATATAAGCTAAAGCTAACTCAATATGATTTGAACGCTCTTTATTTAGGTTTTTATTACCAGCTTCAAAAGCATTCAGTGCAATATGTTTACCGTGCGCATATAGCTCTTGAGCATTTGGTAAACGTTCCTGATGGGAAGTCTTTAAAGTCAGTTTATGATCCGGAGCAAAAAACCAATTGGTTGCAAAACTATAAGGGTAACCGGTTTCCTTATGCGGTTCCAGATTGGCATTGGCGTATTAAAGCCTAACCATTGATCAATTAACTTAACATCATAATCCATTGAAATTTTTTGGCGCTCAATACGGCTACTGACTTCAAATGAAAAGTCGCCGAGATTTAATCGCTCAATACCAAATACACTAAATTGCTTGGTTTTCGGATTATTCAATAGTTGTTGCTTATTCACGACACGGGCAGCTTCTAATGATAAAGCACTGGTCTGTAAATGAGAATATTGTGCTCCAATCGCCCCTTTTAACCCATTCCATTCTGAATGCACTAATTCGAGACGTAGATTTTTTCCTTTATTTTTAAAGTAATTCTCTATTCTATTGCCATCTTTTTCATCATGAAAATAATCAACGTAATTCGCAGTGACTTTTAGTGATTCAATGCCCTTTAGCGGATTCTTTAATTCCCCGTCAAGATCATAGCGTTTGGAGTGCATATCAATCCAAGGCTTACCATGTGGGTGATCTTGCATACCATACTGAGAACCGCGGGGAATATGCGTATGATCTAAACGAAGTCCCGGATTGTTATAATCAATATCACTTTCTTCAGCTAAATGCGGATAAAAGCGGAGATAACCTTTCTCAAACATCACACCTTGGCGGATAATACTAATTGTATAATGATCATATTGAAGCGTATGCCCAACTAAACCATATTTATTACGTTGATCCGTGTAAGCCACACCTAAATGCCCTTTCTCACCAATCCAAGAAAGTCCAACTGTTCCCGATTGAGACTGAAGATCACTATCCGGTACCCGATGATAAGGTTTACCTTCAATGGTGAATTTCGGCGCATAATATTCGGAAGCTTTGTTATATAACCCTTGTAAACATAAGGCGAAATTATTACCTAATGCAAAAGTAGAACCGACATAAGTTAAACGTTCTTTATTCGCAGAACTAAAACGTACACCGGCTTGCCCTTCATATCCTTTTTCCGGTACAGCACTTAGAATTTTCTCATCAACCACATTAATCAGTCCGGCATTATTTCCCGCGCTGTAAAGTAAGGTTGTAGGTCCTCGTAAAATTTCAATACGTTTTGCAAGCAAAGAATCTACGGTAACCGCATGATCGGGAGATAGCTCTGACATATCGAAGATTTCTCCGTTATTTTGCAAAATTTTTGCACGTTTGCGTTCTTGACCTCGAATAACAGATGCACTTGCTCCACCACCGAATTGGCTGGAATGAATCCCCAACTCACCTGATAATGCATTACCTAATGTCGCTCCTCGTTGTTTTAGTATTTGGCTATCTACCACTTTTTCATTGATATTTAGACCATCTCCTAACAAATTACCTTTCGTATCTGGCGCATTACCTTCAACAATAATCATATCTAGAGTTTCTTCTGACGCAGATAGCGTATTTGAGATTAAAAGCAATAAACTCAACGCCAAACTATTTTTTTTCATTTTATTCAACCTAAAACCATAAAAAAATTAAGGATGTAAATTTACTTTAAAACACACTAATTTGGGGATAG
>NZ_GL831081.1:219381-281588 GCF_000188255.1 Actinobacillus ureae ATCC 25976
GTGGGTTAAAGCCTTATAGTACAAGGTTTTAACCCACTTTGTAGACTCAATTTTGTCCACTATCCCCTAATTTGCAATAATAACCTTAAAAAAATTATACATAATTATTGAGTATGATTTATCCTCACCAAACAAGTTACATATAAAATAATTAAAAAATTCCTCGTGATTTCGGTTTCTATGAAACTTTGGTGTATGATGCTAAGACTAATTACTCATTTCGACCAATAAAAAGGAAATAAACAATGTCTAATCCTCTTTTAAATTACACCGGTTTGCCTGCCTTTTCACAAATCAAACCGGAGCATATCCAACCTGCAGTAGAAGCAGTGATTAAAGAATGTCGTGATACTATTGAACAAGTTGCCCAAATCGAAAACCCAACCTGGGAGAATTTCTATATGCCACAAGCCATCGCCGGCGATAAATTTGCGCGTGCGTGGTCGCCTATCGGTCATTTAAACGGGGTAAAAAACTCGCCGGAATTACGTGAAGCTTATCAGGCTTGCTTACCGCTACTTTCCGAATACAGTACTTGGGCGGGACAACACCAAGGCTTATATCAAGGCTATGTAAAACTTAAAAACTCACCGGAGTTTGAGAGCTATTCGCTTGCACAGAAAAAAGCGATTGAAAACAGTCTACGTGATTTCGAACTTTCAGGGATTTCATTACCCGCAGATAAACAAAAACGTTATGGCGAAGTGTCTGCCCGTTTATCTGAACTCAGCTCGCAATTCAGTAATAATGTCCTTGATGCCACAATGGGCTGGGATATCGTGATCACAGACGAAGCACAGCTTCAAGGCTTGCCTGAATCCGCCTTAGAAGCGGCAAAACTTTCTGCGGAAAGCAAAGGTAAAAAAGGTTACCGCTTTACTTTAGAATTCCCAAGTTACTATCCGGTACTGACTTACTGCGAAAACCGTGAATTACGTGTAGCAATTTATAAAGAGTATGCAACCCGTGCTTCTGATCAAGGCTCAAATGCAGGCAAATGGGATAACTCGGAAAATATCAATGAGAAACTCAAATTACGTTTAGAAATGGCGCAATTATTAGGTTTTGAAACTTATGCTGATCTTTCTCTTGCTACCAAAATGGCGGAGAACCCGCAACAAGTTGTCGATTTCTTAGAAGATTTAGCCAAACGTTCAAAAGCACAAGGTGAAAAAGAATTAGCGGAACTACACGCCTTTGTTGAACAAGAATACGGCGTAACCGAACTTCAGCCGTGGGATATTGCATTCTATAGTGAAAAGCAAAAACAAGCGTTATATGCAATCAATGATGAAGAACTTCGTCCGTATTTCCCGGAAGATCGCGTACTTTCAGGCTTATTTGAATTAATGAAACGTATTTTTGGCTTACGTATCGAAGAAAAATTCGGCATTGATACTTGGCACGAAGACGTACGTTTTTTCCAAATTTACGATGAGCAAAACGAAGAGCGTGGTTCATTCTATTTAGATTTATACGCACGTGAAAATAAACGTGGCGGTGCGTGGATGGACGATTGTATCAACCAAAAACGTTTAGCGGACGGTTCGTTACAAAAACCGGTGGCATACTTAACTTGTAACTTTAATAAACCGATTGGCGACAAACCGGCACTCTTTACGCATGACGAAGTCACTACCTTATTCCATGAGTTCGGTCACGGTATCCACCATATGCTCACCCAAATTGATGTCGGCGATGTTGCCGGTATTAATGGTGTGCCGTGGGATTCGGTAGAACTACCGAGCCAATTCTTAGAGAACTGGTGTTGGGAAGCGGAAGCGCTTGAATTTATTTCAGGGCATTATCAAACCGGCGAACCGTTACCAAAGGATAAATTAACCCAGTTACTCAAAGCGAAAAACTTCCAAGCGGCAATGTTTGTGCTAAGACAGTTAGAATTCGGTTTATTCGATTTCCGCTTGCATTTGGCACAACCTCGTGAAGGCTTAGTCTTAGATACATTAAAAGCAGTGAAGGCGGATGTTGCAGTGGTTCGCACACCTGAATGGGTACGTACGCCGCATAGCTTTAGCCATATTTTCGCAGGTGGCTATGCAGCAGGTTATTACAGTTACTTATGGGCGGAAGTATTATCGGCGGATGCCTTTGCGAAATTTGAAGAAGATGGTATTTTCAACCGAGCTACCGGTCAGTCTTATTTAGATAATATTCTGACTCGTGGCGGTTCGGAAGAACCGATGGTATTGTTTGAACGCTTCCGTGGTCGTAAACCAACCTTAGATGCACTATTACGCCATAAGGGTATTGCGAGTTAATATCGTTCTATTCAAGTATAAGGAAGAAATTATGTGGATGACAATCGGGATTGGCATAGTCACTCTCCTCGCAATATCAATAGCTATTTCACTGAAATTAAGCGTAAAAGAACAACATTAATTTTCTAGAATAGTAAGTGTATTAAAGCGGTCAAATTTGCAAAAAATCTTGCAAATTTGACCGCTTATCTTTTTTTTATCAACGAAATCGCTATAATCTTGATAAATCAAATAATTAAGAGAAAACACGATGTCATTAGATTTATCCAATATCCGCCAGCAAATTACCCAACTTGATCGCTATTTACTGAAATTACTTGCCGAACGTCATCGTCTCGCTTTTGATGTGGTACGTAGCAAAGAGATCACACAAAAGCCGCTACGTGATATCGAACGAGAAAAAGCGCTATTACAAGCATTGGTAAGCCATGCCGAAGCGGAAAATTACCAATTAGATCCGCAATATGTCACACAAATTTTCCAACGTATTATTGAAGATTCCGTGTTGACTCAGCAAAATTATCTGCAAAATAAATTAAACGAGCAGAAAGAACAGAATGTATCGATTGCCTTTTTAGGTATGCGTGGTTCTTATTCCAATATGGCATCTCGTCAATTTGCGAAAAAATATCAAGGTTCTTTAATTGAATTGAGTTGTGATTCGTTCCAACAAGTATTTGATAAGGTAAGTGAAGGTGAAGCTGAATTTGGTGTGCTTCCGCTTGAAAACACCACTTCAGGTTCAATCAATGACGTGTATGACTTACTGCAACATACCGATTTAGCGGTGGTCGGCGAATTGGCTTATCCGATCAAACACTGCGTATTGGCAAATGCTAAGATTGACTTAGCTGAAATTGATACCTTGTACAGCCACCCACAGGTAATCCAACAATGCAGCCAGTTTATTCAAAGCCTGAATAAAGTTCATATCAAATATTGCGAAAGCAGTTCACACGCAATGCAAATGGTTGCTCGCTTAAATAAACCGAATATTGTCGCATTAGGCAATGAGGATGGCGGTAAGCTCTACGGCTTAACCAATATCAAAACCGATATCGCCAACCAACAAAACAATATCACGCGCTTTATCGTGGTAGCAAAACAAGCGATTAACGTTTCGCCGCAAGTACAAACTAAAACTTTGTTATTAATGACCACTTCACAACAAGCCGGTGCATTAGCGGATGCGTTAATGGTATTCAAACAATATCAGATTCGTATGACAAAATTGGAATCTCGTCCAATTTACGGCAAGCCTTGGGAAGAAATGTTCTATGTGGAATTGGAAGCGAATACGCATGCTGAAAACACGCAACAAGCTCTAAAAGCATTAGAAAGCGTAACCAGTTACATCAAAGTCTTAGGCTGTTACCCGAGCGAAATTATTGAGCCGGTAAAGCTATAACAAGCGGTTGAATTTTAAGATCTTTTTGCAAAAAAATGCCCGATAAGCGATGATTTATCGGGCATTTTATTTAGAAAGTTACCTCTGCAGTTAACTTAAAGTTTCTTCCCGGAGCAGTGAAACGATTTAAGCCTTTACCTGTTGCTTGGTTAATCAAGTTACTCGTACCAAACGGACGAATTGAACGAACTGATTCCCAAGTCAGATATTTTCGATTCTGTAAATTATAAACACCTGCTTGCAAGGTGACATTTTTCCACGGTTTAACATAAGCAATCATATCTAACAACGTATAAGCATCGCTACGCCATTTTAAGTAGCTGTCTTTTGCTTTTTCTTCGCTGTGATACATATTGTAAGTATCTTCCGCTTTCTTCGCACTTACACGAGTTACATATACATCTACACCGAATTTATCTTCCGGATGTGCATAACCTAAACCAAACACAGAAGTTCTCGGCTGAATCGCATTAAGCGGTAAATTCCCCTCCATCTTACCCTTTTGATAAGTGTATTTATAACTTGCGTTGAACCCTTCTAAAGCTTGCCATAATTGCCCGAAATTCAATTTAGAACTAATTTCTAGGCCGTTAACTCTAGCCTCTTGACGGTTTACATTTTGATAAATTTGATAAGGTCTTGCCGTTGCACTGCCGCCGAAAGCATTCATTAGATTTTTAGGACCAAGATACTTCAAATCAATAAAATTATCATAATCCGTTTTAAAGTAACTGGTTGTAATAAAGCCTAAATCACCATGTAAAGTTAATGCGGCTTCTTTCGTCTCTGCACGCTCAGATTTAAGATCCACATTAGGCAATACGGTAAAATCCGGGTGCTTAAAGGTAAAATAAAGCTCATCAGAAGTCGGTGCTCTAAATCCATTTGCGTATTTAACTTGTACGCGCAAGAAGCTAAACGGATCCGCAGTTGCCGCTAATGAATAAGAATGTTTTTGATATTTAACATTACGTGATAAATATTTAATATTTTCTTCCGCATTTTGGCGAATCTGCTCTTTTGACGGCCGTTCCGGTAACGGCACAAATAAGCCTTGCAGCATATCATCCGGAATCTTCGCCGTTTGTCCCGCAACATATTTAGGCTTATAGCTAATATCATCATAGCGGTAGCCGATATCAAAACTTAAATAGTCATTCGCTTTCAAATTATCCGCAAAATATAATGAACCATTTTTCGCTTCAACCGGAATTAAGAACGAAAACGTATCTTCATTCGGGCAAATTAAGCCATTCCATTGATCGCTACCGGTCGCATTTTTACAAGTAATGACTTCTTCCGTTCCTTTAAAGAAGTCATTCCTCATACCAAGGAAACGCATTGTCCACCATTGAGTATTACTCGTTGCACCGAAACCACTACGGTTAACCATTTTTTTCTCAGTATGGTTGTAACTACCACCGTATTCCAGCGAATGTTCTTGACCAAATAAAGAAAGTGATTTTGTCAGATCAAGGTTAAGTTGCTTCGTATCCGTGTCTAAATCTCGTTCAGTATAAATATTTTCCGTATAACCTTTGCTTTCCGGTAATAGAACATAATTGAATTGCTTATTAGTAATTGCCGCAAATTTTCGTCCTTTCTCATCCGTATAGATTTTATCTAAAGCAACTTGTTCAGATGTAATGCCATTATAATAGCTTTTTTTATAGGCCGTCACAGACTTATTACAGTCAAAAATACTACAATCAAACCAATAATCTCTCACCAAATTTACACCTTCAGTGTAAGTACCTTTTGAATCTGTAATTGTAGTTAGCCCCGATTTGTCAACGCCTAACTTCGGCTGATTGCCGTCTCTATCCACTACTTTGCCGTCTTTTAACTGTAAGCCCGCTGCGTTACTGGTTTCCTTGCAATGGGAACCGTCACAATAATCATCCGTTCTAGCTCGATTCTTAATTTTTTGCGTAGAATAAGTAAGTTTTAACGTATCCCATAATGGATTCGCACTAAAATTCTCATACACAAACGCATAATTTTGGCGCTTGCTTTTATCATTCGTATGACGTAATTCATATTCGTCAACATTAATGTAGGTAGTCTGTTTTAAGTTATAAGAAAAGTCGTGCCCTCTATTTTTCTTCTCATACAAATCTGCTACCACACTAAAACGATGATTATCCGAAGGTGAATAGCCGAATTTAATTAAAGTACTGTCTTTCTTAATTGAATAAGGATCGGCTTTTTCTCGTTCTTTTCCCTGTACACTACCGTCTGCTGTCTTGTAATCATAATTTTCTAATTCATGACCGTCACGCCAAGTTTTTAACGCTAAAATATCAAAGTTTTTATAACGACCTGCAAACGTCACAGAATTGGCTTTTTGATTATCAGCACTGGAATAACCTGTTTTATAGCCAAAGTGGTAATCTTTTTCCGTTAAAAAATCGCGAGCATCTTTGGTTTCAAACATCACCGCACCGCCTAAAGCACCGCTTCCGGCTCGTACCGAATCCGCACCTTTACGAATTGTTGCTTGTTTTAATGTTTCGATTTCTACCGAGTTACGCGTATTATTAAAGTTACCGTACCCTTCAAATAATTCTTTAAACCCTTGAGACGAAAGTGTTTCAGCTTGATGTAAGCCGTCTACTGTAATTGCAACACGATTCTCATCTACGCCTCGCACGGCATAACCGCTACTGCCCATACGTCCGGTTTCAACCACCGTTACGCCGGTTTCATAACGAACAAGATCTCGTGAATCCTGCACTTGTTGTTTTGCAAGTTGTTTTGCGGATTTTTTGATTTCAGCAATTTTTTGTTGCTGAATCCCCTCCTTCACAATAACAGTATCGAGCTGTACTTGTTCTTGCGCTAATGCAATGTTGTATTGCAAAATACAAAGTGCTGCAATAGACAGATTAAAACGAAGCTTAATCACAATCATTCTCCTTTAGGTGAAATAAAAAACTGTGCCAGCAAACCACCAGCACAGTAAACGTTTAATAATGTATTTATTCTGTTTTATGACCTTCATCTAAGTGAACAATATTCACTAGATCATCCGGGCTAACTTCAAACGCTTTACCAAAGCCTTTTACGAAAAGCCCTTGTGTCGGTTTAAAGCTAAATAATTTGAAATCTTTCATTTTCGAAAGCTCATCAATAAGATCGCCATGGCGAGCTTTCAATGCTTTCAAACCGCTTTCCCACTCTTCATCTTCACGCTCAATTAAACGTGAAGTCGCATCAAAAGTTAAACGGCGGCGCGCAAAAATTTGGCGGCTTTTAGATTCATCATCAATTAACATTAGTGATACTTTCGGTACTTCAATTAAATTACGTGCATGACGAGCAATTTTTGAAATAAGAACTTGGTATTCACCATTATTGATCACAAAAGGCGCATAGCTCACATTCGGGTTACCGTTTTTATCCACTGTTGAAAGAACAATAGTTTGAATATTTTCTTTTAATTCTTGAATTTCTGGTCCTAAACGATTTTGTAAGACTTCTTGGCGATTAGTCGCAGGCATAAGATCTCCTTCTCTAAAATTTATGTAAGTTTTATCAGCATATATTGTTAATACAAATTATTTTTAATTATATTTATACTGTTTTTTTTCGCAATGTTAAAAATGTAAATTTTTACTTTTGACGAACAAATGCTCAAACAGTGGTTGTATCTCTTTGAATTTAAGAGTAATTAATCACCCCTAAAGGGCTTTTCACTTTACTAAACTTACAACTTTGTGTCTAAATGAATCTATTCTTCTTGAATATTTACTTCGCCAAAAAGGATTTTGCTTATTTAGCAATATGTCAAAACATTTAAAAATTGACATATCTTACACTTATTAATAAATAGGGGTTCATATGCAGAAACGCATAGCTAATTTTCTCAATAAAAAATACCTCTGCACCTTGTCTGTGACAGAAAATAACCAACCTTGGGCTTTTGCATGTTTTTATAAATTTGATGAAGCTAATTGTCGCTTAATCTATATCAGCTCAGAACAAACCACCCATTCTAAAATCGTGCATAAGAATCCTAAAGTCACCAGCACTATTTTCTCTCCAACCCGCTTTCACTCTTCCATTCAAGGTATCCAATTTCTCGGTACGGCAAATCGTTTAAGCGGCGAAGATGCGCAAACTGCAAAAGAATTATATAAGGCGGAACTTAAACCTTATGTCGATGATGAGTTGCCTATTTGGGAAGTACAATTAGAACAAGTTCGTCTTATTGATAATTCACTCGGTAAATTTGGCAAAATGAAATGGAAAAAAGGTGATCCAGAAGTATGCGATGATTTTCAAACCATACAAAAACAAGAATAGACAGTGAAACATAAATAAAATAGCCCCTGAAAATCACTCTTTAAGAGTTTGCTTTTCAGGGGCTGTTAATTTTTATTTCAGAGATTGACGAGCCATTTCAATACTTTGAATGATCGCTCTACGATCGATTGATTCATTCTCTCCATCAAGCACTTGTCGCCAGAAATCAATCGCCTGCTGATATTGCTTATTCGAATAGGCGTGAGAAGCAAGCAACAGTAAACTTGTACTCTCTTTTTTATCTAAGCTCAACGCTTTATCAAGCCATTGCTGTGTCTGGGGAGAAATCTTTTTTTCCTCTTGATAATATTTGGCAGTTGCCATTGCACCGAAAATAGCCGCTTTCTCACCCAACACTTTTTGCGCATTATCATAACAAATTAAAGCAGAACCAAAATCATTATTTAAAGCGTAAGCTTGCCCCAACTCATACCACAATTCCCCGTTATTCGGGTTTTCTCGTAAGCGATCTTGTAGACTTAAAACATAACGATTATTTTTCTGTTCTTTATCTTCTTGCCCTACTTGGATTTGAAAAGCTTGATGCAACTGCTCACCTCGGTTCACTATCTGATAACGTTCCGTTTGCCAATAAAAAATAGCAGCCATCATAAAGCTCAACACCAATAAAAATAGCCCGACAAGCGGTCTATTTTTAGCAAAACTTTGCAAAGATTGAGGGGATTGCCGCTCAAATTGGTAGCGTTGTTCTGCTTCATTGAGATACTCCGCTTTCAGCTCATCTGCAAAATTTTCGGCAAATTTAACCGCTTGCTGATAATTTTCGTGATTAATTTCTGCTCTTGTTTTCATCTTATCGTCATCAAATTCGCTTCAATAAATACGAGTTACTATTTCTTTTTCGTGCGCCAAATAATTAGGCTTAATAACATTAAACATAATCCAAACGGCATTCCCCATAATACCCAAGTTTGAGCATTAACCGGCGGATCGTAATTCACAAAATGGCCGAAACG
This sequence comes from Actinobacillus ureae ATCC 25976, assembly GCF_000188255.1. GTDB lineage: Bacteria > Pseudomonadota > Gammaproteobacteria > Enterobacterales > Pasteurellaceae > Actinobacillus > Actinobacillus ureae. The sequence goes on from NZ_GL831081.1 coordinate 228,354, forward strand.
ATTGGTCATAATTTGAATAATTTCTTCATCGCTTTTACCTTGATTGACCATTTCATAGACTTCTAAACGTAATTTATAAGCGATAGTGGCATTCGATTCCACCAGGTTTTGATTTTGACATTGCGGACAACGCAATGACTTCGCTAATGCCACCGCTCTTACTCGGTCTGACTCTCGCTGAAATTGGAAGGTATCAACCATTTCCGCTTGTGCAATACCACTCAATACAAGCGGTAAAAAAAGCCAAATTTTTTGCAAAAGTTTCATTAAGGTTCCTTACGTAACGCTTCTAAACGAGGAAGAAAATCTTTTTCAAAGTCTGGGTTATAACCTTTTTGCTGATAACGTACGATCCCGTGTTTATCAATTAAATAACTTGAAGGCGCAGAAGAGACTTTTAACGTTTGAATTAAAAAGCCACGTTCATAATCATCAATAATCAGGCTAAACGGATTTCCCCAACGATTTAATGCCGCTCTCGCCGCATTCGGCTCATCGGTATAAGTTAAACCGACAATCGGAACGCCTTGCTCTTTAAGCTTTAATAAAATCGGAAATTCTTTAATACACCAAGTACACCAGCTTGCCCACACATTCAGAATATAAGGCTCTTTCGGTAAGCTGTTATTATTTAAACGTGCGTGCGGATCTAATAAATTCTTACCGACAAATTCAGGAAACGGTTTATCTCGCCAATCTTCGGTCGGCGCTAATGCGTCTTTATTCATTAGCGGCACGGTAAGAAATGCCACTAAAGCAACCAATAATAATAAAGGCAAAAACAAAAAGGCTTTTTTCATCTTATTCATCCATCATAAAATTTATTTATGGCGATACCCAAACAGCGCCAAAATTGAGGCAATAACCATTATAATACCGCCAAGCCATAATGCTCTGACATAAGGCTTATAATGTAAGCGGAACGCATATTCTAAGTTACCGAATTTATCGCCCATTACGATATACACATCATCTAAGCCATGATGATACAAACCGACTTCCGCCATTGTCATGGTTCTCACATCATAATAACGGCGCTCCGGTATGACTAGTGCTAATTCTTCTCCCGCTTTAGTAATACTAAAAATCGCTTGCTCCGCTGTATAGTTGGCTCCGATAACATCACGATAACCTTCATAATGGAAAGTAAAACCGGCTAAATTCGCTTGTTGATCCGGCTTGAGGCGCACGCCAATCTCATCGCCATAATAACTATTCATCATTGCGCCAATTACACAAATGGCAAAACCGATATGCGCTAAACGCATTGCAAGCGGTCGAATTTGCCACATATATTGCAAATAAGGAATATGGGTCAAAATGATCCACATAGCTAACGTTACAAATAATAAAGGTAATAGCTCGAATTGATATAGTTGCGTTTGCGCAATCGTATGTTGAATCAACCCGACCGCCAATCCTAATGCAACCAGTAAGAACGCCAGTTTTAATAAAATCATTTTGAACGGGATTTGTTTCCAACGCAAGATCACTGCCAGTCCCATCGCTAACATCAAAAATACGGCTAACGGCACAAATATGCTATTGAAATAAGGCGCACCGACTGAAATTGAACCCCAATTCATTGCAGTAAAAATCATCGGATAAAACGTACCGAGTACCACAGCACAAGTAGCAATCGTCAATAATCCGTTCAACAACAGAAAGCTGGTTTCTTTTGAGAACAAGCGGAAACGCACCTCGCCTTGCCATAAATTTACACGGAAAGCGAATAGCGCTAATGCAATAAAACTTAAACTGAAAAATAGAATTAGTAATGCCATACCGCGATCCGGATCAACCGCAAAAGCATGTACCGAGGTCAGAACACCAGAACGAACAATAAAAGTCCCGAGCAAACTCAATGCGAAAGCAAAAATGGCTAATAAAATCGTCCAATAGCTAAAAATACCTCTTTGCTCGCTCACAATTAAGGAATGAATTAATGCCGTACCTAATAGCCATGGCATTAACGAAGCGTTTTCGACCGGATCCCAGAACCACCAGCCGCCCCAGCCTAACTCATAGTACGCCCACCAAGCGCCTAAAATAATACCGGCAGTCAAAAATCCCCATGAAATCATTGCCCACGGACGAATCCAGCGTGCAGTTGCCGCATCTAATACACCGGAAAGTAAACTCGCCACAATCATCGCAAAACTTACCGCAAAGCCGACATAGCCCAAATAAAGTAACGGCGGATGAAAGATCAACCCGACATCCTGTAGCATCGGATTTAAATCTCGCCCTTCCGGTGGCGGTGGGAAACTACGTTCAAACGGATTGGAAACCAATAAGATAAACAGCATAAAGCCAAGGCTAATCAACCCTAGCATCGCTTGGGTACGGTAGTTAAACAAGCGGTCGGATTTATCGGAAAAAATGCAAAATACACCTGTCCAAAGGGTTAATGCGCTGAGCCAAAACAACATTGAACCTTCATGCCCGCCCCAAGTCGCCGCAAATTTAAAAAAGTCCGGTAATTGACTATTGGAATGCTGCGCAACATAAATGACAGAAAAATCATCGCTCAAAAATGCGTGCGCCAACGTCCCGAACGAGACAATGCAACATAGCGCCTGTACTCCGCTAAATAACGGATTCAAACTCAACAATTGCGGGCGTTTAAATAGTTCGCCCCACAATGATAAACCCATTTGAAAAACAGCTACGACCGTAGCCAAAATCAATGCAAAATAACCCAACTCAGGGAGCATAAATAAACCTTATCTAATTCTATAAAGACAAACGAATGCTAACCGAAATACGTGTTTTTCATAGCCATGCCATCATAAAGAGTTGTTAGCATCATGTAAATGAAAAGGGCGATAACTCGCCCTTTGTTGTAAAAAGATTTGATCTAATCCGAATTTTATCGATTCGATAAATTAGCTGCTATTTATTTTCACTGTTCACCGTCTGATCGCTCTCGTCCTCTGCTAAAATTTCTGCAGCAGATTCATTCAGCGCTTCCGCTTCTTGTTGCGGTTTCACAAACGGTTTTGGTGTAAAGTATTTGCGTACAATTTCAACCGAAGAACCATAAATTAACTCTTCTTTAAAGCGCTCTTTATCCAAAGCTCGGACGCTTTCTATCACACTGTCTGCTTCAACATCATCAACGCCTAATTTCATCATCGCCGCTTTACTTAACACTAAAGCCGATTCAAATGTCTCGCGAGTTTGGAAATCAACGTGTAATTTGGTTAATTCAATCGCACTATGACGATCATAGGTTCGAGCTAAAATCGGCGTTAACGGAAACTCTTGTTTAATCTGTTCAACAATGAGTGCGCTGCGTTCCGGATTATTGATGCCTAATACCACACAGTCCACTTTAGCCAAACCGCTGGCTCGTAATACATCTAAGCGAGTACCGTCCCCATAGTACACTTTAAAACCGAAACTCGCCGCCGCACGAATACGATCTGTGCTGGAATCAATCACTGTTACCGTAATGCCTCTCGCTAATAAAGTTTGACATACGATTTGGCTAAATCGTCCAAAGCCAATCACCAATACGTTATTTTCCAGATCTTCGGCAATCTCAATATCCGTCATATTCGGTGCTTCTTGGGCGGATTTTCGCATCATTACACGTTGTACAAACAGCACAACCAACGGAGAAATCAACATTGAAACAATCACTGCCGCCGTAAACGTTGCTTGCTGATCTTGATTAAATAAACCGATTGCTGCCGCCGCCGAAAATAATACGAATGCAAATTCACCACCGTGCGCCATAATCGACATTCGCATCATTGATTCTCTATAGCTCAAACGTGTTAAACGGGCAATCGCATACACAACCAAAGCTTTGCCCAGCACACATATCGCTACAATACTTAATAACCATAGCAAATCATTAAAGACAAAATTTAAATCGAGCGACATGCCCACGCCCATAAAGAATAAGCCGAGCAATAAGCCACGAAACGGCTCGATATCCGCTTCCAATTGGTGGCGAAACGCCGACTCCGATAAAATTACGCCGGCAACAAATGCTCCCATTGCCATAGAAAGCCCACTCGCTTCCATTAACCAAGCCGCACCTAATACCACCAGCAAGGCTGCTGCCGTCATCATCTCACGCACTTTAGCTTTCGAGATCATTCGAAACAACGGATTCATCACCCATTTACTGCCCACTACTAAAATGATAATACCGACAATTGCGATCACAATCGAAGTGAAATTAAATGTCAGTTCTGCCTCCGCTTCCGGTGATAGGAAAGCAATCGAAGCCAACAGCGGCACAATTGCTAGATCTTCAAATAACAATGTTGAAACAATACGCTGCCCTTTTAAGGTGCTTGCAATCCCTTTATCTTCTAACACTTGCATCACAATAGCAGTGGAAGACAACGCAAAACCGGCACCAGCAATAAATGCCACCTCCAGTTTAAGCCCCAGAATATGAATACCGGCGAAAGTCAGTAACGTTCCACAAGTAGCAACCTGTAAGAAGCCTCGTCCAAAAATAGCTTTGCGCATACTCCACAGCAACTCCGGATGCATTTCCAAACCGATAATGAATAGGAACATAACCACGCCAAGTTCGGCTAAATGCACAACCGCTTGGGGGTCTTGGAATAAACCGAGTACGGACGGACCAATGAGACAGCCGGCGACTAAATAGCCTAATACGCTGCCTAAACCGATACGCTTAAATAATGGAACAATCGTAATACTGGTTGCCAGTAAAACAACGATTTTCGCCAATTCCGGATTGGCAAGATGAGAAATACCTTCGGACATAATGATGTTGTGTATAAATTAAAATGATAATGTAAAAAATTAGCCAATTTAGACCGCTTGTAACTGCGCTAAATAGTCTCTATGTTGTTTGCTTTGGAACGGTACAATTTGCATTTCGCCGTTAACCCGAATAAGTTGATAAAACTGAGAAAAATTAAAACTGCTGGTTACCAAAGCGGCATTTTCTTCTACCGAATGCAGTCGATTAATTTCTTTCACTTTTTCTTCTTTTACACCGAAACAGTAGTAATAGGCTTCTAAAATATTCTTTTCATCTAAAATATAAACGTTGAAGCTCCCATCTGGATTGTCTTCAAAAAAGAATTGTAAGAACCCTTCACTCGCAAATTCATCAATTTCACGTGGAAACACCAGGCCATTACTTTCTGAGCTTGATGCGGCATTTGCAAAATTTTGAGTAAAATCGACCGCTTGATCCTCTATCTGTTGAATCGCCACCTTTTGCTTTCCAAAAATAAATTGCCACGTTTTCCCTGCCACTTTCAACGTATTCAACGAATGTTGATATGAAATCGTACCGGTCTGAATCGTAATACAACGATGTACAAGATCCGCAATAAACTCTCGCAATTCACTTCTAAAGCGGCGGCTATAACAAAAGACATTGACCGATTGCGGCGGTGCCGAACCTCGATAGATCTTATTCGAAATCAGTTTTAACGCTTTTAAGAGCGCGTCATCTCCTTCAAAGTGCAATGTGCGAATTTCGTTCCACATATTACGATAAATAATACTGACGTTGCCAACTAAATTCTCTTGTGAAGAACCGAAATTAAATAAATCGCTCGGCTGCACGCTACGGCGCATATCCGCTAGTTTTTGGGTCGGGTCATTTACTAAATTCACCGCCAAAATTAAGCTCCGAATCTCATTCGGGTGCAGCATATCCTGCTCGCTGATCACCGGCGTAGTTACCGGAAAAGAGAGTCTTAAATCCGTAATAAATTGGCGCAGTTTTGGTAAATCCAAGCTACGGCTGATTAAATGCAATTGCGTACTTGAAGTAATCACTCCATTAAAATAGCCCCATGCCACCACTTTGGTCAGATTCTTTGCATGGCGCACATAACGTAATTCCGAATTGTACGGACTTCTTGGTGCTTGATTAATTAAATACCAACCGGACTGCAGTGTAGAGCCTTCTCTTACCTCAATAAAAGTAACGGCACTTTCCGATAAATTTTTAGCAATATACGGATTAATCAACGGCACTTTGCCCGGTAATACTTCAAACACCGAATACAACTTACGCATTAAAGTATCAACATCATTGGTTAAAATGCTTGGATCAATATGAAACTTGCGGGCAAAATGAATTAAATTACGATAACTCTGCAACAACAAATCAACAATAATTTGTTGATGGCTAATCGCTTGTTTAATCTTCCAACTCTCACGGTTATCCAGCAATTTAATTTCGTTCACATTCCATTGCCAGCCATTCACTAATTCTAATAACGCCTGCTTACGCCAAGAATCGGATTTGTCGCCCTCATTAGCTTTCATATAAAAGCACATTCTAACGTGGCCTAAGCGGACAAATTCTTTACGGTTGGTCAAATAAACCGTAACTTGCTCCAACATCGCTAAATAAGGGTCAAAATGATATTTTTCCGGCGCTTGATTGAGCAATTTTTGCTTAAATACTTTTGAAATTAACGCTGTTTCCGGATAAGTCTCGGCATAGCTTTCCAATAATAAAATTTTAAGTGCCGATTTATACGGGCAATCAATCCCTTTATATAATTGCCATAAACTTGCACCGAAAAATTCTGCAGTTGAAAGTGAAGAAAAATCACCAAAATCAATCCATTCACTTTGATCAAAGTCCGCCAACTCCATACATTTTTGATATTGTTTGTCACTTAGATGAAGCCATAACAAACGCTTACCGGATAAACGAATTGCCGAACGATAAAATTCATCCAGCAAGAAAAAATGCTGTGCGGATCCGCTATGTTCCGCATTCACATCATTACTGGCTAAATTCGCTTTGAAATGGTTAGGATTCATTAAATAAAAATTGAGTTCCACATCAAAGTGCTTTGCCCAATTTTTTATCTTAGTAAGTTTTTGCTCGATCAATTGGTATTCCACCGCACTCAGGCGATCAGAATAACAAAGCCATAAATCCAAATCGGATAAACTTGTTTGGGTAATACTGCCGGCACTACCCATTGAATACAAAGCATCAAATGCAGGATTCTTTGAGAAACATTCAATCGTCTCAACACTCAAATCAAAGCTGGCTAAATAGTGATGTTGGAAATCCGAAAGCTGAAACTGCGCAATACCGCTCGGTGCATTTTTCACGTAAGACGGCAATTCGGGGCTATTGGTATGAATTAGGAGGGGTAATAAAGAAAAAACGTACTGAAACTGCGGATTATTCGCAGCTACAGCACGTTTAATTCTAAAATCATTTAAGGCATCAATACGAGGAACAGACCAACTCAGCTGGCTAGCAATTGAAGAAAAAGCATCAGACACACCAGACAATCTCTGATGTAAGTAAGCCGTTGATAGCTCCAACTCTTCCACGTTAAATCCCTTGTTATAAAAAATGTGATCAATTTAACATTTTACTCAAAAAAGTAAAGTCAGTCGCCTTGTAACTTTGGACATCTCGCAAAAATTTGCAAAAAACAACTCGGATCAGACCGCTATCTTTCGCGAAAAGAGTTCAGACCAGTCCTAAAATCATGTAAAATACATAAGTTTTAGTAGCTTACTTTAGCGAACAAGTGTAAGCTGAATCTAATATCTTACGAAATCAATTATGATGAAGGAAACAAAATGAAAAGAGTCGTTATCACTGGTTTAGGCGTTATTTCTAGTATCGGTAACAATAAAGAAGAAGTTTTAGCTTCATTAAAAGAAGGTAAATCAGGTATTGAATTCGTTCCTGAATTTGCTGAAGTAGGTATGCGTAGCCAAGTTGCCGGCACAATCAAATTAAACCCGGCAGAATTAATCGACCGTAAAATTTATCGTTTTATGGGTGATGCTGCTGCTTACGCTTATCTTTCAATGAAAGAAGCGATCGAAGATTCAGGTTTAACCGAAGATCAAGTATCAAACGATCGTGCCGGTCTAGTTATCGGTGCGGGTACCGGTTCTGCACACAGCCAATTAGTGGCTTGTGATGCGGTACGTGGCCCACGTGGCGTGAAAGCGGTTGGCCCTTATGCGGTAACCAAAACAATGGCATCAAGCGTATCGGCATGTTTAGCGACACCATACAAAATCCGTGGTGTTAACTACTCAATCAGTTCTGCGTGTGCAACTTCAGCTCACTGTATCGGCCATGCCATGGAATTAATCCAATTAGGTAAACAAGATGTTGTGTTTGCCGGCGGTGCGGAAGAGCTTTCTTGGGAATGTGCAACCGAATTCGATGCGATGGGTGCAGTGTCAACCAAATATAACGATAACCCAACTAAAGCAAGCCGTGCTTATGACGCAAACCGTGACGGTTTTGTTATCGCAGGCGGCGGCGCGGTTGTTATGGTTGAAGAATTAGAACACGCACTTGCTCGTGGCGCAAAAATCTATGCTGAAATCGTAGGTTACGGTGCGACCTCTGACGGTTATGACATGGTTGCGCCAAGCGGTGAAGGTGCGGAACGTTGTATGAGACAAGCGTTAGCAACCGTAAACGGTGAAGTGGAATACATTAACGTACACGGTACTTCTACACCGGTTGGTGATGTGAAAGAGTTAGGCGCAATTAAAAACGTATTCGGTGATAAAAAACCTGCGATTTCATCAACAAAATCAATGACAGGTCACTCTTTAGGTGCAGCAGGTGCACACGAAGCAATCTACTCACTATTAATGTTAGATAACGGCTTTATCGCACCAAGCATTAACATCGAAACATTAGACGAACAAGCGGAAGGCTTAAATATCGTGACTGAGCGCCAAGACAAAGCGTTAACAACGGTAATGTCTAACAGCTTCGGTTTCGGTGGTACAAATGCTTGCTTAGTATTCCAAAAATACAACGGCTAATCACCTAGTTATATAAAGTAAAAAAGTGCGTTTAATACGCACTTTTTTTCTTATTACAAGCGGTCAAATTCTTCAGATTTTTTGCAAAACTTTAGGGAATTTGACCGCTTGTTATTTATATGTAAAACAAAAAAGGCTCCATATCGGAACCTTTTTTACCACCTTAAATCAATTTACGCTTTAGTTAAATCTAGGTCTTTGGTTTCTTTTGATACGAATAACGCAATTAAAGTTAAGACTGCGTTTGCCGCAAGGTAGATCCCTACAGCTAAAATGCCGTAGGCTGCGTTGATTTTAATGGCAAATGTCGCTGCGACGGTTGCACCAACAATTGAAGCGAAGTTGTAAGCGAGTGATGCACCTGAATAACGAACTTCGGTTGGGAACAGCTCCGGCAATAATGCCGCCATTGGGCCGAAAGTGAATCCCATCAACGCCATCCCCACGACAAGGAAAGCAAATACGGAATACGGAGTGCCGTTTGAAAGGAATAACGGCATTGCTAAACCGAAAATGCCCATCGCAAAAGTGACCCATAATAAAAACTTACGGCGACCAACTTTATCGGCTAAAAGACCTGAAATACTGGTAAATGCACCAAAAACGATCGCACTTAATAGTAACAAACCAGTAAAGGTATTCGGCTCAATACCGAGTCCCATCGGGTAACCGGCTTCAGAAAGTTTTGCCGGCGTTCTTGAATAAACTTGTGCAAAGGCGGTCATAATATAGAACAACACATAAGTTGCCGTCATAATGAAAGTCCCTAAAATAAGCGGTTTCATATGGTGTTTAAACACAGCACTCACCGGCGCTTTTTGGGTTTTACCTTTTTCTTCCGCTTCACGGAATACGTGGCTTTCATGTAGGGTTAAACGCACCCATAATCCCACCATAACTAACACAACTGATGAAATAAATGGAATACGCCATGCCCATTCAACAAGACCTTCTTTCCCCCAAATGTAACTGACAAGGAAGAACGCTCCGTTTGCTAAAAACAAACCGATTGGCGCACCTAATTGTGGAAAAGTACCATACCAAGCACGTTTGCCGTCCGGCGCATTTTCGGTTGCAACTAAGGCTGCGCCGCCCCATTCGCCGCCAAGACCTAAACCTTGTCCGATACGACATAAACAAAGTAACACGGTTGCCCAAATACCAATATCCGCATAAGTCGGTAAAAGACCGATACAAACGGTTGAACCGCCCATTAATAGCAATGAAGCGACTAACGTCTTCTTACGACCGATTTTGTCACCAAAGTGGCCAAAAAGCGCCGAGCCGATAGGACGAGCGAAGAAAGCGAGTGCTAAAGTGGAAAGAGAAAGTAACTCATCCGAAACCGGATCACCACTTTTAAAAAATTGCGTATTAAAAACTAATACCGCTGCTGCGGCATAAATATAGTAATCAAAGAATTCGATTGCTGTTCCCACCATTGAAGCAATCGCAACTTTTTTAGGATCATTCCTTAAATTTTGTGCTGTGTTAGACATAAATATAAATCTCATTTAATTGTTATAAAACGGCAAGAATCCTAACAGTTTCAACATACTAGAGCAATAACTCAGCAACCGGTTAAAATTAATTTAAATTTATAAAAAACTAGTAAACCAATAAAACTCAGCATAATCCACTAATTTCATATCAAGCTTATATAATTATGCTTTAGCCAGCGCATTTCGGCTTACAAAATTTTTATCATTTTTTTTACAAAATTAAATAATCACAAAAAAGCGATTGTTTCTCTTAAGAGTTTAGGCATACAATGGCTCAAACCGTATTAAATTTTTTACAATAAAGGGAAAGAAAACATGACACAAACACAACAACTAGAACCTGTTTCAAACTGGCAATCAAAACTAAAAGCAATAGGACCGGGGATTTTAATGGCATCTGCTGCAGTCGGAGGTTCGCATATTGTTGCTTCAACCCAAGCAGGTGCAATTTATGGTTGGCAATTAGCGTTAATTATTATTTTAGCGAATTTATTTAAATATCCGTTCTTCCGCTTTGGCGTGCAATATACGCTAAGCACGAATAAAACTTTATTAGAAGGCTATCAAGAAAAAGGCAAAATCTATTTATGGATTTTCTTTGTCTTGAATGTGATTGCAGCAATGATCAATACAGCAGCAGTAGGTATCGTTACTGCTGCAATTTTAAAATTCTTATTCTCTGCCATTGGTGTACAGTTCGATCTGAGTATTCCGCTTGCCAGTGCAATTATTATTGCTATCACTTGGGGCATTTTATTATTAGGCAAATATCGCTTTCTAGATTCACTGTCTAAATGGATTATGATTGTGCTAACCGTTTCCACGGTGACAGCGGTAATTGTGGCGGCATCAAAAGGTGGTGTACAAATCGCACCTGATTTTATTGAGCCTAACCCTTGGAATCTAGCTTCACTCGGTTTTATTGTGGCATTAATGGGCTGGATGCCGGCACCGATTGAGATTTCTGCGATCAACTCAATGTGGGTCGTGGCAAAACGCCGTTTAAATAAAGTGAGCTATGGAGACGGTATTTTTGATTTCAATGTCGGTTTTATCGGTACTGCAATTCTCGCCTTAGTATTCTTAGTGTTAGGCGCATTAGTCCAATATGGTTCGGGCGAAACGGTTGAACAAGCGGGTGTAAAATATATTGCACAATTAATTAAAATGTATGCATTCGCTATCGGTGATTGGTCTAAATTATTGATCGCTTTCATTGCTTTTATGTGTATGTTTGGCACAACCATTACCGTAATTGACGGTTATTCACGAGCCAATAATGAAGCTTTACGTTTATTGCTAAACAAAAAAGAAAGCACTGCGGCAAGTTTAAGTATTTGGATGACAATCACCGCTGCTATCGGAGTTCTGATTATTTCGGTATTTATGAGTGATGTGGCAAAAATGCTTTCTTTCGCAATGATTTTTTCATTCGTTTCAACGCCAATCTTTGCTGCATTAAATCTATCACTTGTATTAAAAGGAGAAAATAAAGTGAAAGGCGGATTATTTTGGTTATCCATTGCAGGCTTAATCTATCTTTCAGCATTCACCCTACTCTTTATCGCTTATGAATTGGGTATGTTGGCTTAAATTCTAAGCACTAGAAATACACAAGCGGTCTATTTTCCTAACTTTTTTGCAAAGAAATAAGGAAAATAGACCGCTTATTTTTACTCGTATTATGCATCTGATTCGCTATCACTCACGAGTGGAAAGCCGCCAAGATCTTTTAAACGATTCACCATTGCGCAGAATAATTCTGTGGTTTTTTCCGTATCATACAAAGCTGAATGCGCCTGTTTACCATCAAACGAAATTTTTGCCATTTGGCAAGCCTTTACTAATACGGTTTGTCCATACATAAAACCGGCAAGTGTTGCGGTATCAAACATTGCAAACGGATGAAACGGATCACGCTTCGCATTAATACGCTTAACCGCCGCTTGTACGAATGCCTGATCAAAAGTCGCATTATGTGCCACAATTACCGCACGCTGACAGCCTTGATCTTTCATTGCACGGCGTACCATTTTAAACATTTCGGGAATCGCAATATTTTCCGGCACTGCTCCACGCAATGGGTTATCAATATCAATACCATTAAATTTAAGCGAATCGGGATTGATATTCGCCCCTTCAAACGGCTGAATATGAAAATGGCATTTTTGATCCGGTACTAAATAGCCGTTCTCATCCATTTTTACCGTGATGGCTGCCAGTTCTAATAAAGCGTCTGTTTGTGCATTCAATCCGGCTGTTTCCACATCAATAATTACCGGTAAATAACCACGAAAACGATTTTTTAATAAATTATAGTCTGTTACTTGTTCTGTCATTGTCTATTCATTACAGGTGGTTTCCACCTATTTAAAGAAAAAGCGGTCGGATTTTAAAGAGAATTTGCAAATATCTCTTAAAATTTGACCGCTTGCACCATGAATAACCAAAGGGCTATTCTTATGGCAAATAAAATTAATTACCTAATGCAGCCTGTGCATTTTTATTTTCGATAAACTCAATTTTATAACCGTCCGGATCTTCCGCAAAAGCGATGACTGTCGTACCGCCTAATACCGGGCCTGGTTCACGGGTAATTTTACCGTCTGCCGCACGCACGCTTTCAATCGTTGCATAAATATCGTCAACACCTAATGCAATATGACCGTACGCCGTACCTAATTCATAGCTTTCTACGCCCCAGTTATAAGTTAATTCAATTACTGCGCTTTCGCTTTCATCTGCATAGCCTAAAAATGCTAATGAATATTTATATTCAGGGTTTTCGCTGGTACGAAGTAAGCGCATACCTAATACTTCGGTATAAAATTTAATAGAGCGTTCTAAATCGCCTACACGTAACATGGTATGTAAAATTCGCATAGTTCATTCCTCATTTAAGTTAAAAAACTGCGTATATTATGGCATAATTTCAGACCAAAATCATTTTTCAATTTTACTTATCTATCAATTTTAAGTTATGTCGCACAATCACGATTCTGAAAAAAAATATGATGTTGCCACACACGCACTATTACCAATGGTATTAATGCTGTTTGTGCAAATGTTACTTAATCACTATTTTGCACCACAAAACGCAATTTTTATCTCACCGTATTTGCTGGCTTTCTTTATTGCAAACCTCATTGCATTTTTTGTGTTATGGAAAGGCGAAATTTGCCCAGGACAAACGGGTAGATTGTTATTCGTACTAAAATTCTTCATCGTATTTGCGCTTGGCAATTTCGTTTATTCAATTGGCCTTACACCTAAACACAATCCTATGGCACTTGCCGGAGTGGCGTCATTGATGAGCGGTATTTTTTATTGGTTATTTAGCGCACATGAAAAACCAATGAACACCTTAATTTACTGTGCTTTCGGTATTCTTGCGGTGGGAATGATCCAGTATTTGGCGATTTATTGGGTTGAACTTCCATCTTTATTTAACGGTGTCCGCGCCAATAATTTTGCTCAGCTGTTACTCGGTATTTTACTTGCAGGTTGGTATTTAATGTTGGCCAAAAGCCGTCTTGATGTTTTCTTTAAATTATTAGTACAGTTGGCGCTAATTGTGTTGGTGCTAAATTATTTATGGAGTGCATTCGTACTGTATCAACAATTGCAAATTATGCCGGATATGGCGTTATTGCCTTATGTGTTTTATTTTATCGTACAATTTGTGATTTTCGCTTTACTCGCTTGGTTATTACTCGGCAAAGGTGAAAAACAAATTAAAAACCCGCTAGGCTGGACATTAGCCACTTTATTGGCAATGCTCTATCCATTCACTAATATGATCTAATGCTAAAACGTAGCCTACTCGTTATCGGTACTTTTGTTGCACTGCTGATTGTCGGCGGTGCGACACTGCTTTCGGGTAAGCAACTTGCCACGGTAACAAATTGGTTTCTACCGGACGGCTGGCAAATTCAAACGCCCGCCAGTGGTATTCAAGCTAATTTGGAAAATGCAAATTTAGCGAAATTTTCTCTCACCTATCAAAATTGTCCTTTAATTACGGTCGATAATCTTGCTGTACATTGGCATAGCCAGCAGCGGGTCTCAATCGATAAAGCAACTCTAGATTATCAATGTTTAACTCAATTACCAACCTCGGATGATTCATCATCAACCTTCTCTCTTACGCCAATTCTAGCGTTGTTACCCGAGGGCGAAGCGGAAATTAAAGCGTTACATTGGCTGAATTTACCTAATGATTTGCATCCTCGTTTAGCGCAATTGCTAACCACGCCGAGTTACAGCAAATTTGCATTTTTTCAGCAAAAATTGACCGCTTTAATCCGCCAAGAAGCGGTCGAATTAAGCGCAGAATTTGCCAATCAAACCCTTTCCGGCAATTTAAGCTATCAACCAAGCAAACAGGAAAAACACAATTTACTGTTTTCCACCCACGTGAGTCCAAAAAATTTGTTCGCCATTCCATCACAATTTGAAGGCGATTATCACTGGATTTTACCGAAAGAAATCATAGCAAATGAAGTGATTAGGGAAGGCAGCTCTCTACTCAGTTGGCAAACCGATGAACAAAATCAGTTAGTCGGCGATTGGGCTTTCGCTTCCGACACCGCCCCGAAAAACCGCTTAAATTTCCCATTCCGTTTTGATTCACAAACTCTTGAAATCAAACAGGGTAAATTCTATTGGGATTGGCTGGAAGATTTTCCGCTGCAAGGCTTTATTAATGCAAAACTCACGCCGAACAGTTTTGCAAATGGCGATTATTATCCGATTAAAACCTACTTACGTTTTAACTTGCTATCGCAAAGTAAAAATGCCGGTAAAGGAAATATTGTATTGGAAAACCGTGACGGTGAATTACAAGCTGATGGTTTAAATATGCCGTTTCAAATTACCGGTAATATGAAATATGACGATTTCATTCTGTACAGTTCTTTACCAGTAGCATTTAGCGGTAAATTTGATCATCTGAGTTTTAAATTTCAGCCAAAATCGCTATTACGTTTGGTCGGAAAACAACGATTACTGGCAATTCATGAACTACGTTTCCCGCTTGCTGGTATTCAGATTAATAAGCATGGTGTAAATGGTCGCTTACATTCGGTATTCAAAGGTGAAAGCCCCGATTTTAAAAATATCAATCTGCATTTAGACGGTTTTGCTAAAAACTTCAAAATGGGGCAATTAGACTTTTTTGAAGACGTTTCGGATAAAAATGCGGTACAAGATTTATGGCAATGGCGAGTGTGGGGTGATACCAATATCCACACCATAGCCAGCAAACTCAATATTAGTGGGCAAGGAAATTGGCACAAAAATTTAGTACAACTCAACAAATTAAGTGGTGAATTAGGCAAAATTCACCAGCAAGGTGTGTATATTCCTAAAACCGAATTACGTTTACTAGAGCCAATTAAATTTGCTTATCAAAAATGGCAACTTCACGGTGGTATCCAAATCAAATCGCCGGAAATGCGCTTTGATTACGGCGGAAAAATTCCATCACCTTCCGCTAAATTACAAGTAAGCGGTGAAATTGAAAACTTAAACCTAAAAGGTGAGCTACAAGCAGAACAAATTCAACCGCTTCAATTATTCGCTCGCCGTAAACTGACCAAAACCACTAGCGAACTGATTGGGCGATTATATTGGAAAGAACAATCGGCAAAAGTGTTCCAACCGTTAATTCCGTTTCGTCAACACTGGCTAATCACCAGCGGTACTGTTCGAGGCGAAACCGCTTTCAGCGCCAGTGCGGAAAAAGGTATTATTGCCGGTGGGCATTTCGCCATTCGTAACGCTGCGCTTTCCATGCCGAACGGAGAAGCGAAAGCGATTGAATTTAACCTGCCCTACCGCTTACAGGATAACGAGTTTGACTTTGGTTTAAAATGGCCTATCGACTTAAAAATCGGGCAACTGAATATTGGTTTGCCGATTGAGAATATTCATGTAAAAGTGTTTGGACATTATCCTTATAGCCGTCAAAAGCCATTAATGCTTAAACAACTTTCAATGAATTTATTAGATGGTGCGTTGAGTGTTGAGCAATTTGCTTTGCCACAGACTCAAATTGCTTATTTAAAGCTGGCGAATATCAATTTCGAACGTATCCTCGAATTGGTGCAATATCAGCAAATTGAATTAAAAGGCAAAGCAAATGCGACCTTACCGTTTTGGTTGGAAGGTAAACCTTGCTATGTATGCGATGGCTTACTGACCCAAGCGGTGCAATCGAATTTAAAAATTCAGCCGGAATTAATGCAGGCAATCTCTCAAACCAGCGGCTATTCCGAGCGACTATTACTCTATTTACTCAATGATACGAAAATTACCGATTTACGTAGCTTGATTAATGTTGGGCCGAATGGTGAAATGGCGTTAGATGCCAAATTAAAAATGCAGCTTAATCAGCAAGAAAAAACTAAAATTAACTTTAATTATCATCATAAAGAGAATATCTTTAGTCTTTGGCATATGATCAATTCAGGTTCTTATGTCGAACAGAATATTGAAAATTCTATTTACCAGCAGTTAGATAAAAGAAAATGAGAAAAAGCCTACTTTTTGCAATTTTTTGCCTAAATTTGACCGCTTGTACGCCGAAAGTACAGCTTGAAACGCCGGCAGAAGGGATTACGATTAATATGAATGTGGTGGTTGATCACCGCATTGATGTGAAATTTGATGAAAAATCTCGTGCCGTATTGCAAACCTCAGATAACAAAGTGGCTAAATCGGAAGCCGTGGTAGCAACACCGACAAAATAGAGCCATAAAAAAATGCACGGGATATTCCGTGCATTTGGAATTAGAACGTCACCATTTGATGATGTTTAAATTGTTGGTAAATTTCCGCTAATTTTTCACCGCTTGGCAGCACTAAATCTGAGTTAAGATCATACATCGGCACAATTACAAACTCTCGATTTTTCATTTCAATATGCGGTACGGTTAAACGTTCGTTTTGAATCTGTTCATCGCCGTATAAGATAATATCCAAATCCAGCGTACGCTCGCCCCAGCGCCGAATTCGCACTCGTCCTTGATCGTTTTCAATACTTTGTAATTTATCCAACAATTCAAGCGCTGTTAAATCGGTATCGAATTTTGCCACTGCATTCACATAATCCGGCTGATCTTGTGGCCCAACCGGCTTACTGCCGTAGAACGGACTAATTTCAAAATTAATTGCAAATGTTTTTAAAGATTCAACCGCTTGTTTAACTTGTGCTAGCGGATTATCTAAATTCGACCCTAAAGCGATATAGACTGTTTTCATAATGATTTCCGTTTCTAGTTATTCTAACTAAAAGAAAAGGCACAAGCTCTCGCTTGCACCATCTTTCTATTTACTCTGCCGAGACTTTCTTCACTGGCTTTTTCTTTCTAAATGTTTTACGACGACGTTTTTTCTTTTCTTCGCCGGCAAAATTCGGCAAATTTCTGACCGCTTTCAACATTTCCGCACGTTGTGCGTCATTGCTAAATTGGTATTCGTGCCACCACGCTGAAAGCTCGACCAAGTCACCGCCTTCAATCTCAGCTCGCATCACTAATAGATCAAAACCGGCACGGAATTTTACGTATTCCAGCGTCTGCTGCGGACGTTTACCCGAACGTTTGGTCATTTGGAATTGTAACGCCCAAATATCACGAATCACAGAGGTATGACGACGATGTAATGCAATCGCTTTACAACTTTCATCCAATACATCATTCGCTGCTAACATCATTGCATCGTGGCTGTTTAAACCACCTTCATTTTTCAACACTTCCATTTTCTCACGTAATGGATACCAAAGTAATGCTGCGAATAAAAATGCCGGATTAACCCGTAAATTATCACGAATACGTTCATCCGTTGAGTTTAGTGCTTTACTTAGCATACGCTCTGCATTCGAATCATTGTGTTCGGTGAAAAACGGCACTAGCACCGGAAATAACTGCTCGAATAAGCCATATTGCCGCATCAATTGATAAGTTTTAAAACCTTGTCCCGATTGCAACAATTTTAATGATTCATCAAACAAACGTGCCGCCGGAATATTTTTCAATAAATGGGCAAGTTCACGAATAGGGGCATCGCTCGGTTTATCCAAGAACATATCCAATTTCGCCATAAAGCGAACTGCACGCAACATACGTACTGGATCTTCTTGATAGCGTATCACCGGATCACCGATTAAGCGTAACTTACCGGCTTTTAGATCTGCAATGCCATCAAAGAAATCAAAAATCAGGTTATGTTTCGGATCGTAATAGAGCGAATTAACGGTGAAATCACGACGCTGTGCATCTTCACGTAGCGTGCCGTACACATTGTCACGTAACAGCATACCTTCTTCGCTAACTTTTGAGATTTTATCGCTGCTATGATTGCTGTGATCTGCTCGGAAAGTCGCCACTTCATAAATATCACGTCCAAACACAATATGGGCTAAACGGAAACGGCGCCCGATTAAACGGCATTGATGCCCAAAGATTTTTTGAATTTCTTCCGGTTTTGCATTAGTTGCAACGTCAAAATCTTTTGGTTTATGTCCTAACAATAAATCTCGAATACAACCACCGACCACGTAGGCCTCAAAACCAGCACGCTGTAATTTTTCAACGATTACTAACGCATTTTTCGGAAAGTCTTTCGGAGTAATATCATAATGGCCGGCATTTACTGTAAATTTTTTATGTAACAGATGAGAAGGCATATTTGTATTATTTGCCTTCTTGGCTTTTTTAGACGAGTGCGTTTTGTTTTCAATCGCTTTCGAAGCAGAGCGTTTAGTACGTGATTCTGCTGCTTTAGCGTTCTTGCCTTGCTTACGTCCTTCCGATTCAAACTCTACAAGCGGCTGCTTTTTAACGTTTTTTCGACGAGTAAACAACGATTTGATATAGTTAAAAATAATACACCTCTGAAATTAACAATCGTAATAGATAATTAAATCATAATAAAAAATAATGGACAATATGAGATTGTCCATTATCAATTTCAATTACCCATTTCTAATTAAGCTTATAAGCCCATTTGCTTTTCACGGATTTCTGCAAGCGTTTTACAGTCAATACACATATCGGCTGTCGGACGAGCTTCTAAACGACGTAGACCAATCTCTACACCACAAGTTTCACAATAGCCGTATTCATCTTCAGCAATGCTGTTTAGCGTCTGCTCAATTTTTTTAAGCAATTTACGCTCACGGTCACGGTTTCGTAATTCAAGGCTGAATTCTTCTTCCTGTGTTGCTCGGTCTGCTGGATCGGCAAAATTTGCCACTTCCTCTTGCATTTGGCTTTTGGTGCGCTCAGCTTCTTCCATGATTTGAACGTGCCACGCACGAAGAATTTTACGGAAATGCTCTTTTTGCGCATCGCTCATGTATTCTTCGTCTTTTTTAGGTTGGTAAGGTGTAACGCCTGCTAGAGCTAATAAACCTAATGAAGTGGTACCTGCCACTTGAGCCATAATTTCACTCCTTTTGGATAGTGTTGCCCCTGTTTAGAATTATTTGATATAAAAAATTTTAGGGGATAGTTCAAAAGGGCGTATAAATAACAAATGTAATCCCTTTTGGCAATCAGATTTTGCAAAAAAATTTTGTAATTTTTACCGCTTAGCAGACAATAAAAACGGCTAAAGATTCCATTAGCCGCTAAAATAAACGAATGATTTCTGCTACCAACTTTGTTGCCAACTCGCAAGCCATTTTCTTACTGTCTCAGAAGATGGCTGTATAAAAGCAAGCTGTTTATATTCAGGTAACGCTTTAAACGCCGGAACTGCATCTGTGCCAACCACCGGTTTCATCACATTATGATAAGAAATCACATTTTGCGCTTGAGCTTGATGTAAAAATTGCAAAAATTGTTTGGCTAATGCTTTTTGCTTACTCACTTTGGTAATTGCTGCAACTTCCGTTTGGACCAAATGGCCTTCTTCAAATTGCGCAGCGACATACTTGTCGGTTTTTTCATGCCATTGATGATAAAGTGGTGAAGTTGCATAACTTAGTACCAAATCAGATTCGCCTTTCAAAAAAGCACCATAAGTTTCAGACCAACCTTTACCAACAGTTACCGTATGCTTAGCTAACGTTTTCCAAGCGTCTTCAGCCTTATCACCATACACACTATTTACCCAAAATAGCAAACCACGCCCCACTGTACTGGTGCGAGGATCTTGATAAATCACTTTTAAATCTTGGCGTTCAACTAATTCTTTTAATGATCTCGGCGGCTGCGCTAATTTCTCTTTGTTATAGATAAAAGCATATTCGCTGTAATCATACGGAAAGAACACTTCATTTTGCCAAGGAAAATCCTCGACCGTTAATTCGTGTTCGATAAAAAAGCCCGATTTTTGCGCTTCTTCCATCGTAAAATTATCAATGCCTAGCATCACGTCCGCTTTTGTTTTTTTACCTTCTAAACGGATACGATTAAACATTGTAATACCGTCTTCAAAGGGTAAAAATCTCACGTCACATTGACATTGTTTTTCAAATAATTCTTCAAGTTTTGGCGCAGGCCCCCACTTTGAAGTGAAAGAATCATAAGTATAAACCGTCAATACAGGTGTTTGCGCCATAGCATGTGCTGCAAAACACCAAGCAGATAATGCCAAAAGTTTTTTCATTGTCATCTATTCCTTCTAAAAATAAACTAGAAGGATTTGAGTAGAACCAGCTGCCTTCCATACTCTGATTAAATGCTTTTATAAGCCTAATTTGGTAAGTATAGCAAATGTCTCAAATCCCTACACTGATACTAATCAGATCAGGTTCTATGGGTAATTTCTCAGCTTTGTAAAGCACCCCAATGAGAACGAAGCAAATTGTAAGGCATGCGTAAATATAATGCAAATCCAAAAAGCAAACGTTTGCTTTTTGATTTTTTAAAAGATATACTACAGTCCTAGTGCCAAGAAAGGAACTAGATAGATTCATATGCAAAACCTTACAACATACTTAAACACTCATTTAGCCAAACATCATTTCATTATGGTGCTTGACTCTTTTTTTGGCATTTCAACTCATTTATAGATCTCTTTTTAGAGATCTTTTTTTTACCTAAAATTCAGCAAAATAAGTAGAGAGGAAAAGATTAACATGAGCCAATTAATTCGTACGCTCAAAAGCCATATTCGTGACGAAATTATTAAAAAAGGCGGTTGGGTGAATGCTCACGCCCATGCAGACCGAGCATTTACAATGACGCCGGAAAAAATTGCCATTTACCAAAATGCCAATCTACAACAAAAATGGGATTTAGTTGATGAAGTAAAACGCAATTCAACGGTTGATGATTACTACCGCCGTTTTTCACAAGCGATTGAATTAATGATTTCACAGGGGGTTACCGCATTCGGGACTTTTGTGGATATTGATGGCGTATGTGAAGATCGTGCAATTATCGCCGCTCACAAAGCTCGTGAAGTGTATAAAAGCGATATTACCTTAAAATTTGCCAACCAAACCTTAAAAGGCGTAATTGAACCAACTGCAAAAAAATGGTTTGATATCGGTTCTGAAATGGTAGATATGATTGGTGGCTTGCCATACCGTGACGAATTAGATTTCGGCAAAGGCTTGGAAGCAATGGATATTTTGCTGGATAAAGCCAAATCACTCGGCAAGATGTTGCATGTACACGTGGACCAATTTAATACCCCGAAAGAAAAAGAAACCGAACAATTATGCGATAAAGCAATCGAACACGGTATGCAAGGTCGAGTGGTGGCAATCCACGGTATTTCAATCGGCGCACATCCGAAAGAATATCGTAAAATGCTCTACCAAAAAATGCGTGACTCGCAAATGATGGTGATCGCTTGCCCAATGGCGTGGATTGATAGCGGTCGTAAAGAAGATTTACAGCCATTCCATAATGCACTAACACCGGCGGATGAATTGATTCCGGAAGGCATTACCGTTGCAATCGGTACAGATAATATTTGCGACTATATGGTGCCGTTATGTGAAGGTGATATGTGGCAAGAACTTAGCCTACTCTCTGCCGGCTGTCGCTTTACCAATTTAGAAGAAATGGCGAATATTGCCTCAATCAACGGTAGAAAAGTGTTAGGTTTACTCTAATTTCTAATTAATCGCTGATTTTTAATCTTCTTTAATCTGAACAAGCGGTCAAATTTGCAAAAAAATCTGTAAATTCGACCGTTTGTTTCTTTTCCTCTCTCCAATTCTCGGCAATTTTCCGCTATAATTTCAAAGATTTTGTCTCCGCAATTTATCACAGCGGAAAACCTATTTTTAAATCTTAAGGATATTTTTATGATGCGTTCTCATTATTGTGGTGCTTTAAACCGTTCGCACGTTGGTCAAACCGTAACATTAAGCGGTTGGGTTCACCGTGTGCGTAACCTCGGTCGTTTTATTTTTATGCAAATTCGTGACCGTGAAGGTATCGTGCAAGTTTTCTTTGACGAGAAGGACGAAGCGATTTTCAAAATTGCTTCAAGCCTACGTTCAGAAGCGTGTGTACAAATTCAAGGTGAAGTGATTGCACGTGACGAATCGCAAATCAACAAAGATATGGCGACCGGCGAAATCGAAGTGTTAGTGAAAAATGTGATTGTGTATAACAATTCGGAAGTTTTACCGCTTGATTTCAACCAAAGCAACACTGAAGAACAACGTTTAAAATATCGTTATCTTGATTTACGCCGTCCGGAAATGGCGGAAAAACTCAAAACACGTGCAAAAATCACCAGTTTTGTACGTCGTTATATGGACGACAACGGCTTCCTTGATATCGAAACGCCAATGCTGACCAAAGCAACACCGGAAGGTGCGCGTGACTACTTAGTGCCAAGCCGTGTACATAACGGTAAATTCTACGCTCTACCGCAATCACCGCAGCTTTTCAAACAGTTGCTAATGATGTCGGGCTTTGACCGTTACTATCAAATCGTAAAATGCTTCCGTGACGAAGATTTACGTGCCGATCGCCAGCCGGAATTTACCCAAATCGATGTGGAAACCTCATTTTTAACCGCTGAAGAAGTGCGTGAATTAATGGAAAATATGATTCACGGCTTATGGTTGGATCGCTTAAACGTAGATTTAGGCAAATTCCCAATGATGACGTGGCAGGAAGTGATGCAACGTTTCGGTTCGGACAAACCGGATTTACGTAACCCGTTAGAATTAGTCGATGTGGCAGATATCTTAAAAGACGTTGAGTTTAAAGTATTTAACGAGCCGGCAAATTCAGCAGACGGTCGTGTAACCGTACTTCGTGTACCGAACGGTGCAACACTCACTCGTAAACAAATTGACGAATATACTCAATTTGTCGGTATTTACGGTGCAAAAGGCTTAGCATGGGCGAAAATCAATGACGTGAATGCCAGTATGGAAGGCATTCAAAGCCCAGTAGCGAAATTCTTAAACGAAGACATTTTCAAAGCATTAATCGAGCGTACTAACGCAACTAGCGGCGATATCCTATTCTTCGGTGCGGATAAATGGCAAGTGGTTACCGACTCAATGGGCGCTTTACGTCTGAAAGTTGGCCGTGATTTAGCATTAACCGATCTTTCAGCGTGGAAACCGCTTTGGGTGATTGACTTCCCAATGTTTGAAAAAGACGATGAAGGCAATCTTTCTGCAATGCACCACCCGTTCACTTCTCCGAAAGATTTAACGCCGGAAGAATTAGCAGCAAATCCGGTGAATGCGGTTGCGAATGCTTATGATATGGTTATTAACGGCTACGAAGTGGGTGGCGGTTCGGTACGTATTTACGATCCGAAAATGCAACAAACTGTATTCAGCATTTTAGGTATCAACGAAGAAGAGCAACAAGAAAAATTCAGTTTCTTATTAGACGCATTAAAATTCGGTACACCACCGCATGCTGGTCTTGCGTTCGGTTTAGACCGTTTAACCATGCTTATCACCGGTACGGAAAATATTCGTGATGTCATCGCATTCCCGAAAACCACTGCAGCAGCATGCTTGATGACCGAAGCACCAAGTTTTGCAAATCCGCAAGCGTTGGAAGAGTTGGGGATTGCGGTCGTGAAAAAAGAGAAAGCGGAATAAGACAAGCGGTCAAAAATCACTTATTTTTTTGCTGATGAAATACAAAAATCCTAACTCCATTTTAGTTGTGATTTATGCACAAAATTCGGGTAAAGTCTTAATTCTGCAACGCCAAGACGATCCCGAATTTTGGCAGTCGGTAACCGGTTCGCTTGAGCCGAACGAACAACCGTTTGAAACGGCGATTCGTGAGGTGAAAGAAGAAATTGGCATTGATATTTTAGCGGAAAAACTTTCGCTTATAGATTGCAACGAGTCGGTAGAATTTGAGATTTTTCCGCATTTTCGGTATAAATATGCGCCTGATGTGACACATTGCTCGGAACATTGGTTTTTACTAGCCTTAACGCAAGAACGACAACCGATATTAAGTGAACATTTAGCGTTTAAATGGGTGAGCGTCGAAGAAGCCATCCAACTAACAAAATCACCGAATAATGCGGCGGCGATTGCAAAATATTTAACTCCCCTCTTTAGAAAAGAGGGGAGCTTTTTCAAAACATAAATTTAAAAGAAGGAAACAACAGAATGGCAGGTCATAGTAAGTGGGCTAACATTAAACACCGTAAAGCGGCACAAGATGCGCAACGCGGTAAAATCTTTACTAAATTAATTCGTGAATTGGTAACAGCTGCAAAATTAGGTGGCGGTGATGTTTCTGCAAACCCTCGTTTACGTTCTGCAGTAGATAAAGCATTATCAAACAATATGACTCGTGACACGATCAACCGTGCAATCGAGCGTGGTGTAGGCGGTGGCGATGACACCAATATGGAAACTAAAATCTATGAAGGTTACGGTCCAGGCGGTACAGCGGTGATGGTTGAATGTTTAAGTGATAACGCTAACCGTACCATTTCACAAGTTCGTCCAAGCTTCACTAAATGTGGCGGTAACTTAGGTACAGAAGGTTCTGTTGGTTACTTATTCAGCAAAAAAGGTTTAATTTTAATTGCTTCGGGTGATGAAGACGCTTTAACTGAAGCAGCTATCGAAGCCGGTGCAGACGATATTCAACCGCAAGAAGACGGTTCATTCGAAATCTATACTGCTTGGGAAGATTTAGGTGATGTACGTGATGGCATCGAAAAAGCCGGTTTCAAAATTGAAAATGCAGAAGTTACGATGATTCCATCAACCACCGTTGAACTAGATGCAGAAACTGCACCGAAATTACTTGATTTGATTAACCGTCTCGAAGATTGTGATGATGTACAAAACGTATATCACAACGGTGAAATCAGTGACGAAGTTGCTGCATTACTATAAATCATAATACATAAACCAACCATTTAGGTTGGCTTCTTTTTTACTTAAATGGAACTAACTTCAATAAGTTGGCATCTAATGGATGCGTTTAAGACGTGTATTTATCCCTAACATAAGGAATATAAAATGAAATCAATAAAATTTATTTCAGCGTTATCTTTAGCGACTCTTTTAGCAGCTTGCTCAACAGCAAGCGATGTGGCTTCAACTGTAAGCGAAGGCGTATCAAACGCTGCTTCAGCAACAACAAATGCGGTAAAAGAAGGTGCAACAGCCGTATCTAACGGCGTTTCAAACACAGTAAATACGGTAAAAAATAAATTAACTGCGTCTTCTAAAACCGTAGTTTATCAATGCCAAAACAGCAAAACTGTAGTAGCAACCTATGATTTTGAGGGCGAAAAAGCTACCGGCTTAACTTTAACTGTAAATGATGTGGCAGTAAAAGAGTTAATGCGTGATGAGAAAAATAAAGACTTCGAATCATTTGCCTCAAAAACGCACGTATGGAACTTAGATGAAACCTTCTCACTTTCAACCTTTAATAAAACCGAAGCGGGAATGTTATTCAAAAAAGGTAAAAATGCAGATGAAATCCTTGCAAAAAACTGCGAAGTTAATCAAACTGCAACCGCAAAATTAAATAAATAACAGATTGATTCGTTTAGATAAGCGGGCGGATTTGTAAAATTTTTTGCAAATCTGCCCGCTTGTTTTCATTCATTGGATAAACTATGCCGATTATTTTAGGAATTGACCCCGGTTCGCGGGTTACCGGTTATGGTGTGATTCATCAAACCGGACGCCATTTAGAATATTTAGGAAGCGGCGCAATTCGCACTTCCGTTGATGATTTACCGACTCGCTTAAAACGTATCTATGCCGGCGTGACAGAAATCATCACCCAATTCCAGCCAGATATGTTTGCGATTGAACAAGTGTTTATGGCAAAAAATGCCGATTCGGCACTCAAACTCGGGCAAGCTCGTGGTACAGCGATTGTCGCAGCGGTAAATCACGATTTACCTGTGTTTGAATATGCCGCCCGTTTAGTCAAACAAACCGTCACCGGCATTGGCTCGGCGGATAAAATCCAAGTACAAGATATGGTCACCCGCATGCTTCAACTTTCGTCCAAACCGCAAGCCGATGCTGCCGATGCCCTTGCGATTGCAATTACGCACGCTCACTCGATTCAACATTCTTTAGTGGTCGCAAAACAAAGTAATCAGAAAGTGAGTAGTGACAAGGAACAAATTCTCGCTTTGATGAAAACCCACTATAGCCGTGGACGATTCCGCCTGAAAGGCTAATTTGCAAAATTTTCGCTATTTTTGACCGCTTGTTAAACCCAATAAAAACAAAAGCCTCTCTTTTCAATGAAAGAGAGGCTTTGTATTCATTGCATTAAGCTTTATATAAAGTTAAATCAATTTCTTGATCGGCAAAATGGCTTAACTCAGGTTGATGAGTAATAAAGATCACAGAAGCATTTGGAAGCTGTTGCTTAATGAGTTTAAACATTTGAGTCGCTGACTCCTCATCTAAACTGCTGGTAGCTTCATCTAAATAAATCACTGCCGGTTTATTCAGTAAGATACGTACAAAAGCGATACGTTGCTGTTCCCCACCTGAAAAAACATTATGCCAAGCATGAACTTCCGTTAGGCGATTCTGCCATGCACTTAGCCCTACCAGCTCTAAGACCGTATTAATTTCAATATCGCTATAACAATTTTTGTTCGGATAGCTTAATACGTCCGCCAAAGTACCTTCGTTTAAATAACTGCGTTGTGGCACAAGCAAACTTGGTTTATTCGGTTGCTTATACTCGCCCTCATAATAATCCCAAATACCGCTTAATACTCGTAATAAAGTCGATTTACCTAAACCACTTTTACCCTTTAATCGAATCCATTGGCTGTGATCAATTGCAAGGGATAAATCACTAAACAAGCGGTTATTTTCCGGTGTGTAAATAGCAAGCTTTTGCATATCTAATGCTTTATCACTGATAGCGATTTCCGCCTTAACTCGTTTTTCCAATTCATCCATTTCATGCTTTAACTGAGTTAAACGCTTAATCGCCGAACTCCATTCAGGTAAGCGTGAATAAGCGAAAATGAACCAGCTAAACGCATTAATTACGACACTAAAAGCACCACGGATTTGCATAATGCCACCAAAGGTAATCACTTTCATCACCAACAATGGAATAGAGAACACCACCGGTATTGACATCCTCCCCGCCCTAAAGGACGAGGATTCCTACTAGCTCCCTCGCTTTGCGTGGGCTACTCTTGGTGGGTTCTTGCTGCTGACCTCTATTGAAATTCACTTCACAAGCTCGACGGCTGTGTCCCAGCCTGATATGTTTATCAGCGGTTAATTACAATTTAAATACAAATAATAATAATTCTTAACTCGATTTACAGGTGGTGAATGGTACTTTTTCTACTCAATTTTATAGATTTTGGGTAGAATAAAGCATTTCTTGATTAACGATACCAATGTTATGACTCAACACCTTATTCATTTCCTCCCTCCTCAGCTTGCTAACCAAATCGCCGCCGGTGAAGTGGTGGAGCGTCCAGCCTCTGTTGTGAAAGAGTTGGTTGAAAATAGTCTAGATGCCGGCGCAAATCAGATTCAAATTGATATTGAGAAAGGCGGTGCGCAGCTTATTCGCATTCGAGATAACGGCTGTGGAATCAGTAAACAAGATTTAGCGTTGGCATTGGCTCGTCACGCGACCAGCAAAATTTCTAGCCTTGAAGATTTGGAGATGATTTTAAGCCTTGGCTTTCGTGGTGAGGCTCTGGCAAGTATCAGTTCCGTTTCTCGCTTAACACTCACTTCTCGTCCGGACGGGCAGGCGGAAGCGTGGCAAGCCTATGCGCAAGGGCGTGAAATGGCGGTGGAAATTCAACCGGCTTCACATCCGGTCGGCACAACAATTGAAGTCGCAAATTTATTTTTTAATACGCCGGCACGCCGTAAATTTTTGCGTACCGATAAAACCGAATTTGCGCATATTGATGAGGTAGTGCGCCGTATTGCGCTAGCAAAACCGAATATCGGTTTTACCTTAACGCATAACGGTAAAACAGTGCGCCAATACCGCAAGGTGCAAGATAATTCGGTAGAACAGCAGCAGCGCCGAGTAGCAGCAATTTGTGGTGATGAATTTATCCAAAATGCGATTCATATCGACTGGCAACATGGTGACTTACACTTACACGGTTGGATTGGTTTACCGAATATTTCCCGATTGCAAAATGATTTGTGTTATAGCTATGTAAACGGACGAATGATGCGAGATAAAACCATTAATCACGCCATTCGCCAAGCCTATGAAGCGACGGATATGCCGGCAGGCAATTATCCTGCGTTTGTGGTTTTTTTAGATATTGATCCAAGCCAAGTGGACGTCAATGTACATCCGGCAAAACACGAGGTACGTTTTCACCAAGGACGATTGGTGCATGACTTTATTTTGCAAGGGGTGCAAACCGCATTACAAGGGCAAGCTGAAATCGGTTTAACCAATCAAGTAAACGAGCCGTTGCCGAGTTATCAACGCGATACCAATCGTATCGCTGCCGGTAGTAATAGTTTTTTAACACCGC
The DNA here is from genome assembly GCF_000188255.1 of Actinobacillus ureae ATCC 25976. Taxonomy (GTDB): domain Bacteria; phylum Pseudomonadota; class Gammaproteobacteria; order Enterobacterales; family Pasteurellaceae; genus Actinobacillus; species Actinobacillus ureae. The sequence goes on from NZ_GL831081.1 coordinate 257,594, forward strand.
AACAAGCGGTCGAATTTTCCGGAAATTTTGCAAAACCGACCGCTTCTCGTGCGACAAGTTATTCGCCTCGCACTGCAACTACCTCCAAATCAGCGCAAAAATGGTATGGCGAATTAGTCAGCCAGCCGCAAACTCAATCGGATAACATACAAGATTTAATTGAATCGAAAGCTAATTTCGCACCGGTGATTTTTGCTCAAGAGATAGATGAGGCGGAACCTAAACTGGCACAAGCAGTATCGGCGGCAATAGGGCATTGGCAGCCGTTAGCTATCGTGCAAAATCAGGCGTTATTATTAAGAGCGGAACAACAATTTTATTTGCTTTCATTAGAAAAATTAGCACGTTTGCGTTTTATAGCACAACTAGAAAAAGGCGAAAGCCAAGCGTTATTGATTCCGCTGAATTTAAGTTTAGACGAGCAACAAACGCAACGCTGGCAAACGTTAAAAACGCCATTAGCGGAACTAGGCTTTGCAATCAGTGAGAAGACATGGCAAGGGCAAATTCGGCTTTCGGTTACTCAAGTGCCTAGATTGTTAAGAGAACAAAATTTGCAACAAATCTTGTTAAGTTTATTCGCTTCGCAAGCGGTCGATTTAACCGAATTTTTTGCAAAATTTGCGCCGATTCCGACCGCTTACAGTTTGGCGGAAGCGGTAAATTGGTTGGCGGAAACGGAACAAACGGCTAAAGCGGAGCTGGAAAAGTTAAAAGTAGCTGTCGATTTTTCCGCATTTTTAGCGAGATGTTAAAGTGTTTTTATGTAATAAAACCATAATTTAATTATGGTTAAGTAATTGATTTTGTTAAATTTTTGTGAACTATGTCATAAAATTGATAAATTGTTGTTGCACAAAAAAAGTACGTGGGCATACTAAAGGCAGTTCCAATGTTTAAATTTTAAACATTGTCCAAAAGCGTTTACCGTTGTTTTACTTCATAGGAGAAATCATGATGAAAATGCGTGCTGCTGTGGTTGCCCCACAATGTGATGGAACAGTTGAAATTGTTGAACGTGACATTCCGGAAATCAAAAATGGCGAAGCCCTTGTTGAAGTTGAATATTGCGGCGTATGTCATACCGATTTACACGTCGCTGCCGGCGATTACGGTAAAAAACCGGGTCGTATATTAGGCCACGAAGGGATCGGTATTGTTAAATCGATCGCACCGGATGTGACTAATTTAAAAGTCGGTGATCGTGTCAGTATTGCATGGATGTTCGAGAGCTGCGGCTCGTGCGAATATTGCACTACCGGACGTGAAACACTTTGCCGTAGCGTGAAAAATGCCGGCTATACGGTGGACGGCGGTATGGCGACGCACTGTGTCGTAACGGCAGATTATGCGGTAAAAGTACCGGAAGGCTTAGATCCGGCACAAGCAAGTAGTATCACTTGCGCCGGTGTAACCACTTATAAAGGGATTAAAGTCTCGGGCGTACGTGCGGGACAATGGATTGCGATTTACGGTGCCGGCGGTTTAGGTAACTTGGCGGTACAATATGCGAAGAAAGTATTCGGTGCACGTGTGATTGCAATCGATATTAATGACGATAAACTGGCGTTTGCCAAAGAAGTCGGTGCGGATTTAACCATTAATCCGCTGAAAGAAGACAGTGTACAAGTGATTCAAGAAAAAGTCGGCGGTGCGCATGCGGCGGTTATGACGGCGGTATCTAAAGTGGCGTTTAACGCTGCGGTGAACTGCGTTCGAGCAGGCGGTCGCGTGGTGGCTATCGGTCTGCCGCCGGAAACTATGGATCTCTCTATTCCGCGTATCGTATTGGACGGTATCGAAATTGTCGGCTCATTGGTCGGTACTCGTCAAGATCTTGCCGAGGCGTTCCAATTCGGTGCGGAAGGTTTAGTGGTACCGTTAGTGCAATTACGTCGCTTGGACGAAGCGAATGACATTTTCCAAGAAATGCGTGACGGTAAAATTCAAGGTCGAATGGTGATCGATATGAAAAAAGGCTGCGGTTGCGGTTGTAGTCACTAAGCCTTAATCGGCAAGCGGTCGTAAGTCGGAAGATTTACGACCGTTTTTGTTTTTATGTTTAATTATGCCGATTTGGGCTTTTGGCAAATTTCCGTTAAAATTCGATCGCTTGTAACTAAACAGAAAATAAAATGAATAAGAAACCTTTAGCGATTTTTTTAATGGGCCCAACGGCTTCGGGTAAAACCGATTTGGCGATTGCTTTGCGCCAAACGCTTCCGGTGGAAGTAATTAGCGTGGATTCCGCACTGATTTATAAGGGGATGGATATCGGTACGGCAAAACCGAGTAAAGCGGAATTGGAGCTTGCCCCTCACCGTTTGATTGATATTTTGGATCCGAGCGAAAGTTATTCGGCGATGAATTTCCGTGAAGACGCTTTGCGTGAAATGGCGGAAATTACGGCAAGCGGACGAATCCCGTTATTGGTCGGCGGCACAATGTTATATTATAAAGCCTTATTGGAGGGGCTTTCGCCGTTACCGTCTGCCGATCCGGCGATTCGTGCCGAAATAGAAGCGAAAGCGGAACAAATCGGTTGGAGCAGTTTGCATCGCGAATTATTGACGATTGACCCTATTGCCGGAAAGCGCATTAATCCGAATGACAGCCAACGGATTAATCGTGCTTTGGAAGTGTTCTATATTACCGGTAAAACAATGACGGAGCTGACCGCTCAACAGGGCGACAGCTTGCCTTATAACGTCCTTCAATTTGCGATTGCGCCGCAAGATAGACAGGTATTACATCATCGGATTGAACAGCGTTTTCATAAAATGATGGAACTTGGCTTTCAACAAGAAGTCGAAAAGTTACACGCAAGAGGGGATTTACATAAAGACTTACCTTCTATTCGTTGCGTGGGATATCGCCAAATGTGGGAGCACCTTGACGGTGATATTTCGCTTGATGAAGCAGTATATAAAGGTATTTGTGCAACCAGACAGCTTGCAAAGCGCCAAATTACTTGGTTGCGTGGCTGGGGAAGTGAAATTGAATGGCTAGATGGCTTAGATCCGACCAGTTCGAAGCGGAAAATGATTGAAAAGATCGAGCAAAGATGGCGTAATCTATGATAATATCTCTATTGCCTTTGGCAGAAATAAGACGATATTTAACACAAAAATAAAAAAGGAAAAGAAAATGGCAAAAGGTCAATCTCTACAAGATCCATATTTGAATGCACTTCGTCGTGAGCGTATTCCTGTTTCAATTTATTTAGTTAACGGCATTAAATTACAAGGCCAAATTGAATCTTTCGATCAATTCGTAATTTTATTAAGAAATACCGTGAGCCAAATGGTTTATAAACATGCGATTTCAACTGTAGTACCAGCTCGTTCAGTTTCTCACAACAACGGTGGTTCTTCATACGCTCAACAAGCGCAAGCAGTTGAGGCGCCATCAGACAAAGCGGAATAATTAAGCTATTACTACGCAAGCTTTTTTTACCGAACAGATGCCAAATACAGATGAAAATGCTGTATTTGGTTTTGCTTTATCTGAGAATGGGAGAAACTCTGAGAAAGATCTATCTCATACGAAAGATAAAGCAATTTTAGTCCACCTCTTTCTTTCTCAACATAAAGATATTGAGAATCTGATGGAATTCCAAACACTTGCCGAATCGGCAGGTGTCGAAATTCTTGCCACGTTAACCACCTCTCGTTCTGCACCGCATATCAAATATTTTGTAGGACAAGGTAAAGCCGATGAAATCGCTCAAGCGGTTAAAGAGCGCGGTGCAACCGTAGTTTTGGTCAACCACGAACTGAGTCCTTCGCAAACCCGTAATTTACAAGCGTTATGTGAATGTCGAGTGGTGGATAGAACCGGTCTGATTTTAGATATTTTTGCCCAACGTGCCAGATCGCACGAAGGTAAATTACAAGTCGAGCTGGCTCAACTTAAACATTTGGCAACACGTTTGGTACGCCGTTTGGGCAATCAAGATCAGCAAAAAGGTGGGGCAGTCGGTTTACGTGGGCCGGGCGAAACTCAGCTGGAAACCGATCGCCGTTTGATAAAAGTGCGAATTCAGCAACTCCAAAATCGTTTGGAGAAAGTGAATAAGCAACGCAGTCAAAATCGGAAAACACGTCAGAAAGCGGATATTCCGACCGTATCGTTGGTGGGTTATACCAATGCGGGGAAATCGACTCTATTTAATGCGATTACCAATGCCGGTATTTATGCGGCTGATCAGTTATTCACAACGCTTGATCCGACTTTACGTCGAATGCAGGTTCAAGATGTCAGCACCACAATTTTAGCAGATACGGTAGGTTTTATCCGATTCTTACCGCATGATTTGGTTTCCGCCTTTAAATCCACTTTACAAGAAACCACCGAAGCAAGTTTGTTGTTACACGTGATTGATGCAGCGGATGATCGCAAAAATGAAAATATTGATGCGGTTAATCAAGTTTTAGATGAAATCGGTGCGTTAGACATTCCAACGTTATTGGTTTATAACAAAGTTGATAAACTCGAAGGTGTGATTCCACATATTGAGCGGAATGATGACGGCAAACCGATTGCGGTTTATCTCTCCGCACAAGCCAATCAAGGTATTGATTTGTTGTATGAAGCGATTCGGGAATGTTTACGCAATGAGCTAGTGTGTGTGAAAGTATTATTACCGGCAACCGTAGGGCAAATTTATACGCAATTTCACCTACAACATTGTATTAAAAACGAAAGCTTTAATCAGTTTGGTGACAGATTGGTTGAAGTGGAAGTGGATTTAGTGCAATGGAATAAGTGGTTAAAACAATTTCCTGAATTAGCGGAGTATGTTGAATTCGCAAGTTGGGAAGAGAGCTAGAATACAAGCGGTAGCATTGCTACCGCTTTTTGCAATTTAAGGAAGTCGTATGCAGATTCAAGATTATCAAAATTGGGTCAGAGAATTTTATCAGATACAGGGCTGGTATCGTTACAATCCGTTTATTCGAGTGAACTTTTTAAGTGAAGAAGTCGGTGAAGTGGCACGTGCGGTACGAGCGATTGAAATTGGTCGAGATCGTCCGGATGAAACCGAGGCGTCTTATCAAGAGAAAAAGGCGTGTTTGATCGAAGAACTGGGCGATGTGCTGGATAATTTGTTTATTTTGGCGGATAAATACGATATTTCAATTGAAGAAGTGATTGAAAAGCACCAAGCAAAATTTATTAAACGTTATGTAAAAGACGAATAAAAAAGACCGCTTGTGAGCATTAACAATGCGGTCTGATTTCATTAAAATTTAGCGAGTACCGTAAACCACAATGGTTTTACCGTGCGCAGAAATTAAGCCTTCATCTTCTAACATTTTTAAGATTCTGCCGACCGTTTCACGTGAACAACCGACCATTTGACCAATTTCTTGGCGGGTGATTTTAATTTGCATTCCCTCAGGGTGGGTCATCGCATCCGGCATTTTCGCCAGATTCATTAAAGTTTGTGCAATACGACCAGTTACGTCTAAGAAAGCAAGATTACTTACTTGGCGTGAAGTTTGGCGTAAGCGGCGAGCCATTTGCGCAGAAAGATACATTAAAATATCCGGATTTAAATGCACAAGCTGTTTGAATTTTTTATACGAGATTTCTGCAATTTCGCAAGCACCTTTCGTTTTGACCCAAGCGGTACGTGGTTGAACAGATTCTTCAAATAAACTGATTTCACCAACAAACTCGCCTTGTCCAAGGTGAGAAAGAATCATTTCTTTACCTTCATCGTCTTTAATAAATACTGCAACCGAACCGCTCACAATATAGAATAAAGATTCAGCATCTTCACCGGCGTGAATTAGTGTGTATTTTGACGGGTAACGATGAATATGACAGTGAGTCAGAAACCACTCCACAGCAGGGTCATGGATTGATGGTGGTGCTGAGATTTCTCCGTCAATCTGAGGCGTAGAAATTGAAATATTTTGCATCTGCATAAAAACCTCTATAAATCATTTATAATTATTTGACATCCTAAATGCTAAAATTGTATCACGAGACACTCAATTAACCTAAAAAAGATTTTTTGTCTTTAATATCAAGGCTTTGATGCAGCTCCGACCAGACAATCACAACTTTATCCGCTTTTAATTGAGCTAATAAGCGCTCACGTTTTTCCTCTAAAGAAAGTTCTCTTTCGCCGTAATCGGTGCCTTCTCGTAAAATAAATGAATCCAATACATTATTTAATGTTGCGGGTTCAAGTTCTTGCCATGGAATAATCATAAAACTTACTCAAATAACGGCTTAATTAATGCCCATTGTTTTTCAAAGTGTTGATGTTGGTTATAACTGAAGTTAGAACGTACTAAACGTAAGAATTGACCTTCGCAAAAATTGACTAAATAGCCGGCGAGCGCTCGTTCATCCTCAAAGGTTTTACCTTCACGTAATTTACTCATCTGTAAAATGTTGGTGAACTGAAACTCTAAGCCGTCAAAAAATTTGGCGACACGTGCTTTTAATTGATCGTCTTCAAACATTAGCGCATGACCGGTTAGAATGCGAGTAACTCCCGGATTTTTGCGTGCAAATTCAATCACGGTGTAGAGGATCGCTTTTACTGCCAATGCAGTCGAATTCTCTTTGCGTTTACTTGCATTGATATAACTGGTTAGCGTTTGTTCGATACGTTCAATCAATGCCTCAAACATCTTTGTTTTGCTTGGAAAATAACGGTAAAGCGCACCTTCCGAAACACCAACTGCTTTGGCTAAACGTTCGGTGGTTACACGTTGCATACCGTCTTCGGAATTTAATAAGCCAATCAGCACTTCAAGTACTTGTTGCTGACGTTCTTTCACCGATTTTTTAGGCATCTTAACTGTTGGTTGTATCATAAATTTCTCTTTGCTTTGCTAATCTGCTTATTATCAAAAGAAGTCATAAGCGGTCATTTTTGCAAAATTGTTTACAAATTTGACCGCTTGTTTGGGTATCGAATTACTGTTTACCCGAATGACCGAAACCGCCTTCACCGCGTTCGGTTTGTTCAAAATCATTTACGATATTGAAGCTGGCTTGTACCACCGGCACGAAAACTAACTGAGCAATACGGTCACCGACTTCTACTGTGAAAGGTTTATCGCTGCGGTTCCATAATGACACCATTAACGGACCTTGATAGTCGCTATCAATTAAACCGACTAAATTGCCTAACACGATACCGTTTTTATGTCCTAAACCTGAACGAGGTAAAATCACCGCCGCTAAATTTGGATTAGCGATATAAATTGAAATACCGGTTGGGATCAGTACGGTTTGACCGGGTTCTACGGCTAAAGCATTTTCAGTTAATGCACGTAAATCTAAGCCTGCTGAACCTTCGGTTGCATAGGCTGGTAATGGAAATTCGTTGCCGATACGGCTATCTAAAATTTTTAAATCGATTTGTTTCATTTATGTTCCTATTTGTCGTGTTTAAATTGCTCAATAATCTCGTGAACTAAGGCCTCTGCCAGTTTGCTTTTATCTGCAAGCGGTAGCATTTTCTCACCGTTTTGCCAAAAGAGTTGTAGGGCATTTTGATCTTGCCCGAACACCTGTCCGCCGGACACATCATTGGCGCAAATTAAATCTAAATTCTTACGTTTGAATTTATCTTTAGCATAGTTCGCTACATCTTGCGTTTCCGCTGCAAAACCCACGGTAAACGGGCGATTTTCAGTTAAATTTGCCACATTGGCGATAATGTCCGGGTTTTTAACTAATTTAAGAATCAGTTCGTCATTATCAGTGGTTTTCTTGATTTTTTGTGGCGCGACTTCAGCCATTCGATAATCGGCAACGGCAGCACAACCGATAAAAATTGTAGATTTTTGTGCAAATTTGACCGCTTGTTGTTCCATTTCTACCGCCGATTCCACATCGATTCGAACGACATTTGCCGGTGTGGCAAGATTGACCGGACCGGCAATCAGATTCACGTGCGCACCACGTTTGGCAAATGCTTCAGCAATCGCAAAGCCCATTTTGCCGGAACTGTGATTGCTGATATAACGCACAGGATCGATCGCTTCACGGGTTGGGCCGGCGGTAATTGTCACACTAAGATCTTTTAGATCTTGCGTATGGCTAAAGTGATCGCATACCGCGTGGAAGATCTCACTCGGCTCGGACATTCTGCCGGCACCGACATCACCACAAGCTTGGAAGCCGCTATTCGGACCAATCATTTGTATACCGCGATTTGCCAATACGGCTAAATTTTCTTGTGTAACTGCTTGTTTGAACATTTGTTGGTTCATTGCCGGTGCGAGTAAAATTGGGCTGGCAGTTGCTAAACAGAGGGTAGAGAGCAAGTCATTTGCCATACCGGCACGTAAACGAGCGATAAAATCGGCAGACGCCGGTGCAATAACCACGATATCCGCCCATTTTGCTAATTCGATATGACCCATTGCCAATTCCGCTTGTGGATCTAATAAGGAATTAGAAACCGCATTGGCTGAAATCGCTTGTAGGGTAAGCGGGGTCACAAAAGCTTCTGCCGCTGGTGTTAATACGACACGAATGTCTGCATTGGCTTTTTTGAAATGACGAATTAATTCAATCGTTTTATAAGCGGCAATGCCACCGGTAATGCCAACCAAAATGCGCTTGTTACTAAGCATAGCAATTCCTATTTTAAAAAAATATTTATTCATTTTCTGAGAATAAGCAAAGAAGATGAGCCAAATAATTCTACCTTAATAAGTACTCACTCACAATAAAGCGATTTTTGCGATCTGTATCGAAAAAATAAAACTTTTCTTTTGATTCAAATAGTTAGCTTCTTTATGCTTTTTTTCTATTTGGTCTAACTGAGTAAAAAATAATGTGTAATGCAGAATTAATGCCACGAGAAAAATTATTAGCTTATGGAGCGGGGTCATTAACTGATCAGGAATTATTGGCGATTTTTTTGCGTACCGGCATTAAGGGGCTGCCGGTGATGCAATTATCTGAAACGGTACTCAAACAATTCGGTTCATTAAGAGGGCTACTTAGTGCGGATGTAAACGCATTTTGTCAAATGAAAGGGCTTGGGCAAACGCAATTTATTCAATTACAAGCTTCAAAAGAAATGACTAAGCGTTATTTAGCACAACAAATGCAAGTGCGAGAAAACATTACAGAACCTTATTTAGCCGTGATGTGTTTTCAAGCTGAGCTAGAAGCGGAAGAACGGGAAATTTTTATGGTGATGTTTCTCGATAATCAGAATCGGCTGATTAAAAAAGAGAAAATGTTTTATGGCACGATTAATCAAGCAACGGTTTACCCTAGAGAAATAATCAAAGAAGCATTAAAATGTAATGCAGCGGCAATTATTGTCGCCCATAATCATCCCTCTGGCCATTGTACGCCTTCGGAATCGGATAGAATACTCACTAAGAAGATTGAAATGGCGTGTGATTTGGTTGAAATTCGTTTTGTTGATCATATTGTCGTCGGAAAAGGTGATTATTTTTCCTTCGAAGAAGAGAAGTTTCGCCGAAATAATTCATAAATTGAGACTTGAATAATGCTATCAAAGCGAGTATAATCCGTGGTCTTTAAATATGACTTTGGTCGGGCTGAGCCTGACGAGGCAATTAGATAAACTGATATAAGTCCTAATCGCCCGAACCATTTAAACATTACTTAAGTAATTGGAGAATTAAAATGTCAAGAGTTTGCCAAGTAACCGGCAAGCGTCCAGCAGTTGGTAACAACCGCTCACACGCATTAAACGCGACTCGTCGTCGTTTTTTACCTAACTTACACACTCACCGTTTCTGGGTTGAGAGTGAAAACCGTTTCGTAACTTTACGCTTAACAGCGAAAGGTATGCGTATTATCGACAAAAAAGGCATCGATGCAGTATTAGCTGAAATCCGTGCTCGTGGCGAAAAAATCTAAGGAGCTAACCAATGGCAGCTAAAGGTAATCGTGAGAAAATCAAATTAGTTTCAACTGCTGAAACTGGTCACTTCTACACAACGACTAAAAACAAACGTAATATGCCTGAAAAAATGGAAATCAAAAAATTTGATCCAGTTGTGCGTAAACACGTTGTTTATAAAGAAGCTAAAATCAAATAATTTGATTCAATGTTTCAAGAGCCCAGCTTTTCAGCTGGGTTTTTTTACGCTAATTTGGCAACCGTTTGCATTTTAGACATTTGAGTAAGCTAATATAAGGTTAGTTAATAAAAATTACTTTATTTTTTGCCAAAAAAATGTACTATTATGCGTCCTTAGATGTAACCCGCATTTAAGCCTGTTTCCAACCTGCACCTCCTTTCTTTTGTTAAATCTAGGGGCAGGGTAAAAACAAAAAAGCTGAAACGCTTTTTTTAATAAGTAGCGAGTCAAATGCCCCATGGCATCTGTTTTTTCAGAAACAGAAAGCTTAGGCTTCCCGCAAGGCACCGGACTTATTTTTTTCACCTATCAATAGGAAACTCATTTCAAATGACAATTACCACTCCTGTAAAAGCAGTTCTCGCATCAAACAAACATTTCTTAGATCGCCAAGATCAAATGGAATCAAATGTTCGTAGTTATCCTCGTAAATTGCCTTTTGCTTATGCAAAAGCACAAGGTTGCTGGGTAACAGACGTTGAGGGTAACGAATACCTTGACTTCTTAGCGGGCGCAGGAACACTTGCACTAGGTCACAACCACCCGGTATTAATGCAATCAATCAAAGATGTATTAGAAAGCGGTTTACCGTTACATACACTTGACTTAACTACACCATTAAAAGATGCATTCACAGAAGAATTACTTTCATTCTTCCCGAAAGATCAATACATCCTTCAATTTACCGGTCCATCAGGTGCGGATGCTAACGAAGCAGCAATCAAATTAGCCAAAACTTATACCGGTCGTGGCAATGTGATCGCGTTCTCTGGCGGTTTCCACGGTATGACACACGGTGCGTTATCATTAACCGGTAACTTAGGCGCTAAAAATGCGGTACAAAACTTAATGGCGGGCGTGCAATTTATGCCGTATCCGCATGAATATCGTTGCCCGTTCGGTATCGGTGGTGAAGCAGGTGCAAAAGCGGTTGAACACTATTTCGAAAACTTTATCGAAGATGTGGAAAGCGGTGTAGTAAAACCGGCGGCGGTAATTTTAGAAGCGATTCAAGGTGAAGGCGGTGTAGTACCGGCGCCAATCAGCTTCTTACAAAAAGTGCGTGAAGTAACCAAAAAACACGGTATCTTAATGATCGTGGACGAAGTTCAAGCTGGTTTTTGCCGCAGTGGTAAAATGTTCGCTTTCGAACACGCAGGCATTGAGCCGGATATCGTGGTAATGTCAAAAGCGGTTGGCGGTTCATTACCATTAGCGGTATTAGCAATTCGTAAAGAATTCGATGCATGGCAACCAGCAGGTCACACCGGTACTTTCCGTGGTAACCAATTAGCAATGGCAACTGGTTATGCTTCATTAAAAATCATGCGTGAAGAAAATTTAGCGCAAAATGCACAAGAACGTGGCGAATACTTAACCAACGCATTGCGTGAATTAAGCAAAGAATTCCCATGTATCGGTAATGTACGTGGTCGCGGCTTAATGATGGGTATTGATATCGTTGATGAGCGTAAGCCACAAGATGCAACCGGTGCTTATCCACAAGACGGCGAATTAGCGGTCGCAATTCAAAAAGCGTGTTTCAACAATAAATTATTGTTAGAGCGTGGTGGCCGTGGCGGTAACGTAGTACGTGTTCTTTGTGCAGTAAACATCAACCAAGCGGAATGTGAAGAGTTTATCAAGCGCTTCAAACAATCTGTGGCGGATGCAATCAAAGCAGTACGTGGCTAATCTAACCCTACACGAGTCGTGTAGGGGGGCTTTATCTGAGCCACTTTGTGGCTCTTTTTGTATGATAGCTCTAACGGGGCAGGATTTAATTAACTTAGCACAGTTTGTGCTAGGTGTGAGAGAAAAAATGGCAGATATTTCAAAACACAGACAATCGCTTTTCTGTAATGATCCACAATCAATCGCTGATTATGAAAATGCGATGAATAATGCGGTGCAAGCGGTCAGTGCTTGGTTAAAAAACGACAAAATGTACACAGGTGGTTCAATCAAGCAAATGCGTGCTTTGATTGATGGCTTTAATCCGTCAAAAGAAGGCGTAGGCGTACAAAAATCACTTGATCACTTAGTGGAAATTTTCTTAAAACCAAGTCTTAAAGTACATCACCCACATTCGCTTGCGCATTTACATTGCCCGACAATGGTAACTAGTCAAATTGCGGAAGTGTTAATTAATGCAACTAACCAATCAATGGACTCTTGGGATCAAAGCCCTGCAGGTTCGATTATGGAAGAACACTTAATTGATTGGTTACGTCAAAAAGTTGGCTATGGTGTCGGTACTTCAGGCGTGTTTACTTCAGGCGGTACGCAATCAAATCTCATGGGCGTATTACTTGCTCGTGATTGGGCGATTGCGAAAAACTGGAAAAACGAAGACGGTTCGGAATGGTCGGTACAACGTGACGGTATTCCGGCAGACGCAATGAAAAATGTGAAAGTAGTTTGCTCGGAAAATGCTCACTTCTCAGTGCAAAAAAATATGGCAATGATGGGGATGGGCTTCCAATCTGTGGTAACAGTGCCTTGCAATAAAAACGCTCAAATGGATGTTGTAGCATTAGAGAAGACATTGGCGGATTTAACCGCACAAGGCAAAATCGTTGCTTGTGTGGTGGCAACAGCCGGTACGACTGACGCTGGTGCGATCGATCCGTTAAAAGAAATTCGTGCAATCACTAATAAATTCGGCGTGTGGTTACATGTAGATGCCGCTTGGGGTGGTGCGTTATTACTTTCTAAAGATTTCCGTCATTTCTTAGACGGTATCGAAGAAACCGACTCAATCACGTTAGATTTCCACAAACACTTCTTCCAAAGTATTTCGTGTGGTGCGTTCTTATTAAAAGATCAGGCAAACTATCGTTTTATCAACTATAAAGCGGATTACCTTAACTCAGAATATGATGAAGCACATGGTGTACCAAACTTAGTGGCGAAATCATTACAAACCACTCGTCGTTTTGACGCATTAAAATTATGGTTCACGGTAGAAGCGTTGGGTGAAGATTTATATGCTTCAATGATTGACCACGGTGTGAAATTAACTAAAGAAGTGGAAGGCTATATTAACGCGACTGACGGCTTAGAAATGTTAGTGCCAAGCCAATTCGCTTCGGTGTTATTCCGTGTGGTACCGCAAGGCTATCCGGCAGAATTTATCGATACCTTAAACCAAAACGTAGCGGACGAACTTTTCGCACGTGGCGAAGCAAATATCGGTGTAACCAAAGTGGGCGACAAACAATCGCTTAAGATGACTACGTTAAGCCCGATCGCAACCTTGGAAAACGTGAAAGCGTTATTAGCACAAGTATTAGCGGAAGCGGATCGTATTAAAGATTCGATTGTAAACGGTACTTATGTGCCGCCGATTGATTAATTGGTAAAACTTTAGCGAAAAAAGACCGCTTGTAAGGGTAGCTTGCAAGTGATTTTTTTCTAGGCGATTGAGAGCGATTTCCGGCAGGAATATCGCTCGTTTTATGCGTTTTTTCTTGACTTATTTTGAATTGTTGATTTAATGGTAGGTCGATTTTTTCTTTTCAAATTCAGCGGTAAATTATAAGAGGCATATTATGGCAGAGAGTTTTAGCGTAACACGTCGTTACTTTGATGATAAAAATTATCCACGCGGTTTTGCTCGTCACGGCGATTACACCATTCGTGAATCTCAAACTTTAGAGCAATTCGGTCAAGCGTGTTTAGCATTAGAAACTGGCGAACGTAGCCCAGTGACGGCAGAAGAAGAGCGCTTTGTTGCTGTAATGAAAGGTGATGAAATTGCTGAAAGCATTATTGAAAAATCATGGTTAAAATACCGTACTTTAACTAGCAAAACAAAACGTATCTATACGCTTTCAGGTAATGCGGGTAACGATACCGGTGATGATTTCAGCGCTGCTGAATAATAGACATTTCTAAGTATTTGCAATTTTAAGTGTGCCACGGAATACGCTGAAAACACGAAAGTGTTAGTCAGGGTATTTTGTGGTTTCTTTTTTATATTAATTTTACTTTTCTCAGCCAGTCTCTTATACGGTTGGGGACAATGAATAGTGATAAATTATGAACCTTCCTATTGAGCAATATTCTGATCTTCTTGCAAAAAAAGCAGAAAATTTGACCGCCTTACTTGTGCCTTTTAATCCGCCTGCACTTGAAGTGTTTCAGTCTGAAACCAGCCATTTCCGTATGCGTGCCGAATTCCGAGTATGGCATGATACTAACGAAGCCGGAGAAAATGAGCTGTATCACATTATGTTCGATCAGGAAACTAAGCAACGTTATCGAGTTGATCAATTCCCGATTGCTAATCACTTAATCAATAATATGATGAGTACGCTATTAACCGAAATTAAGGGCAATGAATTACTCACTCGTAAATTATTCCAAGTGGATTATCTCAGCACCTTAAGCGGTGAAATTGCGGTTTCAATGCTTTATCACAAAAAGCTAAACGAAGAATGGCAAGCGGAAGCAGCTGCATTAAAAAAACGCTTAGAAAATCACGGTTTTAACGTACAAATTATCGGACGTGCAACAAAGCAGAAGATCGCTTTAGAGCGTGATTATGTTGAGGAAGTATTGCCGGTGGACGGGCACAATTTAATTTATCGCCAAGTAGAAAACAGCTTTACCCAGCCGAATGCCAAAATGAATATCAAAATGTTGGAATGGGCGAGAAGCTGTACCCAAAATAGTACCGGTGATTTATTAGAGCTTTATTGCGGTAATGGAAATTTCTCGATTGCATTAGCCGAGAATTTCCGCCAAGTGTTAGCCACAGAGATTTCAAAATCTTCGGTTCATTCTGCACAATATAATATTGAACAGAATAGGATCAATAATTTGCAGATTATTCGAATGTCGGCAGAAGAGTTCACTCAGGCAATGAATGGCGTGCGTGAATTTAATCGCTTAAAAGGAATTGATTTAAAAGCGTATGATTGCAATACGATTTTTGTTGACCCGCCACGAGCAGGTTTGGATCAAGATACCCTAAATATGGTGCAGGCTTACGAGCGAATTTTATATATTTCGTGCAATCCGCATACGTTAGCAGATAATTTACAGCAATTGACCCAAACGCATCGTATTGAACGTGCAGCACTTTTTGATCAGTTCCCTTATACTCATCATGTAGAAAGTGGTGTGTGGTTGATTAGGAAGTAAGCATAAATAGTCGGTTGTGCTGAAAAATAAATCACTTGATGATTTTTAACGATTTTTCGCTTGACCGACTTTGATAAAACTTATATTATTCCGCTCGTTTTCAACGGAGGAATGGTCGAGTGGTTGAAGGCACCGGTCTTGAAAACCGGCGAGGGTTTACGCCCTCCGTGAGTTCGAATCTCACTTCCTCCGCCATCAAATTTATAGCTTGTTGATTTAATAAATCAGCAAGTTTTTTCTCTCAAAGAGAGTACAATTTAGAATATGTTTTCAATCCGGAGGAATGGTCGAGTGGTTGAAGGCACCGGTCTTGAAAACCGGCGAGGGTTTACGCCCTCCGTGAGTTCGAATCTCACTTCCTCCGCCATCTATTCAGAGCCGCTTGTAATGTAAATTACAAGTGGTTTTTTCTTGGCAAAATTTTGCAAATTTCCTGATAAATTTGGCCGCTTATTGCTAACAAAAAAGCACAGAACTTACATTCTGTGCTTTTGTATTTTTATAACCAACCTTTGCGTTTAAAGTAGATATACGGGGTGGCGGCGGCGCAAATCATTAAGCCGATTGCCATCGGATAGCCGTATTTAAAATGTAATTCCGGCATAAATTCAAAGTTCATTCCGTAAGTCGAGGCAACGAGAGTTGCCGGTAGGAACATCACCGATACGACCGAGAAAAACTTCATAATTTTATTCTGCTCAATATTGATGTAACCCATTGCCGCTTGCATCAAGAAGTTCACTTTTTGGAACAACGATTCGTTATGTGGCTGGAGTGATTCAATATCTCGCATAATGTCACGAGCTTGTTCAAGCTGATTGTTTGGTAAACGGGTTTTACGTAATAAGAAACTTAATGCACGTTGCGTATCCATCAGACATAAACGCACTTTTGAACTAGCATCTTCCAATTCGGTTAAATCGGAAAGCGCATCGTCAAAATTTTCACTTTCTTGCTTACCGTTTAAGATTACACGGCTTAAGGTTTCTAAGTCCGCATAAATTGTTTCGATAACATCCGCAAGCTGCTCGATTTTGGTTTCAAATAAGTCGAGCAGTAATTCGTATGCATTGCTATCAATTAATTTTTCACGGCGAGAGCGCATTCGATATAAACGGAATGCCGGTAAATCGCGTTCACGCAAGGTAAATAAACGCCCGTCACGAATGGTAAATGCAACGGTGGCAATATCGGCGTAATCGTCGTCATCTAAACAATAGAAAAAGGAGTGAAGGTGTAAGCCGTCTTCATCTTCGAAGAAGCGAGCAGAAGCCTCTAAGTCTTCCAATTCGTGTTCTTCCGCAAGCGTTTGGTCTAAACCACGCTGTAGTACGCTACGTTCATCATCGCTCGGATCGATTAGGTCAATCCAAATTGCATCGTTTAAATCGGTAGCTGTTTCGTCCACGCTGACAAGACGTGCGTTATCTAATGCAAATGCACGGATCATTTTATTCTCCATCCAATGGTTAGGAGGTAATGAACAAAAAGGAACAAAAAAGATACTAGGCGAGAGTTACCGACTTGTCGGTAACCTGAGGGTTTGGACAAGTGGGTTAGAAATCTGATAAGTATCGACTGTGACTGTCCAAAATTGTAATCCTCAAATAAAAATAGTGTGCGAATGGTACAGATTAACCGCTTTCTAGTCAAGCAAGCGGTCATTTACTTGCTTGATTTTGCAAAATTTTAAGGAAAAATGACCGCTTTTTTGCTATCGTTAGCATTCCGAAATAATCGATGAGAATTTGACAATGACTGATTTACAACACACGACAGAAACAACTGAAAACGAAACAACGCATTTTGGTTTTAAAACCGTTGCTAAAGAAGAAAAACAGCAACTAGTTGCTAATGTATTTCACAGCGTTGCCGGCAAATACGACTTAATGAATGATTTGCTTTCGTTTGGTATCCATCGTGTTTGGAAGCGTTTTACCATTGATTGCAGTGGTGTGCGTAAAGGGCAAAAAGTGTTGGATCTTGCTGGTGGAACCGGTGATTTTACTGCAAAATTTTCGCGTATTGTCGGCGAAAGCGGTGAAGTGGTATTAACTGATATTAATAGCTCAATGTTGGAAGTTGGTCGTGAAAAATTACGTAATTTAGGCGTAGTCGGCAATGTCAGTTATGTACAAGCTAATGCGGAATGTCTGCCGTTTGCGGATAATACCTTCGATTGCGTGGTGATCAGTTTCGGTTTACGTAATGTGACGGACAAAGACAAAGCGTTACGTTCGATGTTTCGTGTGTTGAAGCCGGGTGGCCGTTTGCTTGTATTGGAATTCTCAAAACCAATTATTGACCCGATTAGTCAGTTATATAACTTCTATTCTTTTAATATTTTGCCGAAAGTGGGTGAAGTGGTAGTCAACGATGCGGATAGCTATCGTTACCTTGCCGAATCAATTCGTATGCACCCGAAACAAGACGAATTAAAAGCGATGATGGAAAATGCCGGCTTTGAAAGCGTCAATTATTACAACTTAAGTGCCGGTATTGTAGCGTTACATCGAGGATATAAATTTTAATTTATTTTTGGTCTGGAATCCAAGGAATACGCTATGTTATCTCAACTTAAACAGCAGCTTATGTTGCCACAATTGGCTTTCGGTGCGATAGAAACCGCTTTTAATGCGTTGCTGCAGCGTTCGCCGCATGTATTACCGGCATTACGTAAGTTAGCGGGTAAATGCTTACATATTGAATTAACCTCACCAGCAGTTAATTTTTATCTAATCTTCAGCGAAACTCGTGCAGAATGGTTATCGGTTTACGAGGGTGAAGCGGATTGCCATGTGCAACTTTCTTTTGAAACCTTACCGAAACTTGCCGATAAAGCGAAATTAACCGAGCTGATTAATAACAAATCATTGGTACTGAACGGCGATATTCAGGTGTTACAACATTTCGCCGCATTGTTAGATGAATTGGAAAAAGATCCTGCTGAATTGTTGTCGCCTTTTGTCGGGGATGTGTTGGCTCAGACTTCAACCGATTTTGCTAAAAAATTATTTAATAAGCTAAAAGGGCAAATTGAGCAGAATCTTCAGCATCTCGCAGAGAATTTAATGAATGAGCGTCCGGTAGTGGTACATCGCTTACAAGCGGTTAATTTTTACGATCAAGTTGCAGAGCTTGAGCAACAAGCGGTCGAATTTGAACGAAAGTTTGTAAGGTTTGAGAAGAAATTATGACCTTTAAAAATACTTGTCGTCTTTATCAAATTATCACTACATTTCTGCGTTACGGTATTGATGAAATCATTCCGGATATTCCGCTTACACGTTATGCTCGTTTAGGACTTAAAGCCATCTTTTGGGTGCGAAATCAGCATAAAGATCAGCTGTTCGGCGTACGTTTACGTTTAGCTTTGCAAGAGTTAGGGCCGGTGTGGATTAAACTCGGGCAAATGCTTTCAACTCGCCGTGATTTATTTGAACCGGAATTAGCGGATCAACTTGCTTTATTGCAAGATTCAGTTGAGCCTTTTGACGGCAAAGCGGCTTGCCAAATTATTGAACAAGCCTTAGGTGGCAGTCTTGAAACTTGGTTTGAAGCATTTGATGAACAAGCGCTTGCTTCCGCTTCAATTGCACAGGTTCATACAGCAAAATTTAATCAAAATCAACCGCTTGCCGGCAAAGATGTCGTGATTAAAGTGATTCGCCCGGATATTGAACCGGTTATCAAAGCGGATATTGCCTTGATGTATCGTCTGGCAAGTTGGATTCCTCGCCTTTCAAATGATGCGAAGCGTCTGCGTGCGACCGAAGTGGTGCGTGAATACGAAAAAACATTACTCGATGAATTGGATTTAACTCGAGAAATGGCAAATGCAATTCGTTTACGTAATAACTTTGAAAACAGCGAAATGTTGTATGTGCCGGAAATGTATCCGGATTTCTGCTATAAAAACGTGATTGTGATGGAGCGTATTTACGGTATTCCGGTGTCGGATGTCGAAATGCTTAAAGCCAACGGCACGGATATGAAATTATTGGCGGAACGTGGTGTACAAGTGTTCTTTACTCAGGTGTTTCGTGACAGCTTTTTCCACGCAGATATGCACGCCGGTAATATTTTCGTTAATCCGAATCATCCGGAAAATCCGCAATATATTGGCATTGATTGCGGTATTGTCGGTACACTGAATCAAAATGATAAACGCTATTTAGCGGAAAGTTTCGTTGCCTTTTTTAATCGAGATTACCGCCGTGTGGCGTTAATGCACGTGGAATCCGGTTGGACACCGGCAGATACCGATATTGATGCGTTCGAGCAGGCGTTCCGTGAAGTGTGCGAGCCGATTTTTGCTAAACCGCTATCGGAAATTTCTTTCGGTCACGTGTTGCTGAATTTATTTAATGTAGCTCGTGAATTTAATATGGAAGTACAGCCGCAATTAGTGTTACTACAAAAAACTTTACTCTATATTGAAGGATTAGGTCGACAGGTTTATCCGCAGCTTGATTTATGGCAAACCGCAAAACCGTTTTTACAAAATTGGTTGAATGAGCAAGTCGGCGTGAAAGCGATTTTACGTGATTTGAAACAACGTGTGCCACAATTTAGAGAACATTTTGCCGAATTTCCGGAAGCGGTGTTTAACGCATTACAGCAACAAAAGCAGATTAATTTCCGCTTAGATGAGCTAAATAAAACCTTGCAAACACAAGGACAACAAAAAGCTCGGAATATGCTGAGCATAGTGAGCGGCTTGATTATTCTTGGTGTACTATGGCGATTTGACAGTTTACCGCTATGGGTAAGCGTGAGTTTATTATTCGTGGCATTATTGTCTTTGCTTTTGCAAAGAAAGTAGCGTGTACTTGATTTCGGTTACTTTTGTTTGGAAACGTAAAGCAAAGTAACATATAATACAAACAATTTTTCTTAAACTTAAAACAAAAAGAGGAACCTTTATGGGTGGTATCAGCATTTGGCAATTACTTATTATTGTAGCAATTATCGTTTTATTATTTGGTACAAAAAAATTACGTACCTTAGGGACGGATTTAGGGGAATCTGTAAAGGGCTTTAAAAAAGCAATGTCAGATGAAAAACCGCAAGATGCAAGTTTTGAGAAAGTAGAAGCAAAAGAAGCCGCAACTACCGAACAAAAAGCAAAAGAAAAAGAGCAGGCATAGATTGTGTTTGATATAGGTTTTTCTGAATTAGTACTCATTTTCGTTGTGGGGCTGGTTGTGCTAGGCCCGCAACGTTTACCCGTTGCTATTCGTACTGTGATGGGCTGGGTTCGTACAATTCGAGGATTAGCCGCAAATGTGCAGAATGAATTAGCACAAGAACTTAAATTACAAGAGCTGCAAGAAAGTATTAAAAAAGCAGAAGCGTTAAATTTAAGTTCGCTTTCACCCGAGTTAAGTAAAACGGTGGAAGATTTAAAACAATCTGCGCAACAAATGCAGGCTGATCTCGCTTCAGCAAAAGGGGAAATTACCAAATTAACTGATGAGCAAGTCGCTGAAATTCAAGCAAAAATTGAGCAAGAAGAACAGCAAATTGCCGTGTCGGAATCGCAAAAAAATCTGGAAAATCAACCGCTTGTTGAAGATGAGGCTGTGATAGAAAATGCGGAGTTGTCTCCGGCAGGAATCGCAGAACAGGCTGAATTGGATGAATCACAATTTGCTGCCTATTACCCGCCTGATGATGATTTAGCAACACCAAATTCGTCAGTATCACAACAACAGGATAAACAGAATGTCAGTTGAACAATCTCAACCTCTGATTAGCCACCTTGTTGAATTAAGAAACCGCTTGCTCCGTAGCTTTATCTGTGTGCTTGTGGTTTTTTGTGCTTTAGTTTATTGGGCGAATGATATTTATACTTTGCTCGCCACACCGTTAACCGAGAATTTGCCTGCTGGGGCAACCATGATTGCGACTAATGTTGCAACGCCGTTTTTTACCCCGATTAAGTTGACCGGTGTCGTAGCGGTATTTTTATCCGTTCCTTTTATTCTTTACCAAATTTGGGCATTTGTTGCTCCTGCATTATATAAGCACGAGAAACGTTTGATTTACCCACTATTGGTTTCAAGTACATTATTATTCTATTTAGGTGTCGCATTTGCTTACTATGTCGTGTTCCCATTGGTATTCGGTTTCTTAACCAGTACCGCACCGGAAGGGGTGCAAATGGCAACCGATATCAGTAGCTATTTAGATTTCGTACTTACTATTTTCTTAGCATTCGGTATTTGTTTTGAGGTACCGGTCGCAATTATTTTACTTTGTTGGTCTGGGGTAACTTCTGCCAATGAACTACGTGAAAAGCGCCCTTACATTATTGTGGCTGCATTTGCGATCGGGATGTTATTAACACCGCCGGATATTTTTTCTCAGACACTTTTAGCTATTCCGATGTGTTTGCTATTTGAAGTCGGGTTGTTTTTCTCGAGGCTCTATAAGCCGAGAGATGAGCAAGAAGAAAGTATCGCTAACTAATCTAAACCCGCTCACAAGCGGGTTATTTTTTATTAAAATTTGCAAAATTAGGAAGAAATTATGGCTCAATATCTTAACACTTCATTTCCTACTCGCCGTATGCGTCGTGTACGTAAACACAATTTTAGTCGCCGTTTAGTGGCAGAGAATCAATTGACTGCCGGAGATTTAATTTATCCAGTATTTGTGATCGAAGGTGAGAATCAGCGTGTAAAAGTGCCATCAATGCCGAGCGTGGAACGCTTAACGATTGATCAACTTTTAATTGAAGCGGGTGAATTAGTGAAATATGGTGTGCCGCTAATCGCTCTATTTCCGGTCGTGGGTGATGTGAAAAAATCATTGATGGCGGAAGAAGCATACAATCCGGATGGCTTAGCACAACGTGCGGTACGTGCATTAAAAGCGGCTTATCCTGAATTAGGCGTGATGACCGATGTGGCGTTAGATCCGTTCACGACACACGGTCAGGACGGCATTATTGATGAAGAAGGCTATGTGCTGAATGACATCACAACCGAAGTATTAGTAAAACAGGCGCTTTCTCATGCAGAAGCAGGTGCAGATATTGTTGCACCAAGCGATATGATGGACGGCCGTATCGGTAAAATTCGTGAAGCACTTGAAGCGAAAGGTTTAATCAATACGCAAATTATGGCGTATTCGGCTAAATATGCTTCGAATTATTACGGCCCATTCCGTGATGCGGTCGGTTCGGCAGGCAATTTAAAGGGCGGTAATAAATTTACTTATCAAGTTGATCCGTCGAATGCGAACGAAGGTTTACACGAAGTAGCAATGGATATTCAAGAAGGGGCGGATATGGTGATGGTAAAACCGGGGATGCCTTATTTAGATATGGTATGGCGTGTAAAAGAAAACTTTGGCGTACCAACTTTTGCTTACCAAGTGTCTGGTGAATACGCAATGCATATGGCGGCGATTCAGAACGGTTGGCTAAAAGAACGTGAGTGTGTAATGGAAGGTTTACTTTGCTTCAAACGTGCGGGAGCGGACGGTATCTTAACCTATTTCGCTAAAACGGTAGCGAAATGGTTATACGAAGATAATCATCAATAAGAACAAGCGGTTAGATTTGAGGAATTTTTTGCAAATGCTTCAGTCTAACCGTTACTTTTTTAGGAGATATAAATGAACGAACAATTTTCTCTTCAACCGTCTACTGATTCATTACGTACCGTGATGTATATTACATACGGCTTATTCGGCTTAGGCATTATTTTCGGCGGCTTACCGGCGATTGCAGGTGTAATCTTGGCGTATATTAAGCGTGCAGATATGCAAGGCACAGCTTATTACGATCATATGTGCTTCTTGATTCGTACTTTCTGGGGAACGCTAGCCGGTACTAT
Organism: Actinobacillus ureae ATCC 25976; assembly: GCF_000188255.1. Taxonomy (GTDB): domain Bacteria; phylum Pseudomonadota; class Gammaproteobacteria; order Enterobacterales; family Pasteurellaceae; genus Actinobacillus; species Actinobacillus ureae. Next base: position 280,698 of record NZ_GL831081.1, read on the forward strand.
TTTAGGGATTATCTTGTCACTAATCGGCATTGGCGTATTGGTGATTTGGGCGATTGGGATTTGGTATATTTTCCGCGTTATCTACGGTGCGGTAAAATTATTTGATAACAAATTGGTAACGCCAACCGGTTGGTTTATGTAGCGAATTGCAAAAAAGCGGTCAAATTTGACCGCTTGTTGATCTGCACCCCAAAACTTGGACATTTAACTTGAGGTGCAGATTATGTCTTATTCTTATCAATTTCGTTTAGAAATTATCAAACTCATCATCGAACAGGGCTTTGGTATCCGTGAAGTAGCTAAACTTCATCAGATTTTCCATTCACTTGTGATTAATTGGCTAAAAGCCTTTCGTGAAAGGGGGTTAGAAGGGGGGAAAATCACCTTGCCCCCCACTTCAACCACTGAAAAGCGAAAAGCAAGGGATTGATGTACCTGAGCCTACCAACCTTTCGCCTCAAGCATTTAAAAAGTTACAACGTGAGCTTGCACTTGCTCGTGCGGAGATTGCTTACTTAAAAAAGCTGGAGGAGCTCGACTGTCAAAAACAACGGCAGAAATTGAAGAATATTTGGTGTATTACAACTAAAAAATGATTAAACTGGATTTACAAGGGGCGAGCTCGGCACAATACCGAGTCCAATATTTAAGTGAATAAACAGTCTGACTTTTTGGAAGGCAGATCATTTTTAGTTCGTTATTCTCTACAAATAAAAAAGCTTAATTCGGTCGAATTAAGCTTTTATTAGAAGTATTGTATGTAAGGTTACTTTAAAAACACTTAAATCAACTTCCGCTTCCTGCATCAATTAACTCAAGCTTCGAACATTTATGAACGCATGTTCATTTTTTAAAGTAAGCCCATTATATCCCAAAAAAGAATTGGGATAG
>NZ_GL831081.1:282745-337202 GCF_000188255.1 Actinobacillus ureae ATCC 25976
TGTTAGAGGTTAGTCCAACTTTTGGGGGGCAGATCAGATAGGATGGCTTTTTTGTATCGGTTATAGATAGCGATTATTAGCGGTCGGTTTTGTGCAGTTTAGTACAAAACCATTGAGTTTCACGCCTGTTCTCGCAAAATGCTGGAGTGTCGCTTCTAACTCTGGACGAGTCGTTTCGCCAAATTTGCCGACTAGGATCGCAGTGCCAGCATAGCTGGCCGATAATTGCTGCATCATTTGAACTCAATACCGGCGGTGTATCAATAATGACTAAGTCATAATGTGTATTTGCCCACGATAGAAGTTGTTGGAAACGTTCGCCGAGTAAATATTCAGAGAGATTTTCCGTGATTTTACCTTTTGAGATCATATCAAAATGCGCGTTAGCCGCAGGGTTGACGACAGATTCAAAGGGTAATGATTGAGTTAAGGCTTCACCAATACCATTTTTATTTTCGGTATCAAACATTTTGTCTAAATAGCTATAACGTGTATCGAAATCAATAAGTAAAACTTTTTTGCCTGATTTCGCCACGATATTGGCTAGGTTGGTTGAAAGGTATTGCCGGTGTCATATGAAGCACTTGAAACCATTAACACCTTATTTTTCGCCTCTTGCATAGCGAAGTGAATATCTGCTCGCAAGCCTCGTAACGCTTCAAGCGCTGCATCTGTCGGTACATTTTCCGATAATAATTTCGCATTATTTATATTTAAGCGCCCTTGCTTGAACTTATCAAATGAAAAGTTCGGCTGCTTTTTGCTATTCGGTATGCTGGTATAAGCGGTTAGCCCTAATTTTTTCGCCATAGCCGGTGATTGAATTGTACGGTTAAATAGCGCTTTAATTAACGAGATGATAAGTCCTAATATGAATCCTAAAAATCCGGATAGTAATGTTGAAACCGCTTTGCTTAATACGCTTGGATTCGGTAGCACTTGAGCCGCATCTAAAATACGAGCATTTTCGACCGCACCGGCTCTAACTACATCCAACTCCTGCAATTTATTAGAAAGCTGCATATAGATTTGCTGATCCACTCCAAGCTCACGGTTTAATCTCACCATATCTCGTTGGGTTGCCGGTAAATTTTCCATTTCCTTAGTGATTTTAGCTTTTTCATCATATAAGGTTTTTTTCTGGTTTAGCAAGGCAACGTAAGTCGGGTGGCGTTTAGTAAACTTCTGAGCAATCTCGCCTTCTTTAATGGTTAAGGCGTTTAAATCTGCATCAATACGTACCAAGCGGTCTAAATAAGACTTAGCTTCTAAATCTAAGTCGATAGAGCTATTGTCTTCTTTATACTTATTCAGACTGTTTTCCGCTTCGACTAATTTTTCTCTTACTTCCGGTAAGCGATTTTGCAGTAGCTCTAAGCTTTTAGAGGCTTCTGCCGCATTTTTATGCGCATTTTGTTGCACATAACTTTCGGAAACACTTTTTATGATATTTTTGATATCACGCTGGCTTTCACCTCGGATCGCAATTTCGATCACACCGGTTTGTTTACCTTTTTCATTAATGTGTAAACGTTGTTGCAATCTTTCAATTGCCGCCAGTTCTGCGATCTTTTTCAAACTAAAGCGTTGTCCTGCATTGCCGTGCAAGATAGACACTTTAAATTTAAGTTGATCGTTAGCGTAAGAACGATTAACCAATCCCTCTAAAATTAGCGTTTCGCCATCTTTGTGATAAAGGCTATATTCCCCCTTATTTGCTCCGACCTCGAGTACTAATTCTTCCAAGTTCTCATTTTCTGGCACAAATTCGGCAACCAAAATATCCGGCGTATAACCAGAAAGATTCTCAAGCCCTTTGCTGATAAAAGGAATTGAGCGTATCGGTTTTACTTCTGTTGTCAGATTGAGATCTTCCACGGTTTTTGCCAGCACCAAGCGAGATTTAATCACCTCGATTTCAGTATTTGGCGAAGACTCTTGGGTAAAACCGTCGGACAATTCTTTTAAAATATTACCCGACTTCTTTTCATCAACCTGCACAACCGCATTCGCAGTATAAACAGGTGTAGAAAGAATACTGTAACTTAAGCCTAATGCGGCACAAACAACGGTGCAGAATAGGAGCAGATACTTATTATCAAGTAATACATTGATGAATTGCATTAAATCGATCTCATCATTTTTAACGTCTTTATTATTCATTCCATTACCTTTTCGATTGAGGTTTGATTACCAATTCTTAATACGAAGCGTACCTTCGGTTAAATCGTTAAAGCCGGTAATTGTCGGTAATACTTGAGTGATCACACGGTTCCAGCGGGTAAGAGGTGCTGTTGTAACATAAACGACATCGTATGGTTTCAGGAAGAACTCGGTACCTAAAATATAAGAAGTCGGATTGGTTACGTCTAACTGGTAGATATTTGCCACTTTTTCAATTTGGTTGCCGTTATTATCTTCAACCACTTGTTTTGTACCTCGTTCTCCACGGATAAGGAAAATATCCGTTGCATCGGCAGCGAGCTTATCAATGCCGCCGCTAGCAGAAATCGCTTCAGTAAGGCTCATGCCATTACGTCCGATTTTTAATAACTGCGGCGCTTGTACCTCGCCGATAACAAATACTTTTTGTGCGTCATTACGCGGGATATGAATAATATCGTCGTCTGTGAGCAAGCGATTTTGCGTAAGATCGCCTTTCTGTAACAGAGCTTCTACTGATACAATTTCATCTTGTCCACGATGAGTAATTGTGACGTTATTCCAATCTGCATCGGTAGAAAGTCCGCCAGCCTTATTAATCGCATCAAGCAGTGTTAAAGGCACATTGCTGATAAATTGTTGCCCCGGATTTTTTACTTCTCCGGTGACGTAAGCTTTTTTAGATTGGAAAGAAGCTACCGTCACTTCCACTTGCGGCTCCATAATATAAGAGGCAAGGCGGCTAGTGATGCGATCTCGAATTTGGTTCACGGTTAAGCCCTTTACTTTAATTGTGCCGACATAAGGATAAAAAATTGTACCGTTAGCATAGACTTGGTTACCGCTATCCGCTGCCGAACGATAAGTTCCTGCCGGTGTGGTTAGCTCAGGGTGATCCCAAACGGTAACATTTAATACGTCACCGATCCCGACGTGATATTGATAAGCCTTGATTTGCTGATCCAATGTGGGATTGTTCTGTGCGCTGGCCTTGAAAGGTGCGAGTTCTTTCAATAATTGCGGGGTAATCAGATAAGCATCAACCGCTTTATCGACATCAAGACTTCACCCTTTACTTCTACATTTTTATAACGAATCGGAGAATAACTACTCGGAAAAAGAGAGCAACTCGCCAATGCTAAAGAAGCGGTAAGAATTGAGAGTTTTTTTACTAATCTATTCATAAATACAATACTCTTTGTAAAAAAGAGTCGAAAACAGACCGCTTAGCGGGCACCGAAACCGGTTAACATGGTTTGGATCGTCTTAAAGAAAATTAATACGTCAAGTGCAAAAGAGAAATGTCTAATATAGTAGAAGTCATGTTCAATTTTTACTTGCGTTTCATCTTTGGTTGCAGCATAGCCGTGCGTTACTTGCGCCCAGCCGGTAATACCCTGTTTTACGATATGACGATAGCTATAAAACGGAATATTTTGGTCGAATTGTTCCACAAATGCTTTTTGTCCCGGACGAGGGCCGATTAATGCCATATCACCCTTAAGTACATTGAAAAATTGCGGTAATTCATCAATACGTGTTTTACGAATAAATTTACCGACCCGAGTAACTCGCATATCACCAACGCTTGCCAATTTCGCACCGTCTTTCTCAGAGTCTTTACACATACTGCGGAATTTATAAATACTAAATTCTTCGCCTTTCTGACCAATACGTTTTTGAATAAATAGTACCGGTCCTTCGCTTTCTAATTTAATCAGAATAGCGGTAATCAGCATTACCGGTAAGACGATTGGAAAGCTAAGTAAAACCAATACCGAATCAATAAACTACTTGGTTCTTAAATAGGCTACTGAAGGTTGAAGTGAACCAAGGTCATTTTCATACATATGAGTAATTTTATTACGTCCGGTAAGTGATTCGCGGATCTAGCGCACGTTATAAGTATCAACACCTGCTAGAGTTTGTTTTGAGATAAAACGCTCCCACTCATCGGTTAATTTTGGTGAGTACAGGTCTGCAACAAGTGTTTGTATATTTGAAACGACTTGATTCGGCTCTTCGAGTTTTACCAAATTTACATTTGGGATTTGTTCAAGATTTTTGGCTTTACCTAACGGAATATAGTGAATAGTCGGATTTGGACCGCTATATTTCATTCGGTTTGACCAATAATCTAAACAAATCACTAATAGGATATGCCAAACAAAATAAGCAACAGAATAAGTTACTTGGAATAAAGTGATGACAACTAAACTAAAGCTATAGGTTACGATTACGCTTGGTAATAAAATGAGATTCTCATGTTTACCTGGGTAATTTGATAATTTATGTGAAAGTAATAAGTGGAATACATAGCACACTGCACCGATAAAAATACTGTGCGAAATAAAACCTTCCGGTAAATCGGCAAATATATTTAATATGAATGCAGGTAGAAAAATGGCAATTACGCCACAAATAATAAATCTCATCTTAGCTCTCCTCTAGAATAGAAATCAGTTTGTCGTTGACTTTGGCAATATCAAATTTTTGTTCGGCCATTTTGCGGCTCTCAATGCCCATATTGAGAATTTCCTGTTTGTTTTCAATGAAATAGCGCATAGCTTGTGCAAGCTCATTCACCGAATATACCGGTACCAGTAAACCGTTTTTATGATCTGCAACAGTTTCTCGGCATCCCGGTACATCTGTTGTAATAACAGCTCGACCGATTGCCATTGCCTCTTGAGTACTTCTTGGCACGCCTTCTCGATAGGATGGCAATACGAATATCGAATTGTTAGCAATCACTTTCGGGACGTTATCTACATAACCAAGATATTCGATAACACCGTGTTTGATATAATCGTCCAATGCATCTTTTGATATTGCAAAAGGGTTACCTTCATCAAAGCCACCAATAATAGTGAAGCGTGTAGTTGGATATTCCGCTTTGATTTTTTTTGCCGCTTCAAGATATTCAAAAATTCCTTTTTCTTTTAATAGGCGAGAGATAAATAAGAAAGACACTTCTTTTGTGATATCTACTTCTTGATAACCAAATCGTTCCAGATCCATTCCCTCCTAGAATGGCGGTAGATTTTGTCGAAATACGGTAAGTATCGATTAAATCTTTTTTATCATCCGGATTTAAGAAAATAAGTTTATCCAAGAAGGGGAGAGAAATTTTATAAAGCAAGACTTGGATTGCTTGCACAATCTTCGCTTTTCGTGTTTTTCCTTCTTTATAAGGTGTAAACGCATTACCTAAGCCTTCAATCATACCGATCACTTTAGGTACTTGAGCAAGTTTTGCAGCTAAAGAACCAAAAATAACCGGTTTGATAAAGGTGCTGAAGACGATATCAGGTTGAAGCTGTTTTAATTCTTTCATAAGTAGATAAACCGCTTTTAAATCTTTAACTGGGTTCATGCCTTTTGGATTAATAAAATGCGCTTTAGGAATTGCTCCCCAACCGCTGACTTCTTTTTGTTCCTTTTCCGTATAGCCATAGGCATAACAGTAAACTTTATAGCCTCTACTCACTAATTCAATGACTAATTCTTTACGGAAATTAGTAATCATGGAGGCAACATTGCCGATAAGTACGATCTTTTTCATAATAAGCTACATAAATAGAACATTTCTGTAATCGAAACAGCATAAAGCATAAGGCGAATAATTTATCCAAATGAAAAACAGCATGGTATTTTCAATAATTAGAGCAATTAAAAATAATGCTTTTAATTCAAAGGATTTTAAATATTCAAAAAATCTTCCGAAGACAGCGATGTCGAAAATAAAAAAATAAAGATTAAAACGGTCAGCAATGGTTGAATAAACAAAGCTAACGGGTAAAAATATTAGAATTAAAATACATATTAAATCTAATAAACGATAGGTATTTGGGTAGCTTTCCACAAAAATATGTCGTTGCCATAAATAAACGACAATAGGTAATAAGTGGAGTGCTATCCTAAATACCGCACCTGCTGAGGATAATTCACCAGAGGTATATGCACTTTCTCCTTGTGAAATCATATAAATGATATAAAACGAGAAAAGAATGACGAATAAAGAATATAAATAAAACATTTTATTCTTATAAAATTCCGAGTTAATTAATGGTAAAAATGCGAGAAAAATAATTGCGGATTTATGAAATAAATAGGCAAGGGCAATCCATACGAAAAATTTCCATTTCTTCGGATTTGGTGCAAATAAGGTTGAAAATGCATAACATACTAGACCTATTGCGGCAGATTGACGGTATACCTCATACCTACGGCAATAATGGTATAAGAGAATGCAATCAGAAATGCTAGGAACAGATGCTTGAATTGGCGTGATAATTGATAAAATCCTATTATCAAACAGAACGCACAAACAAAGTTAACAAATGAAATCGAATAATTTAATTGATGGGCTAACCAGTTAAAAAATCCATATCCATATTCTGATAAACCGGCGACTTCAAAACGACCGCCAATAAAAATAAAGATAAATGCGGAGAAAATTAATAAGAAAATTTCTCCACCTTTATTTTTAGGAAGGTTTATGAGGTTCATGACAACAATAGTTGCCAAAATATACCAATAAACATAAATACTTATTATTTACTTTCTAAAATGTTGGTCAAAAATTCTGTAAAATGACAATTGTCTAGAATTGCTTCCCAAGAATACATAGACATATCTATGCGATGATATTTATCGAGTGATAAATCACATTGCTTAGCATTTATGTTTTCAAGCCAAATTGGTTCGTAGCCAATTTTTTTACAAAATTCTTCAACCCAGTAATAACGATTTGAAATCAAGCGTAATCCTGACGCTAAATATTCCAATGTTTTTGTGCTAGTTTGAATATTAAACGGATACACATCAGGTGTGTAATTTAATCCAAAACGTGCATTAGCATAAATTTGCGGCAAGTCAGTTCGGTTGACTTTACCGGTCATATTGATACCTGAGGTTTTTAAAATCGCATAGGTTTCATTATCAACTTCACCAACCACTACCACTTTGTAGTATTTGGCAAGATTTACCAGACTTTGTATTAAGCCTGTTCTTCCAATAATTGATCCGGCGTAAACCACATCATATTCGGGATGCGGATTTGGACTCTGAAATAAGGCGGAATCAATCCCCATATCCCGATATATGTAAGGAAGGTTATCGCAGAAACCGAACTCTTTTTTTACAATTTCATTAAGAAATATGCGCCCTTGGGGCTTTGTATTAGCACGTTTTTTAATGAAATTTTTTATGCTGGAATATTTAGGCATAGAAAGGCTTTGATATTCATGCACTTCTAATACCGATTGTGGCGCATATCGTTTCCAAAAAGGGCGCATTCCCAAGAAATAGATATTAATATCATTATCGGGAGCTAAGTTTTCTTCGTAATCTAACTGAACTAAATGATTGCGTTTAGTTAAATATTCTTTATAAGCGAAGGCCTCTGGGGTATAGGCCTGCCTTTTTAACGTAATGCCGATTTTCAATGGTTATTACCACCTAAATAATGCCAAGCTTAGTATTTTCTCTTCGATAATAATTCCACACTAAGGCTTTAATCATATTAACGCCTAGTGCAGTGGAAATTGCTGCACCGATAATGCCGTATAGATGAGCTAAGAATACGCATAAGAGAGCGCTAATACAGAAAACAACGGCTTGATATTTCAATAATATCTTTTTATTTTCCATATAGCTGGCGAGTGTCATTCCAAATCCCCATATTTGAGAAAGTGATACTCCCAGCATTAAAATCAGTAATGAAACATATCCTTCGTATGTATTTTCAACACCGTAAAGATAAAACAAGAAATCACCAATCACCGCACTTACTGCGACAATTGAGAAACTAAATAAGCATAAGAAAATCGTGTATTTTTTAGTGTAGCTATAAAGTTTCGTATATTCCTGTTGTTTATATAAATTGACGATATTTGGTGTTACTACCGCCATTACCGAGGCGGAAAAGTAAGAAATTAACGCCATAAAACGGTAACAAATGACATAGATCCCCACGGCTTTATCATCAACAAAGTAAGACAAAATAATACGGTCAAATTGTGCATTCAGTAGCACGAAAAGTGCCGATAATGTAGGAATTGCACCGTATTGCAACAAATCTTTATAGTGATAAGCGGTCGATTTCGTGTCATTTTTTACATATTTTTTCGTTAAGCACGCAGCAAATAAAAAGAGTACGAAAGTGGCATAAAAATATAACCAGAAGAAATTTACGTCTTCTATAAAATAGCTAAATACCAAGATAAAAATTAGTGGTAACAAATAACGTAACCCGTCATCAATCGAAGTATTGGGATACTGCATCTGGTTTACGATAAAAATCGAGGATTTACAGTAGAAAAAAGAGTAGAACAGCACTACAAATCCTATATACCAAAGCCCGAATTCAAACTGAAACAGCCAAACGGAAAAGGCGGTAATCAAGCATGAAGTTAATGTTCAAAAACCGAGGAATTTCGGGCTAATGGTTCGTTGGTTAAACTCAATAATGTGAACATAATTCCCCCAGTTGGCAATTAATGAAAGGATCAAAATATAGGTGGTTACTAACCCATATTGACCTAACACATCCATCCCGAAATATCGGGATATTGCCATACCTAGCAGTAATGATGATCCCGCACCAATCGCTTTTAGTAAAAGGAGGAAAAATACTTTTTTTCATTCTTATTCAATAAATGTCACGTTATTAGAGTGGGACATACTTTGTTCATATACGCCCTTGCATTTATAGTATCCATTGTTATAAATGCTTAATTTTTTATTTAGCAGATAAGCACCGACTGCTACATGTAATCTATCGGTTTTAACTTCTTCGTATAAATCAATGAGTTTTAAAAATTGTTTAGCGCTATAGAGTGAAGCTTGATAATTGTCAGTTCCAAAACTAGCAACAAGTGATAAGTCATTAGCCAAGCTTCTTTTTACATTTAAATTTTGATTACTCTCTTTATCGGTGCGCATAGCATTAATTTGAGAGGTAAATAGTAAACGTAAGCGGTGGAAATTGATCAATATTTTACGAATAATATTTTTACTCGTTAATTTAATTTTAAAATGAGGGTTGCTTGTCAAAATTTTCATTGAATTTATAACTATATTTTTCTCGACAAAAGATAATGCTATCTTCCGGTAAATTTGAAATTAATTCATCAATGCCACGAATAGAATGCGGTAAAATAATTAACTTTAGGTTTAAGTTGATTAATGCTTTTAAAAAATTTGGAGTTGAATTCCATTCAGGAACTAAACAACCACCACCGCCAATTAATACAATGTCGTTATCTTTTAATTGACTGATTTTGTCCTGAGAGATTAAAGAAAACTTCAGGTTAAATTGTTGTGCTAAAGTATAAAAGCCCATATATATCAGCGCATCACCTGCATTCCCTCCATTAGGATAGTAAAAAATGTTTCCTTGTTGAGATTCAGATAATGCTTTAAAAATAGTATGTAAATTAGACATAAAGACCCCTGTAATATTTATTAATTAGTAGATTTACTCGCTAGTTGTATTAAAAACTACAAATGTATTTTTTTATCTTCTGTTGAGTATTCTTTTGGTGTAAAAGCCATTATTTATAGGCTGTTTATCTAAATTGGGGTAAATGTTATTCGTCTGTTTTAGCGAAATATACAAATATACTGCTGAGTTTTATGTGGCAGTAATTTTTTAAAATCTGTTAACTTGTGTAATGTATTATAGCGAATAAATATAGTTAAATTTATTATAGAGTGATATTTATATGATAATCAATAGCGGTAGAGGTCTAACATGTCATATAAAATATAAATAGTGGTCTTATATGTTGTTAATATGGAACTTTTTTAAAATTTCATAATACAAAATATTATTTCTTTAAATAACAAGTGAAAAGCCGGACGTAAACCTATGTGAAGCTTGTTCACTGTTATCTTAAAACGAGTATAATAGAAAACTATTGATACTTAACTGAGGGGGCTATATGGCTATTTTAGTGACTGGTGGTGCGGGTTATATCGGTTCGCATACGCTCGTTGAATTATTAAATGCAAATCGTGAAATTGTCGTGTTAGATAATTTATCTAATTCCAGCGAAGTTTCTTTGGAACGTGTAAAACAGATCACAGGAAAAACGGTAACTTTTTATCAAGGCGATATTTTAGACCGTGATATTTTACGTAAAATTTTTGCAGAAAATAAAATTGAATCTGTTATCCACTTTGCAGGTTTAAAAGCGGTAGGTGAAAGTGTGCGTGAGCCACTACGTTACTATCAAAATAATGTAACGGGGTCTATCGTTTTAGTCGAAGAAATGTTAGCGGCAGGTGTGAATACGATTGTATTCAGTTCATCTGCAACAGTTTACGGTGATCCGCAAATTATTCCGATCGTAGAATCTTGTCCGGTTGGTGGTACGACAAATCCATACGGCACATCAAAATATATGGTTGAGCGAGTATTGGAAGATACAGTAAAAGCGTTCCCACAATTAAGTGCGGTAGTGTTACGTTATTTCAATCCGGTAGGGGCGCATGAAAGTGGTTTAATCGGTGAAGATCCGAACGGTATCCCAAATAACTTATTGCCTTATATTAGCCAAGTTGCAGTCGGTAAATTAAAAGAACTTTCAGTATTCGGTAGCGATTATGAAACACACGATGGCACTGGTATACGTGACTATATCCACGTGGTAGACCTAGCGTTAGGACATTTAAAAGCGTTGAATAAACACCAAGGCGATGCCGGTTTCCATGTTTATAATTTAGGTACAGGAACGGGTTATTCTGTGCTGGATATGGTAAAAGCGTTTGAAACGGCAAATGACATCAAAGTACCTTATAAATTAGTTGATCGCCGTCCAGGGGATATTGCGGTTTGCTATTCTGAACCGTCTAAAGCGTTAAAAGAATTAGGTTGGAAAACCGAACGTGGTTTAGAGCAAATGATGAAAGATACTTGGAATTGGCAAAAAAATAACCCGAATGGTTATAAAGGCTAATTATTTTTAGGAATATGAAGGCACAAGCGTTTACGTTTGTGCCTTTTTTATCTTTGAGGTTTTCTGTTATGATGCCTGATAATTAAGCTAACACAAGTTGGCGAATTCTCATCTATTTGTAAAAGAAAAGGAAAAAATGACCGCTTCTCATTCAGCCCCTCAGACCTCAATTTGGCGACAAATTTTTACCAAAAATATGTTGCTTTGTATTTATACCGGTTTTTGTTCTGGCTTACCTTTATTTGTCCTTATCCAATTAATGCCGGCTTGGTTTACCTCAGCAAATCTTGATATTAAAACCATCGCCGCCTTTACTTTAACCTCATTGCCCTATACGTGGAAATTCTTGTGGGCAGCATTATTGGATCGCTATTTTCCACCGTTTTTAGGTCGCCGCCGCAGTTGGATTTTTCTTTCTCAATTAGGCTTATTGGCAATTCTAGCCAGTTTTGGCTTTTTTGATCCGGTAGCGGATATCGGTATTATTACCGTGCTTTCAGTAATTTTAGCCTTTCTGTCTGCCACTCAAGATATTGTGGTGGACGCTTACCGTCGAGAAATTTTATCGGACAATGAATTGGGCTTAGGCAATTCCATTCATGTGAACGCTTATCGTATCGCCGGTCTAATACCGGGCGGTTTATCGCTTTTCTTGGCGGATCATTATCCATGGCAAACGGTATTTCTTATTACCGCCGCCTTTATGTTGCCTTGCCTATTGGTAACGCTCTTTGCAGATGAGCCGCAAAGTAAACCGATTGACCGTAGTAAACCGTTTTATACGGCGTTTGTCGATCCGTTCAAAGAGTTTTTCACCCGTAAAGGCGTGGCAGGAGCGATTGGGCTGATTCTATTTATTTTCCTATATAAATTAGGCGATTCCCTTGCAACTACGCTACAAACCAAATTTATTTTGGATATGGGTTTTACTAAATCGCACATTGCCGGCATTGTGAAAATAACTTCACTTTGGTGCAGCATTGGCGGCGGTATTATTGGTGGCGTGGCAATGTTGAAATTGGGCGTTAACCGAGCCTTATGGCTGTTCGGATTTGTACAATTAATTACTATTTTAGGCTTCGCTTACCTTGCCAGTTTTGAGCATTTCCCTACCGAAAGCATTGGAGCTGCCGAGCTTTGGAAATTAGGCTTAGTGATGGCAGGTGAATATCTGGGCGTGGGTTTAGGCACAGCGGCTTTCGTTGCCTTTATGGCTCGTGAAACTAATCCCGCTTACACTGCAATGCAGCTCGCCATTTTCACCAGCCTTGCTGCCCTACCAAGCAAAATGTTAGGGGCATACACAGGGCATTTAGTGGAAATGATGGGCTATTACCAATTCTTCTGGCTCTGTTTCTTTATTGGTATTCCGGGAATGCTAATGTTGTTTAAGGTTGCTCCTTGGGGACAAGCTGAATAGCTATTCATAAAAATAAGATTTTTTATTAAATATCCGACCACTTATAACCGATTGAATTACCTAGTAATTTAGTCGGTTATTTTTTATTTATCCTAAAATTTACCCTCACCTAAAACTAAATGATATTGACTTTTATTTATAATAAAAATATGTTTAGCATCGTTTTCATAATAGATTTTTATCTACTCATTTTCATTTTGATTGATTTGGTGGGGTAATCCCACCTTTTTATGCTCTTAAAACACAACACTATGATTCAAATAAATTCCATTAGCTACTCTGTTGAACAAAACCGTAAACTGCTAAGCAATATTTCCCTCAATTTAAGCAAGGGGCGTTTATATGGCGTAATAGGCCATAACGGCTCGGGTAAATCAACGTTAATGCGTTTACTAAGCGGAGATATAACGCCTACCAGCGGTTCAATTTTAGTCGATGGATTACCACTTCATCAGCTTTCTACCAAAGCAGCGGCAAAACATATTGCCTATTTACCACAACGTTTACCTGAAGCGGCAGATTTCTTAGTGCAGGAACTGGTTGCTTTAGGGCGATTTCCATATCAAAAATGGCTACAAAAACCAACAGAATTTGATGTTCAAATTGTTGAGCAAGCAATGGAAAGCACCTCCGTTACTCAGTTTGCTAAACAGCCTGTAAATAGTCTATCAGGCGGAGAAAAACAACGAGTTTGGCTTGCTATGTGCTTAGCCCAACAAACACCCTATTTACTGCTAGATGAGCCATTGGCTGCCCTTGATATTGTTTATCAAGTTGAAGTAATGCAGCTTATTCGCAAGCTAGTGAATGAACAAGGTCTAACTGTCATTATCATTATTCACGATATTAATCTTGCCTCCCAATTTTGTGATGAAATTATTGCGTTAAAGCAAGGCGAACTCTGTATTCAAGGTTCTGTTGATGAAATTATGCAAGAACAGAAATTACTTGAGATCTTCGGGCTAAAACTGCACTTGTTTAACCACCCTGCAGGCTTACATAAAGTGGCGGTATTATGATGTTTAGGCAATACAAGCGGTTCATTTTTCTCTTTATTTTGCAAATTTCTACCGCATTTGCTCAACCTAATATTTTTACACCAGATTGGTCTATTGCCTCTGCCCTTACTGAAATGGGAAATCCGCCCATTGCGATGGGGGATAAGCGAATTTATCCGCTATGGTCGCACCGCCCTATTCAGCCTAATAGCGTGTTAGATATTGGAGCGCGTTATCAGCCTAATCGCGAATTATTAGCACAGCTTCCTGTTGAATTGGTGCTATCAAACTTTTTCTACGCTCACTTGGCTTCTGTTTACCCGAAAGAAATTCCACAAATAGACGTGCTATTTGATGGTGGCAATACTGAACCTCAGCAACATTGGCATACTTACCAAAAAGCCACTCGTATGATTGGAACAGAGATTAAAAACCCTAATGCGGCAGAAGCATATTTAACGAAAACTGAACAAACATTGGCTCAATGGGGGAAAGAAATCCTTAACAGTAATCCAGATATTGATTACTACTCTGTTGTTCAATTTGGCTCTCCGAGAGAGTTACGCATATATGCGTCTAATTCAATGTTCCGTGTAGCCTTTGATTTGATGGGCTTAAAACAAGCTGATTTAGGTGTGGGAGATCGCTGGGGAAATAAACTTATTCCTGTGAGTGATTTAGCTAAATTACCCGAACGCACCTGTTTAATTGTCATCTCACCTTTTTCTAAAATGACGCAAGCAGATTTAGAAAATAGCTACATTTGGCAACGTTTAGGATTTGGTAAAAACCGTTGTATGAAAGTATTACCGCCTGTTTGGCTCTTTGGTGGGGCTGATTCCATCTCGCACTTTGCTGAGTTTTTACACAATGCAATGACACAAGGAGAAAAAGAGTAATGAAATCATCATTCTTATTGATTGGCTGTATTCTTTTATCCTTAGTAACAGCTGTTATCCGTTTAAATATGGTCTGGGAGTGGGAGTGGCAGTTACTACTCATAAATGTTGATTTATTGCCGATTAATCAAGCTGCGGTAAAAGCAGCTCTTTTACCTGAAATGACAACGTCATTTTTAGCAGGCGGTTTATTGGCTATAGCCAGCAGTGGCTTACAACATATTGTCAGAAATAATTTAGCGTCAGATAGCACACTTGCCGTCAGTAGCGGGGCTCAACTTGCATTGATGATTGCGGTTATCTTTTTCCCAGCCGCCGAGCTTTTTTCTAGTTTCTGGATTGCGTTACTTGGCTCTTTAGCTGCTATCATACTGGTTTTATTTATTGCTAAAGCCTCTAAGCTCAATCCCCTTACCCTTATTTTAGGGGGATTGATTGTTAATATTTTGTTTGGAGCTATTGCCTCTTTACTGACCCTTTTCTACTTTGATTTTTTATTTGGCGTGATGGTTTGGGGAAGTGGCTCACTTTTACAAGATGGTTGGGCAACTTCTATTACCTTAGCGATAACGGTAGTAGTTGCATTTTTTATCTTTGTCTTACTCTCTCGTCCACTCACAATTTTAAGTTTAGATGATGAACAAGCTCGCCGCTTAGGCGCGCCTGTTAATTTACTACGCTACTTAGTTATTTTTGTTTGTGCCGCCATTACAGCATTGGTTGTAAGCAAAATAGGTGTGATTGGCTTTATTGGATTTGCAGGTGCAAGTTTGGCTCATTTTGCCAAAATACGACATTTATTACTTCGCCTCTTGATTGCTTTTCTAGCGGGCGGATTTTTACTCTTTTTTACCAATAATCTCATCGGCATTGTTAGCAGAATTTACGACACTCTACTACCTGTTGGTGCATTTACCGCAACACTAGGCGCACCATTATTAATTTTCTTGGTATTACGCCAACGTAAAGCACAATTTGAAGCAAGCAATACAGCATACTTCCCCGTTAAACGCCTCAATTCGTGGAAACTGCCAATATTGTTGTTATGCGCTGGAGTTATCCTATTTTGTCTATTACAAATCATTGCTCCAACAATGAATGGCTGGGCTATTAGCATTGATGAAAACCTGATGAGTTCCTACCGCTTGCCTCGTAGTCTAAGTGCGATAGCAACAGGGGCAATGCTTGCGGTAAGTGGTAGCCTATTACAAATCTTAACGAGAAACCCAATGGCAAGCCCTGAAGTATTAGGTGTGAGTTCAGGGGCAACTATTGCTGCAATACTGTCATTCTTACTTTTCCCAACATTATCTAGCATTGGCTTCTTGTTATTTGGTGTATTAGGGAGTTTGACTGTTCTCGCTCTTATTATGTGGCTCTCTCGTAAATTACAACCATCAGCGTTAATGATTACAGGTGTTGCTATTGGAGCTTTAGTCAGTGGCTTAATGGCTATTATTCAACTAAGCGGCAGCCCTCGTTTAACGGCAGTTATTAGTTGGCTGTCTGGCTCAACCTATTACGCTAATCCGAATACAGTTTGGATTTTATTATCTGTTGCAATCCTACTTATCAGTGCCACTTTACTGTTTATCAAACCTTTACGTTTGATCTCACTTGGCGAGACCGTTTCTTACCATTTAGGGTTAGAGGTTAAAAAAGTACAAATGATTGTATTACTTTTAATTGCCCTAATGAGTGCCGCCTCTACACTTGCGGTAGGGCCAATGAGCTTCATTGGGCTAATGACCCCTCATTTAGCTAAAAATTTAGGTGCAATTACACCGGAGAAACAGATCCCTATATCGGCATTATTAGGGGCAATGCTAATGCTCATTGCCGATTGGCTCGGGCGTTATCTAATTTTCCCTTATGAGATTGGGGCAGGCATTATTGCCTCTATTCTCGGGGGTATCTATTTCTTACTGTTACTCAAACAACATAAATAATTTTTTATTCATTACTTAGGAGAAATTATGAACACGCTATCTAAAGCGATAAAACTTGCCTTATACAGTTCTGGTATAGGGTTTATCTCAACAGCTTACGCTGAAACAGTTACTCATCTTGATACCGTAGAAGTAAGTGCCGAAACGCCAAATGCCTCATCGGAAGAAACTGGACGTTATGCACAGAAAAAAGCCAAAGGCTCTAATGGAATGGCATTGAGTGCGAAAGACACGCCACAAAGCGTAACGGCTGTAACGCATCAACAAATCAGAGATCAAAATCTTAATACGATTGCCAAAGCACTTGAAGCAACTCACGGTGTTTCTGTTTCTTTACTTGACAGAGGACGCTATTCTTTCAGTGCTCGTGGTTTTGGGATTGATAAAGTCAAGGTAGATGGTATGGATCTCAAAGTAAATAACCAATGGACAACGGGCGAAAATACAGGCAACAGCGTGTTATACGACCGAGTAGAAGTTGTGCGTGGTGCTACAGGCTTAACTACTGGGGCAGGCGATCCTTCTGCAAGTGTTAATCTTGTTCGTAAACGAGCCAATAGCATTTCCTATTATACTATTTTAGAAGCTGGAATCGGGCGTTATGCTGATTTCAATACAATGATTGACCATAGCCAAGCATTGAATAATTCAGGATCAGTAAGAGGCCGCTTTATTGCAGAGCATAAAAACGGTAATACGTTCATTAAAAATGAAAAAGAACGTTACACCACGCTTTATGGCAATATTGAAGCAGACTTAACTGACACTACCAAACTTGGGTTAGGTGTAAGCTATCAAAAAGAAAAACGTGATGCAGCACTTTGGGGTGGTTTACCAGCATTCTATAGCGATGGTGGTGAAACTAACTGGAGCAGAAGCAAAAATGCCAGTCCGGAATGGGCTTACTGGGATAATGAATCCGTAAACTATTTTGCCGATATTACACAAAAACTAGGCGAAAAATGGGAACTTGCATTAAAAGGCAATTACCGTGTAGGCAAACATAATTCAGAACTTTTCTATTTCAGCGGCTCATCACTTAATCGACAAGATGGATTAGGTTGGTCGCCTTGGCCGGGTAAATTTAAAAATGATAATACACAATCTAATGTGCAGCTTGATCTTACCGGTTCATTCTCTGCTTGGGGATTAGAACACGATGCGGCAATCGGTATTCAATACAATCGAGCACATCGTAATTCCTACGCTGCCGATAACAGCACCTTTGACGGAGCTTTCGACTTTAATAATTGGAATGGCATTTATGCTAGACCAAACTGGGGAAGTATGTCTGAAAAATACTACCAAAACTTAAAAGAGTTCGGGGTGTATGTTTCTACCCGTTTACGTCTTACAGATAGACTTTCTATGCTTCTAGGTTCTCGTATTTCATCGTACCGCACAGAAGGCACTTTCTATGGTTCAACACAAAACTTCCACGCTAACGATGTTTGGACACCTTATGCAGGATTAACCTTTGATATTAATCCACAAAATACCGTTTATGTAAGTTATACCGATATTTTCAAACCACAAAGTCAAGTGGACATCAATAACAAACTACTCTCTCCTGTTACGGGCGAAACCTACGAAGCAGGTTGGAAAGGGAGTTATTTCAATGACAACTTGCAAACTCAAATTAGCGTATTTGAAACAAGACAAGATAATCTAGCTCAATCTGCCGGTATTAACCCTAATACATTATTAGCCTACTACACAGCCTCTAAAGGTGCGAAAGTTCGAGGCTTTGAAGTAGAAGCATCTGGAAATGTAACTGAAAAATTAAAACTCAATGCAGGATATACTCAGTGGAAAGGCGATGATGCTTCAGGTAACCCAATTAACACAACTCAACCACGCAAACAATTTAAATTCTTTGCAACTTACGATATGAACCGTTTAGTGCAAGGTTTAACGGTAGGAGCAGGTGTAAACTGGCAAAGCAGAATTTATACCAAACACGCTACTTATGGCGAATATGGTCAAAAAGCTTACACTTTAGTGAATTTGATGGCTCGTTATCAATTTAATGACAACTTCTCAGCACAGCTTAACATTGATAACTTATTCGATAAAAAATATCGTAACGCCCTCAGCTTTAGCCAATATAGCTACGGTGAGCCATTCTATACACGCTTAAATTTACGCTATGAATTCTAATTCCGTATAACAAGCGGTCAAATTTAGTAAAACATTTGCAATTTAAGGCAGTAATCGGTAAGGTTACTGCCTTAGCTTTTTTATTCATTCATCTTTTATTTTCAAGAGGCTTTACAATGAAAATTATCCTATTAGGCGCACCGGGTGCGGGTAAAGGTACACAAGCACAATTTATTATGAACAAGTTCGGTATTCCGCAAATTTCAACCGGCGATATGTTCCGTGCGGCGATTAAAGAAGGCACTGAGCTTGGTAAACAAGCAAAAGCATTGATGGACGAAGGTAAATTAGTGCCGGATAAATTAACGGTTGCCTTAGTAAAAGACCGTATCGCTCAACCTGATTGTGCGAACGGTTTCTTATTAGACGGTTTCCCACGCACCATTCCGCAAGCTGATGCGTTAAAAGAGGCTGGCGTAAAAATTGATTTAGTACTTGAGTTTGATGTAGCCGATGAAGTGATTGTTGAGCGTATGAGCGGTCGTCGTGTTCACCAACCATCAGGGCGTACTTACCACGTGGTGTACAATCAACCGAAAGTGGAAGGTAAAGATGATGTGACTGGTGAGGATTTAATTATTCGTCAAGATGACAAACCTGAAACGGTATTAGAGCGTTTAGCAATTTATCATAAACAAACTAAGCCATTAATTGCTTACTACACTGCAGAAGCGGAAGCAGGCAATACTCGCTATGAACGTTTAGACGGTACAAAACCGGTTGAAGAAGTGAGTGCGGAATTAGCAAAAATCTTAGGCTAATATAAATATATAAGCGGTCATTTTGGGTAAATATTTTGCAATATTTCATTTAAAAATGACCGCTTGTTTATTTTATTACTCAGAATGGTAACGAGAAATAATTTGTTTTGCGCCACCGTTACCGACACAAGCTTCATTTAGCGGTGAAGTTGAATAACTTCCATCTACACAAATTGCCGTGACATTAGTAGGTAAAGCTTGTTGAGGAGAATGTGGATTACGAATAGGTGTGTATTCCGTTTTGGTTGAAGGTTCTTTAACGATTTGAACCGGTTGATTTGAGCTACAAGCAGTAATCGTTACAGCAAGAGCCAATAAAGAAAATAAATGCGCTTTCATACATAAATCCTTGTATATTTATAGACGACAATTAATGCTTGTTGCCGTGCTTGAGTTTATAAAAAAGGGTTGAATTGCTCAACCCTTTTATAAATTTCAAGTTATGAATTTACAAAACTTTTCCCTAATTCAATATCTGCTTTAAGAATTGGTTTAATTTCGTCTAATTTTGTTTGTTCATATTCACTTAATTTACCGATTGGCAGAATTTCTTCTACACCGGTTAAACCGAATCTTACCGGATGTGCAAAGAATTCCGGATAATCTGAACCTTCTTTACTCTCTACATAAGCGTAGCGTACACAATCTTCACCTAATAACGCTTTGAAAATCGCTATGGCAAAACGAGCACCGGATTCTGCCATTGAAAGTGTCGCAGATCCGCCACCGGCTTTTGCTTCCACCACTTCAGTACCGGCGTTTTGAATACGATAAGTTAAAGATTCAATTTCTTCTTGGTTGAATGAAACCGGACGCCCTTCTGCAAGTGCTTGAGAAAGTAATGGTAGAATCGTTGGGCCTGAGTGACCGCCGATAACAGGCACTTTAACCGTTTCGACATTCTTGTCTTTCAATTCAGACATAAATGTTTTTGCACGCACTACATCAAGCGTGGTTACACCGAATAATTTACGTTTGTCGTATACACCTGCTTTACGTAATACTTCAGCAACAATCGGAACCAATGTATTCACTGGATTCGTTACAATACCGATACAAGCGTTCGGACAAACCTCAGCGACTGTTTCAACTAAGTTTTTAATGATACCCGCATTGATATTGAAGAGATCCGCACGAGTCATACCCGGTTTACGTGTGACACCTGCAGTTAATAGGACAAGATTAGCGTCTTTAAGTGCTTCACTCGGATCTTCACCTGAATAGCCGACAGCATTTACCGATGTTGGAATGTGACTGATATCTACCGCAATACCTGGAGTGACCGGCGAAATGTCATATAACGCAAGATCCGTTCCGGCAGGTAAACGAAGTTTTAGCAAGAGAGCAAGAGTTTGCCCAATCCCACCTGCAGCGCCTAAAAGTGCAACTTTCATAAACAACTCCTAATCAATAATGGTTATAAAATAAAACTAGGCTAAGTTTAACAAACATTTGTTAAGATTGATGCTAAATAAAACGAATCTCTGGAAAAAATTTTTCTAATGTTTGATTTAGATTGATTTTTTGGTACTTATAAGCAAAAATTATGCTTCTAATCGAAGCAATATTGCATAAGGGAGATGAGATGGAAAAGCTTGATAATTTATCAGAAGCATTTAAAGCATTGCTAAAACAAGAGAAATTCGGTTCTCAGGGTGAGATAATTAATGCGTTGCAAGAGTTAGGTTTTGAAAATATCAATCAGTCTAAAGTGTCTCGTATGCTTTCCAAATTTGGTGCGGTAAGAACGCGTAATACAAAAATGGAAATGGTCTATCAATTACCTGCCGAATTAGGCGTGCCGACAACCTCCAGCCCTTTAAAGAATTTAGTCGTTGATATTGATTATAACGATGTGCTAATTGTCGTAAAAACCAGCCCAGGTGCGGCTCAATTAATTGCTCGTTTATTGGACTCAATGGGAAAAGGCGAAGGTATTTTAGGTACAATCGCCGGTGATGATACGATTTTTATCACCCCAACACGCTCAACAGCAATGGAAGATCTAATCCAAAATATTACCGAATTATTTGAGTCATCACTCTAATGAAAATTTTAATTACTGGCGGAACGGGTTTTATCGGGCGGCATTTAGTTGAGGCGTTATTGGAGGAAGGTCATGCATTGACGCTGGTTACCCACCAATCGAATCCAAAGATTACATTTACTCAAGCGGTCGAATTTTGCCAAAATCTTGCAAGTTTAGAGAGTTTAGACGGATTCGATGCAGTAATTAATCTTGCTGGAGAGCCGATTTTTAATCGAGCTTGGACGCCTGAACAAAAGCAAAGACTTTCAGAGAGCCGTCTACAAACTACTTCTTTATTAGCCCAGTTAATTCAAGCAAGCCGAACGCCACCGCATACCTTTATTTCAGGTTCGGCAACCGGTTATTACGGCAATGTTCGTTCTGACTCCTTAATGGATGAATCTGCAGCTTGTGATACAAATTTTAGTGCAGAGCTTTGCCGACAGTGGGAAGCGGCAGCACTAACTGTCGAAAGTCCAAGAACACGAGTATGCTTAATTAGAACTGGCATAGTGCTTGCCCCGCAAGGTGGTGTGCTATTAAAGATGTTGCCGTTATATCGATTGAATTTAGCCGGTAAACTTGGCTCGGGGCAGCAGCATTGGGCGTGGATTGCTTTGGAAGATCACATACAAGCGGTCTTATTTTTATTGAAAAATGCAAATTGCCGAGGCGCATTTAATCTCGTTGCACCTCATCCGGTTACGAATGCAGAATTTAATGTTCGTTTAGCTGCTTATTTGAAACGTTGTGCGTGGTTTGCCGTGCCGGCTTTTATATTGAAACTGGTTTTAGGCGAGCGTTCGCAATTATTATTAGATAATCAACCACTTACCCCCGCTAAATTATTGGTAAATGGTTTTAGATTTCGACTGCTCGATTTAGATTTTAAACAGATCTTTGAGCAATAAAAAATCCCACCGACTGGTGGGATTTTTTATGCCTTATTATTGAAGGATTAAGTAGAAGTTTGAATTACCGCGTAGAATATTTAATGCGATAACTGAAGGCTTCGAACCTAACACTTCACGTAATTGTTTGATGCTGTCTACTTTGACACGGTTTACACCAACGATAATATCGCCTTCCGCGAGGCCTCGGTTTTCAGCAATCGAACCTTTAGTTACTTTTGCAATTTCGATACCTTTTACACCGTCTTTATCAATGTTTGCAAATTCGGCGCCTTTTAATGCAGGAATAACGTCTTTTGTGGTTGATTTTGTCGCATTTTTACTGTTTTTTGCCGTATTGTCAGTACTGTCCGATTGAAGCGTTACTTTCGCTTTTTCTTCTTTTCCGTCACGTAAGTACGTTAGTTCAATTTCCTTGCCCGAGCCTGAAGTCGCTACTTTGGCTCGTAATTCGCTGAAGCTATTGATTTTTTTGCCGTTTAATTCGGTAATCACATCACCTGCTTTTAAACCAGCTTTCGCAGCGGCAGAATCAGCTAAAACTTCACTTATGAATGCGCCTTTTTGTGCATCAATTTTGAATTCTTTTGCCAGATCAGCATTTAATTCGCCACCTTTAATACCTAACATACCGCGTTTTACTTCACCAAATTCAATGATTTGTTGCACGAGGCTGTTTGCCATATTACTCGGAATCGCAAAAGCAATACCGGCATTACCACCGCTTGGCGAAATAATCGCAGTATTAATACCGATTAACTCACCATTTAAATTAATTAACGGGCCACCCGAGTTACCTTGGTTTACTGCTGCATCCGTTTGAATATAGCTTTCGTAACCTTCGTCTGAATTACCGGTTGAACGCCCTAACGCTGAAATAATACCTGAAGTTACGGTTTGACCTAAACCGAATGGGTTACCGATAGCTACACTGAAATCACCGACACGTGACTTATCAGAGTCAGCAAATTTTAATTCAACTAAATTTTTAGGATTTTCAATTTGTACTAAAGCCACATCCGATAGTGGATCTGAGCCTAATAATTTCGCTTTAAATTCTCGACCGTCTTCTAATTTAATCGTAATTTTGTCCGCATTTTTAATAACGTGGTTATTCGTAATTACATAACCCTTTTCGGCATTGATGATTGCGCCTGAACCTTGCCCACGGAAATTACGCGGTGCACTACGTTCACCAAACATATCAGGGCCAAAGAAAAATTCAAATTCTTCCGGAATATCACGACGATAACGGGCTCTTTCTTCCGTTTTTCCTTCTACTGAAATACTAACTACCGCCGGACGAACTTTTTCAATCATAGAAGCTAAACTTGGTAGAGGCTGACCTTCAACGGCTGTCGGTAATGTCGCTTGTGCCGTTACTGGAACTGAAAATAAACCGAGACCTAATACTAGTGAAGCTAAGATCGATTTTTTCATTACTTTATTCATTTATATTTATCCTTTTTTGTGTCAAAAAATTCAACGAGCTTCAAAGGTAGCTCGTGTCCATTCAGACCACCTAATTTGGTGGCGGTTCCTTCAAAAAGCAAGTGTCTAGCTAAAAAATAATCAATTACTTATGCAAAAGTTTATTAAAAATGGTTATTAAATTGTACATTTTCTGTCAAAAGTTAAAAATCCTTTGACTTTATGTGGCGGTTAATAGAGTATTGCCAACCATTTTATGTTTTATATAAATTACTAAAGAAAATTCCAATGCGAGATAATGAATACTTAGTTGAAGTGAAAAACCTCACCTTTAGTCGGGGTGAAAGGGTGATTTATGACAACTTAAATCTGCGGGTGCAGAAAGGTAAAGTTACCGCGATTATGGGGCCGTCAGGAATTGGTAAAACGACTTTACTCCGCTTAATCGGCGGGCAGATTATTCCTGAAAAAGGGCAGATATTATTTGATGGCGAAGATGTATGTAAAGTGTCCAATAAAAAGCTTTATGAAATTCGTCAGCGTATGGGTATGTTATTTCAATCAGGGGCATTATTTACTGATTTATCTACCTTCGATAATGTTGCCTTCCCTATTCGTGAACATACAAGATTACCGGAAGCATTAATTAGAAAACTAGTGCTAATGAAGTTAGAATCGGTTGGGTTACGCGGTGCAGCGCAATTAATGCCGGCGGAACTTTCGGGCGGAATGGCGCGGCGAGCGGCGTTAGCGCGAGCAATAGCACTGGATCCTGAATTAATTATGTATGATGAACCGTTCACCGGACAAGATCCGATTAGTATGGGCGTAATTGTCGAGTTAATCAGAAAACTCAACCAAGCATTAAATTTAACGTCAATTGTGGTTTCACATGATGTAACGGAAGTGCTGAGTATTGCTGATTATGCTTATATTGTAGCGGATAAGCGCGTGATTGCTGAAGGTACGCCGGAAGCATTGATGGCAAGTCAAGATCCACAAGTGGTTCAGTTCTTAGCAGGTAAAGCAGATGGTCCGGTTCGTTTCCATTATCCGGCTAAAGAATATACGGAGGAGCTATTCAGTGATTAATTTTATTAGTAGCATCGGTTCTTCTGTGATTAGTTTTATACGAGCGTTTGGGCGAGCAACCTTTATGTTGTTTGGCGCATTGATCGGCAAACCGCAATTTCGTAAGCATACACCATTATTAATTAAGCAATTATATGTGTTAGGGGTTCAGTCTCTACTCATTATTATGCTGTCAGGCTTATTTATCGGTATGGTATTAGGCTTGCAAGGTTATGTGGTATTAGTCGATTTTGCAGCCGAAACCAGTTTAGGTACGCTTGTTTCATTATCGTTACTAAGAGAATTAGGGCCTGTAGTAACAGCACTTCTTTTTGCTGGGCGTGCAGGTTCGGCGTTAACTGCAGAAATCGGTTTAATGAAAGCAACGGAACAGCTATCAAGCCTTGAAATGATGGCAGTTGATCCGCTAAGACGAATTATTGCACCACGTTTTTGGGCTGGTGTGATTTCTATGCCTATTTTAGCGGCAATTTTTACCGCAATCGGCATCTGGGGCGGTTCGCTAGTTGGTGTCGATTGGAAAGGTGTTGATGGTGGTAGCTTTTGGTCGGTAATGCAAAACTCGGTAGATTGGAGCGATTTAATTAACGGCTTCATTAAAAGTATTATTTTTGCTTTTGCCGTAGTATGGATTGCATTATTTAACGGTTATGACTCTGTTGCAACTTCAGAAGGTATTAGCCAAGCAACAACAAGAACCGTGGTGCACGCTTCATTAGTTGTGCTAGGACTTGATTTTATTTTGACCGCTATCATGTTCGGTGGTTAATTCACAAAGGAAAAGACAATGCGTCAATCAATTAAATATGAATTTTGGGTGGGCTTATTTGTATTACTTGGCTTAGCGGCTTTAGTATTTTTAGGCTTGCGTGTTGCGAATGTACAAGGTTTTACCTCAGAGAAGACTTACACTCTTTACGCAACTTTTGATAACATCGGGGGACTAAAAGTCCGTGCGCCGATTAAGGTCGGAGGCGTAGTTGTAGGACGTGTTGCTGAAATTAATTTAGATGCACAAACCTATACGCCTAAAGTAACTTTAGCAGTGAATGAAGATTTTAATAAAATTCCTGATACTAGCTCGCTTTCAATTAAAACATCTGGTCTTCTAGGTGAACAATATATCGCTTTAAATATCGGTTTCATGTTAGAAGGTGAAACGGAGTATATGAAAGAAGGCAGTAGCTTTGCTGATACAAATTCAGCAATGGTGTTGGAAGATTTAATCGGTCAGTTCTTATATGGCGATAAAAAATCAGATAAAACTGACGGAGAAAAAGCGGAAGGCGAAACAGAGCCTAAAGCACAATAATTACACAGTGATTTTCACTGAGTGATATTTTATTTCGGGTGGGAAGACCACCTTACATTTGGAGATTTTAAATGTTAAAAAACATCAAAAAAGTAATCGTAACTGGTTTTGTAGCAGTCGCAACATTATTCTCAGCACAAGCATTTGCTGAAACAAGCCCATACGTTTTAATGCAACAAACAGCAGATAAACTCTTTAACGATATTAAGGCGAATCAAAGTAAAATTAAGGCGAATCCGGAATATTTACGTACCATTGTTCGCAATGATTTAATGCCTCGTGTGCATGTGAAATATGCAGGCCAATTAGTGTTAGGTAAATCGCTTTCTTCTGCGTCAGAAGCACAACGTGAGCAATTCTTTACTGCTTTCGGTCAATTTATTGAACAATCATACACACAAGTGTTAACGCAATACCAAGACCAACAAGTGCAAATTGAAAGCGAGAAACCGGTAGGTGACAAATCTATCGTAAGCATTCGTGTAAATGTGTTATCATCAGGCAACGCTGCGCCAATCAAATTAGATTTTAAATGGCGTAAAAACAGCAAAACTGGTGAATGGCAAGCATATGATATGGCTGCGGAAGGTGTAAGTATGGTTGCGACCAAACAAAATGAGTGGAGCGGCGTCTTACGTCAAAAAGGGATTGATGCTTTAACTGCACAAGTTGCGCAATCCGCTAAACAACCGATTACATTAAGTAAATAATTTTAGTTTTATGAAGCCACAAAAAACATTACAATGGGGCGTTCAGCAGAATAATGAAAGCCTATTTGTAAAATTGTCAGGCGAATTAACTCGAGACACGTTGCTTCCGCTTTGGAAGCAACGTGCTTCTTTTTTATCGCCGAAAGGTAACCAACATATCTATTGGGATTTAAAAGATCTTGAGCGTGTTGATTCCGCCGGTTTTACATTGCTTGCTGAATTGCTCAATCATTATCAGAAACAGACGCCGAACTGGTTAATCAATAGTCCTGAAACAGTGAAAACACTAGCGGAATTATTTGATTTATCAGAATGGCTAAATCGGTTTATAGTTTGCGATAAAAGCAAATTATGTTGTGAAAACGCTTAAGGAATTATAAGCACATGGAACCAAAACAACTCGAAGAAATTTTAAGAAATGCGTTACCGACAGCAGCGGAGATTCATGCGCAGGGTGAGAATTCACATTATGGCGTAATCGTTGTCAGTGATGAATTAGTACAATTATCAAAAGTAAAACAACAACAAGCGGTATATGCACCATTAGGTGAATATTTTGCAACAAATGCTATCCACGCATTGACGATTAAAGTTTTCTCGACAGAGCAGTGGAAAAAAGATCGCTTACTTAATATGGTAAGCTAGCCTATTCGATGAATAGTGGATAATGATAGCTAAGCGGTCGATTTTGTAAAAAAATTTGCAAAAATGACCGCTTGAGTTTTGTATATGATCCATTATTATCAGTTATTTATTTCTAAGGATTTTATAATGGAAAAATTTCGTGTTCACGGTCCTTTTACATTAAGTGGGACGGTTGATATTTCAGGTGCTAAAAATGCCGCACTTCCAATTTTGTTTGCAGCCATTTTGGCTACCGAACCTGTTACTTTAACGAATGTGCCAGATCTTAAGGATGTGGACACGACTTTTAAAATCTTACGTAAATTAGGCGTAGTAGTTGAGCGTGATGAGACCGGAGCGGTACAAATTGATGCAAGTCATATTGATCACTACGTTGCGCCTTATGAATTAGTAAAAACCATGCGTGCTTCAATTTGGGCGTTAGCGCCACTTGTAGCACGTTTCCACGAAGGTCAAGTCTCATTACCGGGCGGTTGTACGATTGGCGCACGTCCAGTTGACATGCACATTTCGGGCTTAGAAAAAATGGGTGCGCTAATTGAGCTGGATGAAGGCTATGTGAAAGCAACGTCAAACGGCCGTTTACAAGGCACACGCATTTATATGGATAAAGTGAGTGTTGGTGCAACTTTATCAGTGATGATGGCAGGTACTTTAGCGGAAGGCACAACAGTGATTGAAAATGCGGCTCGTGAGCCTGAAATTGTTGATACTGCATTATTCTTAAATGCCATGGGTGCAAAAATTTCAGGTGCAGGTACGGATACTATTACGGTTGAAGGCGTAGAACGTTTAACAGGCTGCCAACATCGTGTGGTTGCAGACCGTATTGAAACCGGTACATTCTTAGTCGCAGCTGCGGTTTCAGGCGGTAAAATTACTTGTCGAGGAACTAAGGCGGATACACTAGACGCTGTAATTGAAAAATTACGTGAAGCTGGTATGGAAGTAACTGTAACGGAAGATACGATTACCTTAGATTCGAAAGGTCAGCGCCCGAAAGCAGTAAATATTCGCACGATGCCGCACTCGGGGTTCCCAACTGATATGCAAGCGCAATTTACTCTGTTGAATGTTGTGGCGGAAGGTACAAGCCGTATTACAGAAACGATTTTTGAAAACCGCTTTATGCATATTCCCGAATTAAACCGTATGGGAGCTAAAGGTGAAATCGAAGGTAATACTGTAATTTGTCACGGTGTAGAAAAATTAAAATCAGCAGAAGTGATGGCGACAGACTTACGAGCGTCAATTAGCTTAGTATTAGCAGGTTGTATTGCTTCAGGTGAAACTATTGTTGATCGTATTTATCATATCGACCGTGGTTATGAGCATATTGAAGAGAAATTACGTGGAATTGGTGCGAAAATCGAACGTTTTTCTGAACCGTTCACTGGCGAATAATTTGAAATAAATTTAAAAGAGCTGTTTTAGAGTATGAATACTTTAAGCAGCCCTTTTTGATTAATATTACTTATTGGCTAGCTTTTTTCATCATTTTCTTTTCATGTTTTTTTGACATCATTTTGTCGTCTTTCATCATGTGTTTATCAGACATCATTTTGTCGTCTTTCATCATGTGTTTGTCAGACATCATTTTGTCGTCTTTCATCATGTGTTTGTCAGACATCATTTTGTCGTCTTTCATCATGTGTTTGTCAGACATCATTTTGTCGTCTTTCATCATGTGTTTGTCAGACATCATTTTGTCATCTTTCATCATATGATGAGAATCTTTCATGTCATTTGCATGCGCGTTAACCATAAGCGCTAAACCCATCATAACAGCTGAAAGTGATACGAATCTTTTCATATTAAAGTCTCCTTTTATAAATAATAAGTTGCATACTAAGTAATAGTAAGTTTCGCTAAATTGGACGTGATGGGATAGGGCTTCTTACAAATTATTTTTTATAAAAAGCAAAAGGCCGCAATAAAAGCGGTCTTTTGTGCAGTTTTTTTGCGATTATTTTATGCCTTTACGCAATAAGTCTTGGTAGCCACCGTGGTTTGTCATTTGGCGATAACCCAGTTTTTGTAATTCAGTTAATGCTACGTCAGCACGAAGCCCTGAACGGCAGTATAAGTGAATCGGTGCATCTCTATCTTCTGTCAGTTGATGGATTTTTGCACTAATTTGTTCAACCGGAATATTGATTGCGCCTTCAATATGTCCTGTAACAAATTCTTCTGCGGTGCGTACGTCAGTCCAAATACCTTGCGCTTTTTTTGCAGCGGCTGATTGGCTGTTTGCAACTTGTTGATTGCTTTCATTTGCAGATACTGTAATAGGAAGGCTCAATAAAAGTGCAGCAATAAGCGGGAAAGTTGTTTTTAACATAGTGGTAGCTCCTAGCTTTAATTATAGTCTTTGGTATATATTTATCTAAATATCTTACAACAAGCGGTCGAATTTTATGAAAAATTTGCAAATGTAGGAATCCCTATATTTCGCCCCTGTTTTCAAGTAAAATAGATAAGATTTTTTCTATGAGGAATACATAATGTCAACTCAATTTGTATATACGATGCATCGTGTCGGCAAAGTTGTGCCGCCGAAGCGTCATATTCTTAAAGATATTTCTTTAAGCTTTTTCCCTGGCGCAAAGATCGGGGTACTTGGTTTAAACGGTGCGGGTAAATCAACGCTATTACGTATTATGGCGGACGTGGATAAAGAGTTTGAAGGTGAAGCTCGTCCGCAACCGGGTATTAAAATCGGTTATTTACCGCAAGAACCAAAATTAGATCCGCAACAAACTGTGCGTGAAGCAATTGAAGAAGCGGTTTCGGAAGTAAAAAATGCGTTAACTCGTTTAGATGAAGTTTATGCGTTATATGCCGATCCAGATGCGGATTTCGATAAGTTAGCTGCAGAGCAAGCTAACTTAGAAGCAATTATTCAAGCACATGACGGTCACAATCTTGATAACCAATTAGAACGTGCGGCGGGTGCGTTACGCTTACCGGAATGGGATGCGAAAATCGAACATTTATCGGGTGGTGAACGCCGTCGTGTAGCGCTTTGCCGTTTATTACTCGAAAAACCGGATATGTTATTGTTAGACGAACCGACCAACCACTTGGATGCGGAATCGGTAGCGTGGTTAGAGCGCTTCTTACATGACTATGAAGGTACAGTAGTAGCGATTACCCACGACCGTTACTTCTTAGATAACGTAGCAGGCTGGATCTTAGAGCTTGACCGTGGTGAAGGTATTCCTTGGGAAGGTAACTATTCTTCTTGGTTAGAGCAAAAAGAGAAACGTTTAGAACAAGAAGCGGCAGCTGAATCTGCGCGCCAAAAATCGATTGCGAAAGAGTTGGAATGGGTGCGTCAAAACCCTAAAGGTCGCCAAGCGAAAAGTAAAGCACGTATGGCACGTTTTGATGAGCTTAATTCGGGCGAATATCAAAAACGTAACGAAACCAACGAACTCTTTATTCCGCCTGGTCCACGTTTAGGTGATAAAGTTATTGAAGTGAGTAACTTAACCAAATCTTACGGCGACCGCACTTTAATTGATGATTTGTCATTCTCAATTCCAAAAGGAGCGATTGTAGGGATTATCGGTGCCAATGGTGCGGGTAAATCGACCTTATTCCGTATGCTTTCAGGTCAAGAACAGCCTGATTCAGGCTCAATCGTAATGGGTGAAACCGTTACATTAGCTTCGGTAGATCAGTTCCGTGATTCGATGGACGATAAGAAAACCGTATGGGAAGAAGTATCGAACGGTCAAGATATTCTGACTATCGGTAACTTTGAAATTCCAAGCCGTGCTTACGTCGGTCGTTTCAACTTTAAAGGTGTAGATCAGCAAAAACACGTGGGTGAGTTATCCGGTGGTGAACGCGGTCGTTTACACTTAGCGAAACTTCTGCAACGTGGTGGTAACGTATTGTTATTAGACGAACCGACCAATGACTTGGACGTTGAAACTTTACGTGCGTTAGAAAATGCGATCTTAGAGTTCCCTGGCTGTGCAATGGTTATCTCGCACGACCGTTGGTTCTTGGACCGTATCGCAACCCATATTTTAGATTACGGCGATGAAGGTAAAGTGACCTTCTATGAAGGCAACTTCTCTGATTACGAAGAGTGGAAGAAGAAAACTTTAGGTGATGCGGCAACGCAACCTCACCGTATCAAATATAAACGTATTGCGAAGTAATACTTGAATAAGCGGTCGGATTTTGGTGAAAATTTGCAAATTTTCTTTGAAATTCGACCGCTTGCATCTTTTGATTAGGAAATAAAATGAGTGAACAACCGATAGTAAGACAGGTGGTGCTGGATACCGAAACAACCGGTATGAGTTTTAGCGGACCACCACAAATTGGACATAATATTATTGAAATCGGTGCGGTTGAAGTGATTAATCGTCGCTTAACCGGCCGTACTTTTCACGTTTATATTAAACCGCCACGAGAAGTAGAAGAAGAGGCGATTAAAGTTCACGGCATTACCAATGAGTTTTTGCAAGATAAGCCTGTGTTTGCCGAAGTTGCGGACGAATTTATTGAATTTATTAAAGGTGCAGAGCTAATCATTCATAATGCCCCCTTCGACGTGGCGTTTATGGATCAAGAGTTTTCTTACTTGGAAAACCCTCCGCCGAAGACGGCTGAAATATGCAGTGTGACCGATAGTCTTGCGGTCGCTCGAAAAATGTATCCGGGCAAGCGTAATAACTTAGATGCATTGTGCGATCGTTTAGGCATTGATAACAGTAAACGTGTGCTTCACGGGGCGTTACTGGATGCGGAGATTCTAGCTGATGTATTCCTGATAATGACCGGCGGACAGCTGGCGTTATTAGGTGAAGAGGATGCCAGTACGAATCATGAAAATATTACAGATCTCGGTTTAGGTACGATAACGAAGTTTGAAACAAGCGGTTTAATTGTGTTACAACTGAGTGAAGAAGAGCAGGCAGCGCATGAAGAATATCTCAAACTGATTGATAAGAAATCCAAAGGGAATTGTATTTGGATGCGCCCGAATGAAACGGAATCAGAACAAATTCACTAATTGCTTGATTTATTTGATTTTAAAATAAGCAAATAAATTCGTTTCGTGAAAAATTATTTGACGCTTTAGCGCAAAATCCGTATTATGCGCCTTACCAGTTGCGGAGTGGTAGTTCAGCTGGTTAGAATACCTGCCTGTCACGCAGGGGGTCGCGGGTTCGAGTCCCGTCCATTCCGCCAATTAATTTTTAATTATTGAATTTAATTCGATAATACCGTGTGGAGCGGTAGTTCAGCTGGTTAGAATACCTGCCTGTCACGCAGGGGGTCGCGGGTTCGAGTCCCGTCCGTTCCGCCACTTTTTCAAGAAAAAGCCTCTGAGAAATCAGAGGCTTTTTTGCTATTTGGTTTTCGAGGCTTTCCTATGTCTAAACCCTTTAATGGCCGCTATCAACTTGCCGTTGTGATAGTAACGGTTGGGCGCGAATCTTTACTACGTGCCGTTCGTTCCGTTTTTTCTCAGCAATTTAGCGGAAATATTCAAATTCTGATTGGTGTGGATCTCGATTTATCCGGTCAGCTTCCGCGTTATCGACAAATACTTGATCAAGAACGTCCGGCTAATGTGGATATCGTTTGGTTAGATCTCGGCTATTCAACCTCTAAACGTCACGGCGGTGTACATGATTGCTATTACGGCGGTTCATTGCGTTCGGCATTGACCTTACTCGCTGAGAGTGAATTGGTTACTTATCTCGATGATGACGATTGGTTTTACCACAACATATCGACAAAATGTATTCTGTGTTCTGCAAATATCCGGATGTGAATTGGGGACACGCTTTGTGTTACTACGCTGACGGTAATACTGGTGAAATACTGTGTTTAGACGAATTGGAAAGCGTTGGTGTTGATCAGGGTATTTTTAAGGATAGTTTCGGCGGCTTTGTTCGCCTATCGGGCTTAACACTGAATAAAATTAAAACACTGTCTTATCTCCATTGTTGGTCGCAATCTTTAGCGCAAGGAGATGGAGAAGATCGAGTGTTGTTTGAACAGCTAAAAACACTG
The DNA here is from genome assembly GCF_000188255.1 of Actinobacillus ureae ATCC 25976. GTDB lineage: Bacteria > Pseudomonadota > Gammaproteobacteria > Enterobacterales > Pasteurellaceae > Actinobacillus > Actinobacillus ureae. Next base: position 316,237 of record NZ_GL831081.1, read on the forward strand.
AGGCACTTTTCTTTGGCGGAAGGCACGGCTTGTTGTGCGTTGGATCCGAAAGATTCGGAGCATGAAATTCGCCTTGCTTTTATCAAGCAAAAAACAGGACGAGATGTGGTGATGCAAGCCAAGCAAGGTTCAACCCGTTAAAGTTAAGCCGTAAGAATCAGTTTGTTAATTTGCTGTAATCCGTTTAAACGTGTATTCGTCAGATTCTGTGAGATTTTTAATTGATCAAACAGCTGAGGCAAATCAACATGAGCTAATTGCGCTGAATCGGCTTCGTTTAATAGAGTTACGACAATAAATAAAATCCCCTGCATTAAACGGGCATCGCTGTAGGCTTGAACTTTACGTGGTGTTGCTTGAAATTCAAACCATAAGCGGCTTTCACAGCCGTGAATTTCAGGTAATTTTGCTAATTCTTCCTCGCTAGGCTTCGGTAATTGGCGACTAAGTTGAATTAACAAGCGGTATCTTTCTTCCCAAGATTTGCAAAGTTCAAATTTTTGATAAATATCGGCTAAAGTCATATTTTTTTATGGATTAAGGCTAAGTTTTGCAAAAGATTGTAACAATCTGACCGCTTGTTGTTAATGATTTTCTTAAAGTTTGATAGAATTGCCGTATTTCTCAGATTTCGGATAAGGAACCCAAAAATGGCAGTAATCCCAATGGTGGTTGAACAAACCTCAAAAGGCGAAAGATCATACGATATTTATTCACGTTTACTTAAAGAACGTATCATTTTTTTAAACGGTGAAGTTGAAGACCATATGGCAAACTTGATCGTGGCACAGCTTCTTTTCTTAGAATCGGAAGATCCTGAAAAAGATATTTATTTATATATCAATTCACCGGGTGGTGTGGTAACGGCTGGCTTGGCAATTTACGACACAATGAATTTTATTAAACCGGATGTTGCAACACTTTGTACCGGACAGGCTTGCTCAATGGGGGCTTTCTTATTATCCGGTGGAGCAAAAGGTAAACGTTTTGCTTTACCTCACGCACGAGTGATGATTCATCAACCTTTAGGCGGTGCAAGAGGACAGGCGACCGATATTCAAATTCAAGCGCAAGAAATTTTAAAATTAAAAGAAATGTTGACGAAAAGAATGGCGGGACATAGTGGTCAACCGTTTGAAAAAGTGGCGGCGGATACCGAACGTGATAATTTTATGTCAGCATTTGAAGCGGCTGAATACGGTTTAATTGATAAAGTTTTAACGCACAGAGATACAAAATAATGGCAAATTTTGAGAAAGAACCACATTGTAGTTTTTGTGGCAAAAGACGTACCGAAGTTGATCAATTAGTTGAAGGTACGGAAGGTTATATCTGTAATCACTGTATTGAAGAGTCTTACGCATTGTTAAACGGCGAAGAAGAGCCGTTAATCGATGAAAAACAAGATGAAGAGAAATTCTTTGAAAATGTACCGACTCCACACGAAATTCATGCGCATTTAGATGAGTATGTTATCGGTCAAGAACATGCGAAAAAAGTGTTGTCCGTAGCGGTTTATAACCACTATAAACGTTTACGCAATGCGCTTTCAGGTCATAAGGAAACTAATGGCGTAGAGTTAGGTAAAAGTAATATTTTATTAATCGGCCCGACCGGTAGCGGTAAAACTTTATTGGCGGAAACCTTAGCTCGTCGTCTGAATGTTCCGTTTGCCGTAGCGGATGCAACCACGTTGACGCAAGCCGGCTATGTCGGTGAAGATGTAGAAAACGTGATTCAAAAATTACTGATGAAATGTGATTTTGACGCAGAACAAGCGGAGCGTGGTATCGTCTTTATTGATGAGATCGACAAAATTACCCGTAAATCGGAAAGCCCGTCTATTACTCGTGATGTATCCGGCGAGGGCGTGCAACAGGCGTTACTAAAATTAATTGAAGGCACGGTGGCGAATATCAATCCGCAGGGCAGCCGTAAGCACCCGAAAGGTGAAACGATCCCGGTTGATACCTCTAAAATCTTATTTATTTGTGGCGGTGCATTTGCCGGCTTAGATAAGCTTGTTGAAGCACGTACCAACAAACAAGGCGGTATCGGCTTTGGTGCAGAGCTGAAAAAAGACAAAGAACGTGAAGATCTCACCGAGTTATTCAAACAAGTTGAACCGGAAGATTTAGTCAGATTCGGTTTAATTCCGGAACTTATCGGTCGATTACCGGTTGTGACACCGTTGCCGGAACTGGATGAAGAGGCGTTAATTCAAATTTTAACCGAGCCGAAAAATGCGATTATCAAGCAATATCAAGCATTATTCCAAATGGAAGGTGTTGAGTTGAAATTTACTAAAGATGCGTTAATTGCGATCGCAGAGAAATCCATTTCACGCAAAACCGGCGCACGTGGTTTACGTTCGATTGTTGAGAATCTACTATTGGATACGATGTATAACCTACCGACACTTAAAGCAGAGAAAAATGTGAAAAAAGTGACGATTGGTAAAGATTGTGTTGAAAACGGCGATAAGCCGAAAGTAGAGTAAGCATAGCTAAGATGGACAATGTTTTTCATTGTCCATTTGTTTTATCTGTAGGCATAGCCGTTACGCAAACGATAGTATCTTTAAAGAAATTATATGAATATTTGGCAATCTACCTCAATTATTACTTGGCTGCTTGCGCCGTTTTCATTACTGTTTTGGCTGATTAGTCAAATCCGCCTATTTTTGTTTCGCAAAAAAATCTTAAAATCTTACCGCTCTCCGCTGCCGGTGTTAGTGGTCGGTAATATTTCGGTGGGCGGTAATGGCAAAACGCCGGTGGTTGTTTGGTTAGTGGAGCAGCTACAACAACGTGGCGTTAAAGTCGGTGTGATTTCGCGTGGCTATGGTGGTAAAAGCAAGGATTTTCCTCAATTAGTCGCCAAACAGAGTTCGGCGGAAATGGTAGGTGATGAACCGGTATTGATCGTGCAACGAACCAGCGTACCACTAGCAATCTCACCGAATCGTCAGCAAAGTATCGAATTGCTATTGAGTCAATTTGAGCTGGATTTAATTGTCACTGATGACGGTTTGCAACATTACGCCTTACAGCGAGATATCGAATGGGTTGTGGTTGATGGCGTGCGCCGTTTTGGTAACGGTTTTGTTCTGCCTGCCGGTGGCTTGCGTGAGCTGCCAAGTCGTTTGCAAACGGTACAGGCGATTATTTGTAATGGCGGAGTGGCTCAGCCGAATGAACATTTAATTACGCTAGAGCCTGAATTTGCCGTTAATCTCAAAACGGGCGAGCAAAAGCCGATAACTGATTTTATCGGGCAAGAATGTGTGGCGATTGCCGGAATCGGGCATCCTCCCCGATTTTTTTATATGCTCGAAAATTTAGATATTAAATTACTTAAAACACAAGGTTTTGCCGATCACCAAGCATTTGAACCAACTCAGCTTAAAGCGCTTGCACCCGAACAAATTCCGTTACTGATGACAGAAAAAGATGCGGTAAAATGCCGAACTTTTGCCCAGTCAAATTGGTGGTATATACCTGTTTCTGCAAAATTCTCGCCGGAATCGACCGCTTGTTTACTTGAACCGATTTTAAAACGATTAGGAAAATAATATGAACGAAAAACTTATCAATAATCTTGCTTGTCCGGTAACGAATACCAAACTGGAATGGGATAAAACCAGTAATCGCTTGATTAGCCGTGAGGCAAAATTAGCCTACCCAATTCAAAACGGCATACCGGTGTTATTACCGGAAGCGGGTGAAAAGCTCGAAGGCTAAATGTTTTAAAAATTTAAGGGGCTGTAGTAGATTAGCAAGAATGCTATACTACTACAGCCCCATTTTTTATTCTTTTCCTATGCAAAAAGAGTTAGTGCCCCACAATAGGCAATTATTAGGAGTATATGAACACAATCCGCTAGAGGCAGAATCTACTTTTACTGTTTTGGTCAATGTTTGACTGTTTCGGTAAAAGCATTAGGGGGCCTCAAATTTAGAGTGCGCCCAAAAGTGGGCATACCTCTCTAGGGTTGTTGCTGTGGTGTACTTATGCCTACGACTGCGGTTGTTATGACCATAATTAAAAAGCACCATCAAGAAGTGACAATAGCAAGATAAAATTAATTTTTACTCTAAAACCACTGTATAAGATTTTCACACCTTCCACCCTCTCTATTATATAAGGAAAAATTCGTAGTCCAATAGTCCAATTAGTCCAAAAGCTAACTTTTCTTTTTATATTCAATGGGTTACGTAAATTTTTTTTTTGGACTATTTTTTTCCGTTTTGGACTATTTTAGATGGTTTTTGGACCAAATACTTTTGAGTGTTTTCATTTTTTTAGCTTAAGCATTTAGTCCAAAAAGGGGAATTTTAGTCCAAAAATGGCGATTTTAGTCCAATAATTTTATATCTAACCTATTGATATATAATGATTTCATGCCTTAAAAAGGGTGTTTTGGACTATTGGACTATTAAAAATATGCTTCCTAATAGAAAGAGAGAATAAATTTATACAGGCTGTATAAAAAGTACATTTTATAAGCGCAAAGCATAACAAAAGATAACAAAAAACCGCCAATAGTGGCGGTCTGAATGTAGTTTTATAGCATGGCTATATTTCGCTGTCTTCGTTGAGAATCTCGACAAGATACGCCCGGGTTCTCTTTGGGTTGATCTTGTGCGGCATTCGCTGAAGGTATGCGTAGCCGTTGCCTTCTCCCTTGTGAAGAATTCCTGCTTTTAAAAGCACGGGTAAAGCGACCTCCTTCGCTTGCCCTTGTAAGGCTTCATCTTCAAATACGCTTTTGAAGACAAAATAACGGTCATCTTCTACCAGTCGATAACCGGCTTTATTGCTGATAGGCTTCTGTGTGCCGTCCGGTGGAAACTCTTCAAAACGAGCATCAGCATTTACCAATAGCCAACCATTCACCTGCTCAATGATTTGAGTGTGTTTCTTCGAGTGCCAGCCATAAGCATTTACCCATTCATTGAAGTTAGCCGTGATAGCGTTTGATATATCCTGCTCCGTCCATTGTAAGATATCCTTAGCCAATAATAGGGCGGTTTCAATGAGGGCGAATCTATCCGCCATCACTCGCTTAATTTGCGGCTCTGAATTATCCGGTAAGCTCTTTAATCGAGATTGTTTTACTTTGTCGTATAACGCTCTCAATGTGCTTTTTTCCGCTTGGACTAGATAAGTGAGCCAATCTACACCCACCGCACCAAAATAGCGCATGACGTTTGCATTAAGCGTATCAGCGTGCGTTTTACCGTCCGCCAAACCGTGAAACTCTGTCGCTCGTTTCATTGGGATATTGAGCAAGCGGACTAATTGACCGGCATTGACCTTTATTCCTTGTTGCTTGAGATAGCTTTCTAAACCTTCCTCACCGGTGGAGAGATTCGCTACTAGCCATTTAATCGACTTGCGATTCCCACCTTCTTTCGCACCTTGTAACTTACCTTGTCCGTTAAACAAGCTGTAAGCGGTCTGTGCGACGGCTTTCGGACTGGCTTCGCTGATTTCATCTAACGGCATAAATAGCCCGTTACGGCTAAAGGCTTCGTTCTGTAAGGCTAACGGTGTAGCGTTCCACGCTGTACGGGTTTCTCTTGGGTGGCCATAAATTGAGGCAGCAATATTTAAAGCGGTTGTTTTGCCGAATGTTGAATCTTCGTAGAGGTGTACGCCGTAGCCATCCGCTTCTAAGTGTTTCAGCAATGGCGCACTTAATGCCACGCCAACCGATAACATCATAGACGGATTACCTACGCAATAACGCCCGATATTCTCCACCCAGTCCGCTGTTGTTCCGCTTACTCTATACCCTTCGATATTCTGCGTTAAATTGCGGAAAATAGTCGGGGTTTGCGGTTGCCCTAAGGTTTCCCCGTTTGGCAAGGTAAAAGCGGTTAAATCGTCATTCCAACCGGTTTTATCGGTAATGTAATACTGCTTGGCGATTCGGCTTTTAAATTGTGAATAATCGGCTAATTCCGCCCGTAGTGCTTGCTTAGTAGTTACTGTCACATCATTACGTTTCAAATACTGTCAGCCGTCACGCTCGCCAATATCTTTTAGCGGCATAACAAGCGGTCGTTCTTGCTTCTCTTTTTGCAAAATAATGAAATATTCACTTTCTCCTTTGCTTAGCCCGATGACCTCGACAAAATCGGATAACCATTTTTCGCTTTCGACTTTCTCACCGTCCACAATACGAGTAGTAACATAGTACAAGCCTTTTAATCCGCCACGCTTACGCATTTCTACACGTGGAGCGGTATCATCTTAGGGGTTAAGTGTGCGTTGCTCTAAAAGCTCTGCGGTAGCGTGCTGTCCGTTCTTAATGCGCTGATATTCGCTGGTTAGGTTTTCCATATTAAAGCCTTCATCCAGCCATTCTACGGCGGTAAGATTCGGGCAATGTTCTGCGAGATTCATCAATACTCGGGTGCGAAAATCGTCTTTATCTTTCGCCAAAGTGGGGCGTTCCCCCACTTGGAATATTTTAATGAATCGTTGTGCTGCCGGCGCAAGTAACAAGCGGTCTAATTGGCCCAAATCTTTACTATCCAACAGGCACGGAATCATATCATTGCCTAGCCTGAAGCTATCACGAATTAATGCCCATCTTTCTCCCTTGCCGGCTTCTGAGCGGCTCATCGCATTATTCCATCGGTAATAGGCTTTATGTGCGTCTTGACCGGCGAGAATAATCCAATCGTTGAAGACGCTCGTTTTTGCTAACTGGTCATCATAAAAGCGGATTTTGTTCATACTCCACCTCTTCGATCACTTCCTGTAAGTACGTGTGCGCTTCGTCTAAGTATTGGAAGGCTTCCGCCAGTATTTCATCTCGGCTCATCAGCGTGCCGTTTTCACGTCGTACCGCATAAAGCTATTTCAAAGAACATCTTCGCCATATCTAACGGCTGTTTAATTGTTCGGAGGGTTTCTAAATTATTCATCTTTTGCTACCTCCACCGCTTTTCGTTCACATTCCGCCAATTTGTAAGCGTTCAATGCTTCGGTCTGTGCTTCGTGAACTTTGATTAATTCATAAATCTGTTGATCACGTTGGCGGTTTGCCTGTTTAATCTGTCCGATAAGGTAATCATTAAGCGCAAGTAAGCCGTCGGCAATATCGCTGCTATAAGTAAATTCGCTTTCACCATCTACGCTTAGGCACTCGGAATGATCAATGCTAATCGCACTTGATAAACTGCTCGCATAGACAAGTAGCATATCGATTTTATCGGTTTGCTCATGAATATCTGTTATCAATTTATTTGTGTTACGCATAAACCACCTCCTAAAGATTAATTTCTTCAAAATCAGCGAGAGTGTCGCACATTAACTTCGCTACGCCTTCAAGTGCTACAGCATAATCTATAGGCTCATGGTGTTCTGATTGGCTCATTGTCTTAATGATAGCGAAGGCACTCCATAACTGCTTACGTGCCTTTTTAATCGCTTGAATATCTTCAGCGGTTAGGGTTAGCTTGTGGTTTAACTGCTTGGTTACGCATAGATTCCCCCTTTCGTGTTGATACGGGCGAATAAGACAGCGTGCGAACAAATAAGCTTATTACGTGCTTCTTGCTCGTTGCGTGCGTGTACAGTGATTTTTAGGCGTTTTTCGCCTAGTGTGATGAATTTGAATAGCATTGCTAATAGTCCTTGTATGAATTTTGAGGGACTATCGCTAACACTTTCCACGGTGTAGGGCGATAGCGTGTAACGGGGTGGAAAAACTGCTATACAAGGAAAACAGTCAAGGGCGAAACCTTGCCCGCTACACGCTACCATAGAGGAACACGCTAAATTATAGCGTTCTTTAGGTGTGTGTAAGCCACAAACAAAAATAGCACGGTTCTTTGGCGTGCTAATAATGTTCGCCTTGTATAAATAATTCGAGTTTCCACGCTCGGCTTCCGATTTTGCGAAAGCGAGAATAGCATAAACCTTATTCGCTAAACTTGTAAAGTAATTCTTTTTACAAGCGGTCGAATTTTCTTCATTTTTTGCAAATTCCGCCGATAGTACGGAATGAACCATATCTAAATAACCTTGCTGATTATTGTAGATTGTGTCGCTATTTGTTGTGATGTACTGTAAAATATTCATCGGTTAAATACCTTTTTTAGATTTTTGTTTTCGCCCTCTTAGTGTCGCCTTGAGGGCGTTTTTATTTGCTAATAAAGTCAAGTTTTGCTAGTGGAACTTTTGAAAAAGTGTTCCGTTGTCGGACCGTATTCGCACCGTATCTTTACCATTCTGTTACCGTTTCCGTTTTGTTGCTCGTGATAACTGTTTCAATATTGTTTTAAAACCTCTGATTTCTTGTAGAAAGACTGTCTGTTGTCTTGGTGTTGGCTTGCTGCATTCACTCATTTCACTTACTAAATCCGTGCGATAAGTTCGCTTTCTAAATCTTGGCAACCGTTCCCCTCGTTCCGCCATTGCTTGCTTTTCTTGCTCGATTAGCCCCACGGTGCGATAGTCATTTAACAGTTCGCTTGCTCTTGCTCGTAGCGTTACCGCTTTCATTCGCTCGGCTCGTTCTGTACCTAATACGGTTTTTAAGGCGTGTGTTGCATTGCCCTTGTGGGCGTACTCAATAGCGAACCCTTGGCGGATTTGATAACCGTAGCCCATTGCGCTAATCTCCGAACTTAACGGCTAACATATCCCCCAATTTGGCTTTGTGTTGTTGGAAGTTAGTAATACCTAAATCTAAAAGCATTTCATCCGCCTGTTCCAAGTAAGTGAGCTTTTCTAATTGCGCCGCATTGAATACTTCTCTTGGCTCTTGAGTGATGCCGTGAGCTTGTTTCCATTGCTGAATGCTCATACCTACCGCCAATGATGACAACATATTAGATTCATTACTAAATATATGCGGCGGTGTTTCTTTGCCTTGTCGCTCTCTCGCTCGTTGTAACGCATTACAAACACGTTTATAGGGTGTCATCGCTTCGTTGCGTTTAACTCGCCATTCTTGGCGGTATTGGACCACCATATCAGGCGCAATCTGTGATAGCGTTTCCTCACACTTGATAAAATACTGCCGTGCTAGTTTGCCTTGTTGGTTGCGCTCTAACATTGCGATTTCTTTTGCAGTTGATAGTGTGAGGTGGTAATCAGTCTGCTTGCTTGCCCCTCGTACGCCCTGTTTACGTTTCATAATTTTATGAATCGTAAAATAATCCTTACTCTCTCTAAATTGCCCTATTTCGGCAGCATTTTTAAACCAGCCTGCGAATCGTTGTTTACTCTCTAAGAACTGCCATAAATCACGGGCATTGATTAATTGCTGTGGTAATCCGCCTTTTTGCAATGTTTGAATTACTGGTAATAATTCATTCAATCCTTTTATCTCACTTTCCCTTTCTAATCGGTTCCAATTGCTTAATTCTTTTCGCATATAGCCATATTGAAGTTTGCCGGCTCTCACTCTGTCGTATTCGTTGCTCCGCTTCTAAAATCTGAATATGCGTAGCAAGGCAAGTGATAAGCTCCTCAAGCGGGTAGGGTTCTTCGTCGTTGTACAGGCTCTTAAACGTGAATACGTTCTTATTGCCGGCAGTGTAGTGATCAAATGCGTACTGAATTAATACCGCATTCATCTTGGCTATTTCACACTTCATACTGAATCACTCCTTGTATACTCCTTTCACCGGTTTACGTGCTTTGTGCTGTAATTGTGCTTCTGTTGGTGCTGCTAACTGATTAAGTACGGATTCCGCCACCGTTGGCGGATAGGGAATCGCTGCGTTACGACTTACTGCTTTTCCATTTAGGAAAGTGATTAATCTCTCCGCCAGTGTCTTATCTGCTAAGAAATAGCGAAAATGCGTACCTCCGTTTTGGTTATGTTCTTGAATACGAATAAATTCAGTCTGTGTAATCGCTTCTAGTTCGTTGATCCCGTTTCGACCGCTGGTGATGCCTAATTCCCTCATTCCGTCCAGTTCAGAAAAGCCGTTACGGCTTGCTAATAAATAGCTTCCTAACTTTTCCTTGCGTGTAGTATTTGCGTTCATAAGCTAGCCTCTTACACTTGATTACCGGCTAACTTATCAATAGCCTTGGTACTGTTTGCCGATAACGTGCTAAGCCCTCTTTCGTTGTTGATTAAATCATTAAGCCATTGTTCTACGTCCTATGATTTCCAACGTGAAGCACGCCCTATCTTGATAGGCGGGGAAAGTTTGCCTGCTTGAACTTGCTTGTAGATAAAAGCACGACTAAATCTGCTTACGGCTTGAATATGTTTGATAGTTTTGAGTTCCATTGAGTTTTCCTTGTGTTGGTGTTTGTCAATGGGTGTATTTTGAAGGGTTCAAAATAAGGAATTCGGAATTTAAATATGGAATTTTGCGGAAAATAGAAATTTCTAATTTCCACAATTTAAGACTTGAAAAGTGAAAAAAAATGATAGATAAAATAAAGCCCCTTCAATGTTGTGCTGAACATTGTGGGGCGTGAGATTATTTCTTACGAATAGGATAAGTATTAAAAGGGTTTAGCTATTTAGCCATTTTTCGAGGGTTCTACCAAAAACTGGAAAGGTTAAGCCCTTTCTTTCAAAGGTGTTTAAAATAGCGTTCTTTTCTGCTTTCTTATAGCCTGTCTGTATATCTCCTTTCTTCTCTATAAAATATTGTCTAGGGTTCTTTGCCATATCTTCACTGCCATAAACTGCAATTAAAGAAAAAATAAAATCAGTTTTCTTCTTATCGGTTCTTGCTAACCCGTTAATGCTGCTAGTTAGTTCTTTTTTCTCTTTTGGTGTTATGTTTAACAGGTTAATTCGGTCTTTTAAGTCTTTGTGTTTGCTGGCTGCTTCGTTTTGTTCTTCTATTAAAAGCAGTTGGTCATTCTGTGTTTTCGGTTGCTGGGTTGATTTGATGTTTTTTCTCTGTTCTATATCCTCCCTAATCGCCTCAAACATTGCCTTTAATTCAAAATAGTTAAATCCTAAATTCTTATAATCTTCAACATCTGAACCTTTTTCTATCTCTTTTAGGGCTTTACCTAAAACAGTTAACGGTAAAACCGGCGGATCTGTAAAATCAAAAGGTTCATAATCAGATACATCATAAAGCGTTATATCATTGTGTAATACCTTGCGAAAATAACATAGTCTTTGCTTGAAAAATTTTACTGGGAACATTTCCCCACATTTAAAAATTAACTCATCAAAAATTTCACTAAGAGAAATAAATTCCTTCTCTAAATCCCATTCAATTAAATCGAATAATGAAGGAGTCTTTAGCTGTTCCTCATCATTTTTGACAATCTCGAAAATATAATCACTATAAAAATAATGCTCTTTTACACGCATAAAAAAAACTTAGCTTATGTACTTGTGGAATTTAAATTTACTGTACAAAATAGCAATTCTGATGACAAGAATTGACAAATAAAGAAAAAGCCTAGTTACTTGTTTTATAAGGGAAAAATTTTTAACTTGTGAAAGTGGTTAATTTATGCTAATGAAGATAGAAGTCTACTGGCGTACAAGATTGTAATATTGTTTATATACAATCCTTTGGAGCGTAAGAGGGAGTTTACCTTGGTATTAGTAGCTAAATTTGAGCCAATAAAGTAGTGGGGATTCATCGCAACGGCTTAGTTGTGGTTATATGACCATAGCTTATTAACGTTTACTCGTTTTGGTGTGCGGCGTGGGGATTTCCCCCATGCTGCCCTAATTTATGAGGCTTGTACCTAATTCGACATCAATCGTCATCTTTTAAGCCCTTGTGCTGAATGGAAGGTTTCTTATAAAATGAGGTAAAAGTCTTGTGCCGGCTTGTTCCTAGATCGTAGTAGCTTATTACTCCATGAAAATATTTTTAAATGATGATGCCTAAAAATCGTAAAATCTGCCGAAAACCGCGCGACCCTAACCCCGTGGAAAGGGTATCCCCTCAGGAGTACCTTTTTATATTCAGGTTTTACGACATTAAGGCGGTAGCTCTCCTCAAATTTGAGGCAACCGACTCAATATTGAGCCGGTTAGTCATACCTCTACTATTAAATAGTCGCCACCATTGAACAACGCTCTACATAATCCCCCCACATTTGCATCACACCTATACGTTGTTCTAAGTAGGTGGATTTGTTATAGGCTTGGCTAACCACATTCCCCACACTATGCGCTAGGTAAGCTTCTGCCACTTCGTGCGTTACGTCATTATCAGCTAGATAGGTTCTAGCTAAAGACCGCATACCGTGAGCGGTCAAAACATCTTTATAGCCCATTCGCTTAAGTGCCATATTTGCCGTGCTGCTATTCATATGTTCAGCCGGTTTACAGTAATGCGGGAAAACGTGTTTTAAATGCCCTGTAATCGGTTTAAGTCGTTCAAGCACTCGGATTGCTTGCGTTGATAGTGGCACAATATGCTGTAAACGTCCTTTCCTCGTTCCTTTCATCTTTTCCGGTGGGATTGTCCACAATCTTTTTTCTAAATTAATCTCTGCCCATTCAACACTAACCGCTTCACGGGGGCGAACCATCGTTAGTAGTTGCCATTGAATCAAGTAACGGGTTTGCGGTTCAATATGAGCATTTGCAATCTTTGCCATTAGCTCGGGCAATTTATCAGGTGGAATAGTAGGGTTGTTTTCCTTTTGCTTCTTCGCAAACATTTCTCCAATCGTCGAACAAGGATTGTATTTTACGAGTCCGCCATTTACCGCAAAATTCATGATTTCGTTGATCATACGAATTAAGCGATGCAAGGTATCATTCAGATTCTTTTTATAAAGTGGTTGTAATGCAGTAACCACAACAGGGGCGGAAATCTCATTAAGTGATAGGTGTCCTAAGTAAGGCAAGGCATAAAGCTCTAATCGACGATACTCTTTATTTATGGTGCTTTCCTGTACCTCATCACGCTTCTTTTCTCGCCATTTTTCAGAAAGGTTTTTAAAGGTGTTGGATTTCTCAAAGTTTTTTTGTTCTTCGAGTTGTTGGCGGTAGATTTTAGGATCAATACCTTTGGCTAATAGCTGATTGTATTCATTGCGGATTTCTCGAGCTTGCTTCAAGGAAATTTCCGGATACACGCCTAAACCTAAATTAGACCGATTTTTAGCATTAGGCTTAAAGTAGTTAAAAATCCAATTTTTCGCCCCGTTTGGTTTAATTCGTAAATATAATCCGTTGCCGTCAGATAGGTTGTACTCTTTATCTTGCGGTTTAGCTTTATCTACTTCGGTATTAGTAAGGGGCTTTGTAGTTCTTGCCATATGTAACACTCATTTTAGTAACACTAATTTTTGTTATTTGTGACGATGTTACTTACAGTGTTACTAAAAATCAATGATTTCAGAAGACGCGAATTGACAATAAAAGACAATAAAAAAAGCCTTAAAGCGTTGTGCTATAAGGCTTGCGTAGACGTTTATTTACATCAGTTTATTTTGAATTGGTGGAGATAATCGGGATCGAACCGACGACCTCTTGAATGCCATTCAAGCGCTCTCCCAACTGAGCTATATCCCCAAAAAGTGGCAACATAATAAATGCCGCCACTTTAGCTGTCAATAGGAAATTATGCTTGCGCTTGAATAAACTCAATCGCTTTTTGGATACGGGCTAAAGTACGTTCACGTCCGACTAATTTTGCTGTGATGTCCATTGACGGCGATTGCCCCGAACCGGTTACTGCTAAACGGAACGGCATCCCCACTTTACCCATACTGATTTCTAAATCAGTTGCTGTTGCGTTCATCGCATCGTGAATCGCTTCTACACTCCAATCCGTTAAAGCGGTCAATTTTTCCAATAATTTTGCAAGTGGTGCAACCGCTTCCGCTTTGAAGTTTTTCGCTGCGGCTTTTTCATCATAACCGTCAAATTCTTGATAGAAATAACGGCTTGAGGCAGCTAATTCTTTTAATGTTTTCTCACGTTCGCTTAATACCGGAATAATTTCTTCCAATGTAGGACCGTTTGACGTATCAATTGCTTGATCATTCATATGCCACGCTAAATATTTCGCTACGTGCTCTGCCGGTAAGCTACGCATATAGTGTTGGTTTAACCATTGTAATTTATCGGTATTGAAAGCACTTGCCGATTTGCTAACTGAGTGAATGTCGAATAATTCGATCATTTCTTCACGGCTAAAGATTTCTTGGTCGCCGTGAGCCCAGCCTAAACGTACTAAATAGTTTACTAAGGCTTCCGGTAAATAACCGTCATCACGATATTGCATTACGCTTACCGCACCGTGGCGTTTTGATAATTTTTGACCGTCATCACCGTTAATCATTGATACGTGAGCATAAGTCGGAATCGGTGCACCTAATGCTTTTAAGATATTGATTTGGCGAGGTGTGTTGTTGATATGATCTTCACCACGTACAACGTGAGTAATACCCATATCCCAGTCATCTACCACCACGCAGAAGTTATAAGTCGGCGAACCGTCTGTACGGCGAATAATTAAATCGTCTAACTCACTGTTACTGATTTCGATACGGCCACGTACCGCATCTTCAAATACTACTGAACCTTCTTGTGGGTTTTTAAAGCGCACAACATGAGGTTCATCTGCCGAATGTTCGTGATTACCTAAGCAGTGACGGTCGTAACGAGGTTTTTCTTTATTTGCTTCTTGTTCGTTACGTAAGTTTTCTAAACGTTCTTTTGAACAGTAGCAACGGTACGCTAAACCTTGCTCGAGCATTTGATCAATTACTTGGTTATAACGATCAAAACGTTTGGTTTGATAGTATGGACCATGTTCCCAAGCGAGATTTAACCACTCCATACCTTCAAGAATTGCTGCAGTTGCTTCCGGTGTAGAACGTTCTAAGTCGGTATCTTCGATACGTAATACAAATTCACCGTTAAAATGTTTTGCATATAACCAAGAATATAAAGCGGTACGTGCACCACCAACGTGTAAATAGCCGGTCGGGCTAGGCGCAAAACGGGTGCGCACTTTTACATTCGGATCTAAAGGGAAAAGAGTTTCGATATTCATTATTGTCAGCCTATTAAGTAATTTGCCGAGAACGGCTTTTTTAAACAAAAGATTTGTCTATTCTACTACGGTTAACCTAGCGGTTGAAGGTTAAAAAACGTAAAAAATGAGGGTTTTGGACGAAAAATTCAACAAACAAGCCAAAATGTTAAAAAAAGGGTTTGACGATAGGTGAAAAATCTCTATAATGCCACTCCACAACACGGGCGATTAGCTCAGTTGGGAGAGCACCTCCCTTACAAGGAGGGGGTCACTGGTTCGAGACCGGTATCGCCCACCACTTTCCAATAAGTATTTCGTGTTGATTACAATCTAATAATTGAAAACGGGCGATTAGCTCAGTTGGGAGAGCACCTCCCTTACAAGGAGGGGGTCACTGGTTCGAGACCGGTATCGCCCACCACTTTTCAACAAGTATTTCGTTTTTCAATTCCCTTTGATGAAATCTCAAGTGGGCGATTAGCTCAGTTGGGAGAGCACCTCCCTTACAAGGAGGGGGTCACTGGTTCGAGACCGGTATCGCCCACCACTTTAGATTTTCATCATAAACTTCAAGCTATAGCAAATGCTATATCATGGGGGCGATTAGCTCAGTTGGGAGAGCACCTCCCTTACAAGGAGGGGGTCACTGGTTCGAGACCGGTATCGCCCACCACTACTTCTTATCCTATTCTTTAATTCATTATCAAATAACATTTAAAATTTGCTATTTTACCCTCTATCTTTGCATTTCATCACTTTTTTGCGATCTTGATCGAAAATTTCAGATTAAAAACTTCCCATTTCGTTTAAAAATCACTAGCCTTAAACCTTATAGACGAGTAAAATTTGCGGTCTTTTTATTTTATCAACCTGCAAAACTAATCCTTTTGCCGTAAACCGTGTAACAACGAGGCTTTTACTCTCATGTCAGAACAAACCCAAACTTGTGCGAGCGAAATTCAAGCAATGAATGCCGCAGTGCAACACCCTAAATCAGAAAAAATTAACCTAATGAACTTGACTCGCCAAGAGATGCGTGAGTTATTTGCCGAAATGGACGAAAAACCGTTTCGTGCCGACCAATTAATGAAATGGATTTACCATTTTGGTGAAGATAATTTCGATAATATGAGCAATATCAATAAAGTATTGCGTGAAAAATTAAAACAAATTGCAGAAATCAAAGCACCGGAAGTATCTGTCGAGCAGCGTTCAAGTGACGGCACAATCAAATGGGCGATGCAAGTAGGTGATCAGCAAATTGAAACCGTGTATATTCCGGAAGCGGATCGTGCGACTTTATGTGTTTCTTCACAAGTAGGCTGTGCGTTAGCCTGTAAATTCTGTTCAACTGCTCAGCAAGGTTTTAACCGTAACTTAACCGTTTCTGAAATTATCGGTCAGGTATGGCGAGCTTCAAAAATCATTGGTAACTTCGGTGTAACCGGTGTGCGTCCGATTACCAACGTGGTAATGATGGGGATGGGTGAACCGTTACTTAACTTAAATAACGTGATTCCGGCAATGGAAATTATGTTAGATGATTTTGCTTACGGTTTATCTAAACGTCGTGTAACGCTTTCAACTGCGGGCGTAGTGCCGGCATTTGATATTATGCGTGAAAAAATTGATGTGGCATTAGCGATTTCATTGCATGCGCCGAACGATGAATTGCGTGATGAAATTATGCCGATTAACAAAAAGTATAATATCAAAATGTTGATGGATTCTGTGCATAAATACCTTGAAGTATCGAATGCGAACCACGGTAAAGTGACGATTGAATACGTGTTATTAGATCACGTTAATGACGGCACGGAACACGCGCATCAGTTAGCCGAAGTATTAAAAAATACGCCGTGTAAGATCAATCTCATTCCATGGAACCCGTTCCCGGAAGCACCTTACGGTAAGAGTTCAAATAGCCGTGTGGATCGTTTCCAAAAAACCTTAATGGAATACGGTTTTACGGTTATTGTACGTAAAACTCGTGGTGACGATATTGATGCCGCTTGCGGTCAGCTTGCCGGTGATGTCATCGACCGAACCAAACGTACCATGGAAAAACGTAAGTTTGGCAAAGGTATTGCGGTGCAAAACCATTAACCAATTTCTCCCTAAGCAACTCAAGCGAAGGGAGTATATCTTGAGGAGAACAATATGAACCTTGCAAAATTTTTGCGAAATTTGACCGCTTGTATGCTGTTATCTGTGCTGTTCGGTTGTTCTTCTCAGCTTCCTATCTCTCAAACCACTTTTAATCGTTCGGAAGCAGTTAAAGCGCGTATCAATTTAGCCTTAGCGTATCTCGATCAACATGATTTACCCAAAGCGAAAGAGAATATTGATAAAGCGCTAAGCCATGATCAAAACGATTACTTACCTCATTCCGTTTTAGCTTATTACTATCAGCAAATCGGTGATCAAACTCATGCGGAACAAGCGTATCAGCAAGCATTGAAATTAAGTGATAATCGTCCGGATGTCTTAAATAATTACGGCACTTTTCTGTGTAAACAAGCTAAGTTCAGGCAGGCGTACCAACAATTTGAACAAGCAGTGCAAAGCGAACAACCTTATTATCATCAAGCCGATAGCCTCGAAAATATTGTGTTGTGTGCCAAACAAGAGCCGAATTTAGCTAAAGTAAACGAAGCGTTAAACCAATTAGAAAAGTTAGATAAATCAAGAGCGGCGGCACTACGCTAGCTCGAACTTTTATTTTTGGGCATTGTCTTTTTTACTGCTAAAATAAAGCGAATTTTATTTGTTAGGAAAACGCAATGTCAGAGTTCAATACACAAATTAGCCAGATTATTGCCACAGAACTTTCTGTTGGGGCATATCAAATTCTCGCTGCAATCAAATTACTCGATGAGGGTAATACAATTCCATTTATCGCACGTTATCGTAAAGAAGTCACTGGCGGTTTAGACGATACTCAATTACGTCACTTTGAAACACGTTTAATTTATTTGCGTGAGTTAGATGATCGTCGTCAAACGATCATTAAATCGATTGAAGATCAAGGTAAATTGACGGATGAATTACGTACCAAAATTGAAACGACTGAAAGTAAAACCGAATTAGAAGATCTTTATCTGCCTTATAAACCGAAACGCCGTACTCGTGGGCAAATTGCGATTGAAGCAGGTCTTGAGCCGCTGGCTGATAGCTTATGGAATGATCCGAACCAATCACCGGAAGTGTTAGCGGAATCTTTTATTGATGCGGAAAAAGGTGTAGCGGATGTTAAATCTGCGTTAGACGGAGCTCGTTATATTCTGATGGAGCGTTTTTCAGAAGATGCTGATTTACTTGCAAAATTGCGCCAATATTTGACCGCTTACGCAACGTTGGAATCAAAAGTGATTGAAGGCAAGGAAGAAGAAGGCGAAAAATTTCGAGATTATTTTGCGCATAGCGAACCGTTTAAATCTGTACCTTCGCACCGTGCGTTAGCAATGTTCCGAGGCAGAAATGAAGGCGTATTATCACTTTCGTTAAATGCGGATCCTGAAGCGGAAGAAGGCGCTCGAATAAGCCATTGCGAAGAAATTATTCGCCAGCATTTAGGCGTGATATTCAATCAACAACCGGCAGACAA
This sequence comes from Actinobacillus ureae ATCC 25976, assembly GCF_000188255.1. GTDB lineage: Bacteria > Pseudomonadota > Gammaproteobacteria > Enterobacterales > Pasteurellaceae > Actinobacillus > Actinobacillus ureae. The sequence continues at coordinate 334,810 of NZ_GL831081.1, forward strand.
ATGGCGTGAACAAGTGATTGCTTGGACTTGGAAAATTAAAGCCGCACTTCATCTGGAAACCGAATTAATGGGCGCATTGCGTGAGAAAGCGGAAGAAGAAGCAATTGACGTATTTGCTCGCAACTTGTCGGCGTTATTAATGGCGGCTCCGGCAGGTGCAAAAAATACCATGGGCTTAGACCCGGGCTTACGTACTGGTGTGAAAGTAGCTGTGGTGGATAATACCGGTAAATTATTGGCGACCGACACCATTTATCCGCACACAACAGGCAAAGCGGCAGCGGAAGTTTCGCTGTATAAATTAATCAAGCAACATAATGTTGAGCTGATTGCGATTGGTAATGGTACGGCTTCTCGTGAAACGGAACGTTTTGCCAAGGATCTGTTAAAACAGATCAAAGAAAGCAAACCGGATATGTTGATTCCGCAAACAGTGGTGGTCAGTGAGGCAGGTGCTTCGGTTTATTCGGCTTCCGAATTAGCGGCAAATGAATTCCCTGAATTGGATGTTTCATTACGTGGGGCGGTATCGATTGCTCGCCGTTTACAAGATCCACTTGCGGAATTGGTAAAAATCGAACCAAAAGCGATTGGTGTTGGGCAGTATCAGCACGATGTAAATCAGTCACAACTGGCTCGCAAACTTGATGCAGTGGTTGAAGACTGTGTAAATGCGGTTGGGATGGATCTTAATACCGCTTCTGCAGCGTTATTGGCTCGTGTTGCCGGTATGAGCAAAACATTAGCACAAAATATCGTGGCGTTTCGTGATGAAAACGGACGTTTTAACGCACGTTCCGACCTGAAAAAAGTGCCTCATTTAGGGCCGAAAGCCTTTGAACAGTGTGCCGGTTTTATGCGAATTATCGGCGGTAAGAATGCGTTAGATGCTTCGAGCGTGCATCCGGAGGCTTATCCGGTGGTGGAAAAAATTCTCCAAGCAACCGATTCAACCCTTGCGGAATTAATGGGCAATGCGACTCGTATTCATCAGTTGAATGCAAAAGATTTCGTGGACGAGCAATTCGGTTTACCAACCGTAAATGATATTTTCAAAGAGTTAGAAAAACCGGGACGCGATCCACGCGGTGAATTTAAAACCGCAACTTTTATGGACGGCGTAGAAGATATTAAAGATCTGAAAGTCGGTATGATCTTAGAAGGGACGGTAACAAATGTGGCAAACTTCGGTGCTTTTGTGGATATTGGAGTACACCAAGACGGTTTGGTACATATTTCAATGTTATCGAACAGCTTCGTGGAAGAACCGCATAAAGTGGTGAAAGTCGGTGATTTGGTGAAAGTGAAAGTATTAGAAGTGGACGTACAGCGTAAACGTATTGCGCTCACTATGCGTTTAGAAGATAAGCCGACCGACAAACCGGCAAGCGGTCGAAATCCGCAAGAAAATCGCAAAAATAGCGAAAAATCTGACCGCTTCTCCAATAATAAGTCACAACGTAATCAGTTCGCCAACAATACGTTTGCTGATGCGTTGAAAGGTTGGAAGAAGTAGCGTTTTAGTTGAAAAAACAAATTTGTATATCTATTTATCGGATATATTTAGAAAAATAGCTAGTTGGAAGCTTGCTATTTTATTTCCCTTAAGTCAATCTGTATTATTTAGCTTTCCTTTAGAAACCTTAATGCAATGGTAATCAGAATATGATGAGTCGCTTATACAAAAATCCGCAACTCCTATAACGCATACATATGCACCGCCTTTTTTAAGTATAAAAGCTAATGATATTGAAAACTGGATTAATACAGATGAAATTCAATCAAGAGCAAGGCTTGCTATTTTATTAAGAATATTAGTTCATTCAACAGTTAAGAATTTATATTTTTTTGAGGTATCAATATATTAAATACTAATCAGACTTTTAGTAAATCTTTAGGGCAAGATGACAGTAGCGGATTTGAGTTTGCTCAAGAAATGTTACGAAGAGATGTCACTTACGCAATTAACTTTGACCGTGTGCAAAAGCGTCCTAAATATGGATATATTATTTTTGAATATTTACGATGTCATGAAGATCAAGTTGTAACACCTCATACATCTCGCCCCAATAGATATTTTTTAAAAATAAATTTAAGTTTATCTCTCTATTTCAAATAGCGAAAGACTCAGGCGCTACTTTGTATTTGGTGAATTATGCTAAAAAAGGGACAAAACACGAAAATCTAGTAAAACTAATGAAAGTTATCAGTATTGATGAAACAAATCGAACATCACCAGTTACTACTGAAGAAGTCAATACAACTAGACAACAATTTAGTGAATGGTTTAGAAAATTAAATAGAGAATGCTCTATTATGTAAGATTAAAGCACGTCATAGACGTGCTTTTTAATTTAATAATTAGTAACTAATACTTCTTTAGCTTCTAATAA
>NZ_GL831081.1:337252-352738 GCF_000188255.1 Actinobacillus ureae ATCC 25976
CCCCATTTTTTTTCTTTTGATAGTTTGCATTATTGTAGCTATGTATTAGATAGTGAATGCTAAATGAATTATCTAAACACCATTGCAATAATAGATCATGTGTGTCACCATTATGAACCATTACGTTAGATAAGGCAAATTTGATACCTTCAAAATCACATTTTTTTAAGAAACTTAAAAAATCCCTTTCATCTTCTTCAGTCCACCCTCCATTTTCATTATATGTTGCCGTGCCAAGTATATAGGGAGGGTCTAAGTATAGAAATGCGTTATCTTTTGCTAAAGCCTTAATATCTAGCTGTCTAAAATCTTTGCAAATAAAATATATATTTTTAATTCTTTCTATAAATGAACGAAGTTTTTTCCTCAAACTTGAATTGAAATCTCGTTTGCCAACAGGTAAATTAAAATCTCCTTTTCTATTAAAGCGAATTTGATTATTAAATCCAAAAATAATTAACAATAAGAAAAGCACATTGTCTTTTGATTTGTTATAATCCTGCTTTAACTTATTAAATCCTTGTTTATTATACTTTCCAAGACTATTACTGCTGTTACAGCCGTAGAACTCATATCCATTTCTAAATGAATCGCTTAAATTGTAATAGTTTATCTTATCTTCAAGAATACAAATTAGCTCGTCATAAGAAGATGATTTAATATAGTTCATTAAATTGATTAATGATTCATTTTTATCAATGCAAAAAACACTTTCAGATTTGATATTAACACCTACATTGGCTCCACCTGAAAAAATATCATAAAAAACGGTCATTTTTTTAGGAAGTTTATCCTTTATCTGTGGTAGCAGTTTAGCTTTTCCTCCTGTATAGTTTAACGGTGACTTGATAATAAAATCATCTGACTTTTTATTGATGGCGATATCGTGACCTTTGACGGTTTAACCGATCACGAAGGTAATATCGTGTTCTACTCTAGCCTCGAGTATTCTGAAGCAGTGTTAGATACGGTGGAAAAAGATGGTGATATGTTCTATTACGTACCACGTGAAATCTCACCGAAATTAGTCGAATTAGGCAAAATCTGTGTTGAAGCCTTTAAAGTGCGTGAACATTTCTTCCACTTCGAGTTTTTCCGTGTGAAAAAAACCGGCGAATTATTACCGCTTGAAATTAACTGCCGTCCGCTGGGTGGTTTAACTATTGATATGTGGAACTATGCGAATGATTTCGATGTGTTCCGTGAATACGCCAGTATCGTAACGGAAAACAAATTCTATGCAGAAATTACCCATCCGTGGAATGTCGTATATATCTCACGTAAAGCGAACCAAAATTATCTGAACAGCATTGAGGACGTTTGTCATAAATTTGCCGACAATATTATCAGCGTACAAACCGTACCGGGCGTATTTGCCAAAATTATGGGCGAACATGGCATTTTAGTCCGTACCGAAACCATGGAACAGTTACGTGAAATTGTCCGTTTTGCACAACAAAAACAGTAAAGGAGCTAACCATGCCTTTTGAAAGAAGAAGTCATTGGAGTGGTGAATTAGGCCGTAAAATGCACTTTAATGTGTATGGTCATGCCGGTAAACCGGTAATCGTGTTTCCTTCCTCTGGAGGCAATCAAAACGAATACGGTAACTTCGGTATGATTGAGACTTGCCGTGAATTTATTGATCGCGGTTTAGTCAAGTTCTACACACCGGATTCTTACGATAGCGAATCGTGGTTGGCGTTACACAAATCCGGTCACGATATGGCGTTGGCACATAACGCTTACGACCGTTATATCGTCCACGAAGCAAATTGGAACGGTACGATGATCGCTACCGGCTGCAGTATGGGTGCATTCCATTCGGTCAATTTTGCACTTCGTCATCCTGATTTGTTTGATACCACTATTGCACTGAGCGGTGTTTATGACGTGCGTTTCTTTACCGGTGAATTTTATGGCGATCCGACCGTATATTTTAATTCGTCTATCGATTCGCTTTGGGGGCAAAATGACGATTGGTTCTTAAATCGTTACCGTCAAAATCATTTTATTATTGCGGTTGGACAAGGTGCTTGGGAAGAACAACACGTGGAAGATACCCGCCGTTTACAAGAAGCGTTCAATGCAAAAGCTATTCCGGCGTGGTTTGATTGGGGACACGACGTTGAACATGACTGGCCGTCATGGCGCAAAATGATGCCGTATTTCTTAGGTAAATTGGCAGAGCAAAATATTATCTAAACACTCCTCTTTCCCAAAATACAAGCGGTTAAATTCTGCAAAAAAATTGTAAAATTTAACCGCTTGTTTGCTTTCTTTGCTCGTCTATTTTCCCATTAAAGAAAAGCTTAAAAATTCCACAAAATGATTTGCCCAATGTACTTCATGGTGGGTTTCATTTGCCATAATTTTTAAGCGAATGTTATCAATTGGATGAAAAGTGCGAAGTAGCGCTTGATAGTAATAAAGCGAACTATTGATATAAGCCTGATTCATATTCGAAATATATTGCGCATCCATATCATCGCCTTCATTCGTACCTACCTGAATAAACACTTTACTTGCTTTATTCAGTGGGTGGCGATGTACAAAATCTAAAAAGGCGGATTCGCTAAACCAAGACGCAGAAGAAAATACGCCTAAATGACCGAAAGTATCCGGATAAGCCGCGCCCATATAAGCGGTAATAATGCCACCCATTGAGCTACCGGCCAATAGCGTATGCTCACGTTGTGGTTTGGTTCGGTAGTGTGAATCAATAAACGGTTTCACCGTATTCACCACCCACTGCCCGTATTCCACGCCCATACCGCCGGCGTTACGTGCTTCCGGCGTATGTCCAACATCGGTTCGCCACGGCGCATATTCATCTAAACGGTGTACTGCAGCATTATCGATCCCAACAATAATCAGATTCGGAAATTCTTGATGATTTTTAATGGTCGGAATAATTTTCCACGAATAACCCGAATAGGACTCTTTACTATAAAACACATTCTGCCCGTCGTGTATATAAAGTACGGGATAAGTTTGCCAATTCTCTTGGTGATAGTCTTTTGGCAACAACACACGAATACGGCGGTGATGATTGTAGTAAGGCACATACAGAAAATGCTCTTCCATTTTCAGATAGTATTTATCTAAACTCATTTGATATCCCAACTTTAATGATTTTTAAACAAGATCGTAACGTTTTTTGTTTCTGAAATACAAGCGGTTTTGTACAAAATTTAACATGATTCGGAAGGGCTTTTTAGAAAAGAAACAAGCGGTCATCTTTTTGCAAAATTTTGCAGAGAAATGACCGCTTGTAATTAACTTAGATTGAATAGTCGTCTTTTAGTAAATGCTTATAGGCAAACAGATAAGACACACCAACAAATACTGCACCGCCGGTTACATTACCTAAGAACACCGGAATCATATTAAAGAAGAATTACCCCCAAGTAACGTTAGCGCCTGCCCAAATACCCGCCGGAATAATAAACATATTTGCAACGAAATGTTGTAAACCAATTAATACGAAGGTCATCACCGGGAACCACATCGCTAAAATTCGCCCTGAGGTTTGTTTTGCGCCGAAGTAGAACCAAATCCCCATACACACCATCCAGTTACAAGCAATTGCCGAGATAAATGCACGGCCGAAGTCCATATTCACTTTAGCTTCCGCAATCGCAATGGTTTTCGCTGCCGAAACACCTTCCGCTAAGCCGACATAATGACCTAAGAAAAATGCCATGGTCACCGCACCAACTAAGTTACCTAAACTGACAATCACCCAGTTGCAGACTAATTTCGGTAAGCTGACTTTTTTACTGAATTTACCTAATGCCATCAGCATCATATTACCGGTTGCCAGCTCACCGCCGCCAATCAAAATACAAATTAAGCAAATCGGGAAAACCGCTGCGCCCAATAAGTTAGCAAGTCCGCCCCATTCCGGCGGAATACCGCTAACCACTTTGAGATAAGCGATATAGCCGAAACTCACATAACCGCCACCAAGAAAGCTTAAAATAGCAAGCATTTTCAAGCTACTTTGTGATTTGGCAAAACTTTTGTCGATAACATCTTATAGGATTTCGTGTGGGTAAAGGTCTCTGTTGTGCATAATGTAAATTAAATGTTAATTAAAGAATGGCAAAAATGTAACAGAGCGCTTAGCTTTAGATAAAGAATCTGAGGTTATATATCACGCATTTTAGTTATATGTTTAAAAATGTGAGCTATCTCGCAAAATAAGCGGGCGAAATCACCAAAAATTTTGTAAATTCGCTATCTAGAGTTATACTCCGAACCAATAAACAGTTTTATAAACAGGAGCATCTTATGCGTATTGATACCTCAGCACTTTGTGATATTTATTCTGATCAAGTTGATGTCGTGGAGCCTATTTTTTCCAGCTTCGGCGGTGCATCATCTTTTTACGGCAAAATCACAACTGTAAAATGCTTCGAAAACAATGGGTTAATTGCAGAAGTGCTGGAAGAAGAAGGTAACGGTCGTGTGCTGCTCGTAGATGGCGGCGGTGCGGTTCGCCGTGCGCTGATTGATGCGGAATTAGCACAATTAGCGGTCGATAACGGCTGGGAAGGCATTATTGTGTACGGTGCGGTGCGCCAACTTGATGTGCTTGAAACCCTAGACATCGGTATTCATGCGCTAGCACCAATTCCTGTTGGTGCTGATGATACGGACATTGGTGAAGTTGATACGCCGGTTAACTTTGGCGGCGTGACATTCTTCCCTGAAGATTATGTTTATGCCGATCTCACTGGTATTATCCTTTCACCAGAATTTTTAGATCTCGCCGAATTAGAAGAATAAAATAACGTAACACAGAAACCGGACGATTGGTCGGTTTTTTTGTTGATTACATATTGAGATAAAACGCCTTAGTCAGCTGTTTAAATGCTTCGGTATATTGATACTCCGAATTATAAATCACCAATTTTTGCACTTGAAGCGGGACATTTCGGAGCGAAAAGCTCACAATCATACGCTTAGGCTGCTGCCCTTGCTTAGTGATAATTTTGCAAATTTTTGTGCAAAACAGGCCGCTTGTTTGGCTCTGTACTCGCAATTTCTCTGCGGTATCAAAAGGTAAAATAAAAGTAATTTCGCCTTGCTCCGATAACCATTGCTTTGCCTGTAGCAGCCAAGCCAAATGGCTTTGCGTCGCAGCCCGTGCCAAATCTCTTGCCTGAGAGCGGGAAGCCAAACTATCGGTAAAATAAGGCGGATTAGACACAATTAAATCGAATTTCTTCTCAAAATGATGCTGCAATACATCGCCTTGGCACACGTGTAAACGGTCAGAAAATACAGAATTTTGGCAATTTTCGACCGCTTGTTGATAAGCGTTCGGCTCTAATTCAAGCGCCGTAATTTGCGTTGTTTCCGCAGTTCGTTGCGCTAGCATCACCGCCACTAAACCGGTACCAGTACCGAGATCTAAGATCTGCTCAACCCCGGTCACATCTGCGCTTGCACCTAATAAGATCCCGTCTGTATTCACTTTCATGGCACACTTATCATGTGCGATAAAAAACTGCTTAAATTGAAAGCCTTGCGATTTGCTCATCTTGTGCTGTCTTCATCCAAAAATAAAATATCCACTATAATCGCATTGTTTGTTTGCTTCTACAACTGATCAGAACTAGAATAAGTATTGAATTTTTATTCATTATCAATGCCAAATATTTGGTTTCTTTAGCATAGCATCATAAAAATATAAATTGGCATTTACCGGTTCAACCGAAGTGGGTCGTCATATTGCCGTTTCCGCCGCGGAATTACTCATTCCGGCAACTTTAGAATTAGGCGGTAAATCGGCTAATATTTTCTTTGACGATATGCCGTTCGACAAAGCATTAGAGGGCGCACAAAAAGGTATTTTATTCAATCAAGGACAAGTCTGTTGTGCCGGTTCACGCATCTTTGTACAAGAAGGAATTTATGACAAATTTGTGGCGGCATTAGCCGAAGAATTTAAGAAAGTCAAAGTCGGTTTACCGTGGGAAGATGACACTCAAATGGGTGCACAGGTCAATGCGGGGCAGCTCAACACTATCTTAAAATATGTCAAAATCGGTGAAGAAGAAGGGGGTCGCATTATTACCGGCGGTAAAAAAGTCTTAGCTGATAACCTTGCCAATGGCGAATTTGTCGAACCGACTTTAATTGAATCGAAAGATAATAACAGCCGAATTGCTCAAGAAGAAATCCTCGGACCGGTGGCAACCGTGATTAAATTTAAAACCGAAGAAGATGTTATTCGCATGGCGAACGATTCGGAATACGGCTTAGGCGGCGGTGTTTGGACTAAAGACATTAATCGTGCATTACGTGTTGCACAAGCGATCGAAACCGGTCGTGTTTGGGTCAATTGCTATAATATTCTGCCGGCGGGCGCACCGTTCGGCGGTTATAAATCTTCTGGTATCGGGCGTGAAACCCACCAAATGATGTTAGATGCTTATACCCAAGTGAAAAATATCTACATCAGTACCCGTGAAGAACGTGAAGGCATGTACTAATGGTCGGAATTGAATCTCCGTGAACAAGCGGTCTGATTTCTCACTTTTTTTGCAAAATCTTGGGCAAATCAGACCGCTTTTTATACCTTTTTGTTATAACGAAATGCCTTTTGTTCTTTACTCCATTGCTCAGACAGGGTAACCTCTCGCAACTTTTTATTTTGCGATTTATCTAAAATCCTACTTGGAGAAGCACTTATGAAATTAGCGACTTTAACTAAAGTAAGTGCAGGTGTATTAGTAGCACTTGCCTTAACCGCTTGTGACGATAAAAACACTGATGCTAAAACCACAGCGAAACCGGTTGCCGAAAAACTTTTGTGAACTGCGTTAGCCGTTCACCGCAATATTTCAGCCCGGCACTGGCAATGGACGGTATTTCGTACAATGCAAGCTCACAACAAGTTTATAACCGTTTAGTTGAGTTTAAACGTGGTTCAACTGAGATTGAGCCGGCGTTAGCCGAATCTTGGGATATTTCCGAAGACGGCTTAACTTACACTTTCCACTTACGCAAAGGTGTAAAATTCCACTCAAACAAAGAATTTACCCCAAACCGTGATTTTAATGCCGATGACGTAGTATTTTCATTTAACCGCCAATTAGATCCGAATCATCCTTATCATACGGTATCAAAAGCAACTTATCCGTACTTTAAAGCGATGAAATTCCCAACCTTATTAAAATCGGTTGAGAAAGTGGACGATCATACGGTGAAATTTACTTTAACCAAACGTGATGCGACCTTCGTTTCAAGTTTAGGTATGGACTTCACTTCGATCTATTCTGCGGAATATGCGGATGCGATGTTAAAAGCCGGTAAACCGGAAACCATCGACACCACTCCGATTGGTACCGGTCCATTTGCTTTTACCGGTTACGTGTTAGATCAGGCAAGCCGCTATGTCGCACATAAAGATTATTGGAATGGCAAAGCAGATTTTGACCGCTTAATTTTTGAAATTGTGCCGGATGCAACCGCTCGTTATGCAAAATTACAAGCAGGTCAGTGCGATTTAATCGACTTCCCGAATGCGACCGATATTGAAAAAATGAAAACCGATCCGAAAGTACAATTACTTTCTCAACCGGGCTTAAATATCGCTTATGTGGCATTTAACACCGAAAAAGCACCGCTTAATAACGTAAAAGTACGCCAAGCGTTAAATCTCGCGGTCGATAAAAAAGCAATTATTGATGTGGTTTATCAAGGTGCCGGTATTGCAGCGAAAAATCCGTTACCACCAACCATTTGGGGCTACAACGACAGTTTAGCGGAATCGGAATTTAATGTTGAGAAAGCGAAACAACTTTTAGCGGAAGCAGGCTATCCGAACGGTTTTGAAACCGAACTTTGGGTACAACCGGTCGTGCGTGCTTCAAATCCGAATCCGCGCCGTATGTCTGAAATTATTCAGGCGGACTGGGCGAAAATCGGTGTAAAAGCGAAATTGGTGACCTATGAATGGGGCGATTATATTAAACGCTCAAAAGCAGGCGAATTCACTGCCGGCACTTACGGTTGGTCGGGTGATAACGGTGATCCGGATAACTTCTTATCGCCATTATTCGGTTCAGCAAACGTTGGCAACAGTAACTATGCTCGCTTTAACAGCCCTGAGTTAGATGCGTTATTAGATAAAGCGCTCGGTTTATCGGATAAGGCGGAACGTACTAAACTCTATGAACAGGCACAAGTATTGTTAAGAGAACAAGCACCGTGGATTAACGTTGCACACTCTATTAACTTTGCACCAACCAGCAAACGTGTACAAGACTACAAACAAAACCCGTTCGGTTATACTTATTTGTACGGTACAAAATTAGCTGACTAAAAGTCTTTAGGCTAATTTAGTCAAATCAACCAAAAATAGTGGGAAATCCCACCATTTTTTATTTGCCCTACCTTATGGCGATAACCTTTCTTTATGCCACTTTCCTTCAACAAGGCAATAACAAATCCTGTCATGCAAACGACTTGGTCTGCCCTGCCAAAATTCAATGCGTTCCGGTAATACGATATAACCGCCCCAATGCGGTGGACGAGGTACGTGTAACGGATGTTTCGCCGCAATCAATGCCGCCTTTGCCACTAACTCGCTTTTACTGGCTAACACTTGACTCTGATTACTCGCCCAAGCACCGACTCGGCTGGTATAAGGACGGCTGGCAAAATAGCGATCCGATTCCTCAGCGGAAATTTTTTCAATACGTCCTTCAATCCGTACCGAACGCTCTAACTCCGCCCAGAAAAAGGTTAATGCGGCATAAGGATTTTGTTCAATCGATTGCCCTTTACGACTTTGATAGTTGGTAAAAAATACAAAGCCGTTTGGATTCACTTCTTTTAATAACACAATACGGCTGGTCGGTTTGCTATCAAGAACTGTAGCAACGTTCATCGCTGTCGGCTCATTCACTTTGGCGCTAATCGCTTCTTGTAGCCATTGTTCGAATTGTTGAATCGGATCCGCATGGCAATGAGCTTGAGACAATTCTTGTTTACTATAATCTTCTCGGATGTTGTGTAGATCCATGTTTTTCCTCTACAAACTAGAAAACAAAAGCGGTCAAATTTCCGCAAAATTTTGCAAAAATTCAACCGCTTGTATTACGCAAATTTTGCCGCTTCTGAAGCCGGTTTACGACGTTTACCAATATTTTTGGTGTCTTTATGACGCACTTTTACTTTGGCTTTTGCCGCTTCTTTTTTCGCTTCTTTGCGTTTTTTAATACGTGCTTTTTCTTTTTTGGTCGTAGTGTTCAACTCGCCGTCTTTCGGCGCTTTAGTACGAGGCTCCAAACCTTCAATCACCCTCGCTTTTAACAACTCTTCGGTATAGCGTTTGATTTTGCCTAACAGTTTGTAATCGTGTGCTTCCACTAATGAGATTGCCGAACCTTTTTTACCGGCACGAGCAGTACGACCGACACGATGCAAATAAGTATCTGCACTGTACGGTAAGTCGAAGTTAATCACATAATCGACATCATCAATATCAATACCACGAGCAGCAACATCCGTTGCGACCAACACGTTCACTACACCGTCTTTTAAACGAGCGATCGCTTGATTGCGCTGAGTTTGCGCCATATCGCCTTCCAAATAAGTCGAACGTAAGCCACGTTTACGTAATGTATCACTTAACTCACGCACATCTTCACGACGGCGAACAAAGACGATTGCTTTTTCCATTTTCATCGTAGAAATTAAACGGGCAAGTAATTTAGTTTTGTGTTCTAAGTTATCCGCATGGTAATACCATTGTTGGATTTTTTTACGCTCACGGCGGCTTGGTTCCGCATCAATTTTTAACGGGTTATCCAAAATACGGTCGGTAAAATCAACTAACAACTCGCCTTCCAGCGTTGCTGAGAATAACCACGTATGTTTACGCCAACGGGTTTCCGCCGCAATTTTTTCCGCATCTTGACCAAAACCCATTTGTAACATACGGTCTGCTTCATCAAAGATCAAAATCTCCACCGCACGACAGTCAAAATTTTCTTCTTTGATATATTGCATTAAACGTCCCGGTGTCGCGACCACAATATCTTGGTTGCTGTTAAACACTTCGCCGTGGTTTTGATACGCCACACCGCCGGTAATCGTTGCAATACTAAGTTTAGTAAATTCAGCAAAAGCCTGAGCTTCTTCCGCCACTTGCATCGCAAGTTCACGGGTTGGGGTTAAAATTAAAATGCGTGGTGCGCCCAGTTTACGGCGTGGGTAATCCAATAAATTTTGAATTGCCGGCAATAAAAATGCGGCAGTTTTGCCGGTACCGGTTGGTGCCGAACCAAGTAAGTCACGTCCGTCAAGTGCGTGCGGAATGGTTTCTGCTTGTACGGCGGTCGGGCGTTTGTAGCCTTTTTTATTTAGTGCTTTTAACAGTTGAGGGGCTAAATCTAATTCCTCAAAGGTTATTAATGGGGTTTCTGTGGTCATTATGTTTAATGTTCCTAATTATTTATAAATACAATGCCATCACAACGGCATTTTCTCTTGCGCCACTCGGTGTCGGATAATAATTTTTACGAATAGTGACTTCATTAAAACCGAGTGCGTCATATAATTTTTGTGCGGCGAGATTGGATTCTCGTACTTCCAACCAAAGCGTTAAGATACCTTGTTCACGCAGTCTTTCAATTAAGGCGGATAATAAACGTTTGCCGTAACCTTTTGCTTGGAAACGAGGATCAACCGCAATATTAAATAAGGTTGCTTCATCCAATACGGTTTGGCAAATAGCAAAAGCCACGATTTGATTTTGTTCGGTCAGCTTGAGATTTAAATATTTATCGCCTTGATTATTGAGTAACGTGCCTTTACTCCAAGGTACGAGGTGTGCGGCTTGTTCAATTTCAAACAAGCGGTCAAAATCCGATTCATTCACTACTTCAATCATGATTATCCCCAAAATGCTGACAAAATGCCGCCATTTGTCGCCAAAGTTGGCATTTAGTTGTGACATTAGTTAAATCTTGCCACGAGCTATGTTGCCAAGCGGTCTGATTTGCAAATTTTTTTGCAATTTCAACCGCTTGTGATTCTGCTTGGATTAACCAAAAAATAGGCTGATGTTCAAAAGCTAAACGCTGGGCTTGTTCCGCATCCAACCATTGATATTGGTTTGGCTGCAACTGCAAGGTGCGTAAAATATCCGAAAACAGACCGCTAGTTTGATGATTCTCTTCACATACCACAACCAGTTTCACCGCTTTATCCAAGCGAATTTGCGCATCGCCCTTTAATACTTGCGGTTTTGTTAGCACCCATTGAGGAATATTCATCTCATTTAATAGCAAATCTCGCCGATTCATCTCATACCTCGCAAAAACAAGTAGGGAATAGTACCAAAAGTCGGTAAAATGCGGAAATGTTTTTATGATTACGCTCTGTAATATTCAGAAATAAAAGGATATTTATGCTCTCTCTTGAAAGTGAAGTATTAACTCGTCATTTACCGTTATTTGCCAATAAATCCATTTTACTTTTTGGTGATGTTCGAGATCGCTTTGCCGATCAAATAAAAGCGAATGCAAAAAGCGTTGCCGTTTTTAGCAGTTATTTCGATTATGCACGCCAATATGCCGATGTGAGCTTCGGTTTAGATTGCGAAATTAACGCTGAATTAGCCGTCTTTTACTGGACTAAAAATAAGCAAGAATGTCAATATCAATTACTACAATGGCTTTCGCAAGCCGATGTAGGACAAGAAATGTTGATTATCGGTGAAAACCGTGCCGGTGTGCGTTCAGTAGAAAAATTACTTGAGCCTTACGGCAATATCGCCAAAATTGATTCCGCTCGTCGCTGCGGTTTATATCATTTTGAGTTGCAAAGTATTCCTGAATTTAACAGTAAAAAATTCTGGAAATCTTACCAGCTACCAGATCTGACCATTTTTGCTTTACCGGCTGTATTTAGTTCGGCAGAATTAGACGGTGGCACGCAATTATTACTTTCGAGTTTTAATAAAGCAGACCGCTTAAAAGGAAAAATACTGGATCTTGGCTGCGGAGCCGGTGTGATTGGGGCAAGCCTAAAACAGCAATTTGAAAAGATTAAATTAACTATGTCCGATATTCATGCGATGGCACTTGAATCATCTCGTCGTACATTGGCAGAAAATGCTTTGGAAGGAACTGTAGTGGCAAGCGATGTGTTTTCGCATATTGAGGAACGTTTTGATTTGATCGTATCAAACCCGCCATTTCACGATGGCATTGATACCGCCTATCGAGCAGTAGAAGATTTAATTGCACAAGCGAAAAATCGTTTAAATCGTGGTGGAGAACTGCGTATTGTCGCGAATGCTTTCTTACCTTATCCGGATTTATTGGATAAAGCTTTCGGTTCACATACCGTTATTGCCAAATCCAATAAATTTAAAGTGTATTCCGCTAAAGCTTAAAGCGAAAAAAGACGGCCAGAAAATCCTTTTCAGCCGTCTTTGAAAAAAAAACAGTCACAAAATACTTCTAATAATAATTCGTAAATCACTATCAAAATTGTTTAGTGCGGTTGATAACTATACTTATTACTCCAATGTATTATTCATTTATTACAAATAATACTCATTCATAATGGAGATAACAGAAATTTTCCCTATTTCATTAATTCAACAAACGCTTTACATTTGAAATAGAAAATTTTCTATTTTTATACAAAAGTTCGCTAAGCAAAGACACTAAAAAGCCGTAGAATCTCATCATAACTCTAAGGCATCACTAGTTCATATATGTCATTGCTAAAAATAATGAAATAGTAAAAATTTCAAATTAATTGTAATGATTTAAAATGCCTTAACAACCCCATTTTACTTAATACACTATTAAGCACAACTTAATAAAAGGATTTTGTATGTATGATTACAAGGCAATTCTGGTCTTTGTAACCGTCGTTGAGCAAGGTGCGATGCAAGCGGCCGCTGAGAAGTTGTCCATGACACCCTCCGCGGTAACGCAAACGATTAAAAAGTTAGAAAATCATTTAAAAATCAAACTGTTAAATAGAACAACACGAAAGCTATCCTTAACTGATGCGGGGAACATTTTTTATCAGCATATTGCACATATTCAACACAGCGCAGAAAATGCGGTTCGCAGCATTGAAGCGCTTCGCTCAGAACCTGTCGGCGAATTAAAAATCGCTTCTGTAAGTGGTCTAATTGATAGTTTTTTAATCAGAACGTTTAAGAATATTCTCGATAATCATCCGGAAATTCGTTTGAATATTACCTTTGAAGATACTCCTGTTGATATTTCGGAGCAGAAATTTAATATTTTGCTACGTTCGGGCAATATCACAGATGACCGCACTGTCGCTCGTCATCTACATAATTTTGAATGGGCAATTGTGGCGCATCACGACTATATTAAGCACCATGGATTGCCCAAAAATTTATCCGAACTAGAGAAGCTGGACTGGATTAGTTATCCGGATAAAGAAAAGAAAAAATCTCCAATACTGCTAAGCCGAGGACGAGATACCGCAACATTTATGCCCTATTATCGTATTACTTGCAATTCACTCAATGCGGCAAAAGGTTTACTGCTAAATGGATTAGGTATTACTAAACTCCCGATTAAATATATTCGAGATCAGCTTGAATCCGGCAAATTAATCTCACTTTGTTCAGATTGGAAATTACCAAAAACACCACTATATTTAGTTACGCCGCAGCGTATTCAGTCTGAAAAAGTACGAGTGGCAAGCCAATTAATCATCGATTATTTTAGAAATTTAACCTAATTCCTTCATATACAAATCCATACAAGCGGTTATTTTTGCAAAAAATCTGTGAAAATGACCGCTTGTTAAAGCTAAATTAAGCTCGAGCTAATGTCCAAACTTGAATGTGCTGTACACCCTGCTTAAGTAACTCGGCACAAATTGCATTTAACGTTGAGCCGGTTGTCACCACATCATCAATAATCGCAACACGGTGATATGCTCGATTTGGCGTATAACGAAATGCGCCTTTTAAATTGCGCTTCCGCTCATAGGCTGTAAGTTGTCGTTGAGAATATGTCGCTCGCACTCGCTTTAAACTAACATTATCTAAAGGAATATTTAGCCAATTTGATAAATGTTCCGCCAGCAGCTGCGCTTGATTAAAACCCCTCTGCCATTCTCTGTGCCAAAAAAGCGGTACTGGGAAAATTACCTCCGGCAATTCTAATTGATGTGTTCTTTGCGCTTGCTTTATCGCTAATAGCAACAATCTAGCAAGACCTTGATCCAACCAAAATTGATCCTGAAACTTAAACCGATGAATCCAATCGGAAAGCGGTGGCTTATAATATGCAATCTGTACGATACGATGCCATTTTGGCTCATTACGTAAACAATTACCGCAATATAACTGATTTTCTGGCAATAATGCACCACAGCATCCACAATAGCAGCTTTTTTCTATTTTTCGATAACAGCTACTACAAATAGTATGCTGCGCTATTGCTAATGGTTTACGGCAATGAATACATCTAAATCCCCAATAATTCATACTTACTCCTTTTTAGTTTGGTTGTATCAAACTTTCATCAGAAAAATCGGAGATTTTTTGCGATATAGATCGAAAAAAGAGTAAAATCTTTACTTAATAACTCGCTTTTTATTAAGGACTAACGAATGACCAAACCAAGTCAGCCAATTAAAGTCATCTTTTTTGATATTGATGAAACACTCTATGTAAAATCAAAAGCTTATATTCCAGATTCAATCACTCAACAAGTCCTACCTAAACTAAAAGAAAAAGGTATTATCCCAGCTATTGCGACTGGACGTAATTTTGGTGGTTTTCCTCAAGCCTTAAAACCATTAATGGGCAAACATGGCTTTGAGCTATTTGTTACGATTAACGGTCAGTATAATTTCTATAAAGATCAAATGATTAGTCAATATGGTTTAACTATTGAGCAAATTGAGCGTTGTATTGAAAAACTTAATGCATTAGGTATTGCTTATGCATTTGTCACACCGGAAGAAATTGCGGTGTCGGAAGAAAATCCTATCGTGCGAGCGGCGACCGCACCAATCAAAGCAGATTATGTGGTTGACCCGAAATTCTATTTAAAAAGCACTGCGGTACAGATGCTTGCGTTTTATCCGGAAAGTCGTGATGAAGAAATTCGTGCGTCAGGCCTGCTGCTAGATGAACTTAAAGCCGTACGCTGGAATTCAAATGCGGTTGATATTCTACGTATCAAAAATTCTAAAGCCCGTGGTATCGAAGATGTTATCCGCTATTTTGGTTTAAATATCGAAAATACGATGGCATTTGGAGATGGATTTAATGATATTGAAATGTTTGATACTGTCGGTTTTAGCGTAGCAATGGGAAATGCAGAACAAGAATTAAAACAGCATGCTGACTATATCACGAAACATATCGAGGAAGATGGCATACTCCATGCATTAAAAGAATTTAAGATCCTTTAATTAAAAAAGCTATCCGATAGTGATCTGCACCCC
>NZ_GL831081.1:353531-355808 GCF_000188255.1 Actinobacillus ureae ATCC 25976
AAAAAAATATTCGACCGAACTCTAAAGTAATTATTGATGCCTCTCGCACCTCTTACATCGCTTCAGACGTATTAGAATTGATAGAAGATTTCGCCAATATTACCGCACGAGAAAATCATATTCGTGTTTATTCAAAAGGCTTTAAATCCGATTACAATAACCAAGAAATCGACCATGCCAGCCACGTCAAAGTAGAACACGGTAGCCGAATTTAGACATTATTCTGAACCACGGAAAACACTGAATACACGGAATAAATGGAGCTTATAAAGGAAATCCCCCTCTTTAGTAAAGAGGGGGATTTCCTTTATATATTAGCAAGTTATGATATCTCAAACAGTTATGTTCAAAGACGAGTGCCATCACAAAGTGTTCTAGAGCCACAGAGTGGCTCACTCAGCCGTAGGCTGATCGTAACCACGTACGGCTGCCGTGCGTGGTACACTAAGCACCTAAATTTACTTTAGCCGCTTCAATCGCTTCACGGACACGTTCCGGATTTACCCCGCCTTTCGCACTACGTTTTTCTAAAGAAGACTCTAACGAAAGAATCGGGTAAACATCTTCATCGATCACTGAGTGGAACTGTTTAAATTCCGTCACACTTAATGCTTCTAGCGGTTCACGTTTACTGATCGCATAAACCACCGCTTCACCCACGATATGATGCGCTTCACGGAATGGAATACCTTTCGCCACTAAATAGTCCGCAAGTTCAGTTGCATTTGAATAACCTTGTTGTGCCGCTTCACGAGTACGTTCCACGTTCACATTGATATCTTCCAGCACTAACGCCCCAATCTCTAAGCAAGCCTGCCAAGTTTCCATCGCATCAAAGATGCCTTCTTTGTCTTCTTGCATATCTTTATTATATGCAAGCGGTAAGCCTTTTAAGGTGGTCAGCAAGCCTGATAATGTCCCAAACACACGTCCTGATTTACCACGAATTAGCTCGCACGCATCCGGATTTTTCTTTTGCGGCATTAATGAAGAGCCTGAAGTGACACGATCCGATAACTCTAAGAATGCCGATTCACCGCTATTGAAGAAAATAAGATCTTCAGCAAAACGTGATAAATGTACCATACTGATTGAAGTGGTTGAGAGCAGTTCCAACACGTGGTCACGATCCGAAACCGAATCCAAGCTATTACGTGTGCCAATCGCAAAACCGAGATCCTGTGCTAGTGCATCACGATCGATTGAATACGCCGTACCGGCTAATGCACCAGAGCCTAACGGGCAAGTGTGCATGCGTTTATAAGCATCGCTTAAACGGCTGAAATCACGCTCCAACATTTCGTAATACGCCATACACCAGTGCGCAAAAGTAATCGGCTGCGCACGTTGTAAATGGGTATAACCCGGCATTACTGTATTTTGATTTGCTTCAGCGGTTTCAACCAATTTGTATTGCAAGTTGCGGATACGCTCTTGTAATACGACCGCTTGTACTTTACACCACATTTTCATATCCACCGCAACTTGGTCATTACGGCTACGACCGGTGTGGAGTTTTTTACCTAAATCGCCGACTTTTTCGATCAGTTTTGATTCAACCCAGCTATGAATATCTTCCGCATCATCACGTAAAATAATCGCAATATTCGGCTCAATTTCCGCACGTAGCTCTTTTAACGCCACCACTAATTGTTGGTGTTCCTGCTCAGTTAAAATACCAACCGAAGTAATCGCTTTCGCCCAACCGATTGAGCCGTCGATATCTTGTAGTGCCAAACGATAGTCAAAACGTAACGAGTCATTGAAAAATTTAAATTTTGCATCAGCTTCTTGTTTAAAACGTCCACCCCAAAGTGCCATATTGTGTTCCTTTTCGCTTCTTTAATCTTATTAAAAGATGTCCTGTACATCTGAATAGGGATATTCTGCATAAATATGCAAAATCATTCAATAATTATTTATGGCAAGCGGTTAAATTTCCTCATTTTTTTGCCATTTGTATAATTTACACACAGAAATATATAAATGTAGGCGAGTTAGATACGTAGATCAAGCACTTTAACGACTATTTTCGAAAGCCAAAAATTGTCAATTTTTACTTAAACAGACCTTTACTAACTAATGTTTTACCGAATAAAGTCGTAACATTTTTACGTTCCAACATTAGCTGAGTGCGGTTTAAATAGGCTTGAAAGTGCGGTGTGTTACGGTGCTATTGGTAAGCTGTTTTATTCGCATAGATTTCAAAAAAGCGCCACTCATTTGATCTGACCCCAAAAAGTTAGACTGTTTAATTTAAGGACCGAGTTCTGTATT
>NZ_GL831081.1:356277-379505 GCF_000188255.1 Actinobacillus ureae ATCC 25976
GGGGGGCAGATCACAAAAGGTTGATCCAATCACTTGTATATAATAAATTTACAATCAATATGATATACTCGCCTTATTGGAAGGCGGGTAAAAAGAAGAAAAAAACCAATAAAATTAATACATTATTGAATTTAAAATTGACAAGATAAAACAGATATTATTCTGCTTTAATGTGTACTCGGCGATTAGGCTTCAAGCACGATTTTACTTGGTTAGCTTCCCCACGACCAACAGCTTTCATCTGAGCTTTTACACCTTGATTTACAAGATATGCTTTTGCTGAATTTGCACGTTCTTGTGAAAGTTTTTGGTTGTATGCAGGAGAACCTAAACGGTCTGTATAACCGGTAATGGCTACTTTTTTTGCACCTGATGCTTTAATTTCTTGTGCAATATTATTCAATGTCGCTTTACCCTTCGCGGTTAGATTCGACTTGTCAAAATCAAATAAAAAATCACCGCTTAATGTGTATTCTTTTGCCGGTGTAACCGTTTCTTCAACTACTGGAGCAACTTGTGGAGCTACCGGAGCCTGTGCATCTCGGTTTAAACTGCTTGCACTAAAGCAGCCCGCTAAAAGTAGTTTAGCTGCCGTTACAGCCGAAATTTTTGCTACGTTCTTGATCATTGTATATGTCCTTATAAAACAAGAAAGGGAGTTAAAAATTCGTCAATATAAATGACGCTCTATAGTAAGTCTAAATCAAAAAAAGTTCCAAACTCTTTGCAAAACTTTCGCTAAATTTAACCGCTTTGATCTATAATAGGATTAACTGTATAAACAAACATTAATTGAATACGAGGCGGTAATGGATTTTTCTTTATTATTAGACGGTTTAAATGATAAGCAGCGAGAGGCTGTCGCTGCGCCGTTGGGCAATTATTTAGTATTGGCGGGAGCCGGTTCCGGTAAAACACGGGTGCTGACACATCGTATTGCGTGGTTAATCGGTGTAGAAAACGTACCGGAATCAAATATCCTGGCAGTAACCTTTACTAATAAAGCGGCGGCGGAAATGCGCCATCGTATCGAACATACCCTTTCTTCCAGCAGCCATCACCGCTTGTTCGGGATGTGGGTCGGCACGTTCCACAGCATTGCTAACCGCTTGTTACGTTCGCATTATCTTGACGCTAATCTGCCACAAGATTTCCAAATTATGGATAGTGAGGATCAGCAACGTTTACTTAAACGTTTATTAAAGCTGCACAATATTGATGAAAAGCATTTCCCACCGAAACACGTGGCGTGGTATATCAGTGCGCAAAAAGATAAAGGAAAACGCCCAAAAGATATTGATCATCATAACGATCCGAATGAGAAGAGATTAGTCCAAATCTACCAAATCTATCAAGATGTCTGCGATCGTGCAGGTTTGTTAGATTTTGCCGAATTATTGATTCGAGCTTATGAACTTTTCAGAGACAAACCGCCGATTTTGCAGCGCTATCAGCAACGTTTTCAGCAGATTTTGATCGATGAGTTCCAAGATACCAACAATATTCAATATGACTTAATCCGCTTACTGGCCGGTGAAACTGGTAACGTGATGATTGTCGGCGATGACGACCAATCGATTTACGGCTGGCGTGGTGCGCAGGTTGAAAATATTCAGCGTTTCTTAAATGACTACCAAAAAGCGGAAACTATTCGTCTTGAGCAAAATTACCGCTCAACCGGACATATTTTAGCAACCGCCAATGAGTTAATTTCTAATAACGAAGACCGTTTAGGTAAGAATTTATGGACCGATCAAGACGATGGCGATCCGGTTGAAATTTATTGTGCTTTCAACGAATTGGACGAAGCTCGTTTTGTTGCCTCACAAATCAAACAATGGAAAGAAGACGAAGGCAGCCTAAACGAATGTGCGGTGTTATATCGTAGCAACAGCCAATCTCGTGTGATTGAAGAAGCATTAATTCAAGCTAATATTCCTTACCGTATTTACGGCGGTATGCGCTTCTTCGAACGCCAAGAAATCAAAGATGCGTTAGCTTATTTACGCTTGATTGCGAATCGCCAAGATGATGCGGCATTTGAACGTGTGATTAACACACCGCCAAGAGGAATTGGCGAACGCACGTTAGACACGATTCGTCAAATTACCCGTAATCGCCAAATAACCTTATGGCAGGCGATTCAAGTGGCGGTACAGGAAGAACAACTGTCCGGCAGAGCCGCTTCTGCCTTACTCCGTTTTGTCGAATTGATTAATGCGCTCGAACAAGAAACCGAGCAAATGCCACTGTTTGAAAAAACCGATTTTGTGATTAAAAAATCCGGTTTATACGAAATGTATAAACAAGAAAAAGGGGAAAAAGGCGAAGTTCGTATCGAGAACTTAGAAGAGTTGGTCACCGCTACCAAGCAATT
This sequence comes from Actinobacillus ureae ATCC 25976, assembly GCF_000188255.1. Lineage (GTDB taxonomy): Bacteria > Pseudomonadota > Gammaproteobacteria > Enterobacterales > Pasteurellaceae > Actinobacillus > Actinobacillus ureae. Next base: position 358,655 of record NZ_GL831081.1, read on the forward strand.
CAGCAAGCCTGACGAAGCGGAAGAAATGTCGGATCTCACCGCATTTTTAACTCACGCCTCATTAGAAGCCGGCGAAGCGCAAGCCTTTCCGCATCAAGATTATGTCGAATTAATGACGTTACATTCGGCAAAAGGTTTAGAGTTCCCCCGTGTATTTATGGTGGGCGTGGAAGAAGGCATTTTCCCGAGTGGGATGAGCTTTGATGAAGGCAGACTACAAGAAGAGCGCCGTTTGGCTTACGTCGGCATTACCCGAGCGAAGAAAAAATTGACGATTAGTTATGCTGAACTTAGACGTTTATACGGCAAAGAAGAGCGTCATATCGCCTCTCGTTTTATTGCCGAATTGCCTGAACAACATATTCGCGAAGTACGTTTAAGAGGCTCTATCAACCGTGCGGTAAATTTTACCCAAAGCACACCTTTTGCAAAAAATTCAGTAAAAACGACCGCTTCTTGTTTAGAAGACAATAGCTGGAAAATGGGACAAAAAGTGCAGCACGCTAAATTCGGACAAGGCTCGATTGTTAATGTGGAAGGCAACGGCGAAGCAACCCGTTTACAAATCGCCTTTGCTGGGAATGGCATTAAATGGTTGATTGCCAAAATGGCAAATCTTGAAAAACTCTAATGAGCCATCGCTAAATAAAAAAATCCGCCGTAGGTTTTCGCTTACGGCGGATTTTTTATTTATCACTATTAAACGTTTTTCATAATGCGAGAAATGCGACCTTCGGCAATTTCTTCATCACGAATCGTCATTACTTCACAGCCCTCTTTGGTTACCACAATTTGATGTTCAAACTGTGCTGAATGGCTACGGTCTTTAGTTTTCACCGTCCAACCGTCCGGCATATTGCGGATTTCTTTTTTACCCGCATTCACCATCGGCTCAATGGTAAATACCATACCTTCTTGTAACACCACTCCACCGTCATCCGAGCTATAGTGAAGCACTTGCGGATCACAATGGAATTCGGTACCGATACCATGCCCGCAGTATTCACGCACCACAGAGAAACCTTGTTTTTCCACATATTGCTGAATAGTTTTACCGATTTCTTTTAAACGAATGCCCGGTTTTACCGTACGTAAACCGATATAAAGCGATTCTAACGTCACTTCAATTAAACGTTTATCACGAATACTCGGCTCGCCGACCACATACATTTTCGAGTTATCGCCGTAGTAACCGTCTTTAATTACCGTTACGTCAATATTTAAAATATCGCCTTTTTTCAATTTACGATCCGCACTCGGAATACCGTGGCACACCACTTCGTTCAATGAAATACAAGTTGCATTCGGGAAGCCGTGATAGTTTAAACACGCCGGAATCGCCTGCTGTTCGTTTACGATATATTCGTGGCAAATACGGTCTAATTCTGCGGTACTTACACCTTCTTTCACATACGGCTCAATCATTACCAATACGTCAGAGGCTAATTTACAAGCGACACGTAATTTCTCAATCTCTTCTTCAGTTCTTAATGGAATCTTGCCCATGCTGTTCTCTCTTCTTAATTCAAGCGGTTAAATTTCTCAATTTTCTTGCAAATACGCAGAAAAAAGTAAGGGGATTATACCTTTTTTCGGCATAATCCCCAAACGACTATTTCAGTTTAAATTTTTTGACTAAATAATTTAGTAATACGCCGTACAACGGTAAAAACAGCAACAAGCTGACAAACAGTTTAAACGCATAGTCCACCGTACCGATGGTGAACCAATGTTCCGCCATATAAGCGTCATCACTTTTATAAAACGCTACTACAAAGAAAGAGAAGGTATCAATCAAGGTACCGAAAATGGTCGAACACATCGGTGCCAACCACCACGTTTTGCCCTGACGTAAGCGGTTAAACACCACAATATCCGATAACTGCCCCACCACATAAGCACAGAAACTGGCTAAAGCAATACGAAACACGAACAGATTAAATTCGCTTAACGCATTAAAACCTTGGAATTGCGTCTCAAAAAACAGCACCGAAATCACATAACTAATCAGTAACGCCGGTAACATACCGACAAAAATAATTTTACGGGCAAGACTTGCACCAAATACTCGTACGGTTAAATCCGTCGCCAAAAACACAAACGGGAAAGTAAATGTGCCCCATGTGGTTGGAATCACAATGTCGGTAAACGGAATTTTTACCTCAAAAGTAATCTGCACCAAATAGTTACTGATAGCGATAATAAAGATATGAAAAAGGGAAAGTAAAACGAGAGAACGACGCTTTTGTGCGTCTGAAAAATCAATTTGAAAGTTCATATTGTTCCTTTTTAAAAATAAAAAAGCCGAGGTAAGGGAACTCGGCAACCAATTTTGAGGGGCGAATTATACGCAAGCGGTCAAATTTTGCAAATTTTTTACAAAATCTAACCGCTTGTATTATTTATTTGAACCTTCCGGATGAAGCCCTATACCTTGATGACGCTCTTTTAATTTAGCAATCACATCGCCCCATTCAAGATTCATCGAATGTAATAATACGGTTAAATGATAGGCTAAATCCGCCGCTTCACTCACCACTTCTTCTTTATCTTGCGACACCGCTGCTAATGCGGTTTCAACGCCTTCTTCCCCCACTTTTTGAGCGATTTTCTTCACGCCTTTGGCATACAGTTTTGCGGTGTAAGAACTTTCCGGATCCTCATATTTACGCTCGGCAAGTACTTGTTCCAATTTGGCAAACCACGTCCAATCGCCTTCGGATTGGCTTTCAAATTGGTGGAAACAGCTCCCCTCGCCCGTATGGCAAGTCGGTCCAATTGGATTAACTAAAATCAATAACGTATCGTTATCACAATCCAAACTCATATCCACCACATTTAAAAAATTCCCTGACGTTTCGCCTTTTGTCCACAAACGTTGTTTGGTGCGGGAGTAGAAAGTTACGACTTTTTCAGCGATGGTTTTATTTAACGCTTCTTGGTTCATATAGCCCAACATCAGCACTTCACTGGTTTGGAAGTGTTGGATAATGACGGGGAGTAATTGATCGACTTTTTGCCAATTAATTTTATGTAATTGCATTTATTTTCCTATTTAAATACCTAATTCTCTAGCAATAGAAATATATTCTGAAGAAAGGTTACTCATAATATTTTTATTACTTCTCAAATAAGTTCCAATAACATCCACATATCTATGATCATCATATAAACAATGGATTATCGTTTTTAGATCTTGATAATTTAAACGCAATGTTTCTCTTAATCGTTGTTCTAATTCACCATAAGTAAAGGCGCACTGTTCAAATTTCTTCAAAAACATCGCATAAAATGTTGATTTGATGCTCATCAAAATCAAATATTAATGCAATCTTATCAAATGCATTATTATCCCCTAAAGCCATACTTTTTAGTATGTTAAAATGAAATCTATCTTTTTCATTCATATAAAACCTCTATATAAATTATTTAATGCTTATACAAAAATTAATTGGCTTAATTCAGATTGGGGCTAATATTATTTTTTCAAGTATTTATCGGCGAACCTCCACGCCCTCTTTCTCAAGATAAACTTTAAGTTCCCCAATATTGATAATCTGCTTATGAAACACGCTCGCCGCCAATGCGCCATCTACATTTGCTTCAACAAACGCATCACGGAAATGCACCATTTCGCCTGCACCGCCAGAAGCGATTAACGGCACGTTACACACTTCACGTACTAATGTGAGTTGAGTTAAATCGTAGCCGTTACGAACACCGTCTTGATTCATCATATTTAGCACGATTTCACCCGCCCCACGTTTTTGTACTTCTTGCACCCAGTCGAGCAATTGCCAGTTGGTTTGGCAAGTACGTTTTTTATCGCCAGTGTATTGGTTAACCCAATATTTGCCGGTTTCTTTTTCAAACCAACTATCAATCCCTACCACCACGGCTTGCACGCCAAAGCGATCTGCCAATGCGGTAATCAAATTCGGATCGGCAAGTGCGGGCGAATTGATCGAAATTTTGTCTGCGCCGAAAGCGAATAATTTTTCTGCATCCTCAAGAGTTTTGATTCCGCCCGCCACACAAAACGGAATATCGATCACTTGTGCCACACGTTCCACCCAGCTTTTATCCACCGTGCGACCGTCCGATGAAGCGGTGATGTCGTAAAACACCAACTCGTCCGCCCCTTCTTCCGCATAGCGTTGTGCAAGCGGTATGATATCGCCAATAATTTCGTGATTGCGGAACTGCACGCCCTTAACCACCTGCCCATCACGCACGTCCAAACAAGGGATTATCCGTTTTGCCAACATTCGATTGCCTCCACCATATTAAATTTACCTTCTAATAACGCACGCCCTACGATCACGCCCGCCACGCCTGTGCCTTTTAATGCCTTGATATCGGCAAGCGAGCCGATTCCGCCTGATGATTGAAATTGGATTTCAGGGTATTTGGCACAGATTTCACGGTAAAGATCCACGTTCGAGCCAGCCAGCGTGCCATCTCGGGAAATATCGGTGCATAAAACTTGCTGTAATCCGACCGCTTGATAATCTTCGATCAGCTCTTCGAGTGATACACCACTCGCTTCCTGCCAACCGCTAATCGCAATGATTTTTTGACCGCTTGCGTCAATGTTCACGTCTAACGCCAGTACGAATTTTTCCGCCCCGTATTTTTCAAACCAGCCTTTGACCATAGCTCGATCTTTCACCGCCGTTGAGCCAATTACCACACGATTTGCCCCCACTGCCAATAAATCCGCCACATCCTGCTCGGTGCGAATACCACCGCCCACTTGGATTTGGCAATTTGTTTCCGCAATAATCTTTCCAATAAGTGCGGTCTGTCTTTTCGCAGGATCTTTCGCTCCCGTCAGATCCACCAAATGCAACTGCTCCGCCCCCTGTGCAAGGTAGTTAGCAAACTGCTCAATCGGATTATTGCAATAAGTGGTCTGCTTGGCATAATCGCCCTGATGTAACCGCACCACCTTGCCGTCAATCAAGTCAAGGGCGGGGATAATTATCGATTTTTTCATTGTGTTTGTTTCCTGTTTTATACTTTCCCTCGTCCGCTTGCGGTAGAGGGTGGAGAAAATCCGTTAAGGATTTTCGGAGGGAGAGGGTTAGTTTTGGTGTATAACATCAAAAATGACATCTAACACCATATCTATATTTCTCAAGACCTCATAATTCCAAAAACGAATAACGGTAAAATTTTGTTCTTCCAAATATGCCGTACGAATACGGTCATATTCCATTTGTTCTGCGTGCTGTGAACCATCTAGCTCAATAATCAATTTAGGATTTAAAGAGAGAAAATCTGCAATATAATTTCCCACAATCTTTTGTCGATAAAATTTTACACCGCAGAAACATTTTGCACGTAAGTGATACCACAACGTCCATTCTGTTTCCGTCATATTGGAACGTAAATTTTTAGCATTTTGACGCAGTTGCTTTGTTTCCTTTTCCCGCATATTTGTCTCACTTACTAAATTTTCCTCTCGTCCGTTTATGGGAGAGAGACAGCCGAAGGATTCGCTCAGAATCCACAGGCAGAGAGAGGAAAAGCGGTCTGATTTCATCAAAATTTTACAAATATTCCCTCTCCCTCCGAAAATCCTACGGATTTTCTCCACCCTCTCCCACAAGTGGGCGAGGGGAAAAATTAGATATTCTCCACAAAATTCTTCAGCAATTGTGCGCCATTTTTGCCCGAACGCTCGGGGTGAAACTGCACGCCGTAGAAGTTTTTGCTCGCAATCGCAGCCGAGAAAGGCTCGCCATAATCAGCGGTGGCAATGGTGTTTTCATTCGGCAACACCGCATAGCTATGCACAAAATAGAAATGGCTATTTTGTTCAATACCGTGAAATAATGGGTGGTCGGCTTGGTATTGAACCTTGTTCCAGCCCATATGTGGCAACGGCAAACCTGTATTTGGGATTAACTCGGTTTTACCACTCATTAGGTTAAGCGTTCCCACATCGCCTTCCGCAGAAAATTCCGTCATTAACTGCATACCCAAACAAATACCAAGCATTGGCTGAGTGGCGTTGCGGATCGTGTCAATCAAATCACGATCTTGCAAAATCTTCATCGCAGCCGCAGCCGTCCCCACCCCAGGCAACAGCAATTTATCCGCTGATTTGATTTTGTCTAAATCACAACTAATCTCCGCCTGAATCCCTAGACGGTCGAATGCAAATTTTACCGATGACAGGTTTGCACAGCCTGTGTTGATGATGATTAGGTTGGTCATTGCTCTTCTCTTAGATTTAATTCTTGACAAATTTCAGCTAAAAGCTCAATTAATCTTTTTTCTTGACGTTCAATCATTTCAAATGATATTGACTTGTATATGTGAACAATTATCAGAAAAAGAATAATATTCAAAACTAGCTATTGATAATGAAGATCGAATAATTCCATAGCCTTGGAATTTATCTTCTTTTCTAATATATTCAACAGAATGAGAAGTTTCTTTATTTCTAACTTCCCTGATATCTTTTAATTCATTATCTTTATCAGGGTTGTATTTTCTATCTAGTAAGCATTTATATATAGCCTTAATTGCATCTTGTTGTAATTCAAGAATATTTAATATCCCATAAACATGCACATAAGAAAGATATTTATCTACCTGATTTTTATCGATTTTTTTATATGAACACATTGCAAGATATGTATCTCCAATAATATCCATAACTGCTTGAAATCCAGATGTATTTTTATCTGATTTATATTGTTCAGAAACCATATATTTTCTAATTAACTCATAATATCTAAGTAACATCATTTTCCTTTTTATAAATAGTCAAATTTCGCTAAAAACTTCGCAAACCCCAACCGCACTTTTTCAACATGATTGTAGGGACGCACTGCGTGCGTCCATTTTAAATCACGCTCCGTTTTCACGACGGACACACGCAGTGTGTCCCTACCGTTCACATTATTTACGTTTTGTGAAAAATCACAACACTCCCTTACTACTCGGCAATTCATTCCCTTCCACTTTAATGCACTGTCTTAGGGTTCTGCCGAACACTTTGAACAGGCTTTCGATTTTGTGGTGGTCGTTGTCACCTTGGGTTTTGAGGTGGAGCGTTGCCATTAGGGTGTAGGCGAGCGATTGGAAAAAATGCTCGGTCATTTCAGTGCTAAAATCGCCGACTTTTTCACGCTTGAATTTTGCCTTAAATTTGAAGTATGGGCGACCGGATAAATCCATAGTACACTCCGCTTTACATTCATCCATTGGTAACACAAAGCCGAAACGTTGAATACCACGTTTGTCGCCTAACGCCTGTTTTAATGCCGTGCCGAGAGCGAGGGCGGTGTCTTCAACCGTGTGGTGTTCGTCAATCCACAAGTCGCCTTTACATTGCACGTTCATTCGGAAACCGCCGTGGGTGGCGATTTGATCGAGCATATGGTCGAAAAAGCCCACGCCCGTGCTGATTTGGTTTACGCTTGTTTCGTCCAGCCATACCTGCACTTTGATGTCGGTTTCTTTGGTGGTGCGAACCACTTCCGCATAGCGAGGTTGGCGTTCACAAGCGGTCGTTTTTGGCAATAATTTTTCCACAATCAGATCCCAATCCAATTTTTCAGGGTGATATTGCAACGCCTGAATGCCGAGGTTTTCCGCCAATTGCACATCGGTGGCACGGTCGCCGATCACAAAACTGCGGTTCGGATCGAACAATTTTTTGTCGATATATTTTTTCAGCAATTTGATCTTCGGTTTGCGACAATCGCAGTTATCTTCTGGCTTGTGCGGACAAATCAAAATCACATCAAATTCAATGCCTTGCGAGCGGAAAATATCCAACATCGCATTGTGCGGTTTATCGAAATTTTCTTGCGGAAACGACTCCGTGCCTAAACCGTCTTGATTGCTGACCATCACAAAACTGTAGTGATCTTTTAATTTCAACAACGCAGGAATCACGTTACGTTCCAGTTTAAGTTTCTCCAAACTGTCGATTTGGAAATCAGTTTTCGGCTCGTCAATTAACGTACCGTCACGGTCGATGAATAGGGTTGGTTGTGTCATGTTTGCTCCTGTACTCAACGCTACGGAGTAGCGGCACTATATGTAACCTAGTACGTCAGTGCTAGGAAATTCCACACACGTTGTGTGTGGTTACGCATAGTGGCGATACTCTGTATCGCTATAGGTCTTCAAAAAATTTTTCGTTGATTTCAATGCCTGCTTCAGTAAGTAAGAATTTGGTTTCATCAACAAAATTTTGCGTTTTATGGTGCTCTTTCTGATTTTTAATGTAATTGATGATTTTTTCTTTATCTCGTTCACAATAGGTCAAAGAACAATATCCTCTCGACCACGCATAAAATTCAGGAAATAAATGCTTATTTTCATCAATCCATTTATGGGTGTGGTTTTCAATTTCTGCACAAATTCCGCTACGGAAAGCGTAGGGTGCAGCTCCACCAAAAGATGAATATGATCTGGCATACCATTCACTCTATAAAGCACCGAATGATGTTCTCGCACAAAGCCCCAAATGTAGCGATAAAGATATTCTTCATTTTCTTCTACGATACTCGGCACGCCATATCTTGTACGAAAAATGATGTGATATAGATTTCTGGTATAGTTCATATTTTCTCCTTTTAACGATGTCGCAGAGCGACATTACTATGCATAACCACGTACGTTAGTGCGTGTTTTTTGCTCATATCCTAGCACTACGTACTAGGTTACGCATAGTGCTGATGCTCCGCATCAGACTGCTTTGATTGCCTCTACTACTCTCTCCAATTCTTCCTTTGTACCAATCGAGATACGAATACAATTCTGCAATCCCAATGCTTTGTGCTGGTCACGCAAGATAATGCCTTTTTCCCACAGAGCTTTAAACACTTTTTGTCCGTCTTGGAATTTGACGAGAACGTAGTTGGTTTCGGTGTCGAAAATTTCCATCACGTTTGGAATGGTTTTAAGCTGTTCGATTAACCATGCTCGGTTTTCTAATACATTTGCCACACGTTGCTTCATCTCATTTAAGCCCTGTTCGGTTAAGGCTTGGGCAGCAATGTCGGAAACTGGTACGGGTAACGGGTAAGGTGCAATCACTTTTTGTAGCACACCGATTAGTTCTTCATTCGCAATCGTAAAGCCACAACGCAAGCCTGCTAAGGCAAAGGCTTTGGAAAGTGTGCGGATAATCGCCAAATGCGGGAAGTTAGTAAGCTCACTAACCATTGTCGCTTCGGGGCAAAATTCAATGTAGGCTTCGTCCACAACTACAATCGCTCGCCCAGCGGTAATTTGCAAAAGTTTGAGCAAATCCGACCGCTTGATGAACGTGCCGGTCGGGTTATTCGGGCTACACACGAACACCACTTTTACACTGTCAAGATTGCGTTCGATTTCAGGCAAATTAAGCTGAAAATCAGCAGTTAAAGGCACTATTTTGAGTGCGACACCGCAAGTTTCCGCCGATACGCTATACATTCCGTAAGTCGGCGGACAATAAAGCACGCTATCGCTCGGCTCGCAGAATGCTCGAATAATCAGCTCAATGCTTTCATCGCCACCACGGGTCACGATCACATTTTCAGGTTTTACGCCTGCATATTGGGCGTAGCCATTCACCACATCGGCAGGTTGCGCCTCTGGATAGCGGTTAAAAGTACGGTTGATTAAATCAAAATTTGGCGAAGTCGGATATTCATTTGCATTCAGCCACACATCGCCATTGCCCCCCAAGCGACGTGCCGATTGGTATGGAGTTAGGGCTTGTACATTTTTTCGAGAGAGTTGTGAGATTTGCATATTTTTCCTTCCTCCCCATACGAGTCGTATGGGGTTACTTAATCCGAACCACTCTGTGGCTCTTTATCTTCTAATTTTCAGCCCCAAGTGGGGCTGGGATTATCGATCCTAGGACGACTCGTCCTAGGCAATCTTCGCCAATCGAATCGACACCGCCTGTTTATGCGCTTCCAACTGTTCGGCACTTGCCATCACTTCCACTGTTTTCGCTAAATCTTTAAAGCCTTGTGGCGTGAGTTCTTGCACGGTCATGCGTTTGCTGAAATCTGCTAAACCTAAACTAGATGTGGTACGAGTATAGCCGTAGGTTGGTAGAACGTGGTTTGTGCCGCTGGCGTAGTCGCCCATACTTTCTGGTGAATATGCCCCTAAGAAAATCGAGCCTGCGTTGTCGAGTTTATCGAGCAGTGAGTGGGCGTTTTCCACTTGAACCACCAAGTGTTCGGGTGCGTATTCATTGCTGATTTCGACCGCTTGTTCGAGACTTTCGGCGATGAAAATTCGACTATGTTCTAGGGCTTTGCAAGCGGTCTCTTTTCTCGGTAATGTTGCAAGTTGGTTTTCAATCGCAAGTGCGGTCTGTTTTGCCAACGTTTCGCTTGAGGTCACTAAAATCACTTGGCTATCTGCACTGTGTTCCGCTTGGGAAAGTAGGTCGCTTGCCACAAAATCAGGATCAGCAAATTCATCGGCAAGCACCAATACTTCCGAAGGCCCTGCTTGCATATCAATCGCTGCGCCGTTTACCGTTTGTGAAACTTGGCGTTTCGCTTCGGTAACGAAACTGTTGCCCGGTCCGAAAATTTTATCTACTTTCTCCACGGTTTCTGTGCCGAATGCCATTGCCACAATTGCCTGCGCACCGCCCACTTGGTAAATAGTTTCTACTCCGCAGAGATCTGCTGCGTATAAAATCGCATCGGCAATCGGTGGGGGCGAGCAAAGCACCACTTTTTTACAGCCTGCGATTTTGGCTGGAATAGCGAGCATTAGCACGGTGGAAAATAGCGGTGCTGAACCACCCGGAATATACAAGCCGACACGATTAATCGGGCGAGTTACTACTTGGCAACGCACGCCTGCTTGAGTTTCGATGTTCACCGGCTGCGGAATTTGTGCTGTGTGAAATTTCTCAATATTCGATTTGGCATTTTTGATCGCCTGTTTTAGCTCGTCCGGTAAACGATCACTTGCTGATTGAATTTGCTCTTTTGAAACAACAAGACTATCCAATTTTACTTTGTCGAATTTTTCCGACAGCTCAAATAATGCCTTGTCGCCATTCGCCAGTACATTTTCACGAATAGAGTCAACCGCTTGTTGAATATTGAGCGAGGAACTGATTGCAGGACGAGTCAGCGCTGCTTTGCGTTGTTGTTCGGTTAGGTTTTTCCAAATTAGGGTTTGCATATTGTTCTCCAGTCCCCACACTCACATATGGGGTTATTTATAGTGTGGTTGCTCCGCAACCTTATTCTGTATTCTGTCGCAGAGCGACATCACTATGCATAGCCACGTACGTAAGTGCGTGGTTAAGCCAACATCTTCTCAATCGGCAGCACTAACACTGAGCTTGCACCCATTTCTTTGAGTTGTTCCATGGTTTCCCAGAATAAGTTTTCTTGACTGACTACGTGCATCGCAACACGGGCAGAATCATTAGCGAGCGGGAGAATAGTTGGGTTTTCCACACCTGGTAAAAGTGCGGTGATTTCTTTGAGTTTATCTTTTGGAGCGTGCAGCATAATGTATTTACTTTCCGCCGCTTGTTGTACGCCTTGAATACGGGTAAGTAGCCGATCGACTAACGCTTGTTTTTCGGCTGAAAGCGGTTCGGCACGTTGAATCAGGCAAGCTTTGGATTGATAAATCACTTCCACTTCTTTTAAGCCGTTTGCCTCCAAGGTCGCGCCGGATGAAACCAAATCGCAAATCGCATCGGCTAAGCCGGCGGAAGGGGCGACTTCGACAGAGCCGTTAAGTAAGGTGCTTTTAAATGCTACGCCCTTTTCATTCATATAGCGTTTGAGTAAGTTCGGATAGCTGGTGGCAATGCGTGAATTAACAAAATCTTGCACGCCGTTATAAGTGCGGTCACGATCAATCGCTAACGACAAGCGGCAGCCGCCGAAATCCAAGGTGCGTAATTTTTTATATTCGACTTGCTCTCCTCGAGCAAGGCGACCAAGTTCCTCTTCTTCCAGTACATTTTCACCAATCACGCCGAGATCCACCACGCCTTCAAAAACTAAACCGGGGATATCGTCATCACGCACCCGTAAAATTTCAATCGGCATATTTTCCGAATAAGCGATTAAACGCTGTTCGTTCCAGTTAATTTTTACCCCGCATTGTTTGAGTAATTCGTTGCAATCTTTGCTTAAACGCCCTTTCTTTTGTAACGCAATGCGTAAACGGTTTGTTGTTATCATTTTGTCTGTCCTATGTTGTGTTTAAGGTTGTGTTTAAATTTTAGATATAAAAAACCTCTCGAAAGTTGCCTTCCGAGAGGTTATGTATTTTGCTGCGATATGCGATTTTGCTTTATACGTACTCGGAAGATTTGCTATCTTCCGACCACACTCAAATGCCCGAAAGATATCAGGTTGAATGATGGTGATGATGAGTACGGATGAAGTTCATAATGGGTTCTCTTATATAAAATTTCGTATAAATTTGTTGAGTTGCTATTTAAAATACGCTCAAAATTTATAGATTGCAAGTTTTTTTTTAATAAAAATTTCTTCTTTTAGAATAAATTCGCAATCGTTTGCGTAAAAGAGTATAATTCGCTTAATTTTTTGTTCTAAAGGAATTTTTAACCATGCAAATTAGCTTAAAAAAAATCTATTCGGGAAAAGTACGTGATCTTTATGAAATTGATGATAAACGTATGTTAATGGTAGCCACCGATCGTTTATCCGCATTTGATGTAATCTTAGATGATCCGATTCCTCGTAAAGGCGAAATCCTCACCCAAATTTCTAATTTCTGGTTCCAAAAATTAGCACACATTATGCCGAATCATTTCACCGGCGATTCTGTTTTTGATATTTTACCAAAAGAAGAAGCGGAAGCAATTCAGCACCGTGCCGTAATTTGTAAACGCTTAACACCGGTAAAAATCGAATCGATTGTGCGCGGCTATTTGACCGGCTCAGGTTTAAAAGACTATAACCAAACCGGCACGATTTGCGGCTTAAAATTACCGGAAGGTTTGGTGGAAGCAAGCAAATTGCCACAACCGATTTTCACCCCGTCAAGCAAAGCGGAAGTGGGCGATCACGATATCAATATTTCATACGAAGAATGCGAACGCCAAATCGGTGCGGAATTGGCGACGAAAGTACGTGACGCGGCGATTGCGCTTTATACTGAAGCGGCGGAATACGCGCTCACTAAAGGCATTATCATTTGCGACACCAAATTTGAATTCGGTTTAGATGAGAACGGCACACTAACTTTAATGGATGAAGTGCTAACCCCTGACTCAAGCCGTTTTTGGTCGGTGGAGACTTACCAAGAAGGTACAAATCCGCCGTCATTCGACAAGCAATTTGTGCGTGACTGGCTGGAAAACAGCGGTTGGAATAAACAAGCTCCAGCACCGAAAGTTCCGTCAGACGTGATTGAAAAAACCGTGGCAAAATACCAAGAAGCGTTAGATTTATTAACCAAATAGTTCTCAGTTTTCCCTAAAAGCAAGCGGTCGGATTCTGCAAATTTTTTGCAAATTCCGACCGCTTGTCGTTTATGAATTACTTCACACTACTTACTTAGCAACAGGTTCAAGCGTCAATGCTAAATCTTCGTTAATGACTTTAAATAATAAGTCGATATTCGGGTGTTTACCGGCATTTTGTTTTGCATCTTCCACGTGTTCGGCAAACCATTCAATACCTTGTTGTGCCGCTGAAGCGGTTAATTTCCCATCGAATTTTTCCGCTAAAGCGTTGTAAAGTTTAAGTGAACCCAATTTGCCTTCCACTGCCGGAATATGATGAATCACTTCCCCTTGTGCATTACGCACATTTAAACCGGCAAGATGCTCAACCGCTGAGAAGGTTGCTAAATAGTCTTTAAATTGCATATTGTTTCCTTATGATTATGATAAAAAAGAGCTGAAATTATCAGCTCTTTTGATAGGTTTTGCAAATTAGAATTTGTAGGTTAAGTTCGCTGTAACTTTGCGTCCTTCTCCCATATAACACCAATAGGTATCACATGCACTTATGTATTTTTTGTTACTCAAATTCGAAACATTAACTTGTGCAACCCAATGCTTGTTGAAATCATATTTAGCCATTAAGTCCACTAATGTATAAGCCGGAACTTTTTCTTCTATTACACCATTAGTACTTGTACCTACGTATCGAACTCCCGCTCCTACTTTAAGACCAGCTAATGTATTATTTGTGAATGCGTAATTCATGAAAGCTGAATATGTATGACGAGGAATAATCGCCTTACGTATATTATTTACTTTAGCATCAGTATAAGTATAAGCTAATAATGCCGAAATATTATCATTCAGCTTCATATCTGTTTGTAATTCAACACCTTTACTTTTGGCTTTCTCTGTTCGCAATTGAATAACTTGCCCGTTCACTTGTCCCTGAACCAAACCATTTTTCTCTTTTAAATCAAAATAAGCAATAGAGAATGTTCCATCAACAAAACTCGGTAAATATTTAAAACCTACTTCATGTTGCGAACCTTCATAAGGCTTATAGCGTACTATGTGCCCATTAACATTAGAACCTGAGATTGGGCGGAAAGATTCAGAATAGTTATAAAACGGAGATAAACCTGAATCGGTAACGTACATTACACCGGCTGAGTAGCTATTATGATTTAGATCATACCCTTCATCACCGTACGTACTATAATAATCACCTTTTGCAAAATCACGGCGAGCACCTAAATTTACTAGCAATTTATTGTCAAAACGGAATTGATTTTGTACATATACGCCTAATTGTTTTTCTTTATTTACATAAGGTGATACTGCATCAAACGGTTGCACCGCCGTTGGATAATTACCGTATAAATTGCTTAATATTTCACTACCATAACCGTTTGCCGCATAGTTTTTACCAATCGTGTAATCGAAACCGACCGTCAATATATTTTCAACACGATCTATCGCCCATGTTTTACTTAAGCGATTATCTAATGAATGCGTAAAGGTTTTTCCTCTTGCCGTCATTGTACTTAAAGATGAACCATCCCAACCGATAGAAGCACTAAATTGGTCTTTATTGCTATAAGCATAGCGATAATTTGACTGATAAACTAAATCATCACTAAATTTATGAGTAAATTCATAACCGACAGAATATTGATTACGGCGCAAATATTCCGGTACATTTTCTGCAAAGTTAGTACGATTAGATAATCCTAAAGAAGATAATCTTTCATAACCGGCAGGGAAAAAACCTGAACTTGGACGACCATTATCATGCTGAATACTTGCTAATAAAGTCAAACTGGTATTTTTACTAATATCCCACGAAAGACTTGGAGCAAAGTAATAAGCATCCATATAACTGCCTTTCGGCTCACCATCTCTTCGGTTGTAATCACCGACTAGACGAAAACGAACATTTTCACTAATAGCATTACTATAATCCGTTGAAAAACCTCTCTCGTTTCTATTTCCCAACGTAAACTTCAACTCCCCTTTCGGCTCTTTTGTCGGACGCTTGCTAACTAGATTAATTAATCCACCACTTTGTGCTGAACCATAAGTAAGAGAATCTGCACCTTTCACAACCTCAATACTTTCTAAGCCATACATATTCGGTTGCCAATGATAGAAACCAAAGCTATATATTGCCGTACCGTCAATGCGAAGAGTTGGGCTAAAACCACGAATACGAATCCAATCATGGGTATCAATATCTCCTCCATACGGCTGACTTAAGATACCTGCTTCATAACGACCAATTTCATCAGCTTGTTTATAACCTTTCTCTTTAATCTGTTCTTCTGTTAATACAGATACCGATTTAGGTATCATATATTCCACCTTACCTGCTTTAGAAACAGAACCAACCACCGACACCTCATCCAATACTGCGGTTTCTTGTGCGATTGCCGGTGAGATTGCTAAGGCAACTGCCGAAGCAACTGTCGAATAGAAAAATATTTTTTTCATTTTATTCACCCTAAAATGTGGTTAAGAATTTTTTAAATTGTGAAGGTTAAACTCTTCTTAGCATTAATAAGAAATAAGTTCCACCAACTAATGTGGCGACTAAGCCTGCCGGAATTTCATACGGAAACAATAGCTGTCTGCCGAGCCAATCGGAAAGCGACATGATCAATCCGCCCAAACAAGCTGAGATCAAAATCTGTTGCGGGACTTTTTTTACCCCTAAAAAGCGCACCATTTGCGGCACAAGTAAACCGATAAAACTTAATGGACCGATAACCAAGGTCGCTAGCGCAGTTAATAACGCGCTAAATAAAATTAAACACCAGCGAACCTGTTTTAAATTTAAACCGAGCGATTGTGCCATCGGCGCTTGTAACGCCAGTAAGGCGAGCCAACGGCTGAAAATCAAACTTGAAAAAAGTAGCGTAAAACTGACCGCTAGCAAGCCGATCGCCAATTCATTACTCACATTTTGGGTTGAACCGGATGTCCAGGCAATCAATTGATTGGCTCGAGGATCGCCGCTGGCAACCGCTAAACGTTGCAATGTATCAAACAATGCGGCGAGACTGATACCGGTCAGCAATATTTTTTCAGGCAGCATGCCGTTACGCTGATTAATTGCACATAATACAATTAAGGCTACGCACGCTCCGAGAGTAAAAAAATTGCTGTAACGAATAAGCCGAATTGTGCACCACTACTAATACCCAGCGTGTTATCCGATGCTAACGGGTTCGCCATCACTTGCTGTAATAGCAAGCTTGCTAAACCTAAAATTCCGCCGGCAAGTAATGCCATCACAATACGAGGCAAACTATAACTTTGAATCAGCAGTAGTTCTAGATTTTCACTTGGCAAAAATAACGAAACCAACCCACTTCCGTCCGGCAGTTGTAGCATTAATACGGTCAGCAGCAGTCCGAAAAATAGCACGGTTAATCCGCTGAATAATAATTTGCTCGCTTTTACCATTGCTCGCCTCCGTGCAATAATCCTTTAGCAAGAATTTCAGCAAAGCGTTGAGCGGAAGGAATACCACCGAATGTCCACACTGCCGGTAAAATTAACGGATCTTTTGCCATAGCTAAATGTTGCCACAAGGTGTTGTAATGCAGGGCGGAACCAATATTCGCAGGATATGGTTTTACCACTACTAAGCGGCTATTTTCTGCCAATTTAGCTAATTGAGTGACATCAATCGTTTCAAAGCCCCATGCATTTTGCGAAAGCCGAGTTGTGATAACACCGCACCAAACGGACTGTTTGCGGCATAAATGCGTAAATGGCGTGTATCAATAAACTGTACCAAGGTAATCGGGCGCTCCAAATAAGACTGAACAAGCGGTCGAATTTCACCAATTTTTTGCAAATAGTTAGCCATGAGCTGCTCAAATTCCGTTTGTTTATCCGCAATAAATGCTACTTTACGGCTGGCATTCACAATATTTTGCCAAGCATCTCCCTCCTTATAAAAATCTACCAATGTTACGGAGGAAAACGGCTCGAGCATAGCGGTGGCTTGGGCGTAAAAACTGATATTAATAAAATGCAAATCGTGATCGTCCTGTTTTAAGGCAAGAATCTGTTCCGGATTCGGTTGCATTCGCACGCCGAGATCTAAAGTGTCATTTGGTAATGCCGGTTTACTAACCCATTGCTGATAACTTTTTACATCACCGACCGCCACCGGTTTCTCACCCAACGCAATTAATGTTTCGGCAACCGTCCAATCCAAGGTCGCAAAAGATTTTGCTTTCACCCCACAAGACATTGCAAAAAAAAGTGTAAAAACGACCGCTTGTAGCGTTTTAACCACTGAATTACGCGGAATCCCACAGAAAATACGATAAATATTTTCTGTATTTTTCTGTGTGTTTCGTGGTAAAAAATAAGGTGTTTCATCAATAAAAACTCACCGGTCGTTTGGTTTCAGGGTGTTCGATCACGTTCAAATCAATGCCGTAAATTTGTTTTAATTTCGGGCTGTTTACAATATCAAGCGCATCACCTTGCGCTAATAATTTGCCGCTATGCAACGCCACTAACTGATCACAATAACGTGCCGCCAAATTAATATCGTGAATCACGATAATCACACCTAAATTCAGCTCGTGCGCCAATTTTTTGACCAATTCCATCACTTCTACCTGATGAGCGATATCCAAGGCGGCAAGCGGCTCATCCAACAGCAAAAATTTGCTTTGTTGCGCCAATAACATCGCCAGCCAAATGCAAGAACGCTCACCGCCGGAAAGCGTATCTACCAGCTGCTCGGCAAACTGTTCCGTGTGGGTTAACGCTAAGGCTCGTTCGATGGCTTCATGATCTTTTTGTTTATTAGAACCGAATAAACCGTTCCACGCATAACGCCCCATGGCGATAAGCTCTCTGGCGGTCAGATTGGTAGCTTGTGGGAGATGTTGAGGAAGATAAGCGACTTGTTTGGCAAAATCTCGTGATGACCATCGGCTAAGTTCTTGCTGATTAAACAGAATTCTGCCGCCGGATACGCATTTTGTTTCGCTAATAATTTAATTAAGGTAGATTTGCCTGAGCCATTATATCCAATTAAACCGTACACTTTACCCTGCTCAAATCGTAAAGAAATCGGGTGGAGTAAGGTACGAGAAGGAATTGCAAAAGTCGCATTTTCAATTAAAAACACAATAGCTCCATATAACAAAGAAAATAATCTAAGCAAAAGGAATTCATTATAGTTAAAAATGGTTAGCATTAAAATAGTTTTATCGATTTTAATATATTACTCAGATTAATCTTCGCCAAAATTTTTCTTACATATACCTAATAATTACAAAGCAGTCGAATAAATAAAAAATTTTACAATTTTAACGACAATTTATAGAAACTATGCACAGTTATCGCTATAATTCTGCGCTTTTGGACTAGGTATCACGCCTAGTTTTTTATTGGCCTTTTTCAGAGGATAAAAAATTGATTAAATTCGGTCGTGCATTTTTAGCAAAACTTGCTGTATTAAGCCTCGCATTTTCCGCAATTACCGCACAAGCTGCTGAGAAATTATACGTTTATAACTGGACAGAATACGTACCTTCATCACTGCTAGAAAAATTCACCAAAGAAACGGGAATTGAAGTCATTTATTCGACATTTGAAAGTAATGAAGAAATGTATTCGAAGTTAAAACTTTCAAATTCAAAAGGTTATGACATCGTATTTCCTTCCAGCTACTATGTTGGCAAAATGGCGAAAGAAGGAATGCTTGCCGAGTTAGATAAAACTAAATTAACTAACTTAAATTACGTGACACCGGAATTGATGGCAAAACCGTTCGACCCGGAAAATAAATACTCTCTGCCTTATGTGTATGGCTTAACCGGTATCGGGGTAAATTCACAAGATTTTGATCCGAGTACGATTTCGAGCTGGGGCGATTTATGGCGTGATGAGTATAAAGGCAAATTGCTGATGATGAACGATCCGCGTGAAGTGTTTCATATTGCCTTATTACTTGATGGTAAATCACCGAATAGCGAAAACGAACAAGAAATTCAAAGCGCTTATCAGCGTTTACAAAAATTAGTTCCGAATGTATTAGTTTTTAACTCGGATTCACCGGAAATGCCTTACTTACAAGGTGAGGTTTCCGTAGGGATGCAATGGAGCGGCTCTGCGCACCGTGCTAAAAGTGAAAATCCGGATTTAAAATTTGTGTTCCCGAAAGAAGGTGCCGTGATTTGGATGGATAACTATGTCATTCCAAAAGGTGCGGTAAATAAAGAGGCGGCACATAAATTTATCGATTTCTTATTACACCCTGAAAGTGCGAAAGAAGTAATCGAAACTATGGGCTTTTCTATGCCGAATGAAGGTGTAAAAAGTCTACTCTCTCCAGAGCTTGTCAATGACCCGTTAATTTTCCCGCCGAAAGAGGAAATTAATAAAGGTATCTTGCAAGCAGACGTAGGCAAAGCCGTTGAAATCTACGAAAAATACTGGAATTTGCTAAAAACGGGCAAATAGTTATTTGCAAAATTTGAAGAAATAACAACCGCTTGTTATTTCTTGCAACTCAAACGTCCTTCCAATCGGAAGGACGAATTTCTTAAACATTAAACAATGACTCGAGGTCTTAAATGTCAAATCATAACTCTTTAACTGCGAATCCGGGCCCATTAGGTTTATGCGGCTTTGCATTAACAACTTGGTTACTTAGCTTAATCAACAACGGTACGTTCGGTGGCGAAAACGTAGGCTTAGTACTTGCAATGGGCTTTGCTTTCGGTGGTACTGCACAAATGATCGCTGGTATGTTTGAATTTTCAAAAGGTAATACTTTTGGTTTCACTGCATTCACTAGCTATGGTGCTTTCTGGTGGTCATTCGCATTATTCAAAGTATTCTTCGCTGAAGGCGTAACTGCACCGTTCATTGGCTGGTACTTAGTGGCTTGGGGTACATTCACATTAATGATGTTTATCGGTACATTAGCAAAAGCGCGTGCATTACAAGCAATCTTCTTAGCATTAACCATCACCTTCTACTTATTAGCGGCAGGCGATTTCACCGGTGATCACTCACTTACTCACATCGGTGGTAACTTCGGTTTATTAACAGCCTTATTAGCGTTTTACTTAGCAGCGGCAGAAATTATCAACGAAAGCTTCGGTCGCATAGTATTACCAATCGGTGCACCAAAACAGTAAGAGTTAATTATCTCGATAAGGACGCTACGGCGTCCTTATTTTTAGCCTCCAATTAATCTTCTTCAATTTTTGCGAACCACCTCACACTTTTTACATTTTTTTAACAAAAACATTGCCAGATTAAATTCTAAGCGTATATTATTCGCTCAGTAATAGTTTATTTCCCGTAATAAACCTAGGAGCAAAGCGATGAAAAACCTAAATGTTTTTGATAAAAGCCCCCAAAATGATCTGA
>NZ_GL831081.1:379606-389108 GCF_000188255.1 Actinobacillus ureae ATCC 25976
GGGGTGCAGATCAAAACTGAGCTTTTTTATTTCTAATTCGATTACATCGAAACAATCACACATTCCGCTACGCTACGGGCATTAGATTGTGCAGTCGATGCTGCTGCTCTGTCTCCAACCGGACCGACAAAAACACGATTCCAATCAGAGCTTGAACTAATACGCGCATTAAAACCAGCCATCGCTAAGCGAGCCTGCATATTTTCAGCTTGCGCTTTATTCTTAAATGCACCGCATTGTAAACCAAAACGTCCCACTTGATTAGTTGCTTTATCTGCTGGTTTTGCCGCACTTGCAACTACTTTGGTTTGTTCCGATTTTTTCGCTTTTACTGCTGTGAGTTTTGCTTGTTGTTCTGCGCTTGCTGCGGTTTCCACCGGTTTAGCCGTTTCAACCGGAACTTGGTTCTGCTTCGCAAGCTCTTGTTGTTTCTTCAATTCTGCTTGCTTACGTTTTTCTTCCGCTAATTTCGCCGCCTTTTGTTCAGCCGCTTTCTTTGCAGCTAACTCTTCCGGTGTTAACGCAACAACCGCAGGTTGCGCTTCTGTTGCTGTTTCAGTCGATGCTGCAGGTGTCGCTGCTTCAGGCTGAGTTGCTGGTTTTTCCGCTGCTAAACGAGCCGCTTCTTCTTGCTTTAATTTTGCTTCAAGCTGCTGTTTTTGTTCTGCTGAAAGCTGAGCTAATTTTTCTTGTGATTTCTGGCTATTGTCAGTTAACACTTCACGTGTTTCCAAATCACGAATATAGCTATACACCTCTTCCGGTCGACTCGGTAAGGCAGGGCCTTGCGGCTGCTGAACTGGTTGAGTCGGTTGCGCTATAGGTATTGCTTGCGTCGGTGCATTTTCTTTTAATACCCATAGACCAATCCCACCAGCCAAAAGTAAGAGAATGATAATCCCTAAAATGAGAGATTTATTAGTACCCTTTTTTTTGTTCGAGCGGGCTGCATAATCACGTTGTGGCACGATAACACCTTGTCCTATTGGACCTAAAAAACTATAAAGATTGCGATCCTACTAAAAAAACAGTGCCTTGCCTAGAAGTTCATAGGACAAGCGGTCTGATTTTCACAAAAATTTACGCAGATTTTAAATGTGAAAGATAAACATCAAAGCGGTGATTTTTCGTGGTTTGCGAAAAATCCGGTTTTTGCTCTGCTAAAAAGGGCGCATAGTCCGGACGTTTTACCACCACTCTTTTACGGGCAAGAGCTTTTGCCGGCGCAAAAAAATCATATGAATCTAAATCTGCACCAACTAAATGTTGGAATACTCGCATTTCTTTTTTCACTAACGCACTCTTTTGTTTATGCGGATACATCGGGTCGAGATAAACCACATCAGCCATTTGCTGTGCTGCGTCTAGTAACGAGATATTACGCACGTCGGCTAAAATCATTCGTTCTTGCATAAATGTACCGATTTCCGGATCGGCATAGGCTCTTGCCAAACCATCTTCCAATAACGCCGCTACAATTGGGTTACGTTCAATTAATAATACTTTACAGCCGACAGAAGCCAATACAAAAGCGTCTCTGCCGAGCCCTGCGGTAGCATCAATAACCGTAGGTAAATAATCACCTTTGATCCCCACTGCTTTTGCTACCGCTTCACCTCGACCACCACCGAATTTACGGCGGTGCGCCATAGTGCCATCGACAAAATTCACAGTAATCGCACCGAGTTTCGGTTCGTCCAGTTTACGCAGCTCTAAACGCTCGTCAGTTAAAACTAGCGCAAGAATAGCGGATGGGTCGTGAGCTAGTTGCCATTTGTCACAAATTTGCTGAAATTTCTCAGTATGCGAAGATTCGTTGATAAGTTGAATTGTCATTATATTAATTGCAAAAAAATTATTCGGTAATTAACCACGGAAAGCACCGAGGTACACAGAATAAGAAAAAGTATGTGCTATTTCCGTGCCGTCGGAGTATTCCATGGTAGGAAATATCAGCTAAATAGCTGATTAAAATGTTCAAGTAAGCAGGATTTACCGGCAAGCGGTTCATTTTGCCACGATTTTTGCAAAATCTCATGACTGAATAGCTTTTCATATTCCGCGGAAATCGGACGATAACTAATGTGCCAAGGCTCATAACCAACTTTGATATTATTCACACCGTTGAAAGGAAAATAAAAACCGAAATATTCGGCATTATGGTGCAGCCATTCGGCTAATGGAGCGAAATAACCGCCGGTTTGGTATTCCCAAGGCTCAAGCTGTAAATTTTGCCCTTCCGGCAGCAAATCGGGATCAAAAATATCAATTTCTGTTCCCCAATGATGACGGCTGGAACCGGGTACTGCCGACCAGCGCATCATCGCTTGGATTTTGTGTAAATCGTCCAATTTAGCCATATCAATCGCACAGCCGCTATCATCATGTACTTTGCGTTCACCATTAAATTTTGCATTCCAAATCAGCATTTGGCGTTCGAAATCACGATAAGTGCTAGCAGGCTGTAAATTAAAACCGGCTTCTTTTGCTGCCTGCTGCAATGCTAAAAAGGCATCGACCACCCCAGCTTGCAAAAAGTGTTTATCCGATAACGGATTCGGCAACGGCACAAGATGTTCGCGTGTTTTACCGGTGAGGATTTGTTCGAGGTTTGCTATCATTTTAATCTTTCCTCAGCATTAACTTTTGAGTAAGTATTCGAGGATTTGATAGTACACCTCTCCACATTTGCCAAGGTCATCAACATTAACACATTCATTCACTTTATGAATAGTAGCGTTTAACGGTCCGAATTCAACGATTTCCGCCCCCATTAAAGCGATAAAGCGTCCGTCAGAAGTCCCTCCGCTGGTATCTAAACGAGGCGTAAATTTTGTGACATTTTCGACCGCTTGTACCGCCGCTTTGACTAATTGCCCATTGCCGGCAAGAAACGGTTTACCGGATAAATTCCAACTAATACGGTGTTTTAACTGATGCTTAGCTAACATTTCCGCTACTTTATTTTTGATAATGTCATCAGTAACTGATGTACAATAACGTAAGTTAAATTGCACATATAATTCGCCCGGAATCACATTATTACTGCCGGTTCCCGCTTTGATATTTGCAATTTGTAAACTGGTCGGTAGAAAAAATTCATTCCCGTTATCCCATTGATAAGTGGTTAATTCGGTTAAGAAATTTAATGCCGTATGCACCGGATTTTCGGCTAAATGCGGATAAGCAACATGGCCTTGTACACCTTCGATATAAAGATCACCGGTAATTGAGCCTCGTCTGCCGTTTTTAATCACATCGCCTAACACTTTGCCGCTAGAAGGTTCTCCCACTACGCAATAGTGAATCGGTTCGCCTCTCGCCATCAGTGTTTCCACCACTTTTACCGTGCCGTCTTTTGCCGCCGCCTCTTCATCGGAAGTAATCAGCAATGCAATCGTGCCGACATGGTTTGGGTTTGCTTTAACAAATTCTTCCGCTGCAACAACCAGAGCGGAAAGCGAACCTTTCATATCTGCCGCACCACGTCCGTAAAGCATATTATCCACAATACGAGCTTCAAACGGAGGATAAGTCCATTGAGTTTCATCACCAACCGGCACCACATCGGTATGTCCAGCAAATGCAATTACAGGATGTCCGCTACCATGCTTCGCCCATAAATTTAACGTATCGCCGAATGGCAACCACTCGAGCGTAAAGCCTAACTGTTGCAAACGATCTGCAATCACTTGTTGACAGCCTTGATCAGCCGGACTAATTGAGGGACGACGAATTAAATCTTGTGCGAGGTTGATGATGTTGTTTTTCATATTCTAATTTTCCAAAAATAAATTATTTACCGAACGCTTGTTCATATTGTTTGACATCAAAGCCAATGAGAGCAATACCGTCTTGTAAAATAATCGGGCGTTTAATTAGGGTCGGTTGCTCTAATAGCACTTTTAATACTGTTGTACGATCCAGATTATTTTTAACCGCGTCATCTAAATTACGCCAAGTAGTTGAGCGCTTGTTCACCAAAGCTTCCCAACCGAATTGGCTCTCAATTTGTTCAAGCCATTCAGTAGTTAATCCCTCTACACGATAGTCATGTAAAACGGGTTGTAGCTGATATGCTTCAAGCCATTTAAGCGCTTTTTTTACTGTGTCACAGTTTTTAATCCCATATACTCGTACTGTCATGATAAGTTCCTTTAGCTTGCTCAGAAAAGTTAAATACTCTAGTGCTTTTTGTAGTGTGATACAAGGTTATCGTAAAATATTCTTCAATAATTTATCCTGATTGATAAGTTAAAATTAAGGTAATAAAGTTATTCAAATTATAAAATTTGTAATGAAAAATTGAAAATACTCTGTATAATTTGCGAACTCTTCTACAAAGGTACTACCACTAATGAAAAAATTAACATTCAGGACGCTCACATTATTTATTGTGTTGCTGCTGACTGCTTGCGGAAGTTACACTGATTCGAACTCATCCAACACAAGAAAAGCAAAATATCAGATTTCGAATGAAGATGTACAAAAATGGGTCATTGAAAAAAACAAATACGAACAATGTCTCTATCCTAAGGAACGGAAATCTAAGGGTGCTAAATTATCCGAGGGTAATCGAATGTTGTATCAAATGGCTGTTTATCAAACGACTCTCAGCCAAGTGATTGGATAAGATAATTATCTTATCCTTACACAAGATCTAGCTTTACAACGTTTTTTAGCTAAAAAATCGCAACAGCACGGACATTCACAAGAGGCACAATTTAGCCAAGCTTGGTGTAATACATTGGAAGCGACTTATTTACAGCCGACAAAAGCCAAAAAGGCTGTCACTAAGCCGACTAATGTCAAAAAAACAACTAACAAAAAAACAAGAAAAGCTAAAGTAACTAAAAAATCAGCTCGTATTGTTAGAAGCGAAATTGATAATAGCGATAACCAATATCAATTAGATATCGCACAAGAAGAAGTAATTGAGCCGGTAGCGCTGCCTGTTCAACCTGAAGAAAAAGAATCATCTTTCCAAGAGCCACAAGCACCAAGTGATCGAATCAGAGTCAATTGGGAACCGGTGAAAAACGAAGTGTATTCTTACTAAAGGCTAAACAAAAAGAGATGTGAAGATTAACTCACATCTCTTTTTTATTTATTCACATTCCGCTACCGCCTTCCAGACTCTCAACATATCGGCAGTTTCTGCTACATCATGTACACGAATAATTTTAGCGCCGTTTTGCACCGCAATTAATGCACCGACCACCGAAGCTGTCACACGTTGCTCAACTGGTCTGCCGGTTACCGCTCCGAGCATGGATTTACGAGATAAACCGGCAAGCACCGGAAAACCGGCATCCGAAAAGGCTTTTAAATACTTAAGAAGCGTAAAGTTATGCTTTGCACTTTTACCAAACCCAAAGCCAGGATCGAGGATAATATGTTCTTTTGGAATCCCAGCCGTGATACATTCAAAAATGCGTTGATTGAGAAAATCCGCCACTTCTTCCAATACATCATCATACACCGGATTTTGTTGCATATTCTGCGGATTACCTTGCATATGCATTAAACAAACCGGCAAACCTAATTCAACAGCAGTGTCTAGCGCATTCGGCTCGGTTAAGGCTCGAATATCATTTAGAATATCGGCACCTGCTTCTGCTGACTGTTTAAACACTTCCGCTTTTGAACTATCAACCGAAATCAAACAATCAAAACGTTTCCTCACCGCTTCCACTAACGGTACAACACGTTCCAACTCTTGCTCCAATGTCACAAGTTCCGCATTAGGGCGGGTTGATTCACCACCGATATCAATAATATCCGCTCCGTCATTCAACATTTTTTCCACTTGGGATAACGCTTTATCCAAACTAAAAAACTTACCCGAATCGGAAAAAGAATCAGGGGTAAAGTTTAAAACCCCCATAATTTGCGGCTGAGTTAAATCTAACAAGCGGTCTTTTTTTTGATAATTTTTGAAATGAATTTGCATAACCATATTCCTTTCACCTAGCACGGCTGTGCTGTACCAGGTTATGTATATAAATAATCCCTAGGCTTGCGATGCCCTCAACTTCGCCAATACACCTTTTAGGGTTTTATCCAATGGAGCAGTAATCAGCATTTCTTCGCCAGTTTTCGGGTGTTCGAAACGAATTGAATAGGCGTGTAAAAATAAACGGTGTAAACCGACCGCTTTCATTTTACTGTCAAATTCTGCCTCACCATATTTATCGTCTAACGCAATCGGATGTCCGGCATATTGGGTATGCACACGAATTTGGTGAGTACGACCGGTTACCGGTGAGGCCTTAACTAAAGTTGCATTGGCATAGCGTTCTTCAATCGCAAAGCGGGTTTCGGACAGTTTGCCTTCTTCGCTTACTTTAACAATACGCTCACCACTTGCTAATTCATTTTTCAACAATGGTGCTCTAATCACTTTAACGTGTGATTGCCATTGCCCACGTACTAATGCGAGATAATCCTTTTGCACCACTTTTTCACGTAATTGCTCGTGCAGATTACGCAAAGCCGAACGCTTTTTCGCCACTAACAGAATGCCGGACGTATCACGATCGATGCGATGAACTAATTCTAAAAATCTTGCCTGTGGGCGTAAAGCACGCAAAGCTTCGATGACACCGAAACTCAAACCGCTACCGCCGTGAACCGCAATTCCAGACGGCTTGTTAATTACTAACATCACATCATCTTCATACAAAATTTGCTGTTCTAACTCGGCAACTTTATTCAATTTAGTGGAAATCGGCGCTTCGTTTTTCTCAGCGACACGCACCGGCGGTACACGTACAACATCGTTCTCTTGTAATTTATATTCCGGTTTGATTCTGCCTTTATTCACACGCACTTCACCTTTACGCACAATGCGATAAATTAAACTTTTCGGTACGCCTTTCAATTTGGCGAGTAAGAAATTATCTAAACGCTGCCCCGCTTCATCATCACTAATGGTGAAAAATTGCACGCTGGCATTAATTACTTTTTCTGTAGTCATTGGTTTTACTTCTTGATAAAAAATTTGTGCTAATTTTAACATAATCCCCCCTAGCAAGGCAGGAAAGCGGTCAGATTTATCGAAAATTTTACAAATAGCCTGCACTAATCATGATTTCTATTGTCATTAGTACGCAATTTGTGCAAAATGCGCACCTTCAATTTCTCTGTCCTTCAACTTGATGTGAAGGATGTCAACATAAAGGAAAATCAAATGTCAGCAGAAAAAACCGCTGAAACAGTGCAACAGGTTGATGTTGTAGCTGAAACAACAAAAGTGATTGATAAAGTAAGCACTATGGATATGCAAACTTTATTAAAAGATTGGGTTATCCCGTACGGAACAAAGGTATTATTAGCCGTTGTTATTTTCGTCGTCGGTAAATTCTTTGCTCGCTTAATCAGTAAGTTATTAGGTAAAGCGGCTTTAGCTTCAACTAAAGACGAAATGTTACAAAGCTTCGTTAGCTCAATCAGCTATTTCTTATTGTTATTGATTGTGGTGATTGCCTCACTTTCACAATTAGGTATTAACACTAGCTCGTTAGTAGCATTAATCGGTGCGGCAGGTTTAGCGATTGGTCTCTCACTACAAAACTCATTACAAAATTTTGCTGCAGGTGTGATGTTATTAATCTTCAAACCGTTCCGTAAAGGCGATTTAATCGAAACCGGCGGCATGACAGGTACGGTTGAGCAAATGGGTTTATTGGTATTGGAACTGCGTACCGGCGATAACAAAACCGTATTAATTCCAAACGGCAAAGTGTTCTCAGACAGCATCGTTAACTACTCTGCAAACGATGTTCGCCGTATTGATTTTACTTTTGATATTTCGTACGAATCTAACTTAAAAGAGGCGAAAGAAATTGTATCTCGCCTCTTAGAAAATAACGCTTTAGTATTAAAAGATCCGGCATTTGTCGTGGCAGTCGGTGCATTATCAGCACATAGCGTACAACTTGTGGTTCGTCCTTGGGTGAAAACAGCGGATTACTGGACAGCTTACTGGGGAATTACCGAAATGGTCAAACTTGAATTTGATAAAGCCGGTATCGAGATTCCATACAATCAAATGAATCTTCACCTTGCAGACAGTAAAAGCATTGCGATTGAAAATAAATAATCGCTGAACGGCTTACAAGCGGTCGGTTTTCTAGCAAATTTTGCAAAAAAATCGACCGCTTTTATTTTCTATTACTTCCTCAAGTGATACCTATCCTACGATTGTCTTCTTTTTATCTCTCCTCACATTCTCATTATTATTTATTCAAATCAATAAAATGTGAAAATCATTACCCAAACACACCAAAGTCGCTTAGAATCTATACACATATAATATTTTTTAATAATAATTTGTTTATTTTAGGAACGAAACATATGACAACACCACTCAACTTTGTGATGATTTCACCGCATTTTCCGACTAATTTTGAGACGTTTGCCGTCCGAATGAAGGAAAAAGGCATTAATACATTGGGAATTGCTGACACGCCCTATGAGCAACTGAGCGATACCTTAAAAGCGCATTTAACCGAATATTATCGTGTGGATAATATGGAAGATTATGATCAGGTTTATCGTGCGGTCGGTTACTTTGCACATAAATACGGGCGCATTCACCGCATTGAATCGCATAACGAATATTGGCTTGAGCTGGATGCCAAATTACGTACCGATTTCAACGTGTTCGGTTATAAAAATGAGGATATGCTCACGATTAAAACCAAAGCACATATGAAAGAAGTGTTTCGTAAAGCCGGTTTAAAAGTAGCAAAAGGACGTGTGTTTAAAGATGAGCAAGATGCTCGCAAATTAGCTAAAGAGCTGAAATTCCCGGTAATTATTAAACCGAACTCCGGCGCTGGTGCTTCAGACACTTATAAAGTGCGTAACGAAGCGCAGTTAAATGAATTCTTCGCTGTGCAGAATCCGTCTGTTGAATATATTATGGAAGAATTTATATGTTTCTGAAATATTTACATGTGCATTATAAAAATCGTCCACTTCTATGTTTACAACACTAGGTGTCAATTTCAACAACTGTAATAAATATAAATAACTGTCAGATTCGATTCCAAAAATATTATTAGATGAGAAATTATCTTTTTTCACGCTATCTAATATAGCATATCCAACAGGTGTAATTTTTCTATTAGGATAAACCAAACCCAACTCATGTAAGCCTGATGTTTTTTGACGGGCATCTTTATCTTTCCGAGAAGCATTACCTCTAAGTAACCCATTCTCTTTCATTAAGTCATAGAAGTCAGGTTGAGTTATTGAATTCCATTCAGTATGAGTTTTTCAAAATTCTTCTAATAAAATTAGTAACTGTTCATTTTTATAACTTAAATCTTTAACCCTAAAACTTGTTGAACCTAAACTCCAACAGTAAGATTTAAAAATCATACTATATCCTCACTACTATCCATTGATAGGTATTATAAATAAAATCACTTGACAGTAACATTCTATCACTTTTTCTGTATAAACATTATTCATTTTAATATTATTTAAGGGG
>NZ_GL831081.1:389158-397737 GCF_000188255.1 Actinobacillus ureae ATCC 25976
ACTACGACCCCAAGATTTAAAATAAAGTTATCCCAACCTAGCTAAAAAAGAGTAGTATCAAATTAACCCAAAGGTTCAATTAAGACATTATAGGAGTTGTATATGTTCCCAGAATTTCGTGAGCTAATCACCAAATTAAAAAATAGTGATGCGCATTTTACTCGCCTATTTGAGAGACATAATGAGCTAGACCAACGCATTAAAAACATGGAGTCAAATATAGAGCTTGCAACCAATGATGAAGTAGAGCTTCTCAAAAAAGAGAAATTACATATAAAAGATGAGCTATACGCAATTCTAAAGAAAAAAATCAGCTTAATGAATTAACGACAATGCCCACCTTTTGAAGGAGGGCATTTTAATAGCCATTGAATTTCGATAGTTATCAAAAAAAACCCAGCCTAAGCTGGGTTTTCTAATAATCTAAAGATTATTCAGCAACTACGTTAACAGTTACAGTTGCATTCACTTCAGTGTGTAAGTGAACTTTAACTTCGTGTTCGCCAGTTGTACGAAGTGGACCTTCACCTAAACGAACTTCTGATTTAGCTACTTCAACACCTGCCGCTGTTAATGCATCAGCGATATCTTTTGCAGAGATAGAACCGAATAAACGGCCATCGTCACCTGCAGTTGCAGATACTGATACTGCTGCGATTTCAGCAATTTTAGCTGCACGAGCTTGTGCTGCTGATAATGCTGCTGCCGCTTTTGCTTCTAATTCAGCACGACGTGCTTCGAAGTGAGCAATGTTTGCTGCTGTTACCATAACTGCTTTACCTTGTGGGATTAAGAAGTTACGTGCAAAACCTGATTTAACAGTTACTTGGTCGCCCACAGAACCTAAGTGAGCAACTTTATCTAATAAAATAACTTGCATTGTACTCGACCTCTCTATTACTGATGGTTGTCAGTGTATGGAAGTAACGCTAAGTAACGAGCGCGTTTGATTGCGCGAGCTAATTGACGTTGATACTTCGCACGAGTACCAGTAATACGGCTAGGAACAATCTTGCCGCTTTCAGAAATGTAGTTCTTTAATGTAGCGATATCTTTGTAATCGATCTCAACAACATTTTCCGCTGTGAAACGGCAGAACTTACGACGACGGAAATAACGTGCCATTTGGCTTCTCCTGATCTATAAATTCAATATGTTCGGCGTGAACGACTAATTGGTTTAAACCATTATAGTCTTTGTGAGTATGAATAAATCCATGAACTCTAATTTTATCGCCGAGCTTTATTTGTTGTGTTATTAAACTAAATTGACTGCCATTTAAAATCACTTGGATTTTACACCACGCCTGACGTTCTAAATTCACTTCAGTTTGGATTGAACGATGTTCAAGCCAAAAACGATAATTCGGAACCCCTAACGGGTTTTGGCTTTGCTTAACCATTGAAGCGACCGAGCCGCTCAGAATTAAGCAATTATCAATTGGCGAATTACTCGCCAGCTTCCTCTGATTCAACTTCAGCTACCGCTTCAGCAACTTTGCTTTCTTTCGCTTTCACCATTGGTGACGCTTCAGTTACTGCCGCTTTAGTGTGAACGATTAAGTTACGAAGAACTGCATCGTTATAACGGAAGTTAGTTTCTAACTCGTCGATTACACTTTGAGGTGCTTCTACATTCATTAACACATAGTGTGCTTTGTGAAGTTTGTTGATTGGGTATGCTAATTGACGACGACCCCAATCTTCTAAGCGATGAACTTGACCGCCAGCTTCTTTAACAGATGCTGTGTAACGCTCAATCATTGCTGGTACTTGTTCGCTTTGGTCCGGGTGAACCATAAAAACGATTTCGTAGTGACGCATTGACTATCCTTACGGGTTAGCAGCCTCCAACTTTAGCCAGTCACCAACTTGTGGAAGCAAGGATTAAAAAACAAATGTGACTGAACTGTGGAATTATACGTAAATTTGTTGGTTTTGCAAGCAGAATTTATCGTTAATCCTGCCAATGTAAGAATGTGATTAATCACTTAATATAAAAATAGGTTTTATCTGGTAAAAATACGAATAATAGTTCAGTATTTTTCAATCTTCTAGTACAATTGCGCAAACGTTTGCTTTTATTAATTTATAAGGAATCCAAATGAATGTATTAATTATTGGTAACGGTGGTCGTGAACATGCTTTAGCTTGGAAAGTTCGTCAATCGCCTTTAGTCAAAAAAGTTTTTGTCGCACCGGGGAATGCCGGTACTGCTCTGGAAGAAGGTATCGAAAATGTGGCAATCGCCGCAACCGATGTTCCTGCATTAGTTGCTTTTGCGAAGGAAAACCAAATTGGCTTAACGATTGTTGGACCTGAAGCGCCACTTGTTATCGGTGTAGTTGATGCATTCCGAGCGAACGGCTTAAAAATTTTCGGCCCGACCCAAGCCGCTGCTCAATTAGAAGGTTCTAAAGCATTTACCAAAGATTTCTTGACTCGCCATCAGATTCCAACTGCAGAATACCAAAACTTTACTGAAATTGAACCGGCACTTGCCTACTTAAAACAAAAAGGGGCACCGATTGTAATCAAAGCAGACGGTTTAGCCGCTGGCAAAGGTGTAATTGTCGCAATGACTTTACAAGAGGCAGAAGATGCGGTGCGTGATATGCTGTCAGGTAACGCCTTTGGTGAGGCAGGTAGCCGTGTGGTGATCGAGGAATTTTTAGACGGCGAAGAAGCCAGTTTTATTGTGATGGTGGATGGCAAAAATGTCGAACCGATGGCAACCTCGCAAGACCATAAACGTGTTGGCGAGGGCGATAGCGGTTTAAACACCGGCGGAATGGGGGCTTACTCCCCTGCTCCGGTGGTAACGAAGGCAATCCACCAACGTGTAATGGACGAAATTATTTACCCGACCGTGCAAGGAATGGCAAGCGAAAATACCCCTTACACCGGCTTTCTTTACGCCGGCTTAATGATTATGCCAAACGGTCAGCCGAAAGTGATTGAATTTAACTGCCGTTTTGGAGACCCTGAAACTCAGCCGATTATGATGCGTTTGGAATCCGACCTTGTTGAATTGTGCTTAAAAGCCTGCGAAGGCAAATTAGATAGCGTGCAATCAAAATGGTGTGAACAAGCAGCATTAGGCATCGTACTTGCAGCGGAAGGTTATCCGGGCGATTATCGTAAAGGCGATGAAATCAGCGGTATTCCAACTCAAGCACAAAAATCACAGAAAGTCTTCCTTGCCGGAGTGGAGCAAAAAGACGGTAAATTAGTGACAAACGGTGGCCGTGTTTTATGTGCAACCGCATTAGGTAATTCGGTATTTGCTGCACAGCAGCAAGCCTTAAAACTTGCCGAACAAATTCAATGGCAAGGTCGTTTCTATCGCCGTGATATTGGCTACCGTGCAGTAGCAAGAGAAAAAGCATAATTTGCTTTTAGGCTCATAGCAAAAAATCAAGCGGTCTAATTTGTAAAATATTTTGCAAATTAGACCGCTTGTTATTAGCTAGCGAAGAATATTAACGCTGAGCGTTTTTCTCTAATTGCGTCCAGTTATAGAAACCGTAAAGCGAGTTAAGCAGATATGCTCCGTACATTAAATAAATTGCCGGTGTTTCCGCCCATAAAGCGATGGATAACACATTAAGCACAATCCACAACAACCATTGTTCACGATAACGTAAAATCATCAACAGCTGCGCAGCAACAGTGGTGATAGTAGTAACTCCGTCTAAGCCCGTTGAACTACCACCCGCTGCTTTAAGTGCTTGAATAAAAAGTAAAGTGCCGATACTAATCGTTGCTAATAATACAATCCAACCTTTTACAGTTAACGATTTAGCAATAACTGCACCACCGCCTTGGCTGTCTTTTTGCATATTCGCTTGCCAAACGAAGTAACCGATAAATTGCGCCGGTAAATACACATAAAGCACACTGTTCATTTCACCGATAAAATTATTGCCCCATGCTACATAAAAATAGGTATAAGCAAAAATTAAACCGAACAAGTAATTACTTACCTTGCCTTTACTCACTAAAACAACACAGATAATACCGGCGATACCCGAAATCATTGCCAAAATAGAATCCGGCTCTTGTACGTAAGCCCAAACTTGTGCGGCAATAAAGGCTATAAGCCAAATAACTTCAAAAGGTTTCCAACCGGAAAGCTCTTGCTTAATAAAATTTGAAACGTTTTGTGTATTCATATGACCTCCAATGTAATGATACAGAGGAAAGTGTAAGCCAATTAGCATAGAATGTAAAATATAAATTACATTCTTATACATTAGGTAAAAAAATAGGATTGTCTAAACGACAATCCTACTCCGATTACAGATTATTTAAACGCACATCAATTAATGCCTTATCTTGTGCCGGTGCAATATCCTTTGCTTTTTCATAAGCGCTCTTTGCGGCATCTTTATCACCTTTAGCAGCAAGAATATCTCCGCTTAGTACTAATTTACGTTGCTCCCATACCTGATCTTGAATCTGAGCGAGCATCGTTAATGCTTGATCGTAATGTTTTAGCTGATAATCCACCGCTGCTAAACGGAAACGAATTACCGTTTGTAAAATCGAATCGCTTGCTACCGCCAGAGCATTCTCTAATACACTTTTCACACGAGCAAAATCTGCTTTCTCAACCGCTTGTTTTGCTTCTTCTAGTTGCGCGAAAACGGCATAGCTTGAATCTTTATGATCCGCAATAAACTTCTCGACAAGCGGTGCGTTTTTGCTTGGATCTTGCAAATAGCTTTCCATAATATTTTGGTAAGTTGCAGAAGTTTGTTGTGCTGTTTCAATCTGATGATTTTTCCAAAAATTCCAGCCGAAAGTCGCAGCACAAGCAATAATGATCGCAACCAAAATTGGAGTACCGTTTTCTTTAAACCAGCCTTTTACCTCTTCAAACTGCTTCTCTTCCGTTTTATTTAAATAATCGCTCATAATAATGATTTCTCCATTTACCCTAAACGGGGGGATAGCTTAAAAACGTTTAGTAAGTTCTGAAATAATATCTACCTGTGCAATGGTAATTTGTTCCGCACCGCTTTGTAGATCTTTTACCACCACTTTTTGCTCAGCGACTTCGCTTTCTCCGATAACTAATGCAATTTGGGCTTCCACTTTGTCCGCACGTTTAAATTGTTTTTTAAAGTTACCGCCGGAACAATGTGTCATTACACGTAATTGAGGCAATTCAGTGCGGATTTGCTCGGCAATTCGGAACGCATTTAAAGTAGCACCTTCGCCTGAATAAACCACATATACATCAACAGCTTTCGGTAGGCTGATCTCTTTATTCACTTCTTGAACAAGTAGAACTAAACGCTCTAAGCCCATTGCAAAACCAACACCTTGCGTTGCGTGGCCGCCAAGCTGTTCAACCAAGCCATCATAACGACCACCACCACAAACTGTACCTTGCGAGCCAAGCGCTGAAGTTACCCACTCAAACACGGTTTTATTGTAGTAATCTAAACCACGTACCAGCTTCGGATTGACTTCATAAGCAATACCCATTGCATCTAATAGACTACAAAGCTGCGCAAAATGTTCACGACTGTCATCATCTAAGTAATCTAATAATTTCGGTGCATCATTCAATACTTCTTGTAACGCTTGGTTTTTGGTATCAAGAATACGTAGTGGGTTTTTAACTAAACGATCTTTTTCTTCATCGCTCATTAAAGCGATGTGATTTCCTAAGAATTTTACCAATGTCGAACGATAATTCGCGCGTGCTTCAAGCGAACCGATTGAGTTTAGTTGTAAAGAAACGTGTTGATCGATACCCAATTCTTTCCATAAACGCGCAGTTAAAATAATTAATTCCGCATCGACTTCCGGATTTGGAATACCAAAAATTTCTACACCGGCTTGGTGGAATTGACGATAACGGCCTTTTTGCGGACGCTCGTGGCGGAACATTGGTCCCATATACCATAAACGTTGTTCATTATTGTAGATCCAGCCACGTTCAATCGCTGCACGCACACAACCGGCAGTTCCCTCCGGACGAAGCGTTAATTGTTCGTCATTGTCCCAGAAGGTGTACATTTCTTTTGATACCACGTCAGTAACTTCACCAATTGCACGAGAAAAAAGCGGCGTACTTTCTACAATCGGCATACGCACTTCCGAATAGCCATAACCGGCTAATACGTTACGTACTTTATTTTCAATCCACTGCCATAATGGCGATTCTGTTGGGGAGCAATCGTTCATCCCACGAATTGCTTGAATATTTTTAGCCACTTTATTTTCCTTTTATTACGCTAAAACCACGGACGACACAAATAAATACGGTTGGTAAATTTTTGAAGAAAATTGACCGCTTGTTTTCCACAATTTCCGTAAAATTCATGTAACCCGTGGTTACTAAAATTAAATTTGTTCTACTTGAATGCGATTATGTTGTTCTGCAACACGCGCACGAATTTTTGCTTCTAGTTGGTCGATGAGTTTTTCATTATCAAAACGCTCTTTTTGGCGCACGCCGTCAAGATAGAAGCCGCTCATTTTATTTGAACCGGTAACACCAAGATCCGATACAAGCGCTTCACCCGGACCATTTACTACGCAGCCGATAATGGAAACATCCATCGGTGTTAAGATATCTTCTAAGCGTTGCTCTAGCGCATTCACCGTTGCAATCACATCAATTTCTTGACGTGAGCAAGTCGGGCAAGCAATAAAGTTAATACCACGAGAACGAATACGTAACGATTTTAAAATATCGAAACCGACTTTAACTTCCTCAACC
Source organism: Actinobacillus ureae ATCC 25976 (assembly GCF_000188255.1). Lineage (GTDB taxonomy): Bacteria > Pseudomonadota > Gammaproteobacteria > Enterobacterales > Pasteurellaceae > Actinobacillus > Actinobacillus ureae. The sequence goes on from NZ_GL831081.1 coordinate 395,897, forward strand.
GGATCTGCTGCAAGAGATACACGTAATGTATCACCGATACCTTCCGAAAGTAATAAACCTAGACCAATTGCTGATTTAACCGAGCCAGCACGCGCACCGCCTGCTTCAGTAATGCCTAAATGCAGCGGCTGTACGATTTGTTTTGCTAAAAGGCGGTAAGATTCGACCGCTAGAAATACATCAGATGCTTTTACACTCACTTTAAAGTTCTCAAAATTAAAGCGATCTAAAATATCCACATGACGTAATGCCGATTCTAATAACGCTTGCGGAGTCGGCTCTCCGTATTTCTCTTGTAGATCACGTTCAAGGGAACCGGCATTTACGCCGATTCGAATCGGAATATTTTTATCTTTTGCACAATCCACTACCGCACGAATACGATCTTCATTACCGATATTACCCGGATTGATACGTAAACAGTCAACACCGTATTCCGCCACTTTCAAAGCGATACGATAATCGAAGTGAATATCCGCCACAAGCGGCACATTCACTTGTTGTTTAATCACTTTAAATGCCTCTGCGGCATCCATGGTTGGCACGGAAACTCGTACAATATCCGCCCCAACACGTTCTAGTGATTTAATCTGCGCAACCGTTGCTTCTACGTCAGTTGTACGGGTATTCGTCATAGATTGTACCGAAATCGGTGCATCACCACCGACTGCGACATTACCCACCCAAATTTTCTTCGATTCACGACGTTTAATTGGCGATTGATGAATTGACATGTCCAATCCTTATTGTGCTAAAGGTAAACGAATTCGAGCTACACGACCATCAATTTTTAACGGTACTTCTTGGCCTTTATAGTAAAGTTTTACATTTGCCGGTGCGCCAATCGTTAAACGATATTGTTCGTTACCGTTAAAGGTTAACACTTCGCCGTTGCTATATAATTTTTCCGCTAAGCTTCTTTTGCTTTTGGTATTTTTTACGGTAATCCAGCTTTCTTTACCAATGACTTCAATACGTAATTCATCATTGCCAATAGTTTCTTCAGTAGTACCCGTTTCCGCTGTTTGTTGTAACACATTCACTGCTTCCGCCGGTTGTTCTGCAGCAACAACTTCCGATTGAACGGTTACTGGCGCACTTTCCACTGCCGGTGTATTTACGACAGGCGCAGTAACTTCCGGTACTTTCACTTCTTCAACAACGGCTGGCGCAACCGGTTGTGCCGGCTGTGGTGCTACGGTTACCGGAGCAGGAGTAACAGGCACGCTCGGTGCAACTTCTGCAGGAGTAGAACTAATCACAAATTGGTCGCGATTTTCTTGCTCTTTTTGGTAATCTTGCCACCACCACAATAATGTCATCCCCGCTGCTGCTAATAACACCAATACGGTTAAATATTTCATCCATTGTGTTTGTGATTTTTGTACAGCTTTTACCGAAGGGGTTTTAACTGCTTCTTTTGGAATAGTTACTTCACCATAATTAACACTTGAAACTAACTCTTCCGGTAAACGAAGAAAACGTAAATAGTTACGCACATAGCCTCGAACAAAAGTCGGCGCTACATTTTGTAAAATGAAAATATCGTTCTCTAATGCTTCGATATGTGATTTCTTTAAATTTGTTTTTTTAGCAACATCTTCAACACTTAAATTTAAGGCCTCACGTGCTTGTTTTATTTTTTTTCCTAGTGAACGAACATCTTGATTTTCTTCTGTCGGATTAATTGATTCAGTCATAACTAAGCTCTTGGTTAAAAATTACAGAAAATTATTCGGAAGTTTAAAGATGTAATGCTTGTTTTGCAATCTTAACAAGCAAATTTTTTTAACAAGCGATTAAATTCAGTCATTTCTTTGCAAATTTTAAGGGGCTGTAGT
>NZ_GL831081.1:397787-417600 GCF_000188255.1 Actinobacillus ureae ATCC 25976
CCCCTAAATCGTTGAAGTCGATCACAAAATTTTCGTGAAACAAGGATTGATGAATTTACTCTATACTCGGCTCAGGTATAATACAGCCTCTTTTGTTTACTGGGGACAATAATAATGCGTTACAAAGCTCTCTTATCTTTTCTCTTTGCAGTATTGAGCAGCACTGCGGTTGCTAAGTGGGAAAAAATCAATGATGTGGATTACACTTGGGGACCGTTCAAAATTTATAATATTTCCCTATTTACAGAAACGGGCGAATATAAGAATACGGAACGCCCAGTAATGTTGACATTGAAATACAGTAAACCGGTTGATGGTCGAGATTTCGTGATTTCAGTAGCGAAATCATGGGCGAATTTGGGGATTACACTTCCTGCACAAGATGAAGTGATCGATCGACTTCGTAAAATCTTACCGGATTTAAAACCGGATGATTCATTAAGCTATATTGCGTTAGCTGATCGTGGTTATTTTGTGTTAAATGATCAGGTGATTGAGCAAGATTTTAATGCTGAATTTAATGATGCAATGCTGGCTATTTGGTTAGATCCGAAAGTTGAGTTCAGCTATAAATTAATCGCTAAGAAAGTAGAAGGTGCAGAGCAAGAAGTACACCAGTCAGCAGAATATCGCCAAAGTTTGGAAGAAATTTCAATTGAACCGAAACAACAGAAGTTATCGACTAAAGCTGAATTAACGGATCAGCCGGCATCAACCGAACAAGCGGTGGATTCTGAGTCACAATCGACAAAATTAGAATCGCCGAAACCGACTAAAAAAGTGGATATTGCAAAAGTTGCAGAAGTTAAACCGGCAAAGACTGATATTGAAAAAACACAAAATAAAACGGCTGTATCGGCTTCTGAAGCCGTGGTAGAACCGGCTGAAGAAAAAACTGAAACACCAGCTGTAGCACTGGAAGCTGAGACTAAGCCGGTAGAGCAGAAACCAGAACCAACGAAGGAAGAATTAGAAAATCCGGAGAAGGAAATCTTGCCGGAATCTGACCCTACTCCTGCTTACCAACTACCTGTATCCTAATGAAATTAACGATTAAAGATATTGTCGCACGTTGTAATGTTGGTAAATCCACCGTGTCTCGAGTGTTGAATAATGATCCTAAGGTGAGTGTTCAGACTCGAGAACGAGTGCAAACAGTCATTGATGAGTTAGGATTCCAGCCGAATCAAAGTGCTAGAGCAATGAGAGGGGCATCTTCTCCTGTTGTTGGAATTATTTTCCACCGCTGAATCTCAAACTTTAAGCACGATTTTACAGCAGCTATACGCTAAAAATATTACCCCTCTGATTGTTGAGAGCCAATTTCAACCTGAATTAGTGACTCGCCATTTTGAATTATTCCGCCAACGTCAGGTGGATGGCGTTATTCTATTTGGTTTTTCACAACTTTCACTTGAAATTATTCAGCAATGGCGAGGTTCATTGGTGACTGTAGCACGTGCTTATCCGAATATTCCGGCGGTATATTATGATGATGAGAATGCGATTAGTATATTAATGACGAAATTGTATCAGCAGGGGCATCGTAACATTGCCTACTTAGGCGTAAATGATCAAGATGAAACAACCGGTCATGATCGCAATCGCAGCTATTTGGCTTTTTGTAATTCTCATCAGATTTCCGCTAATTTAGTGGAAGCGGAATTGACGATTGAAAGCGGCTATTTACAGATGCCGAAGTTAATGTGTAAACCGGTATCGGCGATATTGTGTGCCAGCAGCTCGCTAGCGATTAGTACATTAAAATATTTGCAAGAAAATCAGCAAAATCTACCGCTTGCTTGTATCGGGCAAAATACATTATTGCAGTGTTTTGCAACCAATTTGCTTACGCTGGATTTTGGTTATCCTCAGTCGGGAAAATGGGCGGTGGAATTGTTATTAATGCAGCTCGGCGGCAAAACAACTACCGAGCAACGCAAAGTACCGGTTAACCTTTCTTAACCGCTTTAATAAACAGTAATGGCGGGCGATGTTGTAGATCTTTAAACTCGTTATGCCATTGCGGTTGTTCCGTCAGCATTGGCTCTTCCACTTGCACGATTTCAAAACCGGCTTGAATCACCTGATTGCAGATTGTTGCCATGGTGCGATGATAGGTTTTGAATGCTTGTTGGAACCAACTTCTGTTTCGCTCCCCCTCATCTCGATAATAATTTAAACGATAAGCAACTTGTTGTTTTTGCTCATTTTTCTCCCAACGATAGCCGTCTTTATAGCAAGTGACGATCGGATGTTCTTGGGTAAAAATCAGCGTACCGCAAGCGGTCATTTTTGCGGAAATTTTTGCAAGTAAGTCAGCAAAGTCCTCAATATAATGGAACGCAAACGAGCTGGTGATCACATCAAAATTATCTTCTGGAATTTTATCTAATTGTTCCATTGGCAAGCTGTGCAGTGAGAAAGCGGTCGATTTTGGCCAATTTTTTGCTAAATTACTTTCCGCCTGTTTTAGCATGAGTTCCGATAAATCCAGCCCGACAACTTTACTCGCACCTAATTCTAAATAATGCGCCAAATGCACCCCAGTACCACAACCCAAATCTAACACTTTTTTATTGGTAAGAGCCGGTAAAAGTGAAAACATCGTAGGCTTTTCCACCACTTCATTCATACTGATTGGGTTTTCACGTAATTGTTGATAACGTTCAAAGAAAATCGGGGTATCGTAAATACTTTTTTTCATTTTATCCTTTTAACCATTCTTGATATGTAGGTAATGCTAACATTTTTTGCAGATATATCCGCACATTTTCATCAAAATAGTGGGCTAATCCGTAAGTATTAATTCTTGCCGCTACCGGTAACAAAAAAGCATCTGCCGCAGTGAATAGTGAACCTGTTAAATATTTGCCAGCAAATTGTTGTAAGCCTTGTGCAAAAATCGTGTTTAAGTGTTTGAGCTCATCTTCTAATTGTTGAGGAATTTCCGTAAGCGTAATTTTTTCAAGCGGTCGAAAATCACAAATATTTCGCAAATACTCAAAACCGGAATGCATCTCGGCACAAACAGAACGAGCCCATGCTCGAGCTTTTTTATCCTTTGGCCAAACTTGCGGATAACTTTCGGCAACGTACTCAATAATCGCCAAACTATCCCAAATTTGTAGCTGATTGTCATATAAAACAGGAATTTTTGCTGTTGCTGAAAAGGTAGAAAATTGTTGTCGTTGCTCATTGATATCTGCGAGGTAGCGGACAATTTTTGGCTCAAAAGGAATATCTAGCATTTTCAGTAGAATCCAAGGACGAAGCGACCAAGACGATTTAGGCGGATTGATATAAAGCTGATACATAAATTTTCCTATAAAAAAGCCCACAAATGTGGGCAATATGTTACTGGTATTGGGCGAGCTTTTGCAAGGTTTGGTAGGCTTTATCTGTTCTGAGCAAATCTTTGACACGTTGTACGTTGGTTTTTAAATCTCGTTCTCCGAATGTGCGCATGAGCATAGCAGTATTTACTGCAACCGCATCAATATGTGCCGCTTCGCCTTTGCCTTTTAATAAAGCGGTAATTTTTTCCGCATTTTCTGTAGGCTCACCACCTTTTAACGCCTCAATTGAATGGCGTTGGATACCGAAATCTTCTGGTGTCAGTGTGAAATAATGGATTTCGCCTTGTTCAATTTCAGCGACTAAAGTTTCGCCGTGTACAGCCACTTCATCTAAACCGGAACCGTACACCACAATCGAATGTTGATGATTTAAGGTGCGTACCGTTTCTGCATAAATTTTTAACACATCCGGTGAATAAACGCCGAGTAATTGGCGCTTAGCGTGTGCCGGATTGACTAACGGCCCCAGAATATTAAATAGTGTGCGAGTTTTCAGCGCTTGGCGTACCGGTACAGCGTGTTTAAAACCGGCATGGTAAAGCGGTGCAAATAAGAAACAGAGATTATTTTCATCTAATACCTGGCGCGCGGTTTGGGGGGAAATCGCCACATTAATTCCTAATACGGATAGCACATCGCTGGCACCGGTTTTACTGGAAACGCTGCGACTACCGTGTTTTGCGACTTTGTAACCTAAAGTCGCCGCTACAATCGCACTGGCGGTAGAAATATTAATTGTATTTTGCCCGTCGCCACCGGTTCCGACAATATCGGCAAAATCGTAATCGGGAGTTGGGAATGTAGTTGCATTTGCAAATGCAGCTTCAACCGCTCCGGCAATTTCCTCAATTGTCTCTCCCCGTACTTTTAACGCAATTAATGCGCCGGCGAGTTGTTCGTTAGAAACATTACCTTGAATTACTTGTTCAAAAAAGTATTGTGATTCTGCTTTTGTGAGCACTTGGTTCTCAAATAATTGGCTAAGAATGTTGTCGAGTTGCATAGTGTTATCCTGTTTTCGTTATACTGATAAGCGGTTATTTTTCTAAATTTTTTTGCTTAATGTTGTGTGGAAAGCAGCCATTCGACCGATTGTTTTAATAATTTAGTGCCTTCTACGGTTAGGATTGATTCTGGGTGAAATTGAAAGCCGCAAATCGGTAATTGTTTGTGGCGAATCGCCATCACGATATTATCGAAGCGAGCATTGATTTCTAACTCCTCCGGCAGATTATCACCCATTAGTGAATGGTAACGGGCAACCGGCATCGGGTTATTAATACCGTGGAACATTGCTTGGTTATCGTGTTCAATTTTTGACACCTTGCCGTGTAAAACGGTGCCGGTATGCACGATACGTCCGCCTAACGCTTCGATAATTGCTTGATAACCCAAACAAATGCCAATCATCGGTACAACGCCTTTGAGCTGTTTAATGATTGCTAACATATTGCCAGCTTCTGCCGGTGTGCCTGGGCCGGGCGAAAGTGCCACAATACAATTTTCGGTAGTTTGTGCTTTTTTCAAAAAATCTTCCAACGGGTAATCATTACGGAAAATTGTCACTTGATGACCTAATTCACGAAATTGATCGACAAGGTTGTAGGTAAATGAATCAAAATTATCAACAAAAAGAATATGTGCCATAGCTTATCCGTCCTTATTTAGTATTCACTTGCGCGATTGCTTTTAATACGGCTTTCGCTTTATGACGTGTTTCATCCGCTTCCGATTGCGGATCTGAATCCAATACTTCACCGCAACCAGCTTGTACGTAAGCGATACCGTTTTGCACGAATGCAGAACGAATCACAATGCAAGTATCTAAATCACCTTGTGAGGTTAAGTAACCGACTGCACCGCCGTAACTGTGGCGTTTTTGTTGCTCTACTTGGTAGATTAATTGCATCGCTTTAATTTTTGGCGCACCGGTTAATGTACCCATATTCATACACGCCTGATAAGCGTGTAACGCATCTAAATCGCTACGTAATGTGCCGACCACGCGAGAAACAAGGTGCATAATTTGTGAATAGCGATCGATTTGCATCAGATCCACCACTTTACGTGTACCGGCTTGGCAAACTCGTGCGACATCATTACGAGCCAGATCGACTAACATTAAATGTTCTGCCAATTCTTTTTGATCTAAACGTAATTCCAATTCTAAGCGTGAATCCAATTCCGGATCGATATTGCCATTAGCATCAAATCCACGCGGACGAGAGCCGGCAATCGGATAGATTTCTAATTGACGATTAGCTTGTGAATATTTCAGCGCACTTTCGGGTGATGCACCGAATAAAGTAAAGTTTTCGCCTTGCATAAAGAACATATACGGGCTTGGATTATTAATTTTAAGCTGACGATAAGCGGCCAAAATATTCGGGCAAGGCAAACTAAAACGGCGTGACGGTACAATTTGGAACACATCACCGATATGAATATGATGTTTGAGTTTTTGAACGATCTGTTTAAAGTCTTCATCTTCAAGATTGGTTTTTACTTCACCACTTGCCGCTTGAATCGGTAAACGTAATTCACAAGGCTGATATTTTGCAAGAATTTGGCTAAATTCGACCGCTTGTTGCTGTAAGCGGCTTTGCTGTGTTTCATCAAAACAGAAAGTGTGCAACACTGATTCCTGTTTTTGGTGGTCAATAAACACTAATTGTTCGGCAAGATAGAAGCTGTAATCGTGGCAACGTAAGCCATCATCTTGTAATTGAATACCGTCCATCGGAATAAAATGAGCGACCAAATCGTAGCTAAATAAACCGCCTAAATAGATCGGATCCGCTTTATCTGCAAAAAGTTGGCTCACACAACGTAAACCGTCAAACACAGTGCTGGTTTTAAGTTTACTATCTTCATCTAAATTTTGGGCAATAGGTGGAAAGGTTGCCGACAAGTGGTTAAATTCCGTTGAAACTTTGCAATTTGGAGCCGGAGATAACTGAGCAAATGCTGCTTGAATATGGGGAAGTACGGCTTTACCGTTTTCAGTTAACGCCTCACAAGTGACGGTTTGAGCATCACAATAAATATGTAATGCGGATTGGGCAAACAATAAACTTTTTAGACTGTTTTTACTGTGAATTTCTGCTGAGTCTAATAAAAGTGTATGTGGTTTATTATCGCATAGGTGATAAAACGCTACGGTTGTATCTTCATAATAGGGAAGTTGTGTTTGCTGAGTATTTAGATTCATTTCACGATTCCTTGTTTTATCTTTTAATTTTGCACTATTAAACTAGTATAAAAATGATAAGTCAAGTGATTTTTTTAATACTGGAATTTGACTAAAACGGCTGATTTTATTTACTCGCTTTTGTACAATAACGATTGTTTCTTATCTATTTTCTTGCTTATGGGATACATTATGGCAACTCCACAATCCGGCATTACACTAACGCATCGTAAATCGGGCATTTTTATTGAAGCGAATATTTTAAATATTGAAACGTTTCGTTCTAAAGTTCATACCATTCAGCATAAATTTCAAGAAGTTCAGCAGCAATTTTCTACGGAAGAATTAGGGCTTACCTTGGCTTTTGGTAAAGCGCTTTGGAACCAGCTAAAGACTAATTCCGCTGCCGAATTGAAGGATTTTATTGCATTAGGCAAAGCCGAACGAGAGTATGCGCCGGCAACCCAACGTGATTTTTTAGTGCATATCCAATCTAATCGTCCAGATATTAATTTTTCTATCGCTTTAATGGTGGTGGAACAATTAAAAGAAGTGGCAGAAATTGTGGAAGAAACCCATGGTTTTCGTTGGGTAGAAGAGCGTGATCTAACCGGTTTTATTGATGGCACTGAGAATCCGCAAACCGATGAAAAATTGCGTGAAGCCGCTTTAATTGAAGACGGTGAGGATGCCGGTGGTAGTTATGTATTGAGTCAACGTTATGTTCATCAATTAGCAAAATGGCATAAGATGAACACGGAACGTCAAGAACAAGTGATCGGCAGAACAAAAGCGGACAGCGTTGAGCTTGAGGATGTGCCGGAAAATTCTCACGTAGGGCGTGTGGATTTAAAAGAAAACGGTAAAGGTTTAAAAATTTTACGCCACAGTTTGCCGTACGGTTTAGCGAGCGGCGAGCATGGTTTATATTTTATTGCTTTTGCAAAACGTTTACACAATATCGACCAACAGCTTAAAAGTATGTTTGGTGAATTAGACGGCAAAACAGACCGCTTGTTAGGCTTTACTAAGCCGGTTTCCGGTAGTTATTATTTTGCGCCGTCGCTAGAGCAATTAGCGGCACTCTAAGAACGGTATAATTCTTTAGAGAATATAAGAATGTTGGTGTATAATGCACCAACATTTTTTTCGAAGGATATTACGCTATGAGCCAATTTTTTTATATTCATCCTGATAACCCTCAGGCACGTTTGATTAATCAAGCGGTAGAAATTATTAAAAATGGTGGCGTTATTATTTATCCGACAGATTCAGGTTATGCTTTAGGCTGTGCAATCGGTGAAAAACACGCAATTGATCGCATTGTTGCGATTCGTAAATTGCCCGAAAATCACAATTTTACCTTGGTATGTAGTGATTTGTCAGAGCTTTCCACTTACGCATTAGTCACTAATCAATCTTATCGCTTAATCAAAAATAACACCCCAAATCCTTACACCTTTATTTTGCCGGCAACCAAAGATGTGCCGCGTAGATTAATGACCAAACGTAAGACAATTGGGATTCGTGTGCCGGATAACGCAATTGCTTTGGCTTTAATTGCAGAGCTGGGCGAGCCGATTTTATCTTGTTCGCTTATGCTACCCGATACCGAAATTACCGAATCGGATCCGGATGAAATTCGAGAGCATTTGGAACATCGTGTGGATTTAATTATTCATGGCGGTTATTTAGGTCAAGAACCGACAACCGTAATTGATTTAACCGAAGATAGTCCTCGAATTATCCGTGAAGGCTCGGGCGATATTACACCTTTTAATTAATTTACATCTTCTCCGTTTATGCACGGAGCAGTGGAGAAATCCATATTTCAGACACTCGTGAGAGCGACAAATTTAAGGAATTTTAATGACAACATTTCAAAAAAAACAAACCGATAAACGTTCAGTGTCTTTTAAATCACAAGGCGAAAAGCGTTTATCACCTAATAAGTTTGATGAACAATTGGAAAGACGTGCTCGTCCAACTTCGAAACCGTTAGTAAAAAGAGTAGTAAAACCAACCGCTTCTAGTGTAGAAGTTACAGAAAAAAAAGCCAAAGTAGTCGGTGAAAAGCTACAGAAAATTCTAGCGCGTGCAGGTCAGGGATCTCGTCGTGAATTGGAAGAGATTATTGCGGCAGGACGTGTGAGCGTTGACGGTAAAATTGCAAGTTTAGGCGATCGTGTACAGGTGAGCAGTGCGACCAAAATTCGTATTGACGGTAATTTGATTAGCCTTATTCCGGCACAGAAAGAAATTTGTCGTGTGCTGATGTATTACAAACCAGAAGGTGAATTATGTACTCGTTCTGATCCGGAAGGCCGTGCAACCGTATTTGATCGCTTGCCTCGCTTAACCGGTGCGCGTTGGGTTGCAGTTGGTCGTTTGGATATTAATACTTCTGGTTTATTACTGTTTACTACAGACGGTGAGTTAGCGAATCGTTTAATGCACCCGAGCCGTGAAGTAGAGCGTGAATATTCCGTGCGTGTGTTTGGTAATATTGATGAAGCGATGCTACAACGTTTACGCAAAGGTGTTCAGTTAGAAGATGGTCCGGCAAACTTTAAACAGATTAAAACCGTTGGTGGCACAGGTTTAAACCAATGGTTTGATGTTACTTTAACTGAAGGACGTAATCGTGAAGTACGTCGTTTATGGGAATCGCAAGGTGTTGAGGTTAGTCGTTTGATTCGTATTCGTTACGGTAATATCAAATTAGAAAAAGGTTTACCTCGTGGTGGATGGGAAGAAATGGGCTTAGAGCAAGTAAACTATTTGCGTGAGCTTGTTGGCTTACCGGCGGAAACCGAAACCAAAGTGGATGTGATAAAAAATCGTCGTCGCACCAATATTCGCCAAATTCGTAAAGCGGTAAAACAGCATTCTAAATATCGCGCGAAAGTATAATAAATTAGTAATAAAAGAAACGGCCAGATTGATAAGAATCAGGCCGTTTTCATATTCAGTGCAATTAACGTTTAATCTTCTAAAACCATTAACCCCGGTAATGTTGCAAAACTTTGAGATTTTACCGTATTATGGAAATCGTTTAGATAAGCGTAGTTCTGATCCGTTTCTCGGTATGCGCCGTATAGATTACTATATAAGCCTTTCTGAGTGATCTTCTTGGCAACAACATAGCCTCTATCTAAATAAGGTTTTACTGCCCAATAAGGTAAGGTCGCAATACCTCTTTTACTTGCAACCAATTGAATGATCGCAATGGTCAATTCGCTAGTTCTACGGGTTGGATTAATTCCAGCTGGACGTAAGACTTTGCGTAGTAAATCTAGCATATCATCCGGAACCGGATAAGTAATCCAAGTTTCGTCAATAAAATCTTCCGCTTCCCAGATATCTTTTTGAGCCAACGGGTGATCTTTAGCACAAATTCCTACCATTTCATAAGAAAAGAGCGGGCGGTAAATGATCCCTTCTGTTTGTTCTGCCTCTGCAACGACTGCCCAATCTGCCCGATGCGTTAATAATAAACCGACGGTATCCGTATGGAAGCCGGATACAATATCTAACTCTATTAATGGCCAACTCTGGCGGAAAGTATCCATGGCTGGCATTAACCAGTCAAAACAAGTATGGCATTCAACCGCAATTCTTAATTCCCCTACTTCACCTTGTTTCACTCGTGCAAGATCAAGTTCTGCTTCCGCTACTTTAGGTAAAATTTCATGAGCCAATTTTACTAATCGATCTCCTGCCGGTGTAAAACGTAAAGGTTGTGTTTTACGTTCAAATAATGTGAGCTCATATTGATCTTCTAATAATTTTATTTGATGAGAAAGGGCTGATTGTGTCAAGTGGACACGTTTTGCTGCAAGAGAAACACTGCCGCTTTCTTTTAAAGCGAGTAATGTTTTGAGATGGCGAAGTTCAAGAAAGATGGGTTTCATTTACAATTAATAAAGTCTTCAGAAAATTAAGTAGTAGGATGAGTATAATATAAATTATTGTTTTAAATAAGTAAATTCTTTCCATTATAATTGAAAGATAAATGATTTAATTTATGGAACTAAATAAATTTATATTTTTCTATATGGGATTTTTATTATTTGGATAGTGTTTTTTATTATTTTTTAGTTGGGTAGTTATATTGAATAAATTAAAATAATAATTTACATAACCCTAGGTTATTTATTTTAACTTATATATGCTTTAATAAATTTCTTTATAAGGATATATTAGGAGTGTATATATGCAAAAAATTGCAAAACTAAGTTTAACTGTATTAACTGGGCTTGTATTAAGCGCTTGTGGAAGTAGTGGCGGCGGTGACAATAATGATTTATCAAATACTGCTGTAAATGTACCGGTAGCTGATAATATGCCTCAGCCAACTACCCCTTCTCAGCCAAACAATCCTTCTAATGATAATAATCGAACCTATACACCGGTATTAGGAAATATGCCTTCAAATTCATCAACAGGAACTGTTCTTGTGATATCGAATCAAGACGATGATGTTTTGGAAAAACGAGTTGAATTACATAATTCAAATACTGAACTCTTAAATGTTGAAGATACAGAAATTCGCGTTGGCTATAAAAGTTCGGGTATTTATGCGGGAACTTGGTTAGATATGGGACTTTTAAGTGCTTGCTGTGATAAATATAGCGCAGTGCGTTTTGGAGTTCTCGATAGTTATGGTCCGGAAGTAGACAGTTATATGTTCTATAATGGTTCTCCTACGGCTTCAATGCCAACTAGCGGTACGGCGACTTATACCGGTCATGCAATTATTGCCGGTAACACAAAGCAATTTGATGAACATGATTGGTTGAAAGGTACTTCTCAGTTTAATGTTGATTTCGGTTCGAAAAAACTGAACGGTTCTTTAAATATTGATACGCTTGATGCGGTGAATATTACGGCGGATATTTCCGGTAATAGCTTTGCCGGTGCGGCAAATTCAAATAGTTTTCCAACCAAAGCAAATGTAGAAGGTAAATTCTACGGCGAAAATGCGAAAGAACTTGGCGGTATGATTAGAGATGTGTCTAACATTGGTAGTGATACTTCTTGGGGCGCAGTATTCGGTGCTAGCCAATAATTATTAGTTGAATTGATAAGCGGTCTAATTTTATTCTTTTTTTGCAACAAAGGTGTATTGCAAATAATTGAACAAATTAGACCGCTTTATTTTTATTGAGTGGTTTTTGCACAAACTGTTTCTTTGCCGATTTCTTTTTGCCAGCAGCTCCAATAACTGTAGTGATCCGCCCATTGCATATTTTCATCTAAAGAGAAGAAGACAGTTTTTGTTTTATCCGGTTCAGGAATTTTATCCGGCATTTTTTTACTAATTAGCCCGTATTCCGTTCCCGTTATTTCGTATGTCAATTCATAGGCGGAAACATAGAATCGGTTATGATTGATGGTAATTTGATCGGTGAAATATTGATTACCGTGTACGATTCCTTGTTCAAGGCGTTCCACGTCACATTGTACGCTTTTTAGTTTCTTCCCTGTTAATGAATATAAGCATTCATCGGCATAAGTGGTATTAAGTGCTAAAAGGGCGCAAAGTCCTAGCCATATTTTCATTTTTCCTCCCTAAAAAATGTGTTGATACGTTACTAGCATAGCATAAAGGGTAACTTTATGGCGAATGTGTAACTCTTTTGAATATTAAAAATATTCATAATTAAATTGAAAATTATGAAGTTGCATAATGTTTAAGGTTCTTGCATTATTTTTGACACAGCTTAGCGGATTAATCGCTAAGTTAGCTGAATAACAAACAGATCGCAGGAGTACAGTATGACAACATTACATATCTTAGGTTTCCCACGTGTAGGGGCAAAACGTGAATTAAAATTTGAGCAGGAACGCTACTGGCGTAAAGAATTAGCCGAACAAGATTTATTAGATCTAGCAAAAGCGTTACGTGAAAAAAATTGGCAACATCAAGCGCAAGCCAATGCGGATTTTGTCACGGTCGGCGATTTTACGTTTTACGATCACATTTTAGATCTACAAGTAGCAACCGGCGCGATACCGGCTCGTTTTGGTTTTGACAGCCAAAGTTTGACCCTTGATCAATATTTCCAATTAGCACGTGGTAATAAAGAGCAGTTTGCGATTGAAATGACCAAATGGTTTGATACTAACTATCACTATCTTGTACCGGAATTTCAGAAAAATACCACGTTTAAGGCGAATCCTACGCATTATGTGAATCAAATTCGTGAAGCGAAAGCTGCCGGACATCAGGTTAAACCGGTAATCGTCGGTCCGCTCACATTTTTATGGCTAGGTAAAGAAAAAGGCGAAGCCTTTAACCGCTTTGATTTACTCAAGCAACTTGTGCCGATTTATTTTGAGATTTTAACCGCACTCGCCGCTGAAGGTGTGGAATGGATTCAAATTGATGAACCGGCATTGGCATTAGATTTACCTCAAGAATGGCTTGCGGCTTATCAAGATGTTTACGCTCAATTAGCTAAAGTGAATGCGAAGCTATTATTGGCAACTTATTTTGGCTCGGTGGCAGAACACGCTGCTTTATTAAAAGCGTTGCCGGTAGACGGTTTACACCTTGATCTCGTGCGTGCGCCGGAACAACTCAGTGCATTTGAAGATTATCCGAAAGTGCTTTCTGCCGGTGTGATTGACGGGCGTAATATTTGGCGAGCGAATTTAAATCGTATATTGTATGTGTTGGAACCATTAAAAGCAAAATTTAATCAGCGTTTATGGATTGCACCGAGCTGCTCGCTATTGCATACACCTTATGATTTAGCGGTAGAAACGCAATTACAGCAAAATAATCCTGAATTATATCGCTGGTTAGCTTTTACCTTACAAAAAGTGGCAGAGTTGCAAGTTTTAAAACAGGCGTTAAATGCAGGGCGGTCAGCGGTCGCAGAGCAATTAAATGACAGCCAAACCGCGGCAGATGCTCGAGAAAAAAGTAAAGTGATTCATAAAGCGGAAGTCGCGCAACGTTTAGCTAACTTACCGGCAAATGCGGATAAGCGCCAGTCACCTTTTGCCGAGCGAATTAAATTGCAAAATAAATGGCTAAATTTACCGCTTTTTCCGACTACCAATATCGGTTCTTTCCCGCAAACATTGGAAATTCGTCATGCTCGTGCTGCATTCAAAAAAGGGGAACTATCGCTTGCCGATTATGAAGCGGCAATGCAAAAAGAAATTGAATTTGTGATTCGTAAACAAGAAGAGCTGGACTTAGACGTATTAGTTCATGGCGAAGCGGAACGTAACGATATGGTGGAATATTTCGGTGAGTTGCTGGACGGTTTTGCTTTCACCAAATTCGGTTGGGTACAAAGCTACGGTTCTCGTTGTGTAAAACCGCCGGTGATTTATGGTGACGTCACTCGTCCTGAACCGATGACAGTGCGTTGGTCGCAATATGCTCAAAGCCTGACGGATAAAGTAATGAAAGGCATGCTAACCGGTCCGGTGACGATTTTACAATGGTCGTTTGTGCGTAACGATATTCCTCGTTCTACCGTATGTAAGCAAATTGGCGTGGCACTTTCTGACGAAGTATTGGATCTGGAAAAAGCCGGAATTAAAGTGATTCAGATTGACGAACCGGCAATTCGAGAAGGCTTACCGCTTAAACGAGCGGATTGGGATGCTTATTTACAATGGGCGGGAGAAGCGTTCCGTTTAAGTTATATGGGCGTAAAAGACGATACCCAAATCCACACTCATATGTGCTATTCGGAATTTAACGATATTTTACCGGCGATTGCAGGGCTTGATGCGGATGTGATCACGATTGAAACTTCACGCTCTGATATGGAATTACTCACAGCGTTTGCCGATTTCAAATATCCGAATGATATCGGCCCAGGCGTTTATGATATTCATAGTCCTCGTGTACCGACAGCCGGCGAAATCGAGCATTTATTACGTAAAGCATTGAAGGTAATTCCGAAAGAACGTTTATGGGTGAATCCGGATTGCGGCTTAAAAACGCGTGGTTGGAAAGAAACTATAGAGCAATTACAAGTCATGGTGGATGTAACGAAGAAACTGCGTACTGAATTAACACAATAGTTTGGTTGAGATAGTTTTCAATCTATTGATAAAACAAGCGGTCTAATTTGTAAAAAAATTTGCAAATTAGACCGCTTTTTTATGAATGTTGCAATGAGGATTTCAAAGATTTAATGGATCTCGCTTATTTAACAGGGCAACGCCCCGTCGATTTAACGAATATTCAGAGAAGCCATATAGCGAATAGCTATCTGCACATTGTACAACAGAAAACAGCCGCCAAGCTACGCATAGAGTTGAAAGGAAAATTGAAAGAAATTCTTGAAAGGCGATTTAAAAATGGAAAAGACTACCTATTCTATACTCAAAGAGGAGCTCGCTTTACTTCCGAATATATCACAGCGACATTTGCCGTAATACGAGAAAAAGCGATCAAACAATACCCAGACTATGCGGAAGAATTAAGACAATTTCAATTCCGAGATCTACGGGCAAAATCAGGTACAGATAAAGCAATGCTACTTGGAATGGAAGCCGCACGCCAACATCTCGGCCATACATCTGAAAAGATGATGAAAGTCTATGTCCGCCTAGCTCCAATTATCCCACCACTTGAAAATAGTGTTCCTAAAGCTGATAAAAAGGGCGAATAACTTCGCCCAATTTATCAGAAGCGTGACACTATACCTACCTAATTCTAGTAAATAGTTTCGGAACAGCCCATATTTTTTCGGAACAATCCTTAAATATGATAGAATTTCCCTTTGACTACCAACAATTTACAAGCGTTAAGTCTAAATGTGAGATTTTTTACAAAAACCAATTGATCCTCAACGTCCGTTTGATCCACAACAACCAATTCTACAAGAACCAGTTCCACAAGATCCAATCTGTGGTTGTCCGGAAGATGATGCTCCAACCCCACCACGGGAAGCTGATAATGAAATTTTTGGCGATGAGTGTGATAATGTGCTTTGCGGTACAGAGCTGAAAGATCTGATTGATGGCGGTGCTGGTAACGATACTTTATACGGTTTCGGCGGTCACGATAATTTATTCGGTGGCGAAGGCCACGATATCTTAGTAGGCGGTCTTGGTGCTGGCGACTATCTTTCTGGTGGTGTAGGTAGTGATACTTATATCTTCAGCGGTGATTTCGGTCACGATGTGGTTGCAGACAAAGGTGCGAAAAGTGATTTTGATTTAATTCGATTCACTGATTTAAATTCAGAGGAAGTAACATTCAGCCTTAAAGGTAGTAACTTATTTATTACAGATACTACGGATGAAGGTAACTTTATCGAAGTAGTTAACTACTTAAATGACGGCGCAAACTCAATTGAGCAATTCGATTTCAAAGACGGTAGTGCAACAGTTGACGTAGTTTATAACACTGATGGTTCTTGTGATATTTGTGTTTCATACACTCCAGTACAAGTACAACAAGAGCAAGTAAGCTTCTACGCTTAATTTAATATACATCCATTAACAAAGGGGGCTCTTGTAGTCCCCTTTTATCTATTAATCTAATCGGTTTTGTAAAAATGAGGCTTTGGGCTACAATATTTGCAAATTTTTCAACAAGATCGACCGCTTATGTCATTTATTCAGTTTAATCTGCCTTTAATTGCTCAGCAAGAAGGGGGCAAATTCCAAGATCATCAAACGCTCGGTAATTTAGTTGGGCATTCAGATGCTTTAGCCATTGCCGAAGCTGCGGCGCAATCTAATGGTTTAAGCGTAGTAGTAACACCGGATACCCGCACCGCATTACGTCTTGAAAAGGCTTTAATGCAATTTAGCCAATTGCCGGTTTCGGTCTTTCCAGATTGGGAAACCTTGCCTTACGATAATTTTTCACCGCATCAAGATATCATTTCAGCCCGTCTTTCAGCGTTATTCCATTTGCAACAAGGCAATAAACAAATTTTTCTATTGCCAATCAATACGCTGTTACAGAAAGTTTGTCCGCCGAGCTATCTCGCCAATAATGTGTTCTTGATTAAGAAAGGTGACCGCTTTTCAATTCAGTCGCTACGTTTACAGTTGGAAAATGCCGGTTATCGAGCAGTGGAACAAGTATTGGAATACGGAGAATATGCGGTGCGTGGAGCATTGCTTGACCTCTATCCTATGGGGGCGGAAAGTCCGTTCCGTTTGGATTTTTTTGATGATGAAATCGATTCGATCCGCACCTTTGATGTGGATAGTCAACGCACAATAGCCGAAATCAACGAAATTAATTTACTACCGGCACACGAGTTCCCGACCGATAGCAATGGGATCGAGCATTTTAGAAGCAAATTCCGTGAACAATTCGGTGAGATCCGCCGTGAACCGGAGCATATTTATCAGCAAGTCAGTAAAGGGATTTTGAACGCAGGGATTGAATATTGGCAGCCACTATTCTTCGAAGAAATGGCGAGCCTATTTGATTATTTAGCGGAAAATACCTTATTTATTACCTTTGACGGTATTGCAGAAAAAGCAGAGCAGTTCCATAAAGATACCGCTCAGCGTTATGAAAGTCGCCGAGTGGATCCGATGCGTCCGTTGTTAGCACCTGAGAAATTATGGTTTTCAGTTGATGAAGTTAATCGTCATTTAAAAGGCTATCCACGCCTGACATTGAGTACGGAAAAAGTCAGAAAATCGGTAGCTAAACAGAATGCCAATATTGATAAGCTACCGGAATTGGCAATTAACTCGCAGTTAAAAGAGCCGTTTGAGGCGTTCAATAAATTCCGTAGTAAATTCGATGGACAGATTTTATTTTCAGTAGAAAGTGAAGGTCGCCGAGAAACCTTGCTTGAATTACTTTCACCGCTAAAAATCAAACCGAAACAGGTTAAATCATTAGCGGAAATTGATTCGCAAATTTCACTGATTATTTCACCACTTGATCAAGGCTTTATCATTGAAAATGTAAGCGGTCAAAATTTAGCAATTATTTGCGAAACGGATTTCTTGGGCGAAAAAGTCCAAACAAAACGTTCTGAGAAAAATCGCAAAATAGTCAACCCAGATACGCTCATTCGTAACCTTGCAGAACTCAAAATTGGGCAAGCCGTAGTGCATTTAGAAAACGGTGTCGGACGTTATGCAGGGCTAACTGTGCTGGATGCCGGCGGTATTAAAGCGGAATACCTCGTCTTACTCTATGCGAACGAGGCGAAGCTCTATGTACCGGTGGCTTCATTACATCTGATTTCCCGTTATATCGGTGGGGCGGATGAAACTGCGCCGCTACATAAACTCGGTTCGGAAGCATGGGCGAAAACACGCCAAAAAGCAGCGGAGAAAATCCGCGATGTGGCGGCGGAATTACTTGATGTGTATACGAAACGAGAATCGCAAAAAGGCTTTGCATTTGCCTACGATCGAGATAGTTTTATGCAATTTAGCCACACTTTCCCGTTTGAAGAAACTGAAGACCAGAAAACCGCAATCAATGCGGTCATTAGCGATATGCGCTTGCCAAAAGCAATGGATCGCCTTGTCTGTGGCGATGTCGGTTTCGGTAAAACCGAAGTCGCAATGCGTGCCACTTTCTTAGCGGTGGAAAATCATAAACAGGTTGCAGTACTTGTGCCGACCACACTTTTAGCACAACAACATTTCGAGAATTTCAAAGATCGTTTTGCCAACTATCCGATTAATGTTGAGGTACTTTCTCGTTTTAAAACCGCTAAAGAGCAAAAAGCGATTTTGGAAAAGGTGGCGGAAGGCAAAGTGGATATTTTGGTCGGCACGCACAAACTGCTACAAGAGGACGTACAATTCCGTGATCTCGGTTTACTTGTGATTGATGAAGAGCATCGTTTCGGCGTGCGCCAAAAAGAGAAAATCAAACAATTGCGAGCTAATGTTGATATTCTCACGCTCACCGCAACGCCGATTCCTCGTACGCTGAATATGGCGTTAAACGGTATGCGAGATCTTTCTATTATCGCTAGTCCGCCGGCACGCCGTTTAACAATTAAAACCTTTGTGCGCCAACATGATGATCTGGTTGTGAGAGAAGCTATTCTGCGTGAAATTCTGCGTGGTGGGCAAGTGTATTACCTGCACAATGACGTGGCGACAATCGAAAACTGTGCGACTAAGCTGGCGGAATTAGTACCGGAAGCTCGAATTGTGATTGGGCATGGACAAATGCGTGAACGTGAATTGGAACGTGTGATGAGCGATTTTTATCATCAGCGTTTTAATTTGTTGGTTTGCTCAACCATTATCGAAACGGGAATTGACGTGCCGACCGCTAACACGATTATTATTGATCGTGCGGATAAATTCGGCTTGGCACAGCTGCACCAGTTACGTGGACGTGTCGGACGTTCTCATCATCAGGCTTACGCCTATTTGCTGACACCACCGCCAAAAACATTAACCAAAGACGCTCAACAGCGTTTGGAAGCGCTCAGTTCGATTGATAACCTTGGTGCCGGATTTGTATTGGCAACTCACGATTTAGAAATCCGTGGTGCAGGCGAATTACTCGGTTCGGAACAAAGCGGGCAGATCGAAAGCATCGGTTTCTCACTCTATATGGATTTACTCGAAAATGCGGTAAAAGCTTTGCAAGAAGGGCGTGAACCGACTTTAGAAGAAATCACTCAAAATCAGGTCGAGATCGAGTTGCGCATACCGGCATTGTTACCGGACGATTATGTACCGGATGTGAATATGCGTTTATCGTTCTATAAACGGATCGCTTCGGCAGAAAGTGTTGATGCATTGAAAGATTTGAAAGTCGAACTTATCGATCGCTTCGGATTATTACCGGAGGCAACGAAAAATCTATTCCAAATTACTCAGCTTCGTCATTTGGCAACACCGCTCGGCTTGAAGAAAGTTGATGCAGGGATTAACGGTGGCTATTTGGAATTTAAACCGAGCGCACAACCTGACCCGATGAAGTTCTTACAACTGATTCAATCGGATAAGAACGTCTATAAATTTGAAGGCGCGCAAAAATTCCGCTTTAATTTACCGCTTGCAAGCAATGCGGAACGATTGGAATTTGTTTCAGCTTTGATTGAAAAATTGGTTTAATTCATTAAGGGTAAGCGGTGAAAATTTGCAAATTTTTAGGGATAGTGGACAAAATTGAGTCTACAAAGTGGGTTAAAACCTTGTACTATAAGGCTTTATAAAAATGACTAAAAAATTGCATTTCCTGCTCATCTTTTAACCTCAAAAAATATGGCAAAATTAATGGTGTTCAACGCTATAAATATCTTGATTGCCATCATAATTTTGTTGCATT
>NZ_GL831081.1:417650-424497 GCF_000188255.1 Actinobacillus ureae ATCC 25976
CTATCCCCAATTTTGTGTGTTTTCGAACCGGATCGCAAAATTCGGGCAACAAAAAAGCGGTTGAATTTCATTAGAAATTTGCAAAATTTCCACCAAATTCAACCGCTTGTCGTTATGCTTTTTTACGGGAGTATGCCCAAATCATAATCACTAATCCGCCGATAATCATTGGTAATGATAATAATTGGCCTCGCGTAATCAAATCATCTACAGTGTTCACATTCGGGTCGATATCACGTACATATTCGACTAAGAAGCGGAACACACCGTAACCGATTAAGAACAAGCCGGCGACTGAACCAGCCGGACGATGCTTTTTGATAAACCAATTAAGGATGAAGAACAGCACCACACCTTCTAAGAAAAACTCATAGAGCTGCGAAGGATGACGAGGTAAATAGCCACCACTTGGGAATAATACCGCCCAAGGAACATCGGTGACACGTCCCCAAAGTTCATCATTGATAAAGTTACCGATACGTCCCATTCCAAGTCCGAACGGAATTAGCGGTGCGATAAAATCTGATGTTTGCCAGAAACTACGTTTTTGACGGAAAGAAACCCAAATCATTGCAACAATCACACCAATTAAACCACCGTGGAATGACATCCCTCCTTCCCAAATACGAAATAGAAACATCGGGTCTTGTAACAAGCGGTCGAAATTATAGAAAAGCACATCGCCGCTACGTCCGCCTAATACTACGCCCCAGAAGCAGGTATAGATAAGCTGATCAACTTGTTCGGTTGTCCAAACGCCACTGGAATTTTTTGCTCGGCGCATACCTAGCCAATAAGCGAAACCGAAGCCGATTAAATACATTAAACCGTACCAACGTAGGGAGATGGGACCAAGGCTAAAAATAATCGGATCAATTTGTGGAAATTGAATAAATTGTTCGTTCATATTGTTCCTTTAAAAAAATTCCCCTCTGGAGTAGAGGGGAGTAAGTAAAATCGAGCTATTTTAAAAACATATTAATCGCAATCGCAACTAACATCACTGCGAAGGCTTTTTTCAAGGTTGCTACCGGTAACACATTTGCCGCATTTGCCCCGAGTTTAGAGGTGAAATAGGAAGTTAGCGTAATACCGAATAATGCCGGTAAATAAACGTAGCCTAAAGAGTAATCCGGCATACTTGCGACATTCCAACCGCTTGCGATAAAGCTGACTGTACCGGATAAGCCTAAAAATGCCCCGCAGAAGGATGATGTACCGATTGCACGTTTCATTTCTAAGCCTCGGCTATTTAGAAACGGTACGATAAAAGCACCACCGCCGATTCCCGCAACACTGGATAATGCTCCGATAACGCCACCGGCAATAATAGTGCCTTGAGTCGTAAGCGGTTTAATTTTTTGCTCTTTTTTCAAAGAGAAAATCATACGGCCGGCTAAATAAATCACCATAATCGCAAATAATTTCGACATCAATTTGGCATCTAATCCACTGATCACTAGACCGGCGAGAAATACCGAAATCATAATAGACGGAATAAAGATCTTACTGACGTTCCAATCAACATTACCTAATTTATGATGACGTTGTGCCGAAGAAAATGCGGTAATGACAATGGTCGAAAACGATGTACCTAAAGCAGCAGACATCAAGTTTTCTGGTGTTACACCCGCCATCGGTAATAAGTAAACTAAGCTTGGTACGATAATTAAACCGCCGCCAATACCGAATAAACCTGCTAAAAAGCCAACGACGGTACCTAATGCAAGACAACTCAAAAATACTTCTATCATTACGATTTTCCTTTCTGATGCGGATTGTTCCACGCACGAGTAGGCTTGCGAAATTCACGTTTTTGATAGTCACGCTTTTGAAAATCTCGTTTTTCCGTACGTTCTATACGTGGTTTTTCAACCGTTTCTACTTTTTTCGATTCATTTAATAACACCACGGCAAATTCTTTCATCACTTTGCGATACACATCACGCTTAAACGAAACCACTTGACGCACCGGATACCAAAAACTTACCCAACGCCAGCCATCAAACTCCGAGCTTTTGGTTGTTTTTAAATCAATTGCATTTTCATCACTGAGAAGTTGTAGCAAAAACCAACGTTGTTTTTGCCCGATACACACTGGCTGAGAACCATCACTACGCACTAAGCGTTTGGGTAATTTATATTTCAGCCAATATTTAGACGCCCATAATAATCGTACATCTTTTTTGGTTAAGCCGACTTCTTCATAAAGCTCACGGTACATTGCCGTTTCAATGTTTTCGCCCTCGTTAATTCCGCCTTGCGGAAACTGCCAAGAGTTTTGTCCAAACCGTTTTGCCCACAGAACTTGTCCTGCTTTATTACAAATGACGATACCAACATTTGGGCGGTAGCCATCGAAATCGATCACTGAACCACCTTATTTATTTTAGGTAATAGAGAAAATGGATGAGATTGTTTCACACTTTCCGTCTTAGAACAACCTTTAAAGCCAATTTTGTAGATAACTCTGTGGATAAGTTGTAAAACGAATGCGTATTCTAATCGAATAACTTCATTAACTCCTTGTTTTTATTTGGTGGGATAATTCAGGTTTATTTTAGATCAATATACGATCTTTTTTTGTAAGAGGATCAGTGTTTTTAGAGAATAATTCGGCAAGTATATGGATAACCTTACAGATTACGCCGTGATTGTTGAGTTTTATTCACATCGGAGATCTATTTATCCCCATTATCTGTGGATAAAATTGTGATAGATCGGAATAATGATCGTGAATAACTTTGAACATCATAAAGAAATGGCTAAATTCCATAATAGAAACAATAAGTTATGATGTTATACACAAATGTTAGCAAGTTCAAAAAAGTATTGGTCATTTTTTGCTCAACAAAAAGAAAGGCAGATCGTTTTTATGATCTGCCTTTAGCTTTAGGATATATCACATTATCTTTTGCTTGTTTTATATACTTTCATCGCTTCTGGAAGCAGACGTTCAAGGTTTGCTTGGCGTTCTTCATTAGATGGGTGAGTTGAGAAGATAGAAATGCCTGAATTACCAGCCGCTTTACTCATTTTTACCCATACATTTGGTGCAGCGGAAGGGTTATAACCTGAACGAGCCATTAGCATTAAACCGATTTCATCCGCTTCAGTTTCTTGACTGCGAGAGAACGGTTTATTTACGATTAAATCCGTGCCAGTACTAAGTAAGCCACCGGTATCCGTTCCAAGTGCAACAGACACTGCGGCATCGGCTACCGCACCTAAAATACCGGTCGTCATTTCGACGTTATAAGCGGATTTACTATGTTCTTGCAATGCGTGTGCCATTTCGTGTCCCATAACGGTTGCAATTTCATCATCCGTCATATTTAAGCGCTCAACAAGCCCGGTGTAAAAAACCATTTTTCCACCTGCCATTGCCCATGCATTTAATTCTTTTGAATGGAATACGGTAATTTCCCAATTGAACGGTACGCCTGTTGTATTGGCTTGCTCAGCATGAGGTTTCATACGATTAAATATGGTTTGTACCCGTTTGGCTGTTGCAGACGTTCTATCGATTGCTCGCGCATTTTGCTGCTTCATTTGCATATAGCCTTGTTCTGCTTTGCTATTCATTTGGTGAGTATTCACGCAAGCGGCAATCGTGCCAGTACAAATGCAGAAAAACCGAGTTGCTTCACTAATTTCATCTTCATTCCTTACTGATTTATCAGCCCTGTGCCGTAAAACTCCGTTCTTTAGGGCGGAGATATAAGGCACAGGGCTGATAAAAATAAAGTAAAAGACGGCGGGTTATTTATTTGGGCTGCGGGTAACAACCGTGGTGACAAAGATCCGAGCGTTCAAGCAGGTTTACCTCACTATATGCCGGAATTGGAGAAGGGTTGGATTTCTGTTGTTGCGTTAGCGACAAGAAGCTCTAACAGTTTAGGTAATTTTGAATGGAGCAATTTATTACCATACTCTCAATCAGGTGTGGCGAAAAATTAGACCGTTTTAGCAATGGGTGACTACGTTTTCAACTTAAGAGGGAGTAACGTAGTATCAAGTGGTTCATCATTTGCTGCGCCGGCCGTAATAGGTACTGCAGCATTAGTGAAAAAAATATCATTGGATGGATGGTAACTTGATCAAACAATCTATCTTAACCACAGCAACCGATATCGGTGCGCGTGGCGTAGATGATGTATATGGTTGGGGTTTACTCAATGTTGAAAAAGCTACCAATGGTCCTGCACGTTTTGACAAAGGCCTTGCATTTGCAGATAACGTGACTGTTAATATCCCAACTGGACGTTATGAGTTCTCAAATGATATTGACGGTAACGCCGGCTTAGTTAAAAATGGTAGAGGTGAACTTGTCTTATCAGGTGCAAGTACTTTTGAAGGCGTAACAACCTTAAACGAAGGTGCAATCACCATTAACGGTAAGAAATATGCGTCAAAAGTCAATGTAGGTAATCGTGGTACTTTAGTTGCAAACAGTACAACGTTAGAAAATGGCGTAAATAACGAAGGTACGTTTGTTAACCAAGGTTATTCAACCATCAACAATAACTACATCGCTTCAGCGCAAAGTACGTTAGTGTCAGATTTAGGTTCTAACTTAAATGTGAAAGGTGAAGTGGATTTAAATAATTCAACCTTAGCACTAACCGCAGAAAAAGATGGTAAAGCACAATATGTTACAGCAAAAGGTGTAACAACTTCTGCAATTACCTCTGATACTGCAATTAAAGGCAACTTTAGTGCGATCGAAACTTCTGGTTTATTAAATGCGACGGCAGTTAAAACCAGCGAGAATGAAATCAGTGCAACGGTTAGCCGTAAAAATGTTGCGGATTATGTGAACGAAACAACCTCTGGCGAAGCAATGTGGGAAAATGTTGCTATGGTCTTAGAAAACAGTTTCACCACTTTAGATTCACAAATTGAGGAAAATAAAGGCACAACAACTGCAACGAATGACTCTTTTGCACAACAAGCGGCTGTTTTACAAAACAGCATTGCAAATGCTAATACGTAAAGCGTAGTCTTAGATAGCTTATCTGGTCAAATTTATGCGTCAGCGCAGGCGCTTACTTTTGAAAATGCAGAAACAGTAAACAAACTAGCGGACTTGTTGGTTTACGTACATCATTAGATGTAAACGTTGCAGGGATGAAAACAACCCTTCAAGGTTATGTAAATCACCAAAAAGCGTTTAATGATGAAGATCTTAGCTTTAAAGCAAGCTATACCGGTTTACAGGATGCAAAATTCGATGTGAAAGGTATCGGCCTTGCGAAAAGCAAAACGTGGGTTGGTGTAGGTGCATTAACGGAAGTGAACAAAAACACCTCGTTATATGTTAACTACGATTTAAAACTTACGAAAAGTAAAGGTCATAACAATGTTGTGAGTGCTGGTGTGAGAGTAACTTTCTAAGCCGGTATTTACTGATAAGAACACTATGAGCACTAGACGTATCGCTCATATTTTTTTGCAAAATTTCGGTGAAAAACGACCGCTTATTTCAGCAAGTCTTTTAGGCTGGATTTCATTTTTTCCATCTGATCCAAATAGATATGCTGGTTTTCCAACTCGTCAATCAAATGATTGATAGC
The DNA here is from genome assembly GCF_000188255.1 of Actinobacillus ureae ATCC 25976. GTDB lineage: Bacteria > Pseudomonadota > Gammaproteobacteria > Enterobacterales > Pasteurellaceae > Actinobacillus > Actinobacillus ureae. Next base: position 423,227 of record NZ_GL831081.1, read on the forward strand.
TTCGGACAATGTCATCTCTCTTTCCTTCGAATACTTCGATAAACGTAACCAACTCGCATATTCTAAATCGATCGATTTTTTCTTCGTCGTTGGTTTCTCCGCATTAAAAAAACGCTTACGCTTGGCACGAATCGACTGGCGCATTTTCTTACGTTGCTCCGCCGTCATCTCCGTTTTAATCCATTGCTCGATTTCTTCCGGCGAATGTTGAAGCGTCGTTAAAAGTTGAACCTTCAGCTCAATCAAACTGGTTTCTTCGTGCTTCGTGATATTTTCACCTTCTCGATGCTTCTTGAGCAAATACTTCCATTTCCAATTCGCTTCTTGAATCTCTAACTTTTGATAGCGCATTTTCTTCTCTTCACACTGCTTAAACTTAGGCAAGTATAACGGAATTCTGTATAATAAACCAAATTTCTATTATGAGGCATTTTCGTGAATTTAACCCCATTAGACTGGCAATCTCTCACCTTACATCATTCATTCAAAGAAACGAGTAATGAAGTAGGCTTCTTTGATTTCCAACCCAATGCAAAACAAGCGATTGACCAATTCAAACGTGGGCAATTTGGTTCGCTATTAGTGATAAAGACGGAAACCTTCCCTGAATTTATCCAAGATATTAAACATTATCTTGCCGAAAATCTTGTATCTCCTCTGATTACCAAAACGGAATTTAGTCGTAATCACTTATTCGGTTATAGCATTTACCTAGAAAAAGAACATAAAGTAGAAAACGTAACGGGGGCAATTCAACAAGCAAACAACGGTATTCTGCTGCTGAATGTTAACTCATTATTATTGGATATCACGCAGTGGGACAAATTAAAACAGGCTTTATTATTCGGTTCATTCGAACAAAATGCTGTGAATAATATCCCTTATCTGCTCCCGGCTATTCAGTCTAATTTCAAATTGGTACTGATTGGTAGCCGAGAAGATATTTCACTCTTAGCCGAATACGATGATAGTCTCTATCAAGTTGCGCAATATACCGAAGTAGAATCCTATTTAACTCTTAATGACGAAAATATTGGGCAATGGGGGGACTATGTCCAATCAAGCTCCCAAAAATGGATCAACAAATCCTTTACCGGTCAAGCGCTTAACCAGTTTTTACAAGCCTATATACGGGAAAGTGAAAGCCAAGAATTGGTGTCTATTTCACCGACTTTACTCAAAAAGCATTTGTTAGGCCTTGCAACTTTTTACTCAAATTCAACCGCTTTAAGCCAAGTAAAAGAATATTTTGATTATTTAGAACAGCAATC
>NZ_GL831081.1:424547-427778 GCF_000188255.1 Actinobacillus ureae ATCC 25976
AATAAATATACAACGCAAGATATTTTGACTCAGCAGCTATATATCGAGACCGAAGATGAAGAAATCGGCCAAATCAACGGCTTGTCCGTGATTGAGTTTGACGGTATCCCTCATTCATTCGGTGAGCCGTTACGTATTAGTTGTAATGTGCAACATGGTGACGGTGAGATTACCGACATCGAACGTAAGGTTGAACTAGGCGGAAATATTCATTCGAAAGGTATTATTATTGCGCAATCTTGCTTAGCCAACTTATTAGAATTTCCGACACAACTCCCGTTCTCAGCATCACTCGCCTTTGAGCAATCTTATGGCGAAGTAGATGGTGATAGCTCATCACTGGCTATTTTCTGCGTATTAATCAGTGCGCTATCCAAACTGGCTTTACCGCAGTCAATTGCCGTTACCGGTTCAATTGACCAATTTGGTAACGTATTGAGTGTCGGCGGCGTAAATCAAAAAATCGAAGGCTTCTTTAATATCTGCCAAGCTCGCGGTTTAACTGAAAAACAAGGGGTGATTATCCCAGCAACCTGTATTTCACATTTGAGTTTAAAAACAGAAGTAATCGATGCCGTTAAAGCCGGACAGTTCAAAATTTGGGCGGTTGGAAACGTTTTTGAAGCCATTCAAATTTATTAGATAGCCATTTTTATGATGAAGAGAATGCGACTACAACAGCAAAACCTTCTGTGTTTGGGTTGATTCATCAACACATTGAGCAAGGTCAAGAACGAGAAGAAAGCGGTTCATTTTTTGCAAAAATTTGCCAATTTTTAGGTAAGCACTGATCCGACAAGCTCAGCTAACAGTTGTACGCCAAATTAAAAGCCTGTACTATCGCCCTCCATCCGGAGCCCTGATTGTACGGGCTTTTATCATATTTATTTGGAAGAAAAAAATGAACAACTGTACACCAAACATTAAACCAAGCTATACCTATGAAGACTTATTAGCATCAGGTCGTGGTGAATTATTCGGCAAAGAAGGGCCACAACTACCCGCTCCAACGATGTTAATGATGGATCGCATTAATTTAATGACTGAAAACGGTGGCTTATTCGATAAAGGTTATATCGAAGCGGAATTAGACATTCATCCGGATCTTCCATTTTTCGGCTGCCACTTTATTGGTGACCCAGTAATGCCGGGCTGCTTAGGCTTAGATGCAATGTGGCAATTGGTTGGTTTCTTCTTAGGCTGGGTCGGGGGCAAAGGTAAAGGCCGTGCATTAGGTGTTGGTGAAGTTAAATTTACCGGACAAATCCTTCCGACTGCCAAAAAAGTTATTTATCGCATTAATATGAAGCGTGTTATCAATCGTAAGTTGGTAATGGGCTTAGCGGATGGGGAAGTGGAGGTTGACGGTCGTGTTATTTATACCGCTACCGATTTAAAAGTAGGCCTTTTCCAAGACACTTCTGCTTTCTAATTTTGCGATCCTGATCGAAAAAATAGATAAACTTCATTTCATTCTCTAATCGAATTAAATAATATTCCTGCCCAGAGGGATATTATTTATGTTTAAAGCATTCACACTTATTGAAATTCTAATTACCTTTACTATTTTAGTTATTTCAATTTATTTTATTTCTCCAATTGCATTTTATTTAAATGACTTAATTGCATTAAATAGTGAAATAGAATCCCTCCAATCATTTTTATACCAATTACAAACAAAATCTCGTTACGAAAAATCAAATTATACACTTACCATTTCACAAAATAATCAAGATAAAAAATGGTGCATAATCGCAATTAAAAAAGCCAAACAAAATAAAAACAAATCATTTGTGATTGTTTAAATGCCAATCACTGCATTATTAATAATGAACATTATATTTATTCTAATCGCCACAAAGACATTTTACTAAAAAATAAAAGTTTATATCCTCAAGCTTTTATTAATATTGATGGGCTAGCTGGAAGATTAGAATCTAAATGCATTCACTTATCGCTAAACAAAACAAATGAAATATTACAATTAGATCAATGGGGAAGAATTTATGTCATGCCAAAACATAAACGCAGTCATTGTAAAGAATAGATTATCAGCATTTAGTCTAATAGAATTGCTATTGTCTCTCTCATTAAGCATATCTCTCCTACTATTAACAGCTAAATCCTATACACAATTTACTCAGAATAATGTTAAACAAAAAGAATTGTTATTTTTACAAAAAGAAGCACACCAAATTATCCATTACTTTCAACAACATATTCAGCATTTAGGTTTTCAAGGAAGCAATAGAGAAAACAGCAATTTTTATTTATTTGAGAAAGAAAATAAACGTTACGCATTAGATAATAAAAGTTGTTTAATATTTTTCTACGACTTAAATAGCGATGGATGCTTAGGTAAAAGAAAAACAAAGAATTCCCTATGCGTAAATAATGAGATAAATAACACTCATGATTTAGCCAAAGAAATATTCGGTTTTAAAATTGAATCTCAAGAAATTCATATTTACGATAAAAATAATTTGACTACTTGTAAAAAGCATGAATGTGAAGGGTTATTAAATGCTTGTCAGGAAAAATGGAAAAAATTTACTTCGATTGAGGATTTTAAAGTAGATAAGCTCTCATTTTCGTGGAAAGATCCTGAAAAAGTTATGCAGGTAACATTAAAGCTTATTTCTGTCAAACAGAATAATATTGAATATAGCACAACCAATTATATCTATATTTTAAATTAATCAGACTAATATGACGCAATATAAACTTAACGGAAGCACATTAATTTTCTCACTGATAACCATATCTTTTGTGCTGACCATTATACTTGTAACAAAAGAAAAGTTCATTCAATCAGAAATAAAAACTCAACATTATCAACGGCATTATTTATCCGGAAAACTTTCTATTCTCGAAAAAACTCGCTCAAAAAATGGTAATTGTAATCTAATAAAGCCTGAGAAACTTATTCTTGATCGCATAGCAGAAGTAAAAATAGAAGCTGAAGAACAAAAATATTCTTTTTACTGTATCAAAAATAGCTTATTTGTAGGAAAAAAACCGACTAAAGAAAAATATATTCATTTTAGACAACTATCTGATGCATTAGATATTTCTCACGCTGACATAATAGAGATAGAACATTTAAATGAACTACCTAAAAGCTCAGAACAAGATCCTAAAATCGTTTTAGTTAAGCATGATATAGATGAAACGCTTAGCCAAGATTTTTATGGCATAATTATTACCAATCATTACTTCGATATAAAAGGC
>NZ_GL831081.1:427828-443396 GCF_000188255.1 Actinobacillus ureae ATCC 25976
AATATTATATTCATCCTATGATAATAATAGAGAAGAACGAAATATTACTTTCAAAAAGAATGTTGTATTAAATTTAGAAAATAAATATGCTCATTGGCAAGAACTCCCCGATTCAAGGAATATGTTAAATAATGAATAAGTTAATTAAATCAGAATCATTTATTTCAATACTTATTGGCATTGTAATATTTTCACTTATCTTTATTTCTGCTTCACGTTGGGGAAGTCATCAAACCGAAAAAATAAATTATATTTATCAGCAACAGCAAGCCTTACAAATTATCGAAAATCAACTCGCATTAAAATATTCTAAACAAACTTGCGAACAATATGTTCAACAAAATCATTTGAAGTTTGAAATTGAATGCCAAGCAAATAAAATTAGTGTGAGTTTCCCACTAGGTAAAGTCGAAATTACCCCATAGCCTTTGCAAAAAAATAGTAAAATCCGACCGCTTGTTTATCCGTAAAGTATCGGCAAAAGTAATTGAATCTCTAAGCTAATTAGTAGAAAATCATCGCCTTATATGAGGTATCAATTATGTTCACGGTTTACTATTCACAAAAGCTATCGTCATTAGCAGAAATGCTAATTCATCTACAAAAAGCCAACCCGAATTCCAACCCGTTCAACACCGAAGCCATACTTGTACAAAGTGTTGGTATGGCACAATGGTTACAAATGCAAATCGCTGATTCCATTGGTGTGGCGGGTAATTATGACTTTTTATTTCCAACCAGCTTTTTATGGCAACAATACCGTGTGCTATTCCCTTCGTTACCGAAAGAAAATATTTTTAAACGTTCTTCGGTAACATGGCGATTAATGCGCCTGATTCCTGCCCATTTGGACACGGCAGAATTCAGCACATTAAAATCATACTTGCAGCAAGATGCACGTCAGTACCAACTTAAACTCTATCAACTTTCGACTAAAATTGCGGATCTATTCGACCAATATTTAGTTTATCGACCTCATTGGCTTGTACATTGGGAAAACAACCAACTTGAAGCGGTTCTTGCTGAAATCATGCATTCCAATGTATTTAAAGTTAAAAATGAACAAGAAATCCTAGCTAACCTACAATGGCAAGCTATCTTATGGAATGCGTTAATTGACGATATTAAATTAGATAGTGATGAAAGCGTCTTTATCACGTCGCATCGTGCTTACTTACAAGATCAGTACTTCCAAAAATTAGATAATTTAACTGCTCAAGAAAAAGAAAAACTTCCGCAGAGAATCTTTATTTTCGGTATTTCATCTCTACCGGCAACTCAATTAGCTGTATTAAAAAAGTTAAGTGAACACTGCGATATTCACTTATTTTTCTTAAACCCAAGTCAAGAATATTGGGGCGATAGTGTTGAAGATAGTGCATTAGAAAAATTAGCTTTGAAACAACAGCTATCGGAGACCGATTTAGCCGCTTTACTCGAAAAACAAGGTAATCAATTGCTCACTATGTGGGGAAAACAAGGGCGAGAATTTTTAGCGCAACTAGTAGAGCAAGAGTTCGACTATAGTTTAGAAGTATTTGACCCGTATGTCGGCGAAACCAATCTCATCAAGCTCAAAAATGCCATTTTAGCGTTTAATAATGCACAAACTTTTGAATTAGACGAACAAGACCAATCATTACAATTTCATTCGTGCCATAGCATAATGCGTGAAGTAGAGGTGTTACATAACTATCTCTTACAATTATTCGAGCAGAATCCGGCATTAACACCCAAAGATATTATTGTAATGTCTGCGGATATTGATAAATATGCGCCTTATATTAATGCGGTATTTTCTCGTTTTGATCATAAAGATCCGAGAAGGATTCCTTTTACACTTTCAGATCAAAAAGCGACTGCGGTAGATCCGATTATCAGCAGCTTTTTGAGTCTACTTAATTTAAAAGAAAGTAACTTTAACGCAGAAGTACTATTGGATTTATTAGATGTAAATGCGATCCGAAGCCGTTTTCGCATCCAATCTGATGATATTTATACCCTACGTCATTGGATAAAAGAAGTGGGTATCCGCGCCGGATTAACTATCGAGCAAAGCCAATGGCAAAACTATAACTCATGGCAAAATGGTTTAACGCGTTTGTTACTCGGTACAAGCCTCAAAGAAGAAAATGGTATTTGGCAAGACAGTATCGGGTTTAACGAAAGTTACGGTTTAACCTCTGAACTTGTCGGCTACTTATGCCATTATTTAGAAAAACTCAGTGAATGGCAGCAATTTATCCAAGCATCGCATAGCCTTGATCTTTGGCAGCAAAAGCTAACCGAATTAATCAGTGATTTTTATTTAGATGATACGGAAACTTTTGATTCGCTTTCCATGTTACAAACAACTTTACAAAGTGTATTGGAAAAAATTGAAAACGCACGCTTTGAAGATGAAATCTCTGTTGAAATTCTCGCCTTATTACTTCAAGAGAATCTCAACACACAGCAAAATAGTCTGCAATTCTTAGCTGGAAAAGTGAGTTTCTGTACGTTATTACCAATGCGTGCTATTCCATTTAAAGTAGTGTGCTTACTCGGTATGAACGAAGCCGATTTTCCTCGACAACATTCGGTAAATAGCTTCGATTTAATGCAATATGCACCGAAAAAAGGCGATCGTGCGCGTAGAGACGATGACCGTTATCTATTTTTAGAGGCTTTACTTTCCGCCCAAGAGATTTTCTACGTGAGCTATGTCGGACAATCGGTAACGGATAATAAAGTTCGCTTACCTTCCGTTTTAGTTGCGCAATTATTAGATTATATCAGCGAACATTTATCCGAATCGGCTCAACAAATTTTAGATGACAAAGATACCGCCAATTTTATGCTGAAACGCCATCCTATGACGGTATTCAGCCCAAGAAACTTTAGCTATCCTCACATCTCTTATGATAAAGAATGGCTAAAACTATTTGAACAAAATGCGGTTCAGCCGAATTTCTTAAACGGGCAGCTTCAATCGGATAGTCCAACAGAAATTAATTTAAATGAATTAATTAGTTATATCACAAATCCAATTAAATATTTCTTTAATCGCCAATTGGGTATTTATTTTAATTATAATGAAGAAAGTATCGAAGAATCGGAAAAATTTACCTTAAATGCATTGGATAATTATCAGCTAAGAACTAAATTATTAACTGTTGATGAGGAACAAAGTCAGAATTTATTATACCAAGAACAGTTAAAAGGTAACTTGCCTTCAGCTAAATTTGCTAAGCTATCTGAAACCGCGTTGGAAAACTCAATAAAAACCATGAGAAATGAAATATCGCCATACTTAAAACAGAGTGATATTTTAACTGTTGAACAATATTTCCCAATAGGTTCAAATAAAATAAAACTCTATGGAAACATCCAACAATTATTTGACGATGGCATCGTTTTTTGGAAAGTAAGTTCATTAAAAGATAAAGATATTATCCGTTTTTGGATTTATTATTTAGTAACACAAGTGCAAAATAATTCTATTCGTTTGAAATATATTGTGCGTAATGGCGAAGATACTCAAATCTTCCAATTTAATTCGATCACTCAGCAGCAAGCGCAGGAACAATTAGCTATTTATATAGAAGATTACCTTAATAGCTTTCAAGCGCTACGCTGGGGGATTTCTGCCGGTTTAGACGATTATTTTGCCAAAATAGAAGATGTTGAGAATATTGAAGAATATTGTTGTCAGAAAGTTTTTAAATTACTGGAAGACAATTCGTTTGAAGCTAGTTACCTACAGCGAGTTTTAGTACAAAGTTCCGAATTGAATTACAGTGTTATTCATCATACAACGAAACAATGGTTTACTTTAATGCAAGACAGTAAGCCACATAACAATAAAAAGGAGAATTAATGAAAAAAACCTTAATAAGTCGCATGATTCGTCACGCGTTTTACTCTGCGATTGCGCTTAGTGTCAGCGTCACAGCCACATTTGCAAATATTCCGCAAAATCCGACCGCTAGTACATCCCTATCGGCTACACAAACGCAAGGTTTTGAGTTTATCAATCAGCAGATCAATAAAAGCCCGAATGATAATGCTATTTATCAAGCTATTCGTTTAAAAAACGATATGACCGTACTGCTAATTTCGGACAACAAAGCGAATAAATCGCTAATGTCATTAGCACTACCTATCGGCTCTATGGAAGATCCCATTCAGCAACAAGGCTTAGCACACTACCTAGAACATATGATCCTCATGGGGTCTAAACAGTTTCCAGAGACTAATAGTCTAGATCGCTTTTTAACGGAAAATGGCGGTTATAACAATGCCTCGACTACGGCAGATCGTACTGCTTATTACTTAGAAGTGAATAATAATGCGTTTGATGAAGCGGTTGCTCGTTTAGCAGATGCTTTTGCACAACCTCTCTTGTCAGAAAGTAATGCGAAACGAGAAGTGAATATCGTAAATGCCGAAATGGTTCGTGCAAAATCAAGCGATGGCCATTTATTGAATAGCGTCAATTTGGCAACCGCTAACCCTGTACACCCTATTACCAAATTTGCGGTGGGTAATAAGGAAACGCTTTCGGATAAACCAAACAGCAAATTACAAACGGAGTTAGAACAATTTTACCAACGCTACTATTCAGCAAATTTAGTCAAAGCGGTTTTATATTCGAATCAACCTATCGAGCAACTTGCTGCATTAGCTAATCGTACCTTAGGTAAAATGCCAAATAAAAACATTGCTGCCCCGAATGTAGATGTGCCGTTTTTCCGTGCAGAAGATAAAGGTGTTGTTATTCACTACAAACCGGTACAACCAACCAAAATGCTGGCAATTTCATTTGATGTGCCGAATGATGAAGCACACTTTGCCCACAAAACCGGCGATTATTTAGCCTATATTCTCAACAATAATACCGATGGCACTTTATCCGATTACCTCATTAAACAAGGATTATCCGATAGCGGTATTTCGGCAAAAGCAACACCAAATGTCAGTCGTAATCGTGGTAATTTCACCATTTATGTTGCTTTAACCGACAAAGGTTTGACTGAAAAAGATAAGATCATTTCTTTGATTTTTCAGCAAATCGAACAAGTGAAACAAAGCGGTATTCAAGAAAGTTACTTCAATGAAGTTCGAGAAAGCTTAAAGCAGGATTTCCAACATTTACAGGTAGAAAAAAGCGGTACTTATATCGAATCATTAGCTGAGCAAATGTTACATTATCCATTGGAACATATTTTAGATGCGGACTTTATTGTTGATACGATGGATAAACAAGCAATCAAAGCCAAACTGGTTGAGATGACATTAGACAATGCCCGTATTTTGCTGGTTGATGAAAAAGCGCATACCGATAAAAAATCGCCTTACTTTGAGGCCAATTATGCAATTGCAAAAATTAGTGACGAACAACGAAAAAAATGGTTGGATTTCAGTCATAACCCGGCATTAAAACTACCTGAATTAAATCCTTATTTCGCCACTGATTTTTCTCTGATTCAGCCAATCGGCGATCGCCAAGTGCCTAAAGCGTTGGTAAGTACAGCAGGAAAAGCAATTTATGCCATGCCGAGCCAATATTTTGCCAACGATCCGAAAGCGATTGTATCGATGAGTTTCTCGATCATGCCGAAAACGGATGATTTAACAGAAGCGGTGAGCGCTACGCTGTTAGGTTATATGAATAGCCTTGCACAAACGAAATTAGCGTTCCAAACAGCAGTTGCCGGTATGCAAGCAGCGATTACCACTTATCCAAACGGACTTTCGGTAGAAGCGACCGGTTATACGCAACATTTAGCAAAATTAGTACTTGATTCACTTGAGCAATTCAAAAATTTTGAATTAACCGAAGACTTCTTAGCACAAGCGAAACAAAGGGTATTTGAAGCATTGGACGGTCAACGCAAAGAAAGTAGCTTAACACAGGCCAACCAAGCTATCGCAAACTTTGCCAGCTATCCTTATTTTGAAGAAGATAAACAACGTAAAGCACTAAATGATACCACTTTGGCAGATGTGAAGGCGATGCGTGACAGATTATTAACGAAATCCACCGGATTAGGCGTACTGTCAGTGGGAAATCTTAACGATAAACAGGTTGAAGATTTAGTCAGTGACATAAAAGGTATTGTTAACAGCAGTGAGGTGGAACGAGGCAAAGCACGTTATTTAGATCTTAACGACAGCAACCGCAAACTCAACTATGTACAAAGCGTACCGCATGAGGATAATGCGCTAAGCATCACTTATCTTGCCAAAGGCTATGGCGAATTAGAAGGTTCGGCTCGAGCTAATTTATTGCGTGATATTATCGGGCGCTGGTATTTCGATGATTTACGTACCCAAAAACAATTAGGCTACGTGGTCTATGCAACCAATACTAAAATGGGTAAAACCGCCGGTATGCGCTTTATGGTTCAAAGTCCGAACACGACACCAGCAGGTATTATGCAGCATAACCAACGCTTTTTTGCAGAAAGTTTAACAAAATTGATCGCTTTATCAGAGCAGGAATTTGTGAAATATCGTGATAGTTTAATCGAGAAATTACAGCGTAAGCCGGAATCGTTAAACCAAGAATTTTCACAATTCACCTTTGACTTTAATCACCGAAACGATCAATTCAACCAACGTGCGAAAATGATCGAAGCGGTAACACAACTTACTCGACAAGATATTGTGGATTTTTATAAGCACACGGTGATTGAGCAGAAAGGCTTTTCATTTATCAGCCAAGCGTTAGGTACGAAAGCGAAAGCTGAAGATGCGGTGAAACTGGCAGGCTATGAAAAAGTGGAAAGTATTGAACAAATCCAAAAACAATTCCCGGTTAAATACTATTAGATCGTCCTCTACAAGCGGTTAAAAAAGCTCTAAATTTGACCACTGTAGAAAAACAAAAGGCTTAGCAAATTCGCTAAGCCTTTTTTAATGTTTAGTTTTTACCTAAGTTCGAGAAGAAGTTTTTCACACTATCTAAAAAACCTTCTTGCTGCGGACGATGCTGACTTTTACCTTCTAAACTTTCTTCCAGTTTTCGTAATAAGTCTTTTTGCTCGTCATTTAATGCAACCGGCGTTTCTATTACCACTTTGCAAATTAAATCGCCTGCATAACCGCCGCGTGGGCTTGTTACGCCCTTGCCTCTAACACGGAATAATTTGCCGGTTTGGGTTTCCGCCGGAATTTTCAGTTTTAATTTGCCGTCAAGCGTTGGTACTTCAATCTCACCGCCTAATGCCGCCATCGTAAAGCTGATTGGCACTTCGCAGTAAAGATTTGAACCGTCACGCTCAAAAATATCGTGTTCACGAACGTGAATTACCACATATAAATCACCTGCCGGCGCACCGTTCTCGCCTGCCGCACCTTCGCCGGATAAACGAAGTTGGTTACCGGTGTCCACACCCGCCGGAATAGTTACCGATAAGTTTTTCGCTTTCTGAACACGTCCGTCACCGTGGCAAGATTTGCAAGGTTTTTCAATTTTCTTACCGCTTCCGTGACAGCTCGGACAAACCGCTTCCGTCACAAAGAAACCTTGCTGACGGCGGATTCTGCCCGAACCGTGACAGTGCGAACAGGTTTCCACTTTCGAACCTTTTTCCGCGCCCGAACCGTGGCAGGTATCACATTCTGCTAATGTTGAAATGCGAATATCTTTTTTACAGCCTTTAACCGCTTCTTCCAGTGAGATTTCAATGTCGTAACGTAAGTCGTCACCACGAACGACACGGTTACGGCGACCACCGCCGCCAAATCCGCCACCGAACATTTCGCTAAAGATGTCTTCAAAGCCACCGAAACCGCCTCCGCCGAAGCCTCCGCCAAATCCGCCGGCACCACCGCCTTGTTCAAAAGCAGCATGACCGTATTGATCGTATGCGGCACGTTTTTCAGCATCGCCTAACACTTCATAGGCTTCGTTGATTTCTTTAAATTTTTCTTCTGCGTCTTTACTGCCTTGGTTTTTATCCGGGTGGTGTTTTGATGCTAAACGTTTATAAGCACGTTTAATATCGTTCTCACTCGCCCCTTTCTGTAAATCAAGGACTTCGTAGTAATCTTTTTTTGCCATAGTGTTTCGTTTGTAAAATTTTACGGAAATTTGACCGCTTGTAACTAGCTGATTGGATAGCGCTCGTCACAGACGGGCGTTATCGGATAGATAAAATCACTACCCTCACCCCTTGTGGGGGAGGGAAAGATTTTCTTCGTTTAGAAGAGAATCAGGGAGAGGAGGAAGCGGATGTATTTTGTAAAAAATTTGCGAAATATAACCGCCTGTTTCCCCGCTCTCTGCAAGAAATTGTCTTTCACAATTTCTTGCTGTATCTCTCCCTCAGGGGGAGAGAGTGAGTTTTTATATACACCAAAAGGGCGTGTTGCCACGCCCTTAAGCTATAATTAACCAACTCAATCTTGAGCAATGAAGAAAGACGAATAATTTATAGTATCTTCTAAAATTTCAGTATCAGAGTCACATTCCCATTCTGAGCTATAATTAAAGCAACCAATAGGATATTCATATAAGTATCTGCTTATACCGTACTCATCGTTATAAAATTTATAACAATTCTCGGCTCCCATTTGTCTTTCATCACTATCGACTAAATCACACTCAAAATTTTCTATGGAAATTTTATGTTTAGAACCTTGATAGTTTATTAGTACATATTCCATATATACACCTTATTTATCTTTCACTTCTTCAAACTCAGCATCCACTACGCCGTCATCTTTTGCAGATTGTTGCGGTTGTTCGCCTGCTTGTGCTTTCGCTTGAGCTGCTTGCATTAAAGGTTCAGATGCTTTGATTAACGCTTCGGTTTTCGCATCGATTTCCGCTTTATCATCGCCTTTCGCTGCTTTTTCTAAGTCTGCGATAGCCGCTTCGATTTTCGCTTTATCATCTGCATTTAACGCATCGCCTGCTTCTTCGATTTGTTTACGAGTTGCGTGTGCGATACCGTCTGCTTGGTTACGTGCTTGAACTAACTCTTCGAATTTTTTATCCGCTTCTGCGTTAGCTTCCGCATCACGAACCATTTGTTCGATTTCTTCGTCAGATAAACCTGAAGACGCTTGGATACGAATTTGTTGCTCTTTACCTGTGTTTTTATCTTTCGCAGATACGTTAATTACACCGTTCGCATCGATATCGAAAGTTACTTCGATTTGCGGCATACCACGTGGTGCTGGGTTAATACCTTCAAGGTTGAATTGACCTAAAGATTTGTTCGCAGACGCTTGTTTACGTTCACCTTGTAATACGTGGATTGTTACCGCTGATTGGTTGTCTTCCGCAGTTGAGAACACTTGTGATTTCTTCGTTGGAATCGTAGTGTTTTTCTCGATTAACACCGTCATCACGCCGCCCATGGTTTCGATACCTAAAGATAATGGCGTCACGTCTAATAAAAGAACGTCTTTTACATCACCTTTTAATACACCGCCTTGAACCGCAGCACCGATTGCTACCGCTTCATCTGGGTTCACGTCTTTACGAGCTTCTTTACCGAAGAATTCAGCCACTTTTTGTTGTACTAACGGCATACGTGTTTGACCACCAACGAGGATAATGTCGTTGATTTCATTCACTGATTTACCTGCGTCTTTTAATACGGTTTTAAGTGACTCGATTGAGCTTGCGACTAAATCTTCTACTAACGCTTCTAATTTCGCACGTGTTACGTTGATCGCTAAGTGTTTAGGACCTGTCGCATCTGCTGTGATATACGGAAGATTTACTTCGGTAGATTGTGCTGAAGAAAGTTCGATTTTCGCCTTTTCCGCCGCTTCTTTTACACGTTGTAATGCCATTGGGTCGTTGCGTAAATCAACGCCTTGTTCTTTTTTGAACTCGTCAATGATGTAGTCAATTACACGGTTATCGAAGTCTTCACCACCTAAGTGAGTGTTACCGCCGGTTGCTAATACTTCGAATGTTTGTTCGCCGTCGAAGTTATCGATTTCGATGATTGAGATATCGAATGTACCACCACCTAAGTCGTAAACTGCGATCACTTGGTTTTCTTTAGTTGAACCTAAACCGAACGCTAACGCTGCCGCTGTCGGTTCGTTGATGATACGTTTAACATCTAAGCCTGCGATACGACCTGCATCGATTGTCGCTTGACGTTGTGCATCGTTAAAGTATGCAGGAACAGTGATAACCGCTTCAGTTACCGCTTCGCCAAGGAAATCTTCCGCTGTTTTTTTCATTTTTTTCAACACTTCTGCTGAAATTTGCGGTGGTGCTAATTTGTCGCCTTTTACGTTTACCCATGCATCACCGTTGTCAGCACGAGTGATTTCGAAAGGCATAATTTTAATATCACGTTGTACTTCTTCACTTTCAAAACGACGACCGATTAAACGTTTGATTGCAAATAATGTATTTTTCGGGTTTGTAATCGCCTGACGTTTTGCCGGTTGACCAACTAACGTTTCGTTATCCGTATAAGCAATGATTGACGGAGTTGTGCGAGCACCTTCCGCATTCTCGATTACACGTGCTTTGTCACCGTCCATTACCGCTACACAAGAGTTTGTTGTACCTAAGTCAATACCAATGATTTTACCCATTTTAAAATTCCTCTGAATATAAATTTGTTTGATTACGTTTTCGTAACGTTACCCACAAGATGGTGTTCTTTCACAACTTTTCAAGGCTAAATTTGAAATTTTCTTGCAAGTATTTTTGAAAAAAGAAACGGGAAGTTCCACGTTCCCGTTCAGGCGAAACAATAAATAGGGATGAAAATGAAATGATCAAGGGCGTGAAATAAATTTTTGTAAGATTTTTGAATAAAACGGACAAAAAAGCCCGTCCATATTGAACGGGCTGGCTTTCCGAGCATTAAAGACCTTTTAATCTTTGGTAAATTTCCGCAAATTTTGACCGCTTGTCTTGGTATTCGGCAAACTTGCTGCGATTAGGTTGGTAAACCGCTTCAAGCGGTAATGGCTGACAGAAATTAGCAATATCTTCATTAGGATTTAAGGCAATCTGCGCCAATTTCGCTGCTCCTAAAGCCGGACCGACATCACCGCCGGTACGATATTCAAAAGTTCTACCAGTAATATCCGCCAATAATTGTCGCCAATAAGCACTTTTCGCTCCGCCACCGATCAGGGCGATATTATCCGCTTTCACATCGGTTTCGTGTAACACGTCAATGCCATCCGCTAACGCAAAACTTACCCCTTCTACTGCAGCTCTTGCCATGGTAATCGGGTTATCGTTATGCGTTAGTCCCCAAAATACGCCTTTGGCATAAGGATCGTTATGCGGTGTACGTTCGCCGGATAAATAAGGTAGGAAAATCGCATCACTCGCTTGGTTACAATTTTCAACTTGTTGGAATAAGGTTTTAATATCACTAATACCGGTAACTTTTTGGACAAAATCGACTGCTGATGCGGCACTGAGCATAACCGACATCAAATGCCAACGATCCGGTAACGCATGGCAGAAGCTATGCACTGCTTTTTGCGGATTGGCACTGAATTTGTCGGTAACGACAAAATACACCCCTGACGTACCGAGCGATAACATTGCTTGTCCGGCTTGGTAAAGCCCGATACCGATTGCTCCGGCTGCATTATCGCCACTACCGGCAATCACCAGAACGCTATTCAGTTTCCAACTTTGTGCTAATTCAGGGCGTAAATAACCGGTAATTTGGTTGCCTTCAAAAAGTTTTGGCATATTGCTAACGTCAAGTCCGCACGCATTCAGTAACGCCCAATTCCAATCTCTTTTGCCGACATCCAACCACATTGTACCGGAGGCATCTGACATATCGGAGGCATATTCGCCAGTCATACGTAAACGTAAATAATCTTTCGGCAGTAACACTTTATCTACTTGTTCGGCGATTTGGGGTTGATGTTTATCCACCCATTTTAATTTCGGTGCGGTAAAGCCCGGCATCATCAGATTACCGGTAATTTCACGGCTATTCGGTACTAATGATTCCAATTCGGCACATTCCGCAAAGCTACGTCCGTCATTCCATAAGATTGCAGGATTCAATACTTGATCGTGTTTATCTAATAAAGTCGCACCGTGCATTTGACCGGTTAAACCAATCGCTTTCACAGTTGTTAAGTCTTGCTGTTGTGCTAAAGCGAGCATAGCTAAATTGGTTGCGTGCTACCAATCTTCCGGATTTTGTTCCAACCAAAGCGGATGAGGACGAGAAATAGGTAAAGATTGATGTGTGGTTGCGATGATTTCTTGAGATTCATTGAGTAAAACGACTTTAACGCCTGAGGTGCCTAAATCAATTCCGATATACATAAAGCCTCCTGATACCTTCTTACTCTCTCCCTCTTGTGGGAGAGAGACAGTCAAAGGATTCGTTCAGAATCCGCAGACAGAGAGAGGGAAAAGATGTTCATTTCCCCTCTCCCTCCAAAAATCCTACGGATTTTCTCCTCCCTCTCCCGTAAACGGGAGAGGGTAAGCTCTGAATTAACGATAAATATAATTATTCACTAAATTTTCTAAGTATTCTTGCTGACCTGAAACCGGTTTCTGATCAAGCGCTTTACTTTCAACGATTTTCGCTAAATCTTCGAGGCTTGCTTTACCGGCAAGAATTTGCTGACCTAAATCGCCGTTCCAGCCTGCGTAGCGTTGATCAACGATACTTTGTAAGGTTTGGTCTTCAATCATTTTCGCCGCACGTTTAAGTGAAAGGGCAAGTACGTCAATCGCTCCGATATGACCGTGGAATAAATCATACGGATCGGTACTTTGACGGCGGATTTTCGCATCGAAGTTGAAACCACCGGTAGTAAAGCCGCCCGCTTTTAAGATTTCATACATCACAAGCGTATTTTCTTCCACGCTGTTCGGGAATTGGTCGGTATCCCAACCTAATTGTGGATCGCCGCGGTTAGCATCAATCGAACCAAAGATATCTAATGCTGCTGCAGTTGCAATTTCGTGTTGGAAGGTATGACCAGCTAAGGTTGCGTGGTTTGCTTCAATATTTACTTTGATTTCTTTTTCTAAGCCGAATTGTTTTAAGAAGCCGTAAACGGTTGCCACGTCATAATCATATTGGTGTTTAGTTGGTTCTTGCGGTTTCGGTTCAATTAATAACGTACCGTTAAAGCCGATTTTGTGTTTATGTTCCACTACCATTTGCATAAAGCGACCGATTTGCTCACGTTCACGTTTTAAATCGGTATTTAATAACGTTTCATAACCTTCACGACCACCCCATAACACATAGTTTTCACCGCCTAAGCGTTTGGTTGCTTTCATCGCATTGAATACTTGCGATGCTGCCCAAGAGAACACTTCCGGATTCGGATTGGTTGATGCGCCGGACATATAACGCGGGTTAGTAAAGCAGTTTGCCGTACCCCATAATAATTTCACACCGGTTTCCGCTTGTTTTTTCTCAAGGATATCCACCATGGTATGGAAATTATGTACATATTCTTTATATGAATTGCCTTCCGGCTCAATATCTACATCGTGGAAGCAATAGTAAGGAATCCCTAATTTTTGGAAGAATTCAAAGGCAATTTCCGCTTTTTGTTTTGCGCCTTCAAGCAAATCGCCCGTTTTTTGCCAACTACGATCTAAAGGGCCTACACCGAACATATCATTCCCCGTCCAGCAGAAAGTATGCCAATAACACACTGCTAAACGTAAATGTTCCGCCATGGTTTTGCCTAAAATCACTTCGTTCGGATTGTAATGTTTAAAAGCAAAAGGATTGGTTGAATTAGTACCTTCATATTTTACTTTTTCAATTTTATCGAAATAGTTAGACATAATTAATTTTCCTATGAATCAATGGATTTTGAAAACGAGAACATAATGATAAAAATTAAAACGCGGTTCAATTATGTTATTTTGTTTTGCTATTTTGATAATTAGTTATTGTGGCAGCGATCACAAAAGCGAAAAAACGTAATGACATTATGAAATCTGATAATTGCACCTTATTTGAAATCTAAGCAAACTGCGCACGAAGCAATACCGCTTATTTTTTATGCTTAAACCAATCAGAGGTGTTATATGAAACTTAAATCTAAGTTATTAGCAGTAGCCGCAGCAACCTTATTAGCTTTAGGCCAAACCGCCATTGCCAAAGATCTAAAAATTGGTATGTCTATTGACGATCTTCGTTTAGAGCGTTGGCAAAAAGACCGAGATATCTTTGTAAAAAAAGCGGAATCGCTAGGCGCAAAAGTGTTTGTGCAATCCGCCAATGGTGATGCAACCGCACAAATTTCTCAAATTGAGAATATGTTAAATAAAGATATTGATGTATTAGTGATTATTCCGTTTAACGGTGAAGTGCTTTCTAACGTTATTTCCGAAGCGAAAAAAGAAGGCGTAAAAGTATTAGCTTACGACCGCTTAATTAATAATGCGGATATTGATTTCTACGTATCCTTTGATAATGAAAAAGTAGGCGAATTACAAGCACAAAGTATTATTAAGAAAAAACCGGAAGGTAATTATTTCTTAATGGGTGGTTCTCCGGTAGATAACAATGCGAAATTGTTCCGTAAAGGTCAAATGAAAGTTCTACAACCGCATATTGATAACGGCAAAATCAAAGTGGTGGGAGACCAATGGGTAGATTCATGGCTTGCGGAAAAAGCCTTACAAATAATGGAGAATGCTTTAACTGCTAACAAGAATAACATTGATGCGGTAGTTGCTTCCAACGATGCAACGGCAGGTGGTGCAATCCAAGCACTTAGCGCAAGGTCTGGCGGGTAAAGTAGCGATTTCCGGTCAAGATGCAGACATCGCAGGGATCAAACGTATTATTGACGGTTCACAAACAATGACCGTATATAAACCGATTACAAACCTTGCTGATAAAGCTGCAGAACTTTCCGTTGCTTTAGGTAAAGACGAGAAGGTGGAATCAAATTCAACCCTAAATAATGGCGTGAAAGATGTACCGGCTTACTTACTAGAACCAGTAGTTGTGACTAAAGATAATATTGATAGTACTGTAATTAAAGATGGTTTCCACACCAAAGAAGCCGTATATGGCAAATAATTAGCTCGAAAATCCTGTGCGGTAGTCATACCGCACATTTTTTAACTAGAGGAAAGGATTATGGCTCAATTATTAGAAATAAAAAATATTACCAAGCGGTTTGGTGATGTCGTTGCCCTCAACAATATTTCTATCTCATTAGAATCCGGTGAGGTACTTTCTCTCTGTGGTGAAAACGGTTCAGGCAAATCGACCTTAATGAAAGTGTTATGCGGCATTTATCCATATGGCGATTATGAAGGTGAGATTTACTTCTCAGGCGAGAAACTCACCGCAAAAAATATCAAAGATACCGAAGAAAAAGGCATTTCCATTATCCACCAAGAATTAACTCTCGTGAAAAATATGACCGTGCTTGAAAATATGTTTTTAGGCAACGAGATGAAAAACTATGGCATAACAAACGATAATGAAATATACCTGCGTTGTAAGACCTTACTGGAACAAGTACAACTGAATATCGATCCAAACACTAAAGTTTCCGAGTTAGGTTTAGGTCAACAATAATTAGTTGAAATTGCTAAAGCGTTAAATAAATGATCTGA
>NZ_GL831081.1:443446-456198 GCF_000188255.1 Actinobacillus ureae ATCC 25976
GGAGGTTTAGTCCAACTTTTGGGGGGCAGATCATAAACAAGTGCGCTTATTAATTTTAGACGAACCAACTGCATCTTTGACTGAAACCGAAACGGCAATTTTGCTCAATCTTATCAAAGACTTACAAGCACATAATATTGCGTGCGTCTATATTTCGCACAAACTGAATGAAGTCAAAGCGATTTCAGACAATTTCTGCGTGATTCGTGATGGCGAATATATCGGTACTCGCCCAGCAAAAGGAATGAGTGAAGATGACATTATCACTATGATGGTAAGTCGTGAAATTACCTCTCTTTACCCACACGAGCCACACGACATTGGAGAAGAAATTTTACGAGTGGAAAATATCACCGCTTGGCATCCAACCAATACACATATCAAGCGGGTAGATAATGCCAGTTTTTCGCTAAAACGAGGTGAAATCCTTGGTGTGGCAGGCTTGGTAGGTTCAGGTCGAACTGAAATGGCACAATGTATTTTCGGTTCGTATTTAGGAAAATACCAAGGTGATATTTATGTAGAAGGGCAAAAAGGCCAAATCAAAAATTGTGCTCAGGCGATTGAGAAAAATATTGTAATGGTGCCGGAAGATCGTAAAAAACACGGAATTGTGCCGATTATGGGTGTCGGTAAAAACATCACATTAGCCGCATTACTGTTTCGGTAAAAAAGTAATTAATGAACCGTTAGAAGAAACCATTATCAACCAATCTATCGCCAAACTTACGGTGAAAACTTCGTCACCGGAGCTTGCCATAGGGCGTTTAAGCGGCGGTAACCAACAAAAAGCAATCCTAGCGAAATGCTTGTTGCTCAATCCTAAAATTCTGATTTTAGATGAACCGACCCGAGGCATTGACGTTGGGGCAAAATACGAAATCTACAAACTCATCAATCAACTTGCCCAACAGGGCATGACTGTGATTGTTATCTCATCAGAATTACCGGAAGTGCTGGGTATCAGTGATCGTGTGCTTGTCATGCACCAGGCAAAATCAAAGCGGATTTAATCAATCATAATTTAACCCAAGAACAAGTGATGGAAGCCGCCCTCAAGGAGTAACCTATGAACAAGTTAAAATCAATTAATTTACAAGTTTATATTATGTTGATTGCCATTGTCGTGATTATGGCATTCTTCTCTGTTGCCACTGACGGGGCTTATGTAAGTGCGAGAAATATCTCTAACTTACTCAGCCAAACTTCTACCACGGGGATTCTCGCTATTGGTATGGTGTTTGTGATTATCTCGGCAGAAATTGATTTATCAGTCGGTTCGATGATGGACTTACTCGGCGGATTTGTCGCAATTACTAATGTTTGGTGGGGCTGGTCGCTTTCCGTCACTATCATTGTTACCCTTGCACTCGGTTTATTATTAGGTGCTTGGAACGGTTGGTGGGTTGCTTACCAAAAAGTACCATCTTTCATTGTCACGCTCGCCGGTATGCTTGCTTTCCGTGGCGTACTTATCGGCTTAACCAACGGTACAACCGTTTCCCCAATCAGCCAAGATATGACTGTAATTGGTCAAGGTTATCTTCCTGATACGGTGGGGATGATTTTAGGCACAATCGGTATGCTCCTATTCATCGCTTGGGGCAGTTACCAACGTAAAGCACGTCAAAATCTTAATTTAAATGTGCCGGCCATGGGTAAAGAAACGATGAAATACGGCTTAGTAGCAATTGTAGTACTTGGCGCAATTTATCTACTTAACGACTACCGTGGCGTACCATTCCCAGTATTATTACTCGCTTTACTCACAATTGCCAGTACATTTATCGCACGCAAAACCGCATTCGGTCGCCATATCTATGCGATTGGCGGCAATATTGATGCTGCCCGTTTATCCGGGATTGCGGTTGAGAAAGTGAAATTAATGATTTTTGTAATCAACGGCTTATTAGTCGGTATCGCCGGTTTGATTTTAAGTTCTCGTTTAGGTGCAGGTGCGCCGTCAGCCGGACAAAATGCCGAACTTGATGCAATTGCAGCTTGTGTCATCGGCGGTGCAAGTTTAGCCGGTGGTATCGGCTCTATCTATGGTGTAGTGATCGGTGCTTTCATTATCGCTTTACTCGACAACGGTATGAGTATGTTAGACGTTCCAACTTTCTGGCAATACATTGTAAAAGGAGCCATCTTATTGCTTGCAGTCTGGGAGGATAGTATGAGTAAGAAAAAAGCCTAATTTGGTTACACAACAAGCGGTCAAATCCTTGCAAAATTTTGCAGAAATATGACCGCTTATCATAAATAGTTTTCAAAAAGCATATCTTTTTAAAGAGATATGCTTTTTTTTATATCCTATTGATTTACTTATTTTTTTATTGTTTTGTGGCAGAGATCACAAAAGCGAAAAAAACGTAATGCATAAAAAAGAATGATAATTGAAGTACAAATTTTTTACTTGAAAATAAGCTTGTCAATTTAACCAAAAGGAGTTCATATGAACATGGCAACTGATAAAAGTAACAAGTTTGCTAAACTCAGCACCTTTGAGCGTATTGCGTATGGCAGTGGTGATTTAGCACAAAATTTAGTTTTTGGTACGGTTGGCGGTTTCTTACTGACTTACCTTACAACGGTAAACGGTATTTCTGCCGCAGCAGGTGCAACAATCTTCTTAATTGTGAAATGGAGTAATGTGTTTTGGGATCCTTGGGTGGGGGCATTTATTGATAAAAGCAAACCGACCAAACAAGGTAAATATCGTCCTTATTTACTGAAATTCGGTATCCCACTTGTTATTTTGGCCTCCTTACTTTTCTTACCGCTTGAATCTGTCCGTGGTTCAGTGATTTATGCTTTCCTTTCTTATTTTGCCACTGCGATGATTTATTCTTTTGTGAATATTCCTTACGGCTCGCTTTCCGCTTCTTTAACCCGTGATACGGAAGAAATTGCCAAACTCACCACAACCCGTATGACCATGGCAAATATTGCCAATTTATTGGTTTATACCTTATTTCCTCTTTTTGTCCAATTACTTGCTCCTCATGCGGAACTTAAAAATACCGGCTTTTTCGGTATCGAATTGCAATTAGGCGATTATATGTCGGCAGCGGCAGGTCCAGCATAGTTTAAAGTCTATGCGGTTTATATGGTGGTTGGTTTTGCAGCATTAATGTTCTCTTATGCAGGAATCAAAGAACGCATTATTCCAACTGAAGAAGAAACTCAAAAAGTAAAATATTCCGACCTTATCATTGAATTAAAACGTAACCGTCCACTACAAATTCTTGGTCTGTTCTTTTTAATCGGTTTTACTTTTATGTTTTTCGGGAATACCGTGTGGCCGTTCTACTTAAAATATAACATTGGTCATTCCGAATGGATTGCTTCTATCGGGTTATTAGGTTCAATTCCGGGTATTTTCCTAGTGTTCCTATGGCCTAAATTGCGCCGTAGTATCGGTAAAAAGAATTTCTTCCACTTATTCCTCGGTATTTTTGTATTAGGGCAACTCTGCTTATGGGTATGGCAATTTGACGCTTTTAAAGATTCGCCGACTCTTGGTTATATCGGTCGTTTCTTACAACAATGGGGCTTAACTTCTGCAACCGGTTTTATGTGGGCGGTAGTGCCAGAAGTAATTACCTTCGGTGAATTCAAATCGAAAAAACGTGTGGCAGGGATTATCAATGCGTTAATGGGCTTGTTCTTCAAAATCGGCTTGGCGTTAGGCGGTATTATCCCTAGCTATATTAATGCAGTTTATGGTTTTGACGGTTCGTTAGCTGTACAAACTGGCGATGCATTATCCGGTATTAATATTTCAATGATTTGGGCGCCGATTGCATTAGCGATTGTGGCAAGTTTAGTGATGAGTCGTTATTCACTCAGCGATACTGATATTGATCACATTAATGAAAAAATTACCGCTTATTCTAAAAAATAATCCGATTTAATAATAGGAGTCTATTATGCAAATTCAAAATCCAATTCTACCGGGCTTTAACCCAGACCCGTCAATTGTGCGAGTAGAAGATACTTATTATATTGCCTCTTCAACTTTTGAATGGTTCCCCGGTGTACGAATTCACGCTTCTAAAGATCTTGTGTACTGGAACTTAATCAAGAATGTGTTGGATACGACAACCTTATTAGATATGAAAGGTAATCCATCTTCGGGGGGGGGGGATTTGGGCACCTGATCTTTCCTACGCTGATGGGCAATTTTGGTTAGTTTATACCGATGTGAAAGTGGTGGACGGTGCTTTCAAAGACATGACCAATTACTTAACGACGGCGAAAGATATTCAAGGCCCGTGGTCTGCACCGATTAAACTCAATGGTGTTGGTTTTGATGCCTCACTGTTCAAAGATGTCGGTATCATCGCTCGAGTACCACTTGCTAGTGGTTTACTAACAGGCAGATATAATGCCAAAACTACCTTTGGCAAAGACGATCATCGCACCTTCAATCGCAATGGCGAAGCGTTTGATAAGGGCGAAACCTTCTCCGGTGTAGATTATCAACTCGGTTTACAAGCCGCTGATGAATTAAAAGCCTTGTTTGGCAAGGAAGATCTGATTCCTTACGCCTTGCGTTGGGTACTAATGCACGAAGCGGTGAGTACGGTTATCCTCGGTACAAGCAAAGTATCGCAACTGATTGCAAATGCGGCGGTAGACTCTTTCCCTGATTTAACTGATGCACAAATGCAGAAGTAGCTGAAATTTATAACCGACTAATCCGTCCAAGTGTTCATTCACTTTGGTAGCGTATCTTCCAAACCTCACATATCTTGCAATGTGAGGTTTGCAAAATTTCATTGAAATATGACCGCTTGTCATTCCCCTTTTGCGCATAAAAGTGATTTATTTTATAGTAACGCTTCAAAGGAGGGACGAATGTCAGATAAAAACTTCAAAATTGCACTGCTCTTTAATGCAAATAAAATTTATGATCGCCGAGTTATCGAAGGTATCGGGCAATATATTCAAGCCTCCCAATGTACTTGGAATATCTTTATGCAAGATGATTTCACCTATCATAAAAAAGATATTGAAGGTTTATTAATTGACGGTATTATTGCTGATTTTGATGACCTAGAAACGGCGACATTATTAGGCGAATTAAATATCCCAGTCACTGCGGTTGGCGGTTCATATAAAAATGAAACGTTTTATCCAAAAGTACCTTATGTCGCAACCGACAATTACGCACTGGTTGAAATGGCGTTTTTGCATTTAAAACAAAAAGGTATTAATCAGTTCGCGTTTTACGGCATTCCAAGATCCGTTTGTGATTCAAGCAATGCACTATATTCATCATAATGCCTGCAAAGGAATTAAAACTGAGCAAGTTCTCGACCATTTAAGAATTTCACGTTCTAATTTAGAACAACGTTTTAAAAACGAATTGAATAAGACAATTCACTAAGTGATTCATGAAGAAAAACTGAATCGTGCAAAATATATGCTACAATTTACTAATATTTCGATCCAAGAAATTTCAGAAATTTGCGGTTATCCCTCTTTACCCTATTTCTATTCGGTATTTAAAAAGGAATATTTAGATACCCCAAAAGCATTTAGACAATCCCACCACAAAATTTTAGTTGAGTAAGGTTATGGCAAAAAAATTTTTATTAAGTCTGGCAACCCTTTCGCTTGGATTAGCCGGTTGTACAACATATCAATCTACCCTAACGGAAGGTGTCGATAACACCGTTGCGCCGCAACAAGATTTTTATCGCTTTGTAAATGGTAAATGGCTTGCAAAAGCGCAAATTCCAGCGGACAGAACCTCATGGGGAACATTAGCGGAATTAAACGAATTGAATGAACAGCGTTCGATTAAATTCTTACAAGCGGTTATTTCCGAGCCGAAATTTGCAAATGATGAGAAAGCCCAACGTTTAAAAGCGGTATATGAAACCTATACGGACTTAAATGCGCGTGAGCAAGCGGGGCTTACTCCAATTGCAAAAGATATTGAGAAAATCAAACAGCTCAATACATTTGCCGATTTAAAACGCTATTTGATTGAAGAAACCAAAGCCGGTAACGAAGTGTTATTCGGCTGGTCGGTATTCGCTCACTTAAAAAACTCCCGCCAAAACGGTGTCTACTTAAGCAATGTGGATTTAGGTTTAAGTAACGATTATTTCCAAAAAGATACGCCGGAAAACCGCGCCACCTTAAAACTTTATCAAGATTATATCGAACAGGTTTTAGGTTATGCGAACGTAACAAACCCAGCGGCGAAGGCTAAAGCGATTGTTGCTTACGAAAAAGCGATTGCGAAAACATTATTTACCAATGAAGAAGAGCGTGACATCCAAAAACGCTACAACCCAACCAATATGGCACAGCTGAAAAAACTGAGTAAAAACATTGATCTAGCTCAGTATTTGAAGGCGGTTGGTGTGGAAACCGATGAGGTAATTTTATATGAGCCTCGTTATTTCAAAGCATTGGATCAGCTTATCAATCCGCAAAACTTAGCGGTAATTAAAGACTACTTATTATTCCGCACCTTGTCGGACAACGCCCCTTACTTGAACAAAGAAATGGATGATGTTCGTTTTGAGTTTTACGGCAAAAAATTAGTGGGTCAGAAACAACAACGTCCGTTAGAAAAACGTGCGTTAGCCACGATAAATAGCCTGCTTGGACAAGAATTTGCACAGTTTTATGTGGCGGAATTCTTCCCGCAATCGGCAAAAAATGATGTACTGGAAATGGCGAAATATTTAGTTAAAGCCTATCATCATCGTATTGATAACTTAGCTTGGATGTCGGCGGAAACCAAACAAAAAGCGAAAGCTAAATTAGATAAGTTTATTGTCGAAGTTGGTTATCCGAACAAATGGCGAGATTACAGCAACTTAACCCTTAAAACCGTGGCGCAAGGCGGTACGCTCTACGCCAATATGCAACAAATTGCCAAATGGGGCTACGACTATAACCTAGCTAAAGTCGGCAAACCGGTCGATGTAAATGAATGGGGAATGCTGCCGCAAGTGGTCAATGCTTCCTACAGCCCGTTAATGAACCGGATTGTGTTCCCAGCTGGCATTTTACAAGCACCACTTTATAGCCAACAGGCAGATCCGGCGGTCAATTTCGGGGCAATCGGGGCGATTATCGGCCATGAAATCACCCATGGCTTTGATGATAGCGGTTCAAAATTTGACGGGGAAGGTAATCTAAAAGATTGGTGGACGGCAGACGATCGCAAAAAATTCGAAGCTTTGGCAGATAAATTAGTCGCACAATTTGATCAGTTTGAAGTTGCGCCGAAAGTATTTGTCAACGGGCGTTTCACCTTGGGTGAAAATATTGCCGATTTAGGAGGTTTGAGTATCGCTTACGATGCGTTGAAATTGTATGAGCAAGATCATGGTATCAGCCCAACGATTGAAAACTTCACCAGTGATCAACGCTTCTTTATGAGCTGGACACGTTCATGGCGTCATAAAGCGACCGTGCAAGCGCTTACTCACCAAGTGAAAAGCGATCCGCACGCACCGGGCCAATTCCGTGCTTATGCACCGGTATTGAATATCAGCGGTTTCCATCGTGCATTCGGAACCAAAGCTGGCGATAAGATGTATCGCAATGAGGCGGAACGTATTCGTATTTGGTAATTACAAGCGGTCGGATTTTGGCAAAATTTTGCAAAAAGTCAGCGAAATTCGACCGCTTGTTTTAAGGAACTGTTATGGCATTACAACGTTGCCCCGAATGTCGGCACAAAATTAGGAAAGTGTTATCGCTTGCCCGCATTGCGGTTTTTCATTTAAAGAGGCGGACTTAGCTGTTTATCGGGAAAAATTGGAACAACGCCGCTTACATAATCAAGCGATCAATCGTCAAAATGCAAAAGTACAATTGTTTTGGTTATGCGTCTTTGCGTTTGTTATCACGATTGCTTAGCTGCTCAATTAATTGCAGGGCATAACTTATGTCCTGTTTTTCTACTTACAATTTATTCACGCTAATACATAGCAAAATCTTTTCTCATATTTCGAAAACGTATAAAAACACCAAATTTTTTCCCATAGTCACCTGTAATTCATTTATAAACTTTGATCTAATCCCATATTTTAAATTTGATATTCCATTACGCTCTAAACTATGCCCTGCTAGTATTTTTAAGAATAATAAAATCGCTCTATAAATACGCCATTGAAGTATTTTTTAAACGTGGGGATTTTATATGAGCGTTGAGAATAAAGGCGAATTACCTTTATCCGCTGAAACCATACAAGTTTTGGCAAATTTAGATCACTTACAACTGGCATGGCTATCTGGATACGCTTGGGCGAAGGCTCAAGGCGCAAATAGTATTAGCGAAAATTTTGCAAAAAATCCGTCAAATTTAACCGCTTTGGTGCCAGCAGAACCGCTTAAAGTGACGGTACTTTCCGCTTCACAAACCGGCAATGCTAAATCCGTTGCCGATAAACTTGCCGAACGCTTAACCGCTGAAGGGATAAATGTGACTCGCACTTCATTAAAAGACTATAAGGCAAAAAATATTGCCGATGAGCAGATCGTCTTATTAGTCACCTCAACGCAGGGCGAAGGCGAAGCACCGGAAGAAGGTGTGCTGTTATTAAAACTACTCAATGGTAAAAAAGCGCCGAAATTAGACCGCTTGCAATTTGCTGTATTAGGTTTAGGCGATTCCTCTTATCCGAACTTCTGCCAAGCCGGTAAAGATTTCGATCAACGTTTTCACGATTTAGGCGCAACACGTTTATTCGAACGTGTCGATGCAGATTTAGACTTCCAGGCCACCGCTGATCAGTGGATCAACGATATTGTCGACATTATCAAAACCAAAAACAGCGAAAGCACTGCGGTTAATTCAGTAGCAGATACTCAACCTCAATTAGCGACTAAGCAATCAAAATACAGCAAAGAGAATCCTTTTCCGGCGACCTTAATTACTAACCAGCGTATCACGGCTAGCAATGCGGAAAAAGACGTGCGCCATTTAGAATTTGATTTAAGCGGTTCCGATTTAAGTTACCAATCCGGTGATGTACTGGGCGTGTACTTTGAAAACGATCCGGCATTAGTTAATGAAATTCTAACCGCTCTTGGCTTATCTGCAGAAGAACAGGTGACTTTGCAAGATAAAAGCTTACCGCTAAC
The DNA here is from genome assembly GCF_000188255.1 of Actinobacillus ureae ATCC 25976. Taxonomy (GTDB): domain Bacteria; phylum Pseudomonadota; class Gammaproteobacteria; order Enterobacterales; family Pasteurellaceae; genus Actinobacillus; species Actinobacillus ureae. The sequence continues at coordinate 452,570 of NZ_GL831081.1, forward strand.
CACCGCTTTACAAACGCAATTTGAACTTACGCAGAACACAACAGCATTTGTTAAAGCCTACGCAATATTTGCTCATCACGCAGAATTAGATGCGATTGTGGCGGATAACGAACAATTGCAAAATTTTGTGCAAAATACACCGCTTGTTGATGTCATCAATAGTTATCCGGCGGTCCTCTCAGCAGATCAGTTGCTTGCCTTACTGCGTCCACTAACCCCTCGTTTATATTCGATTTCCTCCGCACAAGCCGAGGTCGGTGAAGAAGTACATCTTAGTGTCAGTGTGGTTCGTTATGAATATAACGGCAAAACACGTGCCGGTGGTGCATCAAGTTATTTAGCTGATCGTGTTGAAGAAGACGGACAAGTACGGATCTTTGTTGAACACAATGACAACTTCAAATTGCCGCAAGATTCCTCAAAACCGATCATTATGATCGGTTCCGGTACCGGTATCGCGCCGTTCAGATCCTTTGTACAACAACGTGCCGCCGATGAAGCGGAAGGTAAAAACTGGCTGATTTTCGGTAATCAACATTTCGCCTCCGATTTCCTCTATCAAACCGAATGGCAACAATTTGCTAAAGACGGCTTCCTGCATAAATACAGTTTTGCATGGTCGAGAGATCAGGAGCAAAAAATTTATGTACAAGACAAAATCCGTGAAGAAGCCGAGACATTATGGCAATGGCTACAACAAGGTGCTTATCTCTATGTATGTGGCGATGCCAGCCGTATGGCAAAAGATGTTAATCAAGCCTTATTGGATGTCATTGCTCAACAAGGCAATCTCACCGCAGACGAGGCGGAAGAATATTTAGATAATTTACGTGAAGAAAAGCGTTATCAGCGTGATGTGTATTAAATTTTGGGAGTGATGAACAATGACAGACAAAAAACAAACCGGATTAGAATGGCAAGAAAAACCGTTATCTGACAATGAACGCTTAAAAACCGACAGTAATTTCTTACGTGGCACAATTTTAGATGATTTAAAAGACGGTTTAACCGGCGGTTTCAAAGGTGATAATTTCCAACTGATTCGCTTTCACGGTATATATGAACAAGATGACCGAGATATTCGTGCCGAGCGTTTAGAAGAGAAACTTGAGCCGTTAAAATTTATGTTACTTCGCTGCCGTTTGCCCGGCGGTATTATCAAACCTTATCAATGGATTGAGATTGATAAATTTGCTCGTGAACATACCCGCTATCAATCGATTCGTTTAACCAATCGCCAAACGTTCCAATATCACGGCGTACCAAAAGGCAAATTACAGCCGATGCACCGTTTGCTACATAGCATCGGTTTGGATTCGATTGCGACCGCTGCTGATATGAACCGTAATGTGCTTTGTACTTCAAACCCGATTGAAAGCGAATTACACCAACAAGCCTACGAGTTTGCAAAAAAAATCTCTGAACATTTATTGCCTCGTTCTCGTGGTTATTTAGATGTTTGGGTCGATGGCAAAAAAGTCAAAAGCTCGGATGATTTACTCAAAATTGAAGATGAACCGATTCTCGGTAAAACCTATCTTCCTCGTAAATTTAAAACCGCTGTTGCTATTCCACCGCTTAACGATGTGGATGTGTATGCCAACGATTTAAACTTTATTGCGATTCAAGATGGGAACGGGCAGCTATGCGGCTTTAACGTATTAGTTGGTGGTGGATTATCCTTCGAACACGGTAATACCAAAACTTATCCGAATGTCGCTTATTCACTCGGTTTTGTACCATTAGAGCATACGCTTGCCGCCGCCGAAGGTGTGGTAAAAACCCAACGCGACTTCGGTAACCGCTCCAACCGTAAAAATGCACGTGTGCGTTATACCGTACAAAATATGACACTAGACGGCTTTATAGCGGAAGTGGAACGTTGTATGAATATCAAATTCGAACCGACACGTCCGTCTGAATTCACCGAACGAGGCGATCGTATCGGCTGGGTTAAAGGCATTGATAATAACTGGCACTTAACCTTATTCATTGAAAGTGGTCGTATTACCGATAAACCTGAAAAACCTTTAATGACAGGCGTGCTAGAACTCGCTAAAGCACATAAAGGCGATTTTCGTATCACTGCCAATCAAAATCTGATCGTAGCGAATGTTGCGGAACAAGATAAAGCACAGATTGAAGCAATTGCTCGCCAATACGGATTAATCCAAGAAATTTCAAAATTGCGTGAGAATGCGATGTCTTGCGTATCCTTGCCGACTTGTCCATTGGCAATGGCGGAAGCAGAACGGGTATTACCGGATTTTATTAGCGAACTCGATAAAGTGCTAAGTAAACATCATGTTACTGATGAAAGCATTATTACCCGTATCACCGGCTGCCCAAATGGCTGCGGACGGGCAATGTTAGCGGAGATCGGCTTAGTCGGTAAAGCGATTGGACGTTATAACCTACATATCGGCGGCGATCGTGCAGGTTTGCGTATTCCTCGCTTGTATAAAGAAAATATTACTTTACCGGAAATCGTGAATGAAATTGACCAATTAGTCGCCCGTTGGGCAACTGAGCGTCAAGCCAACGAAGCTTTCGGTGATTTTGTTATTCGCGCTAATATTATTGCCCCAGTTGTCAATGCTCACATTGATTTCTGGGACGCAACGAAAATTATTCCAACAGCTATAATCTAAACCTAGTGGTATACACACCACCTTGCGGTTAATCTGTAAAGTAGGGCAAATTAACCGTTTTTATTCTTAACGTTTATTCTGTAAGATAACGAATTAATTCAGCCCATTCTAAACGATGGAAAAACCAATAGCGTTGTTCAATATCCAATTAATTTTCACAGCCAGCAACCCAAGGTTTATAAGCACAATTATAGTGAATCACTAACGGCTGATGCTCACCGATATCCATAATTTCAGAATACAGCTCAAAATGATTGAGCTGCTTTAAGTAGTAATAATCACCAAATTGATAATTATACTTTCGATGCAAAGGTAACCAAGTATGCATAAATAGCATATTTAAAATATCTTGATCGCCTAAATCACCACCTTGACGATTATATTGTTCAACAGTTGCCATCAGCTTTTGTTGCAAGTCCGGAATTTCTCGCCATCTTTTATTATTGAGTAATAACACGCCAGAATTAAAGTAAGGATAGCAGTCCAATATCGAATACTTAAAATAACGGCTGCTCAGAATATAATCTTCAACAGCGCCCAGCATATAATCGCTAATATCGTGATCATACAGTTCTCTTAAGGAACCGTTCACAATAATATCACTATCTAAATACAGCACCTTATCTGCTTGGATAATTTGTGGAATCAAACAGCGGTAGAAGCTAATATCGCTCACATGGGCAATCGTTTTCAATTGTTGGAAGAAATCCGCTTGAACCGATACGTTAGTGATTTCACTGTGGAAATAAGCAAGATATTGATTTAAAGATTTAAACCACTCATTAGAATAATCTTTATTGATTAAATAGAAGTGAACGTTTGTATCATAGAAACAAATTGATTTGATTAAGGTAATCACTTGTTCGGCATATTTAGGATCGGCTGATAATACAATATGCATCTGCTGGTAAGACATAATATTTCCACTCAAAAATAGAAGTTAATAAATATGATAGCATAAAATCGTATCCCCAATCA
>NZ_GL831081.1:458829-491418 GCF_000188255.1 Actinobacillus ureae ATCC 25976
CAAAAAATCTTGAAAAAGTGATTAAGAGAACAAATTTAATACAATCCGAATGTTTTTTATTATTTTTCTGCTAAAAAAGTAACAAACCCCATTCTTTAAATGGTAAGTAACCCATTCTTACTTTTCCTAAAAATTCACTTTCTTTTTCTAAAATTAATCGCTACATTCCGTATAGTTTATTTATATAGAGGTAGATATCATGCAAAAAGAACATTTTATTGGTTTAGGCGTAGCTGGCAATTTTGCCGGTCATTTAGAACAAGCAGGCGAAGCGGCTGATTTCTTACAGGTAAAAACAGAAGAAGCAATTCAGCCGAAAGCGATTTTTCCTTTCTATGTCCCAAGCCAAACCTTAAACCCAACAGAACAATTCCTCGCAACTTATCCCCTGTCTCACGATACGATTACTTTTCCAAATGATGCTGACAATCTGCAAATTGAACCGGAAGTTGCATTAATTTGCGCAATCGAATATCAAAACAACCAAGTTGTAGCTCTCAAACCTATTCATTTTGCCGCTTATAACGACTGCTCTATTCGCCGTCCGAATGCACGTAAAATTTGTGAAAAGAAAAACTGGGGCAATGCATCAAAAGGGATCTCTGAAACACTGATTCCGTTAGATCATTTCGCACAAGGCGGTATTTTAGATAATTACAATATTGCTTGTTTCCATAAACGTGACGGTAAACTTAATGCATATGGTGAAGATAGCCCGGCGGTAAGCTATAGTTACTTTCATCAAAAACTGCTGAATTGGATTGTAGATAAGATGAATAACCAACCGGATCAAGGGCCGATGAATCACATTGCCGAATTACTTAAGCAAGCAAACTATCCAGCAAAAGCAGTGATCAGTATCGGTGCTACTCGCTATACTGAATTTGGTGAAAGCAACTTCCTGCAAGTTGGCGATACAAGTATCGTGGTGGTTTACAATGCTACACAATACTCACACGAGCAAATTGCAGAAATGGCTAGCTCGGAACAATTCCCTGCAGACATCTCGGCATTAGTTCAAACCGTACGCTAATCAATTTCTCACTATACAAGCAGCCCAGTTTGATAAAAATTTTTGCGATCCTGATCGGAGAATTTTTCTTAAAATCAGACCGCTTGTTTGATCTTCTATATATTGGTTTACCTCTTTTCTTAATAGGTAACGAATATGAAGACTTTCCTTTTTATGCTTTTATGCTTCAGTACATCACTTTTTGCGAAAAGCCCAGAATTAATGCTATTGGGTCAATATCACGACCAAGATATAGACGGCTGGGTCATGAGTGAGAAATTAGACGGTGTGCGAGGCTATTGGAACGGCAAGCAACTTATCAGCCGCCAGGGTAATCCACTTGCACCTCCGGACTACTTTATTAAAGATTTCCCATCTTTTGCGATTGATGGAGAACTTTTTAGCGAAAGAGGAAAATTTGAAGAAATCTCAAGTATCACCAGAGCCAGTGAGCCTAAAGGTTGGTATAAGTTGAAACTTTATGTTTTTGATGTACCGAATGCAGATGGCAATTTGCTTGAAAGATTAACTAAATTGAAAAATTATCTTTCACAGCATCCTACCCCTTATATTCAAATCATTGAACAGATTCCGATTCAAAATAAAGCCCATTTAATGCAATTCTATCAGCAAGTACTTGCCCAACATGGCGAAGGCATTGTGGTACGTAATCCGAATACTGCTTACATAAAAGGACGTTCTGCACAAATTCTCAAATTAAAACCCGTATTAGATGAAGAATGTACCGTCATTGCTCACCATAACGGCAAAGGGAAATATCGCAATAAACTGGGCTCAATCACTTGTGAAAACCAGCGTGGACATTTCCGTATCGGATCCGGTTTTAAAGATAAAGATCGTGAAAATCCACCTCCCATTGGGAGTTTGATTACTTATAAATATCGAGGCATTACTGAAAAAGGTAAACCTCGCTTTGCCACCTTCTTCCGCCAAAGAATGGATGTAACGCCAAATACCTTACCACTCCAATAACATCATACAAGCGGTTATATTTAATGTGAAATTTGCAAAAAATTTGTTAAATCTGACCGCTTGTTAGCAACAAAATCAGAAAAATTGTGAAGCACTTGGCATTTCTTAGGGAAACCGTTTGCAGAGTAAAAATGATTTGATTATCTTGTTATGTGCAGCACAATAGATTCAAAGGTATATTTATGACAGACGCAGAACTTTTTAGTGAAGGCATAAATTTAATGATTTCAGGAATGGGCTTTGTGCTTACTTTTCTGATCGTACTCATTTATGCAATTAGTTTTATCTCTAAGATAATCAATAAATTCTTTCCTGAACCACTTCCAGCTCCGCTAGCCAAACCAACGCCAAGCGTTGCTCCCACAGATAATTTAGACCATTTACGCCCCGTGATTGCGGCTGCTATTGCCCATCATCGTCGTCAACAAGGATTAAAATAATAGAGGATTTTTATCATGACTATTCAAAACAAAAAAATTGCAATTACTGATGTTGTTTTACGTGATGCACACCAATCTTTGTTTGCGACACGACTACGTTTAGACGATATGTTTCCGATTGCGGCTGAATTAGATAAAATCGGCTATTGGTCTTTAGAAGCATGGGGCGGTGCGACTTTTGATAGCTGTATCCGTTTTTTAGGCGAAGATCCTTGGGTACGTTTACGTGAATTGAAAAAAGCGATTCCGAATACCCCATTACAAATGTTATTACGCGGACAAAATTTATTAGGTTATCGCCATTATGCCGATGATGTAGTAGATCGCTTTGTGGAACGTTGTGTTACCAACGGGATGGATGTATTCCGTGTATTTGACGCATTGAATGACCCTCGCAATATGCAAACGGCATTACAAGCGGTCAAAAAACACGGCGGTCATGCTCAAGGTACGTTAAGTTATACCACCAGTCCGGTACACACGTTACAAACGTGGTTAGACGTAACCGAACAATTATTGGAAATCGGGGTAGACTCGCTCGTTATCAAAGATATGTCCGGTATCTTAACGCCAATGGCAGCATACGAATTAGTCAGTGAAATTAAAAAACGTTATGACGTAGAGCTTCACTTACACTGTCACTCAACCACCGGTATGGCGGAAATGGCATTATTAAAAGCGATTGAAGCAGGTGTTGACGGTGTAGATACCTCTATTTCTTCAATGTCTGGCACTTATGGTCATCCGGCAACTGAATCTATCGTGGCAACTTTACAAGGCACGCCTTACGACACTGGGTTAAACATTCCGCAACTTGAAAAAATCTCAGCGTACTTCCGTGATGTACGTAAGAAATATGCAAAATTTGAAGGTCAATTACGTGGTGTAGACAGTCGTATTCTGGTGGCACAAGTGCCGGGCGGTATGTTAACCAATCTTGAGAGCCAACTTAAACAACAAAATGCTAGTGATAAACTTGATCTTGTATTGCAAGAAATCCCTCGAGTGCGTGAAGATCTCGGCAATATCCCACTTGTAACACCAACCTCACAAATCGTCGGTACTCAAGCGGTAATGAACGTATTAATGGGCGAGCGTTATAAAACTATCGCCAAAGAAACCGCCAGTATTTTAAAAGGCGAATATGGTCGTACACCTGAGCCGGTTAATAAAGCGTTACAAGAACGTGTACTTGAAGGTACTGCGCCGATTACCGACCGTCCGGCAGACCATATTGCCCCAGAAATTGACAAATTAGTGGCGGAAGTGACCGCACAAGCCAAAGAGAAAGGCATTACGCTTTCCGAAAATACGATTGACGACGTGTTAATCGTGGCGTTATTCCAACAAGTCGGTTGGAAATTCTTAGAAAACCGTAATAATCCGGCAGCCTTCGAACCGGCTCAGACCGCAGAAGTTGCAAAAGAAGCGGCAAAACCGACCGCTTCTCACACAGCAAAAGCAGGCGAACCAGCCGTTTATACGGTTGAACTTGAAGGCAAAGCCTTTGTGGTGAAAGTCAGTGAAGGCGGTGATATTACCAATATTGCACCAACAGCGCCAGCTGCCGCACCACAAGTTGTAGCACCGGCTGCAGCAACCAGTGCAAATGCTGAACCGGTCAAAGCACCGATGGCAGGTAACATTCTTAAAGTCGAAGTTAGCGAAGGTCAACAAGTTGCGGAGGGTGATGTGTTATTAATTCTTGAAGCAATGAAAATGGAAACTCAAATTTGCGCACCAAAAGCCGGTAAAGTCCAAGGCATTGCGGCAAAACAAGGTGATGTCGTTGCAGTTGATCAAGTATTAATGAATCTTGCTTAAACGATAAGGAGTTGATATGGAAAGTATTATCGCTCTGTTTCAGGGCATGGGCATTATGCATATGGAGCTAGGGCAAGCGATTATGATCGCGGTAAGTCTGCTATTGCTCTGGCTTGCAATTGCTCGTGGCTTTGAACCGCTCCTTCTACTGCCAATCGGTTTTGGCGGTTTGTTATCCAACATTCCGGAAGCCGGTTTGGCAATGACCGCTTTAGATAATCTATTGCACCACGGCACAACCGAACAGCTAGCGATTATTGCGGCGAAAGTAAATAGTGCCAGTTTGGATGTACACAGTATTAAAGAAGCGATTGCATTAGTTGCTCCTTCGGTACAAAACGAGTTGGAAGTGATTGCCGGAGATATGGGCTATACCGCCGGTGTGTTATCACTATTTTATAAAGTGGCGATTGGTTATGGTGTTGCACCACTCATCATCTTTATGGGCGTGGGGGCAATGACGGATTTTGGCCCGTTACTCGCGAACCCTCGTACACTTTTATTAGGTGCAGCAGCACAATTCGGTATTTTCGCAACCGTACTCGGCGCTTTAGGTTTGAACTGGTTAGGTATTATTGACTTTACCCTACCGCAAGCGGCAGCGATTGGTATTATCGGTGGTGCGGACGGCCCGACCGCAATCTATTTGGCAAGTAAACTTGCGCCTGAATTACTCGGTGCGATTGCAGTAGCGGCTTACTCTTATATGGCGTTAGTGCCGTTAATTCAGCCGCCGATTATGAAAGCGTTAACTACAGATGCCGAACGTAAAATCCGTATGGTGCAGTTACGCACGGTAAGCAATCGAGAAAAAATTCTGTTCCCGATTATCTTACTCTTACTTGTGGCGTTATTACTGCCGGATGCGGCACCATTACTCGGTATGTTCTGTTTTGGTAACTTAATGCGTGTCAGTGGCGTGGTGGAACGTTTGAATGATACAGCACAAAATGCGCTGATCAATATCGTAACAATTTTCCTTGGCTTATCGGTCGGGGCGAAATTAGTGGCGGATAAATTCTTACAACCACAGACACTCGGTATTTTATTATTAGGTATCGTGGCGTTCTGTATCGGCACAGCAAGCGGTGTATTAATGGCGAAATTGATGAATAAATTCAGCAAAAACAAAATTAACCCGCTTATCGGTTCTGCCGGTGTCTCTGCCGTACCAATGGCAGCTCGTGTATCAAATAAAGTCGGTTTGGAATATGACAAACAAAACTTCTTATTAATGCACGCAATGGGGCCAAACGTAGCCGGTGTAATCGGCTCTGCCATCGCAGCCGGTGTAATGTTAAAATACATTGCGGCGATGATGTAAAGCCTTTCATATTACCCGCACTTCAAGTTTCTATCTTGAAGTGCGAGTTTCTTATTTTTAGCAACTACACTCTTATTCACCTGAACTGGCTAAAACAAACTCCCTTGTTCCCCACTACGTTCGTTCACCTCGGTTTTTACCTCAAATCCTAACTCGGCTAAATAGCCTTTAATTGTTGCAATATTATAGAAAGAATAGCTTTTGGTCGTGTTTTGGAAGTAAAGATAAAGCACATCAAATGTATTGCGTTGTTGAAAAAGTAAATTTGCCAGTTGTTTTAACTCATCATCACGATAGCGATAATCATGTCGCGCTGCGGCGGAATCCGCTTCCCACCAGTTGGGATTATGTCCGTGTAAACGTAAATAAGCCGTACGCTGAAAACTCTGAAAATGAAACGCCGGCAAACCGATATTCAGCGGATAATCAACATTACACCAAATCAGATTAGGCTGTTTGGCAAAGGTTTGAAACACCGGTGGAATATGCCAACTGGCGTGGCGAAATTCCACCGCTAGCGGGAAATCGGCAAACCAGTGACCAAGTTGAGCAAGATAAAGGCGGTTTGCCGGAGTGCGGTCAAAAGTATGCGGAAATTGCACAAACAAATTTGCGAGGCAATTTTGCTCAATAAGCGGCTGTAAAGCAGCCAAAAAATAACGAGCTTGCTCAGCGGTGGCGCTGCGGTTATGGCTAAAATCTTGATGCAATTTTACTGAAAATTTTAACCGCTTCTCAGCCTTTTCCACCATGCCTTGTAATGCCTTTTCACCAATAGGCGCATGAAAGGTGCTATTGATTTCAATCGTATCGTAATGACAACTATAAACTGTCAAAAAATCGCTTTTTGCCGTACCATGCGGATATAGCGTCCCAACCAAATCCGTGTCGCTATAACCGCCGGTACCGATATAGATTTTAGGCATGGTATTGTACAATTCGCTTCTCCTTTAATACCAAATTCGGTAGTCATGGTAGGGACGCACTACGTGCGTCCTATTTCCCCCTAAACTACCTCAACCTGCCCATTCATTAACATTGGTAAAAGAAAATCTCGGAGTTGGGTGAATTTTTGGGTTTCTTTAAGGTTTATTTTGATCTTATTATAAAATTTCGTTGTATATTGAGCGTATTTTTCAATCATTTCTTCACTTGGAACAACAACATACAGATCTTTAATTTTATCTTGCGACAAATTATCACGAGCTGAACCAGAACTTAAATTGACTAGATATTGGTACAAATCACTCAATGCAATTTTTAAGTAAAAATTTAACTGCTTATCATTTGGCATAATGGCACAAATTGCCTGATTAGTTGTTGCTTCAAATGAAATAAGACTGGTTTTCCCCGCAGTTGCACCATACATTGCCATTAAAATGCTATCAGCAGGAAATAATTTAGCACTTGAATTTTCTAAACCTAATTGTGAAATATAATTTTCCGTTGCAATAATAAATGGATTATTTAACTCACCGCTATTAATCCACGGAATATCACCATTTTCATAGTATTCAGCAATAGTTGATTTTGGTGTTCCGCCAGAACCTGTTTTTGCAATATCTTTGATTTGTTTTACCTCCCACCCCTTTGGCACTTCTCGTTTTAGTTCGGGGTGGTAAACCATTTCGCCGCCTGATGATTTGTAGGGGTTGCCGTTTTCATCGGGGAAGTCGAATTGCACAAACCAGTAGTCGTAGAGCGTTTTCGCCATTTTTTCTAGTTCGGCGTTAATTTGCTGATTTAGGGCAATTTTGCGATCCAAAGAGGAAAGTACTTGGGCGATTTTTTGTTGGTTTTTTTTATTAGGCAACTTAACAGGAATGGAATAATAAGCCGTTGAGGTCATACTTGGTAAAGTTGAACCAGAATCTAACGCACTTAAATTTAGTTGACTTAAATAAGCATAAAGATAATACGGATCTGCTTTTTCATTTACCAAAGCATAATACATTGTATCCACAGTCCATAATTTTCCTTTGGAATACATAATATTATTTAGCGTACCTTTACGTGGCAAAAGTACAGCTTCGCCATCATAAAGATAATCATCAACATAAGTCATTATCCCACCTGAGCCATAAACAGGAATATTGCCTTTATTCAAATGGTCATATTTCTTGCCATTTTTAATGCTGATTAAATCTTGTAATTTATATTCTTCCATCTCGCAAACTTCCCCTAATTTTCCACCGCTTGTGCGTTAAATTTTAACGTTGCCATTTGTTGCTGAATTTGGCTTTCTAACACCTTGCTTTCGGCAAAAAGTGCGGTCAGATTTTGCTGAAAATCTGCCATTTTCTGCTCAAACTCAGCAGCGGTGATGTCGATGTGGTCGATTTTCACATCAAAGTACTGCCCTGCGGATAGGCTATGATTTTTGGCTGCGATGTCGGCATAAGAGACCACCACCGAGAAATCGTCTTCCGCTTTTTTCTGGTTGAATACGTCAATAATGCGTTGCTCTTCTTCGGCGGAAAGCACGGTTTTTTGGTTTTTGCCCTCTTTGATTTTTTCGCCCAAGTTGCTGGCATCAATCAGCACCACGTTCTCTTTGTTGGCTCGGTCGAGAAAGAGAATAGAGACGTTCGTGCCTGTGGTGGCGAAAATGTTAGACGGCATCGACACCACGCCTGCTAACATTTTTTCGTTTACGAGAAATTCTCGGATTTTCTTATCAATGCCAGATTGAGCGGTAATAAAGCCCGTTGGCAACACCACAGCTGCTTTGCCGTCTGCTTTAAGCGAGTGAATGATGTGCTGAACAAAAAGTTGATAAATCGCCATTTTCTCTTTTTTGGCTTTTGGCACGTTTGGTACGCCCGCAAAAAAGCGATCCTTATGGGCGGGCATGGCTAATTCTTCTCGCACTTCGCTAAAATCCATTTTGAACGGTGGGTTAGACACGATGTAATCAAACTGGCGAAGTTGATCGCCCGATTTGTGGTAAGGGTGTGTCATCGTGTTGCCTTGCACTACATTGGGAATACTGGCGACAAGATTGTTTAAGATCAGGTTTAATCGCAACAAGTTTGACGATTTTTGCGAAATATCCTGTGTGTAAATGATACATTTTTTTTCGCCGATGGCGTGGGCGATGTTCATCAACAATGTTCCAGAGCCTGCGGACGGATCATAACAGCTCACATTTTGCAACTGTCCGCGCACGTTTTCAGGCACGAGAATTGCTGCCATAATGCGAGCCACCGCGTGTGGCGTGTAGTATTCGGCATATTTCCCGCCCGAGTTGGTGTTGTAATCTTTGATGAGATACTCAAAAATCGTGGCGTAAAAATCAAATTTTTGGTTGAAAATATGCTCGAAACTAAATTCTACCAATTTGTTGATAACCGCTCGGCAGAATGCGTCTCGCTTGCTTGGATCAGCAATATATTGGCTGACACCGTCAAACAAGTTGATTTTCGCCCCACCTTCGGTTTTTACCGAGAAAATATTTGCATTTTTGGTGTGGGTGGCGATGCCCATTAGGGTTTCATCGAACAGATTAGCAAAATTGGCGATATTCGATTGGTTGAATAAATGGCTGATAAATTGATTTGGTTGCAAAAAGGCGGTATCGCCGTTCCTCCTCATGGTTAAAAGCTTGAAATCAGCAGCAGGCATTTTACTTAACGCCTGTTCCCAGCTTTCACTTTTTGCCAATGACGGATCAATCTGCTTGATTTCAAAAGCAAATTTATCATTGAGAAATTTATACAAAAACACTTGAGTGATGATTTTAAATTCATTGCCATCATTCCCCAGCCCATAGTTCGCACAAATGGCTTTTAAGCTGTCGATCAATTCTTTAGTTTTTTGTTGAAAAAGTTGTTCGGTCATTTTGGTGTGCCTTTTATTAAAAATTGTTTACCTTTTTCAGTTAAGCGATATTTTTGGTTAGGACTCGTTGTTTTATCAGGAATCGTCATTTCGATTAACGCTTGTTTCAATGCTGGTGCTATATAGGTTTTTCGAATATGTTTTTTATCTGTTATAGATAAATCTTCCGCTAATTGCACAATGCCTTTTTCATCATTACCCAACACTTGCACTAATCTAGCTAGGGGAGTAGCTAGGGGGGTAACTAGGGGGGAGCTTGGTCATTCACTTGGACTTTGCCTAAGCTGTGTGAATAGCTTACCACCGATTCCCCCTGATGATTTAAGGGTTCATTGTGGTTCGTTGTGGTTTTTATCCGATCATAATCAAAATTTGATTTTGTTTTTATACTACGCCCCTATATACTCACTCACAATCAATTTATTTAAGTTCATTAAGGCTTTGTTATCGAGCGGCAATTGGAACTCGCTTTTGAGTTTCGTCACCGTGCGTAAACTCTCTTGTTCAAAATAGCTTGAAGAGTTTTGGAGTAAGTCACCCTGATTTAGCACAAATTGGTCGTTGCTAAATTTAATCTGCTGTAAGCCCTCCATAAAATGGCTACGGTTTTGTTGCAAGCTAAAATCTTGTACGCCACGTTTGAAAATGCGGACAAATTTAGCATCACCTGCAAATTTAAGCGACAAGCGGTGGTTTTCGGCGTTTAATTTACCCATTTGACGTTCTAGTTTGGCAAATTCGTCAATGTGCGTTTGCATTTCCGCTTGGCTTACAGATTGCACGTTGCGTTTTTCAAACAGACGTTTCAATTCATCTAGTAAACGGACAAATTCAGGATCTTTTTGGTCTATGTTGCGAGCGAAGGCTTCACGAGTTTTCCGCATTTGTTCTTGCAAACTGTCGGCTAATTTTAATTCTGCCTCACTTGTTTTGTGGAATGTGAAGTAGATATTTTCCAATGCCTCGTTTAACACGCCTTGCAAATCGCCCGAATCCACTCGTTCCATAGTATTTACTTGGAACAGACGGTCTAGCACTTGGCGGTAAAGCACGTTGTATTGCTCAAAATCGAGGCGTTCTAGGCCTGATTTTTCGTCCACTTTGAGCTGGTTATACAGGCTTCTTGCCAATTCCAACGTGCGTTTTAATTCGAGTAATTTTTGTTTGTCGTCAATTTCATCAAGCTGTTGGCGGAAAATTTCGGCATTTTCAGTTTCAAAATCAAAAAGTACCTCTTTGATTTGAGCGATGTCTTGATCGATTTCCGCTTGCGATTTGAAAAGTTGGGAATAATGTTCCGCTTCATCGCCTAATTCAAGTTGTAATTCCGCTTGGTAGGCAGCATTGGTTTTATCAAATTCCGCCTGAATATCAGCAAAATCTACCACATAACCAAATTCATAGTCCTTATAGGTACGGTTCACCCTTGTGAGAGCTTGCAATAGGTTATGTTCTTTGATTACTCGCCCTAAATAGAGCTTTTTCAGACGTTTTGCGTCAAAACCTGTGAGCAACATATTGTAAACAAACAACAAATCGGTTTTGCCGGCTTTGTAATCATCCACAAGGTCTTTACGGTAAGTTTTATCGCCTTCGTCCGATAAAATCAAACTTGCAGATGTTACCGTACGTTTAGCTAGGTTATAGGTTGCAGTTGACTCGGCAACTTTCGGTAATTCATCAAAAAAGTGCGGATCATTTTCAGCCAGTTTTTCACGGTAAGCGGTCAAATCTTGCGGATTTTCTGCATATTTTTGGTTGAATAGAAAGTGCATCATTCGGGCTTGATCGCTACTGTCGCAAATCACCATCGCCCCGAGCGAATTGTCGGCTTTTTGTCGTCTGAATTTTTCAAAATCCTGCACGATGTAATCTAGCATTGGCTCAACAAAACGACGGCGACTGGTAATGGTTCGGCTTTTAATACTGCCTTGTTGAATTTGCAAGTCCGCTAAAATTTGGCTAAGTTCCGCTTTGTAATTGCTCTCGATTTCTTCACGAATCAGGCGGAGCGTGTAACCGTCCGCAATGGATTGATTGTAGTAATACTTATGAATGTAATCACCAAAAATTGCCGTTGAGCCAACTCGGTTTTTACCGCCTCCGAGCAATGGTGTGCCTGTCAAACCAATATGTACCGCACTTGGGTCTGCTTGGATTAGGCTAGCTAAAAATTGGCTCACGGTTTGTGCTTGATTACCAAAACTGCGGTGTGCTTCATCAATAAAAAAGATACGCTGCACACTGATGTCGTAATCAGGAATAAATTCCGCTACATTACTATTTTGGAATTTTTGGATATTGATCACCGTAATTTCAGGATCACCGCTACAGTTACTCAATGCAGCAGCTTTCCGCATTTCTTGAGCAAATTCTTCACGGCTGTTAATACTATTTACTTGTAATCCACGATGGCTAAATTCCGATATTGCCTGATTGCGTAAATCAAGTCTGTCCACAATGAAATAGAATTTAGGAATCACATTTTGGCGTTGATAAAAATCAGTGAGTACTCGTACGTTGTAATACGCCAGCGCCGTTTTACCACTGCCTTGAGTATGCCAAATAATACCTTTCTTTTTACCTGCTGCTAAATGGCGGCTGATCGCCTTAGTCGCAAACAGTTGTGGATAACGCATTACGTGTTTTTCCACGCTACCTTGCTCTTCTACATAGGCAATGCCGTATTTCAACAGAAATAACAAACGTTCTTTATGCAATAATGCAGTACAAAGACGATTAGTCGGTGAATTTGGATCAAGATTGGTACGAAATTCCGCATCGTTTTTCAACATCGGCTCATTAAAGTCTAGCAAAATACGGTTTAATTCCGCCTCTGGTAAAATTGCAAGATTTTCGTTTAATTTGACCGCTTGTTCTTCGGCAATTTCGCCTTCATCACGGAAATAATTGAACTGTACACCGTGAAAACCTGTTGTCGCATAAAATGCCCCCTGAGTTTTATGGCGGTCAGCAGTTTGATATTCCTGATTATTAGAAAAAACCATCAGTTGTGTAGCGTTGATGTAAGGACGGAAAGCCGGCTTTTTGCAGCGATATTGCATACGCTCAAATTCCGACTGTAATCCATTTTGGGCATTCGGCTTTTTCACTTCTAAAAACACTAACGGCAAACCGTTAATCAATAGGGTAATATCCGGGCGGAAATTGTCACCGTCTTTGTCACCACAAGTTAGTTCGGCAACAACGTGAAATTGGTTGTTTTCAATACAGTCAAAATCAATCAGGCGAGCTGTGCCAACTTGCAGTAAACGCTTATAAAACGCTTGCCCTAAATCTTCATTTTTGAGCAACATCGCCACATCTTTCAGCTCTCGTTCGAGATCAAAAGTAGTCAAATTTGGGTTAATTTTTGCAATCGACGACTTAAAAATCTCACCAAAAATGTTATTGCTAACATCCCATTGCGCTGTTTTTAGCGAAAGATATTGATATCCCAAACGCCCTAAATGCGCTACTGTGGGAATTTGAACTCTGGTTTTTTCGTTATAGCGAGCCGTCATTGCTGTTTTCCTGTATTTATTGAGATAAGTATATATTACACTAATTTCAGCTTTCTTCATAATATAAAAAACGCCGTCAGGCTTTATCTGACAGCGTTTCTTTTCAAATAAGGAGGGCTATTTCGCCAACTGCAAATAAATGCCTGAAACGTCCTGCTCGCCGAGATCTGCGGCAACGGCGTTGCGGTATTGTTCGGCAACGGTTTTTACTGCAGGTAGATCTAGATCTGCTTTTTCCAGCTCACCGCAAGCGAGATTGAGATCTTTACTTGCGTGTTTGAGCATAAATGCTGCCGGGAATTCTTTCGCGAGTAACAATGGTTTTTTGGTTTGGAACATCGGCGAATTCATTGCCGAACCACCAATCGCTTCCGCTAATTCATTTAAGTCGATGCCGAATTGTTCGCCCATTAACATTGCTTCAGCATAGGCTTCGCCGAAAATACCGAGCAATGAATTTAACACTAATTTTGTACCGGAGCCTTTACCCACATCACCAAAATGGAAAGTGCGTTGCCCTAAGATGCTGAAAACATTACGTAACGGATTAAGTACCGCCTCATCACCACCAAATAAAATTAATAACGTACCGTTGGTCGCCGGCACAACAGAACCTGAAACCGGCGCTTCGGCAAAACGTCCGCCGTGTTGTTCAACAATTGCTTTTAACTGATTATTTTCAGTAGGTGAAACGGTACTCATATTCACAATAATTTTGCCGTTTAAATTGGCGCAAACTTCTGCATTGAGGATATCTTTTGCCGCAGCAAAATCAGACACCATTAAAATCACCGCTTCGTAAGCACGCACAAGTTCAACGGCAGAGCCATACACTTTCGCACCTTTTTCAGCAAATTCGCCACATTTAGCGACATTTCGATTAAACACACCAACTTCAATATCGTGTGCTAATAAACGATTTACCATTGGTACACCCATTTGACCTAAGCCAATCCAACCTACTTGTTTAAATTCTGTTGTCATAATGTTTTCCTTCTGTGAATGGGTAAAAACTGTCCGGATTGTATGCCATTTTTTCTCAGGCGAAAAGAAGGTTTTTCGTTATCGCCCAAACAGTTTGAGAAATCAATTCTGTTTATATTTCATATCATAAAAAGTGATTGGCTTTTATAGCTTAACAAGCGGTAAAATTTGTAACCGCAATTTACAATAGCTTATAACCTATAAAGGACTTTTTATGGAATTTATCAAAACACGTGCAGCGGTGGCTTGGGCGCCGAATGAACCGCTAAAAATTGAAGAATTGGATTTAATGCCGCCACAAAAAGGTGAAGTATTAGTCCGTTTAGTAGCAACCGGTGTATGTCATACTGATGCTTATACCCTTTCCGGTCAAGATAGCGAAGGAGTGTTCCCGTGCGTACTTGGTCACGAAGGTGCTGGTATTGTGGAAGCAGTCGGTGAAGGCGTAACCGATTTTAAAGTGGGTGATCATGTTATCCCGCTTTACACTGCAGAATGTCGTAAATGTAAATTCTGTTTATCAGGCAAAACCAACCTTTGTT
This sequence comes from Actinobacillus ureae ATCC 25976, assembly GCF_000188255.1. Taxonomy (GTDB): domain Bacteria; phylum Pseudomonadota; class Gammaproteobacteria; order Enterobacterales; family Pasteurellaceae; genus Actinobacillus; species Actinobacillus ureae. Next base: position 473,313 of record NZ_GL831081.1, read on the forward strand.
CGGCAGTGCGTGAAACCCAAGGTAAAGGTTTAATGCCGGACGGTACAGTACGTTTCTTTAAAGATGGTCAGCCGATTTTCCACTATATGGGGACTTCAACCTTCTCCGAATATACGGTAGTTTCCGAATACTCATTAGCAAAAATTCAAGAAAACGCACCGCTTGATGAAGTGTGTTTACTTGGCTGCGGCGTCACCACCGGTATTGGTGCGGTAACCCGTACGGCAAAAGTGAAACAAGGCGATACGGTTGCAATTTTCGGCTTAGGTGGTATCGGCTTAGCGGCAATTATAGGCGCAAGAATGGCGGGTGCAGGTCGTATTATTGCGATCGACATTAATCCGGCTAAATTTGAGAAAGCCAAAGAGCTTGGCGCAACGGATTGTATCAACCCGAAAGATTACGATAAGCCAATCCAAAATGTAATTATCGAGATGACTGACGGCGGCGTAGATTTCTCATTTGAATGTGTGGGCAATGCAGATTTAATGCGCTCAGCATTAGAATGTTGCCACAAAGGCTGGGGTGAAAGTATCATCATCGGTGTAGCACCGGCAGGTGCGGAAATCCGTACTCGTCCGTTCCAATTAGTGACAGGTCGTGTATGGCGTGGTTCAGCATTCGGCGGTGTGAAAGGACGTACCGAATTACCGGGCATTATCGACCAATTTATGAAAGGCGAATTTAAATTGCGTGATTTCATTACTCACACCATGCCGTTGGAAGACATCAACAAAGCCTTCGATTTAATGCACCAAGGTAAATCAATCCGCACGGTGATTCATTTTTAATTTCATTAAATAAGGGGCGTAAGCCCCTTTTGTTTTTCTTATCGAATTTCTTCTCTTAAAATCTTCTTATACTTTTGCTACAAGCTTGCGAATGTTCATAAAATAGACTATTATTTTTTGTAGCAACTTAGCTACAAAAGGAGAAATAATATGAAAATTATAACCAGCCGTGAATTTAATCAAAACCTTGGCAAAGCTCAAAAGGCGGCACTTACCGCCCCTGTAATTATCACCAACCGAGGCGAGCCGGCGTTTGTGTTGATGAACTATACTGAATATGAACGCCAAACGGCTCCTGTATTCAGAAGTGCATTAGAAGCCTTAACACCAAGCGATCCAAATGTGGCTGATATAGAACTTGAATTGCAACCTCGTAGTCGTGGACAACGCCGTCCAGTAGAGTTCTAGGAGGAACTAATGTATTTATTGGATACAAATTTAATTAGTGAAACTCGTAAGATTGAAAAAGGAAAGGCTAATCAAGGTGTTGTTGCGTGGCTTGCGACTATTCCAGCATTTCAAATTTATACTAATGCGGTTGTCTTAATGGAACTTGAGCGAGGCATCTTAGCGATGGAACGTAAAGATCCTATACAAGGAACAATGCTAAGAAATTGGTTCGAAAATGATATTAAAACCACTTTTAGAGGCAAAATCCTTACCATTGATGAAGAAACCGCCCGCATTTGTGCCAAATTACATATTCCCGATCATACTCCTGAAAATGATGCGTGGATTGCAGCGACTGCAATTCAGCACAATTTGATTTTAGTCACTCGCAATGTGGCTGATTTTGCAAAAACCGGCGTGCGAGTGTTTAATCCGTTCCAGGAGTAATCACATTCTCATCACAAAATAGGCAGAACCTCTGCCTATTTTTATCTTCGCTCTATATAACCAGACATCAATCCGTTTTATATTAAACATCAGAAAAAGTGATTAGCCTTTATAACTTAACAAGCGGTAAAATTCACGCAATTTTTTGCAAATTCAATGGAGAAAAGCAATGACAACCGAATATCAACCGCCAAAAGTATGGCAATGGGAAGCGCCAAACGGTGGACAATTTGCTAATATCAATCGCCCGACTTCAGGTGCTTTATTTGAACAGTATTTACCGAAAGGCGAACACGATTTACAGCTTTATTCGATGGGTACACCAAACGGCGTAAAAGTTACCGTTATGCTTGAGGAATTGTTAGAACTTGGCATCGAAAAAGCCGCTTATGATCTATTTCTGATCGATATTAGACAGGGAGAGCAATTCGGTTCGGATTTTGTGGCGATTAACCCAAATTCAAAAATTCCGGCATTACTCGATTACAGCCATGAAAAACCGCAGCCGGTATTTGAAAGCGGTGCGATTTTGCTTTATTTAGCTGAAAAATTTAATGCGTTCTTACCGAGTGATTTCAGCGAACGTACCGAATGTTTGTCTTGGTTATTTTGGCAAATGGCAAGTGCGCCTTACGTGGGCGGTGGTTTCGGACATTTCTACAAATATGCACCGACTAAGCAAGAGTATCCGATTAACCGTTTTACTCTTGAAACTAAACGCCAGTTAGACTTGTTAAATAAACAGCTTGCCAACAAAAACTATATTTGTGGTGAACATTACAGCATTGCCGATATTGCAATTTGGGGCTGGTATGGACAAATCGTGTTAAATCTTGTGTATGACGCTGCTGAATTTTTAGCGGTACACAAATATCCACACCTGATGCGTTGGGCGGAACAGATTGCTAACCGTCCGGCTGTGATTCGTGCCTTAGCAAAAGAATATCGTCCGATTAAATCGTAAAAAAAGGGAGAAAAATGACCGCACTTACTCAAATTGCCCGCTATAAAATGTTTGGCGGCTATCACGAACGTTATACACATTATTCGAACAGCACCCACTGTGAAATGACTTTTGCCATCTACTTTCCGCCGCAAGTGGAACAAGGGCAAAAAGTGCCAGTCCTTTATTGGCTTTCTGGGCTGACTTGTACCGATGAAAACTTTGCCACCAAAGCCGGCGCACAACAATTTGCTGCCCAGCACGGTATTGCAATTGTGATGCCGGATACCTCACCACGTGGCGAATCCGTTACAAATGATGAAGGCTATGATTTAGGTCAAGGTGCCGGTTTCTACCTCAATTCCACCCAACAACCGTGGGCTGCGCATTTCAAAATGTATGACTACATCGTGCAAGAGCTGCCGGCACTTATTGAGGCAAACTTCCCAGTTAGCGATAAACGTTCAATTTCAGGTCACAGTATGGGTGGACACGGTGCGATCCAAATCGGCTTAAAGAATCCAGAACGTTACTGTGCAATCTCGGCTTTCTCGCCGATCGTTACCCCAAGCCAAGTGCCGTGGGGACAAAAAGCCTTCACTGCTTATTTGGGTGAAAATCAGACTGCTTGGGCGGAATATGACAGCTTTGCGTTATTAGATAACGTATCACCGGCTCGCCCTATTTTGATTGAGCAAGGGCTTGCCGATAGTTTCTATCCAACCCAATTACAGCCGGAAATGTTTGCCGAAAAAGCGCAAAAGCTAGGCTTTGATGTCACGCTTAATTTGCACGAAGGTTATGATCACAGCTATTTCTTTATCGCGACTTTTATCGAAAAACATATCGTATTTCATGCAAAAGCATTAGCTGCTATGGGAATATAATGTGAAGAAATGGCTTAAAGGCTTACTTTATCTGTTTAGTGGGCTACTACTGATAGTCGCAGTACTCGGCATTATGCTTTATCGCAATATCGGCGGTTTACTGGATGAAAACCATTTCCGTGATCTGCCGTATTATAAAAACGGACAGTTTACTAATCTGTATGAACCGGAATTGCCTTACTATCCGGAACAGGCGACCGGCAAAGGCGGCTTTATTCATTATGACGGTTATACACCGAAAGCACGTTTACCGATGACGATGTTAGATCAGAACAGCTTTGGGTAAGCGGAACAATTCGCTTACTACTGGTTAGGTCATTCGTAGGCAATTTTAGAATTGAGCGGTCAACGTATCTTAATTGATCCAGTTTTCGGTAATGCAAATCCGCTTGATTTTCCGTTGATTGCCCCTCGCTTTCAAGAAGCGCCGATTCAGTTGCAAAACTTACCGAAGCTCGATGCAGTGCTACTGACACATGATCACTACGATCATTTAGAAGCGGATACGATTCGCTATTTAGCGGATAAAGTTGATCGCTTTATTACACCGTTAGGTGTAGGGGCAAGATTACAATCGTGGGGCGTGCCGGTGGAAAAAATTAATGAATTAGGTTGGGGTGATAGCAGTATGCTGGGTGAGATAAAACTGACCGCAGAAACCGCTCAACATTATACCTCTCGCTGGACAACCGACCGCAATAAAACCCTATGGGCTTCTTTTGTCTTGGAAGCAAACGGACAACGCATCTTTTGGAGCGGAGACACCAGCTACGGCAAACATTTAGCGGAAATCGGGCAGAAATATGGTGGATTTGATCTCGCTTTCGTTGAAATTGATGCTGCCAATGCCGGCTGGCCCAAAACGCATATGTTCTCGGAACAAGCGGTGCAAGCTGCCCAAGATCTTAATGCGAAACGAATGCTACCGATTCATTGGGGTGTATTTAGCCTAGGACGTAACCCTTGGTATCAATCTATTGACACCAGCGTTAAAACAGCTGCGGAAAAGGGCGTTATATTAGACGTGCCGAAAATGGGTGAAAAATACCAACCGGAACATTTCCAAAACAATCAATGGTGGCAAGCCCCAGAACTTAGAAGATAAGCCTTTTACCCTAGCTTTAAAGCAACTTACAAGCGGTCTAATTTTGTAAAAAATTTGCAAATTTTGACCGCTTGATTTTTTATACAATTCGCCCGAAGTGCATTTCGTCTTCTTTTAAGCGATGAATATCCCGTAATGGCGGTTCACCGAAAAAGCAGGCGTATTCTCGATTAAATTGATTTGGGCTTTCATAGCCGACCTCCATTGCGGCGCTGGTCGCATCAAAATTTTGCTTAAACATCAAACGTCTAGCGTGTTGTAATCGTAATTGTTTTTGGTATTGCAACGGGCTTGTGCCGGTAATTTTACGGAAATGCTGACGGAGCGAAGACGGACTGGTAAAAACCATTTCCGCCAGGCGATCCATTTCAATCTTTTCAGCATAATGTTCATTAAAATAGGCAATTACCTTTGCAATTTTTTGTTCAATCGTACCTTGCGTAAACAATCTTCTTAACATTGCATGATGGTCACTTGCTAGTAATCGCAAGGCAATTTCTCGCTCTACTAACGGTCGCAAATATGATTTTAATTTTGGAGTTTTAAGCAATTTCATCAAACGCAAAATGCTATCTAGTAAATCTTCATCTGCAGGAAAGACCGATAAGCTATCTGATAAACTGGAAGTTGTCGGTTGCCACTGCGTTTGTTCGTCAAGTTCTCGCAGTAACATCGCATCAAGCTCAATCCGCAAACTCAAATACGGTTCATGTCTAGAAGCATTGAGCACATTGGAAACTACCGATAAGTCCAGCGTTGTGAGCGCCGTTTGTCCCCGATGAATTTCCATTACACTCTCGCCAAAATTCACATGTTGCGAGCCTTGCACCACCAAAAATAAGCTTAACGGATAAATGCATGGCATAGGGTTGGTTGTGTGATTACGCCGACAAAGGCTTAAAGTTTGAATTTCAGTCGTGTAGAAACACCCTTCTTCTGCGGTAAATTCTTTTATCGATTCCGCAATTTGTTGCAATTTTTCATCCGATTCCTCTCTTTTCACATATTCTACCCACCTTATCAAATTAGGCAATAATTTGCTTGTTTTCGGCAAGAAATGACCGCTTGTTCTTTCTATAATGCCTCACATCAGCACAAGACTGAAACAATTTAACAAGATGGAGAATTCCCAATGAGCAATACTATTTTTTATTCAAACGATAACGATTTTGAGCAAGATGTTTTGAATGCAAAACAACCCGTGTTAGTGGATTTTTATGCAGACTGGTGTCCACCATGTCAAATGATTGCACCAAGCTTAGAAGCGCTTGCAAAGGAATATCAAGGCAAAGCGAAAATCGTGAAAATCAATGTCGATCAAAATCCTGAGCTTTCAATGAAATTTGATGTTCGCAACATTCCAACATTGATAACCTTCCGCAATGGCGAGGTTATTGATCGCACCGCAGGCGCAAGCGAAATTCGTGTGGATATTAACGTTGAAAGCTCAAATGCTAGCCGTGCCGAAGTCGAGGCTTTAATTGCAGAAATTCCGAATCACTCTCCGTTATACGATATGTTTACCAACCCAGTTCCTGTGGTTCATCGTATTGTTTAAGGCTAATTTTAATTAACATTACAAGCGGTCATTTTCCCTCAAAAGTTTGCAAATGATCGCTAAAACAAAGGATATAAAATGAAAAATCGAATTACGGAAATTTTAGGGATTGAAAAACCTATCGTGCAAGACCCAATGTCGTGGGTAACCAATGCTGAATTTGTGGCGGCGGTAAGTAATACAGGTGGCTATGGTGTGCTTGGGCCGAATGCAGGGCAAACAGAGATGACCAGTTCTCCGATTGAAACGGCTGAGCGTATGCGAGCAGAAATTCGCAAAACTAAAGCCCTAACGGATAAGCCGTTTGGCGTGAACCTTGCCCCAAATCCTGATCAATCAAAAGATCCTTGGACTCGTCCGATTATTGATGCCATCAAAGAAGAAGGTGTGCACGGTGTAGTATGGATGGGCGTAGGCGATGGCACAGTGTTACCGGAAATTTTTGCCGAATTAAAACAAGCAGGTGTGAAAATTATTTTCCGAGCAATCACCCCTACGATTGCTAATACGCAACAAGCGGAACAAGCAGGGGCGGATATTATTGTCGCAACCGGTTTTGATGAAGGCGGTTTAATGCCGGAAAAAGCGATTGGTACTTTTGCGATTGTACCGATGATTGTCGATGCAGCGAAAAATGTACCCGTTATGGCAGCTGGCGGTATTTCCGACCATCGCACTACTAAAGCCGCATTTGCTTTAGGTGCGGAAGGGATTTTTGTGGGAACGGCATTATTGGCAACCAGAGAAAACCCAACCCATAAACGAGTGAAAGAAAGTATTGTTCGCTCAACACCTGATGATTTATTACTCTTTAAAGCACCGCCAACATTCACCCGTTCTTTCACCAGTAAACTCACGGAAAAATTGGTCGAACTCACTCAAAGTGGTGCAGATGACAGCGAAATCGGTAAAGCAATGGCAGGCTTATCTGGTTTCGGTAACGGTATGATGAAAGGCGATTTCGATAACGGTTGGGGCTGTGTCGGCTTAGGCATTGCCAATATCCACGAAATCAAAACCGTAGCGGAAGTGATAGACGGTTTATTTGCTGAATAACAATGCACAAGCGGTCGGATTTTGTAAAATGTTGCAAAAATCTGACCGCTTGTCGTTTTAAAAGAGGAGGGAAATATGCATAACGCTCACGATCTTGCGACTATCGAACAGTATCTTGCTGAAAATCGCTTAACACTACTTTATGTACAAGCACCAAATTGCGGTGTGTGTACGGTATTTAGAAAACAGGTTGCCGAAGTCGTGGCGGAATTACCTGAAATTGCAGGTATTGAAACCAATATTGTAACAGTACCGATGATTGCCGGTCGTTTTCATGTACTCACCGCACCTGCGGTACTTTTCTTTGCGGACGGCAAAGAAATTTGGCGTTCGGCGAGATATATTAATATGAGGGAACTTAAAGAAGTATTGGAGAAATATATAAAAGAATATACCGCCTAGCTCTCTAGGCGGTATTTTTACATAGACGGGAAAACTAGCTTTTTAGTGCATTTAAGAGTTTATTGTGAATTCCGCCAAATGCGCCGTTACTCATCACTAAAATATGATCGTTCGGCTTCGCTTCTTTTATCACTAACGCTACCAATTCATCAAGATTTGCCGACCATGCCGCCGGTTGTGAGAGTGAATCGGTAATCACCGAAACCGACCAAGGAATCGTGTCCGGTTGGTAAACAAATACCGCATTCGCATCGCCTAAACTTAGCGCAATTTCTTCTTTATGCACGCCCATTTTCATCGTATTGGAGCGGGGTTCAAGTACCGCCAAAATACGCTGTTCTTTGCCGACTTTGCCACGTAAAGCATCAATGGTTGCCGCAATTGCAGTTGGGTGATGGGCAAAGTCATCATAAACGGTAATACCATTCACTTCGCCTTTCACTTCTAAACGGCGGTTCGCATTAATGAATGAACCAAGTGCTTCGCAAGCGCCTGCTACCGATACACCAGCGTGATGTGCCGCCGCAATCGTCATTAATGCATTATGCATATTATGCTCACCGATAATATTCCATTTTACTTCACCGGCTTTTTCACCTTTGTGGAATACTTCGAAATGCGAACAATCTGCTGAAATCGGTTTTGCAAACCACTGTTTATCTTCGCCAATAAATTGCAGCTCGCTGTAACTGCCCATTTTTAGGGTATTCTGTACATTCTCATCCGCTGCTGCCGAAAGAATACAACCGCTACTCGGCATGGTACGGATTAAATGATGGAACTGACGTTGAATCGCTTTTAAATCGTCAAAAATATCTGCATGGTCAAATTCAATATTGTTGATAATTAACGTTTTCGGTGTGTAATGCACAAATTTAGACCGCTTGTCAAAGAACGCCGAATCATACTCATCCGCTTCAATCACAAAGAATTTGCTTGAACCGGCACGTGCCGAAATACCGAAATTACCGGCAACGCCACCGATTAAAAAGCCGGTATCAATCTGATTTTGATCTAAAATCCACGCTAACATGCCAGTGGTAGTGGTTTTACCGTGCGTACCAGACACCGCTAGAACCCAGCGATCTTTTAACAGATGATCATGTAACCATTGTGGGCCTGAAGTGTAATTTAGCTGATTATCCAATACATATTCTACGCAAGGATTGCCACGGCTCATTGCGTTACCGATAACCACTAAATCCGGCGCCGGCTGAAGCTGCGCCACATCATAATTAGGAATGATTTCGATACCTTGATTTTCTAAAAATGTACTCATCGGCGGATAAACATTGGTATCCGAACCTGTCACTTTATAGCCCAGTTCTCGTGCGATCATCGCTACACCGCCCATAAAAGTGCCACAAATACCAAGAATGTGAATGTGTTTTTGCGTCATAAATTAGCCTTTAATGTAAAAATTTTGTGATCAATGTCACAAACTTGTTATGCCCCGTTAGAGGGAGCTTTAATTTCTTTCTATAATACCGCTAGCTATTTTAGCATACTCCAAGGAGAAATTATGAAAACACTCGGCGAATTTATTATTGAAAAACAAGCAGAGTACCCAGAAGCAAAAGGTGAATTAAGCGGTATTTTATCGTCTATTCGCCTTGCGGCTAAAATTATTCATCGTGAAATTAACCGTGCCGGTTTAAGCCAAGATATTTTAGGCGTTGCCGGATCTGAAAACATTCAAGGCGAAGCACAAATGAAATTAGATGTGTTTGCCAATGAGACGATGAAAAAAGCATTAATTGCACGTGAAGATGTGGCAGGTTTTGCCTCTGAAGAAGACGATAACTTCGTTGCTTTTGACAACGAAATAGGTAGAAATGCAAAATATATTTTAATGACTGATCCTTTAGACGGTTCTTCAAATATTGATGTAAACGTTTCTGTCGGCACGATTTTCTCAATTTATAAACGTGTTTCACCGATTGGTACGCCGGTTACGATTGAAGATTTCTTACAAGAAGGGCGCAAACAAGTGGCGTCGGGCTATGTCACTTACGGTTCATCTACAATGTTGGTTTATACCACCGGTAACGGCGTCAACGGCTTTACTTATGACCCGTCACTCGGTTTATTTATTCTGTCTCATCCGGATATGAAAATGCCGTTTGAAGGAAAATATTACTCAATTAACGAAGGACAATATGTCACTTTCTCTATGGGCGTGAAAAAATTCATCAAATATTGCCAAGAAAGTGACGAAGCAACTAAACGCCCATATTCATCTCGTTATATCGGTTCCTTAGTATCGGATTTCCACCGCAATCTGTTAAAAGGTGGGATCTATATCTACCCAACCTCAACCGTCTATCCGAAAGGTAAACTGCGTTTATTATATGAAGGCAATCCTATGGCGTTCTTGGCCGAGCAAGCCGGCGGTATGGCAACAGACGGTTTTAATCCGATTTTAGATATTAAACCGACTGAACTACATCAACGTGTACCGTTCTTTGTCGGCTCAACCTCAATGGTGCAACAAGCGGTCAAATTTATGCAAGAATTTGCAGAATAGTCCTAATAAAAACAAAAAACCGAACACTTTTAAACGTTCGGTTTTTTTATAAGCGGTTAAATTTGCCTATTATTTTGCAAAATACGCTTCTAAAGCATCGCTGCCGCCGATTAATTTACCGCCGATAAAGATTTGTGGAACAGTTTGGCTACCTGCAACCGCACGTACCACTTTACCGCGTTGTGAATCGTTGTCTAATACGATTTCTTCAAAGCGTAAGCCTTTTTCAGCTAATAACGCTTTCGCTTTTGCACAGAATGGGCAATCTGTTTTGCTGAATACCACGATTGGATCTTGGTCTTTCCACTCAGGGTTTAAGAATTTGATCATGGTTTCCGCATCAGATACTTCAAACGGGTCGCCATCTTTTTCCGGCTCATCAAACATTTTAACTACTTCGCCGTTTTTCACGAGCATAGAATAACGCCAAGAACGTTTACCAAAGCCTAAGTTCGCTTTATCAACTAAACGGCCCATGCCTTCAGTGAATTCGCCGTTACCGTCTGCTAATAAGATTACGTTTTCCGCATCTTGGTCTTTCGCCCATGCGTTCATTACGAAAGTATCGTTTACAGAGATACAGATGATTGAATCTACATCTAATTTTTTGAACTCGCCCGCTAATTCATTGTAGCGCGGTAAGTGAGTTGATGAACAAGTTGGCGTGAATGCACCTGGTAAAGAGAAAACCACAACAGTTTTGTTATCGAATAAATCTGCAGTAGTTACATTAACCCATTCGCCACCTTTACGAGTTGGGAAAGTTACGTTAGGCACTTTTTGCCCAGTCATATCTTTAAATGACATAAAAATTCTCCTGTTTTACATAATGTTTTCAAAAACCGCACGCATTCTACACCTAAATATGCCATAATTCAGCCTATTTGATTAATAGGAAAAATAGTCATTATTCGATCTAACTGGGAGTTCCTGTGAATATTAGAGATTTAGAATATTTAATTGCCTTAGCAGATTATAAACACTTCCGCCGTGCGGCTGATGCCTGTAATGTGAGCCAGCCGACACTCAGCGGTCAAATTCGCAAATTAGAAGACGAATTAGGTACGGTTTTACTTGAGCGCACTAGCCGAAAAGTATTATTTACGCAAGCCGGTTTAACTTTGGTTGAACAAGCTAAAGCTGTATTACGTGAAGTAAAAGTGCTAAAAGAGATGGCAAGTAACCAAGGTAAAGAAATGTCCGGTCCACTTCATGTCGGCATCATCCCAACACTTGGTCCCTATCTTTTACCACTTGTATTGCCTGCGTTAAAATCGGCGTTTCCCGAACTAGAACTTTATGTTTACGAGCTACAAACTTCACAATTGGTAGATCAACTTGAGTCCGGTCAATTAGACTGCGGTATCCTAGCGTTTGTAAAAGAAAGCGAACCATTTATCGAAGTACCTATTTTCAACGAGCAAATGTTATTAGCCGTATCACAACAACATGAATGGGCTGCACAAAAAGGCTTAGATATTAGTGCACTAAAAGACAAAGAATTGCTCTTTTTAAACGATGGTCACTGTTTACGTACCCAAACCTTAGATTATTGTTTATCTGTCGGCGCCAAAGAAAGCACGCATTTTAAAGCGACTAACTTAGAAACATTACGTAATATGGTAGCAGCAAATGCCGGCATTTCACTGATTCCAGAATTAGCAGCTAAATCGTGTGAAGGCTTAAAATACCTCGCCTTTAACGATCCAAAACCATATCGTTCTGTGGGACTAATTTATCGCCCTGGTTCACCATTACGCCTTCGTTACAAGCGCCTTGCAAAAGAAGTTGCAAATATTATGAAGCAAGAGAACATCAATGAGTAATATCGGTATTCGTGCACAGCAAAAAGAAAAAACACGCAGAGCGTTAGTCGATGCGGCATTTAACCAATTAAGCGCTGAAAAAAGCTTTTCTAACCTCAGCTTACGAGAAGTGGCAAGAGAAGCCGGCATTGCGCCAACCTCGTTCTATCGTCATTTTAAAGATATGGACGAATTAGGCTTAGCAATGGTGTATGAGTCGGGCTTATTGCTTCGCCAGCTTATGCGCCAAGCTCGTAAACGTATTGAAAACGGCGGAAGCGTGGTTGCAGTTTCAACCGAAACCTTTTTTGAATTTATTACGGATAGACCGAACGTTTTCCGTTTACTGCTCCGAGAAAGTTCCGGTACTTCACTGGCTTTCCGTACTGCCGCATCACGAGAAATTCAGCATTTTATTGCGGAATTAACCGACTATATTATGAGTAAAGATGTCAGCAGTAGTCGTGAAATCGCCCATATCCAAGCGGAAGGACTGATGACGATTGTGTTTACTGCTGGCGCTTATGCGCTTGATATGAACACGCAAGAACGTGAAAAACTGAAAAAGCGAGTAATTATGCAGCTCAGAATGCTTACTCGTGGTGCGGCTTCTTACACTTATAGCCATACAGAGGATCACCAATAATGCAGAACAAAAACTCTATGCTTTTCCGTTCCGGTAAAAATTTGCTTGTTTACGGGCTAATGTTTATCATGCTAAGTATTGCAGTTGATTGGTATCGCAAACCTAGCGAGCCAAATGCGTTCGCTCAACAGGTTTTCTACGATTTGCAGCAACAGCCGAAAGTGATTGCACAATTAAGCCATCAAAAACCGATGTTGCTCTACTTTTGGGGCAGTTGGTGTAACTATTGTAAATTCACCTCACCAGCAGTGCAGCAATTGATGGATGACAAAGTAGCAGTGTTAAGCGTCGCGCTCAAATCCGGAGATCCGCAGCAGGTGGCGGATTACCTTAACCAAGAAAATTACCACTTCCCTGTCATCAATGATCCTGATGGCGAAATATCTAAAAGCTGGGACATCCAAGCCACACCGACGATATTAATCATAAAAGACGGTAAGGTTGTACAGCATACAACAGGGCTAACAAGCTATTGGGGACTTAAAGTCCGTTTATGGCTGAGTAGCCTAACTTAAAATTCAAGCGGTCTGATTTGTCAATTTTTCTGCAAATCAGACCGCTTTAGCATATAGAGAACATTATGATAGTAGATCCTAATTACCAACAAGAACTCGAGAAATACGAGAATCCCGTCCCAAGTCGGGAATTTATTTTAAACACCATTCGAGAATTTGATGCACCGATGAGTCGTGAAGAATTGCTCGAAGCGTTTCATATTTATGACGAAGAACGTATCGAAGGTGTTCGTCGCCGCTTACGTGCGATGGAAAATGACGGGCAATTAATTTTTACCAAACGTAAACGTTATGCCCTGCCGGAAAAAATGGATTTGATTAAAGGTACGGTTGTCGGTCACCGTGACGGCTACGGCTTTTTGCAAGTAGAAGGCAGAGAAAAAGGCGATGATTGGTTTATTCCGAATAACCAAATGACACGAGTGATGCACGGTGATTTTGTGCTTGCTCAGCCAAACGGAACCGATCGCCCAGGTCGTCGTGAAGTACGTATTGTGCGTGTATTAGAAGCTCGCAAAAAACAAATTGTCGGCCGTTTCTTCCTTGAAAGTGGCATCGGTTTTGTTGTGCCGGATGACAGTCGCCTCACTCAAGATATTTTAATTCCTGACGATCAGCGTATGGGTGTAAGAATGGGGCAAGTGGTTGTAGTGGAACTGCAAGAACGCAAAGCGAGTTTCAACCGCCCAGTCGGTTTTATCACCGAAATCTTAGGCGATAACCTCGCACCGGGTATGGAAATCGAAATCGCATTACGTAATCACGATATTCCGCACGTTTGGCCGGAAGGTGTAGAAAAACAGATTCGCCAATTTAATGAAGAAGTACCGGAAGAAACTAAGCTCGGTCGAGTGGATCTACGTGATTTACCATTAGTCACGATTGATGGCGAGAGTGCCAGAGATTTTGACGATGCCGTTTTTGCTAGAAAAGAAGCGGATGGTTGGCGTTTATGGGTGGCGATTGCCGATGTAAGCTATTACGTTCGCCCGAAAACCGCACTTGATTTAGAAGCGGCAAACCGTGGTAACTCGGTTTACTTCCCAAATCGAGTTATTCCAATGTTACCAGAGATTTTATCAAACGGTTTATGTTCATTAAATCCGCAAGTTGACCGCTTATGTTTGGTAGCGGAAATGAGTGTATCCTCAAAAGGCGAACTGACCGATTATAAATTTTACGAAGCGGTAATGAACTCACACGCCCGTTTAACCTATACCAAAGTCTGGAAAATATTAGAAGGCGATGAAGCATTACGTGAGCGTTATGCGCCACTTGTGCCTCATTTAGAAACCTTGAACGAAATGTTCCAAGTGTTAGTAAAAACCCGCCAAAATCGTGGTGCAATCGAATTTGAAACCGTTGAAAACCAATTTATTTTCAATCCGCAAGGCAGAATCGAACGGATTGAACCGCTGATTCGCAACGATGCACATAAAATTATCGAAGAATGTATGATTTTAGCCAATATTGCTTCGGCTCGTTTTGTCGAAAAAGCAAATGAGCCGGCGTTATTCCGTATTCATGATAAACCAAGCGAAGAAAAACTAACCAGTTTTAAATCCTTTATCAAAGAGTGTGGACTGACATGGAATGTAGGTTTAGATCCTGAACCGAAAGACTATGCCGAGCTGATTGAACAGCTTGCAGATCGCCCGGATCGTGAGTTAATTCAAACTATGTTACTTCGCTCACTTAAACAGGCGGTATATGCGGCAGACAATGTGGGGCATTTCGGTTTAGCGTTAACCGAGTATGCTCACTTTACTTCGCCGATTCGTCGTTATCCGGATTTACTGTTACACCGTGCAATTAAGTATTTGATTGAAAAAGAAAAAGGTAACACTCACAATTATACGGACGGTGGTGGCTACCACTATAAATTGGACGACATCGATCAATTTGGTGATAAATGTTCTGCAACCGAGCGCCGTGCGGACGAAGCAACCCGTGAAGTAGCAGATTGGCTGAAATGTGAATTTATGCAAGATCATCTCGGTGAAACGTTCGAAGGGGTGATTTCAAGCGTCACCGGTTTCGGTTTATTCGTTAAAATCAATGAGCTACTAATTGACGGTTTAGTACATATTTCAACATTAGATAACGATTACTATCATTATGATGCAGACAGACAACGTTTAGTCGGCGGTAGTGGCATTATTTACCGCTTAGGTGATCCGGTAAAAGTGAAAGTAATTAATGTGAGCTTAGATGATAAGAAAATCGATTTTGCGCTAATCGGTAATTTGCGCAAAGGGATTGCAGTGGGCAAAACGGCGAAGCAGAAAGCGAAAAAAGTTGGCGATAAACCAATCTTTAAAGAGCCGAAAACCATCAAAGCAACAAAGTCGAAGCCAAAAAAAAGAAAAAGCGGCTTGTAAAACCGCAAAAAAAGCTAAGAAACCAGCAGCAACTAAACGTAAGAAATAGCGAATAAGCGGTCAAATTTGCAAAATTTTTTACAAATTCTACCGTTTGTCAGCGCTAAAATTTGAACTATCATAGCCTAGCCAAAACTAGGCTATTTTTATCGGAACTATTTATATGAATAAACTTAAACTTATTTTTTTAATTTCAACACTGACAACTTTATTTGCTTGTTCCCCTTCGCCGACTAAAAAAGCGAAAACAGGTTATTTAAAGGATAATATTAGTCAAACCGAATTAGCAAACCGAGCTAACTATAAGCGCTATCATTATCTTTGTAGCAATTTTGAAACCGGTACAAGTTCTTACTTATCCAGCTACTTTCCGCTTTCAAGAGAAAGTCGTATGAAAGATAACTTCGGCTTCTACTTCCAATTAGACGGCGGGAAAATTGAACCGTTTGATCATATTGAAAATAAAACGCTCAATGCACGAGGTTCTCGTTTTGAAGTAACTTATCGCTCATACAATCCAATTCAAGGCAGCTATGTTGACTTCATTGCACGTGAGCAAAGTTCTGCTTATTATCGCAATATCAATGGTGTTCGAGTACCTTGGCTAAATTGTCGAGAAAGCTAAACCTCAGTAAAAGTTTCATTATGCAAATACTTGTAACTTTTGGATCTATGTTAGTTTGTTTTTAGCTTGAATCAACATTTAAAAAATTCTATTATCACCAAAGTTAAATGATAAAGATTCTCATTTGTAAGCATTTGTAAAGCCTCTTGCTTAATTACTTGAGAATTATTATCATTAACTCACTTCAAAAATAATAGGTAATCACTCCAACTCTTACGCCTCATTCCCCCACAAAATGAGGCGTTTTTTTTCGTCTATTGCCGATTAAGCCTTATCAATCACAACGTATCTCGTTATAATAGATTCTATTTTCATATTTAAAACAAGATATAAGGAATCAAGCAAATGGCTCAATCTATTGAAGCAACATTAGCCGAACTGAAACGCGGTGTTGAAAATATTTATTCTGAAGAAGATTTAATTGAAAAATTAAAAGAAAATCGTCCGTTACGCGTTAAATTAGGCGCAGATCCGACAGCCCCCGATATTCACTTAGGCCATACCGTTGTTTTAAATAAACTCCGCCAATTCCAACAGCTTGGTCATGAAGTGATTTTCTTAATCGGTGATTTTACCGGTATGGTAGGTGACCCTTCAGGTAAAAACTCAACTCGTCCACCGTTAACGCGCGAAGACGTATTACGTAATGCGGAAACTTACAAACAACAATTATTCAAGATCTTAGATCCAAATAAAACTCGTGTGGCATTCAACTCCGAATGGTTAGGTAAATTAGGTACCGAAGGTATGATTCGCCTTGCATCTAATTACACAGTTGCACGTATGCTTGAGCGTGACGATTTCAAAAAACGTTTTGCCAATAACCAATCTATCGCAATCCACGAATTTATTTATCCGTTACTCCAAGGCCATGACTCTGTAGCTCTAGAAGCGGATGTTGAGTTAGGTGGTACAGACCAAACCTTTAACTTATTAGTTGGTCGTGAGTTACAAAAATCAGCGGGTCAAAAACCGCAAGTAGCAATGACATTACCTCTACTTGTCGGCTTAGACGGTGAGAAAAAAATGTCAAAATCACTTGGTAACTATATCGGTGTAACAGATGTACCAAGCGATATGTTCGGTAAAGTGATGTCGATTTCAGACGAATTAATGTGGGATTGGTATAATCTACTTTCATTCCGTCCATTAGACGAGATTGCCCAATTAAAAGCGGATGTTGCAGCGGGCAAAAACCCACGTGATGTGAAGATTCTTTTAGCGAAAGAGTTAATTGCTCGTTTCCACGATCAAGCAGCAGCAGATGCGGCGGAACAAGAGTTCATCAACCGTTTCCAAAAAGGGGGAATCCCAGATGAAATGCCGGAATTTACCTTTGAGGGCGAAATTGGTTTAGCTACCTTGTTAAAAGAAGCCGGTTTAGTCGCATCAACTTCAGAAGCGATTCGTTCAGCACAGCAAGGCGGCGTAAAAATTGATGGTGAAAAAGTGGAAGACGTTCGTCAAAATGCACAACAAGGTACTTTTGTTTACCAAGTTGGTAAACGTAAATTTGCACGTGTAACAGTGAAATAAGTTCGCTATAAATAAAAAAGGAAGCTTAAAAAGCTTCCTTTTTATTATGTATTCCTAATTAAACCATATTAGAAAATAAATCTAATATACTAAAAACACCATTAACTCTGGTGTTGCGAGCCATTAAAACTGCGAAAAATTCTACCCTTCAAAAATTCTTAGTTTTAGTGGTTAACTTAGCCAAAAACAAAGCCCTTTAAACCAACTTTAAAGGGCTTTTAAATTATCTAGAACTTATAAACTAAATTATCTTCGTACCTACCATCACAACTTACAGTCGCGTTAAATGTAATACGCTTGTAGCCATCGAACATCTGCCAATTATCCCATTTATCTTCTATCATGGCGTTAATAAACTGGATAAATTCACTTTTATTAGAACTAAAGAAGATGTAGGGAGGCTTAGTTAAGTGAATAAGTCTTAAAAAATCAACCAAATCAAAATACCGAGCCTGCTTATAACTCTCTTGGCGAGTACATAAATATGGCGAG
>NZ_GL831081.1:491468-506535 GCF_000188255.1 Actinobacillus ureae ATCC 25976
AAGGCTAGCTACCCACTATCCATAACGGCGACCAGTTGTTAGTTGATTTCACCCGAAACGAAGTACGCAACGATAATATCTACCTTGTGCAGAATGGCGACAGCGTATGGGTTAAACGTGTGAAGATGTTATGGGATGGCGTGGAGCTGGTGTCAGACAACAGAGAAGAGTATGAGCCTATAAAGATAATCAACCAAGAAGCACAGAGCCTGCAAATCATCGGGCAAGTGGTTCATATCGGACACAGCCTAATTTAAACGCCATTTAAACGGGCGTTATCGTTTTGTTTAAATTTCTTAGTTTTTCTGGACGAATTTCAATTTTCCACCCAATTCATTATTTTTTCTTAGTTTTACTTTTCCTTCCAATTAAAAAGGGGCAATGCATAGCAATTCCCCTGTTTTCAATATTCCGACCACTTAATTTCATTTATTTCAACCAAATCCCTATTTGTTTTTTATTTTCTTGGTTTTGATGGTTGGGTACACTAAATAATAACCCGCCCATACAGGAATCATCCCTTTTAACATATCAAAAATAAGCGCCGCCAAGGCAGACTTACGATTTCCAATACGCAACACATTTGTCGCCCCAGGATTGTGTGAACCATTTTGACGAGGATCGGGTAATCCAGCAAGGCGACAAATTAAAATCGCACTGGAAATTGAGCCTAAAAGATAGGCAAAAAGCATATAAAAAAGGGCGAAAAGGCTCATTTTGTACTCCAGCAAGAAAAATTATTCGTTATTCTACCCAAAGTTGATAGCATACGCCTACAATAATTTTAGAGGAAATCTTATGGATCGTGTTTTTATTGAAGAATTGACTGTTTTTGCACAAATCGGTGTATATGATTGGGAACAGCAAATAAAGCAAAAACTTGTGTTTGATTTAGAAATGGCTTGGGATTGTAAACAAGCGGCAGAAACGGATGATGTTGAATATTGTTTAAATTACGCTGAAGTGAGCCAAGTGATAATTGATTATGTGGAAAGCAAACCTTTCTTGCTGATTGAGCGAGTGGCTTATGAAGTGGCAGAGTTGCTTGAGTCACGTTATCAACTTCAAGGATTAAAAATTAAACTGAGTAAACTAAAAGCCGTTGCGCAAGCTCGAAATGTTGGCGTATTGATTGTACGTGGTTGTTTAAAATAATGTAGCGACAATGGCTATTAAAAAATCTGACAGACACACAATTTAATTGTGTGTCTGTCAAATTAGCTTTACGCTTTTACCTTGTGTTCTGAATAGTTATTGTCCAGCTTCTAACTTTCCAACACTCACTTTAGTATTATTACCTTTATTGCCTAATTGTTGTTCTTCGCAACCGTTATCTTCATCACAAACTTCAACAGAAACAAGTTTTTCAACATCTAAGCTACTCACTAAATTTGTATTAATGATTTTTTCGCTTACGTCCGTAACATTCAATTGCTCAGCAGACAAGTTGGTGGCTCGCACACCGTTAATTTTGTCGTAAAGTCTAGCAAAACCACGTTCACTGAGTTTGGTAGAATTGCCTTGAATTTTTGTCTGATTAAAGTTTTTCTCACGAGGAAGTTCAAAGAATGTGAAATCTGCATTTGATTTTACATCAATTTCTACCCCTTTGGAGCTTAAATAAGCTGTTCCACCGTTAGGTGCTAAGGCAGTAATTTCGGCATTTTTAATGGTTGTTTTGGTATCTGCGTTATCACCAATAGTAAATGCCATATTGGCAATATTAGCATCATTATCAATTGAGCCTGGCGCACCATTAATGATCACTTCCTTCCCAGTTCTTCCACCTGTGTTAATTGCAGTAATTTTCAAGTCATCTTTGCTGTTTTTACCTGCAATTGTTGTATCGCCATCAGTTCTAAAGGTGTAACCCTGATGAGATTTCACAAAAATAGAACTTTTTTCCCCTATTAATTCCCCGATTAAAAACATCGTAGCATAAGGTGCTTTTGGAGATATATCACTTTTCTCATCGCCCACGATTTTGATATGTGAGTTTATCATTGAGACTTTACCATTCATTCCTAAACGGTTAATTTGAGTTGAAATATCTTGTGAATTATCTTTATCAAAAGTAATATCAATCTTGCTATTATCTAACTTAATTTTTTCTGCCAGTAAATGCACAAATCCATTTTTTAGGTTGATATTACTGTTGGAAATATTAATTTCCGTGTCTTTAATAGTTGATCGCCCCGTATTTTTGGTAGCAAAAAAATCAAAACGATACCAATAGGCTCTGTTCATATCTAAATCTAAATCAGGGTAATATCTCCAACGGCGTCTGCGTTGATCTAACTCCGATAACTGCGTACGTTTGTCTAAATCTAACACACCGTATTCATATCTTGAATTATTACGGGATACCCCCCCATCAATGTAAAAATTCGTTTGTCCTGTGGCAACGACGTTATCTAAATTAACTTTTCTAAATCCACCTGCTAAAACCACATCATCAACCTGATTAAATACTACATTACGCATATCAACATCAAACTTCTTGCGTTGTGAGGTTTCCGTTCTACACCATCTTTGGCTATCGCAGTCGTCTCTATTGAGACTACGCCCCAATCCCATAGCTCCGTTACCAAGATTTATTTTGCTGTCAGTAATGGTAATATTTGATTTAAAATCTTCCTTATTCTGCAAACTCGTTACAACAAATAAACGACCTTTTGAGTGAATATCCGCATTCTTAATATTAATATGACCTTGGTTAGTTAGCTTTAATAGCGAATCTGTGCCTTTAAAGGAATCTATATGAATACGTCCTGAAATATTAACGTCCTTTCCTTTAAGATTCACTTTTCCATTATTAGCCAGTAATGAACTTAACGCCTTTGTTTGTATAAATGAACCCGTACCCGTATTATTTTTATCATCTGCAATACGAATATTTTCAGTGTCTGGCACGTCAATATTAACTTCTGTTTTTAATGTTTTATGCTCATCACTATAGTAGTCATTACTATCTTCACGTCCAAAGTTACCGTTGATATTAACGCTTTTGCCTTTAAAGTCGATTTTAGGCGAGGTAACTTTTGAGCCACTTTGAGAAGTGATTTTAAGTTTTTTATCTCCATTTGTTGAGGTAAATAAAGTTTCAACTTCCCCTTTAATATTACTTTTACTATTCAACTGAACATCGTCAGCAGATAACACAACCTTGCCGTTTTTATTGCCAACTTTAGTTGCTTCCAACACACCATTATTCACAACCAAGCTGTCTAATGCTTGTTTACGCCCTTTCGCACTTAGCGTAATCTCTCCTGCTTTAATAATCCCTTCATTTTTAACAATACCCTGTACTGTATTATCTTCTAATGCCACACTTATACCGCTATCTGGTAAGGTAAATGTGAAATTATCGCCTGAGGATAAATATACTTTGCCATTGTCAGAGCTAATTTTCCCTTCATTGATAACTTGATCGCCATTAAGTACCACGAAATCTCGCGCCGTAATTTCCCCTTTATTGAGAACTTTCCCTTCTTTTAGCACCTGACCAGCTTTTGCTTTACGGGCAAATTGATTGCTATTGTCATTTTCACTGATTCTCTCTAAGTCTTTAGTTGTTGCAAGTAAACCAGCTACATTGATTTGTGCCCCATTGGTAATAGTAATCCCATTAGGGTTTGCTAAATAAACCTTACCGTTTGCCGTCAATTTCCCTTGAATTTGACTAGCATTCCCGCCAGTTACACGGTTATATGCCACAGAATTTTCGCTAAGTTGTTTAAATTCCACTTCTTTATTTTTGCCGATGTCAAAACTACGCCAGTTTATTTGAGCTTTATCGGACGTTTGATTAATCGTCATTTTACCTACAGTTTTCTCAATATTCACATTTCCGAAAACTACTTTATCCTGTTGTGGCAAATCCTGTGCAGAAGCATACGCTGCACCAGTGCAAGTGGTCAAAATGATAAGAGAAATTACATTTAATTTATACATGACATACATCCTTAGAAAGTTTTGATCATAGAAAGCCAAAATTGGTGTTTATCGGCATTATCAATATTGTTATCAAGCGGCTTGGCGACACTGACGTTGATGGCATAGCTGCTTGCATCTGAAAGAGAAAGTCCTGCGCCAACGCTTTGTAATTTCACGCTATTTTTCACGCCTTGTGCGAGAAATTGACCTTTTTTATAATATTTTCCCAAACCATAGTCATAGAACAATGAACTAACTAGCACACTTTGGGAAAAGACTGGTAAATAATGTTTGAATTCCGTTTGTATCAAATGCCCTTCATCCACAGAAGCCGCACCAGCTTGATGTCCACGTACTCCAGACAGACCACCAAGCAATATTTTCTGTGAACTTTCAAGGTTTTTATCGGCAAACTGACCGTTTATACCAACATTGAAAGCAAAAGATTTTGGTAAAATTTGCTCGTGAGACAAGCGGTAGTTATATACCGTAAAATGCGATTTTGGTTGAAAATCCTCTGGCGTATAATGTCGTTTTTCATTAGTTTGATTCGCTAAATTACCGAACAAGGTAGATAATGAAAAATAAGTTGTCCCATCTTTAATAAGATTCCAAGAACCGTCAATCCCTACAGTTAAACTATTTATTTTCCGTTTTTGTTTCACATTAACCGCTTGTTGTTCATCCCTAAGGTTTTGATGATTAAAGCTCACTTTAGTACTTAAACGAAAATTTGGTGTACGGATTGTTGGGTGCAACAAATAAGCCCCTAAGTTATGGGAATGCCCTTGAGATTGTAATGATTTAAAATTACCACCTAATTTGTAGTGGAGATAGTTAGCAGTTACACCAAAACGCGTAGAATAACCATCAATTAAAGAGGAATAATCTATACGAGCATTTTTTAAATTAGCCTGATTAGAACTCAGTAAATCCAATTTCAATTCATCGCCCCAGCCAGTCAAATTATTTACCTTTGTCCCAGCAGCCAAACGGTAACGCCCCGTATACTTGTTACCTTGGTTATCTACTGAAACATAACTAGAAAAACGTTTTGCATCGTTAATCTTAATCAGTAAATTCGCTTCGCCGACTTTTTTGCCTGCGGAAAGTTGCAAACCTGTATTTACCCCTGGAACATCGTTCATTGTTAAAGCAAATTTTTCTAACTCATCTTTCAAAATAAATTCAGACGTATTTACTGTTGTATTAGAGAGACGGGATACAAATTTATTGCTTAATGCGCTGTGATTTTGCAAGCGTATTTCGCCCACATTACCTTTGAGTAACAGAATTTTTACCGTACCTTGCTCAATTTCCTGCGGTGGTAAAATCGCTTTTGCCACTAAATAATTATTATTGCGATAAAATTCGCTGATCTCATTTGCCAAATTACTTAAATCTGACAGCGATACTTCTTTTCCTACATAATTTTTTAAAATATGTGCAAGCTCGTCTGTGACGACTTCTTGATTGTTTCGATCTAAAATCTGTACTTGCATAAGTGGAAATTTTAGCTCTTGTTTATACTGTGCGGTATAAGGCGATTTTGCTGCTTGATTAAATAATTCGCCACTAGGTTTGGCTTCTGGTTGAATTTGACGCTGTTCTAGTTCACGGTTCAATGATCCAGCATCTGGCACTAATGCCATCACTGATTTACTCAAAACAAAGCCTAAACTGACCGCACTTGCAATAACAGAATAACGAGGTCTCATTTTTATTCCTTATGTTCTATTTATTATTAATTGACAAAATTACAAAATTTGAGGGAAAACAGCTTTAGGGCGTTTTCCCAAAGTAAATTTAGAAGCTATAAACTGCACTAATTTTCGCATTGCGACCTGTGCCTTCCATTAAACTAAACGCTGGTTGATATTTTCTATCAAACAAGTTTTCCAGCGCAAAATCTAAACGCAGGTTTTTCCATTCGCCTTTTAATGGCGCATAGGTAGCACGAAGATCGGTCAGTATATAACTTGGGTAGGTAACAGCGTGATCTTTAGGCACTCGATGTTGGGCAGCGTAATGGGTTATTGTCGCTCCTACAGTGAATTTGTCTTTTACTAAAGCATAATCTGCACCTACGCCGATTTTGCTTGCGGCAATGTTTGATAAAGCTTCGCCGCTATCTTTATCTCTACCTTTGGTGCTGCCATAGTTAGTAAACAGCGTTAAACGTTCTGTTTGGTATTGAGCTTGCAACTCAATACCGCTTAAACGGGCATTAGCTATGTTTTGATACTGGGAATTTGTTGGAAAAAATGCTCCCTTTGCATTTGGTGCATTTGGATCATTAAATACCTTTAAGTTAATTAAATCTTTCACATCATTGCGGAAATAAGTCGCTTCAATTTTGAATTTATCGCCTTGTTTAAACAGGCTATCAAAATGTAGATTCGCGGTAATTTCTTTATTTTTTGCTGTTTCAGGGCGTAAATTTGGGTTTGCCACAAATCTATTGATATTATCTCGTCCTCGAATACTTGCCCCAAAGTGAGCGCCGCTCACAAACCGTTCTTGCATAGATGGAGCTCGGAAGGCTTCATTATATTTAGCAGAAAAATCTAACCAATTGGTCACTTTCCAAGTTAATTTTGTGGCAGGCGATAAATGCTTATCCTTATATTTTACGGTTTTACTTGAGGTATCGTAGTGGTCATAACGTACACTTGGCGAAAGTAGCAATTTCTCCCCAAATAGCGGCATATGGGCAATTAAATAAACGCCTGTAGTGTTTGAATTCGCATTATAGGGTTCCGCTCGAAACTGCGCATCACTACTGTTTGTGCCTCGTTCAGTACTGATTTTATCTCGCATATAATCCACCCCATAAACAAAGGAAATGTGAGATAATTCGGAAGAGTTACGTAAATTTATACCTCGGGTAGTCAATTTAGTCTGATCTTTCACTCCACTGACTTTACGCTGTTCTTTCTCAATAGTCTTATTGTTGTATAGCGCAATATGCGTATTTAGATAAGGATTATCAGGCGTTAAATAATAGTTAAATACCGTGCTTTGATCAGGAATTTGTTGATCACTTAAATAACTGACACTACCAAAACGTGTTTTCACTTTAGAGTAAAACTCTGATATTACTTTTGGATCTGTAGGTGGTGGAGAACCGTTGAATCCTTGGTGGAACTCTCCGATTTGTTTTGTAAGTTGTTCATTAGTAAGTTCGTTTTCCACCTCATTATTGCTTGGTGCAGTTTGTTTAAAACGAGTTTCGCGGTGGGATAATTCCACACGGTTCGCATCATTGATTTGCCAACCAAATTTTGCTAAGCCCCCAAACTGTTTATAGGCTGTATTATTCAGCTTGTTGCCTTTACCAATACGTAAATTATCCGCATTATTATAGAAACCACTAATAAGAACATCGAATTTGTCATTTGCTGCAAATACAGAAGCATCCGTTTCCGATAAATTATTAGCAGTTTGATAACCTTGGCGAATTTTAACTCCGAATTTGTCATTATTTTTCAATAAGTCTAAAGCATTTGGCGTACGCATTGCCACAACACCACCCAATGCACCACTACCCCATAAGGAGCTACTTGGTCCTTTGATTACTTCAATTTCTTGAATAAGTGACATTGGAAGAAAATAAGAACCTCTATGTGCTAAATCAAAATTTTGTCTCACGCCATCAATGACTTGCACAACACGATTATCACTTAACCCTCGGATATTAGGTTTTTGAGCAATGCTTCTCGAACCGCCTCTAACATCAACATTTGGAATGTCTTCTAACGCAGCTGCAACACTAGTAGCTTGTTTGGAAAGAAGACTATCTTTAGATTGTTTTTGTGGCGTATAAGAAAACCTGCTTGGATCTCGTGTCGCAATAACGTTAATAGGGTCTAATTCAATGGATTGTGCTAGCGCATTTGCTGTCACTAAGGTTGTAGCAATCGCAAGGGAAAGTTTAGAAAGTCGCATCTGTTTTCCTTATTGTAATGATTAAAAAGAGGAGAATGGCGATAATAATAATAATAATAATAATAATAATCAACTAGTTTATTTATAATCATTTGCATTTAATGGAGTAAAATTCAAACTAATTTTGGATTTCAATCTGTACCTGCAAAAATTGGACTAAATAAGCAAGAGATTAAGATATAGATTTTTATGACTAAATATAAACTATTTTAACAACAAGCTATTGATTTTTAACTTAAAAAACTAAAGATCTTACTTTCCAAAAACAACTTTCAAGTTGGCTATATTAAAACGTTTAACTTAATCATCTAACTTTTGAGATGCAGATCATTTTTTCAAAATAATCCTAATTTTTTCATTTGTTCAATAACGGGTTCGACTTGAATCTCTGCCATCAAATTTTTCCCTTTTAGTTTGGTTGCCCAAGGTAGTTCAGATGACGGTTTGCCAAATTCTTTTTGGGCATTTTCTTCATATACTGATACCACGTTATCTAAATTATTATAAGGTGCAGTACGCAAAGGATTGTGATAGGCATATAAGCCAATAACGGGTGTACCTTGTGTTGTCGCAATATGGGCAGGGCCAGAATCTGGCGAAAGCACCAAATCAACCTTAGAAATTAAAGCGGTAAGCTGTTTTAGGTTTGTTTTTCCTGCAATATTGGTTGGCGTGAAATGGCAAAGTGCGGTAATTTTTTCGACTATTTCTAATTCACGTTTCGCTGGCGAGCTGCAGAAAATCACATTGATATTATGCTGATGGGCAATATTGGCAATTTCTGCATAACGTTCAATTAGCCAATCTTTTTCTGCTTTGCTAGAACAAGGGGAAATCAATAAATTTTTACGAGAAAAATCAATAAATTGATCGGCAAATTTATAATCATCTTCTGAAATAGCTAATTCCCATTTTGGTTCTGATTTTGGTACGCCAATATATTCAGCGAAAGCCATAAATCCATCTAATACGTGAGGGGAAAAAGGATCTCTGATGCGACGATTTACAAATAGCCATTGCCCTTCTCGAGAACGTTTTTCTCCAAATCCGATTTTGAATTTTGCTTTAATTCCTAAAGAAAGGATTGATGCACGAAATGCTGTTTGCATATTTAATAGTGCATCAAATTGTTTATTTTTTAGTTGTTTCCAGAGTGATAAAACGCCTTTCCATCCCGCTTTTTTATCGTAAGGAATAAGCGTGATATTAGGAATACTTGAAAGCAAACCCATTTCGGTTTTTCCTACAATCCAAGTCATTTCTGTTTGGGGATAATATTCTTGAATGTGCTGAACCACCGCTAAGGCATGGCAGACATCGCCTACCGCTGATAATCGGAGAATACAAAGGGATTTTGGAGCTTCGGTAAAAAGTGGCATTGACGTTCCTTTATCATTTAATTTGTGCCTATTTTAAAGTAGAATGACCCCATTTTCTATTCATAACAACGTTCTAATGCACCAATTCCAACAAGATAACCAATATTTTATCTTTAATTTTGACCGCACTTTTGACCAAGCAACCGAGTTTTTCCAAGCAGAATTTTGGCAAAAACAAGAACGAGTGATAGGGAGTGCAAAAGGTCGAGGCACCACTTATTTCTTGCAAACCGAAGATTGGTTTGGTGTAAATTGTGCGTTGCGTCATTATTATCGCGGTGGACTTTGGGGTAAACTGAACAAAGATCGTTATCGTTTTTCTGCTCTTGAAACTACCCGTAGTTTTGCTGAGTTTCATTTGTTGCAACGTTTGTATGAAGCGGGGTTACCTGTGCCTAAACCCATTGCTGCACGTATTCAAAAAGGCAAGTTAGGTATTTGCTATCAAGCGGATATTTTGACGGAAAAAATCGAAAACGCGCAGGATTTAACCGCACTTTTACAAACACAAACATTGCCAAAAGAAACTTGGAGGCAAATTGGTCGTTTGATTCGAAAACTACATGATTTACAGATTTGCCATACAGACTTGAATGCACACAATATTTTGCTTCAACAAGCTGAACAAGGGCAAAAATGTTGGTTACTGGATTTTGATAAGTGCGGCGAAAAATCTGGAGATTTTTGGAAAGTGCAAAATCTGAACCGTTTAAAACGTTCCTTCGAAAAAGAAGTTGGACGAATGAATATTCAATTTACCGAGCAAAACTGGGCTGATTTAATGGCGGCTTATCATCAATAAAAGGATTGATTATGAAACAAAAAATCGTACTTGCTACAGGTAATAAAATTGAAGACATTATTCGTATTTTCGATGAATGTTTCGCCGAAGAATACAATACCCGTTTAGAAAAGGGCGAAGACTACCCGATTTACTTACCTGCATTTTTAGATGAAGACGGCGTGAAATCAGAGCGCCCTTACAACGTAATTTTATTTGCCCACGGTTATTACAGCAGTGCATTACATGAGATTGCCCATTGGCTGGTGGCAGGAACCGAACGCCGTAAATTAGAAGATTTCGGTTATTGGTACGAGCCGGATGGGCGCTCAGCGGAACGCCAACGTGAATTTGAATCGGTGGAAGTTAAACCGCAAGCGATTGAATGGGTGCTAGCAACCGCCGCCGGCTTCCGCTATTTTGCCAGTGCAGATAATCTTTCCGGCAATCCGGGCGATAATTCCGCATTTAAACAAGCGGTTTTTGATCAAGTAAAAATTTATGCCGAGCGAGGTTATCTACCGAAACGTGCCGAAACGCTACGCAAAGCGTTAGCCAAATTCTATGGCACACCGGATAAAATTGATTTAGCGAATTTTGATTTGGCGAGAATCTAACAAACAAGCGGTTAAATTTTTAGGAAATTTAACCGCTTGTATTTTAGTTATCGGAAAGATGTTCTAATCCGTATTGGTAAAGTGCATTCTTTTTATAGCCGAAAGTCTCCGCCACAATTGCCGCTGCTTTTTTCAGCGGTAATTCTTGGCAAAGTAAACCGAGTAATTTCACCGCTTGAACGGAAAATTCTTCATCGGCTTGTACTGGTTTCCCTTCGACCACTAATACAATCTCGCCTTTAGTGCGCTTGCTGTCTTCATTTAACCACGCAATTAAATTGGTTAACGTATCGCCGTGAATGGTTTCCCACGTTTTGGTAATTTCACGAGCCATCACCACATAACGATCAGCGCCCAACATTTTCTGCATATCTTCAAGCGTATCTAAAATACGGTGGGTAGATTCGTAAAAAATCAGCGTACGAGGCTCATCGGCGACCTCAGCTAATTTATCACAACGTGATTTTGTTTTAGCCGGTAAGAACCCTTCAAAACAAAAGCGGTCAGAGGCAATACCGGATGCACAAAGTGCAGTAATCGCCGCGCAAGCACCGGGTAACGGCACGACTTTGACTCCGGCTTGGCGGCAATGGCGCACCAAGTGAAATCCCGGATCACTAATTAACGGCGTGCCGGCATCGGAAATTAGGGCGATACTCAGCCCTTGTTGTAATTTTTCGACTAATACAGTAGCCTTTTTTTGTTCGTTATGATCATGTAAAGCAAAAAACGTTTTTTTGATACCGTAATGACTGAGTAGTAAACCGCTATGGCGTGTATCTTCTGCGGCAATTAAATCAACTTTGGCAAAGGTGTCTAATGCACGTTGAGTAATATCTCCAAGGTTACCGATTGGCGTTGCGACAATATACAAAGTGCCGTTTTGTTCGTTTTTCATTTGCTTTTCACTCGTTTGGTAAGTAAGATTTCAACATTATTCTGCCTATTATAGTCTATTAGGAGCAATACAATGGCGACTATTTTAAAACAGAAACTAAAAACTGTCTTTGTCCCAACGGCAATGGCACTTTTTCTTTCTGCTTGTACCGGTACAAGTTTTTTTGAAAACCCGTTAACAAAAACGGTAAAAAATGAAGCGTACGCAACTTCTGAGTTTTATATCAATAAAGCGGAGCAAGCGACGGATAAAGAAGATAAAATCACCTATCGCTTACTCGCAATTCGTAAATTGATTGATGAAAATAAAGCGTTCGAAGCACAGAATATGTTTGATGAATTAAATGCTTCGCTTGCTGAAATTCAAAAAAATGAAATTCAAAAAGTCGAATATAACTTAGTTGCAGCGCAGCTTTCCGCTTTACAAGCCAATAACGTTCAGGCAGGAGCACAACTTAAACTTGTGCCAATGGCATTGTTAAGCAAGTCACAATTATTACGTTATCACCAAACTCAAGCGCGTATTGCTGAAAATAACAAAGATGTTATCGAAGCGGTACGTGCCCGTTCTTTGATGAGTGCACAATTCTCTGAAAATCGTTTACGCCAAGAAAATAATGACCAAATTTGGGCATTATTACGTAATGCCAATAAAGGTGTGCTTTCAGTCGCAAGCCCAGGCCCAGGCGAAACGGAATTTGCAGGTTGGCTAGCGCTTATTGCGGTATATAACCAAAACGTTTCAACACCGGCACAAATGCCACAGGGTATTAATAACTGGAAGCAACTGTATCCTAATCACAGTGCGGTTTCTTTTATGCCGGCTGAACTACAAAATGTATCAAACTTCCAACAAACTCAATTAAATGGCGTTGCGTTACTTTTACCATTAAGTGGTGATGCGAAAATTTTAGGCGATATCATCAAAAAAGGCTTTAATGACGCCAAAGGTAGCGACTCAATTGCAGTACAAACCTATGATACTGAAAGCGGTTCTGTTGAAAGTATTTTAGCGCAAGCAAAACAACAAGGCGCACAAACAATAATTGGGCCGTTACTTAAATCTCGTGTTGATGAAATGCTCATCAGCCCTGAAATTAAAGGTGTTAACGTGTTAGCGCTAAACTCAACCCCAAATGTTAAAGCGATTCCGGGCGTATGTTACTACGGTTTATCACCGGAAGCTGAAGCAAGAGCAGGTGCAGATCGTTTATATCGTGACGGTTACTCTCGTGCGATTGTTGCAGCACCGCAAGATGATTTCGGACAACGTTCTGCTGATGCATTCGCTCAACGCTGGAGACAATTAACCAATACGGATGCAGATGTTCGTTATTACAACATCCCGCAAGATTCTGTTGTGGCTATTCAAAACTCAGGCAGTACTCAAGGCGCTGCATTATACACATTAGGTACGGCTGAACAATTACTCGAATTAAAACAAGGCGTTGATAACTCAGCGCTAGCTGGACAACTTGCAATTTATACCTCTTCGCGTAGTAACTCACCAAATAACGGTATTGAGTTCCGTACTTCAATGGAAGGCGTAAAATTCAGCGAAATTCCATTATTATCTGACACCGATTCGGATGAGTATAAAAAAGCAGATAACCTAGCGGCAAGCGATTTCTCAATGATACGTTTATATGCAATGGGTTCTGATGCTTGGGCGCTTGCAAATAAATTCAATGAGTTCCGCCAAATTCCGGGTTATAGCGTATCCGGTTTAACCGGAAACTTAACCGCTGGTCCTAACTGTAATATCGAACGTGAAATGACTTGGTTGCAATATCGTAATGGTGCTGTTCAAAGCGCTAACTAAGCGTTCTCAAGGAGCCAGTTTTGAACATAAAGCCCGCGTCTTTTTAGAGGGCCAAGGGCTTAAGTTCATTGCGGCGAATCAGACTTTTAAATGCGGTGAGCTGGATCTTATTATGCAACAAGGCGAAACTTTGATTTTTGTAGAGGTTCGCCAACGCAAAAGTAAGCGCTTTGGCTCCGCCGTCGAAAGCATTGATTATCGAAAACAACAAAAATGGTTGGATGCCGCAAATATGTGGCTGTTTACCCAATGTAAACAGAGTTTAGATACAGCGAATTGTCGCTTTGATGTTGTTGCCTTTGAAGGAAATGATCCGCCTCTTTGGATCCCCAATTTTTTAGGATAGTTCTTTTCATGCTAGAAAAAATCCAAGACCGTTTTACCGAAAGCATCCAGATCCAAATTGCCGCCGCAGAATTACTGCCTAAAACGCTTAGCGAAGCTGCTAATCGCATTGTTGCCTGCTTATTAATAGGCAATAAAATCATTGTATGCGGACATGGGCGTTCGTACGCAAACGCGCAGCTTTTAGTCAGTCACTTATTGCATAAATACGATCTTGCTCGACCAAGTTTTGCTGCACAATTATTGCAATTTGATGGAGTTTTGGCTGGTGTGATTGCACAAGATAACGATCTTGCGCAAATCTACCGCAAACAGTTACAAGCAATTGCAAAAGAGGGAGATTTATTTATTAGTTTTTCGCCTCGTGGCGATGAAGAAGCGGTCTTAAATGCGTTACATTCTGCAAAAAATGAAGGTTTAGAAGTCTTAGCATTTACCAGTAGCCGTAATGACCATACGCAAGGTTTGCTTGATGATCACGACCTTGAAATTTCAATGCCTTCCAGTAATGAATTACGAATTATCGAAGGCCACCAATTCTGTGTAAACTTACTCTGTGAATTAGTTGACCACTTACTCTTTTCTTAACATTTAGAAGGATATTGTTATGCTTACTTTAGCCAAACGAATCAGTCTAGCGAGTTTATTCGCTGTAAGCCTCCTATCATTACAGGGCTGTATTGCAACAACTGTTGTGGCCTCAGCCGCTATTGCAACTAAAGTAGCAACCGATCCTCGTTCTACCGGCACACAAATAGATGATGAGATCTTAGAAGAACGTGTTGCTTACAATATCAATAAAGACGAACAACTGAAGCAAGAAGCTCGCATTAATGTAGTCGCTTACAATGGTAAAGTATTGCTAATCGGTCAAGCTCCGGGGTTTGATGCGGTTGAAAATGCTAAAAATCTTGCCGCTGGCGCAGAAGGTGTGACTGAGGTATATAACGAAATCCGTACCGGTTCAAAAATTGGTGTTGGTCAAATATCTATTGATAGCTGGATTACTACGGCAGTAAAATCAAAATTACTGATTAATTCGGAAGTAAAATCAACGGAAGTGAAAGTCATTACTGAAAATGGAGAAGTGTTCTTAGTCGGAAAACTTTCGCCAACCCAAGCAGATGCAGCAGCAGAAGCGGCTCGTACAGTAAGTGGTGTCAGCAAAGTTATTAAAGTGATTAGCTATGCACAATAACCTATAAAAAACCGTCCTTATGGGACGGTTTTTTTACGATTTAAATCATTAAACCTCATTCTGTAATATTATAAAGGCTAAACTATGGCGTGCAGCAATCCGACGTTTTCTCTTTAGAATTTGTAAGATTCGGCGAGATTTATT
>NZ_GL831081.1:506585-516350 GCF_000188255.1 Actinobacillus ureae ATCC 25976
GCCGATTTATTATTATGCGCTAAAGTCTTTCTACTTTTCAGTTTACGTTTTCTCATAAAACTATTCCTTAATGATTTCGTTAGATTGCTCCGGTTGAGTAAGCATTTTATCCGCAAAAGGTGCTATTGGCGAAACCTCTAAAAGCTGAGTCGCTTGAGCCTGCTGCTTTGAAAGTTGTAACGCCTGTACTTTCTGTTCTTCAACACGTTGATGATTGATGATACTACTAGAATAACGGCGAATATTGTCGACATATTGGAAAGCTTCAAAGCCCCTTGCATATCCGTATTTTAACCGACTATAGTGGCGTTTTTCCGCTAAAAGCGGTAAATTTTTCTTCACATCCAACCAATTATCCGGATCGCCGCCTAGCTGCTTAGTTAAACGCCTAACATCTAATAAATGTCCCAATCCCATATTATAAGCCGCTAATCCATACCAAATACGATCTTCCTTCGGTACAGTTTCTGGAATTTGTCCCATCAACAGATGTAAATATTCCGATCCAGCTCGAATACTTTGTTCCGCATTCGTTCGATCGGTAATTTTCATTCTATCAGCCGTATCTCGTGTCAACATCATCATGCCACGCACACCGGTCGGTGAGGTTGCATTCGGATCCCAATGTGATTCTTGATAAGCAATTGCTGCTAACATTTGCCATTCTAAATCACCTCGATACTTTTCGAATAACGGTTGATATTTAGGTAATACCGATTTAATTGCATTTAAATAACTTTGCGTATCAACATAATCAAAGCGGGATAAATGATTAAAATATTTTTCCTCAATACGTGAAATCAAGCCCGTTTCATTTGCATTATCCATAAAATCCAGCACTGCCGCCTGTAATTCGCTGTATGAACTGCTTGGTAAATACCAAAGTACCGGCATTTCATCGGTTAAATCAAACCCAACTGCAATATTCGGGCTAATATGTTGGGCGGCAGAAATATCGACAGAAACAGCAACCGTATAAGGGATTTTTCCTTCTGCCACCTGCAATAACAATTCTTCTTGAGTGAATTGATCAGTCGTGTGCCAACGTAGCTTAGGATGTTCCTTTTTTAGCTTTTGTAGAATAGGTAAGACCGCTGAACCAGATGGCACTACCAACTCATCTTGCAGATCCGCTAATTTATACGGTCTTGTTTTACCTTTTTTATATACTACTTGCCATGAAGCCGAATAATAGGTCGCACCAATTTGAAATTGTTCGCCTAACTCTGGCTGGTACAGTAAACCGGCAGCGGCAATATCAATTTTATTCTCTTTTAATGCCTTAAAAAGCTGCTCACTATGTTCAAATAACTTAACTTCTAAACCCACACCTAAGTATTCAGAAAATGATTTTGCTAATTCATACTCAATGCCGGCTGTACCATCCGCTCCGACAAAATAAGAAAGCGGATGATTGATCATTCCTACTTTTAATACTTGTCGCTGTTGAATCTGCCCATAACGATTCTCTTCCGCTTGCATGAGTTGTTGCCAAGGGTAAACCATATCCCATGCCCATAACAACAATGCCATACCAACAATGCCATACCAACAAATAATCGTGCTAGTAATCCTTTCAATATGAAATCCTCATTATTTCCCTTTGGTTCGCAAGTCTAGCTGAATTTTGTACATTGCGAAATAACCCAATTCTAGATTTATACGACGTAAAAATTAAAAAAGACGTAAGCGAATACTTACGTCATTGATTTTATTAGTATTATTTATATTTATCTAAAAAGCGATAATAAGGAATACCAACCTTCAATGCCATTCTTTTTACCCATTTACCGCCATAAAGACTAGGTACTTTTAAACTCTCAAAAAGCGCTAATCGTTCGTCATTACCTAAAATCGCCTCTTGAATAATACGTCCCGCCAATCCGGTTAAGGCCACTCCATGCCCTGAAAAACCTTGAGCGAAATAGATATTTGGTTTGATCCGCCCAAAATGAGGGGTTGAGTTCAGCGTCATATCAATCGGCCCGCCCCAACCATAATCAATTTTGGCATCTTCTAATTGTGGAAACACCGCTAACATTTCCGAACGCATTTTTGCCATCATATCCACATTGGTGCTGGAATCCGATCCAAACAATAAGCGGTTATCTGCAGATAGGCGGTAATAATCCAACAATAAATTATTATCACAAACCGACATTCCATTGTTGATAAGGCTATCCGCCATTGCTTGAGACAAAGGCTCCGTAGCAATAATAAAGCTTTCAACCGGTAGAATTTTTTTCTCAATCCCAAACGTCAGCTTTTTAGAAAGCGTATCAATATAAGCATTAGTTGCTAACACCACCGACTCACACGAAATAGTAAATTTTTCGGAAAAAACGACCGCTTTACTCTCACTCACACTTCGAATTTCAGTCGCTGGCGAATGTTCATAAATGACCACACCGGCGTTAACACAGGCTTGTGCTAGACCTAAGCAATAATTTAGCGGATGTAAGTGACCTGAGTTACTATCAAATAAAGCACCGACATAAATATCACTGCCTAAATATTGCTTAAGTTGTGTTTTATCCCAAAGCTGCATTTGCTGATAGCCAAAGGTCTCTCGGATTGCTTGTTCCATAGCAATCAAGTCATCCATGCGGCGATGATTGAGCGCCAATGTCGCATATCCCTTGTTCCAATCACATTGGATATGATGTTTTCTTACACGCTCATCAATGATATCGATCGCTTCTAATGACATTTGCCATAATCTGTGCGCTTTCTCTAAACCGACCTGTTCAATATATTCATCAATGCCGTCTTCAAAGCCATTGATCGCCTGACCGCCGGAACGACCAGACGCACCAAAGCCAACTCTTGAACCTTCTAAGATAATAACTTTTTTACCTTTTTCTGCTAACTCAAGTGCTGTGGATAAGCCAAGAAAACCAGCACCGATGATACAAACATCAGCATCTTGATTTGCACTAATAGAAGGAAATTGAAGCGATAAGTTACGAGAATCGTAATAATAAGATTTAAAATGTTCTTGATAAGCAAATTTAAGCATAAAATCATCAATAAAATGCATCTAATCCGTAAAGGATAAATTTTAAAATTATTGGAAAATTTGCTGAATTACGAAAAAGATTTGAATGTTTGAAATGGCGCACCCGAGAGGATTCGAACCTCTGACCGCTCGGTTCGTAGCCGAGTACTCTATCCAGCTGAGCTACGGGTGCGTTGTATTTTGAATCGTAAGTTATTTAGTTTTATCAGCGACCATTTTAATTTGAATAGAGTAAAAATTAAAATGGCGCACCCGAGAGGATTCGAACCTCTGACCGCTCGGTTCGTAGCCGAGTACTCTATCCAGCTGAGCTACGGGTGCGTGATAAAGTAAATGGCGGTGAGAGAGGGATTCGAACCCTCGATAGAGCTTTTGAACCCTATACTCCCTTAGCAGGGGAGCGCCTTCAGCCTGCTCGGCCATCTCACCACTCACTGTGTCTGTGGCGCACATGTTACTAGAATTTAGAAATATGTCAAACCCTTTTTCTTAAAAATTCGAAAAAATTAGACGTTTGCCTAGATTACAAACAAAAAGAGTGATTTTCAGCAATTTTATGAATAATTCTCAACCTTTTCATAGAGTTATAAAACAAGCGGTCGAATTTTTCGAAAATTTGCAAAAAAATCCGAAAATTCGACCGCTTAGCTAAGTGTGTAACGAAACACTTAATCAAAATTTAAGCATGAATACGAACACGATAGCGTTTATCCATCATACACAATAGACCGCCTAACGCCATAAATAACCCGCCAAGCCAAATCCAACGAATAAACGGTTTGTAATATAAACGAACGCCCCATGAACCATCTTCTAACTTTTCGCCTAATGCAGCATAAAGATCTCGGCTAAAGCCCCAATCAATCGCCGCTTCGGTCATCCCCATTTTACTCACGTTATAAAAACGCTTTTCTGCATTTAAGGTTGCTTCATATTCGCCGTTTCTCGTGATCGCAATTTCTGCTGTACCACCTTGATAGTTTGCGCCATCAGTTATTTTGATCCCTTTAAATTCAAAATTGTAATCCAGAATTTGTACCTGATCGCCAACGTTCATACGAACATCTTTCTCAATACTGAAATTTTGACTAAATGCGATACCAAATACGGTCATCGCCACTCCAACATGCGCTAACACCATTCCCCAATGTGAACGAGATAATTTGAAAATGCCGCTGAAGAAGGTATGGCGATGTGTCGCACGTTGATGTAATTCATATAAGCTCAAAATAACGATAATTGCCGCCATCATTACGCCTAACACCGAGGTTGCGGTAATACGATCAGCAAACAAATATGGTAACGCAAAGCCAAGTACTATCATTAATACTAATGAGATAAGTACCGGCGTACGAATCGCTGAAATTTGATCTCTACGCCATTTCACTAACGGGCCGATACCAAGAATAAAAGCAAACGGTACCATTAATATAACGAACATTTGATCGAAGAACGGCGCACCAATTGAGATTGAACCTAAACCGATCTGTTTATGAATAAGCGGTAAAATCGTACCTAAAAATATCACGGATAAAAATGCCATTAATAGAATATTATTAATTAATAACATTGATTCACGTGAATAACGTTCATAATTATCTAAACTTTTAATTTTCGAACCTTGGAAGGCATAAAGTAATAATGAGCCACCAATAACTAGCACTAAATAAGCCAAGATATATAAACCACGCGTTGGATCCGAGGCAAACGCATGCACCGAAACTAATATGCCTGAACGCACCAAGAACGTACCTAGCAAGCAAAGTGAAAATGCTAATATCGCAAGTAACACTGTCCAAGCTTTAAATGTACTACGCTTTTCCGTTACCGCTAGTGAATGAATCAGCGCTGTGCCGGCAATCCAAGGCATTAAAGAGGCATTCTCGACCGGATCCCAGAACCACCAGCCGCCCCAACCCAATTCATAATAAGCCCACCAAGAGCCTAACACGATACCTAGTGTCAAAAATACCCATGCCGCCATAGTCCAAGGACGAGACCAACGTGCCCAAGCGGTATCCAATCTGCCGGTCATTAGAGAAGCAATTGCAAAGGCAAATGCCACCGAGAATCCGACATATCCCATATACAATAACGGCGGATGGAAAATTAAGCCGACATCTTGCAGCATCGGATTTAACTCTCTACCATCAGCAGGGAAATTAGGGAAGGTACGCTCAAACGGATTCGAACTAAAAATAATAAATAATAAGAAGCCGATACTAATCAAGCCCATGATACTCAATACACGTGCCACCGCTTCTTCCGGCATCTGACGACTAAAGGCTGCTACAGCAACCGCCCAAAGTGATAATAGCCAAATCCAAAGCAATAGAGAGCCCTCATGAGAGCCCCATACCGCCGATAAACGGTATTGTAGCGGTAAGGTTGAATTCGAGTTATTCACCACATACTGCACACTAAAATCATTTACGGCAAATAAATAGAAAAGTGAACCGAATGAAATCGTCAACGCAAGAAACATTCCCCATATCATCGGGCGAGCTAACGACATTAAGGTGATATTACCTTTCTGTGCACCGATAAGCGGTAAGATTGCCAAGAAAATTGACAATCCTAGCGCAAGTGCTAAGCCATAATTGCCTAATTCCGCAATCATTATTTAGACACCCCTTGCAAAGTCTTCAGGGTCTCTTCTATTTCCGCTCTATCACGCTCTGATTCACCTTTTAAATCAGATTCTGAAACACCCATCTTATTGTGTTTTTGTTTTAATTTGTCACCTAACTCCGGCGGCATATAATTCTCATCATGCTTCGCCAATACTTCCGTTGCTCTTAAACGAGTCGGCTCAATTAATACGCCTTGCGCCACAATGCCTTGCCCTTCACGGAATAAATCCGGCAAAATACCTTCGTATTCAATCGTAATCGAAGGTCCAACATCATTCACATCAAATTCAACTTTTAAGGTTTTCTCATCACGTTTTACCGTGTCTTCCACAACCATTCCGCCAACACGAATACGTTGCCCCACTTCCGGTTTTTGGTTCGGATCATCATTCTTACCATTTACGATTTCCGATGGCGTATAAAATAAATCGATATTCTGGCTTAGCGCATAAAGCGTCAGACCGGCGGCAACCGCCACACCGAATAAGATTGAAACCACCACTTTCAATCGCGATTTACGTCTTGGATTCATAGTAATCACCTTTCAAAATGTGCTGATTGCACAAAAAATTTAAATAAAAAACTCCGCGTAGAATAGCAAAAAATCATTTAAGATTCCGCTATTACTTTAATCTCTAGATAGAATCTTTGCTTTTTCTCAAACTCTATACCTCAAAATAAGTAAGCGGCCATTTTTTCTAACTAACTTGCAAAAAGTTATATAAAAATGACCGCTTAATTCCATAGCTATAACTACTTCTTGTTGAGTTGTGCTTCTCGTGCTAACTCTTTTTTGATTTGTTGCATAATTTGCTTTTCTTCTCGACGAGAGAACCAAATTAAGCCTCCCATCGCAATAATCGAAACTGCATAAGAAAGCCAAACATAGAAACCGTAATTTCCCATTGAAAGGAAATCACTTAATGATTCAAATTGAAATTGCATCTTTTTCTCCTAATTTAACCGCTTATTCTGTTACAAGTGCTTTTACCCAAGGACGCTTACGCCCATCATTTAAGAGCGCAATACGATAACGCCAAATACTAAACCAAGCGGTAAAAATTAAGCTGCCGAAAATCGCCAATAATAACGGAATCAACATTTCTACAGCCATAGACGGCTTATCTAATTTCGTAATGGTTGCGCCTTGATGTAAGGTGTTCCACCACTCCACTGAAAAGTGAATAATCGGAAGATTGATCACACCAACCACAGCTAACACTCCAGCCGCTTTCGCACCGGTTTGCTTGTCTTGGAAAGCGGAATAAAGCGCCATTACTCCAATATATAAGAAAAATAAAACCAACGCAGAAGTCAAACGAGCATCCCAAACCCACCAAGTTCCCCACATTGGCTTACCCCAAATGGCACCGGTTGCAAGCGAAATAAAGGCAAACACTAATCCGATTGGCGCCATAAAAATCATCGCAAGGCTTGCTTGACGAATCTGCCACACTAATGCCACCAATGCGGCAACCGCCATTGAACCATATACTCCCATCGACCAAATTGCCGCCGGCACATGGATAAAGATAATACGATAACTATCACCTTGCTGATAATCCTTAGGTGCGAAGCCAAGCCCCCATACAAACGCAGCCACCAACATCATAAAACTTAACCAACCCAATACTGGTTGAACTTTCCCGAGCAATCGATATTGCGTTTCCGATTTAGCATAGGGGTGAAGCCATTTCCACATAACATCTCCAAATTGCAAAAAATAATAAAAATTTAACCGCTTACTTGCCTGTATAATCTTCAAAAATGTGCTCTATTGAACACTAATTCTCAACGCTCCGGCAATCGCAAAAGGCGAGAAAGTTAGCGTTAACGCAAGAATCGCACCTATTATCGCAAGCTGACCGCTATATCCCATATTCAAAGTTGCAGCTTCTAATACTGCGGCGGCAAAAATCAAGACCGGTAAAAACAGCGGCAAAATAAGTAAACTGAGTAATGTTCCGCCTTTGCGTAGACCGACCGTAAGCGCGACACCTATTGCCCCTAAACAGCTAAGAATCGGCGTTCCCAGTAATAAAGTAAGAACAAGCGCCCACCAAACCTGTGTTTCTAACGATAGCAGAATCGCTGCAACCGGTGACAATAAAATCAGGGGCAATCCGGTTAATAACCAGTGTGCAATCACTTTTGCTAACGCAACTTGTGGCAAACCAACCGGCAAAAGCATAAGCTGCTCCAAAGAGCCGTCTAAATAGTCATCCCGAAATAACCGCTCAAACGACAATAACGCCGACAATAATGCGGCAACCCACGCCACTCCCGGCGCAATTTTGCCTAATAATTCAGGATTCGGCCCCATTAATAATGGGAAAAGGGTAATCACAATCAGAAAGAACCATAAGGGATTTAAAATCTCCGCCGGCTTACGAAAAGCAATAGTCAGTTCTCGCTGAATAATATTAAATAAAATCATATTAATTCTTTATATTTTAAATTTATCTAATGAAAGAATTCTGACCTTACTACTCTCTGCAGTCTGGTGGCTAGTAAATATCACTATTCCACCGTCCTCACAATGGCGTTCAATATGAGAGATTAGATCGACCACACCTTTTTTATCAATTGCGGTAAAAGGCTCATCTAAGATCCAAAGTTTCTGCTTAGTCAGCCACAATTTGGCTAAAGCAACACGGCGTTGCTGACCTGCCGAGAGGTGTGAACAAGGTAAATCTTCTCGCCCTACTAATCCCACTTTATCCAAGGCATTCCAAAGCGCATCATCACTTAACGGCAACTTTTGCATTTTTTGGAAGAATCTTAGATTTTCCCACGGGCTAAGCTCCGGTTTCACTCCGGCATGATGCCCCAAATAAAATAATTCTGTGTAATATTCTTCACGGCATTTCTGGATAGGCTCATGATTCCAAAGAACGTTACCTTCAGCAGGTGTCGATAGTCCGGCAAGAATTCGCAATAAGCTTGTTTTACCAATACCGTTATGTCCTTCAATTTGTAGCCAATCCCCGCTCTTCACAGAGAACTGACACCCTTCAAAAAGACGCTTCTCTCCCCGTTCACAAGCTAAATTAATCACTGAAAGTTGATCCATATAAGACATAATTATTTATTGGTGGTAAACTTAACAAAGTTTAACATAAGCCTACATTTTAGCGTAGCAAAACCACTACCTCTTTAGAGGTAACAAGCGGTCAAATTTGGCGATTTTCTTGCAAATATTGATAGGAATCAAATCGCATCAAAGCCCTAAAATTTCTTTCACAAAAGGCACTGTTAATTTCCGCTGTGCCTGTAAAGAGGCCCTATCAAGGCGATCTAATTCGGTAGAAAGCGTTTGTAAATCTCTATCCAAACGTTTTAGTAAGAAATTTGCAACCTCATCGGAAAGCTCCATTCCTTTTTGATATGCATTGCGTTGCAAAATAATTCGCTTTTGCTCATCACTTAAATCATTTAACTGATACACTTCTCCCCACGTAAGACGGGAACGGAGATCCGGTAAATTAATCTTTAATTGATGCGGAGGACAATCAGCACTTATCAGCAGCAAAGTCTTATGACCACTGCCGAACAAACCTTGTTGCTCCCGAATCTGATTAAAGAGATTAAAAATAGCGAGTTCCCAAGCTTCATCACCGGCAACTACTTGAAGATCATCCAAACAGATAACATCTAATTGTTCGGCATTATCCAAAACCATTGGAGAAAAGTATTGTGATTTTTCTAAAGGAATATAGCTAGACGTTTGCTGATTCAGTAAATAATGATTACTTACCGCTTTTAGGAGATGACTCTTACCACTACTTTTCCCGCCCCAAATATAAAAGAACGGCTGCTGCACATCGACAAAATTTTGGCGCAAAGAATCCAACAGCACAAGGCTGTTTTCTGCGTAAAAATTATCGAAAGTCTCATCATCTACTTGATGAATAGGTAATGGTAATTGCAAAGAGATGTTTAAATCCTATAGATATAATCAATAGTAGAAGAATAACGGAAAAGAGTGATTTTTAGAAGTAGTCAAACCAGAAAATACCTTCCTTCGCATTAAAAGAAGACAAACAATTCACTTTCATTTTACCCGTTCTGGCTTGACTTGATTTTTGATAGCTTTGATTATCTTATTACTAG
>NZ_GL831081.1:518718-523464 GCF_000188255.1 Actinobacillus ureae ATCC 25976
CATATTTTTTTATCGAATGTTGCGTTTTTCACCACTTTTATGCAATAAAAAACAATAACACATTGATTTATAAGCAATTTATTTTTAAAAAAAATTTAGTAATTCTAACCGCTTGAAGCCCCATTGTTGCATGATTACTTCTCTTTTAGAGAACTCTTCATCCATTTTTGTGCAAAAGGCGATATTTTCCCTGTTTTGTGCTGAATTCTCTTGCGAGAACTCACTAAGCAAATCACTTACCCTATTGGCAATGCCATTACCCGGATCAATGAAGTACTTCACATTCGGCAGCAATTGCTGTAATTCTTGTTTTACGAGCGGAAAGTGAGTGCAACCTAAAATCACTGTATCAAGTGTTGGATGCGTTTGCCATTCAGTGATCACTTCACCTAATTGTTCTTGATCGACTTGCCCTGTTCGGATCTTTTCTTCTACAAGCTCAACTAATGTGGTACTCCCGATCTTTTCTACCACACAATCTTTTGCGTACTTTTCAATAAGCTCTGCCACATACGGTCGTTCTACCGTTCCTTTTGTTGCCAGTAATCCGATTGTTTTCGTCTCAGAGACCACTGCTGCAGGTTTGATCGCCGGTACAGTTCCGACAATCGGAAATGCAAATTTTTCTCTTAAAGCGGGTAATACGACTGTGCTTGCGGTATTGCAAGCAACTACGACCATATCAAGTGGGTATTTTTCTGCAATTTTTTGCACAATTTTAACCGCTTGTTCAATTAATACATTTTCAGAACGTTCGGAGTAAGGAAAGTAAGCATTATCGAAACAATAAAGATAATGAGCATTCGGTAAAGTTTGGCGAATAGCATCATAAATGGTGAGCCCGCCCATTCCCGAATCATATAAAAGGATTGTTGGTTTCATATTATAGAAAGAAAGAAAATATTGAGTGGAATGCTACTCTCTTATTTTTATTGATTCA
Organism: Actinobacillus ureae ATCC 25976; assembly: GCF_000188255.1. Lineage (GTDB taxonomy): Bacteria > Pseudomonadota > Gammaproteobacteria > Enterobacterales > Pasteurellaceae > Actinobacillus > Actinobacillus ureae. The sequence goes on from NZ_GL831081.1 coordinate 519,659, forward strand.
AGTCTCTCAAGGTACTGAAGACAAGTTTAACCACTATTGAGATTTTCTTTAATAAGATTGATTAAAAAATAACGACTAGCTAAACTTAAAATATGTAAAACAATAAAAGGAGCAAAGTTATGAAAAAACATTTACTTTTTAGTACGGCTTTGATTGCATTCAGAAATTTCGCTTATGCTGATTCTCACCCACATTGGTCACACGAAGGAAATAGTAGCCCTGCTCATTGGGGGGCAATCGATGAATCCTTTAGATTATGTCAAATCGGTAAAAACCAATCTCCTGTCGATCTTTCTCAATCAATCGCTTCTACCACACAGCATCTCACACTTAGCTCTTCACTTTCTGGTGAATATCAAATAGAAAATAACGGACATACGTTGCAAGCGACGCCAACCCAAGCTGTCAGTCCAATTCAATTAGACGGCAAACAATTTGTGCTTAAGCAATTCCATTTCCATACACCAAGTGAGCATACTTTCAGACGTAAACATTTTCCGATTGAAGCGCATTTTGTACACCAATCAGCACAAGGTGAAAAGGGGAAACGACAAAAAGTATGTTGAACCCACAACAATTACTACCGCAAAATCAGGAATATTTCCGTTTAAATGGTTCATTAACTACCCCACCGTGTAGTGAAGGAGTAAATTGGGTGGTATTCAAAACGCCACTTGATGCAAGTCAAACGCAAATTGAAGCAATGCAGAAAATTATTGGACAAGAGAATAACCGTCCGGTACAACCAATAAATTCGCGTATCGTGATTGAAGAAAGTAAATAGAAAAGAAAGAGGAGCCTATTATCGCTCCTCTATATTATTCTTAAGGAAATAGAAACGCCGGCAGAAACAGTTCTCTAACTTCTAGCGGATAGCCATTCAGCCGGTAACAAGCTCGACGCATATACATTCCGCTTTCATGATCTTGTTGCCAAGCCAATAGGGTACGCTTAGGCTGTTGAGCAAACAGCCATAAACCGATCGGCTGCTCACCGAGTAACGGCACCTCTTGAGCAACATTTTCTATAGTTTCTTTAGGTAATAGCGTTTGAGCAAAAATCCATGGACAATTCGCTTCTTTTAGCAACACTTCTCTATACCAGTAATCTGAATCACTCTGGGCTAAGTTACAAGCGGTCATCTTTTCCGTATTTTTTGCAAGCCACTTTTGCTCGGTAATTTGTACATTAAAGTCTTGAGTAACTTGTAGCAACTTTTGTGTCAGTGAGCCTTGATGCAATAACCAAGCAGACTGTTGTGAAGTTAGCCCTATAGCTTCTTCGCACCAATGGTTTTGCATCAAAATTTTGCGATATTGAGTGAGCATATAAAATAAAAAAGCGGTTAAATTGCAAATTATTTTAGCAATCTAACCGCTTGTTGTGAATCAACCTCAATCAGCTAATATTATCCTTTAGCAAGTTGACGAGCAGCTTCCACGACAACTGAAACCGCTTTTGCTTCCGTTGCATGAATGGTTTCTTCATTTGGAATTTCTTGCTGCGTACGATTTACGATAGTGCATTCGCACATTCAAAATTTGCAACCGCTGGATACTCAAGCGGCGCAAAATGACGACTTGCACCGTCTAAGCGTACCGCACCGGTAGTCACTAGAATATCGCCAACATTGATATGTGGCTGAATTGCCCCTGTTGTACCAATACGTAAGAAGGTACGAACGCCAAGTTGTGCTAACTCTTCCACACAAATTGAAACAGACGGACCACCGATACCAGTTGAACATACAACTACCGGCTCGCCATCAACATAGCCTAACCAAGAGGTAAATTCACGGGTAGAAACTAAGAACTCCGGATTATCCATACGTTTCGCAATACGCTCGCTACGCGCGGGGTCACCTGGGACAATCGCAACTTTCGCACCTTTTAACATTGCTTTGGTTAAACCTAAATGGAATACTTCAGACATATGGTCTCTCCTCTATCTGGACTCTATGAAATTTAAAACTTGTGCTTATTCAAGCACGAAACCTAAAGATAAGCGATTGTTTTTACTAAAAAATTCTCAAATTTGTGAACCGGATCACCCGTAAACGTTTGCGTTGAATAAACACAAGCGGTTCATTTTGCCAAAAAATTTACCAATATTAAGGTTTAATTTCTCGTAAAATCGGATTTTGCATTGAAATTAACGTTTCGGTTGATTGAATTTCATCAATTAACTGAATTTTAGTCGCCAATACTCGGTGTAATTCCTCGATCGTATGTGTCATCACTTTAATAAAAATCGAGTAATTACCTGTGGTATAGTAGGCTTCTACTACCTCTTCAAATTCATTCAACTTAGCAATTACTGTCTCATAGTCTTTTGCCGATTTTAAAATAATCCCAATAAAGCAACAAACGTCATAACCCAGTTTGCGTTCATTAATTCGAATTTTCGTCCCCTCAATAATACCGGCTTGTCGCATTTTCTCGACACGAACATGAATAGTACCGGCGCTAACCCCAAAATTCTTTGCCATTTCCGCATAAGGGGTACGGGCATCCGCAACTAATGCTCGTAAAATTTGCTGATCAAGCGGATCAATTTGCTGTTTTGAATGATAATTCGTGTGCAAAATTCACTCCATTTTTCACTTTTATTAAAGAACCCTTAAAATTTACCATAAAAAATTAGATAAAATCTAATAAATTAAGTTTTTTATTTGACAACTGTTGTATTTTTTATGAATTGTATTAAATTGTGTTCATACCGTTAACCGATACGGTTTATCGCATAAACGATTTTATTTAAGGATAAGCAATGAAAAAGACATTTATTTTACAGCAGCAAGAAATTAGCTTTGTGAAAAACACTTTCACACAATATTTAATTGATAAATTAGGCATCATCGAAGTACAAGGTCCTATTTTGAGCGAAGTGGGCAACGGTATGCAAGATAACCTTTCCGGTATCGAAAAAGCGGTACAAGTAAACGTAAAATGTATTCCTAATGCAAAATTTGAAGTGGTTCATTCATTAGCAAAATGGAAACGTCACACTTTAGCGCGTTTCGGTTTCAAAGAAGGTGAAGGCTTATTCGTACATATGAAAGCATTACGTCCGGATGAAGACTCTCTTGATCCGACACACTCTGTTTATGTAGACCAATGGGACTGGGAAAAAGTTATCCCTGAAGGTCGCCGTAACTTTGATTTCTTGAAAGAAACCGTAAACGAAATCTATAAAGCAATTCGTTTAACCGAATTAGCAGTAGAAGCACGTTTTGATATTCCGTCAATCCTACCGAAACAAATTACGTTCGTACACAGCGAAGAATTAGTACAACGCTACCCAAACATGACCAGTAAAGAACGTGAAAACGCAATTTGTAAAGAACACGGTGCGGTATTCTTAATCGGTATCGGCGGTAAATTATCAGACGGTAAAGCGCACGATGGTCGTGCACCAGACTACGATGACTGGACCACTGAATCTGAAAACGGCTATAAGGGCTTAAATGGTGATATTTTAGTATGGAATGAACAACTCGGTTCAGCGTTTGAACTTTCCTCAATGGGTATCCGTGTTGATGAAAAAGCACTTCGTTTACAAGTTGAATTAACCGGTGACCAAGAGCGCTTAGAAATGGATTGGCACAAAGACTTATTAGCGGGTCGTTTACCGCTTTCAATTGGTGGCGGTATCGGTCAATCTCGTATGGCAATGTTCCTGCTTCGTAAAAAACATATCGGTGAAGTACAGTCTAGTGTATGGCCGAAAGAGATGTTAGAAAAATTTGGTAACATTCTATAAGTTACTTTGCATACAAGCGGCCATATTTGCAAAATTCGGGATAG
>NZ_GL831081.1:523514-537890 GCF_000188255.1 Actinobacillus ureae ATCC 25976
GCTTTGTAGACTCAATTTTGTCCACTATCCCAAAATTTTTTACAAATACAATCTTATCCATAAAAAAATGCCGAGAGGATCTCGGCAAAATGCTATAACTTAGCAAGGATACATACTATGAAATTGTTATGCTTAAAATAACTGCAAAATTTTATTCCCCAAAAATTTCCATAAAACAATCACGCTCACCATGACACCAATCACTATCGGTCCTAACGTAATGCCTTTAACCGACCAATAATAATGTATTGCGGCGAACACAATTGCTGGATAAGCCAATTGATGCACGCTAAACCATCTTTTACCCAATGCTTGTTTCACAAAAGGTAAAGACGTTATGGTCATAATGAGTAACACTAGAAAAGCAAGTCCACCTAATACTAAATAAGGTCTTACAAATAATTCACTTACGAACAGAGAAAAATCTAATCCAAGTTCTAAAACTAAGTAACTGCATACATGGAGTAATGCCCATGTAAATGCCCATAAACCAAGCGGGCGGCGTAAAATTTGGTATTGGTTTTTATTGAGTACCTGAAGCACTATCCCCAATAAAAACATCACACAAAAAATAATAATTGCGGTATAACCTAAGAAATGAATTAAATCCTTACTCGGATCAGCACCTAACGCTTCACTATCTCCAACCAGTAAAATATAAGACAACCATGCTAAAGGTAGCGCACAGCTAATATGGATAATTCCTCGTAATAACGTCAACATTTAAAAATTCACCTTTAAATCTAATCCTTTATATAAATGGCCAACTTCTTTTTCATAACCGTTAAACATTAATGTCGGTTGACGTTTAACAGCAAGCAAACCACCGCCACCAATCACTCGTTCAGATGCTTGTGACCAACGAGGGTGATCGACATTTGGGTTTACATTGGCATAAAAACCGTATTCATCCGGTGCAAGGCTTTCCCATGTCGTTTGTGGACGCGTTTCCGAGAACGTAATTTTTACAATAGATTTAATACTCTTAAAACCATATTTCCATGGCACAACCAGACGAATCGGCGCACCATTTTGCGGCGGTAAGATTTTGCCGTATAAACCGACAGAAAGTAAGCTAAGCGGATTAAGTGCTTCTTCTAAAGTAAGTGCTTCAACATAAGGGTAATCAATACCGCCGCCGAAGAATTTATTTTTTTGACCGGGCATTTGTTCCGGGTCGTGCAATGTATGGAATACAACGAACTTCGCTTTACTGGTAGGTTTCGCCATTTCAACTAAACGAGCCAGTTCGAAGCCCACCCATGGAACCACCATTGACCACGCTTCAACACAGCGGAAACGATAAATACGTTCTTCTAACGGAAAAGTATTGAATAATTGTGTATGATTCAGCACAAAAGGATTTTCAACTTCTCCGGCAATCTCTAATTGCCATGGATCCGTTTTAAAATCTTGGGCAAATTTAGCGGGTGAAGCTTTATCTGTACCGAATTCGTAAAAATTGTTATAACCAATAATTTTACTTTCAGGCGTTAAAGCTAAGTCAGAAGCCGGTGCGGCTTTAAAATCTAATGCGGCTAATGTTTTAGTTTCTTGTGCAGCGAAACCCATTTTAGGCAAACCTGCCGTTGCTAATCCAAGCCCCATTGCCTTAATAATTTGGCGGCGTTGATTAAAAATTGTTTCAGGTGTTACGTCATAAGGGGTTAAGTTTTTCATTATTGGCTCCTTTTATGTATGTATAATTATGTATAATGCTTTTGTCTAATAGTCTATAAATATAATTACATAATTTTCAGTTAATTTACTACACAAAAAGGAACAAAGATGTCACAAATTGAGCAATTGAACTCGATTACACCGCAAAAAATCGAAGAAATCCGCTTGCAAATGATCAAATTCGCGACGTTGCAATTAAGAGACCCTGATCTAGCGGAAGATGTAGTACAAGAAGCATTAATGAGCGCCTATAAAAGTGCACACTCCTTTCGAGGACAAGCTGCATTAAAAACGTGGATTTTTGCTATATTAAAAAATAAAATTATAGATTTAATTAAATATCGGAAACGAACAGTCAATGTTTCCGAATTAATGGAAGAAGAAAGCCCTAATCAATTTTTCGATCATTCCGGCTATTGGTCTTCAGAAACTTACGATCCGAGAGAATGGGAAGATGTAAATCAAATAACTTATAAGAAAGAATTTTGGACGATCTTCGACATTTGTTTAAATAAGTTACCTGCACAACAAGCACGTGTTTTTATGATGCGTGAGCATTTAGAAATGAGCAGTGAGCATATTTGTTTAGAATGTGGTATTACTACAGCTAATTTACACGTTATTTTGCATCGCGCAAGGTTACAACTACAAGCTTGCCTAGCAAGAAACTGGTTCGAAGGAGAGAAAGAATAATGAATTGTGAGCATGCCTCAGAATTAATTTCACTAAGTTGTGAACAAAAACTTAAAGTTAAAGATAGTGTTCAATTACAAGTCCATTTATGGATTTGTCCGAGATGCCGTCATTTCAAACAAAATAACGACAAATTACGTGAAATGTTGAAAGAATACTGTAATCAAACACAAAAAGAGCCATTGTAATTTAGTGAAAAAGAGACCGCTTGTCTTAAAACAAGGGGTCTCTTTTCATCTCTTTTTTGCAAATTACGCTTTTACATTTTCTTTTAAGAAAGCTAAAAGCTGATCTTTGGTGATCATTGATTTCTCACCGGTACGGCGATTTTTGTATTCAATCTCGCCGTTTACGAGATTTTTCTCACCGATAACGACCATATGTGGTACACCGATTAATTCCATATCAGCAAACATCACACCCGGACGCTCTTTACGATCATCAAAAATCACATCCACACCTTGAGCTTTTAAGCTGCGATACAATTCTTCAGAGAATTGTTGTACGCTTTCCGATTTGTGCATATTCATCGGCACGATTGCTACGGTGAACGGTGCGATTTCGTCTGACGGCCAAATAATACCGCGATCATCGTGGTGCTGTTCGATTGCCGCTGCAACCACACGTGTTACACCGATACCATAGCAACCCATGGTCATCACAAGCGGTTTACCGTCTTCACCTTGAACGGTCGCTTTCATTGCTTCCGAGTATTTGGTACCAAGTTGGAAAATATGACCAACTTCAATACCACGTTTAATTTGTAACACACCTTTACCGTCTGGGCTTGGATCGCCTTCCACCACGTTACGTAAATCCGCCACTTCCGGCATTGCCGCATCACGTTCCCAGTTCACATTGAAATAATGTTTACCATCAATATTTGCGCCACAGCCGAAATCTGACATAACTGCTACTGAACGGTCAATAATCGCCGGAATATTCAGATTTACCAGGCCAAGTGAACCCACACCCGCACCGATTTTCGCTTTGATTTCTGATTCATCTGCAAATTCAAGCGGATCAGCCACTAACGGATGTTTTTGTGCTTTGATTTCATTTAATTCGTGGTCACCACGTAACACTAACGCGACAAGCGGTTGTTCTTCAGTTGCACCTTTTACGATTAACGTTTTTACCGTTTTTTCAATCGGTAAATTGAATTGCTCAACTAATTCGTTAATCGTTTTCGCATTCGGCGTATCGACTAACTGCATTTCTGCCGTTGGCGCTTGACGCTCACCCACTGCTACCGCTTCCGCTAATTCGATATTCGCTGCGAAATCCGATTCGGTTGAGAACACCACATCGTCTTCACCGCTTGACGCTAACACTTGGAATTCGTGTGAAGCCGAACCACCGATTGAACCGGTATCCGCTTGCACCGCACGGAAATCTAAACCAAGACGAGTGAAAATATTGCTGTACACTTGGTACATCACATCATAAGTTTCTTGTAATGACGCCTTTTCCACGTGGAAAGAATACGCATCTTTCATCACAAATTCACGTGAACGCATCACCCCGAAACGTGGACGCACTTCATCACGGAATTTAGTTTGGATTTGGTATAAATTTAACGGAAGTTGTTTGTAAGAAGACACTTCACGGCGAACTAAGTCGGTGATTACTTCTTCGTGAGTCGGGCCTAACACGAAATCACGGCTGCCACGATCAACAAAACGCAATAATTCCGCACCGTAATCGTTCCAACGACCTGATTCTTGCCATAATTCCGCCGGTTGCACCACAGGCATTAACACCTCAATAGCACCACCTTTATTCATTTCTTCACGAATAATGTTTTCTACTTTTTTCAACACCTTGATCCCGGTCGGCAACCAGTTATATAAACCTGAAGCCATCGGACGAATCATACCGGCACGCAACATTAATTGATGGCTCACCACCTGTGCATCGTTCGGCGTTTCTTTAAGGGTCGAAAATAAATACTGACTTGTACGCATTGTTATTCCTATTTTTATTTTAAATATCGAAAAATGGGATCTATTTTAAAACAAAAGCGGTCGGATTTTCACAGAATTTTGCAATTTGCAAAAAATTAATGAAAACAGACTGCTTGATTTGTACATAAAAACAGTATTTGTTATATTAGTCCGATTGAAAACAAGCGGTCGGATTTAATCAAAATTTTACTATGAGCGAACAATTACTAGACGGTGTGCCACTTACTGGCCTTTCCGGGGTGGGTGCGGCGATTGCGGAAAAACTGAGTCGAATCGGCATTAATAACGTGCAAGATCTGTTATTTCATTTGCCTTATCGCTATGAAGATCGCACCCGAATTACGCCGATCATTGATGTGCGTCCAGAAAGTTTTTCAACCATCGAGGGCATCGTGCAGCTTACCGAAGTGCAATTCGGTCGCCGTCCGATTTTGTCCACCGTGCTTTCTGACGGCACCAGTAAAATCACCCTGAAATTCTTTAATTTTAATGCGGGAATGAAAAACAGCCTGACCGCCGGCACACGTGTCAAAGCTTTTGGCGAAATCAAACGTGGGCGTTTTATGGCAGAAATTCATCACCCTGAATATCAAATTATTCGTAATAATCAACCGCTTGAACTTGCCGAAACCCTCACACCGATTTACTCGACCACCGAAGGCTTGAAGCAAAATTCGTTACGTAAACTCACGGAACAAGCGTTAGCGTTATTGGATAAAATCAAAGTCGGCGAACTGTTACCGGACGAATATAATCCGCATAAATACAGCTTAAAAGAAGCGTTGCAATTATTGCATCGCCCACCGCCGGATATTTCTGCCGAACAGTTGGAAAAAGGCGATCATCCGGCACAAAAGCGACTGATCTTTGAAGAACTATTGGCACACAACTTAGCGATGCAGCAAGTACGAGTCGGGGTAAATCAGCTGATTGCTACACCGCTACGCTATCAAACCGATCTCAAAAGCCGCTTTTTGGTGAGTTTGCCGTTCAAGCCGACCAATGCCCAAAGCCGTGTAACGGCGGATATTGAGCAGGACTTAGCTAAATCCTCACCAATGATGCGTTTAGTGCAAGGCGATGTCGGCTCGGGCAAAACTTTAGTTGCGGCCCTTGCCGCTTTGCTGGCAATTGATAACGGCAAGCAAGTGGCATTAATGGCACCAACCGAGATTCTTGCCGAACAGCACGCCAATAACTTTGCCAACTGGCTGCGCCCGTTCGGGATTGAAGCCGGCTGGCTTGCCGGTAAAGTAAAAGGCAAAGCTCGCACCGTACAACTGGAAGCGATAAAAAACGGCGAAATACAGATGATTATCGGCACCCATGCCCTCTTCCAAGAAAGCGTGGAGTTTCATAACCTCACATTAGTGATTATTGATGAACAACACCGTTTCGGTGTGCATCAACGCTTAACACTACGAGAAAAAGGTGCGAAAGATGGCATTTATCCGCACCAGCTGATTATGACCGCCACGCCGATTCCTCGCACCTTGGCGATGACGGTTTATGCGGATCTGGATACCTCAATTATTGACGAGCTGCCACCGGGACGAACACCAATTACCACCGTAGCGATTTCAGAAGACAGACGAGATGAAATTGTTCGTCGTGTGTATGCCGCCTGTAAAAATGAAAAACGCCAAGCCTATTGGGTTTGTACCTTAATTGACGAATCGGAAGTTTTAGAAGCACAAGCGGCGGCGGCGATTGCCGAAGATTTACAACGAGCCTTACCGGATTTACGTATCGGCTTGGTACACGGACGAATGAAACCGCAAGAAAAGCAAGAGATTATGGCGGAATTTAAAGCGGCGAATATTGATTTATTGGTCGCCACCACCGTGATTGAAGTGGGGGTTGATGTACCGAATGCCAGCCTAATGATTATCGAAAACTCCGAGCGTTTGGGGCTGGCACAGCTACATCAGTTACGTGGGCGTGTCGGGCGTGGTGCAACGGCTTCGCATTGCGTGTTACTTTATAAACCGCCGCTCGGCAAAATTTCGAGTAAACGCTTACAAGTGCTGCGTGACAGCCAAGATGGTTTCTATATTGCCGAGAAGGATTTAGAAATTCGTGGCACAGGCGAAATTCTCGGCACTAAGCAAACCGGTATGGCGGAATTTAAAGCAGCGAATTTAATGCGAGATCGCAAAATGATTCCGTTGGTACAGAACTATGCCAAGCAAATTATTCGGCAAAATCCACCGCTTGCAGAAGCCCTAATTCGCCGCTGGCTTGGCGAGCGTACCGAATATAGTAATGCTTAATCAGCAGGGCAAACAGCGCGATGCTAAGCCAATCCGGCTCTGAAAATATTTTGTGATCTTATTCACATTTCTACGGATTGGCTTTTGCAAGCGGTCTATTTTTTAGCTAAATTTGCAATTGTTACAACACTTAGGGTGTTACGAGAATTCGGCAAGCCTAAGCAAAATGATTTTCTAATTTCGGTTAGAAAGTTCTTTTGCTTAGGCTTTTTTATTTGCCTGCAGTTTTTTATTTCCGGTCAACATACTTCCAGCGATGATGATTTTCTCTATCAACAAACAAAGCTGGCTTATCCTAAAGCGCACCAATGTGTAGAAAAAATTAATCACTATCTCCAACAACATTACCAAAAATCTCTTAATCAAGATGAATAGCTCTATTTAACTATTCATATTCAGCGAGTGGTTAAAAGTAAATAATATCCGCAGTAAGTTCAGCTGTATTTATTGATCGACATCAGTTTTTTTGAATTTTTACTCCAAATTAAAACTTTTCAATTAGCAACAATATTTTTTGCACAGAAATTCTTCAAGAAAAAAGACCATGGTCAATTTATCTACAAATCATAGATTTTATCACCATTGCAAACGATTAACTTAATCAGTTTACCAATCTAAATTTTTCCTTATAGATCAATAAGCTCCTTTTTGCTTCTCCAATTGATATTTTTTTAAAAAAACAAATTATTTTTCACACCAAAAAACTGATGACTTTTAAAAAAATGCTCCCTAGAATGGAGCCATTCTTCACTTTGCATTTACTTTATTTTAACAACTAAATAACTTTCTAAAGGAAAAAAACCATGTCAAATTGCAACATTATCTGGTTCGAAAATTTACGTATGACCGACGTTGAAATTGTCGGCGGTAAAAACGCCTCATTAGGCGAAATGATTAGCCAACTTACTGAAAAAGGCGTACGTGTGCCAAATGGCTTCGCAACCACTGCCAATGCATATCGTAAATTTCTTGCCCATAATGGCTTAAATGAACGTATTTCTGCGGCACTCGCACAATTAGATGTTGAAGACGTGGTTGCCCTTGCCCAAGTGGGAAAAAATATCCGCCAATGGATTTTAGACACACCGTTTCCTGCCGAGCTTGACGCTGAAATCAATCAAGCATGGCAAACCATGGTAAATGAAGCCGGCTCGGATCAAATTTCAGTTGCGGTACGTTCCTCGGCAACGGCGGAAGATTTACCGGATGCGTCATTTGCTGGCCAACAAGAAACTTTCTTGAATATCAATGGCTTAGATAATGTCAAAGAAGCGATGAAACACGTATTTGCTTCACTCTACAATGACCGAGCGATCTCTTACCGTGTACACAAAGGCTTTGCGCATGATGTGGTTGCCCTTTCTGCCGGCGTTCAACGTATGGTGCGTTCCGACAGCGGCGCTGCCGGTGTGATTTTCTCAATTGATACCGAAAGCGGCTTTGAAGATGTGGTCTTTATTACCGCTTCATACGGCTTAGGTGAAACCGTGGTGCAAGGTGCGGTAAACCCAGATGAATTCTATGTTCATAAACCGACACTCAATGCCAATCGCCCTGCTATTTTGCGTAAAACGCTTGGTGCTAAACAAATTAAAATGATTTTCAGCCAACAGGCGCAAGCGGGAAAATCGGTACAAACGATTGATGTGCCGGCTGCAGAACGCCGCCAATTTGCCATCAGCGATGCGGAGATTACTGAGTTAGCGCAATATGCGGTAATTATTGAACAGCATTACGGTCGCCCAATGGATATTGAATGGGGTCGCGACGGTATTGACGGTAAGCTCTACATTCTGCAGGCACGTCCGGAAACAGTAAAATCACAAGAAAAAGCACAGGGCAATACCTTACAACGTTATACCCTTTCCGGTGAGCGTAAAGTGCTGATTAAAGGTCGAGCAATCGGACAAAAAATCGGGCAAGGTAAAGTGCGTTTAGTGAAAGATGCTTCAGAAATGGATCAAGTCCAAGCTGGTGATGTGTTAGTGGCGGATATTACCGATCCGGATTGGGAACCTGTCATGAAACGAGCTTCGGCAATTATCACCAATCGTGGCGGACGTACTTGCCATGCGGCAATTATTGCGCGTGAATTGGGTATTCCTGCCGTGGTAGGCTGCGGCAATGCCACTGAACTGCTAACAAGCGGTCAAGAAGTAACAGTTTCTTGCGCCGAAGGCGACACCGGTTTAATTTACCAAGGGTTATTAGATGTGAAAGTTGACCACATTGCGCTCGATAATATGCCGCAAGCACCGGTAAAAATTATGATGAATGTCGGCAATCCGGAACTAGCTTTCTCATTTGCTAAATTGCCAAGTGAAGGTATCGGTTTAGCTCGTATGGAATTTATCATCAACCGCCAAATCGGTATTCACCCGCAAGCTCTGATTGAATTTGACCGCTTAGACAGCGATCTGCAAGAAGAAATCAGTGAACGTATTGCCGGCTACGCTTCACCGGTTGAATTTTATGTCGATAAAATTGCTGAAGGTGTGGCAACGCTTGCCGCCTCTGTTTACCCACGTAAAGCGATTGTGCGTATGTCCGATTTTAAATCGAATGAATATGCCGGTTTAATTGGCGGCGATTTATACGAACCGCATGAAGAAAACCCAATGATCGGTTTCCGTGGTGCGGCACGCTATGTTTCTGAGGAATTCAGCCAAGCATTCGCCCTTGAGTGCCAAGCAATCAAACGTGTACGAGATGAAATGGGACTTACCAATGTTGAAGTGATGATTCCGTTTGTACGTACTCTGCAAGAAGCACGCCAAGTGGTTGAAACCTTAAAAGCTAACGGTTTAGAACGCGGTAAAAACGGCTTACGTCTCATCATGATGTGCGAAGTGCCAAGCAATGCCATCTTAGCTGAACAATTTTTAGCTTATTTCGATGGTTTCTCAATTGGCTCAAACGATATGACCCAGCTAACGTTAGGCGTTGACCGTGATAGCGGCGGTCCAATTGCCGCAACGTTCGATGAACGTAATGAAGCGGTTAAAGCAATGCTCAGTATGGCGATCCAAGCTTGTCGTAAGCAAGGCAAATATGTCGGCATTTGCGGACAAGGCCCGAGCGATCACCCTGATTTCGCACAGTGGCTGGTTGAAGAAGGCATCGAAACACTTTCACTCAATCCAGATACCGTGATTGAAACTTGGTTATATTTAGCTGAAAACATCAAACATTAATAAGCCAAACAAGCGGTCTAATTTTGCCAAAATTTTGCAAAAAATCGGCTTTTTTAGATCGCTTTTTCCCTATTCATTAAGGACTGATTATGCCAAATGTTCGCTATGCGTTTTTTATTTCGAACCGCACCGGAATCACCGCAGAAAACTTAGGTGATGCCCTGCTTGAGCAGTTTGCCGAAATGCAATTTAAACGCACCACTTGTCCGTTTATCGACACACCGGAAAAAGCCCATAAATTGGTCGCCGAAATTAATGCGGTGGCGAAAAAACAACGCATCAACCGATCTTATTTATGAGCATGGTCAATGAAGAAATTAGAGAAATTCTCAAAACCAGCAAAGGCGTTTTACTCAACTTTTTTGATACCTTTTTAGCCGTGTTAGAACAGGAATTAGGTATGCATGCTAGCCTCGAAGTCGTGAGCCGTGTTCATAATGTTGAAAAATATGACGAACGTATGGAAGCGGTTAATTTTGCCCTTAATCATGATGATGGTGTTTCGGATAAAGATCTCCAACAGGCGGATGTGATCCTACTTGGCGTATCACGCAGCGGCAAAACCCCGACCTGCCTCTATCTTGCGCTACAATACGGCATTCGTGCGGCAAACTATCCACTCACACCGGAAGATCTCGACAGCACAGAACTGCCAAGAATGGTAAAACCTTATCGTCATAAATTATACGGACTGACCATCAAACCCGACCGTTTACACGATATTCGCCAAGAACGCCGCTCGGATTCCACCTACGCAGACCTCAAAACCTGCCGCGCCGAAGTATTGGAAGCCCAAGCAATGTTCCGCCGCTATAATATCCCATACACCAATACCACCCACCAATCCGTAGAAGAACTCGCCGTCTCTATCATGCAAGCCTGCAAATTGAAGCGGAAGTTTTAAAAACGTTATCCATGATGATGAGCTATCCCAAAATCGGTTAGCTCATAACTCAACAGACCAGTTGTTTAATTTACAAACAAATACACTTCAAATCACTCTACTTACATAAACTTTCATCTAAATCTATATAATTCGCCGATTTTACTCTAGCTAAAAAATAAACAATTTTTAGCTATTTATATTTTTCCCTTCTTTTTAAGGATTTCCTATATGAATAAAATTTTTCGCGTGATTTGGAATGAAGCGCCTCAGTCTTGGACAGCTGTTTCTGAGCTAGCCAAAGGGAGAGTTAAGTCATCTTCTCAAAGTAAAGTAATTGATGAAATTACAAACGATAGTCCTACTCTTAATTTATCTAAAACTAACACTATCACAACTACATTAGCTATTTTAGGTGGAACTTTATTAGCGAGTGATGCCTTAGCTATTCAAGCAACTATTGTAGGTAAAAGCCTAAACACAAGTGGTATGGCTTATAACGATACTCAAGGTTTAGCTATTGGTTTTGGTAATGCAACTGGTAATAGCCAAGCCATTGCAATTGGTGGTGATACCATAGCTAATGGAGCAAAAGCCTCTGGTGCAGGAGCAGTTGCTGTGGGTGCGCAAACTACAGCCGGTTTAACATCTGTTGCTCTTGGTTGGAATGCAAAAGCGACTGCAAATAATACTGTTGCTTTAGGCTCTAGTACAACCGCCACTATCCCTGGGTCCGTCGCTATTGGTGCGAATTCAGAAACTAAACAGCCACTCTTAAATAGCCGTCAACTACAATTCAATCAGCCCGATGTTATCTTTAATACGGACAATGGTTCTAATGGTGGCCATAGTTTTGCAGGAAATATACAAGGTGGTGTTGTATCTGTTGGTAACACTACGAGTCAACGTCAAATCCAATATGTTGCACCAGGTGAAATTTCTCAGACATCTACTGATGCAGTAAATGGAAGCCAATTATATAATGTAATCAAATACTTAGGCTTTAATGTTCGAGATAATGGTGTATCTAAATCACGTATTAACAATAATAACTATGTTAATTTTATCAATGGTAGCTACACAACTACAACTGTAACCGATACAAATGATGGTTCAAAAGTAACTTATAACGTTATTACCCAAGCAATTACCTCTGATGCAGTAACAGGTCAAGCAACCGCTACAGCGACTACAGCCGGTTTAGCCACTTCTACTGATGTAGTACAAGCTGTCAATAATGTAGCCCAAATTGCAAAAAATGCGAATGATACCGCGACCGAAGCAAAAACGACTGCTGATGCTGCAAGTACTGCTGTATTAAGCAAAGCTGATGCAAATTTAGCATATAAATTCAATATCGCAAACAGTGAAAATACCCAACAAAATAATTCTGGTGAAGCTGAAGGATGGACACTATCTAAAAATGATGAGATCACTTTTGGTGCGACATCAGATCTTGAAGTATCTACAGATGGCTCAGGTAAGATCGTATATGGATTATCAACTGTTGCTAAAACTGCAATATCCGCTGCATCTGATGCAGCTAAAACAGTAGCCGATAATTTAACTAAAATAGAAGATTCGGTAAAAGAAGCTAAAGATGCAGCTACTAATGCCAAAGACTCTGAAGCTAAAGCTGATGCAGCGAAAACTGCTGCAGAAACTGCTCGTGATCAGGCAACAACTGCTGCAACTGCAGCGGCAGACTATGCAAGTGCCGCTTCAAGCTCGGCTTCAGCTGCAGATAGCTCAGCAACTAAAGCTGCTGCTTCTGCAAGTGCGGCTTCAAGTTCTGCGACTGCAGCTGATAGTTCAGCAACCAAAGCTGAACAAGCAGAACAACGTATGAAGAAAGATTTTGAATCTACAAATACTGGCGAAACGACAGACAAGCTAGGTGAAAAATCTACTCGTATGGGCAATAATGCTACAGCGAAAGGTAACCGAGCAACTGCAGCAGGTGCTGATGCTAGCGCAACGGGTGATAAATCAACTGCTATCGGTCAGAATGCAAATGCTAAAGCTAAAAATTCCGTAGCATTAAGTGCTGATTCTATTGCAGATGAAGATAATACTATTTCTGTAGGCTCTAAAGGAAACGAGCGCCGTGTGACTAATGTTGCTCGAGGAGTCAAACCAAATGATGCGGCAAATAAAGCTCAACTAGATGAAGTAAAAAGTGATGTCAGCCAAGTGAAAAAAGACCTTCGTAAGACGGATCGTAAACTTCGTGCAGGTATTGCTGGAGCTGCTGCTGTTGCGAATATTCCACAAGTCACTAAAGCTGGCGGTACAATGATTGGTGCTGGTATCGGTTATCAATGGTAATATGATCATTTAAACATAGAAAACAAATCTCGCTCATTTATTGAGCGAGATTTTTTAATGTAAATATATTTACAAAATAAATATATCTAAATTGAAAATTAATAGAGGTTATTATGAGTAGGAAATATAAAATTGGTATTACTTTTAATTTAGAAAGTTCTGTTACCGATATTTGGGCAAATTGCGCAAATCAAAACATTATATTTCTATATCAATTATTTAGTCATTCTAACATTGTGGAAAACGTTGTATTGGTCTCTTGGGGTCCAGAAAAAAGAACAACGCCACCAGATGGTTTTATGCTAGATAAACTGAATCTTAAATTTGCCTATATTGATGATGTGATTGATGAATTAGATGTATTAATTGAAGGAACGCTAGTCATAGAGCCTCATCATGTCGAAAAAATGCATGGGCATAATGGAAAAGTCGTTTGCTATAAAATTGGCAATGATTTTATTATGGATATGGAAAATTTCTTATTTGAGAAAAAAAGTGGGCGCGTATTTAATGGCACAAACTTCGATAGTGTTTGGATGATTCCTCAACATGAAAATACCTGCCATTCTTATTTTTCTATTATGTATCGCTGTAACTCTTACGTCGTACCAGCTATTTGGGTGCCTACATTCTGCGATCAAGTAATTAACCGATTAAAGGAAAAACATAATTTAGAGTTTGGCTATAAACCGACTTATTTATCAGAAAAAAGAATAGCATCATTTGAAGCTAATATTAATATAGTAAAGACAAGTTTTATCCCAGTATTAATTTGTGAACAAGCATATCGAACTGTACCGAAAAAAAATTAAACATGTTTATTTATGTAATACTTATGAGAAACGTAATAATCCAACATTCTTTAATTTTATCGGCAGAACAAATCTTGTTAAAAATAAAATAATGACTGTCGAAGGTCGTTATCAAATGCCGGATTTTTTAACTCGTTATGTAGATATTGTGGTAAGTCATCAATGGGAAAACGGCTTAAATTACGCCTATAATGATGCTTTATATAGTGGTTATCCGTTTATCCACAATTCTAAATTACTACCGAAGAGTGTCGGATATTATTATGATCAATTTTATGCTTTTGACGGTGCAAAAGTGTTATTGGATGTTATTGATAATCACGATAAAAACTATGAAGCTTATGTAAAACAAGCGAATGAATATTTGGATTCGTTACTCCTGACTAATCCCGTAAATATTTATTTAGGGGCTGTAGTAGATTAGCAAGAATACTATACTACAAAAATGAAGATAACCCATTGTAAATTAAAGAAATCTATACAAAGAAGATTGCTCGAATTTTTTGTTGCAGAAGTGACAGCCAGAACAGCTGCAGATTTATTAGG
>NZ_GL831081.1:537940-555371 GCF_000188255.1 Actinobacillus ureae ATCC 25976
CCCCTTTATTTATATGAAAAAGAAATAAAAAGATTATTTGAATAAAGAAGATTCCATTTCTTAAAATATCTTCCAATAAATACAAGCGGTCAAATTTGATAAAGTTTTTGCAAATCTAGCCGCTTGCATTGTAAGCAGCAATGAATTTCTGTATAATCTGTCGTCTTTTTATAAACGAAATTCGCAAAAACTCTGGAGTAACAAAATGGCTCGTGTAACCGTACAAGAAGCAGCAGATAGAATCGGCAACCGTTTCGACTTAATTTTGACCGCGGCACGCCGTGCAAGACAATTACAACTTCACGTTCGTGAACCACTTGTGCCTGAAGAAAATGATAAGCCAACGGTTATCGCATTACGTGAAATCGAAAAAGGTTTAATCAATAGTCAGATCATGGATCAATTAGAAAACAATGATGCGATCCAACAAGAAGTTGCTGAACAAGAAGCGATCTCTTTTTTAGCAGATGTTCAAGCTAACGCTTAAGATCAAATTTATTCAATATTTAGATGGATAATTGACAATAAATAGTAGTACTATCTATTGTCAATTATCCATTTTTTAATTCTATTTTTCTCGAGGTGTACCGTGTATCTTTTTCAACCGTTAGATAGCATTATTCAGGGCTATTTACCTGCTGATAAAATCGAGCTGGTAAAGCGTGCCTTTGTGATTGCGCGTGATGCGCACGAGGGGCAAACTCGCTCAAGCGGAGAGCCTTACATTACTCACCCTGTAGCAGTGGCATCCATTATTGCGGAAATGAAACTCGACCACGAAGCGGTAATGGCGGCATTGTTACATGATGTGATTGAAGATACACCTTACACGGAAGAACAGCTTGCCGCCGAATTTGGTGCGAGTGTTGCGGAAATCGTGCAAGGCGTTTCCAAGCTGGATAAATTAAAATTCCGTACCCGCCAAGAAGCACAAGTTGAGAACTTCCGCAAAATGATTTTGGCGATGACTAAAGACATTCGAGTGGTATTAATCAAACTGGCTGACCGTACCCATAATATGCGTACACTAGGGGTGTTACGTCCAGATAAACGTCGTCGTATTGCGAAAGAAACGCTTGAGATTTACAGTCCGTTAGCACATCGCTTAGGCATTGAACATCTTAAAAATGAATTGGAAAATCTCTGCTTCCAAGCGATGCACCCTCATCGTTATCGTGTCTTACGTATGGCAATTGATATGGCGCGCGGTACTCGCCAAGATCTGATTTCGAGCATTTCTCACGAAATTCAATCACGTTTAGACGAAACCGGTATCAAAGGCCGTGTTTATGGTAGAGAAAAACACCTCTACTCGCTTTATGAAAAAATGCGTCAACGTGACCAACATTTCCATTCCATTTTAGATATTTATGCGTTTAGAGTGGTGGTGGAAAACCTAGATAATTGCTACCGTGTATTGGGGCAAATGCACTCGCTGTATAAGCCTCGCCCGTACAAAATTCGTGACTATATTGCCGTGCCGAAAAGCAACGGTTATCAGTCATTACATACCTCAATGATTGGGCATAAAGGTGTGCCGATTGAAGTACAGATTCGTACTGAAGATATGGATTTAATGGCGGAACTCGGCGTGGCGGCTCATTGGCGTTATACCGAAGATCAAACTACAGCAACCAGCGTACAACAAAAAGCGCAACAATGGCTGCGCAGTATTATCGAGCTGCAACAAAGCGCCGGTAACTCGGATGAATTTATTGAGAACGTTAAATCCGACCTTTTCTCCGATGACATTTATGTGTTCACGCCTAAAGGTCGTATTGTAGAATTGCCGGCAAAAGCAACCGCTATCGACTTTGCTTATGCGGTTCACTCGGATATTGGCGACCGTTGTGTCGGCGCAATCGTTGATCGCAACCCGTATCCGATTTCACAGCCGTTGCAATCTGGGCAAACAGTTGAAATTCTGACCGAACAAGGTAAACGTCCAAGCCCGTCTTGGCTGACGTTTGTGGTCAGTGCCAAAGCTCGTTCAAAAATCCGCACTGCACTGAAACATTTAGAAAATGTTGATCAGGTTACGGATGAAGTAGTAAAACCGGAACAGTTGGATGTTGATATCGAATTGGAAATCAAAGACCAGCCGGGTGTGTTGGCAAGTTTAACCAATGCGATTGCCTCGATGAACAGTAATATCGGCACAGTAGAAAGTCGCCCGAACGGCACGGGTAATTACCAAGTGAAAATGCGCATTTCCGTCACGGATAATGCTCATCTTTATGTAGTGATTCAGAAGCTAACCAAAGTAAACGGCGTCATTCGTGTCACAAAAGCCTAATCGTCTCTAAACATAAGCGGTGGATTTTTGTAAATTTTTTACAAAATTTGACCGCTTATTTTCTCGTTAATCCCTCTCAATTCGGCTATAATTGCCCGAATTTTTTATACACATTAAAAAGGAACTCCAATGTTATATCCAAGCGAAGAATTTCTTTATGCACCAGTTACATGGGTAGATCACAGCGAAGGTTACACTGATATTCGTTACCACAAATCAACCGATGGTATTGCAAAAATTACCATCAATCGTCCTGAAGTACGTAACGCATTCCGTCCACAAACGGTTAAAGAAATGATCCACGCTTTCGCCGATGCTCGCTTTGACGAAAAAATCGGTGTAATTGTGCTAACCGGTGAAGGCGAATACGCATTCTGTGCCGGTGGTGACCAAAAAATTCGTGGTGACTACGGTGGTTATAAAGATGACAGTGGTGTACATCACTTAAACGTGTTGGAGTTCCAACGTGATATTCGTACTTGTCCGAAACCGGTTGTGGCAATGGTAGCAGGCTATGCGGTAGGTGGCGGTCACGTATTACATATGATGTGTGACTTAACGATCGCAGCCGATAACGCAAAATTCGGTCAAACCGGCCCGAAAGTAGGTTCATTCGACGGCGGCTGGGGCGCAAGCTATATGGCTCGTATCGTAGGTCAGAAGAAAGCACGTGAAATCTGGTTCTTATGCCGTATGTACGATGCGCAAGAAGCATTAAATATGGGCTTAGTGAATACGGTTGTACCTTATGCGGATCTTGAAAAAGAAACCGTGCGTTGGTGTCGTGAAATGTTACAAAACAGTCCAATCGCATTGCGTTGCTTAAAAGCGGCATTAAATGCGGACTGTGACGGTCAAGCCGGTCTTCAAGAATTAGCAGGCAACGCAACGATGTTGTTCTATATGACGGAAGAAGGTCAGGAAGGTCGTAACGCTTTCAACGAAAAACGTGAACCTGACTTCAGTAAATTTAAACGTAATCCGTAATTACACCTACTATTGCCTCCCTTCTAAGGGAGGCTCTAACAAGCGGTCTAATTCGCTGACTTTTTTGCAAATAATTTTCTATGTCAAATACCCAAACCGAACCTCAAACGCCAGAACAAGAAGATAAACAGCTAAAGAAAAAACCGTTCTTTATTCCAACTTGCCTTAAGTTAGGTCTTGTCGGTGCTTGCTTTGCCGCATTTTACGGGATTTATCTCGATGGGCGTATTCGGGCCAAAATGGACGGTCAAGTATGGCAATTGCCGGCGGAAGTTTATAGTCGCATTGAAAGTATCAGCGTTGAAGATAAGTTATCACTTGAAGCAACCAAGCAAGCGTTGCTCGATAACGGCTACCGCCAAGTTTCTCAAATTGCCACGCCGGGCGATTTCAAAATTGAAAACAATACGCTCGTGTTGTTACGCCGTGCTTTCCCATTTCCTGAAACACCGGAAGCGCAGCGTGTATTACGTTTGCGTTTTGAAAACGACAAGCTATCGCACATCGAAGATTTAGTGCAACGCCGATTAATCAATGAGTTTCGCCTCGATCCGAAATTAATCGCCATGCTGCATTCGGATAATGACGAAGAACGCCAAGCGTTACGTTTACAACAATATCCGTATTTCTTAATTCAGGCATTAATTCTGACTGAAGATAAACGTTTCTATCAGCATGACGGTATCAGCCCTATGGGTATCGCCCGAGCATTACTGGTAAACTATCAAGCAGGTAGAACGGTACAAGGTGCGAGTACACTTACCCAACAATTAGTCAAAAACTTGTTCTTAACCAGTGAAAAGACCATTGTACGTAAAGTGAATGAAGCACTGATGTCGCTTATTTTGGATTTCCGCTACGAAAAGAACCGTATCTTAGAAACCTATCTGAATGAAATTTATTTAGGTCAAAACGGCAGCTATCAGGTACACGGATTTGCTTTGGCGAGTCAATTCTATTTCGGTCGACCAATCCAAGAAATTACTCCATCACAAATGGCATTGTTAGTTGGTATGGTGAAAGGCCCTTCCCTCTATAATCCGTGGCGTCATCCGGAAGCAGCACTTGAGCGCCGTAATGTGGTATTAAAATTATTACTTGAAAATCAAGCGATTACCCAGCCGGAATATGAATTATTAGTGAAACAACCGCTCGGAGTAAAAGAAAAAGGCAGTATTTATCGTCAGCAACCTGCATTTATGAAAACACTCAATCTCGATCTGAAAACAGAGTTAGGTGAAAGTAAATATGCGCAACTGTCCGGTGCTAGAATTTTCACAACTTTAGATCGCAAACAACAGCGTTCTGCCGAACAAGCAGTAATTAACGGCTTAGAATCACTAGAAGCTTCAAATAGTAAAATCAAAGATTTACAATCTGCGATTGTGGTTGCCGAATATAAAACCGGTAAGGTTCGTGCGATTGTGGGTGACCGTTTAACTCAATTTGCCGGCTTTAACCGAGCGATTCAGACTAAACGTCAGATCGGTTCATTGGTGAAGCCTTCAATTTATGCGATTGCGCTTTCGGATCCGAATAATTTCCGATTAAATACGCCGATTCAGAATAAACCGATTACGATTTATACCAAGGGTTCTCCGCCATGGACGCCGAAAAACTACGACAAAAAATTCAGCGGCTCGGTAATGTTAATGGATGCGTTAGTGCGTTCATTAAATATTCCGACCGTGAATATCGGTATGAAAGTCGGCTTAAAGAAAGTCATTGCAAAACAAAAAGAAATGGGTTGGGACAAAGCGGATATTCCGGCCTACCCTTCTATGCTGTTAGGTTCGTATTCGATTTCGCCGTACGATGTGACAAAGTCTTATCAGGTTTTAGCAAATAATGGCTTAAAAACACCATTAACCACGATTGAATCAATTATGTCGCACGATGGCAGTCCGCTTTATCAACGTAACGTTGAAGAAGTAAGCCAACAAGTATTAGCGCCGGAAGCTGCGATCCAAACCTTATATGTGATGCAGCAAGTGGTGGAACGTGGTACTGCCCGTGGCTTGCAAAATGACTTTGCGCATTTACGCTTAGCTGGTAAAACCGGAACAACCAACAATGCTCGCGATACTTGGTTTGTTGGTATCGATGGTGAAAACGTGACGACCGTATGGCTAGGTAAGGATAACAATACCGATACCAATTTAACCGGTTCTAGCGGTGCATTGTTTGTTTATAAACAATACCTAGAACGTGCATTGCCTACGGCGTTTAAATTACCGAAGTCAAAAAATTTACAGTGGGTAGGTATTAACAGCTACGGCACGATTAATTGTGATCCGAATCGCCAAATTCCGATGTGGCGGGACCGTGGACAACATTATTGTACCGGCGCAGACAATATCGTTGAAGCGAGCAAACCGACCGTATTAGCTGCAATTTCACTCAATAAGAGTAAAACAGAAAACACTAAAGCGGATGTAGCGGAAGATCAACAAGCACTCCCAACTGAAGAAATTGCACCGACTGAATAGCAAGCGGTCCAAAAAGACAATTTTTTTACCAATACAAAAGAAAAAATGCATATTCAAAATAACTTGAATATGCATTTTTACGTTATGTCATGTGAAAAAAATTAACGTTGGCGTGCTTTAAAGCGAGGATTGCTTTTGCAAATCACATAAAGTTTGCCTTTACGACGCACAATTTGGCAATCTGGGTGACGTGTCTTTGCCGTTTTCAATGAGTTTAAAATTTTCATATCTTATCCTTATTTTTTAGCCGTTAAACCAGCCATACCTTTAAAGCGTTCATTAAACTTGCTTGCTCGACCTTCCGTATTCGCCTCGCGACGTTTACCCGTATAAACTGGATGTGACGCAGATGACGTATCCAATGGATAAAACGGATATTCTTTACCATCTTCCCAAACCATGGTTTTATTAGTTGCAGCACAAGAACGAATTACCCAGCCCATTTGTACCGAGCTATCATAAAACAATACTTCACGATAATTTTCAGGGTGAATCCCTTTTTTCATAATAAAAATCCTCCAGAGGCTTATTTATTCCAATAAATAAAAAGTGGATATATCCTACCTGAGAACCGTTTTTATTTCTATAATTTTTTTATGGATATAATTCTTTTGGTTAATTTTTGTGCTAAATAATAAAAGTGCGACTTAGATCGCCTTTTCTTTTTGTATTTTATGATAGGCTACACACTAAAACTGATTGACTATATTTATAAGGATAAAACATGGCTCAACAACCGTTTTTAATCGCCCCATCTATTTTATCTGCTGATCTCTCACGTTTAGGCGATGATGTTGCAGAAGTATTAAAAGCCGGTGGCGATATTATTCATTTCGATGTAATGGATAACCATTTTGTGCCGAATCTGACGTTTGGTCCGGCAATATGTAAAGCATTACGTGATTATGGTATCACTGCGGAAATTGACGTTCACTTAATGGTAAAACCGGTCGAACGCTTAATTCCGGATTTTGCCAAAGCAGGGGCGAACTATATTACCTTCCATCCGGAAGCGACCGATCATATCGACCGTACTTTGCAAATGATCCGTGATCTTGGCTGTAAATCGGGTTTAGTGTTCAATCCGGCGACACCGCTGAGTTATTTAAATTATGTGATGGATAAAGTGGATATGATTTTGCTGATGGGTGTTAATCCTGGTTTCGGCGGACAAAGATTTATCCCAGCCACCTTAGAAAAGCTACAAGAAGCTCGTCGTCGAATTGATAAAAGCGGCTACCCTATCCGTTTAGAAATTGACGGCGGCGTAAAAATTGAGAACATCGCAGAAATCGCTAAAGCGGGAGCAGACACTTTCGTTGCCGGTTCAGCGATTTTCGATCAACCCGACTACAAAGCGGTTATCGATCAAATGCGTGCCGAATTAACACAAATTTAAGGCGATAAGCGCTTCTATTTTGCAAAAAATTGGCGAAAATGAACCGCTTGTGAGTGAGAAAATCACTTACAAACCGTAATACGCTATGGATAAAGCCTATTCATAATGTTAAAATATCGATCGCTTTTTTGTCCGATTACTACGGATAAACAATTTTAGTTCTTGTGTGAGAAAATTTAGGCTGGTTTGACCTTGCTTTAAAAGCGTTGAATTTAGCATTTTTTTCTTTACACTATTTAATTCTCGCACTTAGGCGAATTTCACATAGGAAAAACAAAATGAGCATTGAAGAACGCGTAAAAAAAATCATCGTTGATCAATTAGGTGTTAAAGCTGAAGACGTTAAACCAGAAGCTTCATTCATTGAAGATTTAGGTGCAGACTCTTTAGACACTGTTGAGTTAGTGATGGCTTTAGAAGAAGAATTCGATATCGAAATTCCAGATGAAGAAGCTGAAAAAATCACAACAGTTCAATCAGCGATTGACTACGTGACAAAAGCTAACGCATAATTTCGAATAAGGCGGTCAAATGACCGCCTTATTTTTTGCCTAAATGATTGCAATTTTTCCGTTCTGTTTAAATAGATTGTTCAAAAATAATCGGAATCGTTTACAAACCATTCAAACAAGATAAATTTGCCAAAAAGCACTTGACCATTTTTCTTAAATCCGTATTATATACGCCTGTTACGCAACGTTAAGGGTCGTTAGCTCAGTCGGTAGAGCAGCGGACTTTTAATCCGTTGGTCGAAGGTTCGAATCCTTCACGACCCACCACTTAACTTGTGATACCTTCTAAAGGGTCGTTAGCTCAGTCGGTAGAGCAGCGGACTTTTAATCCGTTGGTCGAAGGTTCGAATCCTTCACGACCCACCACTTTATATCCTTACAAATTTTCTTGAAAAAATAACCGCTTATTTCGTGTTTATAGTGTAAAATTCACAGCATTTTTACTGCAATTATTCAACACATCATTTACAGCGAACTTATTTAATGATCAAAAAACTTGTTATTTCACTCGGTTTAATCGGCGTTGTCGCTTTAGGTGGCGTATTCTACGGCTACCAAAAACTCAATAATTTAGCCAAACATCCAATCACCACTAAAGCGGACCAATTCTTCCTGTTAGAAAAAGGCACATCCAGCCAAAAACTAGCACAATTGTTGGAAGAACAAGGCATTATTAGTCACGATGATGTAAGCTTACTGCCCTATCTTATGCGTTTTAAACCGGAACTCAGCAAATTCAAAGCAGGGACTTACTCACTTAACGGACTAAATAGCGTTGAAGACTTACTGAAACATTTTAGTTCCGGCAAAGAAGCTCAACTTAACGTACAATTTATCGAAGGTAAAACCTTTAAGGTTTGGCGTGAAAAATTGGCAAAAGCAAGCTATATGCGACACACGTTAACCGGAAAATCCGAAGCGGAAATTGCTCAATTGCTTGGCATTACCCATGAGAAACTTGAAGGTTGGATTGCGCCCGATACTTATGGCTATGTACCGAACTCAAGCGATTTAGCCTTACTGAAACGTGCTTATCAAAAGCAACAAAAAGCATTGGATAACGCTTGGCAAAATCGTGCGGAAAATCTACCGCTTGCTAACTCGTATGAAATGCTGATTTTGGCTTCTATCGTGGAGAAAGAAACCGCAGTTGCGAGCGAGCGCCCACAAGTGGCTTCCGTATTTATTAATCGCCTCAGATTAAAAATGAAATTACAGACCGACCCGACCGTAATTTACGGCATGGGCGATCGTTACAACGGTAATATTCGTAAAAAAGATTTGGAAGAAGCAACACCTTATAATACTTATGTAATTGACGGTTTGCCGCCAACGCCGATTGCGATGCCAAGCGAAGCTGCTTTAAAAGCCGTTTCACAACCGGATAATACGCCGTATCTCTATTTTGTGGCGGACGGCAGCGGCGGACACAAATTTAGTAAAACCTTAAGCGAACACAATCAAGCGGTTCGTGAATGGATCAAGATTGAACGAAACAGAAAACTTGAGAAGAAATAAGATGCGAGGAAAATTTATTGTTCTGGAAGGTTTAGAAGGTGCAGGTAAAACCACCGCACACCAAGTGATTTTGGCTCAGCTGGAAAAAGCGGGCAAAAACGTGGTACAAATCCGTGAACCCGGCGGTACACCGTTAGCGGAAAAGTTACGCCATTTAATCAAACACGAAACCGAAGAAGCAGTCAGCGATAAAGCCGAATTACTGATGTTATATGCGGCACGCATTCAGTTAGTCGAAAACGTGATTAAACCGGCGTTGGCAGAAGGCAAATGGGTGTTGGGCGATCGTCACGATATGTCTTCACAAGCCTATCAAGGCGGTGGACGTCAAATTGATCGTCACTTACTCGAAACCTTAAAAGAAACCGTTTTAGGTAAATTTGAACCTGATTTAACCATCTATTTAGATATTGATCCTGCGATCGGTTTAGCTCGTGCCATAGGTCGTGGTGAATTGGATCGCATTGAACAGCAAAGTCTCGATTTCTTTTATCGCACACGTCAACGTTATTTGGAACTGACACAAAATAACGAGAAAGCAGTGATCATTAATGCGGAACAATCTATCGAACAAGTTGCCGCAGATATTCAACAAGCGGTCGAAAACTTCTTAAACATTGCAAAATAAATATGCTGTATCCTTGGCTTCAACACACTTATCAACAACTAACAGAATCCTTTTTACACGGGCGTGGCCATCACGCCCTGTTATTTAAAACCGATTCGGGTTTAGGCACAGAAACGCTGATTCGTCATTTTGCGCATTGGCTACTTTGCCAAAATCCGCACGGCGAACAAGCCTGTCAGCAATGTAAAAGTTGTTTATTGACCACTGCCGGAAACCACCCCGATTTCCATATCTTAGAACCGATTGATGATAAAGATATCGGTATTGATCAAGTGCGTGAAACCAATGCCAAATTGCAAAACTTCTCGCAACAAGGTGGCAATGCGGTGGTGTATATTCGAGGTGCGGAACGCTTAACCGAAGCAAGCAGCAATGCGTTACTAAAAACGCTCGAAGAACCGCATAACAGCGTTTATTTTCTGCTTGAAGCTCCACTACAAGGTGCAATGCTCCCGACCATTCAAAGTCGCTGCCAAACGTGGTTAATTCATCCGCCGGAAACGGATATTGCGTTAGATTGGTTGCAAGCAAACTGTAGCGGTGTCGATTTTGCCTCTTGTGAAATTGCGATGCGTTTATGTCATCAACGCCCACTGATTTGCAAAACTTTTTTAGAAAACGACCACTTGCAAGCCCGTAAGACCTTTTTGCAAACCTTTTGGCGTTTCTTTAAAAGTCGAGATGTATTGCTACTCTTCACGGCATTCGATAAAGAAAAAGAATTGGTATTGCAGCAGTTAGAATGGTTGGATAGCTTTTTTGCCGATGCATTAAAAACCAAAATGGATATCGCAATCGGTTGGACAAATCCGGATTTACAAGCCGGTATTCTGCCGTTTAGCCAACAACTCTCCGCCCAAGCGTTGCTAAAAGGTCACCAAATCCTGCAACAAACCCGCCAAGACTTACAACAAGTGAATGCGGTGAATTTGGAATTGATGTTACTTAACTGCCTGACGCGAGTTGTGTTAGAGGTGTTTGAGTAATTCATTGGTAAAATTAAACACTTCTGCTATTGTATGAATAATTCACACAAAAAGGAAAGATTATGGCAAGAACAACCAGTGTTACTTTAGGCGAGCCATTAAATGATTTCGTTAATCAAATGGTAGAAAGTGGACATTACGGTTCAACAAGTGAAGTGGTGCGTACTGCCTTACGTTTGTTAGAAGAAAAAGAGCAATATCTCGTGCAATTACGTCATTCTATTCAAGAAGGTATTGATAGCGGCGAATGTAATGATTCTTTTGATGAAATCGTTACACAAGCAAGAGGTACCGCTAATGTATAAGTTTTCGGTAAAAGCTAAGCAAGATCTAACCGCTATTACCCACTATACAACGGAACAATTTGGACATACGCAATCAGATGAATACTTAAACCTGCTAAAAAAGACGTTAGAAAATATTGCTTCCTTTCCCCAAATAGGCATTTCTCGAAGTGAGATTGGTTTAAATATTTTTAGTTTTGTTTGCCAATCTCATACTATTTTTTATCAAATATAACTAAACTATATTTTAGTGGTTCGTATTCTAAACAATAGAATAGATCATAAACATTATATGTAGGAAAAAAACATTGAAAGACTTATTTATTATCGACTCACATTGTCATTTAGACGCTTTAGATTATGAAACTCGCCATAAAAACGTGGACGAAGTCATCGAAAACGCTAAAGCACGTGGTGTTCATCACTTTATTTCGATTTGTACCACGCTTGGGCGTTTTGATGCGATGAAAGCCTTAACGGCACATCGTAATGATGTTTCACTATCTTGTGGCGTGCATCCGTTAAATGTCGAAGAAGAGCCATTTGATTACGATAAATTACTTACCTTCGCACAGGATGAAAAAGTAGTGGCAATCGGTGAAACCGGTTTAGATTACCACTACACGCCGGAAACCAAAGCGTTACAACAATCGCTGTTTTCACAACAAATTGAAATTGCCAATAAAGTGAATAAGCCACTTGTTATCCACACCCGCTCGGCTCGCCAAGACACTATCGATATGCTGATTGAGGGCAAAGCGGAAAATTGCGGCGGTGTATTACACTGCTTTACCGAAGATTGGGATATGGCAAAACGTGCATTGGATATCGGTTTCTATATCTCGATTTCGGGTATTATCACCTTCCGTAATGCAGAAGAATTGCGTGATGTGGTACGTAAAGTGCCACTCGATCGTTTATTGGTTGAAACCGACTCGCCTTATCTTGCACCAATTCCGTACCGTGGTAAGCAGAATCAGCCGGCCTATGTGCGTGAAACTTGTGAATATCTTGCCGCACTAAAAGGCGTTTCAACTGAAGAATTAGCTCGCATTACCACTGAAAATGTGCAAAACTTATTCAAGATTAAACTCTAATCTATCAAGTTAAAGGTTAAATAAGGAACCCGAATGAAAGCGATTTTAAAATATTTTCTGATTCTCGTCTCACTCTCATTTTTTATTGTGTTGGGTGGTGCGGTCAATTATGCGATGCCAAGCTATGAAACCACCACGGTAACCGGTATGGAAGTGCGCCGTATGGATAAAGACGGCATCATCAGCAAAGCAAATCCGGCAGACGGTGAAGTGCGTGATGTGTATTTCTTATTTACCGAGAATCCGGAAACGAAAAAAGTGATGGTATATCGTAACGAAGATACCGGTTGGGGCTTACCGCCTTATTTCAAATTCGGTTCTGCCGATATTCAAGCTAAAGCTCAAGCGTATGCGAATGAAAAACGACTGGTGCAAATTAAATATTACGGCTGGCGAATCAATTTCTTAAACGAGTTTAGA
Source organism: Actinobacillus ureae ATCC 25976 (assembly GCF_000188255.1). Lineage (GTDB taxonomy): Bacteria > Pseudomonadota > Gammaproteobacteria > Enterobacterales > Pasteurellaceae > Actinobacillus > Actinobacillus ureae. The sequence continues at coordinate 550,557 of NZ_GL831081.1, forward strand.
AACATTGTGTCAATCAAACCGTTAGCCGAAGGCGAAAGCAGCTCAATGCCGATTTTCAGTTATATTCTATACGGCGTATTAGCACTGCTCTTCTTCCTGTCTATTCAATTTATTCGTGGCATCTTCCGTAGCGAATAACCTATTCCAAGCGGTTCAATTTTGCTAAAATTTTGCAAATTGAACCGTTTTTTATTGCGAGCAAAATGATTTATTTTATTGCAGACCTACACCTCAACGAGGCACAACCTCAGATCACCGAACACTTTTTGCAATTTATGCAACAAAAAGCACCGCTTGCAGAAAGTGTGTATATCTTAGGCGATTTCTTTGATTTTTGGATTGGCGATGACGAACAATCCGCTCTTATCGACCAAGTGAAAAATGCCCTAAAAACCCTCACTACAAGCGGTGTAAAATGCTATTTTATTTGCGGAAATCGTGACTTCTTATTGGGCAAACGTTTTGCCCAAGAAACCGGTATTGAGATTCTACCCGATTATTATCTGCTCGATTTATACGGTCATAAAACGCTGATTTGCCACGGTGATACGCTTTGCATTGATGATGTGAAATACCAACAATTCCGCCGTAAAGTGCATCAGAAATGGCTGCAGTGGCTCTTTTTACGTTTACCGCTCTCTCTGCGAATTCGTATCGCACAAAAAATTCGTGCGAAGAGTAAACAAGATAAACGGCATAAACCCGCCGACATTATGGACGTAAATCCGGCATTTACTGCAGAAACAGTAAAACGCTTTGGTGCAACTTATCTGATTCACGGCCATACCCACCGCCAAGCGGTACATTCCGAAGCAGAATTTACCCGTATCGTCCTCGGCGATTGGAAAGTGGATTATGCTTCCGTTTTAAAATTTGATGAACAGGGATTTGAGTTTGTATGATAGATGTGATTATTCCTTGCTATAACGCCGAACAAACGTTGGTGCGGGCGGTACAAAGTGCGTTAAACCAGCCGGAATTAGGCACTTTATGGTTGGTTGACGATGCCTCAACCGATAATACGCTCGCATTAGCTCAACATCTGCAATCACAAGTACCGCATAAAATTAGTGTCGAGCAGATGCCAGAAAACGGCGGTGTAGCGAAAGCACGCAATTGGGGGGCATTACAAAGTGAAGCCGACTTTATCGCTTTTTTAGATGCGGATGATGCCTACGAAGATCATGCTTTACAAATTGCCGAAGGCATTTTCACTTTCCGACCGGAAATCAGTGTGGTACGTCTTGCACTAAAACCGATAGATATGCCCGAGCGTTATAGCAGCCACCCGAATTTTGAATATGCTTGGCAACATATGCGAATGACCTGTGGAGGAAATACTATTTTTCGCCGTTCATTTTTTCTCGCTTGCGGCGGCTTTCCACAACACCAACTTTTCCGAGAATTAGGTGGTGAAGACGGGGCTTTAGGTATTGCCACCACGCAAATCAGTGCGGTTGCTACCGCATTTAATGATGCCGGCGTGTTACATTATTGCCGTGACGGTATGCACGCCGAACGTTTACTGGACGCAATCTTGTTTAATAAAACGTCCCCAGGGGTAACGGCAGAAAAAATGGCTGAAGCACAAGCGGTAACAGATAAAATTTGTGAACAAATCACGCAGCTTAAAACTTGTCTAGAAACGAAAAGACTCGGGATAAAACCATTAAATACTCAGTGGAATTAGTTGAAAATTAGCGAAAATAGGTCTAGTATTTGCGTTTGAAATTAATTATCAAATGTAATAACTATGAGACTATTTTATATCGCTATCGGTTTTTTATGTATCGGACTGGGTATTTTAGGCGCTATTTTACCGGGTCTACCGACTACACCTTTTTTATTACTTGCGCTTTTCTGCTTTAGTAAAAGTTCGCCTCAATTACAACAATGGTTTATGCGTACCAAAATCTATCAAAAATATTTAAAAGATTATGATGAAAAACGTGCGATGACTATGAAGCAAAAAATCACTATTTTAATGATTTCTGCCCCATTTTGCCTGTTCTCGTTTTTCGTGTTACCGAATATTTGGGGCCAACTGGCATTAGTCGCCGTAGTTATTTGCCAATATTGGTATTTCTTCTGCAAAATGGAAACATTGCCTGCAGAAACCCAAGCTCAAGGACGTTCAAACACTTAAACTACTCCTCTTCTTTTTTGCGTCTCGCTCTCGGGTGAGCCGCATCATAAATTTGGGCAAGATGTTGAAAATCTAAACTAGTATAGATTTGTGTAGTGGATAAACTGCTATGCCCCAATAATTCTTGCACCGCGCGTAAATCTCCACTGGCTTCCAGCATATGAGTTGCAAATGAATGACGTAATTTATGCGGATGTAAATGTGTTTCTAACCCCTGCTTTTTGCCCCATTTCTGCATCGCAAGTTGAATCGAACGATGCGATAATCTCCCACCTCTTTTATTTAAAAACAGCGCATTATCCTGTGGATTAAAATCATGGCGCCCCCCAAGCCAAGCCTGCAATGCCTGTAAAGCTTTCGTACCGATTGGCAAAATACGTTCTTTATTACCTTTACCCAATACTTTTACTTCACGAGCATTCAAATCCATATCACCGAGATCTAAGCCTTGTAATTCGGATAAACGTAATCCGGAACTATACATTAATTCCATCATCGCTAAATCACGTAGTTCGAGCGGTTCGCTTGTTTCCGTATTTAATAATTGCCCGATTTGTTCCGCATCAATATTTTTCGGTAGATGCTTGCCAACTTTCGGTGACTTAATCCCCAATGCCGGATTGACGGTCATTTGTTCCTGCTGCACTAAATAATTAAACCACTGGCGTAATGCCACCAAACGTAAACCGATACTCTTAGCACTCAACCCTTGTTTATGACTTTGAGTGAGCATCCAACGCACCGCAGCCACATTCACTTCTTGCCAAGCACCAATCCCCGCCTGACTAAACATTTCGCTAACAGCCAATAACTGACGTTGATAATTACTGAGAGTATGAGGACTGGCTTGCTTTTCAATACGCAGATAATCCCAATACGGTTTAGTTTGCAAATAAAGAGCGTTTTGTGAATTTAGCATAATGATAAAAAGTAGAAAGGTATTAAATGGAGGAAAAAGACAAGCGGTCAAATTTGCAAAAATAACCGCTTGTTTCAATTAAGCGAGGTTAAGCTGACCGATACGTACGCCAACATTACCTAACGCCACCGGGCTTAAATAATCGCCTAAAAACTCAAAGAGTTCATTTACATCAGTAAATCTACGTTGAATTTTTACATCTTCTTCCACTTTACGTGTGAACTCATACCGAATGTTGTCACCATCAATTTTCACTTCTAAAGTAATGAACACCGTTTCAAAAAAATGGTTTACATTACCTTCTTCACCCGGATCGCTAACACGCACATTCCAATGGTTACTAAATAAAACTTCGGTCTTTACTGACATCTTGTTACCTCTTATTACTTATATGTTGTGTTAAATCATTATTCTCTGAACAGCATAAATTCGAAGAGTAATTTTGTTTTATATTATTTATTTGTCTAGCATAGCGATTATAAACCAAACTATCTAGCATAATTTATAATTAACGTTTACGAGCCAAGATATAAAACGGCTGATAAGTTAAAGATACATCGCCGTCTTGGCTAAACTGTCGGGTATATTGATGTATAAATTCCTGATAAAAAATCTTCGGTCCATTGCACCGTTTTTAACTGTGAAATACCCGTATACTCTAAGTGAGTAATCACTTCTTCCGGCGATTCAAATAAAAAGCATAAACCGTCTTGCTCAATACTGAGAATTTCAAAATCCACTTCCAATTGATTTATCCAGTCCAATAATGAAGGATAATCACCACTTTCCCCGACAAGTGCTCGAATTTCATGGAAATGTTGCGGATTCACACTATTAAACAGCAAATAACCGCCTCGTTTTAATTTTGCTTTGGCACACTTTACAAATGTTTGAGTACAAGGTAAATGCTCAACCACAGACGCAGCGGCTAACAAATCGTAACCATCACCCAGTGGTGTATTTAAGCAATCACCAAACACAAATTCGCTTTTCATCAGCGTAAAATTGCGTTGTAATTTCTCGGCCAAATAAGGCTGATACTCTTCGTATAAATCTTTTAACACTAGATGTTCAGCACTAAAATCTGCTAAAAATTCTGCGGAAAAGAGTCCTGCACCACAACCAATCTCAAGTACCTTATTAAAGTGTTTCGGTGCATTTATTTTTAATAGCTCGATCAGTTTTTTATTTATCGTTCTTTATGCAACCGCATAGGATTCATAATTTTTTATCATGCATGCCGCTGCCTTATCCACTGTCGGATAATTTCCCATCATTAATTTCTCCTTTTATAAATGTGGTAAAACCTAATACATACTTTATAGCTACGAATGTCTCTTTATATGCTATTTTTATTTTGACACTCGAAAAAAAGCCCTATACCAAAGCATAGGGCTTAGAGTGATAATTATTGTAACAATGAAATATCTGCCACTTGCAAGAACAGCCCTTGTAATGTATTCAAAATCGCTAAACGATTTTGACGTAACTCTGGGTCTTCTGCATTTACCATCACATTGTCAAAGAAATTATCCACCGGCTGACGTAAGCTTGCTAACTTATCTAATACAGCGGTATATTCACCTTGTGCAATCAACGGCTGAACTTCCGTTCTTAATCCAAGTACCGCTTCCGCAAGTGCTTTCTCTGCCGGCTCAACACAAGCGGTCGGATTTACCTCACCGATTGCAACATCTGCTTTCGCTAAAATATTGCTTACACGTTTATTCGCTGCCGCCAATGCTTCCGC
>NZ_GL831081.1:555421-570319 GCF_000188255.1 Actinobacillus ureae ATCC 25976
ATACGAGCGGTTTTATCACGTAACGTACCTAATTGTTGTTGGAACAACACTGTTTCAAGGCGTGGTAAACGATCCTCTAAACGCTGTTTTAAGTCGGTTTTGAAGAAGAATTCCGCATCGGTTAAACGTGGGCGAACCACTTTTTCATTACCTTCGATGATTGCGGTTGGATCTTCCGGATTGATGTTCGACACAAAGATAAAGTGCGGTAATAATTTGCCGTCTTTATCATAGATTGGGAAGTATTTTTGGTCGCCTTTCATTGTATAAACTAAGGCTTCCGCAGGCACAGCAAGAAAACGCTCCTCAAATTTTGCGGTTAATACGTTCGGGAACTCAACCAATGAAGTCACTTCATCTAATAAGTCTTCTTCGATGTCCGCCACGCCACCTAAAGCGGTCGCTTCTTCTTGCGATTTTGCAAGAATCAATGCTTTACGCTCGTTGAAGTCGGCAACCACCATACCTTTTTCACGTAATGCAGTAAGGTATTCGTCTGCATGTGAAATGGTAAATTCATGCTCGCCTAAGAAGCGGTGTCCACGTACCACGTTGGCGATTTTCACACCTAAAATTTCGCCTTCGATTAGCTCACCACCAAAGAATAAGGTAACCGTATGCACAGGACGTACGAATTGTTCAGTTTTATCGCCCCAACGCATCATTTTTGGAATCGGTAAATTCGCTAGCGAGCGAGAGATAATGTCCACCAATAAATTTTTAGTTGGCTGACCTTCAATCACCGCACGGTGAACCAACCATTCGCCTTTGTCGGTCGCCAAACGTTCCGCTTGATCCACAGAAATGCCACAGCCTCTCGCCCAGCCTTCTGCTGCTTTAGTCGGATTGCCGTCTGCGTCAAACGCCGCTGACACCGCAGGACCACGTTTCTCAATTTCTTTGCTTGGTTGAGCAGTCGCCAAACCTAACATCTTTACCGCCAAACGACGTGGTGCAGCAAACCATTCTACTTTCTCGAATGATAAACCCGATTGGTTTAATTCGTTTTCTACATTCTCCGCAAACGCGGTCGCTAATTTTTTGAGTGCCTTCGGTGGCAACTCTTCAGTGCCGATCTCGGCGAGGAAGTTTTGTGTTGTCATTTTGTTCTCTCAGGTAGGGTGTATTTGAATACACCATGTAATTTTAAACTTTTATGATCTGCGATAATCAAACCCAAAATTATAGAATAATTTCAGTATATTATTCATTGCGCCTTTTATTTTCCGATCAGGTCTTTTTTAAGAATATTAAACTCATCTTCACTAATAGCATTAGAATCTTTAAGTGAAATTAACCTTTCTAATTTAGCAATCAAATCAACATCTTTTTCTTTGGTTTCTTCAAATCCATATTTTGTATTTTTAATCATTACTTCAAAATAGCCATACCAAGTTCTTGCTTCCTTAGAAATATTGTCATATGCCTTGGATAATGCATCTTTATCTATTTCTCCATTAAGAAAATCTATATCATAGATAGGATTTAATTTATCGTTTACTATTAATCTGATTTCAATTTTATTTACCGTGGCACTGCTTTTTGTACTTCCACCTAAACCACCTATAATAGCACCAACCCCACCAAATAGAGCCCCACCAACTACAGCTCCACCAATAGAGCGAGAAGAACTAGTAACTGAATTCCCTCCTTCAAAAAGTTCCACTTTTAAAATATCTTCTGCTTTTAGATACTTAAAATTTTCTTCGGAATGGTTCTCTTTACCTTTAGGTATTTTATCTAATTCAATTAAACAAATGTTATTCAATTCTAGATCTATTGCAACAAGCATTTTTTGCCCATAATGTTTATGTTCTATGGGAAATTTAGATACCTGTTTAAATATTAAATCCGCTCTTGATTTTCTTCTTTTCTCAAAATAAGAGATAGGAAGTATGATAAATAAATATACGCCAAGAACAAAAAGAATAGCTGTGTATACAAGTAAGATTAAAAAATCAGACATATTAAATCCTCAATAATATTATAAATATAAGATGAAAATTTATACTCAATTCGCTTAAATTTTATCGCTAGTTTGTTATCCCCATACTTACGTATGAGGTTACGCATAGTGCGGTTGCTCCGTAACCTATTTTACTTGCCGCAAAGCGACAACACTATGCTTAACCTAGTACGTCAGTATTAGGGGGTGCTATAAATCTTTGCTTCGCCCTTTCCACCGCCAAATGCAACCGTTGTTCCAGCACTTCTTTACTTGGCAAGACGGTGTTGTATTCTGCAATATGAATATCCGACTGCTTTAAATCCAACAACTCCACCTGCTCTTGCTTTTTCGATGTGCAAAGAATAATCCCAAGCGGTGGGTTTTCATCGGCTTCTTGCTCATATTTTGCTAACCACGCCAAATATAATTCCATTTGGCTTTTATGTGCGTGTTTAAAGGCTTCGGTTTTCAGTTCAATGGCAATCAAGCGTTTGAGTTTCCGATTATAAAACAGCAAGTCGATATAAAAATCATCATTATCGATCTGAATACGCTTTTGGCGAGCGACAAAAGTAAAGCCTGCTCCCAATTCCAATAAGAATTGTTCGATCTCTCGTAAAATCGCATCTTCCAGATCTTTTTCCATATAACGATCATTAAGCTCAAGAAAATCCAAAATATAGGGATCTTTTAACACTAATGATTGATTATACTCGCCTTTTTCTCTTAATAACGCCAGCTCTTGCACAATGGTTTCATCAGGCTTCTTAGAAATTGCTGTACGTTCAAATAATAGCGAACCAATACGATCATCGAGTGTTCTTACTGACCATCTTTCCTGTGCTGCCATTGTGGCGTAGAAATCACGTTTTATTGGATCGTCAATAACAAAAAGTTTAGTAAAATGTGTCCAGCTCAATTTTGCAATCAGTGATTGCAAAATCTCAATATCAGGAAATTGTGATGCAAATTGCATCATATATCCTAAATTTCTTTTACTCCAACCTTTCCCAAATTGCTTGGTTAAATGGGTAGATAATTTAGGAATAATATCTTCCCCATATTTTGCACGCTCACCCTGCAAAATATAATCATTAATCCGCTTGCCAATATGCCAGTAAAGCAACGTTAATTCTGCATTCACAGCCACCGTCATTCTCTGTTTAGACGAATGAATTAGCTGGCTGATTTCACTGATAAATGCTTTTGAATGTTCAGCTTGTGTGATTAACTGATTTTCAGTCATATCGTTTCCTTTACTGGATCTGCAATCTTTTTAGCTTGTAACTGAGCGACAATTCTATGCTTAACCTAGTACGTCAATGCTAGGGGCAACTCAGCTAAATCCAACACCACTCTCTCATCTTCCAACATCAACGCAGGAATGCCGATATAGCCATTTGCTTTGGCGTTATCAAACGCAGGGTGACGGTCACGTAATCCGAGAAATGGTTTAAGATTTGCACCACTTTGGGTAATATCCACCGCTTCGTAATCCACACCTAGACGTTGTAATTCAGCGACAAATGGGGCGGTATCGGAGCACCAGTGGGCGAAATATAAAATAGGTTTTTGCATAATTTTTCCTTTGTTTAAGGGCAAATGTCATTTGCCCCTACCAATAATTATTTTTTGCAACCTGGGAACCCTAACGCTTCACGGCTTGCATAGTAGGCTTCTGCCACGCCTTTGGTGAGGGTGCGGATGCGTAAAATATAGCGTTGGCGTTCGGTTACCGAAATCGCTTTGCGTGCGTCTAGCATATTGAAGCTGTGTGCCGCTTTTAAAATGCGTTCGTAAGCTGGTAATGGTAACGGTTTTTCGAGAGCCAATAATTCCGTCGCTTCTTTTTCGTATTGTTCGAACGCTTTGAATAAGAAATCTACGTCTGCGTATTCAAAGTTGTAAGTTGATTGTTCTACTTCATTTTGGTGGAACACGTCGCCGTAAGTAGTTTTGCCTAATGGGCCGTCTGACCATACGAGGTCGTACACGCTGTCCACGCCTTGAATGTACATTGCTAAACGCTCTAAACCGTAAGTCACTTCGCCCGTTACAGGTTTACATTCTAAGCCACCTACTTGTTGGAAATAGGTAAACTGGGTTACTTCCATACCGTTTAACCATACTTCCCAGCCTAAGCCCCAAGCACCTAATGTTGGGTTTTCCCAGTTATCTTCCACAAAACGGATATCGTTTTTGGTCGGATCGAAACCAAGCATTTCAAGTGAACCTAAATAAAGTTCTTGGATGTTATCTGGAGATGGCTTAATTACCACTTGGAATTGATAATAGTGTTGTAAACGGTTTGGGTTTTTGCCATAGCGACCGTCAGTCGGGCGGCGTGAAGGTTGAACGTAAGCGAACGCCATTGGCTCAGAGCCTAAGGCACGAAGTGCGGTCATCGGGTGCGATGTACCAGCGCCCACTTCCATATCAAATGGTTGAACAATAGTGCAACCTACGTTTGCCCAGTAATCTTGTAGGGCTAAAATCATACCTTGGAATGTTTTTACGTTAAATTTTGTTGTCATTTTGCGATTCCTAAAAAATTCGTTCAAAAATACTGGTTATTATAGCCTGTAAGCGGTCGAATTTTGGAAATTTTTTGCAAATTTCTTTCCGAATAATAATAGTTATTATTTTATGACTTATATCAACATAGCTTTAAGCCTATGTTTGTTAAAATAGTTGAATAATTCAACATTATCCTCCGAGATTTTCTATGAAATCTGTTTGGCTGCTTGGTGTAAGTTTGCTGACATTCTGTTCTGCAAGTTTCGCCCAAAATTCCACCGCTTACACTCCCTCCGAACTAGCTCTTTTCGCTGACGAATCCCTCAAGCAATCCATTGGGCAGCTTGAAGCCGGTGTGCCGATTAAACTATTGCAATCCAAACAAGATGCCTCACAAATTGAGTTGGAAATGTGGCGTAAAAAAAAAGGTTTCGGGCGCATTTGGTATAACCAATTTTCCAAACAAATTACCGATGCGATAATGGATAAAAACTTTATGCAAAATAACCCTACGTTTGAAGTGCTTGAGAGCAAAGAAGATCCGCTTACCGGTTTAGTGTGGCAGAAAGTCAAATTACAAGCGTGGGTAAAAAATTCTAAATTTACCGACAGCCTAACAGATTTTTTGGGCAAATGCGGAACAAACCTTCAAGACCGAATGTAGCGTTTGCCACAAACAACGTGATACCAAAATGCACGATGCGAACGAATGGGTTGCCGTATTTAACGGTATGGTCGGTTTTACCGATATGGACGAGCCGACCCGTAAACAGGTGCTACGCTATTTGCAAATGCACGCCTCAGACAGCCAACCGAAAGCCGCTAAATAAGGAGTTTGTATGTCATCATCACTTTCAACTTCACGCCATCAATTTTTAAAAAATATGTCGCTGATGGCGGCTTCTATGGCGATGCCGAATTTCCTTATGCCGAGAGCAAATGCCGAGGTTTCACAAGCGGTCGAAAACGGCTGGAAAATTACCGGCGCACAATGGGGTGCAGTGCGAGCCAAAATCGAAAAAGGTCGCATTGCCGAAATTAAACCGTTCGAGCTGGATAAACATCCGACCGAAATGATTAACGGTATTAAAGACTTAGTGTACGGTGAAGCACGCATTCGTTATCCAATGATGCGTTTAGATTGGCTCAAAAACCGTCATAACAGTAATAAAACACAACGTGGTGATAACCGTTTTGTGCGAGTCCGTTGGGATGAAGCACTTGACCTTTTCTATGAAGAACTTGAGCGTATTCAGCAAAATTACGGCCCTTGGGCATTACATACCGCCAACGTCGGTTGGCGTTCTTCCGGTCAATTCCATAGCTGCGGTAACCATATGATCCGCGCAATTGCGATGCACGGCTCAAGTGTAGGTACGGTCGGCGATTACTCCACCGGTGCGGGGCAAACCATTTTGTCTTATGTGTTAGGCTCAACCGAAGTGTATTCACAAGGAACATCATGGGAAGTTATTCTTAAAGAAACCGAGAATTTAATTTTCTGGGCAAGCGATCCTGTCAAAAACTTGCAAGTCGGCTGGAATTGCGAAACACACGAATCTTACGGCTATCTGGAACAGCTCAAACAGAAAGTAGCGGAGCAAAAAATCAATGTGATTAGCGTTGATCCGGTGAAAAGCAAAACTTCCTTGGTTGTAAACAGCTTTATATCAATCCGCAAGCGGATGTGCCGTTTATGTTGGCGATTGCTCACACCTTATATCGTGAGAATTTATACGACAAAGCGTTTATTGATATGTACACGCACGGCTTTGAACAATTTGTGCCTTACTTACTCGGCGAAACCGAAGACAAAATTGAGAAAACGGCCGAATGGGCAGCTCCGATTTGCGGTATTGAAGCGGAAGAAATCCGTAAATTTGCCCGTATGTTAGCCGGTAAACGTACCCAACTGATTTTCGGTTGGGCAATTCAACGCCAACAGCACGGTGAACAGCCTTACTGGATGGGTGCGGTTTTAGCCGCTATGCTCGGACAAATCGGGCTTGCCGGCGGTGGTATCAGTTATGCACACCATTACAGCTCTATCGGCGTATCTAGTTCTGGTGCGGCAATGCCAAGCTCCTTCCCGTCTAATTTGGACGAAGGACAAACCGTTAAATATACTAATAAAGATTACCAAGGTTATAGTGAGGTGATTCCGGTCACTCGTACTACCGATTCTTTACTTCACTCCGGCAAAACCATTGATTACAACGGCAGAAAAATTACCTATGCACCGTATAAAATGGCGATTTTCTCCGGTTGTAACCAATGGAGCCGCCAGTCCGATTTAAATAAGATGAAACGCTCCTTCCAAAAATTGGAAATCGTGGTGTCGATTAACTATAGCTGGACGGCATCTCCGATATTGTTTTACCGGCTTGCACGCCGTTTGAACGTAACGATATTGATGCCTACGGTTCTTACAGCAACCGAGGCGTTTTAGCGATGCAAAAATTGATTGAGCCGTTATATGAGTCTCGCCCTGATTTCGAGATTTTCAAAGACTTATGTCGCCGATTCGGCAAAGAAAAAGAATATTGCCGAGGTATGGACGAAATGGCGTGGTTAGAACGTTTATACAAAGACTGTCGCAATGAAAACCGTGGCAAATTTACGATGCCGTCTTTCGCTGAATTTTGGCAAAAAGGTTATGTGCTGTTCCCAGAGGGCAAACCTTGGATACGTCATGCTGATTTCCGTGAAGATCCGGAATTACACGCACTCGGCACACCTTCCGGCTTTATCGAAATCTTTAGCCGTAAAATTGCGAGTTTCGGTTATGCCGACTGTAAAGGCCACCCGATGTGGTTTGAAAAAGCGGGACGTTCGCACGGTGGGCCGAAATCGGATAAATATCCGTTCTGGCTACGATCCGTGCATCCGGATAAACGCTTACATTCACAGCTATGTGAAGCCAAATCGTTACGTGAAACCTACAGCGTGCAAGGACAAGAACCGTTTTATATGAATCCGCAAGACGCAGCAAAATTAGGCATTAAAGACGGCGATTTAGTGCGTGTCTATAATGAACGTGGGCAAGTGTTAGTCGGTGCGGTATTATCCGATAACTTCCCAAGCGGCGTGGTACGCTTACAAGAAGGAGCGTGGTTCTCACCGCTTGACGAAAGCGTGGGAGCGATTGATACCTACGGCTGCCCGAATACTCTAACTCTCGATATCGGCGCTTCAAGTTTATCGCAAGCGACTTGCGTAAGCACCTGTTTAGTGAATGTAGAAAAATGGCAAGGCGATGCACCGGCAGCGAACGGTTTCAGCGGCCCGACAGAGGCAACTCGTTAATGGCAACGCAATTACTCAGTTCGGAAGAACGACTATTCTGTTACCGCTGGTTCCATTCGTTACTTGCTAAAGAACTATCGGAACCGCAGCTACAGGCATTACAAGCGGGTCAATTTTCCTCATTTTTTGCATTTCTTGCCGAGCTTGACTTTCAGCCACAGGTTACCGACTTGCAAAATGAATTGGCAAAATTGACCGCTTACGATTCACCTCGCTTAGAACTGGCGGCAGATTTTGCACAATGCTTTTTATTGGAGGGCAAAAAGTTCCTTGCCTTACTCCTCTTACTATTTGGATGAACGGGATCTCAGCAAAAATCTCGCGGTAATGGATCAATGGCTAACGAAATTTCAGCTTAAAATCAATCGGTTACATAATGAACCAAGCGATCACCTCTGTATTTATTTAGAAGTGTTGATCAAACTGATTGAAACAGAACAGCCGATTCAGGTTCAGCAACAATTTATCCGACAGCAATTACTCAGCTGGCTACCGCAATGGGCGGAGAAAACCGCCCAAATTCACAATAGTACCGCATTTTATCAAATCATTAGTGATTTGTTGCTTGATTTTCTGCAACAAGATATTGCTTAACCACAAAGCTTAACGGACGCTGGTTTGGCGTCCGTTAAGCGGTCAAATTTCTGTTATTTTTTGCATCAGCACCTGTACCAATCGTGTCACTGCTTGTGGATCCGTATGCAGGTACAATGCCGGTTCGATCAATTCCAATTCATTCAGCAAAAATCGATCACCAATAATCGTGCCGTCTACCCGTGCATAACTTGGCATTTCAGGCAATCTCATCAAAACATCTCGTGCTTGTTGAATAATATTTTGTGGAGGGGCTGTCGGTAAAATTGCCACGCCATAAGCTGAATTTGCCCGCCATTCGCCTTTGGGCGGTTGGCGTCTTACCGCATGGCTAAATTCACCGGCAAAGAAAATCAAACTGGTTTCGCCATACTCCGCCACTTCCGCAATATAGGGTTGTAACACGATTTGTTGTCCCAAATAGGATCTAAAATCCGGTATCGGTTGCTCCGCTTGCCATTTGATGACCGCATTACCGCTCTGCCCGATCGCCGGTTTGATCACCACAGCTTGTCCGTTTTGATGGTACGGCTGACAAGCGGTCTGGATTTGGGCGAGATCCGCCAATAATAGTTGGCTTGAAATCACATCTACACCCATTTGTTGTAAATCCAGTAAATAGCTTTTGTGCATATTCCAATCCATTAACCGAACAGGATTTGCAAATTTTTGCCCGAATTCGACCGCTTGTTGCAGCCATTGGCGGAAGCATTCCGGCTGTTGGGCGTAATCCCACGCACAAAGCGGTAAAATAACATCAGCTTGCGGTTGATTTTGCCAACAATCCACTTTCACTTGCAGTCCATTAGCCTGTAATAAGCGAACCAGTGGTTGTAAATTTTTGGGAAGATTGGGGTAAGTTTGGCAGGTAGTAATGGCTATCGAATGTGACATCATAATCGGCTCAAAAAAGGCAAGTGAGCCAAAGCCCGCTTGCCGTGAGATTAACAGGTTATTTTAACTTAATAAAAAATGTGCCTTGCGGTACAACCGGCAGATATTGACGGTGAAAATCCAAATAAGTTTTCTCCGGATCAATATCTTTAAACTGTTCAGGATAAAGCGTTTTCGCCATAAATTGCGCACTGGCTAAGTCGGTAATCGAACGAGATGCTGTGTGATAAACCCCATACACATTGCCTTTTTTCACCGCCGATACGTTCGACCAACCGGCACGCTGAGTAAAACCGGCAAGGCGTTTTTGTGCATCTTCTTCACTGATATTAATCCCCATCGCCATAATTTGGGCATTCTTATCGGTACCCATTTCCGTACCGGAAATAATCACCACCTCCGGATTAGACGCTAAAAATTGCTCCGGATTAATCGGCCCCCAGTTTTCAATAAACGGTGCAGCAATATTGTCGCCACCAACCGTATTCGCAATCGCTCCCCACATATTTTTACCGAAAGTGAAGCTATATTCCGCCGGACCTTTATTACCAAATTCCACGTAAATTTTCGGTGGTTTTTGACCGCTTGCCGCCACACGTTGTTGGATCGCTTTAATTCCTTGTTTATATTCGTTTGCGATTTGATTTGCACGTATTTCCGTACCGGCGAGTTGTCCGAAAAGTTGGATACTTTTCGTGTGTTTCGCTGCGGTTTGTGCATTGAAATCCACTACAACAATCGGAATACCGGCTTGTTCGATACGAGGAATATCGGCGGCGATTGTTTGATATTGCCAATCGGCTAACACCAATACATCCGGTTTTAACGCCAAGGTTTTTTCCAATGAGAACGTCCCAGTATTGATATTACCGATATCTGCCATTTCCGCTAAATTCGGTAACGCTTTACTAAATAAAGCTCAGCTACCGGGGTTAAATTTTTCCCAAAACTCACGCGAAATGCCGACAACATTTTTGAAATTCTCCGAACCGGTTGCGGCAATATAATCCGGATAATAAAAGCCAAGCACGATACGTTTCGCCGGTACATCAACTTTTACTTGGCGATCTAAGACATCTTGTAATACTTTTACTTCCGCTTGCGCCGAAACTCCGGCAAATAGTAACGTGCTGGCAATAAGATGTTTAAAATACTGCTTTTTCATTGTCATCCTTATTTCACTTGCTCAAGATATTCAAATAAACGACCTTTATGCTCTGTGGTACGCTTCTCAATTTTTTCAACTTCTTTGGTCGCGTTTTTTAAATTGGTCGGTTTGCCTACTTGGATAATACCGCTCATATTCATCATACGATGAGGAGGGCAAACATACACGTAGACGCCCTCATGGGTGAGCGTTAAACTAAATTTTTCATCTTCTTTCGAGAGGAATTTCTCTGCGCCTTCTGGCACTGTTTTACTTTGCACCCAATGACCTTTATTAGTCGGCACGAAAGTGACCGTATCGCCAACTTCCGCTTTTAAAAAGCCCGGTTCAAACACCATACCACCGCCTTTACCGTTATCTAACATTTTAACTTCGTGATCTGCAGCCAACACAGCGCCTGAAAAAGCGAGTAAGGTTGCTAATAATACTTTTTTCATTTTTTACTCCTAATGCGAATGACGTAACGGACGAATCACCGGTTGTCCGGTACTGTCATATAAAATTTCAATCTCAACATTATACAACTGACGAATAAGATCAGCCTGTAACACTTGTTTTGCATCACCGAAAGCTTGTAATTTACCGTTACCCAATAAAATCACCTGATCAGAAAATTGAGCGGCAAGGCTCAAGTCGTGTAACACTATGAGCGTAATCAGATTATTTTGTTGCGTATATTGGCAAACATGTTCCAATAAATTAATTTGGTGGTGCATATCCAACGCACTAACCGGTTCATCTAACAATAAGATTTCCGGCTGACGCAATAATACTTGGGCAAACATCACCATTTGTCGCTGACCGCCACTTAGCTGCATGACATCTTGGTGAGCGAGATGTGCAATACCGAGTTTCTGCATAATGGTGGCGACTTCGGTCAACAACTCGTCACTCACGTGCATATTTAGTGCTTCCATTCTGCCGAGTAAAATCACTTCTAATGCGGTCAACGATGCGTCAACTTGCGTATCTTGCGGCATATAGCCGATACGTTTACGCCATGCCGAAATCGCCCGTTTATTCAGTATCTGATCCGCATAATGAATTTGCCCTTTACAGCCGATTGCACCAAAAATCGTTTTTAATAGTGAGGATTTTCCCGCCCCGTTTGGACCTAATACCGTATAGACTTTGCCCTTTTCGAGCGATAAATCTAATTGGTCGGCAATAACAAGCGAGCCTCGCTTAATATGTACATTTGCAAGTTTTAACATAAATTCTACCGCTTGTTATCTCTTAGTAAGCACAATCCAAAAGAAGAAAGGCACGCCAACAAATGAGGTAATAATCCCCACCGGAAACAATGCGCCGGGTACAATCACTTTAGATAATACCGATGCAACCGATAAAAACGCTGCGCCGATAAGCATTGCACTGGGTAGGAAAAAGCGTTGATCTTCGCCCAATAACATCCGCGCCACATGCGGTGCGACCAAACCGATAAAACCGATAATCCCAACGAAGCTAATCGCAGTGGCGGTCATAATTGCCACTAAAACTAACGTTTTTAAACGCAAGCGTTGCAGATTTATCCCTAGGCTCAGTGCACGTGCCTCACCTAAACGTAAAGCGGTCAATTTCCATAAATCTTTTGCAAGTAAGCTAACGCACACAATCGTAACCACAGTCGCAATCGAGAGGTTTTCCCAAGTCGCTTTAGTTAAACTGCCGAATAACCAGAATAGAATTTGTTGGGAAATTTCCGGAGCCGCAATAAATTGGATTAGAGATAACAATGATTGAAATAAAAACAATAACGCAATACCGACTAACACTAACATCGCAGAACTAAAACGGCGCATTGAAGCAAACACAAACAAAATACCGGATGCCAGCATCGTCATCACAAAAGCACCTAATGGCACGGCAAATGCCGAAGGCAAACCGAAACCACCGAACGCAATTACCGTTGAAGCGCCTAAACCGGCCGCTGCGGCTAAACCTAAGGTATAAGGGCTTGCCATCGGGTTATTCAACAAGGTTTGAATCTCCGCACCGCCAACACCTAATGCCGCCCCAACTACCAACGCCATTAATGCCATGGGTAAACGTAAGTCATAAACGATGACATTCGTGGTAGTTTCCACATTTTCAAAACGTAATAACGCTTTTACCACTTCATCCAATGGCAACATCGAAGGACCAGTGACAATATCAAATACCAAACCGATTAAACTGATTGCCAGGAAAGTAAGAACGATAAACCAACGCTTGCGTTCCAGCTTGCGTTGGTTTTGAACGATCTTTTCAATCGTTATCTGACTCATGACTATTTACTCTCTGGATAGAGGTAGAAAGTCCCTTGCGGCACAATAGGTAAGTTTTTACGGTAAAACTCTTGATAAGTTTTAGTCGAGTCTAAATCTTTGAATAGTTCCGGATAAATTGCTTTCGCCACAAATTGAATTGAAGCACTATCGGAAAGTGTACGAGAATTAGCATGATATACACCGTATAAACGCTGATTTTTAATTGCCGGCAATTCAGACCAACCGGGGCGTTTTGCAAAGCCGGCTAAGCGTTTTTGCTCTTCTTGTTTATCAATATTAAAGCCTGCTACCATTGCTTCCGGATTTTTCTTCAGTTCGGTCTCACGTCCAGAAATGATCAGCACATCCGGTTTAGCCGCAACCACTAATTCCGAATTAATCGGGCTGTAAAATTCCACCGCATTTTTAGCAATATTTTCTGCACCGACTAAGTCAATCATCGCCCCCCACATACTTTTACCGAACGTAAAACTATGATAGTTAAACGCGAGTACCACTCGTTTAGCCGGCAACTCAACCGTCACTTTACGCTCAAGTATATCGGTAATTTCAGTTGGCTTCGCATTAGCCAATCCGGATAATGTAAATAATGTTGCTAATGCAGCTGCTGTTAATTTTATTGCCCGTAACATAAACACACACCTTATAAATAAAAAATTAAACTAAATCATTCTTTCTATATTTATTTTAATATATTTCCAACAAATGAAAATCATTACTAATTGTCTTTAATCAAATTTTGTGAGCTTTATCACAAAAGTAAAACATTTTCCTCACTAATTAGCTGACATAGTGCAAGAAATTCAAACATTTATCAGGTAGAATAGTTTCAATCAAAGAGAAAAGACATGAGGAGCATCTATGAACATTCCATTCTGCTTACCTGAAAATATTAGCCCGGAAACTTTCTTACGTGATTATTGGCAAAAACGACCGCTTTTAATCCGTAACGGCTTACCACAAATTGTCGGATTATTCGAGCCGGAAGATATTATGGAGTTAGCGTTAGAAGAGGAAATCACTGCTCGCTTAATCAAATGTGAAAATGAGCAATGGTCGGTTAAAACCAGCCCATTTACGGAAAGTGATTTACAAGATCTGCCGGCCCAATTCTCTGTAATGGTACAAAACTTGGAACAATGGTCACCGGAACTTGGTGCATTGTGGCAAGCGTTCAGCTTCTTACCGCAATGGCAACGTGACGACATTATGGTCTCTTGCTCGCCTAAAGGCGGTACGGTCGGTAAGCATTATGATGAATACGATGTTTTTCTCGTACAAGGTTACGGTCAGCGCCGTTGGCAACTCGGAAAATGGTGCGTTCCATCTACAGAATTTAAACCGAACCAACCTATCCGTATTTTCGATGATATGGGCGAATTGGTGTTAGATGAAGTGATGAATCCGGGTGATGTACTTTATGTACCTTCTCGTATGGCTCACTATGGTGTATCGGAAACCGAAGGACTAACATTCTCATTCGGCTTACGCTACCCGAATGCGGCGGATTTACTCGAGAATTTCTGCAAAACATTAGAACACCATTCGGAAGTGATTGCCGGCTCGGAATTTAATATCCCATTCCGCCTTGCGCCACATGAACAGCCGAATGCGTTACTTGATCCGAAAATGGTAAAAGTGTTGAAGCATCAATTAATCGACTTATTACAAAACTCTGATCAATTTGATGAAATCTTTACTCACAGCGTTGCTACTGCGGTAAGTTCTCGTCGTTATGATTTACTACAAACAGATAACGAATACTATCCGGATGAAGTACAAGGTATTTTGGAAGAAGGTGGTTGGATTCAACAAGACGCGAATGTCAAAATGCTTTATACCGAAAATCCGCAACGTATTTATGTAAACGGTGAGTGGATTGACGAGCTAAATGAAGCGGAACAAAATCTATTAATTCGTATTGCTAACGGTGATGCAATCTCTTGGAACAAGCTAGCGTCAAAAGTGAAAAACCAAGAAGAGCTTGAGTTATTGTTAGATACTATTTGTGATTGGCTCGATAGCGGTTGGGTGATTTTAGAAGAATCGGAATAAACCATTCATTTCATTTTTAGTAATCAGTAAAGGCGGGTAGATACCTGCCTTTATTTTTACAAACGTACAAGCGGTCTGATTTCCACAAGCTTTTGCAAAAAATTAGCTAAAATTAACCGCTTGTTATATTGCGTACATAAAAGAAA
>NZ_GL831081.1:570369-581394 GCF_000188255.1 Actinobacillus ureae ATCC 25976
GCCAAAAGAAAAGGCTTGGGTTTCCCCAAGCCTTTTTATCTTTCGCATTAAGCGCATGCGAATTATTCGCCAAGACGCTCTTTGATACGTGCAGATTTACCTGAAAGCTCACGTAAGTAGTAAAGTTTAGCTTTACGTACCGCACCTTTACGTTTAACAGAGATGCTGTCAATTACTGGTGAGTGAGTTTGGAATACACGTTCAACGCCTACGCCGTTTGATACTTTACGTAGAGTGAATGCAGAGTGCAAGCCACGGTTACGAATTGCAATAACCACGCCTTCGAACGCTTGCAAACGTCTTTTACTACCTTCTACTACCCATACCTTAACTTCTAATGTGTCACCTGGACGGAAGCTAGGTACGTTTTGTTTTAACTGTTCTTGTTCGATTTGTTTGATGATGTTACTCATTTTAAAAACCTTCTAAATCCTAGAATTAACTGATTTTGTGTTGTTTTTTAATTTTAGCCAACAACACGCGTTGTTCGTCAGTCAGAGCTAGGCTATCCAATAGCTCAGGGCGTCTTAACCACGTGCGTTCAAGCGATTGTTCTAATCGCCATTTACGAATATTTTCGTGGTGACCCGACAGCAGCACTTCAGGAACAGGAATACCGTCTAACATTTCCGGACGAGTGTAATGCGGACAATCCAATAAACCTGTCGCAAATGAATCTTCATCTGCAGAGGCCTGTTTGCCTAACACTCCGGGTACAAATCTCGCAACAGCATCAATTAACGTCATTGCAGGCAATTCGCCCCCTGTAAGCACATAATCACCAATTGACCATTCTTCATCAACTTCAGTTTGAATCAATCGTTCATCAACCCCTTCATATCGTCCACAAATTAAAATTAGTTTCTGATTTGAAGCCAGTGTTTTCACACCTTGTTGATCCAGCTTACGCCCTTGTGGTGAGAGATAAATAACTTTTGCCTCTACACCGTCTTCTGCTTTTGCTGCTTGCTTCACTGCATGAATCGCATCACGCAAAGGTTGCACCATCATTAACATTCCCGGTCCACCGCCATAAGGGCGGTCATCAACCGTTTTATGTTTATCAAAAGTGAAATCACGAGGATTCCAACATTGAAGTTGCAGAAGTTCTTGTTTTACTGCACGTCCTGTCACCCCAAAATCGGTAATTGCTTTAAACATTTCAGGGAACAGTGAAATGATACCAATCCACATAATTTATCCTCAAATGTCCTTACTACTTAAAGCCAAAGCGCACCGCATACCTGAGGTTAGAAACCAGCGTCCCAATCCACCGTAATTGTTTTGGTGGCGAGATCTACTCTTTTAACTACTTGTTCATATAAGAATGGAATTAATCGTTCTTGCTTACCGAAAGCATCTTTACTGTTAGCACGCACAACCAATACATCATTTGAACCTGTTTCCATTAATTCAGTCACAACGCCCATGGTATAGCCTTCGAGATTTACCGCTTGGCAGCCGATTAAATCGTGCCAATAATAATCCCCTTCTTCCAATTCAGGAAACACAGATAAATCCACACCGATTTCCGCATTCGTTAGTAACTGCGCGCTTTCACGGTCGTCGGTACCTTTTAATTTCACAATCAAATCATTGCTGTGGTAACGCCAACTTTCTAATTCGATTGGTTGCCATTGTCCCTTAATTTTTAAGAACCAAGGCTGATAATCGAAGATACTTTCAGTTTCTTCAGTTGATGAATAGAGGCGTAACCAGCCACGAATCCCATAGGTTGACCCCAGTTTTCCGACAACTTCAATTTTTTGTTCGCTCATGCTACTCACCTACTTTGCAAAATTTTTAATAAATTAAGCCGCTTTACGAGCTTCTTTCACTAAAGATGCAACACGATCTGAAAGCTCAGCACCTTTAGCAACCCAAGCATCAACTTTAGCCACGTCTAAACGTAAACGTTCAGCTTGGCCTGCAGCTAATGGATTGAAGAAACCGATACGCTCGATGAAACGACCGTCACGTGGTGAACGGCTGTCTGCTACCACGATTTGATAGAATGGGCGTTTTTTAGCTCCGCCACGAGTTAAACGAATGGTTACCATAACCTTCCTCTAAAAATGTTGATAGTAAAAAAGAAAACCCTCGTTCGAGGTGAGGGTACTGATATGCTTTAACCATCTAAAAAGATAGAAAAGGCGGATGGATTATACCGATTTTCCACTAAATTACAAGAAAAGATCTTTGTTACGATAAAGCAAATCGGTAAGAAAAAGTTTAAAAATATTAGAAAAAAACAAAGCCCGGGATAACCTGGGCTTTTCAAAGTAAGCTATTTAGCTATTATTCCGCAGCTGCTTCAGCAACTCCTGGACGGTCAACTAACTCAATGTAAGCCATTGGTGCATTGTCGCCTGCACGGAAACCACATTTTAAGATACGAGTATAACCACCCGCACGTTGTGCAAAACGTGGACCTAATTCATTGAATAATTTAGCAACTGTTTCTACGTTGCGAGTACGAGCAAAAGCTAAGCGGCGATTTGCAACGCTATCTTCTTTTGCTAAAGTAATTAATGGTTCAACTACACGACGTAACTCTTTAGCTTTAGGTAAAGTTGTTTTAATGATCTCGTGACCGATTAAAGAACTTGCCATATTACGGAACATCGCTTGGCGATGGCTGCTGTTACGGTTTAATTGACGTCCACTCTTACGATGGCGCATAACCTATTCCTTCTTAGAAAATCTAATATCTAAAATTAGTCTTCAGCAATACTTGCTGGAGGCCAATTCTCAAGGCGCATACCCAGTGATAAGCCACGAGAAGCAAGCACGTCCTTAATCTCAGTAAGTGATTTCTTACCAAGGTTAGGTGTTTTTAATAACTCAACTTCTGTACGTTGTACTAAATCACCGATATAGTGAATTGTCTCTGCTTTCAAACAGTTAGCAGAACGAACCGTCAACTCTAAGTCATCTACTGGACGAAGTAAAATCGGATCAAATTCCGGTTTCTCTTCTTTAACTTCAGGCTGACGAACATCACGTAAATCAACGAATGCATCTAGCTGTTCTGCTAAAATCGTTGCAGCGCGACGAATGGCTTCTTCTGGATCGATTGTGCCATTAGTTTCCATCTCAATGATAAGTTTATCTAAGTCTGTACGTTGTTCTACACGAGCAGCTTCAACATTATAAGCAATGCGATCTACTGGGCTAAAACGAGCGTCAACTAATAAACGACCGATTGGACGATCTTCATCTTGAGAATGTACACGAGCTGATGCTGGCACATAACCACGACCGCGTTGAACACGGATACACATATTGATTGATGCGTTTTTATCTGTCAAATGACAAATAACGTGATCTGGATTTACAATTTCTACGTCACCATCGTGCGTAATGTCGGCTGCAGTCACAGGGCCAATTCCAGACTTATTAAGCGTCAGGATAATATCATCTTTATTTGACACTTTTACCGCTAGACCTTTAAGGTTTAACAATACTTCAAGAATATCTTCTTGTATGCCTTCTTTGCTGCTATATTCATGTAATACACCATCAATTTTAACTTCTGTTACTGCACAGCCTGGCATAGACGAAAGTAAAATGCGACGAAGTGCGTTACCTAATGTATGGCCAAAACCACGTTCTAACGGCTCTAAGGTCACTTTTGCGTGAGTTGAACTAATTTGTTCAATATTCACTAAGTGCGGCTTTAAAAATTCTGTCACAGAACCCTGCATTTTATCCTCTCTTTGTTTTTAAGCTTTATTTACTAATTTAATAATGTAATTTTAAAAAATTAACTATTATTTAGAGTAAAGCTCAACGATCAGATGTTCGTTAATATCTGCTGATAAGTCAGAGCGTTCAGGAGTACGTTTAAATACACCTTCCATCTTAGTTGCATCAACTTCTAACCAAGTTGGTTTTTCACGTTGAGTTGCTAATTCTAATGATGCTTTGATACGTGCTTGTTTTTTAGATTTCTCACGAACAGCAACTACATCATCAACAGAAACTTGATAAGAAGGAATATTCACTACACGACCGTTTACTACGATAGATTTGTGGCTTACAAGCTGACGTGCTTCAGCACGAGTTGCAGCAAAACCCATACGGTAAACTACGTTGTCTAAACGACCTTCTAATAATACTAATAAGTTCTCACCGGTATTACCTTTTAAGCGGTTTGCTTCTGTATAGTAATTACGGAATTGACGTTCTAAGATACCATAGATACGGCGAACTTTTTGTTTTTCACGTAACTGACTACCGTAGTCAGATAAACGTGGCTTGCGTGCACCGTGTTGACCTGGTGCTACATCAAGACGATTTCTACATTTTGATTCAATCGCACGAACGCCTGATTTAAGGAATAAATCAGTACCTTCACGACGGCTTAGCTTGAGCTTAGGACCCAAATATCTTGCCATTTTCTTTCTCCAATTATTCTAACGTCAATTAAACGCGACGTTTTTTCGGTGGACGACAACCGTTATGAGGAATCGGAGTCACATCAGTAATGTTCGTGATACGGAAACCTGCTGCATTTAATGCACGGATTGTTGATTCACGACCTGGACCCGGACCTTTAACCATAACTTCCAAGTTCTTTAAGCCGAATTCTTTAACAGCTTCAGCACAACGTTCTGCAGCAACTTGTGCAGCAAACGGAGTTGATTTACGAGAACCACGGAAACCTGAACCACCTGCAGTTGCCCATGCTAGAGCGTTACCTTGACGGTCAGTAATAGTCACGATTGTGTTATTGAAAGATGCGTGGATATGAGCTACGCCATCTACAATCTGTTTTTTAACGCGCTTACGTGCGCGAACTGGTGTTTTAGCCATTATTTATCTACTCCGATTATTTTTTGATCGGTTTGCGTGGACCCTTACGAGTACGCGCATTAGTCTTAGTACGTTGACCACGTACTGGTAAACTACGACGATGACGTAAACCACGGTAGCAACCTAAGTCTAAAAGACGTTTGATGCTTAATGTTACTTCACGACGTAAATCACCTTCGACAGTAAATTTACCAACTTCTTCACGCAGTTTTTCAATCTGCTCTTCAGACAATTCTCTGATCTTTACATCTTCAGCAATACCCGTTGCTGCACAGATAGCTTTAGCACGAGTTTTACCGATACCGTAAATTGCAGTTAATGCGATTACAGTATGTTTTTGATCAGGAATGTTAATGCCTACAATACGGGCCACTATACACTCCTATTATTTAAGTTTATTGATATGCTGATCTTGAAAAGCCCGTTTCAGGATACTCAAACAGCATATCAGGATGAATGAGCTGAGCAGTATACCTGCTCAGCGGGTTCTTTGCAAGAAAGAATACTAATTAACCTTGACGTTGTTTGTGTTTAAGATCGCTACAAATTACGCGAACAACACCTTCACGTTTAACAACTTTACAGTTACGGCATAATTTCTTAACTGAAGCACGAACTTTCATTGCTTATCCTTTTTGATCTAAGGGACTACTGCCCTAAGCCTTTCAAATTGGCTTTCTTCAACACAGAGTCATATTGTAATGACATTAAATGACTTTGAACCTGTGCGATGAAATCCATAATAACTACCACTACGATTAACAGTGAAGTACCGCCTAATTGGAATGGTACTTTCCATAAAGATGTAATGATATAAGGAACCAAACAAACAAAAGTAATATACAACGCACCGATTAAGGTTAAGCGTGTCATCACTTTATCAATATAACGTGATGTTTGTTCGCCTGGTCGATAACCTGGTACAAACGCACCTGATTTCTTCAAATTATCCGCTGTATCACGAGGATTATATTGCATTCCCGTATAGAAGAATGCAAAGAAGATTACTGCCATTGTGAATAACACAATATATAACGGTTGTCCTGGCTGTAATAATTGTGATAAGTCAAATAACCATTCAAGTCCTTCGCTTTGACCAAACCACTGCGAAATACTCGCAGGGAACAAGATGATACTTGACGCGAAGATTGCAGGAATTACACCTGCCATATTAACTTTTAATGGTAAATGAGAAGATCTAGCTGGCGCCATCATTCTACCTTGCTGGCGACTTGCATAATTTACCACAATTCTTCTTTGTCCGCGTTCAACAAAGACAACAAAATATGTTACCGCAAATGCGATTACAGCTACTAATAAAAGAACAAGTGGAGAAATTTCGCCTTGACGAGCTTGCTCAATTGTTTGCCCAATTGTCGCCGGTAAATCCGCAACAATACCTGCAAAGATAATCAAAGAGATACCGTTACCGATACCACGCTCAGTGATTTGCTCACCTAACCACATTAGGAACATTGTTCCCGTAACTAGGCTGATTACAGAAGTTACATAGAATAAGATACTTGGATTAGGAACTAATCCTTGCAACATATTCGGTAGGGCAATTGAAATACCAATAGACTGAATAAATGCTAATAACAAAGTAGCATAGCGAGTATATTTACTAATTTTTCGACGTCCCGCTTCACCTTCTTTTTTTAGCTCAGCTAAAGGAGGATGAATCGCTGTCAATAATTGAACAATAATTGACGCCGAAATATAAGGCATAATACCTAACGCAAATGTAGACGCTCGGCTTAAAGCACCACCAGAGAACATATTAAACATATCAATGATGGTGCCTTGCTGTTGTCGAACTAATTCGGATAATACAGAAGCATCAATGCCAGGAACAGGTATAAAAGAACCGATACGGAAAACGATTAACGCACCTAAAACAAATAATAATCTTGATTTAAGCTCGCCAGTCCCTTTTTGTGTACTACCTTGGTACCCTGGTTGCTTTGCCATCTATTATTCCTCGATAGAACCGCCAGCAGCTTCGATAGCAGCTTTAGCACCTTTAGTTACACGTAAACCTTTAACTACAACCACTTTTTCAATTTTACCTGCTAAAATTACTTTTACAGATAAAATATCTTTAGTGATTACGTTAGCAGCTTTAAGAGCTTCTAAAGTTACTTCGTTACCATCTACTTTAGCTAAGTCGTTTAAACGAATTTCAGCTACGTGGAATGATTTTAATGAAGTAAAACCAAATTTTGGTAAACGACGGTATAAAGGCATTTGACCACCCTCGAAACCACGACGAACGCCGCCGCCTGTACGAGATTTTTGACCTTTATGACCACGACCACCAGTTTTACCTAAACCAGAACCGATACCACGACCTAAACGTTTAGCACTGTGCTTAGCACCTTCAGCTGGAGAAAGAGAATTTAAACGCATTCTATTATTCCTCCACTTTAACCATATATGACACTTGATTAATCATACCACGAACTGCCGGAGTATCGATTAATTCAACTGTATGACGAATATGACGAAGACCTAAGCCTTTTAACGTTGCTTTATGTTTCGGTAAACGAGCGATAGAGCTACGAGTTTGAGTTACTTTAATTGTTTTTGCCATATTCAATTACCCCAAAATTTCTTCAACAGTTTTACCACGTTTAGCAGCAACCATTTCAGGTGATTTCATATTTGCAAGTGCATCAATTGTTGCACGAACAACGTTGATTGGGTTGGTTGAACCGTATGCTTTAGAAAGAACGTTGTGAACGCCTGCTACTTCTAACACAGCACGCATTGCACCACCAGCGATGATACCAGTACCTTCGCTAGCTGGCTGCATGAATACACGTGAACCAGTGTGTGAACCTTTAACAGGGTGTTGTAATGTACCTTCGTTTAAAGCTACGTTAATCATATTGCGACGAGCTTTTTCCATCGCTTTTTGGATCGCTGCTGGAACTTCACGTGCTTTACCGTAACCAAAACCAACACGACCGTTACCATCGCCTACTACTGTTAAAGCAGTGAAGCTCATGATACGACCACCTTTTACGGTTTTTGATACACGGTTAACCGCGATTAGCTTTTCCTGCAGTTCACCAGCTTGTTTTTCGATGTTTGACATCTCAAATTCCTCTATTAGAACTGTAGACCAGCTTCACGAGCAGCGTCTGCTAATACTTGCACACGACCGTGGTATTTGAAACCTGAACGATCAAATGCAACTGCTTGAATACCTTTAGCTAAAGCACGCTCCGCAACTAATTTACCAACTACTGCAGCTGCGTCTTTATTACCAGTGTATTTAACTTGCTCTTTAATTACTTTCTCAACAGTTGAAGCTGCTGCTAGTACTTCTGAGCCATTAGGTGCAATAACCTGCGCATAAATATGGCGAGGTGTGCGATGCACAACCAAACGGGTTGCACCTTGCTCTCTCATTAAATGACGTGCACGGCTTGCACGACGGATACGAGCTACTTTCTTATCCATAGTGTTACCTTACTTTACTTTTTCTTCGCTTCTTTTGTACGAACTACTTCATCAGAGTAACGTACACCTTTGCCTTTATAAGGCTCTGGACGGCGATATGCACGAATATCAGCTGCTACTTGGCCAATTAACTGTTTGTCTGCACTCTTAAGAACGATTTCTGTTTGAGATGGACATTCACCAGTTACGCCAGCTGGCAACGTATGTTCAATTGGGTGTGAATAGCCTAAACTTAAAGCAACTACGTTACCTTTCATTTGTGCTCTATAACCAACACCTACTAATTGCAATTTCTTAGTAAAGCCTTCAGTAACACCGATAACCATAGCATTAACAAGTGCACGAGCAGTACCTGCTTGAGCATCTGCATTTGCAACACCAGCACGTGGTGCGAAAGTTAATGCGTTAGCATCTTGATTTACTTCAACTGCATTATGAATTTCACGAGATAACTCGCCGTTTTTACCTTTAATTGTTAATAGCTGACCGCTGAGTTTTACTTCAACACCGGCAGGAATATTAACAGGTGCTTTTGCAACACGAGACATTCTTCCTACCTCTCTATTATGCTACGTAACAGATAATTTCACCGCCGAGGCCCGCTTGACGCGCTGCACGGTCGGTCATTACACCTTTAGATGTAGAAACAACTGCAATACCTAAACCACCCATAACTTTTGGTAATTCGTCTTTACGTTTGTAAATACGAAGACCTGGACGGCTTACGCGTTGGATACTTTCTACAACTGGTTTATTTTGGAAATATTTTAAAGTGATTTCCAATTCAGGTTTTGAACCTTCAACAATTTTGAAGCTCTCAACATAACCTTCTTCAGCTAAAACGCTTGCAATAGCAACTTTTAACTTAGATGAAGGCATACTGATTGCAACTTTATTCGCAGCTTGACCGTTACGAATACGGGTCAGCATATCTGCGATTGGATCTTGCATGCTCATGTATTTACTCCCATGATTCCAAATTAAAAGAGGTTATTACCAGCTTGCTTTCTTAAGGCCTGGAATTTCACCGCGCATTGCAGCTTCACGTACCTTAATACGGCTTAAACCAAACTTACGAAGTACACCGTGTGGACGACCAGTTTGGCGGCAACGGTTACGCTGACGGCTAGGACTTGAATCGCGTGGAAGTGTTTGTAATTTTAACACTGCTGCCCAACGATCTTCGTCTGAAGAATTTACATCAGAGATGATTTTCTTTAATTCTTCACGTTTAGCGTAGAATTTATCAGCTAATTTAGCACGTTTAACATCACGTGCAATCATTGATTGTTTTGCCACGATAACCTACCTTATTTACGGAATGGGAAATTGAAAGCAGCTAATAAAGCTTGGCCTTCTTCATCACTTTTCGCAGTTGTGGTGATAGTAATATCTAAACCACGTACACGATCTACTTTATCATAGTCGATTTCTGGGAAAATGATTTGTTCACGAACACCCATACTGTAATTACCACGACCGTCGAATGACTTCGCATTTAAACCGCGGAAGTCACGGATACGTGGAACAGCGATAGTAATCAATCTTTCAAAGAATTCCCACATACGTTCGCCACGTAGGGTTACTTTGCATCCGATTGGATATCCCTGACGGATTTTAAAGCCTGCAACAGATTTGCGTGCTTTAGTAATTAAAGGTTTCTGACCGCTAATTGCTGTTAGATCCGCTACTGCGTTATCTAAAAGTTTTTTATCGGTCAATGCTTCACCCACACCCATATTCAGGGTAATCTTTTCGATTCGTGGGACTTGCATGACAGATGAGTAGTTGAATTTAGCTTTTAATTCATTAACTACTTGATCTCTGTAGTAATCATGCAGTTTCGCCATCGCATTACTCCAGTTAATTAAATAATTTCATTATTAGATTTGAAGAAACGTACTTTTTTACCATCTT
Source organism: Actinobacillus ureae ATCC 25976 (assembly GCF_000188255.1). GTDB lineage: Bacteria > Pseudomonadota > Gammaproteobacteria > Enterobacterales > Pasteurellaceae > Actinobacillus > Actinobacillus ureae. Next base: position 580,573 of record NZ_GL831081.1, read on the forward strand.
CGAATCTAAAACCTACACGGTCAGCTTTATTTGTTTTCGGGTTGAAAATTGCAACGTTTGATGCATCAATCGCAGCTTCTTTCTTCACTAAGCCACCAGCTTTACCTAAAGCAGGAACTGGTTTTTCATGTTTAGTGATGATTTTAACACCTTCAACAATCACTTTACCGTTTGGTAACACTTGAGTTACCTTACCACATTTGCCCTTATCTTTACCGGTAAGAACAATTACTTCATCATTTTGACGGATTTTAGCAGCCATTACATTCCCCTTACAGTACTTCTGGAGCTAATGAAATGATCTTCATAAACTTCTCAGAACGAAGTTCACGAGTCACAGGTCCAAAAATACGAGTACCGATTGGTTGCTCAGTATTATTGTTTAAAATTACACAAGCGTTACCATCGAAACGAATAACTGAGCCATCTGGGCGACGAACACCCTTCTTGGTGCGCACAACAACTGCTTTTAACACATCACCTTTTTTAACTTTACCGCGTGGAATTGCTTCTTTTACAGTAACTTTGATAATGTCGCCAATTGCAGCGTAACGACGGTGCGATCCACCTAGAACCTTGATACACATTACGCTACGAGCCCCTGAGTTATCAGCAACATCCAGCATAGTCTGTTCTTGGATCATATTAGTGCTCCGTTAAATTAAAAAAAACCCTTTCGGGACGAAAATCTACTTGCCCTATGCAAGTAGGTGGCGAATTATACCTCACTAACTCACCTGAAATCAAATAAAATTTACGGGCAAGCGGCAATATTTCACTCAAAAATTACAAATAAAAAAGCCCTAATCTGATCTGCCCCCC
>NZ_GL831081.1:581639-608908 GCF_000188255.1 Actinobacillus ureae ATCC 25976
TCAGATCAATCGCTTAGCTTTAGGGCTTAAAATTTGCAAAAAACAAGCGGTATTAAACCGCTTGTTTTTAAATAGATTCGTAGATTAAGCTACTGCTTTTTCTACAATACGAACTAAAGTGTGTGATTTAGTTTTTGAAACAGGACGACATTCCTTAATTTCTACTACATCACCTAATTTAGCTTCGTTGTTTTCATCGTGTACGTGTAATTTAGTAGTACGACGAATGAATTTACCGTATAAAGAGTGTTTCACTGTACGTTCGATAGCAATAACGAATGATTTATCCATTTTATCGCTAACTACTTTACCTTGTACTGTACGAATTTTATCAGTCATTACTCACCCGCCTTTTCGGTTAATACAGTTTTAACTTGTGCAATACTACGACGCACTTGTTTTAACTGATGGGTTTGTTGAAGCTGACCGGTGGCTGCTTGCATACGCAATTTGAATTGCTCACCTAAAAGGTTGATTAATTCAGCATTCAGCTCTTCAACATTTTTGTTACGTAGTTCTTGAGCTTTCATTACATCACCGTCTTAGTTACAAATGTGGTTTTAAACGGAAGTTTCGCTGCCGCTAACGCAAATGCGTGACGTGCGATTTCTTCAGAAACACCATCCATTTCATATAAAACTTTACCCGGTTGGATTAAAGCTACCCAGTACTCAACGTTACCTTTACCTTTACCCATACGGACTTCTAATGGTTTTTCAGTAATTGGTTTATCTGGGAACACTCGGATCCAGATTTTACCTTGACGTTTCACCGCACGAGTCATCGCACGACGAGCAGCTTCGATTTGACGAGCTGTTAAACGACCACGGCCAATTGCTTTTAAACCAAATGTACCGAAGCTCACTTCTGTACCGCCCGCGATACCACGGTTACGGCCTTTGTGTACTTTACGAAATTTTGTGCGTTTTGGTTGTAACATTCAGTGATTCTCCTTATTTACGACCTTTGCGAGCTGGCTTTTTAGGCTGTACCGCTGGTTGTTGTTCTGATTCAATCACTGCAGCCATACCACCAAGAATTTCACCTTTGAAGATCCACACTTTAACGCCGATTACGCCGTAAGTTGTGTGAGCTTCTGCAGTGTTATAATCGATGTCTGCACGAAGAGTATGTAATGGCACACGGCCTTCACGATACCATTCTGAGCGAGCAATTTCTGCACCACCTAAACGACCGCTAACTTCAACTTTGATACCTTTAGCACCTAAACGCATTGCGTTTTGTACTGCACGTTTCATTGCACGACGGAACATTACACGACGTTCAAGTTGAGAAGCGATGCTATCAGCAACTAATTTTGCATCTAGCTCTGGTTTTTTCACTTCAGCGATGTTGATTTGAGCAGGAACGCCAGCAATTTGAGATACTGCGTTACGTAATTTTTCAACATCTTCGCCTTTTTTACCGATAACGATACCAGGACGCGCTGTGTGGATAGTTACACGAATGCTTTTCGCAGGACGTTCAATAGTGATACGTGATACTGAAGCGTTCGCTAACTCTTTATTTAAGAATTTACGTACTTTGAAATCGCCTTCTAAGTTATCAGCGAAATCTTGTGTATTCGCGAACCAAGTAGAGTTCCATGGTTTAACAATACCAAGGCGAATACCATTAGGATGTACTTTCTGACCCATTTGTTATTCTCCTACCGATTAACGATCTGACACAACCACTGTAATGTGGCTTGTACGTTTTAAGATACGATCTGCACGACCTTTTGCACGTGGCATTACACGTTTCATGCTTGGACCTTCATCTACGAAGATTTTAGCAACTTTAAGATCGTCTACATCTGCACCATCATTGTGCTCTGCGTTCGCAATAGCTGATTCTAATACTTTCTTAACTAAAGCAGCTGCTTTTTTGTTAGTAAAAGTTAAAATTTCTAATGCTTGCGCAACTTTTTTACCGCGAATTAAGTCAGCAACTAAGCGAGCTTTTTGTGCAGAGGTACGAGCGTAACGATGTTTAGCAATAGTTTCCATCTTTTACCTCTTATTTCTTAGCTTTCTTATCTGCGGCATGACCGCGGTATGTACGAGTCGGTGCAAATTCACCTAATTTATGACCGATCATTTCGTCTGATACATAAACTGGAACATGCTGACGACCATTATGGACTGCGATGGTCAAACCAATCATTGATGGAATGATCATTGAACGACGGGACCAAGTTTTAATTGGTTTTTTATCCCCGCTTTCCACCGCCTTCTCTACCTTCTTCAACAAGTGTAGGTCAAGGAAAGGACCTTTCTTGAGGGAACGTGGCATTGGACTATCCTATATTAATAAATAAAATTATTTGCCACGACGACGTACGATGTATTTATCAGTACGTTTGTTGTGACGAGTTTTCTTACCTTTGGTTTGAACGCCCCAAGGTGTAACAGGGTGTTTACCGAAGTTACGACCTTCACCACCACCGTGTGGGTGGTCTACCGGGTTCATCGCAGTACCACGAACTGTAGGGCGAACGCCTCTCCAGCGGTTAGCACCTGCTTTACCAAGAACGCGAAGCATATGCTCTGAGTTACCTACTTCACCGATGGTTGCAGTACACTCAGCTAATACTTTACGCATTTCGCCTGAACGAAGACGTAAAGTTACATAGTTACTTTCACGAGCGATAATTTGTACGTAAGCACCAGCAGAACGTGCAATTTGACCACCTTTACCAGGTTTTAATTCCACGTTATGAACTGTAGTACCTACTGGGATATTACGCATTGGTAACGCATTACCAGCTTTAATTGGAGCTGAAGCACCCGCTTGAATCGTATCACCAACAGATAAACCTTTTGGTGCTAAGATATAACGGCGTTCACCATCTTTATAAAGCACTAATGCAATGTTCGCAGAACGGTTTGGATCATATTCTAAACGCTCAACTACTGCTGGGATATCTAACTTATTACGTTTGAAATCCACTAAACGGTAGTGTTGTTTATGACCGCCACCAATGTGACGAGTTGTGATACGACCTAAATTGTTACGACCACCAGTTTTAGATTTGCTATCTAATAAAGGTGCATAAGGTTTACCCTTATGTAATTCTGCGTTAACAACTTTAACTACGTGACGACGACCAGCGGAGGTCGGCTTACATTTAACGATAGCCATTTATAAATTTTCCTCCGTAATTACTCTGCCGCACTTTCAACGAAGTCAAGTGATTGACCTTCTTGAAGAGTAACATAAGCTTTTTTCCAGTCACTACGACGACCTGATTTAGCACCGTGACGTTTAGTTTTACCTTTAACAACAACAGTACGTACAGAATCCACTTTCACTTCAAATAATTGTTCAACTGCGTTAGCAATTTCAACTTTGTTAGCATCTAATGCTACTTTGAAAACGATAGTGTTGCCTTTTTCAGCATTATTCGTCGCTTTTTCAGAGATATGTGGTGCTTTAAGCACTTTTAGCAAACGTTCTTGTTGAATCATGCTAACATCTCCTCAATTTGTTTTACCGCATCAGCTGTGATAACCACTTTATCGAAAGCGATTAAACTTACTGGATCGATACCTTGAACATCACGAACATCTACTTTGTATAAGTTACGTGCTGCTAAGAATAGATTCTCATCTAAGTTTGCAGTAATGATTAAAGCGTCATTTAACGCTAAATCTTTTAATTTTTGTACTAATACTTTAGTTTTTGGTGCTTCGATTTCGAACTTCTCAACAACCACTAAACGTTCTTGACGAACTAATTCAGAAAGGATGCTTTTGATTGCACCACGGTACATTTTTTTGTTCACTTTTTGGCTGTGATCTTGTGGTTTCGCAGCGAATGTGATACCACCTGAACGCCAGATTGGTGATTTGATATCACCTGAACGTGCGCGACCTGTACCTTTTTGACGCCAAGGTTTTTTACCTGAACCAGACACTTCAGCACGAGTTTTTTGAGCACGTGAACCTTGACGAGCACCTGCTGCATATGCAACAACTACTTGGTGGATTAACGCTTCGTTAAACTCACGTCCGAAGGTAGTTTCAGAAACAGTTAGTGCGTTTGCACCTACAACTTGTAATTCCATCTCTATCTCCTAGACTTATGCTTTAACTGCTGGTTTTACGATAACATCACTATTAGTTGCGCCTGGAACAGCACCTTTGACTAATAATAATTTACGCTCAGCATCTACACGAACAACTTCAAGTGATTGAACGGTTACACGCTCAGCACCTAAGTGTCCTGCCATTTTTTTACCTTTAAACACACGACCTGGAGTTTGGTTTTGACCAATAGAACCAAGTACACGATGTGATAAAGAGTTACCGTGGGTAGCATCTTGAGTACGGAAGTTCCAGCGTTTAACACCGCCAGCAAAACCTTTACCTTTAGAAGTACCAGTAACATCTACTTTTTTAACATCTGTGAAGATGTCAATATTGATTTCTTGACCTAAAGTGAATTCTTCACCTTCAGTACGAAATTCCCATAAACCGCGACCAGCTTCAACACCTGCTTTCACGAAATGGCCTGCTTCTGGCTTAGTTACACGACTAGCTTTTTTAGTACCAGTAGTAACTTGAATTGCAGAATAGCCATCGTTTTCAAGGGTTTTAACTTGAGTAACACGGTTGGCTTCGATTTCGATAACGGTAACTGGAATTGACACGCCGTCTTCAGTGAAAACGCGAGTCATACCAACTTTACGACCGACTAAACCAATCATTGTAATAACCTCTTAAAATTCCCAATTAACCTAGACTAATCTGAACGTCAACGCCAGCAGCTAGATCTAAACGCATTAATGCATCAACAGTTTTTTCTGTTGGTTCAACAATATCAACTAAACGTTTGTGAGTACGGATTTCATATTGGTCACGTGCGTCTTTGTTCACGTGTGGAGAAATCAATACAGTAAAACGTTCTTTACGAGTTGGTAAAGGAATTGGACCACGAACTTGTGCACCAGTACGTTTAGCTGTTTCTACGATCTCCGCAGTAGATTGATCAATTAAACGATGATCAAATGCTTTTAAGCGGATACGGATTCTTTGGTTCTGCATTAGACCAGAGCTCCAATTAAAATTTAGCTAATAAAAAAACTGAACTACCACTTAAACCATATAGAATAAGGGAGCGCAGTTATACCTGTATAGTTTCCAAATCGGAAACATTGTATGTACTACAATATCTGTAGTACCGCTTAATAAATGATTACATTAAGCGACTTTAAAGTCTTCATATCTACATCGTAAATACGATGAGTATCAAAGTGCGCATATATTACACTACTTCTCTGGTAAGCGCAAGAACAATGTGCATCGAAATAAAACCATTAATAAAATATGGTTTTTGAATCACAAATTATTGACATTACTTAATTTATTTTACATTATTATACAGCCTCTTAATAGCTTATAGCTATAAGTAAGTGGCCCATAATGAATATAAAGTTACAAAAGTAAATCATCAAAAGGAGCTCGTATGAAATACACAACAAAGGAGTTAGAAAGACTTAAAGCGCTATTGTCCCCTCTCGGGGAAATGACCTTTAAGCCTTATTTTTCATTCTTAGGTATCTTTAAAAACGATACCATGTTTGCCCTCTACAAAGATCAACATTTATATGTACGCAAATCAGCCCAATATTTAGAAGAAATAACTCAAACAATATCGATTCATTTTCTGGTTGATCGTCATATCAACTGTCGTTCCAAAATATTTTATCTTCTTCCTTCCTCAATTCTTAACAACCTACAAACTTACTCTCACTGGATCACTTCAGCCATTCACGAATATCAACAGTCTAAAGCAAAAATTAAAAATCAAAATCAAAACAAAATTCGTATGTTGCCAAACTTAAATGTCAGTATTGAGAGATTATTGGCTAAAGTCGGTATTTATACAGTAACAGATTTAAAAGCGACAGGTGCTATTAACGTTTTTGTACGTTTAATCCAGCAAGGTTTGGAAGCAACCGCATTGTTATTATTTAAACTATATAGTGCGATTCAATATAAATATATTTATATGCTGACAGAACAAGAAAAACAGAATTTATTAATTGAAGCCGACAATGCGCTTTATCAGGCAGGATTACGAAAAAGATTTGCGTAACGCAATAAAGATAGCCGTAAAAAAACCGACCATTTGGTCGGTTCTTTTATACAAAAAGCAATTACGCTAATTTTTTGATTTGAGCTGCTAATTTTGCTTTGTGGTTAGCTGCCTTGTTAGTGTGGATTAAGCCTTTAGATGCCATACGGTCCACTACTTTTTGCATTTCAACGAAAGCTGCTTGTGAAGCCGCTTTATCGCCTGCTGCTACTGCTGCGTATACTTTCTTGATGAATGTACGCATCATTGAGCGTTGGCTTGCGTTGTGTTGGCGGCGTTTTTCAGATTGAACCGCACGTTTTTTTGCTGACTTGATATTAGCCAAGGTCAAACTCCTAAAATATCTGTGTAAAAATTAAAAAACATAAACTTTGGTTTATGTTTAGCTATCGATAGTTTAAATTCATTTTCAACGAGACACGTGCTTGAAAATAACACCGTTTTACTGATAGAAAACGATAGGCGAGGATTTTATCAGTTTTTTTCTGATATTCCTACAACAAACTGATAAAATTCCGTTCAATTTATATGAAGATCTTCATACAAGCGGTCGGACCCTCGCGATTTTTTGCAAAAATTGCCTAAAAAAAGACCGCTTATGCTGTAAAAACGAACGATTACATCAGAATCCTTGATTTCAGATCAGAAAGACGTATGTTGTTCCTCACTTTTTTTCACTAACGTTTGTTAAACTAACGTTTTCTCTATTATTTACAGTAAGCGATATTCTATGAGCAAAAAACTTCTTAAATCAGGCATATTAGTGAGTAGTATGACTCTCATTTCTCGCCTCTTAGGTTTAGTACGAGATGTAGTTATCGCCGGATTACTCGGTGCCGGAGCGATGTCGGATGTATTCCTATTTGCTAATCGTATTCCGAACTTTTTACGCCGTCTATTTGCGGAAGGTGCCTTTTCAAAAGCATTCGTGCCGGTACTTGCCGAATATAACGCCGATAACGATTTGGATAAAACCCGTGAATTTGTTGCAAAAGTATCGGGTACATTAGGTGGTTTAGTCACAATTGTCACGTTAGTGGCAATAATTGGCTCACCGGTAGTTGCCGCCTTATTTGGTACCGGTTGGTTTATGGATTGGGTTAATGATGGCCCTGATGCACAAAAATTCACTCAGGCATCATTATTGCTGAAAATCACTTTCCCTTATTTATGGTTTATTACCTTTGTGGCGCTGTCCGGTGCGGTATTAAATACCATTGGTAAGTTTGGGGTGATGGCGTTTTCGCCGGTATTACTGAATATTGCGATGATCAGTATGGCATTATTCGGTGCCGATTACTTCGAACAACCCGATGTTGCCTTAGCTTGGGGGATCTTTCTCGGCGGCTTGTTGCAATTCTTATTCCAAATCCCATTTATGAAAAAAGAAGGTTTATTGGTTAAACCGAAATGGGCGTGGAAAGATGAAGGAGTGACTAAAGTCCGCAATTTAATGATTCCGGCATTGTTTGGGGTCTCCGTAACTCAACTTAATCTATTAATCAACCAAGTAATCGCCAGCTTTTTGATCACCGGTTCCATTACATGGCTCTATTATTCCGACCGTTTAATCGAGTTTCCGCTCGGGCTATTCGGTATTGCGATTTCAACGGTTGTGTTACCAAGTTTGTCCCGTATTGCGAAAAAGAAAGAGATTGATGAAGCACAGCGTGCAGTGGAATTCCAAGGCACGATGGACTGGGGGGTGAGAATGGTGCTATTACTCGGCATTCCGGCAATGATTGGTATCGCAGTATTAGCACAGCCGTTAATGATGACCATCTTTATGCGAGGCAAATTCGGTTTATCGGATGTGGTAGCCACCTCTCACGCCTTATGGATTATGTGCCTAGGCTTAAACAGTTATATGTTAATCAGTATTTTGGCAAACGGCTTCTATGCCCGCCAAAATACCAAGACACCGGTCAAAATCGGCATTATCGCCACCATTTGTAATATCTGTTTCGGTGTGTTAGCAATTCCATTCGGCTATCTAGGCTTGGCAATGGCATCCGCACTGTCAGCGGCAGTGAATGCTTCGTTACTTTATCGTGGTCTTGCTAAAGAAGGAGCTTATCGTATTACCGGAAAAACTGCGCTCTTTGTATTAAAAGTCGCTATTTCGGCTTGCTTAATGGGGGCATTGGTTGCTTATTTCTCACCAAGTTTAGAAGGCTGGTATGCGATGACAACTTGGATGAAGGTGTATTGGCTGGCTTGGTTAATTGTCCTAGCAGCGATTGTTTATTTTAGTGCATTATTTGTACTTGGGATTCGTAAGCGAGATTTCAGAGCTTAATAAATATAGAAGGTAAATAATATGGATATGCAAAATATTATTTTATGGCGTAGGTTCTTTTCCGGACTCGCCTATACCGCAATGCAGAGCGTATTTTTTATTTATCTAACAAAATATAAAGGGTTTGACACAACACAGATTGCCAACGCATTCTCGTTATTGGTGTTTGCCAGCCAAGCCTTTTCTTTACTTGCCGGCTCGTGGGGCGATCGCTTCGGACGAATGCCAATTATGTTGTTCGGGTGCTTACTGGATTCGTTAGCTTATATTTTGTTACTCACGACTAACCATTACGCTCTACTCTTGTTAGCGACATTCTGCTTCGGTTTAGGTAGCACACTGTTTAGTACGAATGCGAGGGCATTTTTACTCTCTTCTGCCGAGGATAATTATGCCTCTAAAACCAAAGCGCAAGGGAAGTTTCTCAAAATCTCCAGTATGGCGTCTATGGTTGCACCATTAGTTTCCATTCCGTTTATTCATTATCAAAAAGCGGAATGGTTAATTTGGTGTAGCTGTGCGATTGAAGTTACGATGTTACTTTTTATGTGGCAGACAATGCCGAGAAGAAAATGCAACTTCCGTTTTAGCCCTTTCCGCTTCGCACAATTTACAGAGGTGATTAACAAGCGGTTTATTTTTGTGCATTTATTGCTATTTATTCCGCTCGGTATGGGTTCGGCATTTTATGTAATTTTCCCTTACATTTTTACCGAGCTTTTGGATCAACAAGAATTGGTACCGATCGCATTTTTTATCAATAATCTGATCGCAGTGCTGCTGCAAGCACAGTTCTCTCGCAAGGTAAATTTAGGTGTGGTCAAACTAAATTATATTGCACCGATACTTATCGCATTGCTGATTGTGCCATGGTTTTATGCGCTGGAATATATTTCAGAAGTGACTGCTTTTTTATACCTGATTATCTTTTCGCTAGTCAGTTTATTTGCCAATACCGCATTAGCGAATATGTTGGTTAAACTGGATAAAGGTGAAAACCAAGGGTTAATGTTCGGTTTATCTAAGCTCATTTTGGCAATTACGACTGCTGGGGTAATGAATATACTGCCTTATATATTCCTCGTGTAACAAGCGGTCGTTTTTGGGTAAAAATTTGCAAAATTTTGGCGAAATTAGACCGCTTGTAAAAAGCGCTAAAAAGCAAAAAGGCTTAACTTACATCGCATAAAAGCATTAAGTTAAGCCTTTTTAATTGAATTTGGCGGAAGTGAATGGGAGTCGAACCCACCCAAGAACGCTGGCGTCCTCAACAGGATTTGAAGTCCTGCCGCCTCACCGGAGACGACGCACTTCCATGGAAAAAGTAGCGGTATTCTACTTTATTTATTAAAATTGTTCAAAATCCTCCTATTCTTTTTTGATTATGCAAGCATTATTCCGACTCATTCCCTCAATGGATAAACTGATAAAAAGCCCGCAAGGTACTGATTTAATTCATCAATTCGGACATCACGCCTTCGTCACACAGGCGAGATCCTTTATTGAAGAAGGACGGCAGCAAATTGTCAAAAACCAAACGTTGCCGTCTTTTCTACAAGACGAATCTGCGCTGTTTGCACTGATTGAAACGAGTTTACAAGCCATGCGACAACCGCAAATCAAAAAAGTATTCAATCTAACTGGTACAGTGCTGCATACCAATTTAGGCAGAGGATTGTGGTCAGAATCAGCCATTACTGCGGCAACCGATGCAATGCGTCATAACGTTGCCTTAGAATTCGATATCGAGCAAGGTCAACGTTCCCACCGAGATAATGCTGTTTCCGCTTTAATCTCACAGCTCACCGGCGCTGAAGCTGCTTGCGTTGTGAATAACAATGCGGCAGCGGTGTTACTCATGCTCGCTACCTTTGCACAGGGTAAAGAAGTGATTGTGTCACGAGGAGAATTGGTGGAAATCGGCGGTGCATTCCGCATTCCGGATATAATGAAACAAGCTGGATGTACGCTAGTGGAAGTCGGCACAACTAACCGCACCCATTTAAAAGATTATCGCAATGCGATTACTGAAAATACCGCCTTGTTAATGAAAGTACACACCAGTAACTATCAGATTCAAGGATTCACAAGCAGCGTATCCGAAGAAGAATTAGTCGAGCTGGGCAAAGCATTTAATTTACCGGTTATCAGTGATTTAGGCAGCGGTTCATTAACAGACATGACGCTGCTTAACTTACCGGCAGAGCCGATGGCTCAGCAAAAAGTCGCTGCCGGTGTTGATCTAGTGTCATTTTCCGGTGACAAGTTCCTAGGTGGGCCGCAAGCCGGTATTATTGTCGGCAAACAAGCTCAAATTGCTGCATTACAAGCGCATCCGCTCAAACGCGTGCTACGTTGTGATAAAGTGATTTTATCAGCACTGGAAGCCACGCTGCGCCACTATTTATTTCCAGAAAAATTAACAGATGAATTGCCTACGCTACATTTGCTCACGCAGCCGCTTTATGTATTGAAAGTTAAGGCGGAACAATTAAAACAAGCACTAAGTAAGCACTTAACCTCGAATTTTAATGTGCAAATTGAAGAGAGTGTCGCTCAAATTGGCAGTGGTACGCTTCCAACCGAAACCTTAGCTTCAATCGCTGTCACGATTAGCGCTGATAAGCAAAGTGATTTATTAGCATTAGAGCAACGCTTTAAAGCCTTTAGTTGTCCAATTATTGGGCGTTTTGCACAGCAGAAGTTTTGGTTAGATTTGAGATCGGCTACGCAGTTTGAGCAATTAATTACCATGTTGGAGAAAGAATGATTATTGTCACGGCAGGCCATGTCGATCATGGCAAAAGTGCCCTTTTGCATGCTCTCACCGGCACTCATACCGCTCACTTACCGGAAGAAAAAAAGCGTGGCTTAACCATTGATTTAGGCTACGCTTATTTGCCGATACACACAGATTCAAACCAAACCGATACGCTTGGTTTTATTGACGTGCCGGGTCACCAAAAATTTTTATCGAATATGTTGGCAGGATTAGGTGGTGTAGAACACGCTCTGTTAGTCATTTCGGCGGAAGAAGGGCTTAAACCGCAAACGCTTGAGCATTTTGAAATTCTTAACTTGCTGAATTTCAAGCATATTATGGTGGTATTAACCAAAGCGGATAAGGTTGAACCGGCGCAAATTGATCAGCTTATTCCGCAGATCAAGCAACAATTACCTTCGCTCAATAGTGCACCTTTTTTTGTGACTTCTTGCGTAACTGGCTCAGGTATTGCCGAATTAAAAGCATATTTAATTGCGCAAAACCGACAAGTGACAAATAACCAGCCGTTTCGTTATGTTATTGACCGAGTATTCCACATTAAAGGCGCCGGATTGGTCGTAACCGGCACGGCAATTGCCGGTAAAGTTGCTGTTGGTGATGAAATCTATTTGTCCGATGGTACAAAAGTACGAGTTAAAGCGATTCACGCACAAAATCATCCGTCAGAATCTGGCGTTGCCGGACAGCGTTTAGCGCTGAACCTCGCTAATGTAGATAAACAACAAATTGCCAGAGGTCACTGGCTCACTGAGTTAGCACCAACATTTGCCACCGACCGCATTACGGTAAAGCTGAGTGCGGCGCAGCCATTAAAAGAAATGTCAGTGGTGCATATTTACCATTTTGCCTCGCATATCACCGGCAAATTAAGCTTGCTCAATGCGAAACAAGCGGTCAAAAATGCTGAATATTTTGCAGAAGTGCTATTAGATGAGCCGTTACACATTGCATTCAATGATAAACTGATTATACGTAATGGTGATGACAGCCAAACCGTCGCCGGCGCACAGGTATTAGAAATTCATTCACCGAAACGCCATAAACGTAGTGAAGCTCGTTTAGCTTATTTAACTGCGTTGGCGCAAACTGGTAATTATGCACAACGTATCGTGCTTTATCTGCAACACGATGTTCTTGCGTTGGAACGTTTATTATGGGACGAACAATTATTTGCGACAGAGATTGCCAAACTTGGTTTTGATACGAATGCCGAATGGCTTTATAGCCCAGCTTTCAAACAAGCCGCTCAACAAAAAGTGTTAGCTAAACTGGCGGAATATCATTCGCTCCATCAAGATCAGTTAGGTGTGGCAAAAGCCCGTTTACGCCGAATGGCATTACTGGAATCGCCTGAAAAACTTGGATTGGCATTTATTGATGATCTGTTGGCAACACAACAATTAGCCCAAACACGCGGCTGGTTGCATCTGCCCGATCATCGCATTGAGTTTAATCCGCAAGAATTGCAAATTTGGCAACAAATTCGACCGCTTTTCGAAGCGACCAACCAGGCATTATGGGTACGAGATATTGCAAATCAATTGACAATTGATGAAACCGAAATGCGAAATTTATTATATAAAGCAGGGAAATTAGGCTATTTAATCCCTATTGTAAAAGACCGTTTCTTGTTAAATGAACAAATTGAAGCCTTTGCACAATTGATTCGAGACTTTATTCTCCGGCACGGCGAAATCTCGGTAAATCAGCTACGAGACGAAATTCAATACGGACGCAAACTCACCGTACAATTAATTGAATATTTTGACCGCTCCGGCTTTTTACGCCGTAAAGGCAATGTACATTTATTAAGAGACCACGACATTTTTTAATATGAAAAACAAAAAACAAAATACACGTGCGATTGCCGCACAAATTATCTTACAAGTTTTAGATCAGGGGAAATCACTTTCCAGCCTACTGCCGGAAGCACAAACCCAACTTGATCCGAAAGATGTTCCCTTAGTGCAAGAAATCACGTTTGGGATTTGTCGTGTATTGCCACGTTTGGAACTGGTGATTAAACAATTAGTCGCAAAGCCGATTAAAGGTAAAACTCGTTTAGTCCATTGTTTACTACTGGTAGGGCTATATCAATTACTCTATATGCGAGTGCCTGCACACGCTGCAGTGGATGAAGTGGTTAATGCTACCAAAGTGCTAAAATTGGATAGCTTCAGAGCGCTAACTAACGGGGTGTTGCGCCGCTTCTTACGTGAACAAGCACAGATTTTGGCGGTTGTCGATAAACATTGGCAGACGCTACATCCGGACTGGTTTGTGAATCGCATCAAAAAAGTGTACCCACACTGGCGAGAGATTGTGGAAGCGAATAACCAGCGCCCACCGATGTGGATTCGGGCCAATCAGCAACATATTAAAGCGCAAGACTACGCGGTATTGCTCGGTGAATTAGTTGCAAAAAATTCTGAAAATTCGACCGCTTGTGTGCCGGATTGCGCCATTTTGCTTGAGAATCCGGTGCCGGTGGCTAAACTTATGCATTTCGAAAAAGGTTGGGCGACCGTGCAAGATGTGCACGCACAATGGTCTGCCGAATTACTCGGTGCAAAAAACGGCGAGTTGATTCTAGACGCTTGTGCCGCACCCGGTGGCAAAACCACCCATATTTTAGAAAAAGCACTGCAAGCACAAGTGATTGCATTAGATATTGAAGAAAACCGCCTCAAACGTGTGCGAGAAAACTTAACACGTTTAGGACAAGCCGCTAAAGTAATTTGCGGAGATGCTTCAAAGCCGCAAGAATGGCTTGAGCCGGATGTGATGTTTGATCGTATCCTATTAGATGCGCCTTGCTCGGCAACCGGTGTGATTCGCCGCCATCCGGATATCAAATGGCTGCGTAAAGAACAAGATATTGCCGGACTTGCCGAATTGCAAAGCAAAATCCTGCACGCATTATGGCAAAGGCTCAAACCAAACGGTGTTTTATTATATGCTACCTGTTCTATTCTGCCTGAAGAAAACGAGCAACAAATCAACCGCTTTGTCGCTCAGCAAACAGATGCCAAACTGGTAGAAATGGATTTTAACGGTAAAAAAACAGCAATGAAGCAATTCTTCCCGCAGGAAAAAGGCGGAGACGGTTTCTTCTATGCAAAGTTGGTAAAAACTGAATGAAAATAATTATTTTAGGAGCCGGTCAAGTCGGCTCCACTCTCGCAGAAAATCTAGTAAGTGAAGATAACGATATTACCTTAATCGACGACGATCAGGGGCGTTTAAACACGTTACAAGATAAACACGATTTACAAGTATTAAAGGGGAACGGAGCATCGCCGCAAGTATTACGAGATGCGGGTGCCAGTGACGCAGATTTAATTGTTGCGGTAACCGAAAGCGATGAAACCAATATGATTGCGTGCCAAATCGCTCATACATTGTTTCATATCCCGACCAAAATCGCCCGTATTCGCAATTCCGATTACGTCCGAGAAAAAGAAAAGCTCTTTACCGATAATGCGTTGCCGATCGATCATATTATTGCGCCGGAAGTATTGGTAAAAAAAGAAATTCTGCGCCTAATTGATTATCCGGGTGCGTTGCAAGTGGCACATTTTGCCAATGAGCTTGTCAGCCTCGTCAGTGTGAAAGCTTATTATGGTGGCCCGTTAGTCGGCTATCCAATTTCGGCATTACGTGACCATTTACCTTATATCGAAGCACGTATTGTTTCAATTTTCCGCCAAGATCGTGCCATCATTCCGCAAGGTTCAACCATTATCGAAGCCGGCGATGAAGTATTCTTTATCTGTGCAACCCATAATATCAAAGCGGTTATGAGTGAGTTACAACGCTTGGACAGACCGCATAAGCGAGTGATGATTGTCGGTGGCGGCAGTATTGGTACCGGTCTGGCAAAAGATCTCGAAGAACAATGCAGCGTTAAAATGATTGAACGAGATCCTCGTAAGGCGGAGAAACTCGCTGAAAAATTAGAAAAAGCGTTAGTGCTGTGCGGTGATACATCCGACCAAGAGTTACTGTTTGAAGAACATATCGAAAATATTGATTTATTCCTCGCACTCACCAGCGATGATGAAGCCAACATTATGTCGGCGTTATTAGCGAAACGACTTGGTGCGAAAAAAGCGATTGTTCTGGTACAGAAAATGGCTTACTTACACCTGATTCAAGGCGGAAGCATTGATATTGCTCTATCACCTAAACAGGCAACCATTTCAGCCCTCTCCAGCCATGTTCGCAAAGGTGATATTGTGCAGGTTGCTTCACTAAAACAAGGACAGGCGGAATGTATCGAAGCCATTGCGCACGGTGATGCGGAATCCTCTAAAGTTGTCGGGCGTACCGTACGAGAATTGAAACTGCCGCAAGGTGCAATTGTCGGCGCTATTGTGCGAAATGAAGAAATTATCATCGTCCATAAATCCACCCAAATTGAAGAAAACGACAGAGTGATTGTGTTTGTGAACGACAAGAAACAAGTCAGCGAAATTGAAAAACTCTTCCAATTAAGTACTTTCTTCTTATAAGTTTTAATAAATAAAAGCCATAGTAAAAAATCGTTACTATGGCTATTTTTTTAGCTAATTCGGTAAATTCTGATCCATATCACAAAATAATAAAAAAAGTAGAACGGAATGTTTTGAGCCAGTTTCTTTCTTCTTTTGCCAGTGCTACTATCCTACCTAGAAATTGTTAGATACCCAAATTAAACATTTACATTATCCACAGGAGAACACAAATGGAATATCGTATTGAGAAAGATACAATGGGCGAAGTTCAAGTACCTGCTAATCGTTATTGGGCGGCGCAAACCGAGCGCTCTCGTAATAACTTCAAAATTGGCCCGGAAGCATCGATGCCCGCTGAAATCATCGAAGCATTCGCTTACTTGAAAAAAGCCGCAGCCTTTGCAAATACCGATTTAGGCGTACTTCCTGCTGAAAAACGTGACTTAATTGCAACCGCTTGCGATGAAATTCTTGATCATAAATTAGACGGCGAATTCCCATTAGTGATTTGGCAAACTGGTTCAGGTACACAGTCAAATATGAACCTCAATGAAGTTATCGCTAACCGTGCCCACGTAATTAACGGCGGCAAATTAGGTGAAAAATCAATTATTCATCCGAATGATGATGTAAACAAATCACAATCTTCAAACGATACCTACCCGACAGCAATGCACATTGCAGCATACAAAAAAGTGGTAGAACATACCTTGCCTTGTGTAAAACGCTTACAAAAAACCTTTGCAGAAAAAGCGGAAGCATTCAAAGACGTGGTAAAAATCGGTCGTACTCACTTAATGGATGCAACGCCGTTAACATTAGGTCAAGAGTTCTCTGCATACGCGGCACAATTAGCATTCGGTATTAAAGCATTGGAAAATACCTTACCGCACTTATCTGAATTAGCATTAGGTGGTACAGCGGTAGGTACCGGTTTAAATACACCGAAAGGTTATGATGTAACAGTAGCGAACTATATCGCTAAATTCACCGGTTTACCGTTTATTACTGCGCAAAATAAATTCGAAACACTTGCAACACATGATGCAATCGTAGAAACACATGGTGCATTAAAACAAATTGCCGTGTCACTTTATAAAATTGCCAACGACATTCGTTTACTTGCTTCAGGCCCTCGTTCGGGTATCGGTGAAATCTTAATTCCGGAAAATGAACCGGGTTCATCAATCATGCCGGGTAAAGTAAACCCAACACAGTGTGAAGCAATGACCATGGTTGCGGCACAAGTATTAGGTAACGATACGACCATTTCATTTGCCGGTACGCAAGGTCATTTCCAATTGAATGTATTCAAACCGGTTATGGCGGCAAACTTCTTACAATCAGCGCAATTATTAGGTGATGTTTGCGTATCATTCGACGAACACTGTGCAACCGGTATTGAGCCAAACTTCCCACGCATTAAGCAACAACTTGAGCAATCATTAATGTTGGTAACCGCATTAAACACACATATCGGTTATGAAAATGCAGCGAAAATTGCGAAAACCGCACACAAAAACGGCACAACCTTAAAAGAAGAAGCGATTAACTTAGGTTTAGTAACTGCTGAACAATTCGATGAATGGGTTCGTCCGGAAGATATGGTAGGCAGCTTAAAATAAGCTGTTAGCTGACAGATAAAAGAAGGGCTATCGTTTGATAGCCCTTTTTACTGTTTACAAGCGGTCTAATTTTCCGCTTTTTTTGCAAATAATCTGACAAAAATGACCGCTTATTTCTTCATGCCGGTAATACGACACCACTCTTCTTTTTCTACCACCGGATCAAGATTGAAGTCCGGCGCATAGGCTTCACAGACCGATTCCGCTTGCGTTGCTAAAATACCGGATAAACCTAAATCACCTTGTGGTTTCACCAACGTAATAATATTTGGTGCAAGCTCTTTCAGCGGGCCGGCAAGAATATTCGCTACCACCACATCGGCTTGTAGATCTTGCGGTTGATCTTTCGCTAAGAATAACTGTAAACGATCCGCCACACCATTTGCTTCCGCATTATTAGTAGAAGCTAAAATCGCCTGCGGGTCGATATCAATCCCGATCGCTTGTTTTGCACCGAGTTTAAGTGCCGCAATCGCTAAAATACCTGAACCACAACCAAAATCGATCACCGTTTTACCAGCTAAATCTAAGCTATCCAACCATTGCAAACAAAGTGCGGTTGTCGGGTGCGTACCGGTACCGAAAGCAAGACCCGGATCAAGCATCACGTTCACCGCATTCGGATCCGGTACTTCACGCCAACTTGGGCAAATCCATAAGCGTTTACCGAATTGCATCGGGTGGAAGTTATCCATCCATTCACGTTCCCAGTCTTTATCTTCGATTTGCTCGATCTTATGTGCAAAATCCGCTTCGACTAAACGGCTGGCAATTAATGCTTCAACAATCGCTTTCATATCGGTTTCCGCATCAAATAAACCCACTACATCCGTATTACCCCATAAACGGGTTTCACCCGGTAACGGCTCAAAAATCGGCGTATCCTGACTGTCCATAAAAGTTACCGACACCGCCCCGATTTCTTCTAAAAAATCACTGATTTGCTCAGCCTGTTTATCCGTACTATTTAAACGAATTTGTACCCATGCCATATTATTTTTTCCTTGTTTTTATCCGCTTTCCTCAAACGAAAACCGATAATTTGTAAAATATCAGTCAAAAATGACCGCTTGTTTAGAGTTTTAACATTAAAACCATCTCATCAATGGGTGAACATGAAAAACCATACTTTAAATAAAATTGTTTTGCTTGCGGGTTTAACGCATGAACAAGCAATGCTTTTACCCCGATTTGGTTCGCCACCGTCTTCGATTTTAAGACCGCATCTTTTAACATTGATACGCCTAACTGCTTACCCAGTGCTGAGCAATCGACAGATAATCTACCTAAAATGATCACGGGAATCGGATCGGGCATATTACGTCTTAGTGCGCCTGCAACAAACTGACGACTCACCGAACCGGCAGATAAACAATAAAATCCCATCACCTGTTTATTCTCATCACACACAACAAAGGTTTTACTGGCATTATTTTGCTGATTTTTCAATGCAGTACGTTGTAGCCATTGATCTAACACGACTTCTCCTCACTGAAAATATCGTACAATATGCTGCTCGGAAAACAGTTCAGGAGCATGCATTTTTACTCCCACACTGCTTTGGTATTTAACAGATTATCTAACCCCGGATTATCCGTTGTCGGTTGCTCTAACAATCGGTTAAATTGCTCAAAAGCCTGCTCATTTAATTGGAAAACAGTACGATCTAAAATCACATTTTGGGCAGCTTGGCATGCAGTTTCTAACATAAAGTCAGAACGTGTCTTACCTAAAATACTTGCCGCATAATCAATTAAATCACGCTGATCAGGCATCGCTCGTAAATTAATTGGCGCAGTTCTCATGCTTCCTCCACTTCCATGGATACACAATAGATATACATCTTAAAAAATTTAACGAAGTAAGGCAATCACAATCTCTTTAGTATAAAAAACAGCAAGATCGTTGAATCTTGCTGCCTTTATTTACCCTCGTCCGCCAATCGTAATCTTATCTAACTTCACGGTCGGTTGGCCTACACCGACCGGTACGGATTGCCCTTCTTTACCGCAAGTGCCGATACCTGGGTCGAGTTCCATTTTCTTGCCGACCATTGAAACCTGCTGCATAGCGTCAATACCGCTGCCGATTAAGGTTGCGCCGGTAACCGGTTTAGTGATTTTACCTTTTTCGATTAAATAAGCTTCTGAAGTTGAGAACACAAATTTACCCGAAGTAATATCCACCTGACCGCCGCTGAAATGCGGTGCGTAAATACCGTAATCAACTGATTCAATCATTTCCTCAAAGCTGTGCGATCCTTCTGTGAGATAGGTATTTGTCATACGGGGCATTGGTAAATGTGCATACGACTCACGGCGGCCATTGCCAGTTGGAGCAACTCCCATTAAACGGGCGTTAAGTTTATCTTGGATATAACCTTTCAAAATACCGTTTTCGATCAATACGTTACGTTGCGAAGGAATCCCCTCATCATCCACTGTAATCGAACCTCGCATATCCGGCACCGTACCATCATCAACAATAGTACAAAGCGGCGAAGTCACTAGTTCGCCAATTTTGCCGGTAAATAGTGATGATTCTTTACGGTTAAAGTCGCCCTCTAAACCATGCCCAACCGCTTCATGGAGTAAAATCCCTGGCCAACCCGCACCCAATACAATCGGCATCGTGCCAGCCGGTGCAGGCATTGCGCCTAAATTGACTAATGCCATACGCACCGCTTCTTTCGCCAGATAAACCGCTCGAGTGTCACCGGTCATTTCTCCGTTAACCACTTGCGGTTCAAAGAACCAGTTTAAGCCGAAACGTCCACCGGCACCGGCAGAACCTCGCTCACGTTTACCATTTTCTTCTACCAATACCGAAACTGATAAACGCACTAATGGGCGAATATCCGTTGCAAGCGTGCCGTCTGTTGCCGCCACTAACATCTCTTCATAAACCGCTGAAAGCCCTGCATTAACTTGAATCACTCGAGGATCTTCCGCACGTGCAACTTTATCGACTAAATGCAGCAGTTCTACTTTTTGCTCACGGCTTAACGTATCTAACGGATTGACCGACGCATAACGTTTGATCGCATTCGTTTGTTTGAAACTTTTTACCGATAATTGACCGCTTGCATTAGTAATCGAGCGAGCTGCGGTCGCACATTGTTCAAGCTGGCTCAAGCCGATTTGGTCTGCATACGCAAAGCCGGTTTTCTCGCCCGATACTGCACGCACACCGAAACCACGGTCAATATAAAAACCGCCCTCTTTGATAATCGAATCTTCTAACGACCAACTCTCATCTTGGCTTAATTGAAAATAGAGATCCGCATAATCAATTTGGCGATTCGCAAAATGATCAAGCACTTTACTCAAGTGCGATAACTCAAGCCCACTTGGTGCAAGCAAGCTTTCTGAAACTTGATTTAACATTGTTTTTCTCTTCTTAATAAAATTCTTTAAATTTTAACATATTAAAACCGGCTCTCACTGCTCTTTTTCAAAAACAGTCGCTGAATAATGATAGAATGAGGAAAATGACCGACACAGATAAGGCGCAATATGTTACTGGATACACTTCAAACACAGTTTAGGCACTATTTCCCGACTCAGCGGGATTTTGTGCTTGGCTTAAGCGGTGGTATTGATTCGATTGTGTTATTGCACCTGTTAGCCGAACTCAAACTCAACTTAAGAGCGGTACATATTCACCATGGGCTTAGCCCGAATGCCGACAGTTGGGCAGCTTTCTGTGAACAAGTTTGCAAGCGGTTAAAAATCCCGTTTATTTTGCAAAAAGTTACGGTGGATCGCAGCGAAGGTATCGAAGCCGGCGCCAGAACGGCACGTTATCAAGCAATCGGTGAAATTATTCTACCTAACGAAGTGTTAGTGACCGCTCATCATCTTGATGATCAAGCAGAAACTTTCTTGCTTGCCTTGAAACGTGGCAGTGGAATCAAAGGGTTGTCGGCGATGCAAGCGGTCGGATTTTGGCAAAATTTTACCATTTTTAGACCGCTTCTTAATGTGAGCAAAACGCAAATCGAACAATATGCGCTGCAACAGCAATTAACTTGGATTGAAGACGAAAGTAATCACGACAGCCATTACGAGCGTAATTTTTTACGCAATGAAGTGTTGCCGATTATGAATCAACGCTGGCAGCATTTCAGTCAAATGGTGGCTCGTTCTGCACAGCATTGTGCCGAACAACAAATGTTATTGGAAGAATTACTCACTCAAGAATTACAACGCTATGCGGACTTTTCTGAAAAACGCTTAAATATCAAAGATTTCCCACAATTTTCTGTAGCTAAACAGCAGCAACTTATTCGTTTATGGCTGGAAAAATGCGGCACACAAATGCCAAGCACAGTACGGCTGATACAAGTGATTCAGCAAATGATTTATACGAACGTTGATAAAAATCCACAGATTAAATTAGCCGATTTTTGGCTGCGCCGTTATCAACATCATCTCTATTTAACCGGTGAATTGCTTGAACTGGACGATTTTTGCCAGCTGCTCTTTGCCCAACAATCGTTAACGCTACCGGACGGAATCGGTGAGCTACAGCATTTAGGCGACAGCATTATTTACAAAAAATCAGGCAAAATTAACCGCTTGCTATTACCGGAAGCCTTAGTGGATGCCTCATTACAAGTGAAATTAGCTCACCAAGGCAAAGTAGCGCAATATGGTAAGCCAATGCGGGAAGAGATGAAAAAGCTCTACCAACAAGCACAAGTGCCGGTCTGGTTACGTAAACGCACGCCGCTTATTTTTTGGGATGATCAGTTAGTTTTTGTTTGTGCCTAGCTTTGGCACACAAAAAAGTCCACGTTTTGCTGCGTGGACTTTTTGTCGATAAGCGGTCATTTTTGCTAAATTTTTTGCAAATTCTACCGCTTGTGAAGATTACGCTAAAACGGCTAATGCCGCGTCGTAATTCGGTTCAGTTTTAATTTCTGCCACTAATTCGCTATGTAATACACGATTATTTTCATCTAACACAATCACCGAACGTGATGTTAAACCGGCTAATGGTGAGCTTTGAATATCGACACCAAGTTGTTGATGTACTGCTTTATGACGGAAGGTTGAAAGCGTTTGTACATTTTCAATACCTTCTGCACCACAAAAACGTGCTTGCGCAAAAGGTAAATCAGCAGAAATACATAAAACGACCGTATTTGTTAAATCCGCTGCTTTTTGGTTAAACACACGTACTGAGGTTGCGCATATACCGGTATCAATACTTGGGAAAATATTTAACACTTTGCGTTTACCGGCAAAATCTGTCAAAGAAACATTCTCTAAACTATTATTCACTAATGTAAAATTTTCAACGGTTTCGCCCGCTTGTGGAAAGTTACCCGCTACATCAATCGGGTTGCCCATTAATGTTACCTTGCTCATATCAAACTCCTATTATGGTTAAAAGCCGACCTAATATAACGACTTTTAATCACTGTTTAAACCTTTTAATAAAATAAGTAAATTTTGTTATACTGCGTGCAATTAAATGTTGATTTTTTAAAGGGCTTATTATGCTAAAACTCGCTCGTATTCTTGCGGTCGCCGTGACTGCGATTCTTATTTCTATCATTGGTACGATATATGCTTTTATCCGTTTCCGTCACCCTAGCACGGTCGGCATCGTAGCAAGAATGTATGCCTCAATGCACAAACTGGTCGGTTTAAAAGTGATTTATCGTCCACGTCCGGAATTTACTCAACCGGCAATCTATATCGCTAACCATCAAAATAACTACGATATGTTAACTATTGCCGGTATCGTGCCGCCTCGCACTGTTACGATCGGTAAAAAAAGCCTGATTTGGATTCCATTTTTCGGTTTGGTGTATTGGGCAACTGGCAATATCTTTATTAATCGAGAAAAACGCAGTAGCGCAATTAGCACGATGAACAAAGTCGGTGAAATTATTCGTGAGCGTCAAATTTCCATTTGGATGTTCCCGGAAGGTACTCGTAGCCGCGGTCGTGGCTTATTACCTTTTAAAACCGGCGCATTTCATACTGCAATCGCAGCAGGCGTACCGATTGTGCCAATTGTGTGTTCTTCGCTACATAATAAGGTTGATCTCAATCGTTGGGATAACGGTACGGTCATCTGTGAAAGCTTAGAGCCGATTGATGCGAGCGGTTACAACCGTGACAATATCAAAGAATTGATTGAAAAATGCCATAGCATTATGGCAGCCAAAATTGCTGACTTAGATGCTGAAATTGCAGCGTTAGATGCCAAGAAATAAGCACATAATGAAACAAAATCTGACTCGAAGACAACTACTGAAACGCTCCGCATTAGCCGGAGCTATGCTTTCTGCACCCAGTACACTTTTTGCCGCAGAACGCCAACCATTACGCATTCCGCCAATTATTGAAGTGGGGCGCGGTCGCCCTGTTCGTTTGGATTTACGTCCGGCACAAACACAATTTAATAAAGGAAAATTGGTGGATGTTTGGGGCGTTAATGGGCAATACCTTGCGCCGACCGTCCGAGTAAAATCGGATGATTTTGTCAAACTTACTTATGTGAATAATCTACCACAGCAGGTTTCTATCAATATTCAGGGGCTATTAGCACCGACTGAAATGATCGGTTCGGTGCATCGTAAATTAATGCCGAAAAGCAGCTGGTCACCGATTCTTTCCGTCCATCAACCCGCTTGTACCTGCTGGTATCACGCTGACACCATGCTAAATTCTGCGTTTCAGCTGTATAGAGGTTTAGCCGGACTTTGGATCATTGAAGATGCCAATAGCAAAACGGCATCGCTACCCAATAAATATGGGGTGAACGATATTCCGTTAGTCTTGCAAGATCAACACATTAACAAAGACGGCATTCAGCTGCTCGATTTAAATCAGAAGCAATTCTTTGGCAAACGTTTATTCGTTAACGGACAAGAATCGGCTTATCACAACGTGGCACGAGGCTGGGTACGTTTACGTATTGTTAATGCATCTTTATCACGAGCTTATGAGCTACGTTTAGATAATGATAAGCCGTTACACGTGATTGCAACCGGCATGGGAATGCTTGCCGAGCCGGTGGAAATGCCGAGCGTCACACTTGCTCCTTCCGCTCGTATTGAAGTGTTAGTCGATCTGAATGACGGCAAAACCGTCTCTCTGATAAGCGGTCAAAAACGGGATATTTTTTACAAGGCAAAAAGCCTATTCGCCGATAATAACGATTTGGTTGATAATGTTATTTTAGAACTGTATCCCGAAGGAATGGCATCGGTGTTTACCACTAAACCGTCATTACCGGCTTTCGATTTAGATTCGTTCCAACTGAAAATCGCACAGGAACGTCGTATCGCGTTACGCCCGTTAGATCGTTTAATTAACCAACAGCGGTTTGATCCTAAACGTATTGATTTTACGGTTAAACAAGGCAGTGTGGAACGCTGGTACATTATCAGCAACGAAGCGGTCGGTTTTACCCTACAAGGTGCAAAATTTATTGTTGAAACCCGAGATCGTAAACGTGAACCGCATAAACAACTAGCGTGGCAAGATACCGTATGGTTAGAAAAAGACCAAGAAGTCACCTTATTGGTTCGCTTTGACCATCTCGCTTCTGCCCAACTACCGTTCACCTTTGGCGTTTCTGACTTTATGTTAAGAGACCGAGGTGCAATGGGACAATTTGTCATTGAGGAATAAGCGGTCGGATCTGTTACGAAAATTGCAAATTTTTTGCAAAAAAAACACCGCTTTTCTGCCTATTTTCCTTCTATCACTGATAGAATAGATAGAATTTTCTGCAAAACAGGATTGAAAGAATGAGCCAAGAATATTTAGATTTTGAATTACCGATTGCCGAGCTTGAAGCTAAGATTGAATCGCTTCGTGCTGTCAGCGCGCAAGACGGTAAAATTGATTTAGATGATGAAATTAAACGCCTACAAAAGAAAAGCGAAGAGCTGACGAAAAAAACCTTTGCGAACTTAGATGCATGGCAAGTATCACGTATGGCACGCCACCCGAATCGTCCATATACTTTAGATTATATCGAACATATTTTCACCGAATTTGATGAATTAGCCGGTGACCGTGCTTTTGCTGACGACAAAGCGATTGTCGGTGGTATTGCGCGTTTAGAAGGTCGTCCGGTAATGGTTATTGGTCATCAAAAAGGTCGTACAACCAAAGAAAAAGTAAAACGTAACTTTGGTATGCCGGCACCCGAAGGCTACCGTAAAGCCTTACGTTTAATGGAAATGGCAGAGCGTTTTAATATGCCAATTATTACCTTTATCGACACACCGGGCGCATACCCTGGTATCGGTGCGGAAGAACGTGGTCAGGCGGAAGCTATCGCGCGCAACCTACGTGAAATGGCGCAATTAAAAGTGCCGGTTATCTGCACGGTGATCGGGGAAGGTGGTTCAGGCGGTGCATTAGCGATCGGTGTGGGTGATAAAGTAAATATGTTGCAATATTCAACTTACTCGGTTATTTCACCGGAAGGTTGTGCTTCAATTTTATGGAAAAGCGCAGAAAAAGCGTCAACCGCCGCAGAAGTTATGGGCTTAACCGCACAACGTTTAAAAGAGTTAAACTTAATTGACGGCATTGTTGCTGAGCCATTAGGTGGTGCACATCGTGATGTTGCCCAAATGGCACAAAACCTTAAAGAACGTATTTTAGCGGACTTAGCTGACCTTTCACCGTTAAGCACAGAAGATTTATTAGATCGTCGTTACCAACGCTTAATGAGCTACGGATACGTTTAAACGAAAACAAGCGGTCGGATTTTGGCAAAATTTTGCGGAAATCTTACCGCTTTTTTATGCGCAAAAAAATAGACAATAAACTAAAAGTTAGAAATTTGTGTGAAGAATAAATTTGAAGAAATAAAAGGAAATAAATAAGAATGGTGCCGACTACCGGAATCGAACTGGTGACCTACTGATTACAAGTCAGTTGCTCTACCTACTGAGCTAAGTCGGCATACTTCGTTGGAAGAGCCGTTATTATAGGTATTTTTACTATACATGCAAGTTTATTTCGCCCAAATTATCCACAATTGAACATAAAAAAGGAATCAAAAGAATGAAAAATATCCTCTCTATTCAATCCCATGTTGTATACGGTTATGCAGGAAATAAATCCGCAACTTTCCCAATGCAATTACTCGGTGTGGATGTATGGGCATTGAATACGGTGCAATTTTCAAACCATACGCAATACGGTAAATGGAAAGGTATGGTGATTCCAAAAGAACAAATCGGCGAAATCGTACAAGGGATTGCCGAGATTGATGCACTTAAACATTGCAATGCAGTGTTATCCGGTTATATCGGTTCGGCAGAACAGGTAGAAGAGATTGTTAAAGCCTATCAAGCGGTTAAATTACAGAATAAAAATGCAATTTACCTGTGTGATCCGGTGATGGGCCATCCGGATAAAGGCTGTATCGTGGCGGACGGAGTCAAAGAAGGCTTAATTAATATCGCCATGGCGCACGCAGACATTATTACACCAAATTTGGTCGAGCTTCGAGAACTAAGCGGTTTAACCGTTGAAAACTTTGAGCAAGCGATCGAAGCGGTTAAAGTTATTTTAAGCAAAGGCCCGAAAAAAGTCTTAGTCAAACATTTAAGTAAAGTAGGCAAACAAGCGGACAAATTTGAGATGCTTTTTGCAACGGCTGAAGGCATTTGGCATATTAGCCGCCCACTCTATCAATTTGACAAAGAACCAGTTGGCGTAGGCGACTTAACCGCCGGACTCTTCTTAGCAAATTTATTGAATGGTAAGTCAGACTTAGAGGCATTCGAACACACGGCAAATGCGGTAAATGATGTGATGGAAATCACCGCAAATTCCGGTGTATATGAGTTACAAATTATTGCCGCAAGAGAACGCATTGTGAATCCAATTAGCACATGTAAAGCGGTTAAAATCGCCTAATATTGCCACAAAAAAGCCGACCAATCTGATCTGCACCCCAAAAGTTGGACTAAA
>NZ_GL831081.1:610102-611035 GCF_000188255.1 Actinobacillus ureae ATCC 25976
CTATCCCAAAAATGTCGTACCGCTGAAAAAATAAACCGGTTGAGCAGTTAACTTTTGCATCAATGATTCTAATTCGGCATCAATCTTTAATATTTGCTTTAACCATAACAAATCTTCGCTCGATAAATATTGATATGTGGAAAGATTGAGTAATTGATAATGCCCTAATTCAGCCTTTAACGGTTGTAACTTTTCATCTAATAAAAAATGATCAGAAAGCAAATAATAGTGCGTTTCGAGCACAGCATTCCAAACATAGCGAATCAAATCAATTTGTGAAAATGATCCTTCCCCATTCTCAAATAAAGAAACTAAAGAGGCTTTTGTTGCTGCTAAATCTTGTACCAATGAAGAAGATTTCTGTAACTGATACTGCTTCATCACCCCTTCCGAGCCGTCATCATATAAATGTAAAACGATCTTACTGATTTTTTCCTTATACTTTGTATAAGTCGGCGATAAATTCAGAAACATCTCAAAACTATGAAACAAATTTAAATGCAAATGTAATTCGAATTGTTTACCTTCTTGAGACAAAATCGTTTGTAATTGTTCAAGTAACGGCTCCACATTATGTTCAACATTACGAGAAAATTGAATGATGCCTTCATATTGTTCGATAACCGTTTGTGGCATTTCAAAACGTGCTAATGAAAATAGACGT
Source organism: Actinobacillus ureae ATCC 25976 (assembly GCF_000188255.1). Lineage (GTDB taxonomy): Bacteria > Pseudomonadota > Gammaproteobacteria > Enterobacterales > Pasteurellaceae > Actinobacillus > Actinobacillus ureae. The sequence continues at coordinate 610,767 of NZ_GL831081.1, forward strand.
AATCTTTGATGATCATGCTTGTGTTTAAGAAAATGCAAAAAGTAACTTAAACTGGGAATGGTTGCAAAATCAATATAGATATCGACTGCCTGTAGTTGGGGGTTCTTTCCATAACTTTTTATTTTAAACAATAATTTAATCAGGCAATCTAGCTATAGCGAGGTCAAATTATTTATAGGCTATTTGTGAATCGGAGAAAAAATACTTCTATGTTCTGCTTATTTGCATAAAGCGTGCTGAATTATACTCTGTGATTCAAACAGATACAA
>NZ_GL831081.1:611085-612340 GCF_000188255.1 Actinobacillus ureae ATCC 25976
AACAAAAAAGGCGTGTCTTTCGACACGCCTTCTCTAGCATTTCGTTCTCAAATATTAAGCTAAAAACTTAATTATTTGATGATTTTCGCTACAACGCCCGCACCTACTGTACGACCACCTTCACGAATCGCAAAACGTAAACCTTCGTCCATCGCGATTGGGTGAATTAAGCTAACAGTCATCTTGATGTTGTCGCCTGGCATTACCATCTCTACGCCTTCAGGTAATTCGATTGTACCTGTTACGTCTGTTGTACGGAAGTAGAACTGCGGACGGTAACCTTTGAAGAATGGAGTATGACGACCACCTTCTTCTTTTGATAATACGTATACTTCTGATTCGAAGTCTGTGTGTGGCGTGATTGTACCTGGTTTCGCTAATACTTGACCACGTTCGATTTCTTCACGTTTTGTACCACGTAATAATGCACCAACGTTCTCACCCGCACGACCTTCGTCTAATAATTTACGGAACATCTCAACACCAGTTACTGTTGTTTTCGTAGTTTCTTTGATACCTACGATTTCAACTTCTTCACCTGATTTGATGATACCGCGCTCTACACGACCTGTTACTACTGTACCACGACCTGAGATTGAGAATACGTCTTCGATTGGTAATAAGAATGGTTTATCAATCGCACGCTCTGGCTCTGGAATGTATGTATCTAAGTGGTTCGCTAACTCAAGAATTTTTTCTTCCCACTCTGCTACGCCGTTTAACGCTTGTAACGCTGAACCACGTACGATTGGTGTGTCATCACCTGGGAAATCGTATTGAGAAAGAAGTTCACGAACTTCCATTTCTACTAATTCTAATAACTCTTCGTCATCTACCATGTCGCATTTGTTTAAGAATACGATGATGTATGGTACACCTACTTGGCGACCTAATAAGATGTGCTCACGAGTTTGTGGCATTGGACCGTCTGTCGCTGCTACTACTAAGATTGCACCGTCCATTTGCGCCGCACCTGTGATCATGTTTTTAACATAGTCCGCGTGTCCCGGGCAGTCAACGTGTGCGTAGTGACGTGTTTCTGTATCGTACTCAACGTGTGAAGTGTTGATGGTGATACCACGCGCTTTTTCTTCTGGCGCGTTATCGATTTGGTCGAATGCACGAGCTGCACCACCGAAGTGTTTCGCTAATACAGTTGTGATCGCTGCTGTTAAAGTTGTTTTACCATGGTCAACGTGACCGATTGTACCCACGTTAACGTGCGGTTTTGTACGTTCAAATTTTTCTTTAGACA
>NZ_GL831081.1:612603-621823 GCF_000188255.1 Actinobacillus ureae ATCC 25976
CTTTGATAGCTTCCTAGAAATAAGCCTCCGCCCTATTGCTGAGGCTTTAAGTTAAAAGATAAATTATTTAGCTTTACGAGCTTCAATAATTGCATTAGCAACACTTGTAGGTGCTTCTGCGTATTTTAATGGTTCCATTGAGTAAGATGCACGACCTTGAGTTTGTGAACGTAAGTCTGTTGCATAACCAAACATTTCTGATAATGGAACTTCTGCATTGATCTTAACAACGAACTCATTCGCTTCTTGACCGTTAACCATTGCACGACGACGGCTTAAGTCACCGATTACATCACCAACGTAGTCTGGTGGAGTTTCCACTTCAACTTTCATGATTGGCTCAAGTAATACTGGGTTAGCTTTTGCGAACGCTGCTTTAAACGCTAATGACGCTGCAAGTTTGAACGCTAACTCAGATGAGTCAACATCGTGGTATGAACCGAAGTGTAAACGTACACCGATGTCTTCTACTGGGTAACCCGCTAATGGACCAGATTTAAGTTGTTCTTGGATACCTTTATCAACTGCAGGGATAAATTCACCAGGAATTACACCACCTTTGATCTCGTTCACGAACTCGTAACCAGGACCTTCTGGGTCTAATGGGTATAAGTCGATTACAACGTGACCGTATTGACCACGACCACCAGATTGTTTTGCGTGTTTACCTTCAACATCGTTAACACGTGTACGGATAGTTTCACGGTAAGATACTTGTGGTTTACCGATGTTCGCTTCAACTTTGAATTCACGACGCATACGGTCAACGATGATATCTAAGTGTAACTCACCCATACCTGAGATGATAGTTTCACCTGACTCTTCATCTGTGTGAACACGGAATGAAGGGTCTTCTTGTGCAAGACGACCTAACGCTAAGCCCATTTTCTCTTGGTCAGCTTTAGTTTTTGGTTCTACCGCTACAGAGATTACCGGCTCTGGGAATTCCATACGCTCAAGGATGATTGGCGCATCTTGTGCGCATAATGTGTCACCAGTACCAACTTCTTTTAAGCCGATTGCTGCTGCGATATCGCCCGCACAAACTTCTTTGATTTCTTCACGTTTGTTAGCGTGCATCTGTACGATACGACCGAAACGCTCACGTTTTTGTTTAACTGAGTTGTAAACTGTATCACCAGAGTTGATTACACCTGAGTAAACACGGAAGAATGTTAAGTTACCAACGAATGGGTCAGTTGCAATTTTGAATGCAAGAGCTGCAAATGGCTCTTCATCGCTTGCGTGACGCTCACCTTCAGTTTCGTCTTCGTTGATACCTTTGATTGCTGGGATATCTGTAGGTGCCGGTAAGTAGTCGATTACCGCATCAAGCATTGCTTGAACACCTTTGTTTTTGAATGCAGAACCACAGCAAACTGGGATAATTTCGCTTGCTAATACGCGTTGACGTAATGCTGCTTTGATTTCTTCTTCAGAAAGATCACCTTCTTCGAAGAACTTTTCCATTAACTCTTCTGATGCTTCAGCTGCAGCTTCTACTAACATTGCACGACGTTCTTCACATTCAGCAAGCATGTTTGCTGGAATATCTTCGTATGTGAAAGTCATACCTTGGTCAGCTTCGTTCCAGTTGATTGCTTTCATTTTGATTAAGTCAACCACACCTGTGAAGCTGTCTTCTGCACCGATAGGAAGTTGTAATGCAACTGCGTTACCACCTAAACGAGTTTTGATTTGCTCAACAACACGTAAGAAGTTTGCACCTGTACGGTCCATTTTATTTACGAATGCGATACGTGGAACACCGTATTTATTCGCTTGACGCCATACAGTTTCTGATTGAGGCTGAACGCCTCCAACCGCACAGTATACCATTACCGCACCGTCAAGAACACGCATAGAACGTTCTACTTCGATTGTGAAGTCTACATGTCCCGGAGTATCTATAACATTGATACGGTGTTGTGGATATTGTTGTGACATACCAGACCAGAATGCTGTTGTTGCAGCAGATGTGATCGTGATACCACGCTCTTGTTCTTGTTCCATCCAGTCCATTGTTGCTGCACCATCGTGAACTTCACCGATTTTGTGACTTACGCCTGTATAGAACAAGATACGCTCTGTAGTAGTTGTTTTACCCGCATCGATGTGCGCACTGATACCGATGTTACGGTAAAGTGAAATAGGGGTTGTACGAGCCATTTTTATTTATTACCTTGTTTGGGATTTAAATTAAAATTCTTAATAAGGGTAAGGCTTCACCACACATTTGGATGAAGCCTTTAAGATGTAAAGCTAAGCAATTACCAACGGTAGTGAGCAAACGCTTTGTTCGCTTCAGCCATACGGTGAACGTCTTCACGTTTCTTAACAGCTGAGCCTTTGTTATCCGCCGCATCTGAAAGTTCGTTAGCTAAACGTAATGCCATTGATTTGTCACCACGTTTACGAGCTGCTTCAACGATCCAACGCATAGCTAATGCGTTACGACGAGCTGGACGAACTTCAACTGGTACTTGGTAAGTAGAACCACCAACACGGCGAGATTTAACCTCTACTGTTGGACGTACGTTTTCTAACGCTGCTTCGAAAGCTTCTAAAGCTTCTTTACCAGTACGTTGTACTAAAGTTTCTAAAGCACCGTAAATGATTGATTCTGCAGTAGATTTTTTACCATCTACCATTAAAACATTAATAAATTTTGCAAGTAATTCTGAACCGAACTTTGGATCTGGAAGAATTTTGCGAGGTTCAACACTACGACGACGTGGCATTGTAAATACTCCGTTTATATATTCAGGATAATCCAAAACTCATCTATTGTGTGTGATAGCACATCACGATTGACTGGAGTTTATGGTTTAAATTTTTGATTAATTTAGACGTTTGGCCTTACTTAACGGAGATCCATTAAGCTTTAGGACGTTTAACGCCGTATTTAGAACGACCTTGTTTACGATCTTTAACGCCTGCACAGTCAAGTGCACCACGTACAGTGTGATAACGCACACCCGGTAAGTCTTTAACACGACCACCACGGATTAATACAACACTGTGTTCTTGTAAGTTATGACCTTCACCACCGATGTATGAAGTTACTTCAAAGCCATTTGTTAAACGAATACGGCACACTTTACGTAATGCTGAGTTCGGTTTTTTAGGTGTAGTAGTGTATACACGAGTACACACGCCACGTTTCTGCGGGCAAGCCTCTAATGCAGGAACGTTGCTTTTTACAACCTTTTTCACACGCGGTTTGCGTACTAATTGGTTGATAGTTGCCATTTAAAAGCTCCAGTTAAAATTATTCAAAATAAAATTAAAAAACACCCTTTCAAAGACGAAAGGACGGTAAATTCTAGTGTTATACGGACCAAAAGTCAAGTATTCACCACGGGATAAATTGATTATTCTGTGATCAGCGTTTCTAACGTTTGTAAGACACGATAAGGTAAAATATTTGCCATACCGTTTCCGGTCAGATAATGCTGATTTTTACCGTAAGCGCCGATTAATTTCGGGTCGGTTGCACCGTATAAAATCACGTTTTGTTTATCCAATGCCGCCGCTAAATGGCTCAAACCGGTATCCACCGACAACACGGCTTTCGCACCGGCAATTTGTTCCGCTAATTCAGTGAGTGATAATTTCGGTAATACCGTCACATTGGCACTTGCTTCCACCAAACGCATGGCTCGTTCTTTTTCTTGCGCATTTCCCCACGGCAAGCGAACTTCTACTCCTTGTACGCTTAATTCTTGAATCACTTCCCACCAATAATCTTCTTTCCAATGCTTATCCGCTCTCGTTGTTGCATGAATCGCAAGCAGATAAGCGGTTGAATTTTCATATTTTTTTGCAAAATGAGTAACAATCCCATAATCACCCAATCTGTCGGGAAGAGTATAATTCAATGACATCGCAAATAACTTGCGAATCCGTTCTACGGCATGTTGCTGATAAGTAATATCAAACCTGTGATCATAAAACAGACTGCTTAACCCTTCTCGAGCAGAATATTTGTCGTAGCCGTATTTTGTTCCTTTTGCCTGCTTGGTTACCAATACCGCACTTTTAATCAATCCTTGCGCATCAATCACCGCATCATATTTTTCTGAGCGAAGTTGTTTTAGGTAAGCTTGCCATTCCAGCCAAGTTTGACGCTGACACAAGTTCTTGCGCCAACGACGAATCGCTAACGGGATAACCTTATCTACCGCCGAATGCCAATGCGGAATTTCACTAAAATTTTCTTCCACCGCCCAATCGAATTGGATATTCGGAATCGTATTTTTAGCATCCGTCAACGCAGGCAAAGTATGAATCACATCCCCCATCGAGGACGTTTTTACAACTAAAACTTTCATTTCTTTATCTTTCATAATGAATATGAACAAGCGGTCGAAATCTGCAAAATTTTTGCAAAAAATGACCGCTTGTAATTAGCCTAATAATGCGTCTAATTTCTCTATAACCATTTCCGGCTGAATATCAATTAAGCTTTGGTGGTAGCCTTCAGCAGCATCGCCTTTGCGAATTTTAATCAAACCGCCCTCGATTAAACGAATAATCACCGCTTTATCAGAAAGTGGTGGCGTATATTGCGGGCTGGTTGGCCCGTAAAGCGCAACTAACGGTTTGCCTAATGCCGCAGCAATGTGCATTAGCCCAGAGTCATTACTTACCACCGCACGACAATCGGCAATTAAATCAACTGCTTGATTCAAGTCGGTTTGCCCTGCTAAATTGACGCAATAACGCTGCAAATTTTCCGCTAAACTTGCACGAATTTGTTCGCCGACTTCTTTATCTTTATTAGAGCCGAACAGATGTACCGCATAACCTTTTTTGATAAGCATTTTCGCTAATTTTGCATAATGATAATGCGGCCAACGTTTTACCGGCCCGAATTCCGCTCCTGGGCAGAAGCCGATTGCCGGACGTTGTTCAGCATATTCAAACTGTTTAGTAAATTTCGCTTTGGTCGCAGTGATCTCAGTCGCTTGCGTTCGTAGATAAGGTACTGGCATCGGCAATGCTTTGGCATCCGGCACGGCATTTTTCTCAAAAGCCAGCGCAACATAACGCTGTATCATCATCGGGTAATCTTGCTTGTTATTACGCAAATCATTTAAAAAGAAATAGCGGCTTTCACCTTTCCAACCTCGGCGCACCGCAATTTTAGCGAATAGAGGAATAAATGCCGATTTAAGCGAATTAGGTAACACAACCGCCATATCATATTGATTTCTCAGCGATTTTCCTAATTGATAACGCTCACACAGACGGAATGAACCATGCCCAATCGGCATCGAAATCGCTTTCCGCACTTCCGGCATTCGAGCAAGCAGCGGACGACACCAATCTGGAGCCATCACGTCAATTTGACAATTCGGATATTGAACCTTAAGTTGTTGATATAGTGCGTGCGACATCATCATATCGCCGACCCAAGACGGGCCAATAATTAAGATATTCATTGTCTTCCTTTTATTCAAATAACAAGCGGTCAAATTTAGCCTATTTTTTGCAAAAAACTAAGCCAAAATGACCGCTTATTTTCTACGGTTTAAGTTTACACTCACTGGCAAGAACACTATTGCTATTATCTGTGAGAGAAGCTTCACCATTTAAACGTTCTTTCCACGTCCAGCGGATATTGCTATATTTTTTACCGTCTCTCGTGACTGCCGGCGATAACGTATGTGTTGTATTACCGTAAGTAACCAAAATCGCTTGTTGGTTACCTACTTTTCGTTTCGCCTTATTATTCACCTTTTTTGCTTTAGAACGCTGAACCTTTACAACCACATCATTTTTACAAATAAACTGTGTTGAGGTCTGGCTCTTTACCACGGTCACTTTTTCTGTCGGCTTAATTTCCGTTTGAGCCTGTTGTATGACCGTTTGGACTCGTTGTACTTGCTCAATCGGCGCTTCTAAAGGCTTACACCCTGCCAGTGTCAGCAAAGCGGTACATACTGCTAAATAACATGGCTTTTGAAAAAAAACACTCATTTTACAACTACTCTCCTTCTCAAAATTTTGAGAAAAAAAGAGCAACGTTTGTAGCGCTGCCCTTTGATTTTAATTATTTAAAGCTATAGCTACCGTCTGCTTGACGAGTAAACTTACCGCCAGAGCCGATACTCATTTCAACTACGCGGTTATTTTTATCTAAACGTACGCTTACACGCTCACCCACTTTTAGATTGCTTACCACTTTGTTGACTTTACTCATCGCATTTACATCCGAGATATTTAAACCGTTATCACGGAATACTTGCATCAATGATGTACCTTTTGGCACTGTCATGGTTTTACTTGCAACTGCCACTACCGTTGCCGGTTTTGTCGGCGCTGTTTTAGCTGCCGTAGGTGCTGCTGTTTTTGCCACCGGCCTACCTGTTTCTACATTCTTCACCAATTGATCTAATTGTGCATTCTTCGCTTTTTTCGCATTAAATTCATCTGCCGTAATAGCTTTCACTTTCGGTTGTTTCGGTGCTTCAGCCTGATGAATCACGCTACCTTGCGTTTTAGGTTTAACCGGTGCAGGTTGCACAACCGGTTTATCCACAACCGGAGCCGGCTCAACTTTTGACTCTTCAGCAACTACGTTCGTAGTTGATGCCGTAGCAGCTGGAATTTCTGTTGTCGGCGTAACGCTTGTCGCCGGAGCTGCCTCAGTTGTTGGTTGTGTAGTCGCAACATTCATATCTTGCTGAATTTGTTGTGCCTGTTGTGCTTGTTGCTGAGCAATTGCTTCTTGCTCGGCTTTTGCTTGCGCTTCCGCACGTTTTGCTTCTTCTTCATCTACCGGGCGGAATTCAATTGGTAACGAACTACCTTGTTGAGACTGTAACTCTTCAACAGTTTCCGGCGCGCTCGGTTTTAACCAGAAGAAAATAGCGGCTAAAATTGCAGCTAAAATTGCTACTAATCCCAAACGACGGAATTTAGATGGCACACTCGCTACTGCAACAGCTTCAGCTGCTGGGGTAGAATTCACGGCAGGAATTACACGATTTTCATTACTCGTATTCATCGTAGGCTTTTCCTCTGTAACTAATTTTCCAACTTGTTCCGGCTCTGCTTTTTTCACTTCTTCAGCGGTTTCTTCCGCTACCGGTGAGAACGCAAAACCTGAATTTTGTGCAACTTTCAGTTCTTCTGTTTCTGAAATTTCTGTATTCACCTTTTGAGCTTCCTCAATGGATTTTAATGGCGTTGTATCATCAACAGGACGCTTCATCACAGGCGTAAAAGTATAGCTTGGTGCTTGATTTGAATGTAATGATACCGTTGCATTGCTTGCAATCACTTTTGCCGCTTCAACAGATTTTGCGCTATCTGAATTAATGATTGCTTCTGCTACTTGCTCCGCCGATTGTGCAACAGACGGCTCGCCAAAAGTTGGCTCTTTACGAAAATTATTTTGTGACATTTAACTTTCCAATTTTAGGTGAAAAAAATAATGGGAAATTCCCCCGCTGAATAAATTATCCCCATTTTAAAGTATTTCTCTTTAATCAGCACACGATTTTTCAGAAAATTTATATTTAGACGCGGTAATATTTGTTAAATATTTTACAAAAGCTCCAAATCTTCACATCACACCATAACTTTATATCCTCATTTTACTATTTTCGACCATAAGATAAACAATTTTCTCGATCTTGATCGCAAAAATAATGCTCACCAATTGCTCACCTCTTTATTTAACCTGTAAAGTGCTTGAAAGCAAAACGATTAAAAAACAATCTTAGACACAAAGGAGACATTTATGAAAACACATTCAAAACTTGGCTTAAGCCTGTTAATCGGTATGTTATCTGCCGGCACTTTTGCGGCAGAAAAAGTAAAGCAATCCAATGCAGAACCGACACCAGTGGTTCAAAATGCGCCAGCAGTCAGCACAGAACAGCATAAGTCGGAAGCCATTACGAATGCCAATTTAATTAATATCAATACAGCGACTGCCGCTGAAATTCAAGATAAATTAGTGGGTATTGGCGCTAAAAAAGCCCAAGCTATTGTTGAATACCGTACAAAAAACGGTGCATTCGGCAGCCTAGAGCAACTAACCGATGTTTCCGGTATTGGCAAAGCCACACTGGAAAAAAATCGCGAACGTATTGTATTGCAATAATCACACTCATATAACATTTGCTGAGTTAGGGTAATATGTGGCCTAATTCCTCTATCTCTATGCTACATCTTAACTCAGCCCCTTGTTACTTTTTGATGACATTAGGTAATTCACTTTTCTTTCTGTTATACTTTGCGCCTATTTCTATAATTGAACAAAAAGGATACAACCTAATGTCTTTAAAGCCATACTCTACACCTACTTATTGGCAACGAGTGAAAGTCGCATTTCAATACATTTTTCCACAATTACCTGTTACTCGTTTAGCAGGCTGGCTGGCAGAACAAAAATGGGGGGGGGTGACCCACTTTATTATTCGTACATTTGCTAAACAATATAATGTGAACCTATCAGAAGCGCAAAAAAGCAATGCATCTGATTATGCAACTTTTAATGAATTCTTTATTCGTCCATTAAAAGAAAATGCTCGTCCGATTAACCAAGACGCACAAGCACTTTGCTTACCGGCAGATGGTAAAGTGAGCGAATCAGGCAAAATTGAAGATGATCGTTTACTACAAGCGAAAGGTCATTTTTTCACCCTTGAGACTTTATTAGCGAACGATCAAGAAATGGCGAATAAATTTAAAGACGGCCATTTTATTACCACTTATTTGTCACCACGTGATTACCACCGTGTACACATGCCGTGTGATGCAACATTGCGTAAAATGATTTATGTACCGGGCGAATTATTCTCGGTCAATCCGTTCTTAGCTGAACACGTACCAAATTTATTTGCACGTAACGAACGTGTGATTTGTGAGTTTGAAACTGAATTCGGGCCAATGGTGCAAATTCTTGTCGGTGCAACAATTACGGCAAGTATGAGTACCGTTTGGGCTGGCGTGATTAATCCACCTCGTGCGAAAGACGTTGTGATATATCACTATGAAACCAGCGGCGAAACTGCCGTACACCTGAATAAAGGTCAGGAAATGGGAGCATTCCGCTTAGGTTCAACCGTAATTAACCTCTTCCCGAAAGATAGTGTTGAATTCGAAGCTCACCTACAAGCCGGCATAGAAACTCGCATGGGTGAACGTTTGGCGAAAATCCTTAAATAATCTCCATAATTTCTTTTTAATTAAGCACGATTAT
>NZ_GL831081.1:621873-637451 GCF_000188255.1 Actinobacillus ureae ATCC 25976
TTTAGTCCAACCTTTGGGGGGCAGATCATTATAAAAATCGTGCTTTTTTATAACCAAATAATCTACTATCTTATCAATCGGCTATAAAACCAATTAAAAAAGTATGTTATTTTAAGAGCAAAACTTCGTCTAACGCATTTGTCGCGAAAGGGAAAGCTATGAAATTACAACAACTAATTAAAACTCATCAACTTGGTTTACTGTTCCAACAAGGCAAATTTGGCATTGAGAAAGAAAGCCAACGCATTGATAATAAAGGGAATATTGTTCCAACTGCTCATCCTAGCGTTTTTGGTAACCGCAGTTATCATCCATATATTCAAACCGATTTTGCAGAAAGCCAACTTGAGCTAATCACACCGCCAAACGATAAATTGGAAGACACATATCGTTGGCTATCGGCTATTCACGAGGTAACGTTACGCTCGTTGCCTGACGATGAATATATTTTCCCATTCAGTATGCCTGCCGGTTTACCGCCGGAATCCGAGATCAAAGAAGCACAATTAGATAACGAATGGGACGTGAAATATCGTGAACACCTTTCTGCCATTTATGGCAAATACAAGCAAATGGTGAGCGGTATCCACTACAATTTCCAAATTTCTGACGAGTTTGTCGAGAGCGCATTTGCATTACAAACGGAATACAGCGATAAAATTGCGTTCCGCAATGCATTATATATGAAATTAGCCAATAACTTTTTACGTTATCAATGGATTCTGGTCTATTTGCTGGCTGCAACACCAACCGTAGAGGCGCAATATTTTGGCGAAAATCGACCGCTTGCAGAAGGACAATTAGTACGTAGTTTACGTTCTAGTCCGTATGGCTATGTCAATGCGCCTCATGTAGTGATCAATCACGATAGCTTGCAAGAATATGTCGAATCGCTAGAACATTTTGTGGCAAGCGGTGATTTATTAGCGGAAAAAGAATTCTATTCAAACGTACGTTTACGTGGGGCAAAAAAAGTACGTGAATTGCTTGAGAAAGGGGTTAAATATGCTGAATTCCGTTTATTTGATCTCAACCCGTTCTCGCCTTACGGTATCGAGCTCGCCGATGCCAAATTTATTCATCTATTCTTACTCGCTATGCTATGGATAGATGAAACAAGCGGTCAAAAAGAAGTCGAGCTTGGTAAACAAAAACTATACCAAGTTGCGCTTGAAGATCCTCGTGCGCACACTGCGTTCCAAGCAGAGGGTGAAGCTATCCTTAACCTAATGCTGGCAATGTTAGAAGATCTTTCGGCACCACAAAGCGAGAAAGATTTATTACAACAAAAACTAGCTCAATTTGTTGATCCGAGCCAAACGGTAAACGGTCGTTTATTAGCAGCAATTGAACAAACTGGCAGCTATAAAGCACTCGGAGCAAAACTTGCTCAACAATATAAAGCGCAAGCGTTCGAGCGTTTTTATGCGATTTCCGCTTTCGATAATATGGAGCTTTCTACACAGGCTTTATTATTTGATGCGATCCAACAAGGCTTACAGATCGAATTGCTGGATGAAAACGATCAGTTCCTCGCACTTAAATTCGGTGATCATCTCGAATATGTGAAAAACGGCAATATGACCAGTCACGATCAGTACATTTCTCCATTAATTATGGAAAATAAAGTCGTGACCAAAAAAGTGTTAGCAAAAGCCGGTTTTAATGTGCCGAAAAGTGTTGAATTTATCTCTGTAGAACAAGCGGTGGCGCACTATCCGTTATTTGAAGGTAAAGCGGTGGTGATTAAGCCGAAATCGACCAATTACGGTTTGGGCATTACGATTTTCCAACAAGGCGTGACGGATAAAGCCGATTTTGCCAAAGCGATTGAAATTGCCTTCCGTGAAGATAAAGAAGTGATGGTGGAAGACTATTTAGTCGGTACCGAATATCGTTTCTTTGTGCTAGGCGATGAAACTCTAGCGGTATTGTTGCGTGTGCCGGCGAATGTAAAAGGTGATGGCATACATACGGTGCGTGAATTGGTGGAAGCGAAAAACAGCGATTCGCTACGAGGTGATGGCTCTCGTTCACCATTGAAAAAAATCGCCCTCGGTGACATTGAATTGCTTCAGCTTAAAGAGCAAGGTTTAACACCTGATTCGATTCCGGCTGAAGGACAAATCGTACAATTACGTGCCAACTCTAATATCAGTACCGGTGGCGATTCAATTGACATGACCGATCAAATGCACGATAGCTATAAACAATTAGCGGTCGGTATCGCCAAAGCGATGGGGGCAAAAGTATGTGGCGTGGATTTAATCATTCCGGGTTTAACCAAAGCCGCCGAGCCGTCTCTGCGTTCATGGGGTGTGATTGAAGCGAACTTTAATCCGATGATGATGATGCATATTTTCCCTTACCAAGGAAAATCTCGCCGCTTAACCAAAGCCGTGTTAAAAATGCTGTTCCCTGAACTGCCTTAATCAAAACAAGCGGTCAAATTTGCAAAATTTTCTGCAAATTTGACCGCTTGTAATATAATTAATATCGCACAAATAGTGAAAAGTAAGAGTTAATACTTCACCAATTGCGAATTTAAGATATATGGCTTTAATAGCAATAAAATATTGAAAAAGTGTTTCAAACGCTCTTCTTGACCCTCTTCTTGCATCAAGATTTCCCCGCCGATTGCCATTTCTTGACGAGCTAAATTTTTCGCCACTTCCGCATAACTTTCTAATAATTGAAATTCCTGCGCATCACATTGGCTGAGAATAGCCAACATATCACGATCTTTAGCACTAAAATCGCCATGGGTCGGGTTAATTAACCCCATTTCTACAAATTCATTTAGTTCGACTTCAGTAATACCGAACTCCGCACAGATCTCACTCACTAATAAACGTTCACCTTCCGTACCGTTTAAAATATCTAACGATCCCATTAAGCTTTTATAAGGATTATTCAGATCAAAATCCGGCTGAGCAAAAACCGTTTTAATCTGTGAAATGGTTGCATTAAAGTTTGCTTGAAGATATTTGATAAATTCAATTAATTGGATATTACTTTCATCATATAAGTGAAAGTTTGGCTTATCTTTCAAAGGTTCTGGTAACAATCCCTCTTTAATGTAATAAAGAATGGTTGATTTAGGCGTGTTAGTTACTTTAGAAAGATCGTTCATCTTCAACATAATAAGTTCCTTTGGATCCAATTTTGGATCTGTTTTAGACAATCTATTCAAAAGCGTAAAGTTTTAGTATTCACTATTTAGCGGAAAATAGCGTTTTACCATGATAAAAATACTCTTTTTCTCTATAAGACTATTTTTTAATAAGTTAGTTTATGGCAGAATACTATTACTTTAATGTACTACTTCAATAGGATATTTTATGAAAAAACAGCCAACACTTTTTGGTGGCGCTTGTATCATCGCAGGTGTCTGCGTAGGAGCAGGTATGCTTGGACTCCCAACTTCCGGTGCGGGAGCCTGGACAATGTGGTCTATTCTTGCACTGGCTTTCACCATGATTGTGATGACATTTTCCGGCTGGTTATTACTTGATGTCTATAAAAACTACGATCTACGAGCTTCATTCAATACCGTTACCAAAGACTTATTAGGTAATAAAATTAATGCGTTAAATAACCTTGCGGTCTATTTTGTCGGCGGGATTTTACTTTACGCTTACACGACCGCTTCCGGTGGAATTTTAGAGAACCTAACCAAGTCAGCGATTGATTTCGGTGAATTCGGATCTCGTATCTGGTCTGCGCTATTCGTGCTGATTTTCTCGTTCTTTGTATGGCACTCTACTCGTTTAGTTGATCGCATTTCTGTGTTATTAATTATTTTTATGGCATTGTCGTTTACATTCAGTATCTCGGGCTTAGTCAGCAATATTGATAGCAATATCTTATTCGATCAGCAAAACGATAGCGGTAAATACGCCAAATATGCGTTAGCGATGTTACCGGTTGCATTAACCTCTTTCGGTTACCATCATTCTGTCTCTTCAATGCGCGCTTATTACGGTGAAGTGAAGAAAGCGAAATATGCAATTGCCGGCGGTACACTGATTGCTTTAGTGCTTTATTTACTTTGGGTAATCAGCATTTTCGGCAATTTACCACGCGCGCAATTTGCGCCGGTTATCGCAAGTAACGGTGATTTAGACGTATTATTAAATACGATTGGTGAAGTAGTGCAATCACCATATGTGAAACAAGCGATTAATGCGTTTTCTATGGCGGCAATTCTGTCTTCTTTTATCGGAGTTGGACTAGGTACATTTGATTTCTTGGCAGATTTCTTTAAATTTGATAATAGTAAATCTGGCAGAACAAAAGCATGGGCGGTGACTTTCTTACCACCATTAGTTTTCTCGTTACTTTCGCCACTCGGTTTCTTAAAAGCGATTGGTTATGCAGGTGCGGTAGCAACCCTTTGGACTTGTATGATTCCAGCGTTATTAGTCTATAAAGCGAAAAAAGGTAATCTGTTTATGATTGGACTGGTATTCTTATTCGGTGTTTGTACCGCGGTGTTCCATTTCCTTTCAATGTACGAAATGTTACCAATGTTTAAAAGCTAAACGATTTATTTCTAACCACGGAATACACTGATTACACAGAAAATCGCTATTAGGGCTAAATATATTACGTACAATCTGTGTTTTCTGTGGTTAAATCATAAACCAAAAAATAAGGGACAACATTTGTTGCCCCTTTATTTTTATCTAACCGCCATTTGGAATAATACTACTTCTGCCTGACAACTAAATTCAATCTGCATTTGCATTAAAAAACCGTCTTCAACTTGGCTAATATTATGTTGAATAACACAAGCTTCGGTTTCCACCGATTTTGCTTTTTCTGTGAAAAATTCAACCGCTTGCTACGCTTGTTCTTCACTATCATACAGCGCTTCAAAGGCAATTTGGTGGTCGCTATTATCCAACATTGAATCGCCTTTCACCTTACACATATTATGTGCTTCCGCCGCTTTTTGTTGCATGGTTTTATGCATAAAGATTTCCTATCGCTATTTATCTATCTAACGGTTGCCATTCTTGACCTTTTACCGGTGGTAACCAAGCACCGCCCTGAACACATAGATCCCATAAAATACCGTGGATACCATATTGATCCGCTTTATTCGGATCAAGTTCCGTTACGATTTCCGTTTCACGCCCCTGTTTAATTAATGTGGCAATTGTCGGGTTAATCATCACAGTTTTACCTAATGCGATAAATTCCGCCCAACCGGTATTAAATGCTTGTGCGATTTGTTCCGCACTGAATAAGTTACCTACACCGATAAGCGGTAATTTACCTGCAATACGTTCGTGAATTAATTGCATACGGCTGATATTCACATCTGCACCACGACGAGCCTGTTTGTAGAAATCCCATAATGAGATATGTAAATATTGCAACGGTTTTGCGATTATCGCATCAACTAATGCGAAAGTGTCTTCCATGGTTAAGCCTAACTCTTCCGGTTCTTCCGGCGAGAAGCGATAACCGATAATGAAATCCGATTTTGCCGCTTTTTGTTTTTCGGCAACTACTGCATCCACCACCGCTAATGGGAAACGCATACGTTTTTCACGTGAGCCGCCCCATTCGTCTTCACGGCGGTTAGAGTGGCCAGAATAGAACTGCTGAATTAAGTAATTATTCACCCCGTGGATTTCCACCCCGTCAAAACCGGCTTCAATCGCTAATGCGGTTGCATTGGCAAATGCCGTAATTAATGACTCGATTTCCGCTACCGTCGCCGCACGTGTACCGGTTTCTTCATCCGCACTTGCTGAGATTTTATCTTTACCGTTCAGTAATTCGGTTAAAGCAAGTTTACCGCCGTGATGAATTTGTAAAATTGCTTTCGCACCTTGTGCTTTAATCAGATCGGCGGTTTGTTTCAAACTCGGTAATTGGGCGATATGAATTGCTTCCGGCTGACCGTGGAACGCTTTACCGCCGTCTTGCACCAGCGTAGCGGCTAAAATAAACATACCGATATCGCCAGCACGGTTTTCAATAAAGTTATGTTCGTTTTGACCTAAAGTACCATCCGGATTTGAACCAAAATGGGTCATAGGTGCCACCACTAAACGATTTTTAATTTCAACGCCGTTATTTAATTTATAGCTTTCAAATAATGGAGAAAATGTTGGATTCATATTGCTTTCCTCTTCGTAAAAGCACAAATTATAAATCAGGAAAAGACAAGTGGTCCGATTCTTGCAAAACTTTACAAAAAATTGACCGCTTGTCTAAAGATTATTAAGTTTCGTCAGAGCGCAATGACATTTCACCAATGCCGAATGGGGTAATCCCCCCCTTTTGTTCCAGCAGTAACTCACCGTTTTGATTGATACCACGTGAAATACCGTGAATTTCACTGCCTTCCGTGACCAGCTTTACCGCTTGATCACGAAAAATATCAAATACTTGCCAACGCTCGGCATAATGTTCAAAGCCAACAAGCGGGTAAATTTTGAGATTTTTTTGCAATTCATAAGCGAGGCGACACACCAGTGCATTGCGATCAAATTGATAGTCGGATAAATCAGCCCATGCTTGGGTCACGATATTTTCGTCAACTTGAGTCATCCCTAAATTTAGACCGATACCGATTACTAAATGAATACCGCTGCGATCCGCTTTGGTTTCAATCAGAATCCCGCCCATTTTTTTTCCGCAAAAATAAATATCATTCGGCCATTTGATTTGGATATTTTCAACCTGTTGCGCTTGCAAACTTTCGGCAATAATCAGCGAAATGACCAAACTCAGAGAGGAAATATGCGCAGCGTCTTCGGTTGGGTAATGCCACAAAATCGAAAAATAGACATTTTCACTTTGTGGCGAATACCAAGTACGCCCACGTCTGCCTCTGCCAGCAGTTTGTTGCTCGGCTAAACAAACCGAGCCTTGCGGTAAGCTTTGATAATGTTTAATCAGATATTCGTTGGTCGAATCAATTTCATCAAACACCACCGCTTGCCCGCACAATAACGCCGTTTGGATCTGAGATTGGTTTAATTTGCTCATTACTTTGGTTATCTCGTGACTTCTTCGCTATTCACTTCGCCATTTTTACCCATAAAACGTACTTCCGGATGCAGCTCGACCCCAAACTTTTCACGCACTCGGCTACGCACTTCTTTGGCTAACGCCACTACATCTGAGCCGATTGCCGCTTGCTTATTAATCAGTACCAACGCTTGTTTTTCATGTACTGCCGCACCGCCTACTTGGAAGCCTTTCAACTCACATTGATCAATTAACCAGCCTGCCGCTAATTTTATTGTGCCGTCTGTTTGTGGATAGTTTGGAATATTCGGGTAAGCGGTCTGAATTTGCGCAAATTTTGCAGCCTCAATGACTGGGTTCTTGAAGAAACTACCAGCATTACCAAACTCGTCCGGATTCGGTAATTTTGCCGAACGAACCGCACACACTTCGTCAAACACTTGTTGAGGCGTTACACGTTGCGGATCAAATTGAGTTAATGAACCGTAACTTAATACCGGCTGCCATGCTTTTGCCAATTTGATTCCGACCGAGAGAATCGCAAATTCATCTTTGTACTGGTGTTTAAACACACTTTCACGATAACCGAATTGGCACTCTTGTTTGGTTAAACGGAAAATGTCGCCGGTGCGTAAATTCAGCACTTCGACAAAATCACACGCACGTTCAAATTCCACCCCGTAAGCACCGATATTTTGAATTGGAGTAGAACCGGCGACCCCTGGAATGAGCGCTAAGTTCTCGAGGCCGGCAATATTGTTTGCCAAGGTCCATTTCACCAGTTCATGCCAATTTTCACCGCCTTGCACATGCAAATAATGGAATTGTTCATCTTCGTGATGTTCGATACCTTTTAATTTATTGATGAATACGCAACCGTCAAAATCATCTAAGAAAATCACATTTGAGCCCTGCCCTAAAATCAGTACCGGTTGATGATTGTTTACGGCGGTCTGCCATTCGTTAAGTAATTGTTCGGCACTGCTGAATTCAACGATTTTGCTTGCATTTGCCGGTAAATGGAAAGTATGGAAAGGAGTTAAACTGTGTTTCATAAAGGATTGTTCCGTAACAAAAATTGCACAAAGTATAGCATAATTCGCAAAAAAATCCCCAAGTACACCGTACTCGGGGATCGTAAAATCGAATAAAAATCCGACCGCTTATTATTTGCCTTCCGCTGGTTGTTCTTTTTTCAACATATCTTCAGGAATGAAGCTCTTTTGAATTTTTTCCATATGTGGAAGGTTGTGTGCAATACCTTTATGACAGTCGATACAGGTTTTGCCCTGATCTTGTGCCATTGCGTGCATTTTTTGCGCCACAGTTTTCTGTTGAGTAAAGTCCATATCTTCAAAGTTATGGCAGTTACGGCACTCTTGCGAATCGTTAGCTTTCATACGCGCCCACTCACGCTCTGCCATTTCTAAACGATGTGCTTCGAATTTTTCTTTGGTATTCACTTTACCGGTAAAGTGTGCATACACTTCTTTTGAAGCGATGATTTTACGTTTCCACTTATCAAGGAATTCGTGTGGCACGTGACAATCTGAACAGATAGCTTTCACACCGCTACGGTTTGAGTAGTGAGCCGAAGCACGATATTCAGGTACTACGTCATTCATATGACAGTCTGAACAAAATTGTTCGGTATTGGTATGTTCTAAACCTTGGTTAAAACCGCCCCACGCTAAAATACCGCCAATCGCAGAAATGATAATGAGTGTACCGGCAGCCATTTTGCTCGGCGTACGGAACCAGTTCCAAAATTTCTTAATCATCACCTTTCTCCTTATTTACTTTGTGTCTGACGAATCGTGTCAAATTTATTTTGAATAATCGGATTTACGTCCGTTTGTTGCACGTGGCACTGTAGGCAGAAGTAACGACGTGGTGAAGTTCCTTCCGTCGGTTTACCGTCACGATCCATAAAGTGGCTTGCCGGCACACGTGTCGCACCGGTTGTCGGCGCAACTTCAGGGCTGTGACAACCTAAGCATTGGTTGGTATTTTTCGTTACTTGTAAACCACGAATACTATGTGGAACAAGCGGCGGTTGGTGAGGGAAAGTCACAGGAATGTTGCCTGCATCTTTCTGTGCATTGGTATAAGCAGGGGCAACACTTTCCACTGTGCTATCAATACTTTTTGCCACTTGCGTTTCCGCCACGGCAAAACCCGCCAATGCGGTCAATAAGAGGGTGAGATATTTTCTCATGTTAAATCACTCCGTTTTAAAAATTAAAAATTGGTCTATACCTTCCCCTCGCCCGTTTACGGGAGAGGGTGGAGAAAATCTGTAGGATTTTCGGAGGGAGAGGGCTTTTGCAAAATAGGATAAAATTTAAACTGCTTCCCCTTCTATACTAGAAATTGCCTAACGCAATTTCTGCCTATCTTTCTCCTGTAAACGGACGAAAGGAATGTCCCTTTACTGGGCTTTATTAAACATTTTTCACTTCAATACTGCCTTGAAAACGTGTACCGAATGCAAAGACCTTCTCTGCACATACATCAATACAACGTCCGCAGCTAATACAATCTTTCGAAAGCACAACGGTGCTGTCTTCCGGTTTACCGTGTAGCGGAACTCTCAATACTTGAGGCTCCGGACATACGTTGTAACAATCCATACAGCGGTCACAACGGTTACGATCCACTACATTTACTTTCACGACACTTTTTGCACCAATCAATGCATAAGTTGCCCCAATTGGGCAGAGGTGGCCACACCAGCCATGTTCGGCAACCAGCAAGTCGAACAGGAAAATCACTGCGACTAGCCAGAGCGTTGCTCCTAAGCCATAAACAAAAACACGTCCAAGAGCAGCGACGGGGTTAATCCATTCCCACAGCAGCGAGCCTGTGAAAGCACTGCCGACTAAAATCACACCTAGAATCACATAACGTAATTCGCGGGAGATTTTTAGCGATTGACGAATGCCGAATTTGCGTCTGAACCACGCAGCGGAATCGGTCACTATATTCATTGGGCAAACCCAACTGCAAAATGCTTTGCTTGCTACCACCGCATAAAACAGCACGATGATGAATGCACCGATAAGCGTAGTCATTTCAGGCAAATAACCTGTGGCTAAACTTTCTGCGGTAATCAGCGGATCAGTCAACGGCACTGTGTCGAATAACATACTCGAGCTATAATTGCCTTTTAAGATCCAGACATTCCACATCGGCCCGCTCAAAAACATCAAAATGATGCTCACTTGGCTGAGCCGTCTTAAAATCAGGAAGCGATAAGCTCGCCACCATCCCAATTTTTGCCGAGCTTCTAAGCCCGCATCTTTGGGTTTATTTGGGGTATATTTTGGAGCAACTGCCACTATTTCACCCCCTTAATGTTTAAGTCTAAATTTGGGAAATGTTCCGCTTCTGGCACAGTGGTTGAACTTGGCACATAATCCATAGAAGCACGGCTTGGTGTTGCCACTTTCTGATTTGGCTTCACTTGCATTGGTTTATAGCTTGCTTCACTCATCCCCTCTGGCATTCTTGCCTCAAACTGCGGACGCAATCCATCAGGGTGCTGTTCCTCAATTAGAGCTTTACCTGCATTCTGTTTCTCTTTCCAACCTAAGCGATAATGGCGACCGAGCAAGCCTTTGGCTAAATCCATTGGAAGTACTTTAATCGCCGCCTCTTCCAACACACATGCTTGTTCACATTTACCGCAGCCTGTGCAAGCATCAGAATGCACGGTTGGAATCAGTTTGGCGTGAATGCCTGTGCGATCGTTACGGACATTCTCAAGCGTAATCGCCTTGTCAATCAGCGGACAAACTCGGTAGCACACATCGCAACGCAATCCTTGCCAGTTGAGGCAGGTTTCGTGGTCAAGTAACACAGCCAAGCCCATACGGGCATCGTTGATATTTTTAAGCTCTTCGCTTAATGCACCACTTGGACAAGCATTCATACAAGGAATATCGGGACACATTTCGCAAGGCTTATCGCGTGCCACAAAATACGGCGTTCCTGCTTCCATCGGAGCAATCAGCGAAGCTAAGTGCAACATATCGTAAGGACACGCCTGCACACACTGCCCACAACGGGTACAAGCGGCTAAGAATTCGTTTTCTGGTAACGCCCCAGGTGGACGCAGAGCCACGCCTTCTTTCGCCTTAGCTTGCTGTTGTTGCAATCCAAGAATAACGCCTGCTCCACATACCCCCGCCGCAGTTCGTGTCACATTTTTCAAAAATTGACGGCGGTTTGGATCTAGTTTCATAGCGTTTCCTTTGTTTGTAAGGTGTGTGGAATGAAATTCCACGCACGCAAGCGGTTAAATTTTCAATAAATTTTGCAAAGCGTGCGTGAATTTTTCAAATTCACACACCCTCCATTTTTTATGCTTTAACCACTTTCACCGCACATTTTTTGTAATCGGTTTCGCCTGAAATAGGGTCGGTTGCATCTAAAGTTAATTTATTTGCTAACTGACCTGCATCGAAGAAGGTGGTGAAAATCAAACCTTCTGGGCATTTGTTACGACCGCGGGTGTCTAAGTGTGAAATCATTTCACCGCGACGGGTAATCAATTTCACTTTATCACCGTGGCGTAAACCACGTTTTTTCGCATCTGCTGGGTGCATCCAAACAAGGTTGTTCGGGAATGCACGGTGCAATTCAGGTACGCGACGAGTCATTGTGCCTGTGTGCCAGTGTTCTAACACACGACCTGTACAGAGCCATAAATCGTACTCTTCGTCTGGGCTTTCCGCAGGGCCCTCATACGGCACACCTAAGATAATCGCTTTTTTGTCTGGGTATCCATAGAATGCTACGTCTTCGCCCGCTTTCACATACGGGTCGAAGCCTTCACGATAACGCCATAAGGTCTCTTTAAATTCGCCTGTTTTTTCATCTTTCACCACTGGCCAGCGTAAACCGCGCACTTGGTGATAAGTGTCGAATGAGGCTAAGTCGTGACCGTGACCGCGACCGAATGAAGCATATTCTTCAAACAAGCCTTTTTGTAAGTAGTAACCGAAGTGATCCGCTTCATCATTGAGATAACCAGGAATATCGGTTGGCACGTTGAATTTGTTTACTTCGCCATTTTCGTAAAGCACTTCATAAAGTGTTTTGCCACGATATTCAGGCATTTGTGCTAATAATTCTTCGCCCCATACTTCGTCAGTTTTGAAGTATTTAGAGAATTCCACGATTTGCCATAAGTCTGAACGAGATTCGCCTGGGCCTTTGACTTGTTGACGCCATAACTGTGTACGACGCTCTGCATTACCATAACCACCCTCTTTTTCTACCCACATACAGGTTGGCAGGATTAAGTCTGCTGCCACTGCTGAAACTGATGGGTAAGGGTCTGAAACCACGATGAAGTTTTCAGGATTACGCCAGCCTGGGAAGATCTCATCGTTAATATTCGGCCCGCCTTGCATATTGTTGGTACACATCTGCCATAGGAAATTCATTTTGCCATCTTTTAATGCACGGCTTTGTTGTACTGCTGGATAGCCTGGCACAGTTGGAATCGTGCCTTTTGGTAATTTCCATTTTTTCTCAGCAATTTCAACGTGTTTAGGGTTGGTGACCACCATATCCGCTGGTAAACGGTGTACGAAAGTCCCTACTTCACGAGCCGTACCACAAGCCGATGGCTGACCTGTTAGAGAGAACGGTCCACAACCTGGTTTTGAGATTTTACCTGTCAATAAATGCACGTTATACATCATTTGGTTTACCCACACACCGCGAGTGTGTTGGTTAAAGCCCATCGTCCAGTAAGAAACAATATTTTTCTCCGGATCTGCATACATTTTTGCAAGTGTTTCAAGCTGATCTTTCGGTACGCCAGACATTTCGTGTGCTTTTTCAAGCGTGTAAGGAGCAACGATTTTCTTAAATTCTTCAAAGTCAGAATCGTACATTTTGCCCGCGGTTTTCACGTTTTTCGCTGCTTTTTGAAGCGGATGTTCTGGGCGTAAGCCGTAACCGATGTCGGTTTCACCACGTTTAAACTTGGTATGTTTATTGACGAAATCCCAGTTTACTTTATCATTTTGAATAATATAGTTTGCGATATAGTTTAGGATCGCTAAGTCTGAATGTGGTTTAAAGATAATTGGCGTGTCAGCCAATTCGAACGAACGGTGTTCGAAAGTAGACATGACTACCACACGGACATTGTCACTAGATAAACGACGATCAGAAATACGGCTCCATAAAATAGGGTGCATTTCCGCCATATTAGAGCCCCAAAGCACAAAAGCATCTGTTTTTTCGATGTCGTTATAGCAACCCATTGGTTCATCCATACCGAAGGTACGCATAAACGCTACCGCTGCCGATGCCATACAGTGACGGGCATTCGGGTCGATAGTGTTAGAACGCAAACCTGCTTTCCACAGTTTGACTTTCGCATAGCCTTCAAAAATCGTGGTTTGACCCGAAGAGAACATACCGACAGAATTCGGCTCTTTTTTCTTCAAGATGTCTTTCACTTTTTCCGCCATCACAGTGAAAGCCTGATCCCAAGTCACAGGCGTGAAGTCGCCTTCTTTATGGAATTTACCCTCTTTCATACGTAATAAAGGCGTTTGCACACGGTCTGCACCGTACATAATTTTGGAAAGGAAATAGCCTTTGATACAGTTTAACCCGCGGTTTACTTCTGCATCTGGGTCACCTTGAGTCGCAACCACACGACCATCTTTGGTTCCTACCAATACGCTACAACCTGTTCCGCAGAAACGACAAGGTGCTTTATCCCATTTAATACCGTCATCGGCAGCATAAACATTTTTGACAGGAATCGTCATTCCTGCCGCAGCAGCCGCAGCGATTGCCGCGTTTGCTTTCATAAAATCTCTACGATTGAGTTCCATAATTAATGTCCCACATTTATGATCAAATTAAAAAAATCTGTCCCCCTCTTTATCAGAGAGGGGGAGTCTATTTACTTTTCATCAAGGTAATTTGAAATAAGTGATACTACGATAACACCATTAATATCTTTAACTTGTTCAATTAAATCGGCAAGCGCAAGCTGTCTGTCACTTTCTAGCGTGACTACTAATTTACCTTCTTCGGCTTTCTCACCATGAATCTCTGCATAAGGAATCGTTAAGATATCCGCTTTCACCTGCTCAAGTTTGGCTGGCTTCGCTTGTACCACAAGACTGCAGACATACCAGTTCTGGCTTTCTAAATTACTCATTATTTTCCTTATTAATTCTAATTGCTTTGGTCGGACAAACACTCAAACAAGCACCACAACCATTACAAGCGGTCAAATCTAGCACTAAATTTGCAATTCCGCCCAATGCCGGACGAAAACGAATGGCTCGGCTTTCACAACTATCACCGCAAGAGCGACACTCAACACGTTGTTTTAGCAAGCAACTGTCTTGTACTTCCACTTTATGCGTCCAAGGTTGTTCCGTTATCGCTAAGAAAACATCCGCCTCACAACTTTTCACACAAGCTTGGCAAAAAGTACATTCGCCACGGTTAAAATCTATTTCCGGATAACCGCTAGCACCTTTGATGATAATTTGAGTTTCGCAAGCAGATATGCAGTTATTACAAGCGGTGCATTTTTGATAAAAATCTGCAAGATTTGTCCAAGGCGGGCGAATCGCATTATGTCCTTGTTGCTTTACCTGCTCCGTTTGTAACGCATTCAAAAAATGGCCACGTAAAAAACTACGCCGAGGTAATGATTGTTGGCTAAAATCGGACAAAGCATCCCCACTACAAGTCTAATTAAATGGTCGGCATTATCCGATTTTTACTGGTCTGCTTTTATTACTCGAAGGAGGTATTTGCTGAGGAACAACAGGAAAGATTGATAATTGTCAAAGAATAATTAGAGGAAGTTTTGTACGTAAAGCAAGATTTTAGCGATAATTAGGAACCGTTATTATCTAGCCGAGAAATACGATGAACCATCTGATTATTTATGCACATCCGAATTCACAAAGTTTTAACCACGCGCTTCTTTCGCAAGCCGTTCAAGCAAGCCAAGGCCACCAAGTTATCGTACGGGATTTATATCAATTAAATTTTGATCCGAACTTAGCTTGGCAAGAATTTCAATCTAGTCTCACCGGCCAGTACCCGACAGAAATCCAAATCGAACACCGATATTGGCAACAAGCCGATGTCATTACCTTAATTTACCCGCTGTGGTGGATGGGCTTTCCAGCAATCTTAAAAGGTTACTTAGACCGAGTGTTAAGTTATGGATTCGCTTATCAAAATGGTGAAATTGAAAGCATCGGTTTATTGAAAGGTAAAAAAATGCAGCAATTCGTTACCTTAGGTAATCCGAATGAAAAGTATCAACAAAAGGGTTTTTTACAAGCTTTCGAACATACCATGGGCAACGGGCTGTTTAACTTTTGCGGTATCGAACAAGTAAAAATGCACTACTTTGGTTGTATAGGACTAAAAGAGACCGATTATGCTGCCATATTACAAGAAGTAACGGCCAAATGCCGTGAAATTTTAAGTTAAACCAATAAATATCGTACATAACAAGCGGTCAAAATTGCTCGATTTTTTGCAAATTTCGGATCAAAAAAGCTATCCTGTGATCTGCC
>NZ_GL831081.1:637661-648179 GCF_000188255.1 Actinobacillus ureae ATCC 25976
TTGGTCCTTAAATTAAACAGTCTAACTTTTTGGGGGCAGATCACAAGGTGGCTTTTGCTATTTAGTCTAAAATAACTATTACATAGTTACTTCTTTAGAACCTTGAACTTGAACTTCAACACGACGGTCTGGTGCTAAACAAGCGATTAACGCTTTACGACCTTTAACTGCATCACATGTTGCGCCAGTTACTGGATTTGCTTCACCGTAACCTACCGCTGTTACGTTAGCTGCTGAAGCGCCTTTAGAAACGATGTAGTTAGCTACAGTTTCTGCACGACGTTGAGAAAGTTTTAAGTTTGAAGCTTCTTTACCGATACGGTCTGTATAGCCATTAACTTGGATCGCAGCATTTGCTAGACCAGCGTTATTGATTTCAGCTTGCATTGCATCTAAAGCTTGAGCTGCAGCTGGTTTTAAGTTTGATTTGCCGAATGCGAATAATACATCAGAGCTGAATGCAAAGTTTTTAGTTTCTATTGCTGGAGCTGCAACAGGCGCTGCACCTTGACCGAAACGATATGATAAGCCTGCCGATACGGAGCTGATATCCGGACGGTAATCAGTTGCACCCCTACGGTTTAATTTAGAGTAGCTTGCTTTACCTGCATTGTTTAACCATTGGTATTCAATGCGAGCCGCTAACTCTGGAAGAATTGCGTATTCAACACCAGCACCTAAGATTAAAGAGCTTTGGAAACGACGGCTTTTTACTTTCTCTTGTGCAGCGTTAAATGTTTTATATGTATTGTTTACTAATGCGATACCTGCTTTACCGTAAACATCTAAGTTAGGTAATACTTCGTAGCTTGGTTTTAATGCAATTGTTGCACCATGTGCTGCGTGACGGAATGTTTGTTTATCCGCTTTATCATTAGGTTTTTCTGTACCACGTACACGACCGAAATAATCATAACCAACTTCTGTCGCTAAACCTAATTTATCTTGATTTAAGATTTGGTAACCACCGAATACACCGTAAGTTACAGAGTTTTTGTTGATACCATATTTACCACCTTTAGCAGCATCTAATTGCTCGATGCCATCGTGGAATGATGCCCAACCTGCTTTTGCACCTGCATAGAAAGTATTTGCTTGTGGTGCTGCTTGAGCTACTGCTGCAGCTGATAATACTGCTAAAGCAACTAATGATTTTTTCATATTGATGTCCTCTAAATTTTATCATCATCCATTAAAATACCCCCATCATGGGGACAGTAATACCAGTTCCTTGATACTTTCTTGCGCGCTATGTAAGAAAGAAAAACTGCTATTACTATTTATATTTTATCAAATTATGAGCTAAAAATACAATAAAACCGCTATTTATGGCTTATAGGCAAAGGTTTGCTTTAAATCATTGTAGCTTTTTATTATTTAGTTACAAAGAACGCACTAAATTACATAGTTACGTTTTTAGAACCTTGAACTTGAACTTCAACACGACGGTCAGGTGCTAAGCAAGCGATTAATGCTTTGCGACCTTTAACAGCGTCACATGTAGCGCCAGTTACAGGGTTTGCTTCACCGTAACCTACAGCAGTTACGTTAGCTGCGTTTTGACCTTTAGAAACTAAGTAGTTAGCTACAGTTTCAGCACGACGTTGAGAAAGTTTTAAGTTTGAAGCTTCTTTACCGATACGGTCTGTGTAACCGTTAACTTGGATAGCAAGAGTAGCTAAACCTAAGTTAGCGATTTCAGTGTTAGCTGCATCTAAAGCAGTTGCAGCAGCTGGGTTTAAGCTTGATTTACCGAAATCAAATAAAACATCTGAGCTGAATGCGAAGTTTTTAGTAACAACTTCAGGAGCCGCTTCAACTGGTGCAGCACCTTGACCGAAACGGTATGATAAACCTACAGTTACAGAGTGGATATCTGGAGCATATTGGTAGCTAACATCTTGTCCGCCTGAACGTACTAATGCTTTGTTGAAGTTACCTGCTTTGTTGAAGTTACCTGCTTTGTTTAAGTTACCTGCTTTGTTTAAGTATTGGTATTCAACACGTGCTGCTAATTCAGGAAGAATTACGTACTCAACACCCGCACCTAAAATTGTAGATGCTTTTAATTTGTGGAATTTCTCTGTTGGTTCGTTAGTGTTTTCTGCACTGTAGAATTTGTAGTCGTTACGAACAACTGCAACACCTACTTTACCGTAAACGTCTAAGTTAGGTAATACTTCGTAGCTTGGTTTTAATGCGAAGTTTAAACCGTGTGCAGAGTGTTTGAATGAACGGAATTCACCTTTATTACCACGTACACGACCGTAGTAGTCATAACCTAATTCAGCTGCTAAACCAAAGTTGTTTTGGTTTAAGATTTGGTAACCACCGAATACACCATAAGTTACTGAGTTACGGTTGATACCATATGTACGTGTTTCATCATTATAACGATCATCGTGACCAAATTTTAATTGGTTAACACCGTGGTGAAATGATGATTGACCAACTTTCGCACCTGCGTAGAAAGTATTTTGTTGTGGAGCAGCTTGAGCTACTGAAGCTAATGCTAAGCCAGATACTGCTAATGCAATTACTGTTTTTTTCATTTTGATGATCCTCTAAATTGTCATCGATTAAAAAATAAAACAACCTCAATACCACTCGGTACTAAAGCTTTAACTGATACGCCTCCGCCTCATTAGAGAAGAAAGATAGTTAATTTTCTAGAATTAAACAGTACAAAACGACTATAATTTAGTTGAAATGCAACTGTGTTTCCATCCAATATATTCTTGTTCTCTAATCAAATGAGCAAGAATATATTTATTATCGGAGTTCAAATTCACAAAATCAATAACCCACCCCTCCTAAAAGTGTAAGAAAGTGTATAGAACTGTTGATTTAATAAGCTATATGTAATAATTTCAATCATTCAAGTTGTTTTCTTCACTTTCATTTTCAATATTCACAAATCTTGTTAATATCGTTTTACCTCGAATTTATACCTATAATTAATATGCTTCCACAATTGTCGACAACGCCAGAACTGAATAAAACAGTTATACAGTTTTTAGCAGAACTCAAACAGCAACATTTTAGTGGCGATATCGCTTCTCATTATGCGGATCGCCTTTCTTTAGCCACCGATAACAGCGCTTACCAACAGTTACCGCAGGCGATTTTATTTCCTAAATCAGTTTCGGATGTGGTGATTTTAACGAAATTGGCACAACGTCCGCATTTTCAACACCTCACTTTTACTCCTCGGGGTGGTGGTACCGGCACGAACGGGCAATCGCTGAATAACAATATTATTGTCGATCTCTCTCGCCATCTAAATCAAATCCTCGAATTAAATGTAGAAGAACGTTGGGTGCGAGTACAAGCCGGCGTGGTTAAAGATCAGCTTAACCAATTTCTAAAACCGCATGGTTTGTTTTTCTCTCCGGAACTCTCCACCAGTAACCGAGCCACTCTAGGCGGTATGATTAATACCGATGCTTCTGGGCAAGGCTCGCTCCAATACGGTAAAACCTCTGATCATATTTTAGCGATTAAATCGGTATTGATGAATGGTGAAGTGTTAGAAACACAAGCGGTTAAATCTTGCGATTTTTTTGCAGAAATCGACCGCTTGGGCTTAACTGCTACCGGTAAACAGCTCCACCGTGAAATTTTTAGCCGTTGTCGTGAGTTACGTCCGACCGTTCTTGCCGAGTTGCCGCAACTCAATCGCTTTTTAACCGGTTACGATTTAAAAAATGTATTCAACGCAGACAAGAGCGAATTCAATCTGACTCGTATTTTAACCGGCTCGGAAGGCTCGCTTGCCTTTATTTGCGAGGCGAAGCTCAATTTACTGCCGCTGCCGAAATTCCGTACCTTAATTAACATTAAATATAATTCGTTTGATTCGGCATTGCGTTCTGCGCCGTTTATGCTTCAAGCCAATGCGCTGTCGGTTGAAACAGTCGATTCTAAAGTGCTGAACTTGGCTAAACAGGATATTATTTGGCATTCGGTGTCCGATTTATTAACCGAAGATCCGAATAACCCGATTCTTGGCATTAATATTGTGGAATATGCCGGCAGCGATCAGACACTAATAGAACAACAAGTCGCAGACCTCATTAAAGCGTTAGATAAAAAACTGGCGGATTCAACCAGCGGTATTATTGGCTATCAAATTTGCAACGACATTGCCTCCATCGAAAAAATTTATGCAATGCGTAAAAAAGCGGTCGGTCTATTGGGAAATGCCAAAGGTTGGGCGAAGCCGATTGCGTTTGTGGAAGACACCTGTGTGCCGCCGGAGCATCTTGCCGATTACATCGCTGAGTTCCGCCAATTATTAGATGATCACGATTTGGAATACGGCATGTTCGGTCACGTGGATGCCGGTGTGCTACACGTTCGCCCCGCATTAGATTTGACCGACCGTGCGCAAGTACAAAAATTTAAAGCGATTTCTGATCAAGTCGTGGAACTTACAGCAAAATATGGCGGTTTGATTTGGGGTGAACACGGTAAGGGTATGCGTTCGGTGTATGGCGAGAAATTCTTTGGCGAAACATTATGGCGAGAATTACGTTATATCAAACAGCTGTTTGACCCACAAAACCGCTTGAATCCGGGCAAAATTTGTACACCATTGGAGAGCAATGCGGCACTTTACCCGATCGACTCATCAATGCGTGCGGATTTTGATCGCCAAATTCCAATCCAAGTGCGTGAAGAATTTAAAGGGGCGATGAACTGTAACGGTAACGGATTGTGCTTTAACTTTGATGTACATAGTACGATGTGTCCGTCAATGAAAGTATCGGGTAACCGCCTTTATTCACCGAAAGGGCGTGCGACTTTGATTCGAGAATGGCTCAGATTGCTTGCCGAACAAAACGTATCACCGGACGATTTGATCTTCAAACCGCGTAAACAAGCGGTCAAATTAACCGATTTTGTTGCAAAAATTCGCAACACGCTGAATAAACAGAAAGAATACGATTTTTCGCACGAAGTGAAAGCGGCAATGGATACTTGCCTTGCATGTAAAGCTTGTGCCAGCCAATGCCCGATTAAAATTGATGTGCCGACTTTCAGATCGCAGTTTAATGAGCTGTACCATAGCCGTTATTTGCGTCCGGCAAAAGATTATCTGGTTTCCAATCTTGAATTTGTTGTGCCGATGATGGCGAAAGCACCGAAGTTTTTTAACTTTTTCAGTCGTTCAAAATTAGTGGAAACGCTGGCGAACAAAACGATCGGCATGACTTATTTACCGGCGCTTTCCGTACCGAACTTGCAGCAACAGTTAGTTGAGATTGGTTATCAGGGCGTGACTTTAGAGGCTTTGGAAGCACAAGCAAGCGGTCAAAAATCATCGGGATTTTGCAAAACCGTGCTGGTGGTGCAAGACCCGTTCACTTCGTTCTATGATGCGAAAGTAGTGGCGGATTTTGTTCGATTGCTACAAAAACTTGGTTTTCGTCCGGTTGTGTTACCGTTTAAACCGAGCGGTAAGGCGCAACATATCAAGGGATTTTTAAGCAAGTTTGCTAAAACTGCACGCAATCAGGCGGTATTTCTCAATCGTGTCGCTCAACTCGGCTTACCGATGGTGGCGGTTGATCCTGCTCTGACCTTAGTTTACCGTGACGAATATCGTGATATCTTAAAAGCAGCGCGTGGTGATTTCAAAGTGCAACTGGCTCACGAATGGCTACGAGATGTGATTCAAGCCGGTAAGTTGGAGCATTGCAAAAAATCACCGAATTCTGACCGCTTGAGCTGGCATTTATTCGCACACTGTACCGAAGCGACCGAATTGCCGAATGCACCGAAAGAGTGGCAAGCGATTTTTGCCCATTTCGGTGAACAGTTGGTGAATGAAAATGTCGGTTGTTGCGGTATGGCGGGTACATTCGGACACGAAACCAAACACCTTGAAATGTCGACGGCGATTTATCAGCAATCGTGGCAAATTAAATTGAAAAATAAACCGCTTGAGCGTTGCCTCGCTACCGGCTATTCCTGCCGTTCGCAAGTAAAACGTTTTGAGCATTATTCGGTTAAACACCCGATTCAGGCATTGCTTGAGGTGGTGTAGATTTTAAATCTTCTGTATATCCCTCACCCCTTGTGGGAGAGGGATAGATTTTTCTTCGTTCAGAAGAAAAATCAGGGAGAGGGGAATCGTAGAAGAACTAGGCGTGTTTTTCCCTCTCTCTGCAAAAAATTACCTAACGTAATTTTTCGCTGTCTCTCTCCCGCAAGGGGAGAGAGTGATATTTAA
Organism: Actinobacillus ureae ATCC 25976; assembly: GCF_000188255.1. GTDB lineage: Bacteria > Pseudomonadota > Gammaproteobacteria > Enterobacterales > Pasteurellaceae > Actinobacillus > Actinobacillus ureae. The sequence continues at coordinate 643,900 of NZ_GL831081.1, forward strand.
CAAACTTTTTCTTCTATAAAGAGCACTTGGAAAGATTTATCATAAAGGAAACATAATGACTATTTGGAAGCAAACAGCAACTTGTGAACAATTAAACGCACTTAGCCAAAAATCGGCGGTAGCGCATTTAGGTATCGAATTTACCGCAATCGGTGAAGATTGGATTGAAGCGCAACTTATGGTGGACGAGCGTACTCAACAACCGTTCGGTGTATTGCATGGCGGCGTGTCGGCTGCTTTAGCGGAAACTACTGCCAATGCCGGTGCATTAATGGTGTGTGAATCGCATCAAATTGCGGTCGGAATGGAATTAAATATCAGCCATTTAAAATCAGTGCCGGCAGGTACAAAAGCGATTGCTCGTGCGAATCCGCTTAAATTAGGACGTGAAGTGCAGGTGTGGAATATCGAGATTAAAGACGAACAAGGTAATCTATGTGCGGTGGCTCGTCTTTCAACCAAAACTTTAGATAAACGTTAGTTTCTTATCAAAGATAAGCGGTCAAATTCTCCGAAAATTTTGCAAAAAATCCGGAAAATTTGACCGCTTGTTCATTTAGGCATTTATTCAGCCGTTTGTCGGTTACTTTGGTAGATAAAATAGAGTGCAATACCTAGACAAATCACCGCTAATAGACGAGGGATTGAAAACGCAATCGCTTCATTATGAAACCAACCCAAGGTATCAATCAGTAAGCTCATTGCTAATTGCCCGAAAATCACGGCGACCGTTGCCACAGCCGTACCGATTTTACCCACCGCAAGTACCATAATCACGATATAAGGTACACCAAGCAATGCGCCCATAAGTTGCCATTTTAGCACGTCAAATAGGGTTAATTCGTGCTTTGGATCGAAGAAAAACACCAATAAACCAGTGACTAATGCGCCGACCGAGAAAGTCAAAAACGCACTTTTAAATACACCTACCTGTGCGCCTAATTTGCCGTTTACACTCGCTTGAATGGCTAATGCGATACCGCCGAGTAAGGCTAAACATAACATGATGAAAATCATTACATCTCTCCCCAAATAATAAAACCCAACGCCAACACGATAAAACCGAGCGCAATTAAACGGTGTTTATTGATCTTATGATGTTGTGATCCGAACAGCGCAAAATGGTCATTTAATAAACTTTGAAAAATTTGTCCGACCAAGACACCAATCATCGTCATTGCCACACCGATGACCGGTGTCGCAAGAGTTAAGATCACCACATAAACCGGCCCTAAGATACCACCGGTCAGTTGCCAACCGGGTAGTGAAAAATAAGATAGCGTATTGCGTGGCGAGAAAAATAGCATCAATAAAAAGGTTAAACAGGCTCCGACACCGAAAATACTCAAAGTTGCCCAAAGTTTGCCGACTTGTTGCCCTAACGGCCCAAGTAAACCGGCTTCCACCGACAATCCGGCACCGGCAAGAATGGTCGCTAAAATTAAAATGATTTGCATAATGTTCTCAGTTGATAAAAAAGAGAGCATTATATTTGTACAAATTACCTTATCAATAGGTAAAACATGGCAATACTATCCATAAAATGGAATAATCAAATGAATCATATTCAAGCAATGCGGGCTTTTGTGCGTGTGGTTGAAAGCCTTTCTTTCCATAAATCCGCCGAACAACTGGGGATTCCCCGTTCTACATTAAGTAAATGGATCAGCGATTTAGAACAGCATTATGCGGTGAAATTGTTACATCGCTCCACCAGAACCGTGATGCCGACCGCTGAGGGGCAAGCGTACTATTTACAAGCGGTCAGATTATTGGCGGAATTTGATGAATTGGAACAACAGATGCACGATAAACATCGTGTTGTAAAAGGGCATTTACGGGTGGATATGCCGATGCTGTTTGCTGAGCAACTTTTTATTCCCAAATTACCTGATTTTTATCAGCGTTATCCGCAAATTAAGCTGACATTGGGCATTAGTGATCGAGCGGTGAATATTGCTCAAGATGGGGTAGATTGTGTGATTCGGATTGGTGAAGTGCATGATCAAACCTTAATTGGGCGTAAATTCACCGATTTTGACTTTGTGACTTGCGCTTCACCTGCCTATCTAACCGAATACGGAGTACCACAAACACCGAATGAATTGGAAAATCATCGCCTAATCGGGTATTTTTCCGATATAAACGGCACGCGACCGTTATGTTTTCCACAAGTGGAAATGAATCAATTTCACTATTCGGCAAATGGGGCAAACGGGATTGTTGCGATGTTAAAAGCCGGTTTAGGTATCGGACAACCGTTACGTGCTTTGGTACAAACTTGGCTGTATAGTGGAGAACTGGTAGAGATTTTAGCGGATTACCCACACCCGAGTTTGCCTGCTTATTTGTTGACGCACGAGCGCAAACAAAGCGCAAGATTACGTGCGTTTAGCGATTGGGTATGGGAACAGTTTTCCTGTTCGCCATAAGCGGTCGACTTTGATCAACTTTTTGCAAAATTCTTGCTAAATCCGACCGCTATTCGCAAAAGGCGGTTGGATCTAGTGCCAACCTATTATAAAATGCCTTTCTTTTTATCTGTCCTTAACCCAAGAGAAACTCAACATGAATTCAAATCGTAGTTTACTGGTACTGGGGCTGTTATTGGTGTCTTTCCTTGTATTCACTCAGTGGCAACAAGATTTTAACCCTGAAATTCAGGCGCAAAAACAAGCACAACAACAAGCTCAAGTTGCATCACAATCAAGCGATGTGCCTGCTGCATCTAACGCAAATACCGTTATTGCGGAGAATGCAACCCAAGGTAAAACCATTACTATCCAAAGTGATGTATTACGTTTAACCATCGACACTTTAGGTGGCGATGTGATTGCTTCGGATTTATTAGCGCATAATGCGGAATTAAATTCTGAAACACCATTTAAATTATTACAAACCGGCGCAACAACTTATGTTGCTCAGAGTGGTTTAGTGGGTAAAAACGGTATCGACACCAATACAGGTCGTCCGCAATATCAAGTTGCACAAGAGGCATTTGTATTAGCTGACGGTCAAAATAAGATCAGCGTGCCGATGACGTTTGAAAAAGACGGAGTACTTTATACCAAAACTTTCGTGTTAAAACGTGGTAGCTATGATGTTGCGGTGAACTTCAATGTGAAAAACCAATCTGCGCAAGCAATCGAAGTTCAGCCTTACGGTCAGTTAAAACATACCTTAGTAGAAAGTTCCGGCAGCTTAACCATGCCAACTTATACCGGCGGTGCGTATTCTTCATCGGAAACCAACTATAAAAAATATAGTTTCGATGAAATGGCAAAAGAGAATTTAAACATTGGTACGAAAGCCGGTTGGGTTGCGGTATTACAACACTACTTCGTTTCTGCTTGGGTACCGAATCAAGATGCGCAAAACTCGCTTTACTCTCGTACTAACAACGGTATTGCGACTATTGGCTACCGTGGCCCAGTAACAGAAGTAGCGCCAAACAGCGAAGCGACGATTACCAGCCAATTATGGACTGGCCCGAAAGATCAAAAAGAGATGGAAGCGACAGCGGCGACCCTTGATTTAACCGTAGATTACGGTTGGGCGTGGTTTATTGCAAAACCGTTATTCGCGTTACTGACTTTCATCCAAAGTATTGTGACTAACTGGGGCTTAGCGATTATCGGTGTAACGCTTGTGGTTAAAATGATTCTTTATCCGTTAACTAAAGCGCAATACACGTCTATGGCGAAAATGCGTATGTTACAGCCGAAAATCCAAGAAATGCGTGAGCGTTTCGGTGACGATCGTCAACGTATGAGCCAAGAAATGATGAAGCTCTATAAAGATGAGAAAGTAAATCCGATGGGCGGCTGTTTACCGATTCTGATTCAAATGCCGATTTTCATCGCATTATATTGGACGTTTATGGAAGCGGTAGAACTTCGTCACGCACCGTTCTTCGGTTGGATTCAAGACTTATCGGCACAAGACCCGTACTACATTCTTCCATTATTAATGGGTGGTTCGATGTTCTTATTACAAAAAATGTCGCCGACTCCGGTGGCAGATCCGGTACAAAAAAAAGTGATGACTTTCATGCCAGTTTTATTCACGGTATTCTTCCTCTGGTTCCCATCAGGCTTAGTGCTTTACTGGTTAACTTCAAACTTAATCACGATTGCACAACAATGGTTGATTTACCGTAACCTTGAGAAAAAAGGCTTACACTCTCGTAAAAAATAAACGAGCGTTTTAACTAAAAAAGCACTGTTTTGATCTGACCCCAAAAAGTTAGACTGTTTAATTTAAGGACCAAGTTCTGTATT
>NZ_GL831081.1:649175-650708 GCF_000188255.1 Actinobacillus ureae ATCC 25976
GGGGGGCAGATCATTTGCCAACGGTGCTTTTTTGTTTTTATGGTATGATAAAGCAACGACAAGCGGTCTGATTTGCAAATTTTTTTGCAAAAACGACCGCTTCTTTAATAGAAAAGGATACCAAATGAAAGATACGATTGTCGCTCAGGCAACCCCGATTGGTCGTGGGGGCGTGGGCATTTTACGCATCTCGGGGCCATTGGCTCAAGAGGTGGCAAAAGAAGTGCTGGGCAAAGAGCTAAAACCCCGCCTTGCCAACTATTTGCCGTTTAAAGATCAAGACGGCACGGTGTTAGACCAAGGCATTGCATTGTTCTTTAAAGCGCCGAATTCGTTTACCGGTGAAGACGTGTTAGAGCTGCAAGGGCATGGCGGTCAAATGATCTTAGACATTTTACTGAAACGCATTTTAGCGGTTAAAGGCGTGCGTATTGCTCGTGCCGGTGAGTTTTCCGAGCAAGCGTTTTTAAACGATAAACTCGACCTTGCCCAAGCGGAAGCGATTGCTGATTTAATTGATGCGACCAGCGAACAGGCGGCACGTTCGGCATTAAAATCGCTACAAGGTGAATTTTCCAATAAAATTAATCAGTTAGTTGATTCAGTCATTTATCTACGTACCTACGTGGAAGCGGCGATTGATTTCCCCGATGAAGAAATCGACTTTTTGGCAGACGGTAAAATCGAAGGACATTTAAACGATATTATTCGCCAACTGAACGGTGTACGCAAAGAAGCGAAACAAGGTGCGATTTTACGTGAAGGGATGAAAGTGGTGATTGCCGGTCGTCCGAATGCCGGTAAATCGAGCCTGTTAAACGCTTTAGCGGGCAGAGATGCGGCGATTGTGACCAATATCGCCGGAACTACCCGTGACGTATTGTGTGAGCATATTCATATTGACGGTATGCCGTTGCATATTATTGATACTGCCGGTTTACGTGAAGCGAGCGATGAAGTGGAACGTATTGGCATCCAACGTGCGTGGGATGAGATCGAACAGGCGGATCACGTGTTATTGATGATCGACAGCACCGAACAAACAGCCGAAGCATTTAAGACCGAATGGGCGGACTTTTTAGCTAAATTACCGCAAAACATTCCGGTTACCGTGATTCGTAACAAAGTGGATTTATCCAGTGAGGCTGAAGGCTTACAAGAGTTGGACGGCTTTACTTTGATTCGTTTATCGGCACAAACCAAAGTGGGCGTGGATTTACTGCGTGAACATCTCAAAAAATCCATGGGTTATCAAAGCTCAACAGAAGGTGGCTTCTTAGCTCGCCGCCGTCACTTACAAGCATTGGAAACCGCGGCAGAGCATTTGGAACGCGGTCATATCCAATTAACCCAATTTTTTGCCGGCGAATTACTCGCAGAAGAATTGCGTATGGTACAAAATGCGTTAAGTGAAATTACCGGTCAATTTACCTCGGATGATCTGTTGGGTAATATCTTCAGCTCATTCTGTATCGGTAAATAATCATGAAACAAGCGGTCGATTTTCGCCAAAATTTTGCAAATTTGGGATAG
>NZ_GL831082.1 GCF_000188255.1 Actinobacillus ureae ATCC 25976
CGATGCCCTACTCTCACATGGGGAAGCCCCACACTACCATCGGCGTTACTGCGTTTTACTTCTGAGTTCGGAATGGAATCAGGTAGAGCCACAGCACTCTGGTCGCCAGAATATTCTGTTGATGACTTCGGCTATCGCCTTCGTCTTTATCTGTCTTTTTCTTTGTTCTTTATCTGCTTTTTATTCGCACTTTAAATTCGAAACAAGCTGTTACTGAGTGTAGTGCTCAAAAACACTTGAGCGTTGTATAGTTAAGCCTCTCGGGCAATTAGTATCTGTTAGCTCAATGGCTCACACCACTTACACATCAGACCTATCTACGTCGTAGTCTCCAACAACCCTTACAGTCTTATAGACTGGGAGAACTCATCTCAAGGCAAGTTTCGTGCTTAGATGCTTTCAGCACTTATCTCTTCCGCATGTAGCTACCCAGCAGTGCCTCTGGCGAGACAACTGGAACACCAGTGATGCGTCCACTCCGGTCCTCTCGTACTAGGAGCAGCCCCTCTCAATTCTCCAACGCCCACGGCAGATAGGGACCGAACTGTCTCACGACGTTCTAAACCCAGCTCGCGTACCACTTTAAATGGCGAACAGCCATACCCTTGGGACCTACTTCAGCCCCAGGATGTGATGAGCCGACATCGAGGTGCCAAACACCGCCGTCGATATGAACTCTTGGGCGGTATCAGCCTGTTATCCCCGGAGTACCTTTTATCCGTTGAGCGATGGCCCTTCCATTCAGAACCACCGGATCACTATGACCTGCTTTCGCACCTGCTCGACTTGTCTGTCTCGCAGTTAAGCTTGCTTATACCATTGCACTAACCTCACGATGTCCGACCGTGATTAGCAAACCTTCGTGCTCCTCCGTTACTCTTTGGGAGGAGACCGCCCCAGTCAAACTACCCACCAGACACTGTCCGAGACCGCGTTCCGCAATCTTCGTTAGAACATCAAACGTTAAAGGGTGGTATTTCAAGGACGCCTCCAACAACACTGGCGTGTCATCTTCAAAGGCTCCCACCTATCCTACACATCAAAATTCAATGTTCAGTGTCAAGCTATAGTAAAGGTTCACGGGGTCTTTCCGTCTAGCCGCGGGTACACCGCATCTTCACGGCGATTTCAATTTCACTGAGTCTCGGGTGGAGACAGCCTGGCCATCATTATGCCATTCGTGCAGGTCGGAACTTACCCGACAAGGAATTTCGCTACCTTAGGACCGTTATAGTTACGGCCGCCGTTTACTGGGGCTTCGATCAGGAGCTTCTCTTGCGATAACACCATCAATTAACCTTCCAGCACCGGGCAGGCATCACACCCTATACGTCCACTTTCGTGTTTGCAGAGTGCTGTGTTTTTAATAAACAGTTGCAGCCAGCTGGTATCTTCGACCGGTTCAACCTTCGAGAGTAAATCTCTACAATCTACGCCGGCGCACCTTCTCCCGAAGTTACGGTGCTATTTTGCCTAGTTCCTTCACCCGAGTTCTCTCAAGCGCCTGAGTATTCTCTACCTGACCACCTGTGTCGGTTTATAGTACGGTTTATAATAACCTGAAGCTTAGTGGCTTTTCCTGGAAGCGTGGTATCGGTTACTTCATCTCCGTAGAGACTCGTCATCACTTCTCGGTGTTAAGGAAGACCGGATTTGCCTAATCTTCCCACCTACCGGCTTAAACAGACATCCAACAGTCTGCTAACCTAACCTTCTCCGTCCCCACATCGCAGTTATTACAAGTACGGGAATATTAACCCGTTTCCCATCGACTACGCTTTTCAGCCTCGCCTTAGGGGCCGACTCACCCTGCCCCGATTAACGTTGGACAGGAACCCTTGGTCTTCCGGCGAACGAGTTTTTCACTCGTTTTGTCGTTACTTATGTCAGCATTCGCACTTCTGATACGTCCACCAAACTTCTCAATTCAGCTTCATCCGCTTACAGAACGCTCCCCTACCCAACAGTCTTTCAACTGATGCCGCAGCTTCGGTGACTAGTTTTAGCCCCGTTACATCTTCCGCGCAGGCCGACTCGACTAGTGAGCTATTACGCTTTCTTTAAATGGTGGCTGCTTCTAAGCCAACATCCTAGCTGTCTAAGCCTTCCCACTTCGTTTCCCACTTAACTAGTACTTTGGGACCTTAGCTGGCGGTCTGGGTTGTTTCCCTCTCCACGATGGACGTTAGCACCCACCGTGTGTCTCCTGAGTATCACTCTTCGGTATTCGCAGTTTGCATCGGGTTGGTAATCCGGGATGGACCCCTAGCCGAAACAGTGCTCTACCCCCGAAGGTGTCCGCTCAAGGCTCTACCTAAATAGATTTCGGGGAGAACCAGCTATCTCCCGGTTTGATTGGCCTTTCACCCCCAGCCACAAGTCATCCGCTAATTTTTCAACATTAGTCGGTTCGGTCCTCCAATTAGTGTTACCCAATCTTCAACCTGCCCATGGCTAGATCACCGGGTTTCGGGTCTATACCTTGCAACTCAATCGCCCAGTTAAGACTCGGTTTCCCTTCGGCTCCCTTATTCAGTTAACCTCGCTACAAAATATAAGTCGCTGACCCATTATACAAAAGGTACGCAGTCACCCCACAAGGAGGCTCCCACTGCTTGTACGTACACGGTTTCAGGTTCTATTTCACTCCCCTCACTGGGGTTCTTTTCGCCTTTCCTTCACAGTACTGCTTCACTATCGGTCAATCAGGAGTATTTAGCCTTGGAGGATGGTCCCCCCATCTTCAAACAGGATTTCTCGTGTCCTGCCCTACTTATCGTTAGCTTAGTACCACAATAGACACTTCGAATACGGGACTATCACCCTTTATAGTCGAGCTTCCCAGCTCGTTCTTCTATGTCTACTGCTATCACTAACAGGCTCTTCCGCTTTCGCTCGCCGCTACTCACAGAATCTCGGTTGATTTCTTTTCCTTGGGGTACTTAGATGTTTCAGTTCTCCCAGTTTGCCTTTACTACCTATGTATTCAGTAGTAAATACTAGATTCTTCATCTAGTGGGTTTCCCCATTCGGAAATCTTGGATTAAACGCTTCTTATCAACTCATCCAAGCTTATCGCAGATTAGCACGTCCTTCTTCGCCTCTGATTGCCAAGGCATCCACCGTGTACGCTTAGTCACTTAACTATACAACCTCAAATATTTTCAAATCTTATTCAAATCCACTCAATGCTGTATTTATTCAACTAAATACTTGACTGCTTTTGTTCAGTCAAGATTTTTTTACTACTCAGACTTTCAATCTATTCGTTATCATTTTCGCTTTAACGAACTTGAAAAATCTCTCAGTTTTTCAGCTTGTTTCCAATTTTTTAAAGAACAA
>NZ_GL831083.1 GCF_000188255.1 Actinobacillus ureae ATCC 25976
TTTATGTAACCACATTTCACTATTTGTAACAGGCACAGTGTCTTGTGCATTGTAAATCGCGCCCAAAACACAACTGCTTTCACCGCGTGCATCGAGCAAAATTGCTACTAATTCGCCCACGTCAGGTAAGCAATAGAACTGATTGCCACCTGCGTTGGGAACAAGATACGCTAGCCACGCAGTTTCAAAATCTTCTAGGGCGGGAATGGTCGCTTTAATACGATGGGTTTTGGGATCAACTTGGCTGACAATACCTTCCTGATAAGTCGCCCCGAAATTATGCGTGGGATGTGGTTTTCTCATCTTTTGGTAATTCCTCGTTAAATTCAATCATTTTGATTTCAAGGTCGGTGGTGTAGCCTTGCCGTTTGTCCACCGTGTGGCGTGCTTGCTTGATTAAGTACTTACCGCTAAACATACCGACATTCGTCATCCGAATCGTATTACCTGCTACCAGTTTTGGGTTGCCAATCACGGTAATGTTGCCCGCTTGTTGGTCATCATTTTCCCCAAGCGTGGCATCGGCTCGGGCGTTCATTTGTGCTTGGCTTTCACCACGGGTCACTATTTTTAAGGTATCTGCACTGCTGGCTACCGCTTGTTTTTTCGTGGGGCGTTTTGCCTTGTGCTTTTTAGTGGATTTTAATGCCTTCTTCTCGTGCTGATTAAAGCCTGAAACCTCCACTTTTGAAACCGTGTCTTTAATACGGTCACGCAGGCGTAAACTTTTCACCTCACTATAATCAATCACCGCAACGGGTTGGCGTGTTTCAAGGCTTGCCATAGTGGTGAAAACCAGCGTTTGATTGACAATTTTAAAGCTGTGGTGGTATTCGTGCGCCAGCCGAGTTAAAAATTCCACGTCCCGTTCTTGGTATTGGGTAGCACGCTGAATCGGAATATCTGCCACCGTGCCTGTTACCTTGAGTTTCAACCGCTTTGCTACGGTTTTCACGATATTTACCAGCGTGGTATTTTCATAAGATTTAGGCTTAAGCGTGCGGTTCGCCTTGGTTACGCCCGTGCTAAGGGCTTTGAGTGAGACGGCTGAACCTCGGTCGGGCGACCATTGCCATTCGATTTCGTCCAGTTCAAAACTACCTAAATTCACTAACGGCTCGCCTTTGTAACCTAGTTGCAAACTTAATTTATCGCCTTGAGTGGGAAACCAACTGCCGACCCATTTGCGTTCAATATCTTCAAATTCCACTTGTAATTCGTCCGACTGGTCAGAGAGATAGTCGGTATAAGTGAGCCGCAACAAATTCGGCTTCACATATTGGGTAATTTGTTTGGCTTCATACAGCAATTGCACTTGCATTAGTTATCTCCTTGCAACCACGGCGGCAAATCACTGTTGTCGGTGGTTTTCACCTCTAGCACAGGCACTTTTAAAGTTTCGCCCATTGGTAACATTTCACAAAATGGGATATGCGGATTGGCATCAATCAGTCGATTGATTTCGTTAACCGTGCCATAATAATGATAGGCAAGGTTATCCCAACGCTCGCCTTGCTTCACAGTGTGCAAAATAATGGCATTACTCATCGTTATCCTCGCCACTGTCAGCACGAATGGCGATCCAAGCGGTCATTTTTGCCGAGTTTTTTGCAAGAGATTCCGAGACCACTTCAGCCGATTCAATTGCTTTTACGCCTAAGTCAAACCATTCGCCCAACTCATCGCCTTCGATGCCTGATTTAAATAAGCTATAAGCCGTATTTAAATGTCCTGAAAGCGTGGTTAAATCTTGCATAAAACCCGCCGTGCCTCGCACACCTTCGGTCAGTGTAGCAAACGCCTTACCTAAGCCCACCATTTCAGCCAAACCGCTGAAAGAACCACCTAAGGTATTCACAATGCCACTGATTTCAGACAGGGCAGCAAGCGGGTTATTTTTCAGATTTTTTACAATTTCGACCGCACTTTTCACATCAGAAACTGCCTGCTTGACTTGGCGAGCTACCGCAATGCCTTTACTTATCAACTGATTTGTTTGGCTGACAAAATTGCTTAAGCCTTTCGGGATAATGGAAGCCAAGGGCGAATTACCC
>NZ_GL831084.1 GCF_000188255.1 Actinobacillus ureae ATCC 25976
CCCCTAAGTTTTTATACATAAAACATCAAATATAAACTTGATAACAATTATCAATAACTATATTTGATGCGTAAATTTTACGCAGAGGTAATTATAGTGTAAAGTATATTATTTGAACATTTTAACTTGTCAGTTCTCTTGGATTCTACGTCAGTATTTTAGAAAAAATTTCTAGAATGTAATCTTTAGTTAAATAAAAAGTGAGCTAAATTCTTGATGAAAAGAATTCAACTCACTTTAAATTAAAATCTATTTATTGATAAAAATATGATTTATTTGCCTTATTCAGCCCAGAGATCTGCAATGCATTGGTTTGGAGCGTACACTAATTTACCTTCTTTTGTGATGTATGGTGTTGGATCATATTCACGGGTACAAGCACCTAGGAAGTTAGCCGCAAAAGTACTAGTTGTTGCAGAAAGTAAAGTAAAAGTTGCAAGAACTAATTTTTTCATAATGAACTCCTAATAAATTTTCGTAAATAGACAAATATCAAACTCACAATGATAATGAGAATCAAAAAGTACGTTTAATATTTACACTGTACACAGAGCATACTATAGTGTCAAGTCTATTTATTACACAATAAATAAGGTCAGTCCAGCCTCTAATTTTATCCTAGCCATTTGTTGACTAATTCGGCATTAGTTTCTTTATGTACCCACATACTACCTAATTCAGGATGAGGGAATTTTGTATGGTTATAACCGACAAATTGGCTAAAATCAAAGACTGCATGTGGATAGCCATTAATCAGTAAAAAGGCTTGATAGCCATCTTCCGACCAACAAATTTCTAAGCGGTGCGGTTCCATTAAAGTCTTTTCTTCAATATCAGATTTACTATAAACAAATAGGCTATCCACCACAGGGTTTTCTGTTTGGTGTAAGTCCATCGCATAGAAATGACCTGTTTCGCCATCATCTTCGAACATTACCACAAGGTGTTCGTACTTTGTTGAGTGAGCTCCATTACGATAACCTTGACCGATAAGTAATTGGTCAGTTAAAACAGAATATAACATTGTTTTTCCTTTTTGATTTAATTGTCTATTTTAGACTGGCTTAGAATGCAAAAATGCCACAGAAATTTCTGTGGCATTTTTTGCTAATCAAATAAGATTATGCTTGACCTTTAACTTCTTTACGACCGTTAAATGGTGCTGGTGTACCTGCTGCTGCTAATGCTTCTTCGATACGGATTAATTGGTTGTATTTAGCAACACGGTCTGAACGGCTCATAGAACCAGTTTTAATTTGACCTGCAGCTGTACCAACCGCTAAATCAGCAATTGTTGCATCTTCAGTTTCACCTGAACGGTGTGAGATAACTGCTGTATAACCAGCATCTTTAGCCATTTTGATTGCAGCTAAAGTCTCTGTTAAAGAACCGATTTGGTTGAATTTGATTAAGATTGAGTTTGCGATACCTTTCTCGATACCTTCTTTTAAGATACGAGTGTTAGTTACGAATAAGTCGTCACCAACTAATTGAACTTTGTCACCTAAAACTTTAGTTTGGTATGCGAAACCTTCCCAGTCTGATTCGTCTTGACCATCTTCGATAGATACGATTGGGTACTCTTTACATAAACCTTCTAAGTAATGAGTAAATTCTTGAGAAGTGAATGTTTTACCTTCACCTTTCATATCGTACACATTACGTTCTTTGTCATAGAATTCAGATGATGCACAGTCCATTGCTAGAGTTACGTCTTTACCTAAAACATAACCTGCTTTTTCAACTGCTTCTTTGATACATGCTAAAGCATCTGCGTTTGACGCTAAGTTTGGCGCGAAACCACCTTCGTCACCAACTGCTGTATTTAAACCTTTAGATTTTAATACTTTCGCTAAGTTGTGGAATACTTCCGCACCGATACGAAGAGCTTCTTTTAATGTAGAAGCGCCAACCGGTTGAATCATAAATTCTTGGATATCAACGTTGTTGTCAGCGTGCTCACCACCATTGATGATGTTCATCATTGGTAATGGCATTGAATATACGCCTGGAGTACCGTTTAATTCAGCGATGTAAGCATATAATGGTAAACCTTTAGACGCTGCTGCTGCTTTAGCTGTTGCTAAAGAAACCGCTAAGATTGCATTTGCACCGAATTTAGATTTGTTGTCTGTACCGTCTAAATCGATCATGATTTGGTCGATTTCAGCTTGTGCAGTACCTTCTTTACAAACTAATGCGTTAGCAATTTCATTGTTTACTGCTGAAACAGCTTTTAATACACCTTTACCTAAGAAACGTGATTTATCGCCATCACGTAATTCTAATGCTTCACGTGAACCTGTAGATGCACCAGATGGAGCAGCTGCTAAACCAACGAAGCCACCTTCTAAGTGAACTTCTGCTTCAACAGTTGGGTTACCACGTGAGTCGATGATTTCACGACCAATTACTTTAACGATTTTAGCCATTGTTAATATCCTCTAATTGAGAGTTAATGAAAAAAAAGAATAATAATATAGTAAAGATATTTTACGCTTTTGTCTTGTAAAAAAGTGATTTAGTTCACAAAATCTAGCGCTTCTTTGATCGAATACGGATAAATGAAACTAAAGTTATCTAATTATACCTAAATTTTGCTAAAAATATAAACTCTTACCAATATTTCGGTAGGAGATATGCTTATTTTTTTAGGGGCTGTAGT
>NZ_GL831085.1 GCF_000188255.1 Actinobacillus ureae ATCC 25976
AAGTAAAATTAAAAGGACTCAGCCCTGTACAATACAGAACTCGGTCCTTAAATTAAACAGTCTAACTTTTTGGGGGCAGATCAAAAGTAGGGGCTTTTTTAATGTAAAATAGCGCATCCTTATTTTATTGCAAGCGGTCAATTTTGCGCCAAACTTTGCAATTACACTTTAGATAAATTATGTTACTGATTGATATAAAAGATAAAGAACTCAGCCAAGAAGAGGTTGAAATCCTTGAACATCCTCTCGTATCTGGCTTGATTTTATTTAGCCGTAATTTTCACGATAAAGCACAACTGGAAGCCTTAGTGAAATCGATTCGCCAACGAGTAAAAAAACCGTTATTGATTACTGTTGATCAAGAAGGTGGTCGAGTGCAGCGTTTCCGTGAAGGCTTTACTAAATTACCGGCAATGCAAGCGTTTCATACACTTGCAAAAAATCCGCAAGAATCAACCGCTTTAGCCCAACAAACAGGTTGGTTAATGGCCGCTGAAATGTTCGCCTTAGATATTGATTTAAGTTTTGCACCAGTCTTAGATTTAGGTCATCAATGTAAAGCCATTGGCGATCGTTCGTTTGGCGAAAATCCGGATATGATTCTGCCGATAGCCGAAGCGTTTATTGACGGCATGAGAGAAATGGGAATGGCGACGACCGGTAAACATTTCCCCGGTCACGGACATGTATTAGCCGATTCACATCTAGAAACACCTTTTGATGATCGCCCGAAAGAATTAATTTTCAACCATGACATTTTGCCGTTTAAACAATTGATCTCAAAAGGTAAATTGTCAGCAATTATGCCAGCTCATGTTATTTATACACAATGTGATAGCCAACCGGCAAGTGGATCGGAATATTGGCTAAAGCAAGTATTACGTAGTCAGCTTAATTTTAACGGTGTGATTTTTTCCGATGATTTAGGTATGAAAGGTGCCGGTTTTATGGGTAATTTTGTCGAAAGATCGGAGAAAGCAATTCGCGCAGGTTGTGATTTACTACTACTCTGTAATGAGCCAAAAGGTGTTATTCAAGTGTTGGACGGTTTAAAATATCAACCGACTAAAACGCAAACTGAACGTCATATTTCCTTGATGAAACGTAAAACGGTAAGCTGGAACGAGCTTGAAGCAAGTCCTCGTTATCAGCAAGCACAGCAACGTTTAGCCGCATTACAAAATGAATGGCTTGAATATAAAGCACAACATTGCTAATCAATGAGTTATCTTAGGGCATAAATCCGTTATGCCCTAACAAATCACTAGAAATATCCCTATTCTTTTAACAAAATGATATTAAATTGCCCACATTTCCAACAGCAACACTGTGTTTCATGCCAATGGTTAGAAAAGCCATATTCTACACAGCTTATAAATAAAGAAGCTGATCTTAAGCGGTTAATTTCGCCTTTTATTTTGCAAAAATTCACTGAAATCTTACCGCCTGTTCAATCTTCACAAAAACAGTTTCGCAATAAAGCGAAAATGGTGGTCTCCGGCAGTGTCGAGCACCCGATTTTAGGGATTTTAAAAGATCAAACCGATCCGCAAAGTGGTATCGATCTGTGTGATTGCCCACTCTATCCGACTGAATTTGAAGCACTTTTCCCAATTCTTAAAGATTTTATTGCCCGAGCTGGGCTTGTACCTTATAACATCTCAAAAAAGAAAGGCGAGTTGAAATATATCCTGCTGACCCAAAGCCAATATAACCAATCCGTTATGTTGCGTTTTGTGCTAAGAAGTGAGCAAAAACGACCGCTTGTTGAACGTGAATTGCCAAATTTATTAGCTAAGCTGCCAAAAGATTCTATGGTCAGTTTAAACATCCAGCCGCAACACGCTGCAATTTTAGAAGGTGAAACCGAAATTTTCCTCACCGAAAAAACCACGATTGAAGAAAATTTTAACGGTATTCCGTTATTTATTCGTCCACAGGGCTTTTTCCAAACTAATCCGAATGTTGCAAGTCAGCTTTATGCTACTGCGCAAAATTGGATAAAAGAGCTACCGATTCAGCAATTTTGGGATCTGTTCTGCGGTGTCGGAGGCTTTGGTTTACATTGTGCAAAAGCGCTACAAGAGAAGAATGAAAATGTACAATTAACCGGTATTGAGATTTCAGCTTCTGCAATTGCCAGTGCCACGAAATCCGCCGAGCAATTACAACTTAAAAATATTACATTCGCTTCGCTTGACTCGGCACAATTTGCGCTGAACGAGAAAGGTGCAACACCGGATCTTGTGATAGTGAATCCGCCTCGCCGTGGTATTGGAAAACCGCTTGCTGAGTTTTTAAACCAATTGGGTACACCTTATTTAATTTATTCAAGCTGTAATGCCCAAACGATGGCGAAAGATTTTGAAGCATTGAGCAATTACTCACTCCAAAAGGTGCAATTATTAGATATGTTTCCGCATACTTCACATTACGAAGTACTTACTTTTCTTATAAAAAAAGGGG
>NZ_GL831086.1 GCF_000188255.1 Actinobacillus ureae ATCC 25976
ACAGCTTGTGAGTTTGTGCGAGGACAGCAAAGCACCTGTTTTAAATGACTTTTTGAAGCGGATTTCTGGCGAAGCCAAACATCCGCAAGAATTCGATCTTGAAGTGCCAGAAGGCTTCGGGGAAGATTGATGAAATGGATTTCTCACATCGCTATAGCTGGCTCAACAACAGCAATCTTTGAACCTAAACTCGTACCGCTTGCAGTGTTCGGTGGCGTATTCCCTGACTTGGCTGAGGGAATTGCAAACAACCTATTCAGAATGAACCTTAAGCACCGACAGGAAACGCATTATTTCGCTTACTGGCTTATAGGTTTTATTGCTTGTTTTGCCTTAGAATTAGACTGGATTACAACTTTTTGTTGGGGTGGTTTAACTCACATTCTTGCTGACGCTTGCACAATCACTGGCGTACCGTTTTCCCCTTTATCTGACAGACGATTTCATCTATTCGGTGGACGACTTCGAACGGGGTCGGCTGCCGAGTATATGATTTCACTTGGTTTTTCTGGTGCTTGCTTATTTGTGGCGATTTTAATCAACCGTGAGAGCGGTCAATTTTTGCCATTTTTTTACGATTGGGCGGGCTATTACGGCGATGGATTAATTGATGGAGCGGAGTGGAAAAAAAACCGATTTAAATTATTTTAGTGTGTTTTGAAAATCTGTTCATAAAAAAAGACCGCACTTTAAAAGTGCGGTCAATCTTAAGTGAGTTTTATATTAATTTTGATATTCCATAATTCACTAAAAATCCACCAACCACTAGCCATAAATAAATTAGTGTTCCTAAAACAAGTGGTTTTAATCCTGCCTTTTTGATTGCGCTTGCTTGTGTAGTTAAGCCAAGGGCAGCCATTGATGAAATTAATAAGAAAGAATCGATTTCAACTAATAATTTCACGAGTTCTTTTGGTAATAAATCAAAAGAATTAAAAATCGCAACGCCAATAAAAAGTACAGCAAACCAAGGAATTGTAATTTTGTCAGAGGTATTTTCTGATACCCCATCACTACGTGTTAATAACCAAGAAAGCATTAATAAAAATGGTGCGAGCATCATCACTCGGATCATTTTGGAAATGACGGCAGTATTCGCCACGATAGGATCAATATTTTCCCCAATCGCATACACTTGAGCCACTTCGTGTACACTAGAACCAACATAAATACCGAATTGATGGGCGTTAATTAAATCTTGTGACCACGTGTAGAACAAGGGGTAAGTAAAAATAGCAAGCGTCCCGAAAATGACCACTACGGCAATCGCCACTGAAACTTTATGAGATTCTGCTTTGGTAACAGGCTCTGCCGCCATAACAGCTGCCGCACCACAAATACTACATCCTGCTCCAGTGAGATAAACCAATTGTTTATCCATTTTTAGATAACGAATGCCTAAAAGTGCGGTAAAAAAGAAGGTTGAAATTAGCATAATCGCATCAGTGACAACAGCATTTAATCCTACATCGGCAATATCGCCAAAAGTGAGGCGGAAACCATACAGCACAATGCCAGTGCGAAGAAGCGTGCCTTTGGCAAACAAAACGCCTTTTTCCACTTGTGTTGAAAATTGCGGATAAATGGTATTGCCGATTGCCATTCCCAGCAAGATGGCAATAATTAGAGCACTGATATGATAATGATGGGAAAAATCAGTGTTTCCTAAATAGTTAGCAAGTACAGCGATAATCGCGATAAATATAAGTCCGAAATAAAAGGGACGAGTGTTCATTTTTTCTTTCCTTAGTGAGTGTTTTTGTCTTTTACCCAAGCGGTTTCATCTAAAATTTTGCCAAAATAGCTTTCGACTAAGCGACGAATAATATCATGTTGGAATACTTGGCGCAGCCTGTAATTCTACACTTTAGCTTATGCAGAGCAGAAAATATAAAAATCTCAGATTTAGACGTAACATAACAACAAGGAGGACTGAGAAATGAAACCGTATCAACCAACTCAGATAGAGCTTACAGAACTTGGCTTTCAGATGCTTGAAAGGGGTATCAATGGTATTCAATTTAACGGCATTCAAACATTCGTTGATGATGAGAAAAATTACTTAGTTGCAAAGATTGAACTTGAAAATAATGAGGTCATTTCAATTCAAAATGAATTATCAAGTGAGAAAGAAAATTTAGCTCAAGTTGAGATTAAACTGGCTGATAAAATTAGAATGTATTTTGCTTAAATTTAGTTAGTTGTATCCATTGCAATTAAAAAAGTGCGGTAGAATTTTTATCGTTTTTTTAGTCCTTACTTCTCGTCACGCAAGGACGGAGAAGAACCAGCCATAAGAGCGAAGGGGCGGCGGGGCGAGGAGTGAAAGCGTTTCGCGAGCTTGCGAGCGGTACGCTGAGAACGACGAGAACCGAGCGGACAGAGGACGCACGAGAGAGCCAGCCAGAGCAGGAAGTCGCGAAGCCGTGTAGCTTGCGAAATGGCGTAGCGTGCGGACGGCGGAGGCGGGCAAGCGAGCCGCCCCGAAGCGGATTGCCAGCACCGACCCCAAACAGCCATAAAAATGCGATCTTGATTATTTTTGACGACTGCAAAAAGGATCTTGACCGTAATACAAAAAATAACGCACCAAAACAAGCCATAGAGCCACGAAAACAAGCCAACCTATACAAGCACCTACCTTTTAGATAAAATCGCTTAGAATTGATTTTAGAGCTACTTAAAGAGAATTGGGGTTTTTACCTGAAAGAGAACGTTTTTTTTGAGTGTAACTTGAATTATCATTGGAGAGGGAATACAATATTAAGGGTCGGGAACAGGTCGCTACCCCGTTCCCTTCCTAGCCGTTAGGCTAATTTACCGAAAACTGCAATCAGCAGATTTAGTATGGCGAATACTCTCAAACTGATTGCCCCAACTAGCATAGCTAGTATTATCAGAGTAATAATTTCTGATGCTTTCACATAAATCACCCCCTTAGTGCTACAAGACTAAGCGGCTAAGCAGTATGCTACGGTCAGGTAGCATTCTACCTAGGTCGCCGATAGCACAAAGGAATTCTAACATAAAACCGCCTTTTAGGGCGGTTTTTTTGTGGCGTGTTTAAAAAAAATGATCGCTTTTTTCAAACGCCTTTTAATATGTCGGAAAAATATTTAATTGCATTAAAATCAAACGCATATGGTTTGATTTTAGTTTCTTTTAGGTTTTATTCAAACACTCGCAAAAACTGAGCAAATTTTGACCGCACTTTAACCCTCAGAGCGACACGGCTCTTACATTTTTGGCTACTCTTCAATCTCAATTTTGAGCTGTTTTTTCATAGCCTTTCGCTCTTCTCGATGTATGAAATCGTAGAGTGTGGACGGTGCAACGTTGTACATTCTAGCGATACTACGCTTTGCTACACCTTGCTTGATCATCTTAAAAATATCATTTTTAAAACCGTCGAGACGGTGTTTTTTCGCCTCTCCCTTTGGTCTACCTAGTTGCTTACCGTCCGCCTTGATTTTGGCTAGAGCGTTGCGAGTACGTTGCGAGATAAATTCACGCTCAATCTCCGCAACCATTCCAAGAACGGTTGCCATAATCTTTGAAGTAATATCGTTTTGCCCTTTGAACACTAAGCCCTGCTGAACGATATGAACCGCAATATCTTTTTCAGCCGTAACCTTGAGAAAATCCAAAACACCAAGCGTTGAACGTTCAAGACGAGAGATTTCACTAACAACGATCACATCGCCTGATTGAGCTTGCTCAACAACATTCCCTAAACTACGTTTACGCCACTCAATCTTTCCTGAGGCTGTATCTTCGATTTTATCGATTGGACTACGCAGAACATCATTGGCATAGTTTAAAACGGTATTCCATTGCTTTTCGGTGTCTTGCTGATTTGTTGAGACACGCACATAGCCATAAACTTTCATAAAAACTCCTTGCTGAAAAACGTTAAAATTATTTTATTTGATGTGTATGAAAAAAGCAAAGGTTTTTTCATACAATTTAAAAAATAAAAAAATAGAGCGAAGCGATATGACAGCCAAAACGCAGTTTTGAGCTGTATTTTTATCTTGTTTTTATCTTGTTTTTATCTTGTTTTTAGGATCACGCTAAGCCTTGCCACACAAGGCTTGCCAAATTCATAAATGGACAAATTTCTTGTTATAAATGGACAAATTTCTTGTTATAAATGGACAAATTTCTTGTTATAAATGGACAAATTTCTTGTTTAATCCACAGGATAAACCTCTTAAATGACAATTTTAAAATTTGCCATTTTTATTCTTTTAGATTATTATTCACACAAATATAAGAAAGGGCGAGCGTATGGAAAAAACGCTAATTATAAATAAATCAAACAACTTGATAGAAGCGAGTTATCAGCTTACTTTGGATGAAATGAGGCTGCTGGCTTTAACGGTTGGCATAATGGAGCCAAAGTCTGATAAGTTAGAGTTTGATTTTACCGTTGCAGACTTTGCCAGCCACTTCGGAATAAAATCAGCTTCTGCTTATGAGCAAGTAAAGCAAGCCGTTAAGAAGATTTATGAGCGTTCTGTCAAGATTGAGGACGAGGAGAAGATTTTTGAATTTCGGTGGGTTTCTTCGAGAACTTATTTTAAGCGAGAGGGAAAATTTCGTATTGCTTTAACTCGTGAGGTTATGCCTTATTTAACACAGCTTAAAGGCAAGTATTACACGAGTTATAACCTTGAGCAGATTTCAACCTTTCAGAGTTTCCATTCTATTAGAATTTACGAGTTATTAGCCCAATTTAAAAACACAGGTTGGCGACAAATTACCGTTGAAAAATTAAAAAAATTATTGCAAATTACGGATAAATACAAGGCTTATGCTGATCTTAAAAAGCGAGTAATTACGCCTGCTTTAGAGGAAATTAACAGCAAAACAGATTTATTTGTTGAGCTTGAGCCAATCAAGAACGGACGAACGATTGTGGCTTTGAAATTCTTAATTTCACGCCAGCAAGAACAGCCAAAAATTGATTATGAAGCCTTACCAAAACGCCCACGCTTACCGCAACGACCTCACGTAATGGCAGGAACGCACGCAGAAGGTGTTTACTTCAACCAGTGCGAGGGAATTATTAGAGAGCATTGGAAAGGTGTTTTTAAAGACAAAGAATGGCGTGAAATTTTGCCGTTGCTACCTGCAGGAGAGCTGGAACTACTAGAAAAATATTACAAGGCGACTGGAAACGACCTTTACAAAACAATAAGAAAACTACTGAAATAAGTGTGTTTGAAAAAAACGAACAGATAAATTAGACACGGAAAAAGTGTTGGCGATTATGTTGGAATGGTTGCCTGTATGACCCCATATGCTTCGCATTTTTTTTATAAAAATTTTACGAAAAAAGCATAGGTTTTTCACAACGTTATTTTTAATGAAATTCGTTGCCTTAAAGCACAGGATTTTTTGCACTCACCCCAAAAGAGCGGTCAATTTTTGCAAAGTTTTTGCAAATTTTGACCGCTTGAACGGAAGAGATTTTTAATGAAATTTTTGAATATCAGACACGAGAAAACACCACGCAAAGACGGTACGAAATACGCCAAGCTTTATTTTGAGAGCAAGTCCAAAAAGTTTGGGAAAGTTGAGAGCAGTAAGTATATCGGAAACCGCAAGAATATTCTTATCAGCGGAGGATTTCATAGTGGGAAAACTCGAATGATTATGAAAATTTGGAAAGAGCGACAGAATATTTGGGGAAAAGACCGAGGGTTCGTAAAACTTTCAGGATTTGGCACAATTGCCGAATATGTGGACACGCCTCAACTTCGAGATTTTTTTAATGCTATTCCAAAAAGCAAACAATACAAGAATAACCGAGATTTACAAGAGTTTTGGGCGAGCTTTGAGGGACGAGAGTTTAAGCAACTCAAACAGCACGAACGCATAGAAAACCTAATCGAATTCATCAAGCACCATAACACCGTTTTAATTATTGATGACGCTCAGAAACTCACAAACCGCAAGTTAGAAATCGTTAAGCGAGCGATAGAGCATTGCAAGCAGTTTGTGATTGCGACAAGCGAAGAACAGCGATTATCTACGAGCTTGCGAACGGTTGTTTTAAATTCCAATCTTGAGCACTTAAAACTAGACACTCAAGCCAGCTACGATGCCACTTCAATTTTTGTTTACTTTTTAATTGCCTGCTGTGCAGCTGGGGGCTGGTATGAACTGGCTTTCATAATGGGAGGCTTGAAAGCACTTTCGAGCGGACGACGAGCAAGCAGAAAAGACTAGGAGAGCTGTTTTTGAAACGATATATTTTAGTTTTAACGTTAGCTTTAACAGCTTGTAGCGGAGCTTTCAGCGATTATCTGCACGAGTATAAAAATCTTGATTTGAGCTATAAAAACGAGAGCGACCGCGTAACAAAACTGCAAGCTGATAGCCGTGAAAATTTATCGCCATTCGGCGAGAAACACGACTGGCAAGCGGACGGCAAACCACCTCAAACAAAGCCTTTTGAGCTTGAGACTTTTCACGGCGATAATTCGTCTTTTAGAGCGAAAAACCAACCGCTTGTAAAGACAAAAGAAATCAATAATGACGAGCTTTTAACACAAATTTTGAAATGCTATCCTGAACGCTCTTTGTTTAATGGAGAGCTAAAACTAAAAACCTCGAAAGCCATTAACCGTAGAGACCGATACAACAACGAAAACGACAATTACTATTCGGCGATAGTGTTCGAAATGCCATTGTATTCAGCGAGCGAAACTACGAGGAAGTTAGACCGAGAACGCCAACGCCGCACGGAAACGGCGGAGATCCTTGCCAACTTCTCAAAATCTGTTGCTGAACGAAACCAAGCGGAAAGAATGGTAAGCCTTTACCGCACGCTAGAGAAACGCTCTCGAGAGCGTGTAAAATTAGGGGTTATTGAAGCTGACGAGCAAATTAGTTTTTTAGAAAAAACCGCCCAAGCTCACACAAAACTAATCACAACGAACAGCAACATCGTAAAGTACCGCCT
>NZ_GL831087.1 GCF_000188255.1 Actinobacillus ureae ATCC 25976
TTTAATCCAACTTTTGGGGGGCAGATCATTCAGAGAAGGTGGCTTTTTTATTAGTAGATAACAAGTTTACTATAGAGATTGAAGAATATAACCAAGTAATACATAAAATCCAATAAAGGCAACCATTAATAGACCTCTAGCTATACTTTCTGTGACTGATGCGGCTTATATAAAATTAATGTAATTACAAATAAAACAAGTGGATAGATCCAAAATGCTGTTGAAAACAAATTAATCTGTGCTGGACTTAACGCTAAACTGGAAAATTTTGGTGAAACCAATAATGCAAGTGGCCATAATACACAAGGCAAGCAAAAGAATGCCAATGCCCAATTAAATTTAGATGATGATTTTTGCATATTATCCTCGTGGATGAAATTGTTGATGTAGTGATTTTAAACGTGCTTTCGCAACATGGGTATAAATCTGAGTAGTAGAAAGATCACTATGCCCCAGAAGCATTTGCACCACTCTTAAATCAGCACCATGATTGACCAAATGCGTTGCAAAAGCATGACGCAATACGTGTGGAGACAGTTTCTCACTATCAATACCGGCCAAAACAGCATAATGTTTGATTCTATGCCAGAATGTCTGACGAGTCATTTGTAATCCTCTACGGCTTGGAAATACAACATCTGATTGTATATTATTCAATAATATTGCACGCCCATATTGAAAAAATTCTTGAATCCAATAACTTGCTTCTTCGCCGATTGGAACTAATCTTTCTTTATTACCCTTACCTACAATACGCATAACACCTTGCCGTAAGTTCAAGTTATCTGTCGTAAGAGAAACGAGCTCGGTAACACGTAATCCCGTTGCATAAAGTAATTCTAACATTGCTTTATCACGTAACTCGACCGGATCTAACGTATTCGGACAATCCAGTAAATCCATCACTTGCTCTTCACTTAAAGATTTAGGCAAATTCGTTGGCTTACGAGGGGAAATTAAAGTCAGTGTGGGATCGTCTTGTCGATAATTCTCTATATATAAAAAGCGAAAAAACTTACGTAGACAACTTAACATTCGAGCTGAACTTGTTGCCTTATAGCCCTGCTCTAGCCTTTCACCAAGAAAAGACTGTAAATCAAAATGATCTAAAGTAAGAAATGCTTTGGGCGTAGGCAACCATTCAGAAAAACGCTCTAAATCTAAACGATATGAAGCTGAGGTATTTTCAGATAACCCATGTTCTTGCCATAAGGTATCTAGAAATTGTTCAATAATAGGATCTAAACTCTTCATAAAGCTACCTTTGTTTCGGAATATTTTATTATTTTAACAGAAAATATAACTTCAAAAAAAAGTATAAATATGCAAAAAGCCGATTAGTTTATACTAATCGGCTTCTTAAATATGGCAGGGGCGGAGAGGCTCGAACTCCCAACACCCGGTTTTGGAGACCGGTGCTCTACCAATTGAACTACGCCCCTATTGATATCATATATAGATAAAGCGAGTAACTAACTCGCTTTTGGATAAATGGCGGAACGGACGGGACTCGAACCCGCGACCCCCTGCGTGACAGGCAGGTATTCTAACCAGCTGAACTACCGCTCCGCAAATTTAGTAGATTAACAGTGCCCTACTCTCACATGGGGAAATCCCACACTACCATCGGCGTTACCGCGTTTTACTTCTGAGTTCGGAATGGAGTCAGGTAGAGCCACGGCACTATGGCTGTTAATCAAATTCTGTACTTATTAACTTAACTCACTTAATTAAAATAAGCTAAGGTAATAAAACCCGA
>NZ_GL831088.1 GCF_000188255.1 Actinobacillus ureae ATCC 25976
GGGGTGCAGATCAAATTGCTTGGGCTGAATGTTTGTCAAAGAATTAAGCGTGTTTTGCCGTAACTTCTTTTAATAAGGTTTGTAGTTCACCTTTTTGGAACATTTCTAATACGATGTCACAACCACCGATTAATTCGCCTTCTACCCATAATTGTGGGAAAGTCGGCCAGTTTGCGAATTTTGGTAATTCAGCACGAATATCCGGGTTGGTTAAAATATCTACATAACCGAATGGTACTTGGCAGTTAATTACCGCTTCTACCGCACGAGCAGAGAAACCGCATGAAGGGAATTTCGGCGAACCTTTCATATAAAGAAGAATCGGGTTTTCGCT
The DNA here is from genome assembly GCF_000188255.1 of Actinobacillus ureae ATCC 25976. GTDB lineage: Bacteria > Pseudomonadota > Gammaproteobacteria > Enterobacterales > Pasteurellaceae > Actinobacillus > Actinobacillus ureae. The sequence goes on from NZ_GL831088.1 coordinate 335, forward strand.
GATTTGTTTTTTGATTTTTTCAATAGTATCGATAGTTTCCATGATAACCTCTAGTGATTAATATCTGAGTGATTGTATCAGACTTTTATGACTAGCCAAATAACCTTTTCACCTTATAACGAAATATCTCGTCTACCGGCAAAAGAGTGAGAAAGGGTTGTACCATCGACCATTTCTAATGAGCCGCCAACTGGAATCCCATGCGCAATTCGTGTGACTTTTACATTGTGGATACGGCACATTTCCGCAATATAATTGGCAGTCGCATCGCCTTCAATCGTCGGATTAGTGGCAAGAATGACTTCGTGAAAAGATTCGTTTTCTAAACGGCTTTGTAACAGATCTAAGCCGATTTCTCTCGGTCCAATGCCGTCTAACGGTGAAAGATGTCCCATTAATACAAAGTAACGTCCTGAAAACTGTCCGGTTTGTTCAATTGCTTGAATATCTTCCGGCATTTCAACCACACAAAGTTGACCGCTCATTTGGCGGCGAGGATTTTTACAAATATTGCATTCGTCTTCTTCGGTAAACGTACGACAAGAGTTGCAATGACCGATATGCGTCATCGCTTCATTCAAGGCTTTAGATAAGTTTACACCTCCGGAACGATTGCGTTGTAATAAATGATATGCCATACGTTGGGCGGATTTCGGGCCGACGCCGGGTAAAGCTCGTAAGGCTTCCATAAGGTTTTCGAGTAAAGGGCTAATTTGCATAAATAGGAATGGATAGTTGAAAATTAATAATGGATAGTTGCAAAAGCTCCTATCCATTATCGCTCAATTAGAATGGGAATTTCATGCCCGGCGGTAATTGCATACCGGCAGTCACGCTTGCCATTTTTTCTTTTTGCATTTCTTCTGCACGGCGAACAGCATCATTGAATGCAGCGGCAACTAAGTCTTCCACCATTTCTTTATCGTCTTCCATTAATGACGGATCGATTTCGATACGACGGCAATTGTGCGCACCATTGATTGTTACTTTTACTAAACCTGCACCAGATTCGCCGGTTACTTCAAGTTGTGCGATTTCTTCTTGCATTTTTTGCATACGCTCTTGCATTTGCTGAGCTTGTTTCATTAAACCGCCTAAGCCGCCTTTTCCAAACATTACATTTTCCTCAATTTGTATAATAAAAATAGAAACAGTTTATTTTACTTAAGCCCCCCACTTTAGGCAAGCGCTTATCTTTTGCTGATGTTTGCAAAATTTTAGTAAAAAATGACCGCTTATAACGAATAAAAAAATAAGCTCCCGCAGTGATCTGCACCCCAAAAGTTGGACTAAACCTCCAACAGATTAAGGTGCAGATTTTTTATGACTAAATATAACTCGCTATTCAAACAACAAGTCATCGAGTTTTATCT
>NZ_GL831089.1 GCF_000188255.1 Actinobacillus ureae ATCC 25976
CCCCAAATTTTATTCGTCTGCTAACGGCACGACGAGCATATCAACACTAACATTATTCATCACTTGGCGAGTTGAAGACATAAACTTGCTCCAGAAATCTTGGTGATGTCCGGTAATTAATAAATCAATTTGATGTTTTTCAACTGCCTCTTCCAATACTTGACTGAAATCGCCGGTACCATTTAAACATTCTGATACCGGATATGAGATTTTAGAAGAAAGTTCGTTGAGTGCTCTAGTGGTTTCTTGCACGACACTATCTTGTACAGAAGACATATTAATGTCGATTAAACCTGTATAGAGGTCTGAAAAATTGACATCAACGTGGATAAGCGAGAGCTTCGCACCACATTTTTCAGCAAGATCCGCACCTTTACGGAGTAAAATGAGACTCTCTTCAGAAAGATCAACTGCGACTAAAATATGTTTGTACATAATAGACTCCTTATTTGCCTGTCTAAATCTTATCTTTGGTTCAAATACTAGCATATTCTTTCCAATTAAAATTTGAACTAGATCTCATTTTTGAAAAAATGTTTCAAATAATGGAGTCAGTTTTCTTCAAAATAAAAATAAAAGCTGTATTGAAAATAACTTTTTCACTTAAATTAATTCTGATATATCTTTATTCTAACAATAATTAGTGATAGTATTTGCGCCAAATCAAACTTTTACCTACTTTACAATACGGTAAGTCTTATGAAAATCGTTTCTGACGTAAAAAATACGAATCGTACAACTTGTACTATTCATTGCCAAAATTGCAGTATTAGTCAGCTCTGTTTACCATTCACACTGAACGAACATGAATTAACTCAGCTTGATAATATTATTGAGCGAAAAAAACCTGTCCAAAAATCTCAGATTATTTTCCAATCAGGTGATGAACTTCGTTCTATTTATGCAATTCGTTCAGGTACAATCAAAAGTTATACCATCAGCGAGAGCGGTGAAGAACAAATTACAGCATTTCATTTGCCTGGTGATTTAGTCGGTTTTGATGCGATTACTAATATGAAACACGTTGGTTTCGCACAAGCGCTTGAAACGTCAATGATTTGCGAAATTCCATTTGATATTTTAGATGATCTTGCGGGTAAAATGCCTAAAATTCGGCACCAAATTATGCGCTTAATGAGTAATGAAATTAAAAGCGATCAAGAAATGATTCTTTTACTTTCAAAAATGAGTGCGGAAGAAAAATTAGCTGCATTTTTGCATAATCTGTCTCAGCGTTACTCTACTCGTGGTTTCTCGGCACGTGAATTCCGTTTAACAATGACACGTGGAGATATCGGTAACTATTTAGGTTTAACCATCGAGACGATCAGCCGTTTATTAGGCCGTTTCCAAAAAAGTGGTATGATTACTGTGCAAGGTAGGTATATTACGATTAACCGTATGGATGAACTTACGGATATGGCAGGTGTGACGCGTTCACAATCTCCGATTATTGCACAAACAACGGCGTAAATAATATTAAAAACAAAGGAAGCCACCTTTTTTGATCTGACCCCAAAAAGTTAGACTGTTTAATTTAAGGACTGCGTTCTGTATTGTACAGGGCTCAGTCCTTTTAATTTAACTTGAATACGCTCATTGTTGTAATAATGAATGTACTCGTGAATCACT
>NZ_GL831091.1 GCF_000188255.1 Actinobacillus ureae ATCC 25976
ACTACAGCCCCTTATTTTTTTAGGAGATAACCATGTCCGAAACACAAAAGAAAGCCTATTTGGTTACTGCCGCTATGGCGATTTTGCACAACGGTAAACGCTACGAGCAAGGCGACAAAATCGAACTCACCGATGAAGAAGCTGAACGCATTGCACTTTATGTGCAGTTAGTTGAACCTGAACAAGTTCAATCTGAATCAGCTGTTACTGAAGCCGATATTCAAGAGGCTGAAGCCAACATTTCACAAGCAGAAGCCAAAACGAAAGGTAAAAAAGGCGAATAATCAATGTACATCAAGGCACAAGATTTAACAGACGTGATGGATGAAATCACGTTAAGACAGCTTTCAACGGATAACAGCAGAGCGACAGAAATCAATCAAGCTGTAATCGCCAAAGCGTGCGAATACGCCACTGAAACGGTGGACGGCTATCTCCGTTCCCGTTATCTGTTGCCGTTAAATCAAGTACCAACCTTGGTGCGCAACATCTACTTGCAGCTGGCTCGCTACTGGCTCTATTCACGTCGTCCAGACGGCAAGGGCTTTCCGCCCAATGTGAAAGATGCCCACGCACAAACGTTGAAGGATTTGGAACGCATTGCCGACGGTAAATTGCATTTGGGCTTGCTGGAAGTCGGTACGGAAACAGACGACTGTTTGCCGTCCGCCTTGAAGTTTAAAGCCCGTGCGCCGCAGAAATTGGATTTGTCGGGCTATTAAGGATCGCATCTATGAGTGCCACTTTACCGATTTTGCAAAGTATCAGAGAGCATATCGAACAGAAGACCACGAGTTTCAGTATCGAACTATTCCCTGATGACCTTGAACACTACAACCTACTCGACCCTTTTGGTGCAGTATGCAGGTTCCAAATTTGAAAGTCTTGATAGCACCGATATTATCCAACAACGCCGGAAAGTGTTGGTTGCCCTAACTGTGATTGCTCGCAGTCAGCACGATGACACCGGTGCGTTGGAAATGCTCGACCAGTTACGCCTTGCAGTAGTCGGATTTAAACCGACGAACTGTACGCCTTGTCATCTTATTAGTGAAGAATTTGCCGGTGAAGACAACGGGCTTTGGCAATACCAACTTATTGTACAAACTGAGACATGGCAGGTAGAAGACCGACAGGCGGTTAAATCTGCACCGAAATTTGCACATTTAATTAAACGCTCAACCACGCAACCGTTAGATACACGGTTGAAAACCAAACAAGGAGAATAATATGGCAGTAGCCTTTCACCACGGTTCGGAAACCGAACGTATTAACGGTGGTACAGTCGCTATCCGTCAAATTGACGGGGCGATTATTGGTTTGGTTGGCACAGCACCGATTGGCGCAACCAATGAAATTACCCTGTGCCAAACCTCAAAACATTTTTCGCAATTCGGCAATCTAGTAGATAAAGGTT
>NZ_GL831092.1 GCF_000188255.1 Actinobacillus ureae ATCC 25976
TGTAAAACACAAACATCATTTACATTTCTCCCTAAGGAGATCGTTTACATCGCGTTTGAGTGCCATTGAGTCAATGACACGATTTTTTGTTCTCGTTCGTGAAACTCACCCAAGAGCAAAAATCGGTAATAAATCCGCCAAATACCGTCTGCATAAGGCTCAAAAGCAATCGGTTCTTTGGCTAACACTTGGCTAAGGTAATAAGTTTTACCTTGCCACTTAATTTCGCCGCTTTGTTTCACTTGGCGAAGGATTTGATGAGCTTCATATTCATAAGGCTCAATCTTGCCGGCGTACTGCTGCTTAGACGGTTGGTAAAGCTTGGCAGGACATTGGCGATTGAGTCCTTCGTGTGAACGGATGTTGTTGTATTCTTGGCGAAAATCGTCAAAAACGGCTTGTTGTTCACTTAATGTCTGCTTCACGCTGTTTGGGCGTTTAAGCAAGAAAGCTTTCAGGCTACGATGCATTCGCTCGTGTTGCCCGTTTTGTTCAGGATGCGAGGGCTTAATTCGTTGCGGACGAATACCGAGGTCAATCCACCATTTAGAGAGCCGACTAATACCACCTAATGCCATTGAAGCAAAAGGTGTGCCGTTATCAGAACGGATTGACCACGGCAGTCCAAACTCACTAAACAAGCGGTCGAAAACGGTAAACACATTGCAAGCCCTGGTACTGGAAAAGCTTTCGCAGGCAAACAAGTGATGGCTAAATAAATCCGTTACGGTGAGCGGGTAACAAAGCTGTTTGTTGCCGAGTGCAAACTCGCCTTTGAAATCGGTACACCAAACGGCATTGGCTTCAAGGCAATTACCGAAAGGCATGGTATCAGCAGAAGTTCTGCGTTTACGCTTGCGAGGCTCAACCAAGCCAGTACGAGCCAAAATTAAATCGCCGGTACTATCCGCCGGTCGTTTGACGGATGGATAAGTTAAAGCAAAGTAGTCGAGCAACTTTTTCGCCCCCTAATCAGGGCGTTTAAGCCGCTCGGCAATGAGCCACTCAACAATCTATTGTGGAGTGGCATTCGGGCTGTGGAGTGGTTTACGAGAAAGCTCTCTCAAACCGTCAAAGCCCACCTGCTCGTGGCGTTTAATCCATTTATCAGCAGTAGTCGGCTGATATTAAACTGCTCACACAGTTGAATTTTAGTATAACGTCGGGACAACCACGCGTTGATGAACATCACTCGTTGTTCCATTACATTCGTCTCTTTCCAAGGCATTGCCATTCTCCGTTACAGATTTTGGCAATCAGTTTAAAGAAAAATGTAAACGATGTATTTGGGGTAATGTGTAAAGGATGTTATCAGGTTGTACCCCC
>NZ_GL831093.1 GCF_000188255.1 Actinobacillus ureae ATCC 25976
CCCCAAATTAAAAGTAATATAGCCGATATTCAGCCCTGATTTTTCCAATACCAAATTAGTATCCGCTTTCATCTGAGCAATATCAGCCGGATTCGGATAAGGTATTGCCTGACATTCATTTTTCTGCAATTTAGCATAACAAACCGTAGCATCAGGCGTAACACTAAACACCAATCGGTCTAATTTCGCTCTACCCTGCCAATAATCATCAAATGCTTTAAAACGTACATAAGCGTCTTTTTGCAAACCAGCAAACTCAAACGGCTCGGTACCAATCGGTGCAGTATCCACTTTTTCCAGCGTACCGGCTTTTAACATTTGATCCGCATATTCCGAAGAGAATATTGAAGCGAAATCCATCGCGAGATTAGCTAAAAACGGAGCGTTTGGTACTTTTAGGTGAAATTTCACCACATAAGTATCCACTTTCTCGACTTTTTCAATGATATTCGGCATATCCATACCTTAGTTGCCACCCGATACATTGTGGAAATAGTTATATTTATTTAACTGACGATTAAACACGAATAGCACGTCATCAGCATTGAAATTGCGAGATGGCGTAAATTCTTTATTCTTATGAAATTTCACCCCTTTACGTAAATAAAAGGTATAGATTTTACCATCCGCAGAAATATCCCATTTTTCAGCTAATGACGGAATAAGATTTATCGTCCCCAGTTCAAAATCAATCAGACGATTATATAGTGCTTGTGCCACATCTAATGTCGCACCGTCTGTGCCGATTTGCGGGTTTAAAAAAGTAGGCGAAGATTCAATACAATAAGTAAATGTTTTAGGTGCAGCGAGTGCCGAATTAGAGAAAAGTAACAACGCAAGTGCTGATAAAGAGAAAAATTTTTGCATGAAATACCCTGATGTTGTGCTATAAATTATTTTTTGAATAATTTACATATTATCAGCCCTATTTCATATTGCAACGTGCAACAGTAAGGTAATTAGAAAAAGCAACTGCAATCTCTCACTGATCCTTATCAAAGATGATGACTAAATTTATTATTTCACTCTGACAAGCGGTTAAATTTGTCGAATTTTTGTAAGCTTCACATCACCTGATTTTATCTGGATAACTCATAAGAGTATTTATAAAGAATAAAAGGAAGTAGGAAAGAATAAAGAAGAAATGTAAGGAAACCCGAAGTAGCAAAGCCCCATGGGCAGATAAACCGTAAAATACAAAAAAGCAAAAACCCCGTGGTTATT
>NZ_GL831094.1 GCF_000188255.1 Actinobacillus ureae ATCC 25976
ACTACAGCCCCATCAATTATTGAAACATCATACGGATATGATTAAAGAACGACGTATCATCGAACAAGATCTTCGAGATACACAAAATGAGTTGATTCAAACAGCCAAAGTAGCGGTAGTTGGACAAACTATGAGCAGCTTGGCTCATGAAATTAATCAGCCTTTGAATGCGATAGCTATTTATTTATTCAGTTTAAAGAAAAGCTTACAAACAGGAAATCTATCACAAGCAGAAACCTATGCCGAGAATATCAATAAACTGGTAGAACGAACTGCACATATAGTGAAAGGATTACGCCAATTTACTAAACGCCATACATTGCAAGATCCTTTACAACCGGTTTCACTCACACAAGCGATTAATACAGCATGGGAGTTATTAGCGTTACGTCATCAACCCATGCAGACACAGCTCTCCATTGAAGGTGAAAATGTTGTGAAAGGTAATGCTATTTTATTAGAGCAGATTTTTGTTAATTTATTGAGTAATGCTCTGGAAGCCTGCAAAACACAAGCGCATATTCAGATTCAACTTTATGCACAGCAACATAAAATTTATGCGCGTATTGAAGATAACGGTGAGGGCTGGCCGCTTGAAAGTGCGGATAAATTATTACAACCTTTCTATAGCAACAAAGAAGTCGGTCTAGGTCTAGGTTTAACGATTTGTCAGCGCATTATGCAGCAATTTAATGGCAATCTTTATATTGCTTCAAGCTTACATAAAAGTGCGGTAATTATTTTAGAATTTCCAGCTGATGAGCCACATTTATTAGGAACAGAATATGAGTCATAACTACACCGTTTTATTAATTGATGATGATCAAGATGTACTGCAAGCCTATCAATCATTGTTAGAACTAGAAAGCTATCGCACTATTGCGGTCAATAATCCAGTTACAGCGCTAGAACAGATTAGTGAAGATTGGCAAGGTATTGTGGTTAGTGATATTTATATGCCACAAATGCCTGGCTGGCAATTACTGGAACAAATTCATGCTAAAGATAAGCAGCTGCCCGTGATTTTGATTACGGGACATGGTGATGTGCCTATGGCAATTGAAGCTATGCAATGATCTGCCCCCCAAAAGTTGGACTAACCATCCAACA
>NZ_GL831095.1 GCF_000188255.1 Actinobacillus ureae ATCC 25976
ACTACAGCCCCTTATTTTTTAATGCTATATACATCAATGCTGGATTTACCCCAGTCATTTTTATCTACTTTACCTTCAATGGTAATTTTGTCTTTCCGGGTGACATTTTGTCCGTTCCAAGCGTGATCTTCCACTTCGATCTTAATTTCACCGCTAGCATCTTTAAAATAGAACTCATCGTGATCGATTTGCTTGGTGATATAGCCGGTTAATTTTACCGGTGCATCGTCCCACGCTTCGAGTGCTTGTGCAACGGAAGTCGGAGGTGTTTTTGTTCCTTCACCGCTAAAACCGCCTTGCTGTGCGGCAGGGCCTTCAAAATTTGCCACTGAAGTTGCAGATAAAGAGAGAAGCGTCGTTAAAACTAATACTTTTTTCATCGAAAATTCCTAATTAAATTTTTATTGTTTATGGTTATTAGATTATATTAAAACAGTGATGTTATTTACATCTAAAGTCACTCAGCCGTCATCAAGGTCAACTTTGCCTGAAATACGCACACGGTTATTTGCATTTACTGTTTTGCCTTGCCATGCACCGTCTTCAACATCAATATGTACAGAACCGGTTGAATCTTTGAAGGTACAATCATCGTTATCGTAGCAATTGATAATGTTTCCAGTCATTGAAAAATGTGCGTTATCACCTGCTTTCTTTGCTTGTGCTACGTTCTTGATTGCTGCAGCTTGAACGTTTGTGCGGTTAGATTTAAAGCCATCGTCATTCGCTGAGGTTGGGTTTTCAAATCCAGTCATTGCCGGTAAAGAGATTGCGAAAATTGCAGTTAAAGCTAAAAGTTTTTTCATAAATTTGCTCCGAGTAAAAGTCGTTAAATAACTAAGATAAAAATCAAGGAAATAAAAAATTAAAAAATAAACAGTCGTTAAATAAAACACAAATGTGAAGTGCGTGCCTTATCGATGTGTGTATTAAACCAAACAGATCTTAACGAAATCTTAAGAAGTAAAAATTTTTTACCTTTTTACTAAAAAATGGTGGGAAAAGTTGATTGAGCTTGATGAGCATTAAAGAATAAGAAGCCCAAA
>NZ_GL831096.1 GCF_000188255.1 Actinobacillus ureae ATCC 25976
ATACCATTTGTGATGCACTAGATATTATTAAGCGATATGAAGCAGGTACAGTATATGTAATTAACGTGTTAGACCCTAAAAAACATCGGACTACGGTAACAGATGAAGTATTAACACAAAATGCTAACACGCTTATTGCACAAACTCAGAAAGCAGGCTTAATTGAGTTAACCATTAAATCAGGTGCAACTGTATTAAGTGCTGGTAAAGATTACACCGCTAATTTATTAACCGGTGAAATCACCTTTATGCGCGCACAAACAGAACTTAAAGCAACCTATGTTTATACTGATCCAACTAAAGTAACAGAGAGTGATGTGCGAGGCGGTATTGAATCAGCCACAGGTAAGCGCACTGGCTTTGAGTTGCTCAAAATGGGCTTTATCGAATTTTGGGCTGATGCCAAAATTGTGATTTGCCCTTAATTTGACCAACAAGCAGGCGTAATGACATCGCTTGCCACCCTTGCGGATAAGCTCAATGCGATTGCTTATATCAATGCACCGAAAGGTACCACACTTTCACAAGCAGTGGCTGGGCGTGGCAGTAATGGTACCATTAACTTTTACACCAGTTCTGACCGTATGCATCTCTTTTACCCACACGTTATTGGTGAACGTGGTACGTTAAAAAGCCTTGCTACACACCTGCTGGCTTGCGTATGAAAACTGATGTAGAGCACGGCTATTGGTACTCTACCTCGAACCGTGAACTCAAAGGTGTGCAAGGTGTAGAGGTTAAGTTGACTGCGCGTGTGAACGACGTGCAAAGTGAAACAAACCAGCTTAACTCCCGTGGTATTACTACCGTATTTAACAGCTACGGTACAGGTTATCGCTTATGGGGCAACCGCTTGGCTGCTTACCCAACCAGCACCCATATCAGCCAATTTGAAGTAGTACAACGCACGGCAGACTTGATTGATGAAGGCATTGCCCAAGCGGAATTGCAATACAATGACCGCCCGATTGATGATGCCTTGCTAGATAGCCTATTAGGTACGATT
>NZ_GL831097.1 GCF_000188255.1 Actinobacillus ureae ATCC 25976
CAAGACACAAACTTTCCAATCCGAATCTTGCCGTAGGTTTCTTATTTCCTTGCCAGTAACCTGTTAAATCTCGCGAAGGTCTGGTTTTCAAACAGCGTTTTAATATGTTGTCGAATTTATCTTTGTCCGACTGGTAACGAAAATCCTCACGCCATGCGGCTTCATTGGCGTAGTGCATCATATAGTTATTTCCCATCTTATGATAAACGCCCATAATCATTCTTCTAAATCGGGCAAAGAAGGATTCAGCTAGGTTATTGGTGATGCCGTCAATCGAACAATATTCTTGGGAATGATTTACGCGCCATAAGTCATAGTGAAACGCCAAACCATCATAAGCAGGGTTTTCATCAGCACAAATTGTAGATTTTGGTGTGACTAAGCGATGTGTTAAAGCAAGCATATCATCAGCATTTTCCTCTTTAACTAATGCAACGAGAGTGCGGTCGGCTCCGTTTATTATTTCCTGATTTGCGGCTTGTTGGCGGAAAACCACAACGCAGGATTTATCTTTACGTTGATGGCATTTCTTGCGTCTATCAATTCGGCGGTGTTTAAAATTCTTTGGGCAAAGGTAGTTATTCACATAACAACCATCAATATGAATAATGCCTGTGAGTGGTGTGTAATCTTGCGTTTTTTCGACTGCTTCACGAAATTTATGTAGTAATGCCCATGACGTTTTATATTGCACGCCAATATGACGAGATAAGTTAAGAGCAGAAATCCCTTTACTATTGATAGTAAAATAATAAACCGATAACAGTAGCTTTTTTAGGGAAAGTTTAGTGTG
>NZ_GL831098.1 GCF_000188255.1 Actinobacillus ureae ATCC 25976
AGGGCTATTAAGACGTGATAACCCCATTTGTTTAGTGATTCGCTAGTTGCCATTGCTCAATCTCCTGTTCGCAAGCGGTCAATTCTTCGTTGTTTTTTGCAAGCTCGATTTGGGTTTCGATGGCTTGTTTTTTACCTATAATGCCACCCATCACCGCCGAAAAGGTATCAGCTTTTTCGATAATCTTTTCAACCAATACCGCAAGGCTTGGGATTTCAGGGCGACTTTCAACAATTTGGCTCAACATCGGTGTTTTCGCTTGATTATTGACTTTCCATTCTCTTGCCTCACGCTCTTGTCGGTAAAAACTGTCGATTTCTGCTTGTGAGTAGCCTACGAGAATTTGGGCTTTAAATCGGTCTGCCTTGTCAGTTAATTGGTGTAATAAATAGCTTTTTGCCTCTGCTAATTGTGCTAAATAAACCACTTTGGGCAATACCCATTCATTATTTTGCCATTCGTGGTCAGCTGTCGGTGGGGAAATTGTCGTAAAGTCGGGGCTAAGTTCACCTTCTTCTGTCCACATCAACATCGTTTTATCTGATTTTTTAAAAACATACTGCCCTTGATAATTTGTCATATTTATAACCCTTTGATTTTAGTAATAACAAAATAGGACTCACTGTTTACGCTTAAATCCGCTGGGGCATTTTCGGTGAGCGTGATAGTGATGTGATAGCCCGATGTCACCGCAATGCGTTTATA
>NZ_GL831099.1 GCF_000188255.1 Actinobacillus ureae ATCC 25976
AACATAAGTGCCGTCGATATGAATTTCACCCGAAAGCGGAAATAACTGTTTCTGAATTTGTAGGCTTTCACGGATTTTGTGAGCAAGCGTAAAAGCCGTCTTGTATTGTACGTTTAAATCACGCGAGAGTTGGCAAGCAGACAAGCCTTTAGCTGCATTAACGAATAAGGCAATGGCATAAAGGTAAGTCTGAATCGGTAGCTTACGATTAGCAAAAATTGTGCCTGATGTGACACTAAAGGTATGATTGCAATGTTTACACCGCCATTGATTGCGACTGGCAATGCGATAAGCAATATGCTGCACACCGCACTTCGGACAAACGACATTTTCCTCACTTCCCCACCGAATTTGGCATAGCAATGCCCGCACTTCGGTATCAGATAGCTGTACCATCTTGATAGGCGAAAGCGTGCGGGCTTTGCTTGATAGGAGGTGGTGTTGTGCCATAGTTGTACTTTCTTTTTGTTATCTCAAAGTCTTGAAATTGTCTAAAAACTTGTTTACAGGATATTCAATCTAGGGCATTCAATTTATACTCAAACGTGATAAAATATCACTTAATCAACGCCAAATATACGCTTATTTGCGGTATTTGTCAATTTAAATTGAAATTGGAACGCTCAAATGTGTATATCAGAAAGATTAAGACAAGTTTGTGAAGCTAAAAATTGGAAAATTA
>NZ_GL831100.1 GCF_000188255.1 Actinobacillus ureae ATCC 25976
TAGATCAGTAATGATGATCTAAAAATAATTATTACCAACTCTTTTGTCCAATAGAGGCATAGTTTTGCAAAACACCAACCTTTTTGTCTACTATGCCCGTTATAACTGCTCAACAAAACTTGGCAGCCATTCTTCTGCGGTGCCGTCGTGGTCAAAATTGTTTGCCACATCAATGCGAACCGACTCACATACCCGTTTCGCACCTTTTGCGGTCAGGCTGTTTTCAACGATATCCACCGAATGGCAGAATGTATCATAATCAGTGCTGCCTAAACCGACCACACCGAACTTCATACCGCTAAGATCTAAATCGCTTGCCGCCAGTTCGTCAAATAACGGTTTGATGTTATCCGGCAATTCGCCTGCGCCATGGGTTGAAGTCACCACAATTAAATGCGCTTGCTGCTGAATATCCTCCAAGGTTGCTTGGTTGAATAATTCCACTTCAAAATCTTGCGCTTTTAAACAGCTTTCGAGGTGATCGGCAACGTATTCCGCACCGCCTAATGTACTACCTGTAATAATGCAAATTGATTTAGTCATAATGTTCTCGAGTAAGAATGAAAATTAAGCTATTGTAGCCAATATTGAATGGAGAGCAAGTGGTCATTTTCTTGAAATTTTTGGGATAC
>NZ_GL831101.1 GCF_000188255.1 Actinobacillus ureae ATCC 25976
AGAATCAAGGGTACGGAAATGCGACACCGCACGCACACGTGCGTCAAAATCTGCTGGACGAGTTGGACGACGTGCTAATACCGCTTGGATAACGTCCACTGCGATACCTTCATCTTGATACCACGCACGGAAACGACCGAGCATAAAGCCCACTACGTCTTCAACTACATTTGCATTGATCAATTTATCACCGAATAATGCAGCCGATTTACGCACTAAATCTTCTAAATCAAGCGGTAAATTTTTCTCCACGATAATACGGAGCGAACCTAATGCTGCACGACGTAGAGCGAATGGATCGGCACTGCCTTTCGGAGCTTGACCGATACCGAAAATCCCGGTGAGTGTGTCGAATTTGTCCGCCAATGCCACTGAACAAGCAACTAATGATTTCGGTAATTCATCACCTGCAAAACGTGGCATATATTGCTCGTTTAACGCTACCGCAACTTCTTCATCTTCGCCGTCATGACGAGCATAGTGCATACCCATTACGCCTTGCGTGTCGGTAAACTCAAACACCATATTGGTCATCAAGTCGCATTTAGAAAGTAGGCCCGCACGTTCCGCTTTCGCTTTGTCCGCACCGATTTGCGCTGCGATTTCGCCTGCTAATGCTTCG
>NZ_GL831102.1 GCF_000188255.1 Actinobacillus ureae ATCC 25976
AATCATAGGTTACGGCTTTTTATATTCTTATGAGTGTTTTGCTGCATAATTTAGCCAAAACACAAATGCTAAGGCAACTAATGTAAATACGGCTAAGGCGATAGTTAAACTCATATTTTTTTCCCCTTAAATGATTTCTTACGACAAATTCTGCTGCCTAGTAAAAATAGATAGGTAGCACATAGTAGCAATACAATATTGATTAAACGAAAGTCTAACCCTTCTTTGCTATATAAGATTACCGGCAACGCCAATAATGTGACTTTCGCAATATCATCACACATTTTACCCCAAGATTCAAACGACTCTTTTTCGACCGGTTGTTGAAATAGATTCCACATATCAGCTCCTTTTTTTGAAGCATAGCCTACAAAATCTCACGGTGGATTCAATCACAATTTTGGGGATAGTGGACAAAATTGAGTCTACAAAGTGGGTTAAAACCTTGTACTATAAGGCTTTATAAAAATGACTAAAAAATTGCATTTCTTGCTCATCTTTTAACCTCAAAAAATATGGCAAAATTAATGGTGTTCAACGCTATAAATGTCTTGATTGCCATTATAATTTTGTTGCATCCAAGCGACTTAATTCACAAGAAATC
>NZ_GL831103.1 GCF_000188255.1 Actinobacillus ureae ATCC 25976
TCTAACACAAATAACACCTTTGAATCATTGCCAAATCTAGGTAATAAGGTGTGAAACGACTCACAAATTACCTCTAAACCATCAAGATAGCCCGTACCTCTGGGTAATCCGTTTGACGTACAGAATGCCAAAAATCGTGGGTAAATAGCTCATCTAAAGTCGCAACTTGTTCGCCACTAAATAACAACCAAGAACTCAGGCATTTTAAATCCTTAAACCCTTGAAATTCATTGATTTTATTGATGATTTTAGCTTTAATTTCTTTACTTAACCGCTTGTTTTTTTGGTATAATTCCATCAACAATTTTGAATATCTCTTGGCGCAGTTTATTGGCGTTTTTGATATGTTTTAGCCTTTCAGCATAACCGTCAAAGTCATTGTAAATCACTCGTGCCAATGGCTTTTTACGCTTTGCAGTATGTGAAAGCAAACCTGAACCACCAAACACATCAACAATCGTCCAGCCTTCGCCATCACCTTCAATATTCTCATTTAAAATTTGTTTAAAATGAGATAAAAATATCCGCTTTTGACCTGTAAAAGGTAATGGCGCTTGTTTAAATTGAGCTGCACCTTGCTTGCTTTATCAGTATGTTCC
>NZ_GL831104.1 GCF_000188255.1 Actinobacillus ureae ATCC 25976
ATTGAATATCAATGTTCTGAAAGAACTATCAGAAGGCATCTTCAAAAAATCCATAAAAGCTGAGCAAAAACCTTTACCCGAAACCATTAACATCGTGATGGATACCACACATTTTAAACAGCGTTTTGCCGTATTGGTTTTAGTAGATACACTCTCTGCCAAACCGGTCTACTTTCGTTTTATTCCCGTTGAGAAAAATCAGTATTATTTCGAAGCCATATCAGAATTAATGGAAAAAGGCATTAAGATTCAATCGATTACCTGCGATGGAAGGAGAGGATTACTCAATGCTTATCCTGATATTCCAACTTAGATGTGTCATTTTCATCAAGTTGGGAGAGGGATATTTTATTTAACGAAATCACCCAAATCTCCGGCTGGGAAAGCGTTATTGGAGCTGTACTATTCACTTAAATCTCATACAAAAGAGACGTTTAATCATGCATTACTTCAATGGTTGAATGAGTATAAAACTTACTTTAATGAACGTTCAGAACATAATGCCAAACGGTTTAAACACAAGCGATTAAGAAGCGCCTATTGGGGTTTAAAACGTAGCATAAA
>NZ_GL831105.1 GCF_000188255.1 Actinobacillus ureae ATCC 25976
AAAATTGACCGCTTGTTATTTATAAAAGGAGTAAAAATGGCTGATCCTCATATTCAATCACCTATGGATTTTTGGGATTATTTAACGGTAATTCTATATCGAACAGGTTTTGTGATTGCGACAATAATGTTGCTGCTATTACCTTATCATTTGCAATTGGCACAAAAAGGCTTACTGATTGCCGGTGTGCTGCTTGCTTCCTCTTTACATCTCTATTTAAAAACTTTCCGTTTTCTGTTTCAATTTGCGGTATGGATTGGATTATTGTGCTATATTTTCAACCTACCGTTGATGGCATTGGGTGCAATGTTATTTACCATCGGCGGCTTAAGTTACAAAGAGTATTTTTGCTTTAGAGTATTCGGCTTAAATTTTCAGCCTATTTTAATGGCAGTACTTTGGTTATCGATCGTTTTTGAGCAAAATATATTATTACAACTATTCAGTATTGTTTGTGGTCTATTGTTGCTTATATTAAGTATTCAAAAATGGCGAATGCCGTTACATTTTGATATTGGTGATAAAACCAAGTATCAAATATAAAATTAGGGG
>NZ_GL831106.1 GCF_000188255.1 Actinobacillus ureae ATCC 25976
GCTGTCATTTCTGCAACAAAAAATTCAAGCAATCTTCTTTGTATAGATTTCTTTAATTTACAATGGGTTATCTTCATTTTTGTAGTATAGCATTCTTGCTAATCTACTACAGCCCCTAAATTAAAAATAATTACGGGCGTACCCATGTACAGTGATAAGGATATGCAATATTGATATAATCCTAAAAAGTGGTAGCCTGTTTTTCTCCACTTACCCACTTCGGCATTTGCTGCAGTAGCAGAGAAAAAGACTGAACACGCTGCAATAGCAATGAGTGCTTTCGATAAAAATATTTTCTTCATAAAATGCTCCTTAATGTATCAATACGATAATGATTAATCTGCATACCACTTTGGGTTAATTAATATACAATTTCATTGTGTTATTAATTTTCATAATTGAAATTAGACCACATTATTAATATTTTTAATGAAAAAAACGTAGGAAATTATGTCTAAATCGTTCGCTTGAAATAAGTCTTTTTATATTTAAGGCATAGTAGACAAAAAGGTTGGTAAAAAGTGGG